>NZ_FNFU01000002.1:0-148678 GCF_900101115.1 Cryobacterium psychrotolerans
CCGATGTTCCCGGAACTCATGGATTCACTCCGCGTGGCCCGAATCGGGCCGGGCAGGGCACGGACCCGGCCCAACCGGATGCTGGGCGACAAGGCGTATTCGTCCAAGGCGAACCGGGAGTTGCTGCGCACCCGCGGCATCCAAGCCGTGATCCCGGAACGCTCCGACCAAGTCGCGAACCGGAAACGACGCGGCCGAAACGGCGGCCGGACCATCGGCCTAGACAAGGAGGCGTACAAGCGTCGCAACGTCGTCGAACGCTCATTCAACACGTTCAAGCAGTGGCGCGGCCTCGCCACTCGCTACGACAAACTCGCCCTCACCTACCGCGGAGGCGTCGTCCTCCGTGCCATCACCATCTGGTTACACGAATTAGGAGACACGCCCTAGTGCCGGGAGCTATGAAGTCATTTGCGTGCTGAGATGTCGTGCCCGGTTGTGAAGCTCGCTGGGTGTGCACCACCGAGGACGAGATCATGTTCCAGGTCGCAGCGCATGCTGCCTCGACTCACGGCCTGGTCGAGGTGTCATCGACGATGGCCCAGGCCGTGCGGGCGGCAATCGCACCGGTCGTCTAGTGTCGGCGGGACATCCGGACGCCGGCGTGGGATCCGCCCGGCCCGACTGGGCCGAGATGCTGGCTGCTGCCTGCCGCGGTGAGGGCATCTCGACGCTCTACCAGCCGATCGTCGACACGGCTCGGGGCTCGGTCGTCGGCTACGAGGCCCTGACCCGGTTCTCCGGCTACTCCGAGCGCAACCCCGAGACCTGGTTCCGGGCGGCTCGGACGCACGGTATGGCCGAAGACCTGGAAGTCATGGCCCTGCGCACCGCGTTGCGGGCGCGCCCGACGATGCCGACGAACTGCTTCCTCACGGTCAACGTGTCGCCGGATCTGCTGCCCCGTGAGAGTGAGCGCAGCGTCTGGCGCGACGAGGGTGACCTCGGCGGACTCATCGTCGAGCTGACCGAGCAGGCGCCGATCGAGTCGTACCTGGCCCTCGAACCCGACCTCGACCTCCTGCGCTCAGCCGGCGCCCTGATCGCTGTCGACGACGCCGGCGCCGGATACGCCGGGCTGCGACACCTGCTCTCCCTCCGGCCCTCGCTGATCAAGCTGGACCGCGCGATCGTGCAGGACGTCGACCGGGACGAGGCCAAACGCGCCCTCGTCGAGATGCTGGGAACGTTCGCCGGCCGCGTCGATGCGTGGCTGCTGGCCGAAGGAGTCGAGCGGCTCGAGGAACTCGACACGCTGGTCGCGCTCGGCATTCCCCTTGTGCAGGGATACTGCCTGGCCAGGCCGGCCCCGGCCTGGGTGGGGATCGACGAGGATGTGGCGATTCGCCTGGCGACGCGAGTAGTGCCGGGCAAGACCCGCGTCATCCGCGACTTCCTCGAGATCGTGCCCACGGCCACGAGCGTGTCCGATGCGTCGGCTGCCTTCGTGTCCGACCCCAAACTCCGCGCCGTCGTGTTGCTCGACGAGCACAGCCGCCCCCTTGCCGTGCTCGAGGCCGACGCGTCGCATCTCGGGGTGGTCAGCCCCGGCCTGCGGGTCAACCTCGAGACCCCGGTGACGGATGCCCTCGGCCGGGCGATGACGCGCGATCCGGGCGTCCGCTTCGAGCCGCTCCTCGCCACCGACAATGCCGGCCGTTTCACCGGCATCGTGCGCCTGGAACGCTTGATCACGGTCCTCGCAGCAGAGGGCCGCTGACGCGCGGATCTCCCGGTCACGCCGACCCGAAGCGGGGTATCCTCGGCGCCATGACGGTCAAGCCGGATTCCCCAGTGACGGCGGCCGGACTGACCGACCGGAGGGTGGCGTTCTTCGCCTTCGCTGCCGGGACCGTCGGGCTGGGCTGGGCTGTGTCATCGCCCTGGGCCTGGTCTACGCCCGTGAAGCGGACACGGCCGGTCCGCGCGTGTTCAGGCAGATCAGCGAGCTGACCGCGGCCGAGTTCAACCTGCTGATCCTTCCGGTATTGTGGCGATTCGCACGCCTGCTGGAGTCGCCGTTGTGGTGGCGCGTCGTGCTGCTCGCGTGCACTACGGGCACGCTCGGATCGACCCTCCTCCTGTTCGACGCCATCGACTTCGCCAGTGCCGCGACCCTGTCGATCGTCGCCCTCACTGTGCAGGCGCTCTGGCTGATCCTCGCCAATCGGCTGCTGGGGCGCATCGACGGGTATCCGCGCGGGCTCGGCACTTTCGCGATCGCGGCGGGAGCCGCACTGCTCGGCGGACTGACCATCATCGCGATCGGACTTCTCCTGCAGCCCGGCACCGAGTCCCCGTTCTGGACCCTCGGCGTCGCCTTAGGTTTGCTCGGTTGGGTGTCCCTGCCGATCTGGTTCCTGCTCGCCGGCGTGAGCCTCCGCACCGGATTGGTCCCGGAGGCATAGCCTCGAGCCATGAAACGTGCACTCGCGATCGGCCTGGTGTCGGTGCAGCTCCTGCTGCTCGCCGCGCTCGTCCTCCTGCCCCACGGGTCGCTGTGGAGCGTCAACGCCGGCGTCCTCGCCGCCGCGATCGTGCTCGGCCTCGCCGGTGCGATCCTCGCCGTCCTGGGGCTGAGGGGCCTGGGGCCGGCGTTGACGGCCAGTCCGATCCCCAGGGAGCACGCCCTGCTGGTCACCAGCGGTGTGTACGGCCGCATCCGGAATCCGATCTACACGGGGCTGATGACCGGCGGGCTCGGCCTCGCGCTGTTCGGCGCGTCGGTGTGGCACATCCTGGCCTGGCTTGCCCTCGTGCTGCTGCTGGCGGCCAAGACGCGGTGGGAGGAGCGGATGCTCGTGGCCGAGCATCCGGATTATCGCGACTACGGGGCTCGCGTCGGCCGCTTCGTGCCCGGCGCCGGCCGGCTGCGCCCGCCCTCTCGACCTGACCCGCGCGACAGCCGGCGCGACCAGCCAGGCTCGACTCCATGACCCCGGATGCCCTCGTCGAGTTCTGCCTGAGCCTGCCGCAGGCGATCGAAACGTTCCCGTTCGGCGAGGAAGCGAGCGTGTTCAAGACGAGCGGTAACGGCAAGATCTTCGCCCTCACCGCCCTGGCCGCGGAGCCGCTCACCGTCTCGCTGAAATGCGACCCGGAGGACAGCCGTGCGCTCCGGGAGGAGTTCCCCGGGCAGATCACGCCCGGCTACCACCTCAACAAGAAGCACTGGATCACGATCGTGCTGGGCGGCGAGGGCGAGGGCGCGCCCCCGGACGAGCTGGTCGAGCAACTACTGCGCGAGAGCCACGCACTCGTGCGGCCGAAGCCACCTCGGGGCTGAGTCGCCTCGGGCACTGAGTCGCGGACAAAGTACCTTCGTTTCGGAATTGAGGGTACTTTCTCCGCAACTCACCGTGAACGGCTACCAGGCGTAGTGCTCGGGCGCGGTCTTTCGGCCGGGGAAGATCTCGTCGAGGCGGCCGAGGGCATCCGCGTCGAGGGTGACGTCCAGCGATCGCACGGCAGCGGCCAACTGATCGGTCGTGCGTGGCCCCACGATCGGTGCGGTGACGGCCGGCTGGTGGAGCAGCCAGGCCAGTGCGACGTCGCCGGGCGGGTGGCCGAGTTCCTCGGCGAAGCTCTCGTACGTCTCGATCGCGTCGCGGTGGGTCGCGAGAGCCTCTGCCACCTTGCCTTCCAGGCGGCGCTTGCCCTCGCCTTCCTTGCGGAGGACACCGCCGAGCAGTCCGCCGTTCAACGGCGACCAGGGGATGATGCCGAGCCCGTTGCTCACCGCGGCGGGGATGACCTCCAGCTCGATGTCGCGGGTCAGCAGGTTGTAGATCGACTGCTCACTGACCAGCCCGGTGAAGTTGCGACGCCGGGCCTCCTCCTGGGCGGTGGCAATGTGCCAGCCGGCGAAGTTACTGCTTCCGGCGTAGAGGATCTTGCCCTGCGCGACGGCCGTTTCCATGGCCTGCCAGATCTCATCCCACGGCGTCTCCCGGTCGATGTGGTGGAACTGGTAGACGTCGATGTAGTCGGTCTGGAGCCTGGTCAGGCTGGCGTCGAGGGCCCGGCGGATGTTGAGCGCGGACAGCCTGCCGTCGTTGGGCCAGTCGGTCATCGTTCCGTACAGCTTGGTCGCGAGCACCGTGCGTTCGCGGCGCTGACCACCCTGGGCGAACCAATTGCCGATGATGGTCTCCGTGCCGCCCTTGCCGGCGCTGTCGCCGTAGACGTTGGCCGTGTCGAAGTAGTTGATGCCGTAACCGTGGGCGGCGTCCATGATGGCGTGCGCGTCGGGTTCCGGGGCCCAGCCACCGAAGTTCATGGTGCCGAGGCACAGTCGGGAGACGTTCAGGCCGGAGCGGCCGAGGGATGTGTATTGCATGCTCCCCAGCATGCGCTGCGAGGCCGCCCCGTGTCGAATGGGCAGGGTCTTGCGGTCGGGTTCATCTTCGTGTTCATTGGGGCCTGACACCCGCCACACGGAGTCCCATCGCAAGGAGCCCGCCGTGCACGACAACTCGACCCTCATCCGGGCCCGCATCCGTCGCTTTGTCAGTGAGCGGGTGGCTCCCGCCGTCTACCGCGCGTCCGCACCCCTCGTGGTGTCGGCCTGGGAAGTGCCGGATGAGCCGGTGCCCTTCGCGGAGGCCCGGCACCAGGCGTTCACGCCGTTCGCGGTGGGGCGAAGGTGGGGGAATCCGTGGGGCACGACCTGGTTCCACGTCACGGGCACGGTTCCCGAGGAATGGTCCCGATGGGGCGGCCTCGACACCCGCACGGAGCTGCTCGTCGACCTCGGGTTCCTCTCCGGCCAGCCCGGGTTCCAGGCCGAGGGGCTGGTCTTCGACCCGGCGGGGAGCATCCTGAAGGCGATCGAGCCCTGCAACAGCTACGTACCGCTGCCGCTCGGCCCGGGCGGTGTCGTGGACGTGTATGTGGAAGCCGCTTCCAACCCGGATGTCGGCAGCAACTGGAAGTTCCGGCCCACTCCCGTTGGCGATAAGGCCACGGCGGGGACAGCGCCGATCTACCGGCTGCGCCGCATGGATGCTGCCCTGCTCGACACCCGGGTCTGGCACCTCCAACAGGACATCTGGACGTTGTTCGGCCTGATGGAGGAGCTAAGCGCCGACCTTCCCCGCACCGCGGACATCCTCCGGGCGCTCGAGACGGTGACCGACCGGATGGACCCGGACGACGTGAGCGGCACGGCAGGCCTCGGCCGCGCCATCCTGGCCCCGGTGCTCGCCCAGCCCGCCTACGCGAGCGCCCATCGGATCGTCGCCGTCGGGCACGCTCACATCGACTCGGCCTGGCTCTGGCCGGTGCGGGAGACCATTCGCAAGTGCGCCCGCACCTTCTCGAACGTGCTTGCGCTCATGGACGAGAACCCGGAATTCATTTTCGCGTGTTCCTCCGCGCAGCAGTACGCCTGGATGAAGGAGCACTACCCCCAACTGTTCGAGCGCATCCGCGAGCGGGTGATCGAGGGCCGATTCGTGCCGGTCGGCGGCATGTGGGTGGAATCGGACACCAACATGCCCGGCGGCGAGGCGCTCGCCCGCCAGCTGATCGCCGGCAAGGCGTTCTTCCTGCGCGAGTTCGGCATCGAACCGCTGGAGGTGTGGCTGCCGGACTCGTTCGGGTACACGGCAGCATTCCCTCAGATCGTTGCCGCCGCCGGGTCGAAGTACTTCCTGACGCAGAAGATCAGCTGGAACGAAACCAACACGATGCCCCACCACACGTTCTACTGGGAAGGCATCGACGGCACCCGCGTCTTCACCCACTTCCCGCCGGTCGACACGTACAACTCGGTGCTCTCCGGTCAGGACCTTGCCCGGGCGCAACGCCAGTACGCCGAGAAGGGCGCCTCGAACCTGTCTCTGGTGCCGTTCGGCTATGGCGACGGCGGGGGAGGACCGACACGCGAGATGCTCGCGGCCGCCGAGCGAACGAAGTCATTGGAGGGTTCGCCCACCGTGCGGATGGCCACGCCGCGGGCGTTCTTCGAAGAGGCGCAAGCGAGCTACCAGGCCCCGCCGGTGTGGTCCGGCGAGCTCTACCTCGAATTCCACCGCGGCACGTACACCTCGCAGGCCAACACGAAGGCCGGCAACCGGCGGAGCGAGCACCTGCTGCGGGAGGCCGAGCTGTGGGCGACGACGGCGACCCTGCGCACGGGGGCTGTCTACCCCTACGATCGGCTCGAGGCTGCCTGGCGCACCGTGCTGGTGAACCAGTTCCACGACATCCTCCCCGGCAGTTCCATCGCCTGGGTGCACCAGGAGGCCGAGGCCGCGTACGCCGGCGTGCGGGTGGAGCTGGAAGACCTGATTTCCCGGGCGCTCGCCGCATTGAACCGCCAGAATGCCGCAGGCCCGGATGCGCCGGGGTCCATCGGCGCCATGCCGGTCAGCTTCAACGCGTCGCCGTTCCCGGTGTGCGGGGTGGCCGCCCTGTCGGCCGGCCCGCGCGGAACATCCGGGGGAGTTCGCGTCGACGCCCGGGACGGCGGGTTCGTGCTCGAGAACGACGCGATCCGGGTGGCGATCGACGCCCGCGGACTGCTCGTGTCCCTCGTGGACCTCGGGACCGGGAGGGAGGCTGTGCCGGAGGGAAAGCCCGGCAACGTTCTCCAGCTCTTCAGGGACACGCCGACGCAGTGGGACGCGTGGGACATCGACGATCACTACCAGCGCAACGGCGTCGATCTGCTGGAGGCCGACTCGGTGGAACTGGTGTCGGGGCACGCTGGACACGCGACCGTGCGCGTCAGTCGCCACTTCGGGTCCTCGACCGTGTCCCAGGAACTGACCCTGGCCGGAGACCAGACCGCGCTCGAGATCGTCACCACGGTGGACTGGCACGAACGGCAGAAGTTCCTGAAGCTGGCCTTTCCGCTGGATGTGCACGCCGACCGGGCAGCCTCCGAAATCCAGTTCGGCCACATTTACCGGCCGACCCATGAGAACACGTCGTGGGATGCGGCCCGCTTCGAGACCTGCGCCCACCGGTGGGTGTTCGTGGGGGAGCCCGGCTTCGGAGTGGCCGTCGCCAACGACTCCACGTACGGTCACGACATCAGCCGGAGCAGCACCGGCGGCGGCACCACGACGACGGTGCGCGAGTCCCTGCTGCGCGCGCCGACGTTCCCCGACCCCGCCGCAGACCAGGGGGTGCACGTGCTGCGCACGTCGATCAGCATGACGCCCGACGTGCTCGGCGCGGCCGAGCAGGGCTACCGCATCAACCTTCCGCTCCGCGACGTGAGCGGAACGTCCGTGGCACCCGTCGTGGTGAGCGATTGCCCCTCGATTGTGGTCGAGGCGGTCAAACTCGCGGAGGACAGGTCCGGCGACGTCATCGTGCGACTGTACGAAGCGCGCGGAGCCCGGGCCGAGGGCAGCGTCAGCCTCGGTTTCCCGGCGACGCGGATCGTCGAGACCGACCTGCTTGAGCGGCCGGTCGCTCCGGTTGCGGTAAGGGCGGCAGCGGGCGCCGACGTGCGACTCGTCCTCCGCGCCTTCCAGATCGTCACCCTGCGGGTATCCCGGCTCACCGAAGAATAGGATCCACCTGGCGGCCGGCCCAGGCGACGAGCGTCCAGCCCGCCTGCGGCGAGCCGGTCAGCTCCACCACTCCCGTGTTGACGAGGTCGTTCGTTCCGGCGAACATCGGCGGCATGTTCTGGGCGCGGGCCGCCGTCCAGACGCGGATCGCAGCCCCGTGGAAGAAGACGGCCGCGGTCCGGGCGTCGGATGCCGCGCTGGCGATGTCGGCGTCGAACCGAGCGAAGAAGGCGTGCCCGTCCAGGGCGCCGGGCATCCTGGCGTCGAGATTGCCGGCGCCCCACGCGAAGACCGTTTCCATGTAGGTGCGAACGGATGCCCGGTCGCTGAGGCCCTCGAGGGCACCGGCTTCGATCTCGTGCAGTCCGTCGGCCACCCGAACCTCGAGGCGCCGGTCGGTCGCCAGCGGCTTCGCGGTGAGCTGCGTGCGCTGGAGCGTCGACGCGAAGATGGCGTCGATCGGCTCCTCGCGAAGGACATCCGGAATCACGGCCGCCTGGCGCGCCCCAAGCTCGGTCAGGCCGGGGCCCGGGTGCGCCGTGTCCAGCTGGCCGAGAACGTTGGCTGGAGTCTGGCCGTGGCGGATCAGGAAGAGCCTCATATCCCTTCCAGCATAGGCATCGCCGCGCCGTGCGCTCCCGCAGACCGGCCGGGTGCAGCGGGTTCGCGCGACCGAAGTCGAACGTGACGGTTGCCCGCGATGCCCGCGTTTTGGGAGGACATTCACAGAAAAACAGGGGGACACGTGCAGAAACGCTTTGCATAATTGGAACTTCGCCCGCGCGGAGCCCCGCCCGTGGATCGTCTAACAAGAACCGCCTGGCCACCCGAGCACGAGCCGGTTCGCTCTGTGAAAGTCATGCAAAACTCATTTCCTTGGTCTGCCCGAAAGTCCGCCAGCGTCACCGAAACCCGCAAAACCCGCAAAAATCGCAGGAGCACCCGCCTCCGCCGCACCCGCCGCGGCACCGTGCTGGCCGGCGCCATCATCGCCGTCGGCGCACTCGTCGGAAACGGCCTCGTGCTGCAGCCCGCGCTTGCGGCGCAAAGCGAGAGCATCGCCGCCACGGCGGCCCTCGCGGCAAGCACCGGGTCCCACGCCGAGCAGCTGGATTCCTATGACGGCGTGCTGCGTGCCCACGCCGAGAAGAGCGCCACCGCCACGCTGACCATTGCCAAGAGCGCGATGACCGCGGCGAAGGGCAAGTCGGATGCCACGGCGCTGACCGCGTCCGTCGCCTCGCTCGCCTACTTCCCGAAGCTCTACCCGGAGCAGATCTTCGAGCTCGTCGACAACACCAAAGCCGAAACCGCGACGCTGACGGCCGCGACGGCCGTGGTCGACCGCACGGCCGCGCAGAAATCCGCTGCCGAAGCGGCCGCGAAAGCCGCCGCAGAAGCGGCCGCAGCACAGGCGGCCGCGGCGAAAGCGGCCGAAGCCGTTCCCGCAGCACCGGCTGCCTCCACGTCTCGCCCGTCCGCTCCGACCAATCCCAGCGGCGCGCAGGCCATCGCCCGAGACCTGATGGCCTCCAAATATGGCTGGGGTGCCGACCAGTTCGGCTGCCTCGTGCCTCTCTGGGACAGGGAGTCCGGCTGGGATGTGAATGCCTATAACTCCTCGAGCGGAGCCACGGGTATCCCGCAGGCGCTGCCGGGCAGCAAGATGGCCACCGCCGGCTCCGACTGGCAGACCAGCGCCGCCACGCAGATCACCTGGGGCCTGGGATACATCGCGGACCGCTACGGCACACCCTGTGCCGCCTGGGACCACTCCGAATCGGTGGGCTGGTACTAACCGGACTGCCCGGCCCGCTCACTAGCGGGTCGGGTGTTCGCGGGCCTGTTCAGGTTCGGCCTCGGCCGCGGCGGGCGACCGCGTCGATCGTCACCGCGGCGACGAGCACCAGGGCGGTGACCACGTACTTGGCCGGCGCGCTGTAGCCCTGCAGGCCCATGCCGTTGTCGATCGCCGCGATCACCAGCCCGCCCAGCACGCCGTGCAGCACCTTGCCTCGCCCCCCAAAGAGGCTGGTGCCGCCGATGACGGCTGCCGCCACCGCGTAGAGCACCAGCGTGCCGCCGTCGTACGAGGTTGACACCGAGCGCAGCCGGGACGCATAAACGATGCCGGCGATACCGGCGGTGAACGAGGCGAGCATGAAGGCGAGTGTGCGGATGCGTGCCAGGTTCACTCCGCCGCGACGAGCGGCCTCGGCATTGCCGCCGATGGCGTAGACGTAGCGGCCGAACCGGGTGCGGCCGAGCAGCAGCGTCCAGGCCGCGAGCACACCGAGGACCACGAGCAGCACCCAGGGAACGCCGCGAATTTCGACCAGCGTGCCGCGGTTGGTGTTGCAGAGCAGCACGATGGCCACACCGGCGGCGAGCGCGGCCGCGATCTTCAGGGCGCTGACGCTGGCCGGCGGTGCGACCAGTCCGCTCTTCCGCCGGCGGGCGTCGCGCAGCCAGGTCCATGCGCTGAACACACCGGCGATGACGAGCATCACGATCCAGCTGGTGAGCGGGCTGAGGTTGCCGCTGGCGATGTTGTTGATGACGTCGTCGTTGATGGTCACGACGCCGCCGCTGCCCAGGATCATCAGCATCACGCCCAGCCAGCCGAGCTGCCCGGCGAGCGTCACGACGAACGACGGCAGCCCGAGCCGGGTGATGATCGTTCCGTGCAGCACCCCGATCGCGGCGCAGGTGAGCAAACCGGCGGCGATCGCCGCCCACCACGGCCAGCCCATCGACTCTCGAAGCAGTTCGGCCATGATGACGCCGCCCACCCCGCCGACATAGCCGATGGACAGGTCGATCTCGCCGAGCAGCAGCACGAAGACCTGGCCCATCGCCAGCAGCATGAACACGGAGCCCTGGATGAGCAGGTTCACCATGTTGCCGGGGGTCAGGAAGTTCGGGTTGAGGGACTGGAACAGGATGGAGATGAGCAGCAGGCCCCCGAGTACCGGCAGCACACCGCTTTCGCCGCCGCGAACCCGGGACATTGCCCCACGGACGTATTCGGGCAAGGACGTGGCGATATTCGGATTCAGGGCGAGCGCGGTCTTGTGACCGGCCGCAGTGGCTGCTGCGGTCGTGGGCTCCTCCCGGGGAAGGCCGACGGCCGCCGGAGCCGTCTTCGACGGGGCCGGTATCGAATGCTCCGGTTGCGCGCGCGGTGCGGCTGCCGGCCGGACCCGGTCCGACGCGCCTGTGGTCATCAGGTCGACCACGATCTGCCGGTCGAGTTGCGCAGCGGGCTGGACCTCAACCAGCCGACCGAGGCGGAGCACGGCGATGCGATCGGCGACCCGGAAGACGTCGTTCATGTTGTGTGAGATGACGATGACGGCGAGGCCACGGTCGGCGAGCTGGCGAATCAGGGTGAGCACGACCTCGGTCTGGGCGACGCCGAGAGCAGCGGTCGGCTCGTCCATGATGACGAGCTTCGAGTTCCACAGCACCGACTTCGCGATCGCCACGGACTGGCGCTGCCCACCCGAGAGAGACGCGACGGGCTGCCTGATCGACCGGACGCTCGTCACGGCCAGGCTGCTGAGGGTCTCGCGGGCCGCGATCTCCATGCTCTCCTCATCGAGCAGAAAGTGTCGCCGGCGCTCTCGGCCGAGGAACATGTTCTGCACGATGTCGAGGTTGTCGCACAGGGCCAGATCCTGGTACACCGTCTCGATGCCCAGTTCGGCGGCCTCGTGCGGCGAGCTCAACCGCACGGTCTTGCCCTCCCAGAGGAGCTCGCCGTCATCGGGAGCGTAGATGCCGGCGATGCACTTGATCAGCACCGACTTGCCCGCGCCGTTGTCGCCGGCAATCGCGGTCACCAGCCCGGCCGGCACCTCAAAGGTGACGTCGGCCAGCGCCTGCACCGGCCCGAAGTTCTTGTCGATGCTCGCGAGGCGCAGCAGCGGGCCGGAGCCCGGTGGGTCGGGTTCCGCCGAAGGCGACTGCAGGTCAGCAATCACGATTGTCCTCTGGTGAGCAGTTCGTGTGGCGAGCAGTTCGTGTGGCGAGCAGTTCGTGCCGGTGGCCCGGCCGCTCCCGGGTCAGAGCCGGGGGCGGCCGGGTTCACCGGTGGGTGCTATTTGATACCGGCCTCCGTGCACGCATCCTTCACCTGTGCGATGCACAGGTCAGACACGCTCACTGCTCCGTCCTTGACAACGGTGTCGGCCATGTTCTCGGCGGTGACCCAGACCGGGGTCAGAAGCACCGAGGACACGTCGGTCCCCGCTGTGTCGTCCGTTGTGGTGCCGTTCACCAGACCCTCAGGCACTTCCTTGCCCGCCCGCAGGTAGATCGCGGCGGCGGCTGCGGCCTGGGCCTCCAGGTAGATCGGCTTGTACACCGTGCCGCATTGGTAGCCCTTGAGGATGTTCTGCAGACCGGACAGGGACGCATCCTGCCCCGTGGTCGGGAACGTCTTCGCGGGGATCTTCTTGCTCTGCAGGTAGGCGATCACCGCGTTGGCGTTGTCGTCATTGGGTGTGACGACCGCGTTGATCTTCGGGTTGGCGGTGTACTGCTGGGCGAACGTGGTCTGCGCCACTGACGGCGTCCAGGTGCCGGCGGGCTCGCCGGCCTTGATGTAGTCGCCGCTGTCGAACTTGGGCTTCAGCACGCCGTTGTAACCCTCGGCGAACAGCTTCGCGTTGTTATCGGTCGGGTCGCCGTTCATGATCAGGATGTTCGGCTTTTCAACCTTCCATTCTTCAATGCAGCTCACCTCGCCCTCACCGATCAGCTGGCCGACCTTGACGTTGTCGAAGCTGACATAGATGCGGTCCTCTGCGCCGCCCTTGACGAGGCGGTCGTAGTCGATCACCTTGACGCCGCGGGCCGTGGCGGCAGCCTCGATGGCTGCGCCCGAGCCGGAGTCGAGCGCGTCGACGAGCAGAACGGATGCCCCGGCCGTGATGTCGGCTTCGGCCTGCGTCTGCATCGTGCTCGCGCTGCCCTGCGCATTGTCGATCTTGAACTGGGTGGAGTCCAGCCCCGCGGCTTCAAACGCCTGCTTCAGGTAGGGGGCGTCGAACGTCACGTACCGCGCCGAGGTCGTCGTGTCGGGCAGCAGCACGCCGATCAGGCCCTTGCCCTCTGAGGCAAGCCCCTTGAGCTCTTCCATGGCCGAGAAGTCGGGTGTGAACGACTCCGCGTTCAACTCCGGAACGTCGCCCCCGCCGCCCGTGTCGCTCGGGCCGGGCGACGTGCTCGGCGTTGTACACGCGGCCAGCGCCACGATGCCGAGGACTGCAACGAAGGTGGTTCCGACGCCTCGTGCTGTGATCGTCTTACGTTTCAACATCATCTTTCCTTCCTCTGGTTGCGATTGCAGGGGGATCGAAAGGACGGCGTGTGCACACAGGATCCACGGACGCGAACACGTCAGGAACCTGGCAGCTGGCTACTGGATGGCCGGTGACTCGGCATCACGAGGTCCTTTCCCGGACACCTTGTCAAGGGACATGTCAGGCAATGGTCGTCAACGTTGTCCTATGACTCACGGTCTAGACCCGAAGTTCATTGTTCGCAAGGAGATGGCAGGCTACCTCGGCTGGTCGGTCGCCAGGTCCGTGCCTGGTTCGCTGGTGAAGCTGCGTCCGGTGGGTGAGGTCCATTCGAGCCGTCCGTCGCCCAGGTGCTCCAGACGCCACCCGGTCTCGCTCTTAAGTGAGTGGCAACCGGGGCAGAGGTGGGCGAGGTTGTCGTGGGCCGTTCTGCCCTGGAACTGCCAGTCGAGCGAATGGTCGAGATCGGAGTGGGCGGCGGCCCGGTTGCAGCCGGGGAATCTACAGGTTTCGTCTCGGATGCGGAGCCAGCGTTTGAGATCTTTCGGGACCTTGTAGCTTGTGCGGCCGACCGAGAGCACCACCCCCGTTTCCGGATGGACGAGCAACCGGGTGAAGCTCGGTGCTCCCGAGGCCAGTCGCCGTGCCGTGTCCGGATCGATCGGACCGTAGCCCTCGAGGTGGCCGGCCTCCTCTGAGCGGCCCATCAGGGTCAGGACCGGGACGGTCACGTTGACCGTGGCGCGGATCCCCTTGCCGAGGCCGGAGGGGGTGACCCCGTCGATCAGGAGGTCGGTGAGGACATCCGTTCGCAGCTGGGTGAGCGTGCGGGGTTCGTCGGGCCCCTGCAAGCTCAGTGCCGCGGTGGTGACCCGGTCGTACGCGGACTGTACCCGGTCGACGCTGTCGTAGAGTACGAGTGAGGCCATCCCGTCCGCTTCGGCCTGGAAGTACGTCGCGCGGTCCGCGACGGATCGCTCGTGCCGGGCGGTGATCGTCTCGGGGTGCAGCCGCTCCCGCAGCTTCCGGGCGTTGTACTTGAGCTTGGCCGCGGTGAGCCGCCCCGCGGAGCGCAGCAGCGACGCCTCGAAGGCCGCCTTGGCCTCGTCGGGGACCGTCCAGGCCTGCCCGATCAGGACCTGCGCGTGACGGTAAGTGATCTCTCCGTTCTGTAGTGCTTCGCGGGTGGCCGGCAGGTCTTCGGTGAGGGCGCGGCTTTCGGCAATCAGCGTCTGGGCCGTGCGCTGCGGCACCCGGAGGGTGCATGCCAGTTCGCTGACGAATTCGCGTTCCGCCACTGTGGCGGCGTCCCAGCGCGACCCGGGAACGCGGGGCGCGTCCCCGGCGGTGGCCGCGCCGTAACGGCGGTGGCCGCGCCGTAACGGCGGGCCTCGTCGACCAGTTCGGCGCGACGCGCGAACGCCTGCGCGATCTGCCGGTCGGCGGCCGCGATGGCGTCGAAACGCACACCGCGGGCCTCCTGCTGGGCGATCAACGAAGCTGTCATGACAGTCACATTACGGGCAACCACCGACATTATGAGGCCTGTTGCTCAACCAGTGAATAACCCGGTCAAGTGCCTGATGTGGAGAACAGGAAGCTCAGGATTCCTGAGCTCGGTGCGCGTGGCTGGCTACGATGGGCGCACGGCAGGCAACTCGTTCGCTGCGCCGAAGAAGGGGTGGCGGCGATGACCGGACCGGCACAGCCACTCGCCCTGCTCGGGCTCACCGCGACTGAGGCCGAGCGGCGCCTGGCCGCCGACGGCCCGAACGAGTTGCCCACGGCCAGGCCGCGCAACCTGGTGCAGCAGGCCTGGGCGGTGATCCGGCAGCCGATGCTGCTGTTGCTGCTCGGCGCAGGCACGATCAACTTCCTCCTCGCCGAGCCGCTCGACGGCGTCATCCTGATGTCGTTCGTCATCGTCGTGATCTCGATCTCCATCTATCAGGAGCGCAAGACCGAGAACGCTCTCGCGGCGCTGCGAGACCTCTCCTCGCCGCGTGCACTGGTCATCCGCGACGGCGAGCAGACGCGCATTGCCGGGCGCGACGTCGTGCGCGGCGACCTCGTTCTGCTCTCTGAAGGCGACCGGGTTCCCGCCGATGCGGTGCTTTTCGACTGCGTCAACGTCTCCGTCAATGAATCCGCCCTCACCGGCGAATCCGTCCCGGTGCGGAAGACGGCCCTCGGCGCCGACCCGTCGGCCGCGGCGATGGGAGCGCCGGGCGGAGACGCCACCCCGTGGGTGTTCTCGGGCACGCTCGTGCTGAAAGGGCGTGCAGTCGCGCAGGTGTTGGGAACGGGGGCGAACACCGAGTTGGGCCGCATCGGCACGGCCCTGCGCACGATCAAAACGGAGCCCACGCCGCTGCAGCGGGAGATCGACCGGCTTGTGCGGGTCATCGCGGTCATCGGGCTCCTCGCCGCGACAGCCGTCGCCGTGATCTACGGTCTTACCCGGGGCGACTGGCTCGAAGGGCTGCTGGCCGGCATCGCGACGGCCATGGCGATGCTTCCCGAGGAGTTCCCGGTCGTGCTCACGATCTTCCTGGCCGTCGGCGCCTGGCGCATGTCGAAGAAGCATGTGCTCACCCGCCGATCGGCCGTGATCGAGACCCTCGGTTCGGCGACGGTCATCTGCGTCGACAAGACCGGCACGCTCACCATGAACACCATGACCGTGCGCGAGCTGATCGTGGACGGGGCGGCTTACCGGCTTGACGGGCCGATCCTTCCCGAGCGCTTCCACACCCTCGTGGAGTTCGCCCAGCTCGCCTCGCCGATCGACCCCTTCGACCCGATGGATCGGGCCTTCCAGGACCTGGCCGAAACCGTGCTCGTCGACACCCCGCACACCCACGCGGGCTGGGACCTGGTGCGGGAATACCCGCTGACCGAGAACCTCCTGGCGCTCTCCCACGTGTGGCGGGCGCCCGGCGGCACCGATGCCGGGCAAACCAACGCCGGGCCCACTGAGTACGTGGTCGCGGCGAAGGGCGCTCCCGAGGCCATCGCAGACCTGTGCCACTTCGATGATGAGCGGCTGGCCGCGCTCCTCGACCAGGTCGAAGCTGCGGCGGCCAACGGCCAGCGGGTACTCGCAGTGGCCCGGGCCCGCTTCAGCGGCCCGAGCGAACTCCCCGTGCAGCAGCACGACTTCGAGTTCGAATACCTGGGCCTCGCCGGACTGCACGACCCGGTTCGACCCGGCGTGCCGGAGGCCGTCGCGGAGCTCGCCGCTGCGGGTGTGCGCACCGTGATGATCACGGGGGACTACCCGGGCACGGCGCTGGCGATCGCGCGGGAGATCGGCCTGGACCACGCGCAGGGCTGCATCACCGGGCCGGAGCTGCGGCAGCTGGACGAGGCCGAGCTGGCCCGTCGCATCCGCACAGTCAGCGTGTTCGCCCGGATGGTCCCCGAGCAGAAGCTGCAGCTGATCCGTGCGCTCAAGGCCAACGGAGAGGTCGTCGGGATGACCGGTGACGGGGTGAACGACGCGCCGGCTTTGCGCGCAGCCGACATCGGCATCGCGATGGGCGCCCGGGGCACGGATGTCGCCCGCGAGTCAGCGGCGCTGGTGATCACCGACGACGACTTCGCCTCGATCGCCGGAGGCATCCGTCAGGGCCGCGGCATCTTCGACAATCTGCGCAAGGCGATGTCGTACATCATCGCCGTGCATGTTCCGATCATCGGCATGGCGCTGATTCCGGTTTTCGCCGGCGAGGGCTGGCCACTGGTGCTCCTGCCGGTGCTGATCGCCTTCCTCGAGCTGATCATCGACCCGGCCTGTTCGGTGGTGTTCGAGGCGGAGCAGGCGGACCCGGCGGTGATGGAGCAGAAACCGCGCGGCCTCGGCGAGCCCATGTTCGGCCGGCGCGTACTCACGATTGCCACCGTGCAGGGCGTGACCTCCCTCCTGGCGGTGCTGGCCGTCTACCTGTGGGCCGTGCTCGGGGACCGCCCCGACGACGTCGTGCGCTCGGTGACCTTCGCCACCCTCGTGATCGGCAACCTGGCGCTCATCCTGGTGAACCGGTCGTGGACCCTGTCCATCTGGCGAACCGTCAGGGAGCGCCGCAACCGGGCGGTGAAGTGGATTCTGCTGGGAGCCGGCGCGCTCCTGGCGCTGGTGTTGCTCGTTCCGGCGCTCAGGGACGCCTTCAACCTCGGCCCGATCGGGCTCGGGGACTGGGCGGTCGCCCTCGTCGCCGGTTTCGCGGGGGTGGCGTGGTTCGAGGTGTACAAGGCTCGCCGCAGGTCACCTCGTGTTCACTCCCGCGCCACGTGATGGCTGCCCACCGACCCCGGCACGACAGATTGCGCGAATAGCTTCGAGGGCGTTGCATCCATCCCCTCTCAAAGGAGTAGCGCCTTGCGCAAGAAGATTGCCGTCAGTGCCCTCGCGACCGTTGCCATCATCGGCTTCACTGCCCCCGCAGCGTTCGCCGCGAGCGGCCCAATCGATTTCACCCCCATCGCCGGATCCGCCTACGGCCAGGCGAGCTCCGACTGGACCGAGCCGTACGTCGTTCCGGAGGGCTACAGCCAGAGCCTCGTCAGCGACGAGACCGGGCTGGATGTCTACCCGGGCGTCGACGACCTGCACGACATGAACACCCAGAACGAGACCGGACCCGAGGCCGGCCGCTACCTGTTCAACACCTACGAGGTGAGCGCGAACGGCGCGGTCGGGGTGACCGACCTCACGACCGGCAAATCGAAGGTCATCGCCCAGCGCGCGGACTGGAACCGTCTCGACGGCATCGTCTGGACCCCCTGGGGCAGCCTTCTCGTCACCGAGGAGACCGAGGGAGGCAGGGTCTTCGAGGTGTTCCTCGACAAGGAGGACCCGACCAAGGTCGATCGAATCGAAGAGCGCGGCGAACTCGGAGCCCTGCGTCACGAGGGCATCGGTGTCGCGTCCGACGGCTCGGTTTTCGTCATCGACGAACTCAACGGCGGGTCGATCTACAAGTTCGTGCCCACGACCCGCGGTGACCTCTCGCAGGGCCGCCTGTACGCCCTCAAGCTCACCGGCTTGACGGATGCGGCCCAGAAGTGGAACTCTGCGACGTTTGCCGACAAGGTGGGCGCGTTCGAGTGGGTCGCGCTCGACCAGAACCTGGTCCGCACCGACGGGGATGCCGCGTCGAACGCCGCGAACGCAACCGAGTTCGGTCGCCCGGAGGACGTGCAGGTCATCGGCCAGACCCTCTACGTGGCGAACACGTCCGAGGACCGCGTGGTTGCGATCGACCTGAAGAAGCTCACCGTGAGCAGCTTCGTGCAGGCCGGCGTCAACGTCCCGGTCGAGAACAAGGCAGCCGGCGTGACCGGGCTCAACAGCCCCGACAACCTGGCCGCCGGCCCCGACGGTGCGCTCTGGATCGTCGAGGACAACGATTTCAGCGACGTCTACCGGGCCGGCAAGGACCTGGACAAGGACGGCTCGGCCGACAGCGTCGAACTCTTCGCCTCGCTGAAGGATGAGCACGCCGAGACCACCGGCATCTACTTCGGCAAGAACCCGAAGGAGCTGTTCGTGTCGGTGCAGCACCCCGACAAGGAGCTGGCCGACGGCATCTGGAAGATCACCCGCGACTAGCGCTGAACGATCCGCCGACAGGGGCGGCGAGGCCGACCGGCCTCGCCGCCCCTGTCGCATGATTGCCCGGAGTAGGATGCGCATGCGCATTTTGCCGGGCGGACGGAGGCCTCGAGTGAAGTCGGGAGCCCCGCAGTGGACGGCCTGGCAGGTTGTGGTCGGATTCGGCGCGATCAGCCTCATGGTCGACGTGGTCGCCGACGGCGCGCGCTCCGTTGCCGGCCCGTTGCTCGGCGAGCTCGGGGCCACGGCCCTGGTCGTTGGCCTGGTGACCGGCGCGGCCGAGGCCCTCGGTTACACCCTGCGGCTGGCCACCGGCCCCCTGGTCGATCGCACCGGCCGATACTGGGGTTTCACGATCGTCGGATACGCCGTGACCGGGCTGAGTGTGCCCCTCCTCGCGTTCACCCCGTTCCTGGGCGCGATCGGGCTCTCGGTGGCCGCCACGCTCATCCTGCTCGAGCGCACGGGCAAGGCTGTGCGCACCCCGGCCAAGACGGTCCTGCTCGGCTTCGCGGCCGGCGCCGTCGGCCGCGGGCGCGGGTTCGCCGTGCACAAGCTGTTCGACCAGCTCGGCGCTTTCGGCGGCCCACTGCTCGTCGCCGCTCTCATCGCCACGACCGGGAGCCTCTGGCCCGCGTTCGCGGCGCTATCGATTCCCGCAGTGCTCGCGTTCGCAATGTTGTTGTGGATGCGAAGCCGGGTGCCGGACCCGAGCGTGTACGAGCCCGGACAGGTCTCCGACGAGACTGCGGTTGCCGGGCGGGAGGACGAAACCGAGGCCACGGTGCGTGGCGGGGCCGCGGCACCCGTCGGGAGCGCCGGGCAGGACGGCCTGCCGCTCACCTTCCTGCTCTTCTCCGTCTCGACCGGATTGATCATGTTCGGGCTGGTGGGCTTCGGCGTCATCTCGTTCCATCTCATCGACTCGGACCTGGTCGAGCTCGCCGCTGTGCCGCTGGTGTTCGCGGCCGGTACGCTCGCCGCCGCGGCGGCGGCCCTCGGCAGCGGCTGGGCCTACGACCACATCGGTGGAGCGGTGCTGCTCGTTGTCCCGTTCCTCGTGGCGGGGGTCCCGGCGCTCTCGCTCTCCCCGACACTGGCGGGGGCGCTGCTCGGTGTGGTTCTCTGGGGTGCGGCCATGGGCGTCCAGGACTCGACGGTGAAGGCGCTGGTGGCCGATCTGGTGCCCTCGCCTCGGCGCGGCACCGCGTACGGGGTGTTCGCGGTGTTCCAGGGCGCCGGCGCCTTCGCGGGCGCCGCGTTCGCGGGCGCGCTCTACCCGGATGCGGCGCAGTTGAGCCTGATCACGGTGCCGGCGCAGGCGGTCGCCCTGGTGCTGCTCATCGCGGTGGTCCGACGCCAACGACGGCTGGCGAGGGTCCCCGCCCCGGACTGAATCCCACCGTGTCGGCGCAGTAGGATCGGGTGAGACCTGCCGATGACACATTCGAAAGCCGCCCCGCCGCCCGTCAGACGCATTGTCGACGAAGGCCTGCTCATCGCGATTTCCGCGGTGCGCATGGCGGTGAAGAACGCCATCATCGTCGGTGCCCTGCGCGAGCACAACGACTACGATCCGGCCAGGTATGCCCGGGCGGCGCAGCACGAACTGCACGTGCTCGCACGCCAGAACGAGGAGTACGGCAAACGCGTGCGCGGGCTCAGGAAGGTGCTCGCCCGGTCCGGGCGGGTGCACCTGCTCACCGAAGACGAGCGAGCCGACATCAGTCAATTCGCGCTTCGGCGCCGTGTGCACAAGAAGCTCGCCCTCGCCCTGGACGCCGTGGCCGCCGATGACGCCCAGGTCGCCCGCATCGTTGAGGATGCCCGACAGGCCGCCAGCGCGGAGATCCGTGACGCAGTGTCCGCACGGCTCATCCGGCTGGCCATCGATCGGCGGGATCCCGACTACGAAGAGCGACGTGCCGAGCGCATCGAGGTGTTCAAGCTTGTGAACCTGGCCCTGCTGAAGGCGGCGCATTCCGCCCGGAACGGCACAGCCCACAACGAGTACTGACGCCGGCCGCATTGCGGCCGGGACGCATCGTCGCCAGGGGGCTTGCGGGGCGCGCAAACCGAGAGAATGCTGGGGGTGTTCCTCGGAATATTCACGAATCCATCGTGACTTTGATAGGAGGCACCTCATGTTTAAATCCCCGAACCGCATCCTCGGGATCATCTTCGGAGCGGTCTATATCCTGGTCGGCCTGTGGGGCTTCACGGTGACCAGCACCGTCGGATTCATGACGACGTCCGGCGAATTGCTCATCGGGGTCTTCGAGGTCAACCCGCTGCTCAACGTGGCCCACCTGATCCTGGGTGCCGCCCTGCTGATCGCTGGACTGGCCGGAGTGATGGCGGCGAAGATCGCCAACGGCACGGTCGGTGCGCTGCTTCTCGTCGTCGGCATCGTCGGGTTCTTCATTGTGGACACGACGATGAACGTCCTCGCCCTGAACACGGCCGACCACTACCTGCACCTGGTGAGCGCCGTTGTGCTGGTGGCGGTTGCACTGGCCGCGGAACGGACCCTGACGAGTGACGCGATGGCGCCCGCAGAGCAGCGCGCCCAACGCCGCACCAGCGACACCGACTAGCCGATCGACACCGACTAACATCGACACCGACTAACTCAGAGCAGGCGCAAGCCGACGGATGTCGTGATCGGCTCCCTCTGCCCTCCGGAGTGCACGATGTCGGAACCGTGGACGGTGAGCTGGCTGGCGTGGCACCGCAAGGCCGCCGTCACGGTTCCGACGTGCGCGTCGAGGCCGAACCACTCGGTTTCGAGGCCGGGGGTGTGCACGATTTCGGCGAACGGGGTGCCGTGGGCTCGGGCGGCCGCCAGCGCGGCCTCGTGCATGCGCACGTGGTCGGGGTGGCCGTAGCCTCCGCCGCTGTCGTAGCTGATCACCAGTGTCGGGCGCAGGTGCGCGATGAGGGCGGCGACATCATCCGTCACCTCGCCCAGCGCCGTTCGCACCAGGGCGTCGTCGTCGGTGTCCTCCGCGGCTCCGGCGAGTCCGGGTCGGATCCAGGTCATTCCCGAATCGCGGTAGCGTCGAGGCGCGAGGCCGTCCGCGCGCGCCGGAGGATCGCCGAGCCAGAACCGCCGGGCGATGCCGAGGGTGTCCGCGGCACGCTGCAGTTCGCGTTCGCGTTCTCGGGTGAGCGCATCCGTGCCCGCGAGGGCCGACAGCGGCCCCCGCACCACTTCGCCTCGTTCGCCTCGCGTTGCGGTCAGCAGCGAAACCCTGGTGCCGCGCGTGACCAGCTCGGCGATGAGCACCCCCGTTGAAATCGTCTCGTCGTCGGGATGCGCGTGCACGAACAGAACCGACGGCGCGGCGTCGAGAATGCTCATGCGCGGGCGAGCGTGTGCCGCACGCTGGTCGGACCCGGCCGGAGGAGGGCGGCGTACACGGTCAGCAGGCCTTCGGCGGAACGCAGCCAGTCGAAGTGTTCGGCGCGGTCGCGGGCGGCCAGGGACAGCCGCCGGGCCAGCCCCGGGTCCGCCAGGATCCTGGTGATGGCCTCGGCCCACGCGGCGGGGTCGCGCGACTCGACGACCAGGCCCGTCTCGCCGTTGACGACGGCTTCCCGCAGGCCCCCGGATGCCGCGGCGACGACGGGCACGCCACTCGCCGCGCCTTCCAGGGCAACGAGCCCGAACGTCTCAGAGTGCGAGGGGATGAGCACCACGCGGGCGCCGCGCAGCAGCGCCGCGAGGTCGGTGCGGGGCTGCGGGCCGACGAAGCGCACCCCGGCCCCGATCCCGCGGCCGGCGGCGAGCGCCCGGAGCTCCTCCACGTAGCCGTCGAAATCGGACGAGGCGTCGCCGGCGATGACGAGTTCGGGCCGGAGAGGCTCCGGCACTGCCGCGATCGCTTCGATCGCGAGGTCAAGGCCCTTCAACGGCTGCAGGCGCGCGGCGACGACGGCGTAGCCGCGGCCGTGCGACGGTTCGACTGCCGGGCGGAACAGCGTGCCGTCCACCCCGGGCGGCACGACCGCGATGCGATCCGCTTCGCCGCCGAGGCGTTCCACGACGGTCGCCGCCTCTGCGTCGCTGATCGCCACGACGGCATCCGACTCCCGGGCCAGCCAGGCCTCACCCATCATGCGCCCCGCGGATTCCGCGCGTTCGCCCCAGGACAGCGGCGTCGACTCGTCGGCGGCAATGCTGTGAAAGCTCTGCACATGCGGAATCCCGAGTTGGCGGGCGAGGGGGAGCGCCGCCATGCCCGAGAACCAGTGGTGCGAGTGGATGAGGTCGTACGGTCCCAGCGCGGCCATGCGTATCCGGAACTCATCGATGAACGCCTCATGGTCGCCCTTGGCCACCGGTTCGGCCGGTCCCGCGTCGAGGAAGCGCAGCGTGACCCCGGGCGTGAGCTGCTGGTCGCCCGGCGCCTCGAACGACGAACGGCGGGTGAGGATGTCGACGGTGTGACCCAGCGACGCCATCGCCTCGGCCTGGTGGCGCACGACGACATTCATGCCGCCGGCATCGCCCGAGCCGGGCTCGGCGGCCGGCGAGGTGTGCAGGCTGACGAGTGCGATGCGCAAGGGAGCTGGGGAGTGGAGCACCCGGGAATCTTAACCGATGGGGGTGTGAATCACCCGGCCCGCAGAGGGGCTGTCCGGGGTTCGGCGCGAAGGCGAGTAAACTCAAAGGTTGGATTTGAAGGGGTGTGTGAGTGGTCGACCAGGAACTGCAGCGGGAACAGGACTATGTCGCGACGCTGTACGCGCGGCTGGACGCGTTGCAGCGTGAGGCCGAGCAGCAGCTCACGGCCGTGCGCATGCTCAATGTCGGCGGCAACCACCAGTCTCGTTCCGAGCGCGACACGTTCGCCCGCCTGTATGAAGACCGGATCGTGCAGCTGCGCGAGGTGGACGACCGCCTCGCCTTCGGCCGGCTGGAGACCGCACCCGACGAGAGCGGCGAACCGGTCTACCGCTACATCGGACGGGTCGGCCTGCGCGACGAAGACCTGAGCCCCCTGCTCCTGGACTGGCGCGTGCCGCAGGCGAGCGCGTTCTACCAGGCCACCGCCGCGACGCCGCTCGGGGCACGGGCCCGCCGCCACCTGCTGTCCAAGGGGCGCCGGATCATCCGGATCGAAGACGAGATCCTCGACGCCGAGCTGCTGGAGCGCGATGCGGCTTCGAACCACCAGGGCGAGGGTGCCCTGCTCGCCGCCCTGACCGCGCAGCGCACCGGGCACATGTCCGACATCGTCTCCACCATCCAGGCCGAGCAGGACCGGATCATCCGCTCCGACCTCAAGGGTGTCCTCGTCGTGCAAGGGGGGCCCGGCACCGGCAAGACCGCCGTGGCCCTGCACCGCGCGGCGTACCTGCTCTACACGCACCGCGATCGTCTGAAGAACTCCGGTGTGCTCATCGTCGGCCCGTCCCCGTCCTTCCTGCAGTACATCGAGGCCGTCCTGCCGTCGCTGGGCGAAACCGGCGTGGTACTGGCCTCGGTCGGCCAGCTCTACCCCGGCGTCGAGGCGACCCGCGAGGACGCCCCGGCCGTGGCCGCACTCAAGGGCCAGACCTTCATGGCGGATCTCATCGCCCGCGCGGTGAGATCCCGCCAGCGTGTGCCCGCAGCCCCGCAGCAGCTCATCGTCAACGGCGACCGGCTGACCCTGCAGCCGCAGCTGATCGAGAACGCCATCCATCGCGCCCGGGTGGGCGGCAAGCCGCACAACGAAGCCCGCGTCGCCTTCGTGAAGAGCGCGCTGAACGCCCTCTCTCGCGAGTGGCTCGCGCAGCTGCAGGCGCAGGGCCGGTCGATGGACGACACAGACCTGCCCATGCTGCGCGAGGACCTCCGCCTGGCCGACGACGTGCGGGTGGCCCTGAACACGGCCTGGCTGCCGCTCACGCCGGAGAAGCTGCTGCAGGACCTGTACGCACGCCCGCAGTGGCTCGCCCAGCTGACCCCGCGCTGGAAGCCCGAGCAGCGCGCGCTCCTGCAACGCCCCCGCGACGCCGAGTTCACGATCGCCGACATCCCCCTGCTCGACGAGGCGGCCGAGTATCTCGGCGAGTACAACGTCGTCGACGCGGCCGCGAAGCGAGCGCAAAAGGAACAGCGGGCGCGCGACATCGAGAACGCCGAACTGGCCATCTCGAACATGAAGGTGAAGGGGCTCGTCAACGCGAAGGCGCTCGCCGACAACTTCGCCGAACTGGGCGATCGGGCGACGACGGCGGAACGCGCCGCGCTGGACCGCAGCTGGACCTACGGCCATGTCGTGATCGACGAAGCCCAGGAGCTCTCTCCGATGCAGTGGCGGCTTGTCTTGCGCCGCGGTCCGCTCCGGTCGTTCACGATCGTCGGCGACATCGCCCAGGCGGCGTCGGCGGCGTCGGCCGGCAGCTGGAAGGACGCGCTCAGACCCGTCCTGCAGTCGTCGCTCGAAGCCGACCGCTGGCGTCTCGAGGAGCTCACCGTGAACTACCGGACCCCGAGCCAGATCGCCCAGGTCGCCGAGACCGTGGCGATGGCGCACGACCTGCCGATCACGCCGTCCCGCGCGGTGCGCGCGAGCGAATGGCCGGTGGAGACGGTGACGGATGTCGCCGAGGCCATCCGTCGCGACCGCGCCCTCGAGGCCGGCGGGACCCTCGCGGTGATCGTCGTCGACGCCGCCATCGATGCCCTGCACGAAGCGCTGGCCGCCGAATTCGACGGCCTGGTGGGCCGCGGGCCGGCCGGCCTCACGCGCGACATCGCGCTGCTCACCCCGCGGGACGCCAAGGGGCTCGAGTTCGATGCGGTGATCGTGGTCGATCCGACGGCCATCGTCGCGGCATCCGAGCGCGGCGCCGGCGCCCTGTACGTGGCGATGACCCGGTCAACGCAACGCCTGTACCTGGTCTCCGACGGGCCGCTGCCGGCCGGTTTCTAGACCGACTGGGCCGTCCGATCCGCCAGGGCAGCGAGTTCCGCTTCCAGGCGTTCGACGTCGTCCCGGTGGCACAGTTCGGTTCCCGGCGTCATCGTGGTGGCCGTTCCGGCGGCAACGGCAGAGCGGAAGGCCGAATCCGGCTCATGACCCTGCGCCATCCGCAGCACGAACGCGCCGACGAAACTGTCGCCGGCCCCCACGGTGCTCCGCACGCGCACGCGCGGCACGGGGAGACGGAGGATCCCGGTTGACGAGGCGAGCACGGCTCCCGCCGCACCCAGCGAGAGGGCGACGAATTCCGCCGAACCCTGGGCGACGAGGGCGGAAGCCGCCTCGACCTGGCTCTGCTCGGAGTCGAGCGGCGCACCCATGTGCTCAGCCAGTTCGCGCCGGCTGGGTTTGACCAGGAACACTCCTTCCGCGAGGGCTTCGGCCAGCGCCGGACCGGAGGCATCCACCAGGCATCGCGCATCGCGTGCGCGAGCCAGGCTGGCCACCCGCGCGTAGAAATCGTGGGGAACCCCCGGCGGCAGGCTGCCGCTGGCGACCACGTACCCGGCCGCCGGGATCGCCTCCTCGACGGCCGCCAGGCAGGCACGCCACTCGGCTTCACTCAGCTCGGGCCCCTGCAGCACGAAGCGATACTGCTTGTCCGTGGACGACTCGTCCACCGTGAAGCTCTCTCGCGTGCTCCCGGCTATCGGCACCGCCACCGCCGGCACTCGTTCGGCTTCGATCAGCTGGCGGTAGGCCTCCCCGGTGGGACCGCCCACGGCATAGACCGCGAGCGCCTGCCCGCCGAGCCGCTGCACCACCCGGGCCACGTTGACCCCGCCGCCGCCCGGGTCGAGTCGGGTCGGGCCGCAGCGCAGCTTCTGGTCGTTGGTCACCTCGTCGATGGAGGTGCTGACGTCGAGGGCCGGGTTCACGGTGACGGTG
Source organism: Cryobacterium psychrotolerans (assembly GCF_900101115.1). Lineage (GTDB taxonomy): Bacteria > Actinomycetota > Actinomycetes > Actinomycetales > Microbacteriaceae > Cryobacterium > Cryobacterium psychrotolerans. Next base: position 26,324 of record NZ_FNFU01000002.1, read on the forward strand.
AGGATCGGCCGCATCGACGTGGGCCAGGATGCAGCCATGACCCGGTCCTCCATCCGTTTCGAGGGCTCCGGGATCGCGAGTCCAGCGCCCCATCAGTGTGCGAGCAAATCTCACCTTGGGGGATCGTGACGCCATCGTCAAGCCCCTTGTTCGCCTCATCGGCATCTTGTGTACTTGATTTCACCAACAAACCGGAGGCGTCATGGATGGCAATGTTTTTGCGAACGGATCTGATCTTGAAATCGTGGAGATCTCCCCGACCGAATGGCGAGTGAGCGCCCAGGGCGTTGCGGAGCAGACTCCTGCGGCGATTCTCGGCTTCATCCGGCAAGTTGGAGCCTTTTTCGAGGTGATGAGCCTCGACCGGTGGCGGGAAAGGACCTACTTCTCCTCGTTCACGCGAGCCGCGGAGACTCTCGCGCAGGGGATGAGAGCACGCATGAACGAAGCGGTGATCGCCTAGGCGCCACAGCATGAGCGAAGTCGCCCCCGAGGATGCTCGGGGGCGATTTCTCATTTGCCGGGCCCGCCGGTCCAACCACGTCCCGGGTTCCGGAGGATTGTGCGTCGGGAATGAAACGCCGCCTGCGACGTTAACTTGAGTCAAGGCAACTCAAGTTTCACGTCCCAGGAGGTCAGATGCCCATATTCTTCGGTCCGGCAGGGTCAGGCGAGGGTTCGTTCGACGAATTCATCGCCCGCTACCTTCAGGGTCAGCCCGCGGCTCAGTCCGGGCGTCCCATCGACATCACCCGGCTGCTCAGCCGCCGCACGCACGAGGTGCTCGCCCAGGCCGCCCAATTCGCGATCGACCACGGCCACCCCGACGTCGACGCCCTGCACATCCTCAGGGTCATGGCCCCGCAGACGCCCGCCTCCGACGCCATCCGGCGCACCGGGGCGGACCCCGCGGCCATAGCGAAGGCAGTCGAGCAGCGTCTGCCGGAAACGTCGGCCCAGCGGTCGGCGGCCGCGCCGTCGCTCACGCACTCGGCCCAGCGCGCACTGCTTGATGCCCACCAGGTCGCGCGCGCCTTCGGCTCGACCTACATCGACCCCGAGCACCTGTTCTACGCATTCGTCGTGAACCAGGATGCGCCCGCGGGGCAGGTCCTGGCCGCCGCCGGGGTGACGCCGGAATCGCTGCAGGCGGGCGCGGGCGAGGACCAGGCGGGTGACACGGTCACGAGCCGGCCGGCGGCATCCGAGAACTCCGACACGCCGATGCTCGACAGCTACGGCACGGACCTCACCGCGCGGGCCCGCGCGGGCGAACTCGACCCGGTGATCGGCCGCTCGGATGAGATTGAGCAGACCATCGAGATCCTCTCGCGGCGCACCAAGAACAACCCGGTGCTGATCGGCGAGGCCGGCGTGGGCAAGACCGCCATCGTCGAAGGCCTCGCGCAGGCGATCGTCGACGGCCAGGTCCCCGAACAGCTGCGGGGAAAGCGTGTGATCGCGCTCGACCTTGCCGCCATGGTCGCCGGTACCCGCTACCGCGGCGATTTCGAAGAACGCCTGACCGGCCTGATGGATGAGATCAGCGCTCGCACGGACGAACTCATCGTGTTCATCGACGAACTGCACACCGTCGTCGGTGCCGGCGGCGCCGGCGAGGGCGGCATGGATGCCGGCAACATCCTGAAGCCGCGCCTGGCCCGCGGAGAACTGCACGTGGTCGGGGCCACCACCCTGAAGGAATACCGCAAGGTCGAGAAGGACCCGGCGCTGGAACGACGCTTCCAGCCGGTACGGGTGGGGGAGCCGAGCATCGAGGATGCCGTGCAGATCCTCGCCGGGCTGCAGGGCCGTTACGAGCAGCACCACGGTGTTCTGTACACCGCCGAGGCGATCCGTGCCGCGGTCGAGATGTCGGCGCGCTACATCACCGACCGCTTCCTGCCGGACAAGGCCATCGACCTCATCGACCAGGCCGGCGCGCGCCTGCGGCTGAAGCGGGGCGTGCGCGTCGATCCGGCCGCGTTGCGCGAGCAACTCGCGGCCCTCGAGACAGCCAAGAGCGCAGCCGTCGCTGCGGAGCACTATGAAGAGGCGTCGCGGCTGCGCGACGAAATGGAGGGCGTCCAGGGGAAGATCGCGTCCGCCGAGTCGGCACCTGTCGCGGATGCCTCGGACTCCCAGGCGCCACCGACCGGGATTGGACCGGCGGTCGTCGGAGACGCGCAGATCGCCGAGATCATCGCCCGGGCCACGGGCATCCCGGCCAGCCGGCTCACCGCGGGCGACCGCGAACGCCTGGGCCGGCTGGAAGACGACCTGCACGAGCGGGTCATCGGTCAGGATGACGCGGTGACGGTGATCGCCAAGGCCGTGCGGCGCAACCGCACCGGCATGGGAGACGCCCGCAGGCCCGTCGGAAGCTTCCTGTTCCTCGGACCGACCGGCGTCGGCAAGACCGAGCTCGCCAAGGCCCTGGCCGAATCGTTGTTCGGCGACGAGAATGCGATGCTGCGCTTCGATATGAGCGAATTCGGCGAACGGCACACCGTGAGCCGGCTCGTCGGGGCTCCTCCCGGGTACGTTGGCTACGACGAGGCCGGGCAGCTCACCGAACGCGTGCGGCGCAACCCGTACTCGGTCGTGTTGCTCGACGAAGTGGAAAAGGCGCACCCCGACGTGTTCAACCTGCTGCTGCAGGTGCTCGATGACGGGCGCCTGACCGATGGGCAGGGGCGCACGGTGGACTTCCGCAACACGGTGGTGATCATGACCTCGAACATCGGGTCGGAGTTCCTCGCGAGTCGGAGCGGCGCCCTCGGTTTCACCACGGAAACCGACGGCGCCGGGAACGGTTTCGGTTCTGAGAAGGCGCTGCGCGACCGGGTCATGGGCAAGCTCCGCGAGGCCATGCGGCCGGAGTTCCTCAACCGGATCGATGAGATCGTCCTCTTCCGCAAGCTCGACCGGGAGCAGTTGCACCGGATCGTGCGGCTGCTGCTGGGCCAGACCGAATCGCGCCTCCAGTCCCAGGGCATCGGCCTCACGGTGAACGATGATGCGGTCGACTGGATCGCCGACCGCGGCTACGAACCGGAGTACGGGGCCCGGCCCCTGCGCCGGGTGATCCAGCGCGAGCTGGACGACCGGATCGCCGATCTCCTGGTCGCTTCCGAGCTGCAGGAGGGCGGGCAGGTCACGGTCTCCGTCGACGGTGACTCGCTGCGCATCGACGCGGGCACGGAACGGATGCCCCTGGCGGCGTAGACCGAGAGGGGAAACGAAAAGCCAGGAACATACCTTGATGGTATGTTCCCGGCTTTTCGTTGATCCGGGCCGCAGTGGCGGCCGGAGGACTCAGCGGGAGAACAGCCGGGTGAAGAAGTTTCCGGCAGGCGCGGGGTCATTCTCGTGCCCGCGGCACCTCTGCGCGCTGGACACGCCTCGCATGACCTGGTCGACATGCTGACCGCAGCCCGCCCAGGTCGTCTTGCCACACTTCTTACACGTTACTGCTCGGCACATCCGATGTTCCTTTCGTCAAGCTGTCTCCGCCGACTATACCCCATGGGGTATCGAGATGACTGAAATCGACGTGATTGCGTCAGCTCCGAGCAGGGTCAGCAGCCGGAGCTGGTCGCGGCCTGGTCGAGTTGCAGCACGGCCACGACGTTCTCCACTGTGGCGGAATTCGGATCGTAGCCGACGGGTCGGTAGCAGCTCACGAGCACCAGGCGGTTGGGGATCGCATCCGTCATCTCGTCGTTGTTCTTGTACTCCGCCTTGTTGAGCGTGAGTGTCTTCTGCGTGACGTAACACAGGGTGCCGTTGGCGGTGTCGATGCCCGCAACGTCTCCGGCCTTCATTACTCTGATGCCGTTGAAGACGGCCTCGTCGACCCAGGAATGTCCGTACAGGTAGACCGTGTTGATCGAGTCCGTTCCCGCGGTTCCGCCGGTGATGGTCGTGTCCCACGAGATGGTCGAAAGCTCGGGCGGATCGAAGCCCCCGCGGTCGTCGATCATCTGCTGGGAATACTCCGACACGGCGCCGTCCACTCCGATGGCGGGGACGCGGAGTCGCAGAGGCGCCGAGGCGGCGATGACGAGGTCGGCGGCAGGGGCTGCCGTGGGCGACCCCGTGGGCGACGCCGAGGGCGCCGCCGCGACGGGGGTCCGGCGGACGGGGGCGGGAGTCCCCGCATCCGTGTTCGCCAGGCTGAAGCCAAGCCAGCCGACGGCTACTGCACAGAGCAGCGCCGCCGTGCCGACGAGCAGGGCTTTTCTAGCGACGAGCGCCAGCCTTGCGGGTAGCGAACGCTGCGGTCAGCAGGCCGCCGGCGAGCAGCATGAGGACGCCGCCTCCGAGGAGGAACGTTCCCTGGCTGCCGTTGGTGCCGGGCAGGCCGAATCCGTCCGTCAGGGAGTCGTGCAGGGTGTTCTTCAGCGGCGCGACCGGCGCGACCGGAGTGGTCTCCTCGGGAGTCGCTGCCCCGCTGAGGAAGTTGTTCGTCAGCGTCGCATCGCAGGTGACGCTGGCTCCGCCGCCGTTGGCCGAGTTGTTGCACTGGTTGATCGTGACCGGCAGCAGCGCGCTCTGGGTTGACGGGTGCACGGTGCAGATGACGCCGGTCGCGCCGCCGCCGCCGATTGCGGAATCGTTGCACTGCGTGATCGTCGCGCTGGATGTTGCGGCCGGGAACGGGTCGCAGATCATCGCCGTGCCGCCGCCGGTTGCGGAGCCGACACACTGGTTGACCGTTGCGCCGGTCGGAGCCTGGTCCTTCTCAGCCGCACCGGTGATGTTGTTGACCACGGTCACGGTGCAATCCAGGTTGCCGCCGCCGCCGTTCAGAGCGTAGTTGCACTGGCTGACGTTGCTGGTGAGTGTGTCGAAGGACTCGGTTGAGGCAGGGCCGCACTTGGACGCCCCATTGGCCCCTTCGCACACCGTGGTCGTGACAGTGGAGCTGTCCACCCCGGTGGTCAGGTTCAGGTTGTTCTCCACGGTCACGTCGCAGATGAGTTCCAGGCCCGGGGTGTTGTTGACGCTGTCGCACTGGGCGAAGTCCTGTGCGGACGCTTTCTCCGAAGGAGCGAGGGTGAGGCCCACGACAGCGATGGCAAGCGCCGCGACAAGGACGGAAGCCCTCGCCAGCGAGGACAGGAGGGGGGTGCGTGCACGCACAGGGATCGACGAAGCTGTTAGCACAGCACTCCTAAGGTAGGCCTCGACGTTAGCACGCAGCGGCCCGTTGCCGAGCCAGGCCGGCCGTGTCGCTGGCTATTTGATACCCCGGGGGGTATGATTGTCTTGACCGTTAGACCACTGAAGGAGAAACCTATGTGCAGTCCCGTCCGTTGCAATGTTTGCGCCAAAATCACCTGGGCCGGATGCGGCGAGCACGTCGCCAGCGTCATGGCTGACGTTCCGCCCGCCCAGCGCTGCACCTGCAACTAAGAAGTAAGAGGATGCTCAACGCATCCATCCGCGCCCGCGAAAGCGAGGCGCTCGAGCGACTGGCCGCCAGTACTGGCGGCCAGTCGCTTTGTTCTCTCTCCAGGGGGGCGCCGGTGCCCGCCACGAAGTACTACGAGGGGATGGCGGCGGCCCTGGCCGAGGTGCGACGGGCCATCCGACGCCTGCCCGTTGTGCCGGACGATGAATCCGGCAGCCGGCTGGTCCTCGCGGACACCCGTGCCCGCTGGGCGGCGGAGACCGGCGCGCCCGGACGCACCGGCCCGAGCTGGGCGGGATACCTTGCCGGCGGGATTGATGCCCTGGATCAGCTGGCCGCCGAACAGCCCGGTGCCGTCGCCGATCCCGCGGACTAGCCGGACCCGCGCACAGAGTTCCCCCTGCGCGAACTGATGGGGGAGAGCGAGCAGCACGGCCGCATAGGCCAGCAGGTGCACGGAGTACCAGCCAAAGTTCGGCAGTCGGTGGCGCACGATCACGAGCGATGTCGTGACCACGAGCACGAAGAGGGCGAGGGCGATGAAGGCCTGCGGCATGTCCTGCATGGTGGTGATCATGGCGATGGCCTGGGTCACCGGATCCTGGCGAGCCGCAAGGAGAAGCATGATGAGAAGGAGATCGCCGGCCACGAGGCCCGCGACGATGCCCGCTCCGGTCGGGATGTCGCGGAGGTTCGTGAAGTACGACACGCCGCCATCCGCCAGGAAGAGGGCCAGTACGACAGCGACCGAGAACCAGGCCAGGCCCGCCAGGGAATCGATCCGACGCAGGCGCCGCCGATGGGTGGTGGCGTGCGGGATCGAATCGCTGGTGTGCGTCACCGGAGCGAAACGAGCGGCGCTTTTCTCGGTCATTTCTTCGCAGACTACGCCCGCTCGTTCCAGGCGGGCGCCGAGGCGGGTCAGGCGGCGGGCACTCCGTCGCCGAAGGTGGCCGTCACGGCATATCGGTCGCCCAGGATATGGCTGCAGCGCAGTTCGATCGCGGTTCCCTGGTGGTAGCCGATCCTCTGGATCCGAAACATCGGGGCGCCGACGGCGCAGCCGAGGCGTTCGGCGTCCACTGCCGTCGCGGTGTCCGCGCGAAGCTCTTCCTGGCCGCCGTCCAGCGTGATTCCACAGCGTTCCCGCAGTTCCTTGTACAACGCGGTGTCGGCGAAGTCGACCTCGAGCAGGGCAGCGACCCGCCGGGCCGGGAGCCACACGTTGTCGACCGCGAGCGGCTGCTCGTCGGCGAGTCGCAAACGCGACAAGAAGAGCAACTCCTCCGTCGGCGGCAGGCTCAAGAGCGCGGCGGTGGTCGGATCGGTGACGACCCGGCGCGCAAGCACAATGCTCCGCTGGGTCATTCCGGATGCCTGCACCGACGCGAACAGGCTGGAGACGGGTCCGAAGGCACTCCCGTGCCCACCCATCACCACCCGAGGCTTCCTGCCGCGTTGGGCGGTGACCGACCCTGTCTCCCGCAAGGGTCGGAGGGCGTTCCGGATCGTGCCGCGGCTGACGCCGTAGGTCTGGGCGAGTTCGACTTCGCCCGGAAAACCGTCGCCGTACTCTCCCTCGGCAACGCGAGCCGCGAGATCGGCGCTGATCCTTCGCCAGAGCGGCGGCCGGGGGCCGGCGTCGTGCGCGCCGTCGCCGGCGAGGAGCCTGGCAGCAGCCTCACGATGTCCTGACACGGTTGTCCTTTCCGGTGAAATGTATATACATTGCAATAGTCCCGTCGATCAACCGGAAGGCGCAAGCCATGGAGTCTGAGCAACCGAAGCGCACGCCATCAGGCAGGTCCCGGCGACGTGGTCTCATCTACCTCATCCTCGCAGTTGTCGGGTTGGCGGTCGTGGTCGGAGTCGGCTTCGCGGCGCAGTCCGGCACGGCGGGGACGGATCCGGCCGCGAGCGACGCGAGTGGGCAGGGCTCGGACGAAACGCTGATCGACATGTCGCGTCGGATCGAGGGTGATCCGACCGCGCTCGGGGCCACCGATGCACCCGTCGTCATCGTGGAGTACTCGGACTATCGATGCCCCTTCTGCGCCGTGTTCGCGCGCGACACCATGCCGCTTCTCGTGGACGAGTACGTGACGAATGGGCAGGTGCGCTTCGAATGGCGTGACCTCACGGTGTTCGGGCAGCAATCCATCGACGCGGCCGTGGCCGGCCGGGCAGCCGGCAACCAGGGCCTCTTCTGGGAGTACACCGACGCCATCTTCAAGGACGCCCCGGAGAGAGCCCATATCGACCTTCCGCGCGAGCGCCTGCTCCAAATCGGCCGCGACGTCGGCGTGCCCGACATGGCTCGGTTCGAGAGCGACCTGAGCGACCCCGCACTCCTGAAGCTCGTCACCGACGACACGGCCGAGGCGCAGTCGATTGGCGCGACCGGAACGCCCCTGTTCCTGGTCAACGACACGCCCATCACGGGAGCACAGCCCCTGGCGGCCTTCCGCCAGGCCATAGACCGCGAACTCGAGGAAGCGGCGAAGTAGTGGACATCGGCTACGCGGGCGCCCTGATCGGCGGCGTCCTGACCCTGCTCAGTCCGTGCTCGGTCATGCTCCTTCCCTCGTTCTTCGCCTACGCATTTTCAACACCCGCAAAGCTCCTGGGCCGCACGGGCCTGTTCTACCTCGGGCTGATCACCACGCTCGTGCCGATCGGCGTCCTGGCCGGGACGCTCGGTGCGTTCCTGTTCCAGCACCGCTCCGAGATGGTGATGGTCGCTGCGGCACTCATCATCGGGCTGGGCATCATCCAGGTCGTCGGTATCAGGATGCCCGCGTTCACCCGGGGTGCAACGGCAGAGGGCACGTCATCGGCCTCTGTGTTCCTGCTCGGAGCGGTCTACGGTGTCGCCGGGGTATGCGCGGGCCCCATCCTCGGGTCGGTCCTCACGGTCGCCGCCATCGGCGGAAATGCCGCGTATGGGGGAATTCTGCTGGCCGTCTACGCGCTCGGCATGACCGTCCCCCTGTTCCTGCTCGCGCTCGTCTGGGACCGCCTGAAGATCACCCAACGCGGCTGGTTGAGGCCGCGCATGCTCCAGGTCGGACGGTGGCAGAACTCGTGGTTGCTGATCGTGTCGGGTCTGCTGTCCATCGGGATCGGCGTACTGCTGCTGCTCACCGACGGCACGGCGAGCCTCGGCGGCTTCCTGACCATCGGCGATCAGTTCGCCGCCGAATCCTTTGTCCTGACGCTCTCATCGGGGGTGTCCAACCTGCTCTTCGGCCTGGCGGCGATCGCCCTCCTGGTCGTCGTCGCCGGGATCTACTACCTGCGCACGCGGGCGCGGTCCGGACAGGACCACCGATGAACGACAGGGGAATGCTCCTCCACGTCAGCGGCGCAGACGCGGCGGGGATCCAGGCCGGAATCCGGGCCGCGCGGAATGCCCGGGCGTCCCTGCCGGCCGTGCAGATTGAACTCGTCGTCCAGGGTCCGTGCGTCGCCTTCCTGCGGGCCGGATCGGTCCTCGAACCCGAACTGTCGGCCCTGGCCGAGCAGGCCGTGCGCGTGCTGGCCTGCGGCAACAGCCTGCGCTCGGCCGAGCTGGAAGCCGACCAGCTGTACCGGGACGTGTCGATTGTCCCGGCTGCCGTCGGGCACCTGGCCGCACGGCAATTCGACGGCTGGGCGTACGTTCGAGTCTGAGTAGGCTGGCAGGAGTCTCGGCGCCCGCCGGGGCCCCCTATGCCGGTGGGCGTTGAGGGACGAAGCCGCCCGGAGTGAAGGAGCACGATGAACGTTGACAATCTGAGGAACACGGGCGAGAGCGCGGACCAGCTGCCGGCGTGGAAATCGGTGCTTGCGGTGGTGGCGCATCCCGATGACGAGTCGTTCGGCCTGGGCGCTGTCCTGGCCGCGTTCACCCGCGCGGGCGCCACGGTGGAGCTGCTCTGCCTCACCCACGGGGAGGCCTCAACGCTGCGGGGTGTCCCGGACGACCTGTCAGCCGTGCGCGCTGAGGAACTCGACGCTGCGGCCACAGCGCTCGGCGTCGGCCGAACGACTCTCTGTCACTATCCGGATGGCGCCCTGGGCACGGTGGGCCGTACCGAGGTGGCCGCGGACGTCGTCGGCGCAGCCGAGGCGGCCCGGGCGGACGGGCTGCTGGTCTTCGACTCGAGCGGCGTTACCGGGCACCCTGACCACGCGGCGGCAACGTCCGCGGCGCTGGCTGCGGCGGAGATCCTGAACCTGCCGGTCCTCGGCTGGACTCTTCCGGCCGTCGTGGCGGAACAACTGAACCAGGAGCTCGACGCCTCGTTCATCGGCCACGCCGACGAGGACATCGACGTGCGGGTGAGCGTCGAGCGCCAACGTCAGAATGTGGCGATCCGGGCCCACGCCAGCCAGGCCGTTCCCGGCAGCGTGCTGTGGCGTCGGCTGGAACTCCTCGGTGACACGGAGAGCCTGCGCTGGCTGCGCCGCTCCCAGGGCGCGAGCGAGGCAGCGCCGGCGCCGGCCACGGCCGCGCGAACGATGCGAGTCGAGCATCGCGGCGAGGATAAGTTCGACATTCGCATCCGCGGGCATGTCGTCCGCGTCGATCAACCCAGTGAGGACGGCGGGGAGGACACCGCCCCGACGCCGACAGAGCTGTTCATCGCGAGCCTTGCGTCGTGCGTCGCGTTCTACGCGCGCCGCTACCTGGCCCGGCACGACCTGCCCACCGAGGGGCTGGCCGTTGAGACCAGCTTCGAGATGGGGTCCAGGCCCGCCCGGGTGTCCGGCATCGAGGTGCGCCTCGTGCTGCCGGACGGCGTGCCGGCCGAGCGCCGAGCCGCCCTCCTGGCCGTCGCCGGGCACTGCACGGTGCACAACACCCTGATCACAACACCCCAGGTGACGATCAGCCTGGCCGAGTGATTCCCCGGCCGCCGTGACGGCGGCCGGGGCTCGCGGGGACGCCCGGACGAGCAGATAATCGACTCAGAAACCGGACAACCGAGAAGAATGAGGATTCGATCATGACCCACACCGTTCTCAATCCCTACCTCAGCTTTCGCGACACGGCCAGGCAGGCCATGGACTTCTACCAGTCCGTCTTCGGCGGCGAGGTGACGCACAGCACCTTCGGCGAATACCACGCCAGCGAAGACCCGGCCGAGCAGGACAAGATCATGCACTCCCAGTTGAAGACCGACTGGGGCCTGGCCCTGATGGCGGCGGATACGCCGAACAGCATGGAACTCACGCCCGGGAACACCTACGCGGTGTCCCTCAGCGGCGACGACGAGGTCGAATTGCGCGGCTACTGGGACAAGCTCGTCGATGGCGGCACGGCCGCCATGCCCCTGGAGAAGGCGCCGTGGGGTGACACCTTTGGCATGTGCACGGACAAGTTCGGCGTGAGCTGGCTGGTCAACATCGCCGGCGAACCTGCCGACGGATGACCCGGCGTTCGCTGCGTGTCCCGGGCCCCCCGCTACTCTGGGAAGGTGACTGATTCCCTGCCTCCGTGCCCTGAATGTTCCAGCGAACTCACCTACGAGATGGGGGCCCTTCTGGTCTGCCCGCTCTGCGGGCACGAGTGGGCACCGGAACCGGCCGAAGCCGAAGTGGCCGCGGACACCGTCATCACGGATGCCTATGGCACGCCGCTGGCCGACGGCGACAACGTGACCGTGATCAAGGACCTGAAGCCCAAGGGGAGTTCCACCGTGATCAAGGTGGGCACGAAGGTGCGCGGCATCCGGCTGGTGGACGGCGTGGGCGACCACGACATCGACTGCCGGATCGACGGTGTCGCCCTGCAGCTCAAGTCCAGCGTGGTGAAAAAGGCCTGACCGCCCGCCTGCTCCACGGCGGTGCCGGATGCCCTATGCTGCAGTCGGGGGAGGTCGCCGATTCCGGACTCGGCGACACAATATATGTCACGACGTACTCTGGGAAACCGCTCGCGGCGGCTTGGGGGTCGCGTTCTCGTGACCCTGACTGTGCTGGCACTCACGACCACTGCGACCGGCCTGTCGAGCGCGACCGCCCAGGCCGGTTCCGCGACGAGGTCTTCCGTACCGGCAGCCGGGCAGGATCCGCTGCCCGAGCCGACCGAGGCGCAGTTCCTCGACGGGCCGATCTACGTCGCACCGACCGGACCCCCGGCCGCCGACGCGAGCGATCCGGGGCCGGGGCCGGTCGATTCACGGTCGACCGAGACGCGGGCGCTGGGCCCGGGAACCTATACCTGTTCGGGCTACGCCGGCATCGACACCAAGAATCCGCCCAGCGCCCTGATGGCTGACACGTTCGCCTGGGGACCGTTCACGCCCTATCGGGTCGGCGACGGCACGGGCAACGTCAACTGGAGGGTCAACCCCTACAGGAACCCGTCCTGGTACATGTGGCTGCACTCCCTTCGTTGGCTGGGACAGGGCATTACCGCCGGCTCAGAGGGCGATCTGGTCACCCTCGAGCACACTGCCGCAATCGCCAGGGACTGGGTCAAGGACAATCCCTACTCCTGGAAGAGCGACATCGGCGCCTGGGAATCCACCATGCACCGGACCAATGTCCTCGTCTGCCTGCGCCAGTCCGTCCTGGCCGCTTACGGCGTGTCGGTGCTCCCCACGCCCTACGCCTGGCTGAACGCCTCGCTCCACGACCACGCCAAGTTCCTGATCAACAACTGGAGCGGGGCCTGGAACCACGGCACGGACGAGAGCATGGTCTTGTTCGGTGTGGGATGCCTGCTCAACCGGGCCGACTACCGCAACCTGGCCGTGACGCGCCTGGACTCGTCGATCACGACCGCGATCGACTCTCAGGGCTCCACGAATGAACAGTCGACCGCATACGCCCAGATGAACTACGGGCTCTGGGGGAGGGTCGAGGAGGTGCTGCTAGCCTGCAACGCCGTGCCGAGCGCGACCATCTCCGCGCGTCGGGCGCTCCTGGCGACGTGGATCGCCCACGCCACGAGCTCGAACGGCACCCTGCACCAGATCGGCGATTCGGAGCAGGTGAAGACGATCGGCTACCCGGGGACTCCGCTGGAATACGCCGCGTCCGCGGGCACCAGCGGCGTGGCGCCCAGGCAACGGGTCGCGATCTACAAACGGGGGTACGTCTTCGGCCGGTCCGGCTGGGGCAGCACGGTGAAGCCCTTCGCGCAGGAATCCACCTACAGCATCCGGTATGGCCGGTCCCGGGCAGTGCACGGCCACAATGACCACATGGCGCTGACCTACACCGCGCGCGGGCGCACCATCCTGGTGGACGGCGGCCACGCCGGCTACCAGAACGACTCCTGGCGTGCCTGGGCGAGGGGCACGACCGCGCATAGCTCGATGACGACCCCGAAGGCCGCAGTGATGCCGATCAACACCGACCTGACGCGCTACCTGATCAAGGACACGTCCGATTTCTTCGAGTTCCGCGACCAACCAGGTGTCGGGGTCTCGCGCACCCGCGGCGTCCTGGTGTTGAAGGACCCCGACCTCGTGGTGACCCTGGACCGCGCGACCTCCCAGACCTGGCAGCAATTCCAGACGCTCTGGAACCTGCCGGCGGACCAAAAAGCCACCGTCTACTCCCGGACGACGGCCATCGCGGCCGCTCCCGGCGACTCCATGCGGACGATCCTGTTCCAGATCCCGTACAAGCAGGAGCTGCCTCGGGGAGCGATCCTGGTCAAGCGCGCGCAGACCTCACCGATCCTGGGCTGGCAGTATCCGGACATCTTCCACCGCAAGGCCGCTCCGACAGCCATGTTCGCGCGCCAGGGCACCCGTGCGTCGATCCTGTCCGTCATCGCACCGGTCAGCGCCACGGGCGTCGTGATGTACAAAGTGCGGGCGTCAGGGACCTCGACAATCGTCGATTTCACGGTCGATGGCAAGAAGGTCAGCGTTCTGATCAGTGCCGGCGGCGGGCTGGTTCGCCAGTAGATCACCGGGCCAGGGGGCGACGCATCGACGTCCCCTGGGTATGTTGTCCGCATGGCGAGCGAAGCGGTTGTCCTCCCTGTTCCCGGGCCGCACGGCGGGCGTGAGGTGCGGATCTCGAGTCCAGGACGCGTTCTCTGGCCGGACAGCGGGATCACCAAGCTCGACCTCGCCCGCTACATCGTGGACGTGGGGGAAGCCTTCGTCGCCGCGAACGGCGATCGTCCCCTCTCCCTGCAACGGTTCCCCGACGGCATCGACGGTGAGCAGTATTTCTCCAAGAATCCGCCGAAGGGCGCGCCGGAGTACGTGCGGTCGGTGATGGTCGTCTATCCGAGCGGCCGGTCGCATCCGCAGCTCGTCATCGACGAACCGGCGGCCGCAGTCTGGGCGGTGCAGATGAACACCGTCGTGTTCCACCCCTGGCCATCCCGCGCCGAGAACACCGACAACCCCGACCAACTGCGCATCGACCTCGACCCGCAGCCGGGCACCGACTTCGACGATGCGGTCCCCGCCGCGCTCGAGCTTCGCGCGGTGCTCGCGGAGGCCGGTCTCACCGCGTTCATCAAGACGTCCGGGAGCCGCGGCCTGCACGTGTTCGCGCCGATCGAGCCGGCGCGGGAATTTTTGGACGTGCGTCACGGGGTGATCGCCGCAGCCCGCGAGCTCGAACGACGGATGCCCGACAAGGTCACGACATCGTGGTGGAAGGAGGAGAGAGGCGAGCGGATATTCGTCGACTTCAACCAGGCCAACCGGGACCGCACGATGGCGGGCGCGTACAGTCCGCGGGCGCTGGCGCACGCGCCCGTCTCCTGCCCGATCGAGTGGGATGAGCTGGAGACGACCGACCCCCGGACCTTCACGATCGCCACCGTGCCCGCGCGGCTGGCAACCACCGGAGACCCGTGGGCGACCATGCACGAGCACCCCGGCACGATCGACGAGCTGCTGCGCTGGTGGGAGCGGGATGTCGCGGGCGGGCTCGGTGAACTGCCCTTCCCGCCCGACTTTCCGAAGATGCCGGGGGAGCCGACCCGGGTGCAGCCGAGCCGGGCCAGAAAGAACGGTTAGCGCCGCACGGAGCCGGTCAGGCCGGCGAGCGAACTGAGGATAGAGGGCCTCGCGGCAATCCAGGCGACCGCCATCACGACCAGGGAGATCGCGAAGATGCCGAAGCCCCACCAGCTCAGGTCATCCCGGGCGGCATACATGTGGTTGAGGTTGCGCAGGGCCCCCGTCGCGAGCACGAGGGTGACGTGGACGATGATGAACCCCACGAACCAGAGCATCACCGGGAAGTGCACGGCCCGGGCGAGCGGCAGGGGGAACACCCGGTCGAGGCGGGCGAAGCGACCGGCCAGGCCCGGAGCCATCCGGATGCCGGTGATCAGGGCGAGCGGCGCCGCGATGAACACCGTGATGAAGTAGGCCAGCAGCTGCAGGGCGTTGTAGTTGACCCAGCCGTTCTCGGTCGGCCAGTTGAGCGACGCGTACTGGATGGCCACGGATACCGCGTTCGGGAACACGTCCCAGCTGAGCGGGACGATCCGCATCCACTGGCCGGTCGCGAAGATCAGCACGTAGAAAATCACCCCGTTGAGCACCCAGAGGGTGTCGAGGCTGAGGTGGAACCAGACGTGGAGTGCAATCCGCACGGGCGGGTTCTTCGTGCGCAGCAACCCCGTGTTGTTGCGGGTCCAGTACGCGGCGGTGCGCTTCGTGGTGCGGATCTGCCAGCCGGTCCGAATGATCAGCAGGATGAAGAACGCGTTCAGGAAGTGCTGCCAGCCGAGCCAGGCCGGGAAACCGACCGGGGCGGACTCCGGCAGCTCCGATTCGCCGGGGTACTCGGTCATGAAGGACGCCACGGCGGGCAGTTCCCGGATCATCCTGGCCGCCAGGACGACCAGGAAGAGTCCGAGGAGGATCGCCGGCACGATCCAGACGAGCTTGAACCACCGGCTCTTCGTGAAGCCGGTCAGGACAGAGGTCAACTTAGCTCTTCCTCGCCTTGACGGCCTCGATGAGCTGCGGCACGACGGTGAAGAGGTCGCCGACGACTCCGAAGTCCGCGACATCGAAGATGGGGGAGTCGGCGTCCTTGTTGATCGCGACGATGGTCTTGGCGCTCTGCATGCCGGCGCGGTGCTGGATGGCGCCGGAGATGCCGACGGCGATGTACAGGTTGGGCGACACGGTCACACCGGTCTGGCCGACCTGCATGTTGTGCTCGCAGTAGCCGGCGTCGACGGCGGCGCGCGACGCGCCGACGGCTGCGCCCAGTGCGTCGGCCAGTTCCTCGACGAGCACGAACTTCTCCCTCGAGCCCAGCCCGCGGCCGCCCGAGACCACGATGTCCGCGGTCTGGAGCGACGGGCGCTCGGAAGCCTGGGTCTGCTCGTGGCGCGCGGTCACCTGTGCGCCGACGGCGGTGTCGCCCGTCACCTCGAGTTCGTGGATGGCGCCCGCGGCCGCCGGGGCGGTGCCGTCGACCGACCCCTGCCGCAGTGAGATGACCGGGGTGCCCTTCGCGGCGCGGGCGGTCACGGTGAACGAACCGCCGAATGCCTGCTGGGTGACGAGGATTCCGGCGGCTCCGGCCGTGACGTCGACGGCGTCGCTCTGGAAGGCGCCGCCGATCCGCACGGCCAGCCGCGCGGCGGCCTCCCGGCTGTCGATGGAGTTGCCGACGAGGACGGCGGACACCTCGCCGGCGGCCAGGACCGCGGCCTGCAGTGCCGCGACCTGCGGGGTCACCAGCAGCGTGTCGGCGTTCTCGATCGAGGCAACGAAGACGGTGCCGGCGCCGAGCGCGCCGAGGCTTTCGGCAACCTCTCCCGCGGTCCCCGGTTCGACGACGATGACGGCGGCCGGCTCGCCGAGCCTGGCCGCGGCGGCGAGGAGTTCGCCCGTGCTCGCAGCCGGCCGGCCGTTGGCGAGTTCAACAAGAACGAGTGCGTATGCCATGTCTTTTCTTCCTAGATCAGTTTCGCCGCGGCGAGGAAGTCTGCGAGCTGCGTGCCGGCCGTGCCGTCGTCTTTCACGATGGTGCCGCCGGACCTGGCCGGTCGGGGGGCGACATCCTCGACCACGGACCAGGAATTTTCGGCACCCGTCTCGTCTGCCGGAAGGCCGAGGCCGGCGAGGCCGAGTGACTCGACCTTCTTCTTCTTGGCGGCCATGATGCCGCGGAAGTTCGGGAAACGCGCCTCGGCGATCTGTTCGGTGACCGAGACCAGGGCGGGCAGGGACGCGCGCACGTCGAGGTGACCCTCGTCGGTCATCCGTTCGCCGGTGACGCCGTCTCCGGTGACGCTGAGGGTGCGCAGGAAGGTGAGCTGGGCGAGACCGAGGCGCTCGGCGAGCATCGCGGGGACGGCTGCCGTGCGCCCGTCGGTCGACTCGTTGCCGGTGATGATGAGCTCGAAGCCTCCCGGGCGGAGGGCCGCAGCCAGCGCTGCGGAGGTCTGCATGGCGTCGGAGCCGACGAGGCCGTCATCGACGATGTGGATGCCGTTGTCGGCGCCCATGGCGAGGGCCTTGCGAATCGCGGCCAGGGCGCTCGACGGACCCATGGTGACCACGGTGACCTCGCTGCCCGCATTCGCCTCCTTGACGAGGAGCGCAGCCTCGACGGACTTCTCATTGATCTCGTCGATCACCAGGTCGCCCTTGCGGTCCACCCGCTTCGTCGACGGGTCGATGCGGCGGTCTCCCCACGTGTCGGGAACTTCTTTAACGAGCACTGCGATCTTCATCACACTCTCCGTTTTCCTCGTTGAAAGTGGGCGGAACGGTCCCAGCCTATATGGTCCAAGAAGTGGCCAACCGATGCGTCGGATGTCCTAGTAGGTTGATTCTCGCGCACCAACGGAGGGGCTGACGAATGT
The DNA here is from genome assembly GCF_900101115.1 of Cryobacterium psychrotolerans. GTDB lineage: Bacteria > Actinomycetota > Actinomycetes > Actinomycetales > Microbacteriaceae > Cryobacterium > Cryobacterium psychrotolerans. The sequence continues at coordinate 43,546 of NZ_FNFU01000002.1, forward strand.
ACGCACTAACCGAGGATCAACGATCGATCGTGCAGATGGTTCGCCAATTCGCGACCGAATCGCTGGTTCCGAACGCGGCCGAATGGGACGAGACGCACCACTTCCCGGTGGACATTCTGCGCCGTGCCGGCGAGCTGGGGATGGGCGGGATCTACGCAAGCGAGGAGTTCGGCGGCTCAGGACTGAGCCGGGCCGACTCCATTCTCATCTTCGAGGAACTCGCCAAGGGCGACACCACCATCGCCGCCTACATCTCGATCCACAACATGGTCACCTGGATGATCGACAGCTTCGCCGGCGAAGCCCAGCGCGCGGAGTGGGTGCCGCAGCTGGTGAGCATGGAGGCGCTGGGCAGCTACTGCCTCACCGAGCCCGGAGCAGGGTCCGACGCCGCGGCGCTCACCACACGAATGGTGCGTGACGGCGACGACTACGTCATCAACGGGGTCAAGCAGTTCATCTCCGGCGCCGGTGTGTCGAGCTTCTACGTGGTCATGGCCCGCACCGGTGACGCCGGCAGCCAGGGGATCAGTGCGATCGTCGTGGAGGCCGGCGCACCGGGCCTGTCCTTCGGTCCGCTGGAGAAGAAGATGGGCTGGCACGCCCAGCCGACACGGCAGGTCGTGTTCGAGGATGTGCGCGTCCCGGCGGCACATCTCCTCTCCCAGGAGGGTGACGGGTTCGGCATCGCCATGGGCGGACTCAACGGCGGGCGCCTCAACATCGGGGCGTGTTCGGTCGGCGGCGGCCAGGCCGCCCTCGACCGCACGGTCGCGTACCTCAGGGACCGCACCGCCTTCGGCGGACCGCTGATCAAGCAGGAGGCCCTCCTGTTCGAACTGGCCGACATGGACACGGCCCTGGAATCGGCGCGTACCCTGCTGGCCCGCGCCGCCGAGTCCCTGGACCGCGGTGACGCCGACAGTGTGAAGCTCTGCGCGATGGCGAAACGCGTCGCGACGGATGCCGGCTTCACCGTCGCCAATTCCGCCCTCCAGCTCCACGGCGGCTACGGCTACCTCGCGGACTACGGCATCGAGCGGATTGTGCGCGACCTGCGCGTGCACCAGATCCTCGAGGGGACGAACGAGATCATGCGACTCATCGTGGGCCGCAGCCTGACGGAGGCCAAATGACCAGCCCAAACGACGAGATCCTTCTCACCCGCACCGGCAGGCTCGGGCACATCGTGCTCAACCGGCCGGCGACGCTGAACGCCCTGACCCACGCGATGCTCCAGGCCATCGGCGAGGCGCTCAACGAGTGGGAACACGACGACGAGGTGCAGACCGTGCTCATTTCGGGCGCGGGCGAACGCGGCCTGTGCGCCGGCGGAGACATCGTTGCGATCTACAACGACGCGCAGGAGGGTGGCGGGGAAGCCGCGAGCTTCTGGGCGGACGAGTACGTCGTCAACGCGAAGATCGCGAGCTACCCCAAGCCGTACGTGGCATTCATGGACGGCATCGTGCTCGGCGGGGGAGTCGGGGTCTCGGCCCACGGCTCCGCGCGGATCGTCACGGAGCGCACCCGGATCGGCATGCCCGAGGTGGGCATCGGCTTCGCCCCGGATGTGGGCGGCACGTACCTGCTCGCCCGCGCGCCGGGCGAGCTGGGCACCCACGTCGCCCTGACCGGCGGGATGTTCACCGGGGCCGACGCCCTCGAGCTCGGCCTCGCCGACCACTTCGTGCCCAGCGAGGACCTCGTCCTGCTGGCCCGGGAACTCGAAACCGTCCCGGCCGCCGATGCCATCGCCCGGTTCGCCGGCGCCGCTCCGCCGTCGGCGCTGGCCGGGCAGCGCGCGTGGATCGACGAGTGCTACTCCGCCGACGACGCCTCCGAGATCGTCGCCCGGCTGCAGGCGTCTGACCACCCGGATGCCCGCGCCGCGGCATCCGTGCTGGTCGCGAAATCGCCCACCGCCGTGTGCATCACCCTCGAGTCGCTGCGCCGCGCGCGCCGGCTCGGCAGCGTCGAGGAGGCACTGAACCAGGAGTACCGGGTCACCGTGCGGCTCGCCGCGAGCAGTGAGTTCATGGAGGGAGTGCGGGCGCAGGTCATCGACAAGGACCGCAACCCGCGGTGGTCACCGGCAACCCTGCCGGAGGTGGACCGCGCGGTCGTCGAGAGCTATTTCGCGAGCCTCGGGCCGCGGGAACTCGGGCTTTCAGCACACACGATTGCCCCAGCGGGCGGCGCAGACAGGAGCAGGTCATGACGAAAATCGCCTTCATCGGGCTGGGGAACATGGGTGGCCCCATGGCCGCCAACCTCGTGCGCGCGGGCCACCAGGTGTCCGGTTACGACCTCGTTCCGGCGGCCCTCGACCACGCCCGCGACAACGGCGTCACGGTCCCGGCATCCGCGGCCGAGGCGGTGGCCGGCGCCGAGGTCGTCATCACCATGCTGCCGAGCGGCGCCCACGTGCTGGCGGCCTACCGGGACGGGCTCCTCTCGGCGGCCGATCCGGGAACGCTCTTCATCGATTCCTCCACGATTGACGTGGACGACGCCCGCGCGGCACAGGCGCTGGCGCAGGCCGCCGGCCACCGCGCACTCGACGCCCCCGTCTCCGGCGGCGTCGGTGGGGCCCAGGCCGGCACACTCACCTTCATGGTCGGCGCGGGCGACGCGGACTTCCAGGCGGCGGAGCCGATCCTCGCCCGGATGGGCGCGCGCATCGTGCACTGCGGCGGCTCAGGGGCGGGGCAGGCCGCGAAGATCTGCAACAACCTGATCCTCGGCGTGTCGATGATCGCCGTGAGTGAGGCCTTCGTGCTGGGGGAGAAGCTGGGGCTCACACACCAGGCGCTCTTCGATGTCGCCAGCGCGGCATCCGGACAGTGCTGGGCGCTCACCACGAATTGCCCGGTGCCCGGCCCGGTCCCGACAAGTCCGGCCAATCGCGACTACCAGCCCGGGTTTGCCGGCGCGCTCATGGCCAAGGACCTCGGGCTCGCGCTGAACGCGCTCGAAGCCACAGGGACCGCGGCCCAGCTCGGCCCGCTCGCAGCCTCGATCTACCGCCGCTTCGCCGACGAGGGCGGGGCCGGCCTCGACTTCTCGGCCATCATCAACACAATTCGTCACAACTCGAACCTGGAGGTCTCGGCATGACCGAGTACGACAACATCATCCTCGAGCGCCGCGGCCGGGTGGGCCTGATCACGCTCAACCGCCCGGAGGCGCTCAACGCCCTCAACCTCGGCATGCTGCAGGATGTCGTCGCCGCCGCGACCGCGCTCGACCGCGACCCGGAGATCGGCGCCATCGTGGTCACCGGGTCGGCACGGGCGTTCGCGGCCGGGGCGGACATCAAGGAGATGGCGACGAAGTCGTTCGTCGAGATGTACCTGGCCGACTGGTTCGCCGGCTGGGACCGCTTCACGGCCGTGCGGACACCCGTGGTGGCCGCGGTCGCGGGGCACGCACTCGGCGGCGGTTGCGAACTCGCGATGATGTGCGACTTCATCCTCGCCGCGGACACTGCGAAGTTCGGCCAGCCCGAGATCAAGCTGGGCGTCATTCCCGGCATCGGGGGTTCCCAGCGGCTCACGCGTGCCGTCGGCAAGGCGAAGGCGATGGAGATGCTACTCACCGGCCGCACCATCGACGCCGTGGAAGCGGAGCGCGCCGGCCTGGTGTCGCGGATCATCCCCGCCGACGATCTCCTCGACGAGGCCATGGCGACCGCGGCGACCATCGCGGGCATGTCGCTCCCGGTGGCGATGATGGCCAAGGAGGTCGTCAACGCGGCCTACGAGACGCTGCTCGAGGGGGGCATCCGCTTCGAGCGGCGGGTCTTCCACTCCACCTTCGCGACAGCCGACCAGAAGGAGGGCATGAACGCCTTCATCGAGAAGCGGCCACCCGCCTTCACGAACCGGTAGCCCGCGATCGAGCTTCCCTGAGGTAGTATTGCCGATAAGTGAATTTAGAATCACAATTGGAGTCGACGTGGATTTTTCCCTCTCAGATGAGCATGCTGACCTCAAGGCTGCGGTCGCCAGCATCGTCAAGCCGTATGGCGGCGCCTACTACGCGGAGCACTCCAAGAATCGCGAGCCCTGCGACGAGGTCTGGCAGGCGCTGGGTGAGGCCGGTCTCATCGGCGTCAACATCCCCGAAGCGTTCGGCGGAGGCGGAGCCGGAATGCTCGAGCTCGCGCTCGTCGCCGAGGAGAGTGCCGCCCAGGGTGTCCCGCTCCTCCTGATCCTCGTCTCGGCAGCCATCTCGGCCGAGGTCATCACGGAATTCGGAACCGATGACCAGCGCCAGGCCTGGCTGCCCGGTCTTGCGGACGGCACGTCGAAGATGGCGTTCGCCATCACCGAGCCGGATGCCGGTTCTAACACGCACTTGATCTCCACCACCGCTCGCCGCGACGGCGACGACTGGGTCCTCTCCGGCTCGAAGTACTACATCTCCGGCGTCGACGAGTCCGACGCCGTGCTCGTGGTCGCCCGCACCGGCCGCAAGGACGACGGCAAACCGCTTATGTCGCTGTTCATCGTGCCTGTCGGCACGCCCGGGCTCGACAAGACGCGGATCGAGATGGACGTCATGCTTCCGGAGAAGCAGTACACGCTCTTCTTCGATGACGTGCGCGTCGGGGCCGACGCCCTCGTCGGCGAGGAGGGGAAGGGCTTCGAGCAGGTCTTCCACGGACTCAACCCCGAGCGCATCACCGGCGCCGCGCTGTGCATCGGCATCGCGCGATTCGCGCTCACGCAGGCGTCGAAGTACGCCAGCGAACGCGAGGTCTGGGGGGCTCCGCTCGGAACCCACCAGGGCCTGGCGCATCCCCTCGCCAAGGCAAGCATGGAGACCGAGCTCGCCGCGCTGATGATGCGCAAGGCCGCCTGGCTGCACGACCAGGGCCTGCCGGCCGGCGAGGCGTCGAACACGGCCAAGTACGCGGCGGCGGAGGCAGCCCTGGCCGCCATCGACGCGGCCATCCAGACCATGGGCGGCAACGGCCTCGCCCAGGAATACGGGCTCCTGCCCTACTGGGGTCTCGCGCGACTGCTGCGCATCGCCCCGGTGAGCCGCGAGATGATCCTCAACTACATCGCGCAGCACAGCCTCGGACTGCCGAAGTCCTACTGACCCTGCTGACCCTGGACTCGCCCCCGGGTTGAGTCGCGGAGATCGACCCTTCGTTGTGAAATTGAGGGTACTTTCTCCGCAACTCAACCTGCGGCGGATGTCTGCGCTTCGGTTTTAGGGAACGGGAACGCCCGTCCTGAGCGCCGAACTGGCCATTTCGGTGATCGCGGCCACGATGCGGTCGGCGGGCAGCCGGTTGTCGTACGTGCAGATCGAGTTGATCAGGGCGAGCACGCCCTGCACGACCATGCGCAGTTCCGGCTCGCTCGACCCGGGCGAGATCGCCGCGCAGACACGCATCCATTCGCCGATCAGTTCGCGCTGCTGCAGTCGGAGCCGGCGCAGGTCGTCGGCCGGCAGGTTGCCGGAGTCGCGCAGGTACACGGCGACCAACGACCGGTTCTCGACCACGATTTCGGTCTGCTTGCGGATCATCGCGTCGAGTCGGTCCGGACCGTCCTCCGTCGCGCCAATGATGTCGCGCGTGCCCGAGTGCATCGCATCGATGACGCGCTCGAGCAGCACGCCGAGGATGGTGGCCTTCGAGTCGAAGTGGCGGTAGACGCCTGACCCGACGATCCCCGCGGCGGCCCCGATCTGCGCCATGCTGACCGCCGAATAGCCGCGCTCCGCCATGAGGTCGGCGGCTGAGCGCAGGATCAGCTCGCGCCGGTCGGCGCCCTTGGGCGACTTGGGCCGGGGGTCTGTCATTGCCAGCCTTCGTCCGCGGCGGATTGGCCGGTGTGCTGACCGCGGAACGTGCCCGGCGAGCGGCCGGTGCCGGCCGCTCCCGCGAAGGCCTGGGCGACCCTGAGCCACTCCTCCGCCGTGCCCGGCGTGGCGCGGAGGGACGTGTCCGCGCGATGTCGCCGCTGGGTTACCACCAGCGCGAAGTCGTTGGCGGTGCCGGTGACCCGGTCCGCGGCATCGGCCGGACCCCAGGTCCAGCATTCTCCGCTCGGGGCGATGAGCTCGAGCCGCACAGCCACCCGCGGCGCCTGCAGGCCGCGCTGGGTGAATGCGAATTCGCGGGTGATCACGCCGAGGTGGCACACGTGACGCACGCGATCGGTGAGCGGATGCTCCAGCCCGAGCGCGTCATAGATGTCCTGGCCGTGCGCCCACGTTTCCATGAGCCGGGCGGTGGCGCACGAGGCGGCGCTCATCGAGGGGCCGAACCACGCAGTGCGCGCACCCGGGCCGACCTTGGCGAGCACGCGGCCGAGCGTGGCACGGCTGTCCGCGAACCAGCGCAGCGTCGCCTCAGGGGGGAGGGCCCTGCGCTGTTCATTGACCTGGTCGACCCAGTCCGGTCCGGTAGCGCGGAGCGCTTCGGTGGACGCCCTGAACGCGTGCGGATCGGTGAAGCCCAGCGTCGCCAGATCGCCGAAGTAGGCGAGGTGCACGACCTGGTCGTGGACGCTCCAGCTCTCGGCGGGCGTGCCGAGAGCCCACTGCGGGGCAGGCAGCCCGGAGGCAACGGCGACAAGGTCATCGCTCTCCGCTTCGAGGTCGCGCAGGAGCGAAGCGAAGCGCTCGTCATCCAGTGCCACGGCCGTCTCCTCAGTTGGGTTCAGTCAAGTTTAACGAATGTGAATTGCCAATCACGAGAATTCGCGGATCGACACGCTCCGGCAGAAGTTCGTACCCCCGGATCCGGCGCGCCGGGGCTGTACCCTTCTAGCGTCGGTCGGCACGTCTGCCCCCCTTCGGTAAGAAGGGAAAGACATGCAGCTGGTCGGGCGTATCGGAGCGGCCCTGGCCGGCGCGGCGGGGCTTGCCATCCTGTACGGGTGGTACACCACGGGAGGCGCGATGCTTTCGAGCATGGTGCCCGGGGTCCTGTTGGTGGCCCCGACCGCGGCGTTCGCGCTCGTGCTCCTCTCGATTGCGCTGGTCGCTTTCGACCGCCCACGTCTCACCGCGGTCCTCGGTGTGGCTGTGCTCGCCATCGGCGGTTTGTCGCTCGCCGAGTACGCCCTGGGAACGTCGCTCGGCGTCGATACTCTGCTGCCGGGAATCGAGCTGAACGGAGATGCGCTGAGGATGGCGCCGTCCACGGCCTTCTCGCTGTTCGTGCTGGGCGGCTCGGTCCTTTCGAGCCGGCTTGCCCGGAGCACGTTGGCGCTCGTCCTCGCGGTCGTCGCCTTGTGTGTGAGTCAAATCGCGATTCTCGGCTACGTCTACGGCGTTTCTTCGCTGTATACCGTTGGCGGCTACACCAGCATGGCCCTGCTCACTGCCCTCGAGCTCGGAGTATTGTCAGCGGCGACCCTGCTTCAACATCCATCCGCGGGTTTGGCCGGGCTGGCGAGGGACGGCGGTAGCGCCGGAAGGCTGGTTCGTCCGGCGATTCCCTTCTTCATCCTTGGTCCGTTCGCCCTCGGCTGGCTCTTCTTGACCGCGCAGCGCATGGGCTGGTTCGACACTCCCTTCGCCTTCGCCGTCCTTGTCCTGAGCATGACCATTCTGGGCTCCGCGTTGACTTGGATAGCGGCCTTGAGGCTTCGCGAACTCGACCGGCAACGTGAAGGCGCGCTGACCAGGCTGGCCGAGACGAACCACATGCTCGAAACCACGGTCGCGGTCCGAACCCAGGAGCTCGCGAAGACCGCCGACGCACTCGAGGCGCTCGTTCGGCTCGCGCCGGTGGGCATCGTGCAGCTCGACGCCGCGGGAGGGCTGCTGACCGCAAACGACCAGTGGCTGCGCGTGAGCGGACTGACCCTTGAAGCGTCCCTGGGTGACGGTTGGATGTCGGCGCTGCACCCCGACGACCTCGATCGGGTACGCGCCGAGTGGTCTGAGAGCAGCGCCGTCGGCGCCGCCTATTCGGCCACTGTGCGTTTTCGCACCCAGGACGGACAGGTCAATTCGGTGCAGTTCACATCCACGCCGATTCGTGACCAGGGAATCGTGACCGGGCATCTGGCCAGCGTCACGGACGTGACCGCCCTGCGTGCCGCGGAGGAGTCGGCGTCGGCGGCCCGGGCGCGGTTCGAGGCGGCCTTCGCCTGGTCGCCGCTGGGAACGGCCATCGTGGGGCTCGACGGCCGGGTGCTGGAAGCCAACCGGCGCCTTTTCGACTTGACGGGCCGGTCGAGCGGAGTGCTTGACCAGCCCATCGAGACGGTGTTCATGGCGCTCGAAACCGTCGGCCCGGATGCCCTGCCGGCCGGTCCGCTGGAGGGCTCGCGGCAGTGCGGGGATCGACGGATGCGGCGCAGCGACGCCGAGGAGACCTGGGTGAAGGTCAGCGTCGCCGAAATCCACGAAGGCGAACACGTGGCGGGTCTCCTGTACCAGCTGGAGGACATCACGGCCCGCCGACTGGCCGAGGCCCGCGTGGAGCACCTCGCCTTCCACGACCCGCTGACGAACCTGCCCAACCGACTGCTCCTGCTGGACCGGCTTGCCCAGGCGCTCCTCCAGGCGGCGCGCCACGGACGGGGAGTCGCCGTGTTGTTCATCGACCTGGATCGGTTCAAGGTCGTCAATGACAGCCTCGGGCACCACGCCGGCGATGCGGTCTTGTCCAAGGTCGCGGAGAGGCTGCGCCACGGTGTTCGGACGTCGGACACGGTTGCCCGCATCGGAGGCGACGAATTCGTCGTCATCTGCCCCGACGTCGAAAGCAGCCGGGATGTCGCCCAGCTTGCGGATGCGCTCCAGAAGTCCATCGCCCGGCCGATCCGGATCGGCGATCACGTCGCATCCGTGGATGCGAGCATCGGCATCGCCTTCGGCGTCGGCCACGACGACCCCGAGTCGTTGCTGCGGAACGCGGACCAGGCCATGTACCTGGCGAAGGACCGCGGGCGCGCTCGGTTCGAGGTCTTCGACGACGATCTGCGTGGTCGGATCGACCGGCGACTGGACACCGAGATCGCCCTGCGCAGTGCGGTCGAACTGGGGCAGATCGAGACCTGGTACCAGCCGATCGTGGACCTGCGGGAGCGCAAGGTCGTGGCCACCGAAGCGCTGGCGCGCTGGCGTCGGCCCGATCGCGGGCTGGTGATGCCGGTCGAATTCATCCCAATCGCCGAGGAGGTTGGCCTGATCAAGCAGATCGGGAGCACGATCCTGAGCCAGGCGTGCCTGGCGGCCACCGTACTGGAGCGCGGTATGGCTGTCAGCGTCAATGTGTCTCCGCACCAGTTCGTGCGAGACGACTTCGGTGCGGTGGTCAAGCGGGCGCTCAGCAGCTCCGGGCTGGCTCCGAACCAACTCTGGCTGGAGCTGACCGAAAGCGCCGTGATGGAAGCGATCGGCTCGGCCGCCCGGACGTTCCAGGAACTCCGCGGCATCGGTGTGCGCCTGGCCATCGACGACTTCGGCACGGGCTACTCGTCGTTCACCCACCTCCGGGAATTCGATGTCGACCTGTTGAAGATCGATGTGACGTTCGTGCGCGATATCGAAACCTCCGCGCACGATCGGGCGATCGTGGAGGGCGTCGTGCGGTTGGCGGACTCGTTGAAGCTGGACGTCGTCGCCGAGGGCATCGAAACGACCGGCCAACTGGAGCTGTTGCAGGCCATGGGTTGCCGCTTCGGCCAGGGGTACCTCTTCTCGAGGCCCGCTCCCGACGCGTCACCGGTCGTGCACTTCGAGGATTTCCTGGCGCCGTCGGCCACAGGTTAGGCGCCGGCGGCCCGGCTGCACCGGCATCGGCCGCTTTCGCCAGCAGGGGCTGGATGGCGAAAGCGGCCGACATGTCCGGATCAGGTCCCGGGCTACCCGGTGGGACCGGCCCACAGGTCGTCATAGGAGACGACGACCGGGGTGGGGAGAGCGGTCCGGCTGAGGTAGCTGTACAGGCCGACCGAGCCGGCTGCCTGGAGTGCGGCGGTCGCGTCGGTCGCCGTCACCTGCCAGGTCGAGGGCTCTGTCGTTCCCACCTTCCAGACCTTTGCCCGGAGGGTGGTCGGCGAGGTGCCCACCACCTGCAGGCGGAACTGGAGGGTGTCGCCGGAGGCGAAGGTGAGCCCGGCAACCGTCGCTGCGTTCAGGATCGTGTCGGTGTCGCGCTGCAGTTGCAGCACCACGCTCCCGCTCGACCCGATGACCACGCGAGCCCCGTATTCCGAGGTTCCCACGCGACGACCGACGAGGCCGACATAGATGCTGCTGGTCGTCGGCCTGGCGAAGCTGGCCGTCGCGCGCAGCTCCGTGTCAGTCGAGGACACGCCGCTTAGGTAGGCGTTCCGCTTGCTCCCCGCGGACGACGTCACCCGAGCGGCGCCGCTGGACACCGCGTAGGCAGGTCCGCTGGTCGTCGTCCAGGCGCCACCGACCTCGGCCGAGCCGAGGCCGCCGGTGACGGTTCGGGTGAACGAATCCTGGGCCAGGACGTCGCCTGCCGGCGGCGGTGGCGGAGGCGAGGTGGCGACGGTGACGGTCTTGCTGGTTGTGCCGATCGCGCCGGCGTTGTCCGTCACCGTCAGGGTCACCGTGTACGTTCCGGCGGCGGCGTAGGTGTGGCTGGCGCTCACGCCGGCCGCAGTCGCGCCATCGCCGAAGTTCCAGGCGTACGAGGCGATGGTGCCGTCCGGATCGGAGGAACCCGACCCGCTGACGGTGACCGTGAGCAGGTTGGCCGTGGTCGTGAACGCCGCGGTCGGAGCGGCGTTGACCGGCCCTCCGCCCGTGGTGTTGGCCAGGCCGGGCGTGCCGCCTGTGGTCGAGAGTGCCCGCCAGTTGGACGGTACCGAGTTGTCGGCCGTGGGCGACGCCAGCTCGAGCGAGGGCCCGGTGCCGTCGGCCGCGGTCGGCCACGGCGCCACGTTCGAGTAACTGACGGAGTCGACCACGCGGGTACCCTGCTCCAGCACGACGGCTTCGCCGGAGTCGTCGAGCGTTCCGGTGAACTCACCGCCGACGAACCGGTTGGCGGCGGTGTAGCGCTGGCGGAACGCCGCGTCATTGGCCACGAAGACCACGCGGCCGCCGGCCGGGATGACGGTGCCGGCCTGGATCGTGAGGCCCACGGCGTTGATCGTCCAGCCCGAGATATCGACCGCCGTCGTGCCCGGGTTGGCGAGTTCGATGTACTCCCCGCCGGTGCCGGTCGGGTGGTACTGGATCTCATTGATCACGACGTTGGCGGTGCTGGACTGGGACGTGGGCACGGGCTTGCCGGAGCCGGTGTTGTTGTTGATGGCGTTGCGCCGGTCTGCCAGGCCCGCGATGAACGCGCTCCGGGCCGAGGACGGGGTGTATCCGCCCCACTTGGTCCTGTCCAGGTTCCAGTCCGGCGTCGTGCGGGACGAGATCGCGTCCCACTGGGCTTCGTATTTCCCGGTCGTCAGGAACTGGTCGGACAGGGTGCGAAGCCGCCGGAAGAACATGGCGCGGATCTCCGGGTACTTGAGCATGGCCTGGGTGAACCTGTTGCTCGTGTCCGGCGTGAGGAAGAGACCCTTGCCGTCCCTCGCCGGAGTGGTGAAGATCCAGTTCAGGTCCCAGTGCCACATCTCCCAGCGCCCGGTCCCTTCGGTGTCCCTGGCGATGAACCAGTTGTACCAGCCGCTGTCCGAGTGGCGGATGATCGAGTTGATCGCCATGTAGTTGACGAGTTCGGGGATGTTGACGTTCTGGTAGATCCACGCCTGTTGCGCGGCGGAGGCCGACGCATCCACTGCATTGGTCAGCGCCCAGGCGTCGGAGAAGTCCTCGTCCTTGCGGGCTTTCTTGTCGAGCCAGAGGGACGCCTCGAGGGCCGCCGGAGACGACGTCCGGGAGAGGCTGCCGCCGTCGCCCTTGTAGATGGCCCAATTGTCGACGCCCTGGGCGTCGCGCCAAGAGCCGTCTTCGGTCTCCATGATCCGTCCGAGGCTCCAGAAGGAGCCGTTGCGCTGCGTGCGCACCGGGATGATGTTCAGGCCGCGCGCTCCGGCCGCATTGACGGTGGCCCAGCCGACATCGGCGAAGTTGTCGGAGTAGTTCTGCAGCGCGAACTCGTCGAGGGGATAGGGCAGCTGGCCGCCGAGGTTGAAGTCGTACCCCTTGGGCAGCTCGACCTTCCAGTTGACCTTCGCCGCGGTGCGCGAGGTGTTTCCGCGGATGTTCATCAGCACGCCGTCGATGACCTGGCCGTTGTAGGCCCAGACGGCCGCGCCCTGGAAATCGTCCTGGCGGTGGTTGGCGAGGATGTTGTTGTAAACGGAATCCTCCATGAACCACTCGATCACCGGCAGCTGGCTGGTCACGCCCGAGTTCAGGACGACCACCCCGCGGTAGCGGACGGAGTCACCCGTCGCCGGGGCCGAGTAGGCCTTGCCTCCGGAGGCGGCGTCGACGCGGTAGCGGATCAGCTTGCCGGCGGTCTGGCCGGGGATCGTGGCCGCGTAGACGCCGTCGCCGGCGCCCCCGGGGCTCGCCGCGTTGTCCAGGAAGTCGACGGCGACGTCGCTCCCGAACATGACCTTGTAGGTGAGCGAGGCGGTGGAGCCGACCTGGAGCCGGGCCGAGACGACGACTGCCTGGTTCGCGGCGGGCCGGGCCGGGGTGGCCGCCAGCTCCGTCACGACCGGTGCCGGTCCGGTGCCGTTGATCGAGTTGAGGGCGCCGGGCGTGCCGCCGGCGACCAGGCTTGCGCCCCAGGCTGCGGCGATGGTGTTCTCAGAGAGGAGGTCCCGCAGCTCGAGCGAAGGGCCGGTGCCGTCCGGGGTCGAGGGCCAGGGGGCCACATCGGCGTAGGTAACGGTGTCGATCGTGGCCAGTGCGCCGTCGACGAGGGTGACCGTTTCCCCGCCGTTGCTCAGGTTGCCGCCATACACCGCGTCGGGGGCGAAGCCGTAGGTGGCCTGGAACTGCACCGCATCCTTGGCCACGACGTAGCGTCCGCCGGCCGGGACGGTGCTGCCCGCAGCGAGTATCGCCGTGATGCCGGCGCTGAAGGACCAGCCCGACAGGTCGATTCCGGTGGTCGACGTGTTGGTCAACTCCAGGTAGTCGTCGGTGTCGAGGTCGGAGCCGGCGTGATAGTTGAGCTCAGAGATTACGATGCCGCCGGGGTCTGCGCTGGCCGGTGGCGCCTCGGCGACCGTCAGGACGCCGGTCACCGCCACCACCAGTGCCGTGACGGACGCAATGCGTCGGTTGTGTGCAGAGGCCAATTTCGGGTTCGCAAAAGTCACAATTTTTCCTTCGAAGAAGGTGAGCGCCTGGGATGGGTGGCCGGGGCGCTCGCGCCGTTCGGGTACGACGCAACGCAAGGCTAGCCGGATGTGCGGAAGGCGCGCACCCCCAAACAGGGGGCAAAATATTGAGCCCGATTGGCACCTTGACAGGCCCCTGCATGGGGGTCAATGTGGTCACTACGTGAAGTCCCTCATTCGCCTCGTGCGCTGCGCGTGACGAGAGATCGGGACGGTGTGCCGGGATCCATGGGTGTGCAATCCATGCGTGTGTGATCCAGGCGTGTGTGATCCACATGTGGGAGATCCGTGCTGAGCCCCAGGCATCCTGCTGAGGCTCAGGCCGGGAGGCATGAGGAGAGCCCCGGGTCACACATAGTCGATTCTCATCTCCTTTGCCGCCGGGGCTCTCGATATCATTTTAATCCCGACTGTCGGTCTTCGCTAGGCCCGCGGAACCAGACCTATCGACCCCCCGGCGCCGGGTTTAACATCGGGCACACAGGGGTCAGCGCAGAGGAGTGGTGCCGTGCTTGCGGTCAAGGTCGACGGTCTTCGGAAGCAGTATGGCGGGGTGACGGTGGTCGATGACTTGTCGTTCACGATCGAACAGGGCGAGATCTTCGCTCTTCTCGGTCCGAACGGTGCCGGCAAGACCACAGCCGTGGAAATCATGGAGGGACACCGCCGCCCCGACGGCGGCACCGTTCGGGTGCTGGGCTTCGATCCGCAGACCGGCGGGCGGGACTTCCGGGAACGGATCGGAATCGTGCTCCAGGAGGCGGGATTCGACGAGGATTTCACGGTGCGCGAGCTCGTGAGCCTGTACCGAGGCATGTATCCCCGGCGCCTGGGAGTGGAGACGGTGATCGCACAGGTCGGCTTGACCGACAAGCAGAACGCGCGCGTCAAGACGCTTTCCGGTGGGCAGCGCCGACGACTGGATCTCGCCCTGGGACTCGTGGGCGACCCGGAGATGCTGTTCCTGGACGAACCGACGACCGGCTTCGATCCGTCGGCTCGTCGACGTGCCTGGGGCCTCGTCGAAGGGCTGCGCGACCTGGGCAAGACGGTGTTGCTGACCACGCACTACCTGGACGAGGCCGAACACCTCGCCGACCGAGTTGCCGTGATCGTTCACGGACGGCTGGTGGCGCTGGGCACGCCCGACGAACTCGCCGCCGAGCATCACGCCGCCGTGGTCTCCTTCCGACTGCCGGATGACGTGGGCATCGGGGAACTCCCGCCGCTGGGGGCGGCCCCCGCCGCGGATGGCGCAGGATGGGCCATGGAAACAAACCGTCCGGCCTTCGTGCTCCATACCCTGACGGGGTGGGCCCTGGACCGCGGGGTGGAACTGCCCGCGCTGAGCGTGCGCCGCCCGTCTCTTGAGGACGCCTACCTGGCGCTGATCTGGGGCGAGGGCACCGGGGAGGACGTCTCAGCACCGGCTTCGTCGCGGCAGCCATGACCGGGCGGCCGGCCGCGACGGCCCAGGCGATCCAGGCGGGGCGTCCGGCCGCGACTCGACTGGCCCTGGACCAGATCGGTTATGCGGTCAGGGCTCTCTGGCGAACCAGGATGGTTCTCATCTTCACGTTCGCGATGCCCATCGTGTGGCTTGTGGTCATCGGCATCGTGGCCGGGAATGAGACCGTCGACGCGGTATCCGGCGTTCGCGTGATGCAGTTCGCCACGCCGGTTGCGGTGGCGATGGGCACGTTTTTCGCCACCTTTCCCACCCTGGCGACCTCGCTGTCCGAGGCCAGGGAGGGCGGCGTGCTCAAGCGCCTGCGCGGAACACCGCTGCCCGCCTGGGCCTACCTGGTCGGGCAGATCGGCGCCGCCCTCATCTTCGCCTTGGCCTCCCTCGCGGTCACCCTGACGGTCGCCGTCGTCGCCTACGGCGTGGAGGTGCGGGCGGAGACCGCACCGGCCCTGCTGGTGACCCTCCTGGTGGGCCTCGCGTCCTTCTCCGCGCTCGGCCTGGCCGTCGCCACCGTGTCCGCCACGGCCGCCATGGCACAAGCGATCGCTATCGGCGCATCCATCGTGCTGGCCTTCATCTCCGGCATGTTCGTCATCGGCGGCGAGCTTCCCGACTGGCTGTCCCGCGTCGCCTCAGCCTTCCCGCTCAAGCCCTACACGGATGCCTTGAAGGCACAGTTCGACCCGTTCGAGGACGGCTTCGGCTGGGACCTGGGCGCGTTGGCGATCATCGCGGGCTGGGGGGTTGCCGGCACCCTCGTCGCAGCGTGGGCGTTTCGCCGGCAGCCGGGCGCCGTGCGCACGCGCGAACCGGGCGCCGCCCGAACCGTGCCGACCGGGCGTGGGAACGCCGGCGACAGCAGCCCGCCCCGCACGGTCCGGCGACCTTCGGCGTCGCGGCTGGTCTTCGACCAGGCGCGTGCAGCGAACCGGGCAACCTGGCGCGATCCGGGATCCCTCCTCTTCGTCGTCATCCCGGTCGGGCTCTACGCGCTGCTCCTGACGATGCAGGGCAACGTGGTGCTGCCGGGCGGGATGCCGTTCGCCACCTTCTTCGCCGCCAGCATGATCACCTGGGGGGCCGGCACGGCCGTGTTCATGAACCTGCCAGAGGCGGTCGCCCGCGCGCGCGACCGGGGCGGGCTCAAGCGCCTGCGCGGCACGCCGCTGTCGGCGAGCCAGTACCTCGTCGGGGTCACCGCCGCTGGGCTGGCCCTGACCTTCCTGATCGCCGTGCTCGTCGCGGCCACCGGGTACGTCTTCTTCGGACTGCGGATCCCGGCGGCGGGCCTGGCTCTCGGGGCGCTGGTCATCCTGATCGGGACGCTCACACTGGCCGCCTGCGGATTCCTGCTGGCGGCACTGGTGCCCAACGCTCGCGCCGTCGGGGCGGTGGGACTGATGTTCCTGTTCGTGCTCTCCTTCGCCTCCGACGTGTTCATCGGCGGCGGGGGACCGGACTGGCTCGGCACCTTCGGCTCGCTGTTCCCGCTCAAGCACCTCCAGAACGCCCTGGCCGACGCCTGGGATCCGGGCGGACCGGTGCTGGACTGGGTCCACTACGCGGTGCTCCTCGCCTGGGCGGCCGGCGCCGCTGCGCTGGCGGTGCGATTCTTCCGCTGGGAGCCGCGCCGGGGATGAGCGGTGGGCCAGGCCCCGGTGGGCTAAGTCCCGGTCGGTGCAGACGCCAGGTCCCGGGCGATGCCTGCCGCCCACGCGTCGATCGCCGGCCAGTCCCGGAAGTCTCCGTCTGGAAGGATCTTCTCGACCGCCGGAATCTTGCTGACCAGGCGGTCGCGCCCCCGGAGCTTCGAGAGGTCCATCGCGCCAGAGAACACCTGCACGTTGCGGGGCTCGATGCTCTCCGCGAATTCCGCGAACTGCTTCGGTTGTGACTCCACGAGCATGTCCCGGCCCTCGGAATCCGTATGATCCGTGCCGAGCGGGCCGCTGCTGAACAGCCACACCGCGCGGGCGGCGAGCAGGTCGCGGTGTCGCCGCACGAACCTGGTCGCGTCCTTGCGCCACGAGCCCATGTAGGCCGCCGCGCCGATCACGAAGGCATCGTAGGCGCCGGGGTCGCCCACGGTCGCCAGCGGACGCGCATCCGCTTCCAGGCCGGCCGCCCGCAGCGTGGCCGCGATTCGTTCGGCGATGCCCTCGGTGGCGCCGTATTTGCTCGAGTACCCGACGAGTACCGTCATGGGGGCTCCTCCCTGTCTCTTCGCGACAGTACACTCGGTCCCCGTCCGAGCATCAGTCAGGTGTCATCAGTCAGGGGTCATGAGTCAGGTGTCCTGCTCGGCGTAGAGCGCCACGAGCAGGTGCACGTCGACGGGTTCCGTGCGCCCCTTCACCGGGATCCGTCCGAGCGGGGTCGTTTCGGCGCCGGACAGGCCGGCCAGGGTTTCGCTGCTCACCACGGCGCCGCCGACCGGGGCGAGCGCCTCGAGCCGGGAGGCCACGTTCACGACGTCGCCGATCGCCGTGTAGGTGCGTCCGCCTGCGGCTCCGACGACGCCCACTGTCGCAACCCCCGTGTTGACCCCCGCACGGAACCGAGGCCAGCCCGGGTGCGCCTCCGCGACGGCCGAGGCCGCGGCCTGCAGGGCCAGCGCCGCGCCGGATGCCCGCTGGGCGTGGTCGGGCTGGTCCCCGTGGGTGTTGAACGTCACCATGATCGCGTCGCCGATGATCCGGTCGATCTGGCCGCCGAACCGATCCACGATCGGCGGGATCGCCACGGTGAAGTACTGGTTGAGCATCTCGGTGACCTGCGCCGGCGAGTGCTTCTCAGAGAACGTCGTGAAGCCCTGCAGGTCGGCGAAGACTACCGATATGGGTCGTTCGGAGGAGGCTGTCTCTGCGCGGTACAGTCCGGCCCACCGTTCCTCGCGCCAGGACCGCTGCGCGGCGATGGCGATCACGACGAAGGCGGCCAGCATGAGCAGGTGCCATTCCCACCAGGACGCATGCCAGTTCCGGCCCCAGACGATGGCGATCTCCGCCTCGGCCAGCAGCGTGAACGCCGCAGCCATGGCCAGGGGAAGTGTTGATCCCGCGGAACGGGGCAGGCGCAGGTACTTGTAGACCGCAGTGGCGTACAGGGCGAAGCCCGCCACGGCAAGCCAGACCAGCGGACCGGATGCACTCTCGGCCACGGCCTGGCCTTGCGGACCGACGCCGGCCAGCGAGGCGACGCCCCAGGCAAGCATCAGGGCCACGAGCCCCCAGAGCAGCCAGGGACCCCGCCGCACGATGGCGAGGGCGCGATCATCGCCGAGGCGCAGGCTCGATGCGGCGGCGAACCCGGCCGCGACGAGCAGGCTGACGGGCGTCGCGAGCACGAAACCGGGGTTGGGCGCGTCGAGAAGCACCCTGGGTGTGGCGAGGGCGTGCAAGGCGAGGAAGCCCGCGGCGGCGAGGAACGCGAGCGACACGAGCAGCAGCCTGGCATCACCGCGCAGCCGGGCCGCGGATCCGGTCGCGTAGGCCAGCGCCGCGTTGATTCCGCCGATCCCCAGGACGAGCCAGAAGTGTGCCGGGTGGTGCTCCCAGGTGCCGTCCAGGTCGGGCCGGAAGACGAGCAGGGCGAGCCCGCCCAGGGGCGCGAGCAGGAGGGCCGCTGTTGGGACGGCCCGTGCCAGGGGCAGGCCGCCCGTGCCGCGGCTCATGTGTGTCGTGGGTCGCCGGCGCCGGCGCGCGCCAGGTACTCGTGCACGGAGGACACGACAACCGAACCTTCGCCGACCGCGGACGCCACCCGTTTGACCGAGCCGCGGCGAACATCCCCGACCGCGAACACGCCCGGCAGCGAGGACTCCAGGGCGCCGGGCTCCCGTTCGTGCGGCCAGGCCCGGCGGCCGCCTTCGGCCAGGACGTCGGCGCCGGTGAGGATGTACCCCCAGCGGTCGCGGACGACGCTCTCCGGCAGCCATTCCGTGTGCGGCGCGGCCCCGATCAGCACGAAGAGGGCGTCGCTGGGCACGACGCGGTCGACGCCGGTCGCGCGGTCGCGCAGCACCAGGTGATCGAGGCGACCGGACGGGCCGCCGCCGACGACCTCCACATGCGTCTCCACCCGGACGCCGGCGGCCTCCATCTGGTCGATGAGGTACCGGGACATGCTCTCGGCAAGGGTCAGGCCCCGCACGAGCAGGGTGACCGACCTGGCATAGCGCGCCAGGTGCAGCGCGGCCTGGCCGGCGGAGTTGCCTCCGCCGACGACGTGTACGGCCTTCCCGGCCTGCGCCCGGGCCTCGACCGCCGACGCCCCGTAGAACACAGAGACGCCGACGTGCTCGGCCAGCTCGGGCACCGCCAGCCGGCGGTACGACACCCCGGCGGCGATCACGACCGACCGCGCGCGAAGAACCTCCCCTGGTGCGACGGTGATCCGGAATGCGACGTCGTCGGCCTGGAGGCCGACGACGTCGCGCGAGTGGGCGAAGCCGGCGCCGAAGACCCACGCCTGCTGGTAGGCACGCGCGGCCAGCTCCGAGCCCGAGATGCCGCGGGCAAAGCCGAGGTAGTTGCGAATGAGCGAGCTGGAACCGGCCTGGCCGCCGATCGATTCGCGTTCAGTCACGAAGGTCCGGAGTCCCTCGGATGCCGCGTAGACGGCCGCCGCCAGTCCGGCCGGCCCGGCGCCGACAATCGCGACGTCGACCTCGGCGGCCTCCGGCAGCTCGGTGGTCAGCCCGTAAGCCTGCGCCAATTCCGCGTAGCTCGGGTCGCTCAGGATCCGACCGCCCCGCACCCACACCAGGGGGACTCCGGCGTACTCCGCTCCGGATTCGGCCAGCATCCTCCTGCCGTCGTCGGAGTCGGGGGCAGCGTAGGCGTGTGGGACGCCTCCGCGGGCGAGGACGCTGCGCAGATCATGGACTCGCGGTTGCGCGTCGTCGCCGATCACGGTGACCTCGCGGGGCCGCAGGCCGATCGCCCGCTCCCACTCGAGGAGGAACTCGGTGACGGTGCGGTGGAAGTATTCGTCCGGCGATTGCCACGGCCTGATCACGTAGTAGTCGATCTGGCCCGTCGCCATGAGCTGGAGGACACTCTCCGCCGTTTCCCGATCCGCCCAGGCGCCCCAATTGATCAGGAGCCCGCGCCGGATGTCCGGGAACAGGCGTCGCGCCTCGGCGAAAACCGTCTCGCCGCCGGGCAGGAGCCTCGGGTCGTCCGCCAGCAGCAGCGCCACCTGTTCGCCGCGGTTGGCGGCCTCGCGCAAGGCCTCGCCGTCCCGGGCGGCGGTGCCAGACTCCGTAATCCCGTAGTCGGCTGAGTAGCGGCGTTCCAGCTCGCCACGCACGCTGGCCCTGGCGCCGGCCTCCCCGATGGACAACAGGATGACGGGCCGCTGCGGTGACCCGCGCTTCGGCGACCCGGTGACCGCAACCATTTCCGCTCCTCCACCCCGGGCTGACACCCCTGGCTGAGCCGACCGGACAGGCCGGCGGAGCCGAGTGTACTCTCGGCCAGTCGCCCCGGCCATCGGGTCGGAGTCGGCGGCCGGGGCCCGCGGCAGTGGCGAGGCTCAGCGGGCGGCGCCGCCAGCCGCCTCGAGGAGGCTCCTGACCGCGGCCAGGGGGATCGGCAGCCACGCGGGCCGGTTGCGGGTCTCGTACACCGTCTCGTAGACGGCCTTGTCCAGCTCGAATGCGTCGAGGAGGGCAGCGTCGCCCCGCGCGTCCCGCCCGGAGCGTGCCGCGTAGCCATCGAGGAACGCCCGGCGGCAGGCCGTGGCCCACTCCGCTGCCCGGGCAGGATCGCGTTCCGGGTGGGCCATGATGATGGTGCCCGCCGCGTAGGAGAACGACCGGAGCATGCCCGCGACATCGCGCAGGGCGACATCCGGCTGGTCGCGTTCGTGCATGGGCCGCAGGGGCTCACCCTCGAAGTCCACCAGGACCCAGCCTCGCCCCGGGGCGTGCAGGACCTGGCCGAGGTGGTAGTCGCCGTGGATGCGCTGAAGCCTGGGCCAGGGAGCCGACCGCACCCGGCCGAAGACGGCCTCGATCGCCGAGCCGTGGGCGGCGAGGGCGGGCACCTCCTGGGCGGCCGCGCGCAGGCGCTCGCGCATGCCCTCCAACACGCCCTGGATGAACTCGGGCGTGGCCTCGCGGGTCGGCATGGCGCGCGCGAGGTCGGCATGCACGGAGGCGGTGGCCTCGCCGAGCGTGCGTGCCGCGGCGCTGAAATCTTCGCCGGCCTCGGCGGCGCCGAGCGCCACCCGCCAGGCGTCCTCCACACCCGGCAGGAACTCCTGGGCGAATGCCAGGTGGCCACGAGCGCGCCCCCCAGGCTGCCCGGGGTCGTCCCACTCACCCACCACACAGCCGAGCGGGGCCGGCACGAACCGGGAACCGGCCTCGGCCAGGGCGGGCTGCAGGACGACATCGGGATTCTCGCCGTGGTGGACGGCCCGGAACACCTTGCAGATGATCGGACGGGAGGGGTTCCCGTGAGCATCGGCGGTGTCGACGATGATCGAGGTGTTGGACTGTTCACCGCTGACCACCCGGCTGGCCACGACGGTCGCCGCGTGCGCGTGCGAGTGCGCATCCGCCGCGCCCGCCGGCAGCGTCTCGCCATGGGCGGACGCGTCGTGATCCCGGGCGGCTGGGGAGGATGCCCGGCCCAGGATGAAGCTCATCAGCGCCGGTGCATACGCCGGGTCGTGCGGGGCGTCGTAGACGAATACGTCCCCGGTGCCCCTGCCCACGAGGGCCGCTTGTCCCTGTGCCAGGGGCGATCCGCGCTCGGTGAGCGGCAGCTGGAACAGCGGCAGCTCCGGGCTTGCCGTGTCGAGCACGAGGTGGGTGCGGATGCTCACCCCGGGTTCGGTCGTCGGCAGGGTCCACTCGCCGATGCTCCGCAGGGCGGCGACGCGCCCCGTGCCCCCGTACCAGCGCTGCCGCGAGACCCACAGGTTGACGTACTCCGGGAGAGCGGTGCCGCGGCCGAAAGCGAGGTGCCCCGTCGCCTCTGCGTCCCGGCCGGACCCTCGCTCACCCATATCGGTCACAGTACGCCAGCCCGGCCCGGCTACAGGCGCGCCAGCAGTTCGGACTTCTTGGCCTCGAACTCGTCCTCGGTCACCACTCCGGCGTCGCGGAGCTGCCCGAGCTGGAGCAGGTGGCTCGCGGCCGCAGATCCCAGCGCGGGGTTCGCGTGGTGCGGTGCGTCCAGGGCCAGGCGCGGCGTCGGTCCCGCGGCCAGGACGGGTGAGGCGGCGGACGGTGAGACCGCCGGCGCGTGCCCGGCCGACTGGGACATCCGGTCGATCCAGGCCAGGGCGATGGCGGAGAGGATGAAGACCATGTGGATGATGACCTGCCAGAGCACCCCGTCCCAGGTGTAGGTCTCGCCGGTGACGTTGTCCTGGCCTGCGCTTGGTGTGGCACCCCGGGCTGCCAGGTCGCCGACTTCGATGAACGTCTTGAGCAGGTGGATCGACGAGATGCCGACGATGGCCATCGCGAGCTTGACCTTGAGCACGTTGGCGTTGACGTGGGAAAGCCATTCCGGCTGGTCGGGGTGGCCCTCGATGCGGATCCTGGACACGAACGTTTCGTAGCCGCCGATGATGACCATGATCAGGAGATTCGCGATCATGACGACGTCGATCAGGCCGAGGACCGCGAGCATGATCTTGGCTTCGTCGATCTCGATCCCGTGTGACCCGGGGTTCAGGAGGGATTCCACCACGCCGGAGCCGAGGTGGAACAGTTCGACCATGAACACGACGACGTAGATGATCTGCGCGAGGATCAGGCCGATGTAGAGCGGTGCCTGCAGCCAGCGGCTGAAGAAGATCATGAATCCGACACCCTGCACCCAACGGGATTGCTCACGGAAAAGGCGCGGTTCGGGTGTTTGGGTCACCGTCCGAGTTTAGGCCACGGTCGGATGGGAGCCTGCTGTGACCGGACTCAGCTGGAACGAGGGCTGTCGACCCCCTTGACCGAAGCCGGCGTCCGGATGATGCTGGATTGCCGATGGCGAGTTCGCCGTCGGCCGCTTGCGGGTGGATGAGGCTTCCAGCTTGGGGGTAATCGGGTGATGTCCAGACGGTCACGGAATTCGATGTTCGATGAGCACCGAACGCCCGGTGGCGTGCTCGGCGGATTCATCGGGCTCGTGATCGTGAGCGCCATGGCGGGGGTGCTCGTCACCGCGGGCATCGCCCCGGTCCTGGCAGTGACGGGGATGGCCGCGACGAACACGATCACCGTGTTCGAAAACCTGCCCGACTACGTGGCCATCGACCAGCTCGCCCAGAAAAGCAACATCTACGCCACCGAGGCCAACGGGACGAAGGTGCTCCTCGCGTCGTTCTACGACCAGAACCGGGTCGAGGTTCCGTTCGATTCGATGAGCCAGTACGTGAAGGATGCGGCCGTCGCAGGCGAAGATCCTCGCTTCTTCGAGCACAGCGGAGTCGACCTCCAGGGCACTGTGCGAGCGACCGTGAAGACCGCCGCCGGCGGTCAGACCCAGGGCGGGTCATCCATCACCCAGCAGTATGTGAAGAACGTCCTGGTGCAGAAATGCGAGGCCATTGCCGATGCCAGGAAACACGACGCCTGCTATTTCGCCGCGACCGAGACGACTCCGGAACGCAAACTCAAGGAGATGCGACTCGCGATCGGCGTCGAGAAACGGTACTCCAAGAACGAGATCCTTCGGCAGTACCTCAACATCACCGGCTTCGGCGGAACGGTGTACGGCATCGAGGCGGCCGCAAACTACTACTACGGCACGACGGCGGCGAAGGTGACCCTGCCGCAGGCCGCGAGCCTGGTGGCGATCGTGAACAACCCGGTCAAGTTCCAGCTCGACTACCCGACCGGCGCAAGCAACGGAACGGCGAACGGGTATGCGGCCAATCGGGAACGCCGCGACTACATCCTCACGGAGATGTACAAGCAGGACAAGATCACGAGGGCGGCCTACACGGAGGCGGTCGCCACGCCGGTCGAGCCGAAGATCACGGAGCCGAGCACCGGCTGCCAGAGCGCCGGTTCCAGCGCCTACTTCTGCGACTACGTCACGAAGAAGCTGCTGAACGATCCCGTTTTCGGCGAGGATGCGGAAGAGCGCAGGCTCAAATTCCGCCGCGGCGGCTACAACGTCTTCTCGACCCTCGACCTGGACCTGCAGCGAGCCGCGATCACCGCGATGAACAAGAACATCCCGAAGGTCTTCGCGCGGGGCGACGTCGGGGGAGTCATCTCCAGCGTGCAGGTCGGCACGGGCCGCGTGCTCGCGATGGTGCAGAACAAGGACTACAGCCAGGATCCGGCCGTGCAGGCGAAGGGCCGCAACTACACCGGCATCAACTACAACACGGACTACACCGAAGGCGGCTCGAGCGGGTTCCAGCCGGGGTCCACCTACAAGGTCTTCACGCTCGCCGAGTGGCTCAAGGAGGGGCACACCCTCAACGAACGGTCCGACACCCGCCGCAAGTCGAACTGGGGAACGTTCCGGGACAGCTGCCTCGGGCCGCAGAACTACGACTCCCAGGGGTTCAACCCGCGAAACGACCAGAACGAGTCCGGGTCGAACTACTCCGCGCTGCAGGCGACGATCGGCTCCATCAACACCGGCTTCATCGGGATGGCGAAGAAGCTCGACCTCTGCGGCATCCGCAAGACGGCCGAGTCGTTCGGGGTGCACCGCGCCAACGGGAAGCCGCTCGATCAGGGCGCCAGCTCGGTGATTGGGACGAACGAGATCGCGCCGCTGACGATGGCCGTAGCCTTCGCCGGGATCGCCAACAGGGGCACCACCTGCTCACCGGTCGCTATTGACCGCGTCGTCGGGGTCGACGGCACCGAAATTCCGGTGCCGAAGACCACCTGTAAGCGCTCCCTGGACCCGAAGCTGATCGCCGGCATGACCTACGCCATGCAGCGGGTGATGACGAACGGCACCGCGCAGCAGTCCTACGCCGACACGTCCCCCCGGGTGCCGATGATCGGCAAGACGGGAACCACTGACGGTGCGAAAGACACCTGGATGAGCGGGGCAACCACCAAGGTCGCCACGGTCGTCGGGGTCGTTGCCGTCACCGGCACCCTCAACCAGCGGCAATTCTCCTTCGATAGCGGCTACGCCGCCACCGCCCGCCACCGGATGTGGCCGGCCGTGATGTCGGTCGCGAACGCGAAGTACGGGGGCGGTTCCTTCCCGGAGGCCTCCGGCTCGGTCATCGGCAAGGTGGAGGCGCCGAAGCCGAAACCGACCCCGAAGCCGGCGATCCCGAAGCCGGCGGCGCCGAAACCGGATGCGACGCCGTCCAAGCCGAAGCCGGAGGCGCCGCCCGCCGAGCCGGAGCCCGCCACACCGCCGGTCGAGAAGCCGAAGCCCGACCAGAATGGGCGGGGGAAGAACCCGAAGGGCGGGTAGGCGACTCGGCTCACGCGCGCCGCGTCGCCGGCCACAGGTGGTGCACGTTGTGGTGCGGCTCCGCTGTGCGCAGGGCGCCCGCGGTCTCCGCGGCCTGTGCCGCATCGGCTTTCGCGGTCGCCAGCCGATCCGCCGCCTGGCGCTGGGCGACCTGACGGGCCACCTCGAACAGGTCCCAGAGGTTCTCACCGGTGACGGAAACGCCCTTCGCGCCGGACCGGCGGGTGCGGCCGCGAACGAGCATGTAGTTCGTCGAGAACACCTGCCCGCCGACGCGTTCCTGGGCGTCGTGGAAGAAGACCACGTTGGAGACCGGGCCGGTGCCGTCGTCGAGGCTGACGAAGACGACCCGTCGTCCGCCCCGCATCGGCGGCGTATTGGTGGCGCGTCGGACTCCGGCGATGAGCACCTCGGTGCCGCCGGGCAGCGACCCGAGCGCCGACGCCGGGGTCACGCCGAGCTCGGCGAAGAGGGAATGGAAGCGTTCCATCTGGTGGTGGCCGATGGCCAGGTGGAGGTCTCGCAGTTCCAGGTCGGTCTGCGTGCGGCCCCGCAGGTCGAGTGAGGTGACGGCGCCGAGGTAGTCGGGCACGGGCAGGTCCACATCGAAGGCGAGCTGGTCGTCGTCGATGGCGACGGCGGTGCCCTGCAGCCCCTGGATGTGGGCGAGGAGTTCGTGGCGGCGATCACGGTCGTACCCGATGAAACTGTCGAGCGCACCGACCCGGGCCAGGGCCTCGAACGACCTGCGCCTCGGCCGCACGCGGTCCCGGAAGTCCTGCAGCGAGGTGAAGGGCTGATGCCGGGCGATCCTGGCGCGCTCGGTCTCGCTGCTGCCGGCCAGTTCCGGCAGCGCCAGCCGGATGCCCTGCCGTCCGTCGACGAGTTCTTCCACCCGGTAATCGAGGGCGCTGTGCTGCACGTCGAGCCCCAGCACGGGGACGCCGAGCGTGCGCGCCTCGGCGACGAGCAGGTCCTTGGGCCACATGCCGGGGTCGTGGGTGAGGAGGCCGGCCAGGAACACGGCCGGATGGTGGGTCTTCAACCACGCGGACTGGTAGGTGGGCAGGGCGAATGCGGCGCCGTGGGCCTTGGCGAACCCGAAGCTGCCGAACCCGGCGAGCACCTTCCAGACCCGGCTGATGACCGCGGGCGGGAACCCGCGCTCGAGGGCGCGTTCCCTCAGCCAGGCCTCGATCTCGGGGAGCTGGTCGGGCTTGCCCAGGTGGCGGCGGAAGACATCCGCCTTGCCCAGGCCGCAGCCGGTCAGTTCGTCGAAGAGGCGCATCACCTGCTCGTGGAAGATGACGACACCCTTGGTTTCCCGCAGGATCGCTTCGAACCGGGGGTGCAGGTAATCGGGAGCGACCTCGCCGTGCCGCGCCTGCAGGTAGAGCAGCGGCATGTTGTTCTGCATCGGCCCGGGCCGGAAGAGCGAGATCTCGACGGTGAGGTCGTTGAACACCTCGGGCTGCAGCTTGCCGACCAGCTCCATCTGGCCGGGGGACTCCAGCTGGAAGATCCCGAGCGTGCGGGTGGAGCGGATGAGCTCATAGGTCGCCGGGTCATCCAGCGGCACCCGGTCGAGGTCGATGGTTTCCCCGGTGAGCCGGCGGTGCTCGGCGACGGCGTGGGCCATCGCGGACTGCATGCGCACGCCGAGGATGTCGAGCTTGATCAGGCCCATCGGGTCCATGTCGTGCTTGTCGAACTGGGACATCGGCAGGCCCATCCCGGATGCCTGCACCGGGGTGCGGTCCAGCAGCGAGGCGTCGGACAGGATGACGCCGCAGGGGTGCACCGAGATGTGCCGGGGGAGCCGGTCGAGTTTCGCGGTGAGGTCGACGAGCAGGTCGAGCTGCTGCGACTCGCGCACCTCGGCGGCCAGCGCCTCGAGCTCCGGTTTCTCGTCGAGGGCGCGCCGGAAGTCGCGGGCGTTGAAGCGCCACATCTGTTTCGCGATCGCGGCGACCTGGTCGTCGGGCAGCCCCAGGGCCAGGCCCGCATCGCGCACGGCGCCGCGCCCCCGGTAGGCGTTGGTCATCGACATCAGGCTGACCCGGTCGCTGCCGAAGGTGGCGAAGATGGCCCGGTAGATGTCGTGCCGCCTGGCCGACTCCACGTCCAGGTCGATGTCAGGCAGGGTCTGGCGTTCGGGGGAGAGGAATCGCTCCCAGAGCAGCCCATTGGAAAGGGGTTCCACCGACGAGGTGTGGAGGGCGTAATTGAGCACGGAGCCCACGCCGGAGCCGCGCGCCTGGATGCGCACGCCCATATCCCGGATGAGGTCCGCGACCCGGGCCACGGTGAGGAAGTAGCTGGCGAAGCCGAGGTGTTCGACGGTCTTCATCTCGTGGGCCAGGCGGGCGTGCGCGGCCTCGACCTGGCCGGTTCCGGCGTACCGGGTGTCGATGCCGTGCCGGGCGCGCCGCCACAACTCGGCGACCGGGTCGCCGGTGACGCCGATGACGCTCGCCTCCGGCATGCGCGGCCGGCCGAGGCCGATGTCGGCGACCGGGTCGAGCGCGCACCGTTCCGCGAGCAGTTCGGTGTCCCGGAGCAGACGCTCGAGGGCTCCACCCTCGTGGGTGCCGGCGTCGACCACCATCCGGGCGACCTGCCGCATCAGCGCTGCCGGCTTCAGCCACGCCTGGCCGTTGGACTGCAGCTGCTCCAGCTGGGCGAGCGGGGTGAGCGCGCGGGCGGCGTCGGCGAGGTCGGCCGTGACCGCCTCCTCCGGGGTGCCGTAGCGAACGGCGTTGGTGAGCACGGCCGGCAGTCCTGCGTGTTCGGCGAGGCCGAGCATCCGGGTGGCCGGCGCCACGCTGCCGGGCCGGCCGGAGTCGGCGAGGTGGCAGACCACCTCGAGGGCCAGCGACCCGGGGGGCATCGTCCGAAGCCACGACGCCAGGCGGGCACGGGCCTCGGCGGTGTCGCGGCGGAGCAGGGCGGCGCCCACGTCGGAGTCGGGACCGATGAGCACCGTGAGGGCGCGGAGGCCGGCCAGCTCGGCGAGGCGGGCCCGGTTGATCGACGGTGTCTTGCCGGCCCGGTGGGCGGAGCCGGATTCATGACAAGCAGAGACCGCGCGGCAGAGGGCGGCGTAGCCGCGGCCGGACGTGCTGCCGTGCGCGAGCACCACCACCCGCCCGATGGGCCGGTGCTCGTCGTCATGCACGGCCAGGTCGGCGCCGAGCCCCGGCCGGATGCCCGCCGCCACGCACGCGCGCACGTGCTTGACCGCGCCGTAGAGGCCGTCCCGGTCGGTCACGGCGAGGAATCCGGCGCCCTGCGCCGCGGCCTGCTCGGCGAGGGTCTCCGGGAGCGTCACGCCGTAGTGCGGGGAGTACGCGCTGGCGACGTGGAGGTGCGGGAAGGCCATGCCCGGTGTCATCCCCAGTCGAGAGCCAGCACCCAGGACCCGTCGACATCGTGTCGCAGGTCGTAACGGTGCTGTTCCTCGCCTCCGCGTGACGCATCGAGGCGCCACAGCTCGGTGTCGATGCGGGTGGGCACCCCGTCGTTCTCCCACCAGCTGGTGCGGGAGAAGACCGCCTGGGGCTGCCCGATGACGGTGTGTTCGAATCGATTCCAGATGAACGAGCGCGGATCGCCGTCCGCGGAGAGCTCCACGTCGACCCGCGCGTCGATGATCTGGGGAGATGTGATCTGGGGAGATGTGATCCGTGGAAATGCGACCTGCGACATGGCCCGACCTCTCTGACTGCCTCGTGCAGCCTGCCTCGTGCAGCGTTCATGCACTCGGCTTCGTGCAGCGTTTATGCACTCGCATGAACTCGAACGTATGTTCGATAGTGAAAAGTGTACGCCACACCTCCGACACCCGCTATTCCCGGCGGAGTTTGCACGTCTCCCTTTTCGCGGCGGCTGATCAAGGACCGAACCAGACCCTTGACGCCGCAGTCTTCACCCGGCAAATATTCGCAAATACAGTCCGCTTCGATGTTGGGGGGAATCCGAATCCGCAATCGAAACATTCGTTGGCCAGGTCGCGGCCAACGGGCCGCCGGGATCGCGATTGCTGCGATGGTCTTGACCATTCCCGCACTGACCGCGTGCAGCGAGAGCGGGAACACCCGTCGAACTTCCCGGTGGAAATCGACCCGCCGACTGCGCAGAAGATCCGTCGACTCACACGTATCTGTACGTTGGCGAACGGTGGCTGCGCGCACGAACGGTCACCTGCACCCAACTGGACTGACGCGACCCACCGCGGCGGGGGGTTAGTCTCGAGGTATGACCAGCGTCGACGTCTTCGCCCCGGTACCGGGCGATTCCGCGCACGCCGAATTGTCGGACGCGGAAATGCCGGACACGGTGACGGACACCCACGGTCGCCGTTTGCGCGACCTGCGCATCTCGGTGACCGACCGGTGCAATTTCCGCTGCGTCTACTGCATGCCCAAGGAGATCTTCGGCCGGGACTTCGCCTTCATGGACCGAGACGAGCTGCTCAGCTTCGAGGAGATCACCCGGCTCGCCCGGATCTCCGTCGCCCACGGTGTCGAGAAGATCCGCCTCACCGGGGGAGAGCCGCTCCTGCGCAAGGGGCTCGAGGAACTCGTGGGCTCGCTCGCCGCGCTCCGCACGCCCGACGGGCGCAAGATCGACATCGCCCTGACGACGAACGGTTCCGCGCTCGCGGTGCGGGCACAGGCGCTCGGGGACGCCGGGCTCGACCGGGTGACGGTGTCGCTCGATTCCCTCGACGAAGCCACGTTCCAGGCCATGAACGACGTGAAGTTCCCCGTCGCGAAGGTCCTGGGCGGCATCGACGCGGCGCACGCGGCCGGCCTCGGCCCGATCAAGATCAACATGGTGGTCAAGCGCGGCCAGAACGACCAGGACATCGTCGCAATGGCCCGCCACTTCAAGGGTTCGCCCTACATCCTCCGGTTCATCGAGTTCATGGATGTCGGCACGAGCAACGGCTGGAAGATGGACGAGGTCGTCCCCTCCGCCGAGGTGATCAGCCGGATCACGGCCGAGCTCCCGCTCGAGGCGATCGCGCCCAACTACGACGGCGAGACATCCGCCCGGTGGCGTTACCTCGACGGGAGCGGCGAGATCGGGGTCATCTCCAGCGTCACCCAGTCGTTCTGCCGGTCCTGCTCCCGGGCGCGGGTCTCGACCGACGGCAAGCTGTTCACCTGCCTGTTCGCCACCGAGGGCCACGACCTGCGGGCCCTGATGCGGGCCGGATGCTCGGACGAGGCGCTGACCGAGGTCATGGGCACCATCTGGCGCGAGCGCACGGATCGCTACTCGGACCTGCGGAGCTCGAAAACCCGGGAGCTGCGCACGACCGGCAAGAAGAAGATCGAGATGTCCTACATTGGCGGGTGAGCGGGGTTGAGCCGGATTACCGCCCGCCGCCAGACCATCCGGGTGACCGTCGGCGATTCCGCGGCGTCCCGGGTCACGCGGGAAGATACGCTCGCCGTCGAGGAGCCGCTGGAAATGCGCGTGAACGGCCGCGCCCTCGCGGTGACGATGCGCACCCCGGGCAATGACTTCGACCTCGTCGCAGGGTTCCTGGTCTCGGAGGGCGTCATCACCCGCGGTGAGCACTTCGCGATGGCCCGCTACTGCGCCGGGGCGACGGACGAGGGCGTGAACACCTACAACGTCCTCGAGGTGACCCTGGCGCCCGGGGTCGCCGCGCCCGATCCGAGCGCGGAAAGGTCGTTCCTGACCACGAGTTCCTGCGGGCTCTGCGGCAAGGCCAGCATCGACGCCGTGCGCACCCGGTCGGCCTGGGACATCCGTGATGACTCGATGCGAATCGAACCGGAACTTCTCGTCACCTTCCCGGACACCCTGCGCGCGGCCCAGGCGGTCTTCGACAAGACCGGCGGGCTGCACGCGGCGGCCCTGTTCGACGGGACGACGGGGGAGATGCTCGTGCTCAGGGAGGATGTCGGCCGGCACAACGCGGTCGACAAGGTCATCGGCTGGGCGCTCAAGGAAGACCGGCTGCCGCTGCGCGGCACGGTTCTGATGGTCTCCAGCCGGGCGAGTTTCGAGCTGGCCCAGAAGGCGCTGATGGCCGGCATCCCGGTGCTGGCGGCCGTTTCGGCGCCGTCGTCGCTGGCCGCCGAGTTCGCGGCCGAGGTCGGGATGACGCTCGTCGGGTTCCTGCGCGGCAACTCGATGGTGGTCTACGCCGGCGGAGAGCGCATCGAGCAGGGCGAGCTGAGCCCCGCGAGCTGAGCCATGCGCGCTGAGCTCCGCGAGCTGAGCCATGCGCGCTGACCCGCGACGATGCTGGTTGAGTTGCGGAGAAAGTACCTTCATTTCGCGCGGGAAGGTGCTTTCTCCGCAAGTCAATGCTGCGGGCGTCGCTGTGGGCGGGGTCGGGCGCGCGCCCTAACTCATTTGCGGGGTGTCCTCAGCGCGCGGCACGAAGCGAACGGCCATCGCCTTGTAGCCGGGCGTGTTCGACTCGCGGGCGACGAGTTCGCGGTGCATCAGGGCGTTCGCCTCGGGGAAGTACGCCGCCGCGCAGCCGCGCGGGGTCGGGTAGAACACGAGACGGAAGCTGTCCGCCCGACGTTCCTCGCCCTGGAAGGTGCTGATCACGTCCACGAGGTCGCGGTCCGCGAATCCCATGTCGGCGGCGTCGTCCTTGTTGATCAGGATGACCCGGCGGCCGCCCGAGATGCCGCGGTAGCGGTCATCCAGCCCGTAGAACGTCGTGTTGTACTGGTCGTGGCTGCGCATGGTCTGCAGGATCAGGTGCCCGGGCGGCGGGGTCAGGTATTCCAGCGGGCTGACCGTGAACCGGGCCAGGCCGATGTCGGTGGCGAAGCTGCGCGAGTCTCGCGGCGGGTTGGGCAGCACGAAGCCGTTCTTCGTGCGCAGGCGCCGGTTGAAGTCCTCGAAGCCCGGCAGCACGCGCGAGATGTGGTCGCGGATGACGTCGTAGTCCTCGGCCATCGCCTTCCAGTCGATGCGGTGGTCCTCGCCGAGGGTCGCCGTGGCCATCCGGGCCACGATCACGGGCTCGGCCAGAAGGTGCTCCGACACCGGCTCCAGCCGCCCCTGCGTGGTGCGGACCACGGACATGGAGTCCTCGACCGAGAGCACCTGCCGGCCACCCGGATGCTTGTCGTCGGTGTCCGTGCGGCCGAGCGTCGGCAGGATCAACGAGGTCCGGCCGTGCACCACGTGAGAACGGTTCGGTTTGGTGGACACGTGCACGGTCAGGCCGACGCGCTGCAGCGCGGCCCCCAGCGCCTCGGTGTCCGAGGCAGCGAGGGCGAAGTTGCCGCCCATCGACACGAACACGTCGACGTCGTCGTTCTCGAACGCCTCGACCGTGTCGACGGAATCCAGGCCGTGCGCGCGCGGGGCATCGATCCCGAATTCCTTGTCCAGGGCATCCAGCATCCACTCGTGCGGCTTCTCCCACACGCCCATCGTGCGGTCTCCCTGCACGTTCGAGTGGCCGCGCACCGGGCAGGCGCCTGCGCCGGGCTTGCCGAAGTTGCCCTGCAGCAGCAGCAGGTTGATGATCTCCTTGAGCGTGTTGACCGAGTGCGGTTGCTGGGTCAGTCCCAGCGCCCAGCAGATGATCGTGGCCCTGGATTTCACCATCATTCCGGCGACCGTGGCGATCTGCAGCCGGGACAGGCCGGTCGCCGCTTCGGTTTCGTCCCAGTCGATGGTCTTGCGGGCGGCCCGGTACGCGTCGATGCCGTCGGTGTTGGCGGCGACGAACTCGTGGTCGACGACGGAGCCCGGCACGCGCTCCTCCTCCTCGAGGAGCAGGTGGCCGAGCGCCTGGAACAGGGCCAGGTCGGCGCCGACCTTGATCTGCAGGAACTCGTCGGCGAGGTCGGTGCCCTTGCCGACAAGTCCGGAGGGGGTCTGCGGGTCCCTGAAATTGAACAGCCCGGCCTCCGGCAGCGGGTTCACGGCGACGATCTTGCCGCCGTTGTCCTTGCACTCGGCCAGGGCCGACAGCATCCGGGGGTGGTTCGTGCCCGGGTTCTGGCCGATCACGAAGATCAGTTCGGCCTGGTGGATGTCCTCGAGCGAGACGGTGCCCTTGCCGATGCCGATCGTGGGGTTCAGCGCGGAGCCGGATGACTCGTGGCACATGTTCGAGCAGTCCGGCAGGTTGTTGGTGCCGATGGACCGGGCAAACAGCTGGTACATGAACGCGGACTCGTTGGCGGTGCGGCCCGAGGTGTAGAACACGGTGCGCTCGGGCGTCGTCGCCCTGATCTGCTCGCCGATGAGCTCGAAGGCGTCGTTCCAGGAAATCTGCGAGTAGTGCGTGTCGCCGGGGCGGATGACGACCGGATGCGTGATGCGCCCCTGGTTGCCCAGCCAGTACTCGGTCTTCTCGGACAACTCGGTGATGGAATGCTCCGCCCAGAAGGCCGGGGTCACCGTGCGCAGCGTGCTCTCCTCGGCGACGGCCTTGGCGCCGTTCTCGCAGAACTCCGCGGTCTTGCGGTGGCCCTGCGACTCGGGCCAGGCGCAGCCGGGGCAGTCGGTGCCGTTCCGCTGGTTCAGCCGCAGCAGCGACCGGGCCGTGCGGGCCACGCCGGCCTGGGCGATCCCGCGGTCCAGGGCCACGATCACGGCCTCGAGCCCGGCCGCGGACGTCTTGGGCTTCTTGACGACGAGGTTGTTCTCGTTGATGTCCTCTACCGGGGCTTTATGTGTCATGAACCCCATCCTGCCCCCAGCGGGGCCGGATGCCCAACGCCGCGCCCATCCGGATGTTGCGCTGGAGCACGATAGGCTGTGCGTTACGGCGTTTTTGCCGATGGCAATGGAGCTGTGGGAACCAGCTCTCCTGTGATGAGGGAATCACCATGAGCTGGCTTGATCGAGAGCGCACGATCGCACCTCCCGGATTCAACCGCTGGCTCATTCCGCCGGCGGCGCTCGCCGTTCACCTGTGCATCGGCCAGGCCTACGCGACGAGCGTCTACAAGACCGCACTTGTCGCGCATTTCGGCGTCAGCCTGACCCAGATCGGCCTGATCTTCTCGATTGCGATCGTCATGCTCGGGCTCTCGGCCGCGGTGATGGGAACCTGGGTCGACACGAACGGCCCGCGCAAGGCGATGTTCGTGTCGGCGCTGTTCTGGTCGGGCGGCTTCCTCGTCGGCTCGCTCGGCATCTTCTCCGGCCAGCTCTGGCTCGTCTACCTCGGGTACGGATTCATCGGCGGGATCGGACTGGGCATTGGCTACATTTCCCCCGTGTCCACCCTGATCAAGTGGTTCCCGGACCGTCCGGGCCTGGCCACCGGCATGGCCATCATGGGCTTCGGCGGCGGCGCCCTGATCGCCAGCCCGGTCTCCACGGCTCTGCTGGGCCTCTACGACCCGAACTCGGGAGCGGAGGGCTGGGTGGCCAGCGGCGACGCGGTCGGCAAGCTCTTCCTCACCCTCGCGGTCGTCTACCTCGCCTACATGATGTTCGGCGCGTTCACGATCCGGGTTCCCGCCGCCGGCTGGAAGCCCGCAGGCTTCGACCCGGCCACGATCGCGGCGAAGCCGCTCGTCACGAGCAACAACGTCTCCGCGGCCAACGCGATCCGCACCCGGCAGTTCTGGCTCGTCTGGGTCGTGCTCTTCTGCAACGTCACGGCCGGCATCGGGATCCTCGAGCAGGCGGCGCCGATGATCCAGGACTTCTTCCGCCAGCCGGACGGCAGCTCTCTCGTGTCGGCCGTCGTGGCCGGCGGCTTCGTCGGCCTGCTCTCCATCGCCAACATGGGCGGCCGGTTCGCCTGGTCCGCCACCTCGGACAAGACCGGGCGCCGGAACATCTACATGGTCTATCTGGGGGTCGGCACGGTGCTGTACCTCCTCCTGGCCCTCGTCGGTTCGTCAACGACGGCGCTCTACGTGCTGCTGGCCTTCGTGATCATCTCCTTCTACGGAGGCGGTTTCGCGACCGTACCGGCCTATCTGCGCGACCTCTTCGGCACCTTCCAGGTCGGCGCCATCCACGGCCGGCTTCTCACCGCGTGGTCCGCCGCCGGGATCGCAGGTCCCCTGATCGTCAACGGCTTCCTGGACGCCCAGGGAACCCCGGGGGAGCTCACCGCCCAGGCGTACCAGCCGGCGCTGCTCACGATGGTGGGGCTGCTGGTGATCGGTTTCATCGCGAACCTGTTCGTCCGTCCGGTCCATTCCACCTTCCACGAACCCGTAGCGACGCCGTCGACGGTGCGCGAACCAGCATTGGAGTCCTGACATGACGAGGACAAAACTCACGCTCGCCTGGGCGCTGGTCGGGATTCCGCTGGCCTACGGGGTGTTCATGACCCTGACCAGGGTCTCGGCGCTCTTCGGCTAGGCGGGCGCCGGCGGTGTCAGGCCGTCAGACGTCGATCGCGTGCACCAGCGACTCCTGCACCATGCCCAGCCATTCGTACACGTTGGCCAGGAACGGGGCCTCCTCGCCGGTGAGGTGCTGCACGCCGTCCGAGGAGAGCTCGAGCCGTTCGGCGAGGGTCAGCCGCAGGTCGGTGAGGGTGCGCAGCCAGGACTGAACGGCCGCGTCGTCGAGCTCGATCGTCACCGGCGGCTGGTCGTCCACGTCGTCCCCACGGTCACTCTCGTCTTCGTTACCGTCGTCTTCGCCGCCCGGGTAGTCGTCGCCCTGGTATTCGTCGTCGCCGAGCGAGGCCAGCACCGCGCGCGCGTTGCGCTCCTTGCGGTCGAGGATGCCGTCGGCCGTGAACCGCCGGAACTCCGCCGCCGCCTCCGCGTCCTCGCGGTAGGCGTCGGGCAGCAGGCGGCGCACCGCGGGGTCGGCGGATGCCCCCAGCGCGTGGCTGGCCGCGGCATCCAGCAGGCCGACCAGCTGGGACACGGCGAGGCGCAGGAGCTCGACCTCCACCGGAACGAACTGCGCGGACACGGCGCCGGTCGCGTCGCGCACGAACCGCATCATCCTTCGGCCCTGGCCAGGGTGGCCCAGAGGCCGTAGTCGTGCATCGCTTCCACGTGACGTTCCATTTCTTCGCGGTTGCCGGTGGCCACCACGGCTCGGCCGTTGTTGTGCACCTGGAGCATGAGCCGTTCGGCCTCGTGCGCCGAAATGGCGAAGTAGCTGCGGAACACGTAGGCCACATAGGACATGAGATTGACCGGGTCGTCCCAGACAATCGTGACCCACGGACGCGCCAGCATCGGGGCGTCGCGAAGGTCCGGGAGCGGGGCGGGAAGGGACACGCCCCCAGCTTCACACGGTCCGGCGCGCAGTGCCACCCGCCGCCGCGTGGGAGGATGGCGGGATGCCTCGCGTGAGCCCTCGATGACCCGCCGGCGGAGAACTTCGAAGGGGTCCCTGGCGAGCGCAGGGCTCATCGCGGCGGTCATTCTGGCCGCGTTCCTCTACTTCACGGATGCGCCTGCTTCTGCACCCGCCCCGCCCCCGGGCGCGTCCGCGGGTGCCACCGTGCCGGCCCCGGCCGGTCCGACGCTGGATTCCGCGGCCGCGGTCGCCGCCGTTGCCGCACTTCCCGACGCCGCATACCGGGACGACGGGAGCTATGCCGGCCACCGGGACGACCTGTTCGGTGACTCCTGGTCCTTCGACTTCGACCGGAACGGCTGCGACGCGCGCAACGACATCCTGAGCCGCGACCTCACGGCCGTCAGCCTCAAACCGGCCCGCTGTGTCGTCGAGACCGGCACGCTCGCCGACCCGTACAGCGGCGAGAGCATCGGCTTCGTGCACGGCGCCGACACGTCGGATGACGTGCAGATCGACCACCTGCTGCCGCTCAAGGCCGTGTATGCCACCGGGGGAGCGGCCTGGACGTTCGAGAAGCGCCGGGCGCTCGCGAACGACCCGGTGAACCTGCTGGCGGTGAAGGGCTCCGAGAACGGCTCGAAGTCCGACTCCCTCCCCAGCGAGTGGCTGCCCGGGGTCTACCCGGATGTCTCGGACCGGCACGATGCGGGCCAGCGGGTCGTCTGGGACGATCTGCCCTCCGACACGGCGCTGCAGTGCTGGTATGTGAAGAAGCTGGTTCCGGTGTTCGTGGCGTACGAGCTCGGGGTGACTCCGGAGGACCGGGCGGCCATGTCAGCCGTGCTCAGAACCTGCTAGGGACATCCTTCCAGCAGCTGGATTCCGTGCTCGGTCTGCCGGTTGACCAGGACCGAGCCCTGGGAGTCGCAGATCGCATTCACGAGAAGCGCGTAGCCTTCACCGTTCTGGAAGTTGCCCTTCTCACCGGCGAGGCCGAAGCCCTGGATGGTTCCGGGGGGTACGAAGGCCCAGACTTCAGGGGCCCCGGGGAACACGCTGGGCAGCCAGGCCCAGTTGCCGTGGATGATCGGCCCGCTGGTGCAGTTGGAGCCGCACGCGGCTGGTGGCTTCGAGACATTGACACAGTCCAAAGCCTGCGCGGCCGTGGGGACGAGCACAAAGGCAGCCGCGAGAGCGGCTGCGGCGAGGGTTTTTCTCAACACGATTACTCCTTCGGAATGGTTGACAGTGCATAAGAGCCGCAACCGCGTGCTGATGCCGCCCCCGATCCGGCTGCATAGAAAACCCTACTCAGAAGCGGCCGCCCGTCAACAGCGTTGGGCCTCCCGTCCTAATCCAGTTGGCAGGCCTGCGCGCGGAACTGCTACTCCAGGTCGTCCCAGTCGTACGCCGTGCTGAAGCCGACCTCCGTGTCGATCACCGGCCTGGGGGAGGACAGGGCCAGGGTGCGCTTGTGCAGCTCGGAGACGAAGTCGACGGTGTTCGGCTCCTCGAGGACCGATTCCTCCGGAACGCCGACCAGCTCGCTGGCGGGACCGACGACCATGCGCACAAGCACGGCCTTCCCGTCATCCGTGAAGGCGGGGATCTCCAGGGACTCGGCCTCATGGTTCTCCCCAAGCGCTGCCACGAACCGGAACAGCCCGTTCGCGATGTCGTCGCTCGTGAGGAACGACGCCCCGGCATAGCTCACCCTCATCATGCGACCACTCTTTACTCGTCGTCGGCCGAGCACAACCCATTGCATGCCCAAGGCGCAGTGGTAAAGTCGCGGGGAATTCCGCTGCAGGGAGGGGAGTGTCCATGGGCACGCAGGCTGAACTGGACGCGGTGCGGACCGCGGGCTCCATCCTCGAGGCCATGCGGGGTGCCGACGACCTGGCCGAAGCCGTGCGCCGGCACGGCGGGGCGCGGGACGTGCGGCTCCTCCTGCGCGCGGCGACCGACCCCGAGGATCAGCTCACCGCCATCGCCGCGATCCACGCCCTCGCGCCGCTGCCCGACGAGTCGGCCGGGAGCGCGCTCGTGTCCCTGCTCGCCAGGGACGAACCCTTTCTCCGTGAGCATGCGGCGTGGGCGCTTGGCGGGCGGCCGCCCCGTGCCGACGCGATCTCCGGGCTTGTGGCCCTGGTCGCCGCCGGTGGCTTCTCCGGGATGATCGCGCAACGCAGCCTCGAGCGCTGGGGCGCGTCGGCACCGGAACGAGTGGCGCTCGCGCTCGACGGCGCGCTCTTGGGGCTCAGCGAACCCGGGGCGAGGGCGCGGCTGGTTGAGACCGCCGGGCTCGTGCCCGGACGAATCCCCGGGCGGCTCATCCGTCGGGTGGCCCTCGACCCGGCCGAGGCCACCGAGGTGCGTGCGGCGGCGATCGCCGCGCTCGGCGATCTCGGGGCGAACCAGGCCGGGACTCGGATCGTGACCGACCTCGCCCGCGGGACCGACTCGCTGGCCGATGTCGCGAGGCTCGCGCTGGCCGACCTGGCCGACCTGGCCGACCTGGCCGACCCGGCCGAGTCGAGCGGGCCGGCCGCACACTCCGACGTCGTGGGGCCGAGGAGGCCCGGCGTGACGATCGCGCAGGTGTTCCTGCCCGCCGACATCGACCGGGAGCTCTCCCAGGTGGGCTCGGGTGACAACGGCGGCATCGCGACGCTGCTCGTGCGGCTCGGGGACGCGCTGGTCGAAGCGGGCGCGTCGACCGGCCGCGCAGCCGATGCGCACGCCCCCGCGCCGGTCTCACGGGTGCTGACCCTGTCCAGGGGGAACCACGCCGACGCCCTGCGCGGCCTGGCCGACCTCGCCTCCTCCCGGCTCGGGCACGTCTTCGCGACGGTTCCGTTCCTCGGCGAACCGGTGGCCTCGGTGGACGCGTGGCCGCGTCGCGTCGAGGCGCAGCGCGGGCTCCGCCGGATTCTTCGCGCGGCCGGGACGGTCGACGCTGTCCATCTCCGGATGGCCGATGTCGGCACTCTCGCAGCGGTGACGGTCGCGCGCGAACTCCGGATCCCGGTGGTCTTCACGCTGGCGCCTGATCCCCACGCGGCGATCCACGCCCTCGAGGCGGCGGGGGAGCTGACGCGGCAGGACTTCGGCGCTGCCGACGTGCAGGAGCACTTCTGGTTCCGGACGCGACTGGCGCAGCGCGTGACCGCCGAATCCGCGCGCGTCGTGCTCTTCCCTCGGCCGGAGTTGCGGCGGGACCTTCGGCAGCTGGTGGGGGTCGACATCGACCTGGACCCGGAGCGTTTCGCCGTGGTGCCCGAAGGAATCGACCTCCAGGTGATCGAGCGGGCCGGTGCCGACGCGCTCGCCGCATCCGAGCCGGGAGGCGCCCGGCATCCTGACTTCGACGCCCTTGACGCTGTGCTCGGCGGACTCCCGGCGAATCGGCGGGGCCTGCCCCTGGCCATCACGGTCGGTCGGCTGCACACGGTGAAGGGTATGGCGACCCTCGTGGAGGCCTGGCTGGGTGACCCCGCGCTGCGCGCACGCTGCAACCTGCTCCTCGTCGGGGGCGACCTGGAACATCCGTCGGGCGAGGAACGACGCCAGCTGGACCGGATCGACGCGGCCCTGCCGCGTGCCGAGGCGGCCGCCCGCGGA
The DNA here is from genome assembly GCF_900101115.1 of Cryobacterium psychrotolerans. Lineage (GTDB taxonomy): Bacteria > Actinomycetota > Actinomycetes > Actinomycetales > Microbacteriaceae > Cryobacterium > Cryobacterium psychrotolerans. The sequence goes on from NZ_FNFU01000002.1 coordinate 83,586, forward strand.
CTCCTGCTCGCGGGGCACCGGGCGAACGGCACCGTGGCGCGCTGGCTGGCGGCCGCCCGCTACGGGCGCCCGGGCCTGGCCGCCCCGCATGGCGCGTACGTGTGTGCGAGCGTCAAGGAGGAATTCGGTCTCGCCCTGCTCGAGGCGCTGGCGACCGGGCTGCCGGTGGTCGCGCCCGCCGGCGGGGGACCGGCGACGTTCGTCGAAGACGGCGTGACCGGGTTCCTCGTCGACACCCGCGACGCCCGCGCGCTGGCCGGCGGGATCACCAGCGCCCTGGACCTGTCCGGCGGGGCGCGCGGCGCCGAGAACGCGGAGCGGGCGCACGCCATGGTGGCGCGGGACTTCGCCATCCAGACGATGGCGGATGCCCTCTCCCTGGTCTACCGCGCCGCCGCCGCGCCGGCGGACCCGGCGGCCGGTAAGCTGAGCGCCTCATGAGCGTGCTTGTCATCAGCCCCGACTACGCCTCCCACCTCTACCCGCTTGCCGCCCTGGCGACCGCGTGGCGGGACGCGGGCGAGCGGGTGGTGGTGGCCACGGGCGAAGCCACCGCCGGGATCGTCCGGTCGTTCGGCTACGACCACGTGCCGCTGCAACTGGGCCGAGGCTCCAATCCGGGGGTGATCAGGGCCGAACAGCAACCCACCGGGGAGGATGACGCGTTGCGCGGCTTCTTCGCGGCCACCCGCAACGGGATGGTCGAGACGCTGCGGTTCCAGGCCGAGGCGCGCAGCAGCGACCTCCTCTGGAACCCGGTCGAGGTGGCCGGGGACGTGCAGCGCGTCGTCGAGCGCGTCCGACCGGATCACGTGATTGTCGACCACCTCGCGTTCAGCGCGCGGCTGGCCCTGAAGAGCGCGGGGATCAGCCATGCGGACGTCGTGCTCGGGCATCCGACGGCCCTCCCGGTCGGCACGGAGATCTACGGGTTCGTGTCAACCTGGCCGGAGGCATTCACGCCGGGCCACGACGAGCTGGACTCGCTGCGGAGGCTGTGCGGGAGGGTGCGCGACTCGTTCACGGTGCAGTGGAACGACGCGCTCATCCGCCTCGACCCCGGAGCGACGCCGGCGGCCGACGCGTTCACCGAGTCAGGCGATGTGCTCCTGCTCAACTATCCCGCCGAACTCCACCCCGCGGCCCGGGGGCTGCTGCTTCCGCCGCACGTCTTCCTGGGCTCTGCGGTGCGTGACGACGAGTCGGATGCCGAAACGCGGGAGTGGCTCGCCCGGGACGCCGCCCCCGTTGTCTACGTCAGTTTCGGCAGCTTCCTCTCGGTGCGCGGGGATGTGCTCGCCCGCGTGGTGGAGGCGCTGCGCCCACTGGACGTGCGGGTGGCGCTGGCGGCGGGATCGACCGACCCGGCCGAGCTGGGTCCGATTCCCGGCTCGTGGCTGGTGCGCGAGTTCCTGCCGCAGGTCAGCCTGCTGCGCGGCTCGGCCCTGGCCGTGTCCCACGGCGGCAACAACAGCGTCACCGAGGCGATGACCCACGGCGTCCCGATGCTGCTGCTGCCCTTCTCGACCGACCAGTTCGCGGGCGCCGCCGCCGTCGAGGCGGCCGGGCTCGGCGAGGCGCTGGACCCGAACGCCGCGCCGCCGGAGAGGATCAGGGAGGCCGCCATCCGGTTGCTCGCCCTCGGGGGTGAGGCGCGGGAGCGCCTCGACCGCCTGTCCGCTTCCCTCGCGGACGATGCGGGCCCGGCCCGGGCCTTCGACGCGCTCCGGGTGGTGCCGGACCTGCGCTGATTCGGCCGAGCGACCCGGCGGGCCTCAGTCGTCGACGTCGGCGCCCGTTCCGAGGTCGGCGCAGTCGATCATCCGCACCCCGTGTTCCACCAGGTAGGGGCGGGCCCCGGTGTCGCCGGCGAGACGCTCGCCGAGCGGCGCCCAGTGCCGGCGCCCGATCACGACCGGGTGACCGGGGCGGCCGTCGAAGCCCGCCTGGCGGAGGGTGTCGGGGCCCACGGATGTCGCGTCGTCGTCGTCCCCGGCCCCGATGAGCCGGGCCACGACCCTGCCGTCCAGGTCGGGAACGTCGACCGGGACCACCGCGACGGCTGCCGGGGCGGGTTCGAGGGCGGCCGCCGCAGCGAGGCCGGCCCGCAGTGAGGCGGAGACGCCCTCGGCCCAGTCGACGGCGTGCACGACGACGAGGCCGCCGCCTCGTGCAGGTGTCTCGCCCCGGCCGGGCAGCAGCGATTCCGCCTCGTCGCCCCGCGCGCCGAGAACGACGATCACCGGGGAGCATCCGCCCTCGCGGAGCGCGTCGATGGCACGCAGCAGCCACGGCCGCCCGTCGTCGCCCCGGCGGAGCGCCTTGGGACTGCCGTGCCGCGATCCGGCTCCCGCGGCGAGCAGGAGCCCGGCGATCGGGGTCTGTGCGATCGGTGCCGGGGCGCTCGGTGCCGGGACGCTGGGCGGAGGGGCGCTGTCCATGCCTGCCATCGTACGCAGCGGACGTTCCATCGAGCGCGACCATCGCCCGACTGAGTTGCGGAAAAAGTACCTTCCCGGGCGACAGGAAGGTACTTTGTCCGCAACTCAGCCGGCGTCGGTCAGGCCGCGCGGGCTCCGAGTGCGGCCTGGAGAGGCCAGTCCTGCCCGTCGAGGATGACCTGCGCGCACGCGCCGGTTGTGGCATTGACGACGATCGGCGCCATCAGGTTCGCGGTGGTCCCGGCCTCGCCGGGGTTCACGACCACGAGCACGAACGCATCCTCCGGAACGGTCAGCGCCAGCGCCGTGCACTGCTCGGTCGAGATGACCGGCTGGTAGTCGGTGAGGTGCACGCCGGCGTCGACGACGAACATCCGGGTGCCGGGCGCCTCCGTGGCGCGCAGGGAGTACAGGCCGTCGGCGCCCTCGATCTCGTCGAGCGAGAAGTCCGTCAGCGGGGCGAAGCCCGGGGGAGGGGTGACGAAGGTCAGTGTCGCGCTCATCGGAGGAAGTCCATCAGGGTCGGCTGGAGCACGCGGGCGGTGACGGCGAGGGCCGCCTGGTAGGTGACCTCCTGGAGTTTGAGGTCCAGGATGACCTGGCCGAGGTCGAGGTCTTCGATCCCGGCGCGTTGGGACTCGAGCAGGCCGGATTGCTCCATCAGGGACTCTTCCGCTCGCTCGATTTGTTCCTGCTGGGCGCCGACCCGGGTGTGTTCGGTGGTCATGGCGCTCATCCGGGCGTCGATCTCCGTCAGACGGGAGCCGACGTTCGTGCCGTTGCGCAGGTCCGCGGCAATGGCGTCGATGAGCGCGAAGACCGAACCCGCGCCGGCGCCGAAGACGGCCGCGCCGTCGGCGTCGACCCGAACCGTGGTGTCGGGGCTGATCCGGCGCTCGACCGTGCTTCCCGGCGCCCCGCTGTGCGCATAGCCGGGGGCGCCCGAGAAGGCGACGCCCGTGTCGGAGTTGCCGGCGAAGACGCTGCGCCCGAGGTAGGACGTGTTGGCCTGGCCCAGGATCTCGCGGCGCAGGCCGTCGAGCTCCATCGCGATGGCTTCCTTCGCCGCGGGGGAGAGGGCGCCGTCGTTGGCCCCCTGCACGGTCAGGTCGCGCACGCGGTTCATGGTTGCGGATGCCGCGGACAGGGTCGCGTCGAGGGTCGACATCCAGCCGTTCCCGTCGTCGACGTTGCGGCCGTACTGTTCGGTGGCGCGCAGCTCGGCGCGCACCTTCATCGCGTCCGCGGCGGCGGTCGGGTTGTCGGAGGGGCGGGTGATCGCCTTGAGCGAGCTCGCCTGGTCCTGCAACTTCGCGAGCTGGGCCATGTTGTCGTGCAGGTTGCGCTGCGCGGCGCGCATCTGGGTGTGGCTGGTCACGCGGGCGATCATGGCTTACCTTCCCACCAGTCCGGTGCGGTTGATCAGGGTGTCGAGCATCTCGTCCACGGCCGTCATCACGCGGGCGGCACCCTGGTAGGCGTGCTGCAGCATGAGCAGGTTCACGTTCTCCTCGTCGAGGTCGACGGAGGAGTTGGAGAGCTGCCGGCCCCGGGCGGAGGTCGCGGTGAGGTCGGCGAGGCGTGCCTGCTGCAGCCCCATCCGCGTGTCCACGGCCACGGCCGTGACGAACGAGGCCCAGGCGGTGTCGGGGGAGGCGATGGCGGCGCCGGAGGCGTCGACTGCCTTGCCTGCGCCGAGCTGGGCGATGGCATCGGCGATGGACCCGTCGCGGGCTCCGGCTCCGGGCCGGGCCGCCGCGATCCCGCTGAGGTCGGTGGGGATGACCCGGAGGCTCAAGGCCGCCCTGGTCGGGTCGAAGGCGAAGAAGTCCAGGCCGTCCGCGAGCCCGGTGGAGTTGGTGGAGGTCGCGCCCAGGCGGTGGATGTCGTTGACGGTGGTGGCCAGGTGCGTCGCGAAGGCGTTGTACGAGGCCGCTGCCTCGGCGAGTGCGCCGCCGGTGCCGCTGCCGTTGGCGGCCGCAAGCACCGACAGGGCGCCGGCGAGTTCGCCGCCGTCGAGGGAAACCGGGGTGGCGGGGTTCGTCCAGACCAGGCGCACCGCGTCGGCCGCCGCCCCCTCGAGCCGGGTCGAGCCGGTGACGGCGATCGCGCGGGCTCGGTCGCCCGAGACGAGCGCGTTTCCGCCGATCCCAACGTCGACCGTGCCGTCGGGAAGCTCGCGCACGGTGGCGCCGCTCAGCGCGGCGATCGTTGTCGTCAAGGCGCTGCGCTGGTCGATCAGTTCGTTGGCCGATCCGCCGGTCGCGAGCACCATCCGGATGCGCCCGTTCAGCTCGGCGACCTGGGTGGCGGCATTGTTGAGCTCGGACACCATGCCGACGGCATCCGCGCGCAGGCCGGACCACTGGGCAGTGACGGCCTGGTAGCCCTGCGAGACCTGCGTCGCCAGGTCGCCGGCCTGGCCGAGGAGCAGCGCTGCCGGCGCGGCCTCGCCGGCTCGGTTGGACATGTCCTGCCAGCCGCCCCAGAATTCCTGCAGCCGCGTGGACAGTCCGCTGTCGCCGGGTTCGCGCAGCGACGTTTCGAGCGCGCTCAGCGCGTTCGCCCGCACGGCCGAGTACCCGGCTTCCGCGGCGGAGAAGCGCACCTGCGAGTCGAACGGGGCGCTGCCGAGGCGCGCGATCCCGTCGACGGACACGCCCTGTCCGGCTCGCACTCCGCCGTCGAGCCGCCCGGCGTCGGCGGCCGCGGCGACGGAGGAGGTGGTCACGCGCTGCCGGGTGTAGCCCTCGGTGTTGGCGTTGGCGATGTTCTGGCCCACGACGTCGAGACCCTGGCGCGCGGCAACCAGTCCGGAATAGGCGGTGTTCAGTCCGCTGAAGGTGCTCACGTGATTCTCCTCACAGGCTTCGGTCGATCAGGCGCGAGCCCGTCGCTGCGGAGCCCGCGGCGCCGGTGGCGTCGTAGGTGTTGGCGTCTGCCTCGGGCTGGAGTCCGGCGAGGGTCTCCTGGGTGGACCGGGCGGCGGCGCGCAGGAACCGTTCGTTCGTGTCGCGCAGTTCCTTGATCTGGGTGGTGAGCACGGTCATCCCGGCGAGGTGCGCGGCGAAGATGTCGGCCCACGGGCCGGCCGGAGCCCTGGCCACGAGTTCGCGGAGGGTGGCGTCGTCGCCCGTTCCCCAGTCGAGGCCGAGGGCCGCGACTTCCACCGAGCGGCCGAGGCCGGCTTCGCGCACGAGGCCGAGTACCTGTTCGACCTCGCGGGTGGCGTGCTGCAGCCAGCGGGCCTTGCCGCCCTGAAGCAGGAGCTGTTCCTCCTCGAGCTTGAAGACGAGGAGGTCGAGCAATTCGCGCTCTCGCCAGAGTAAGGCGGACAGTTCATTGGCGCCCATGTGTCATCCACCCTTCCGGCTCGTGCGGACTGCTCGTACGGAGGTACGGCTTCCGGTCCCTTGGTGGGGACTGTCGGCAGGCGCAGGCACAATGTTAGTGATTCGAGGCATGTTCAACTCTAAAGGCTGTCCTCTGAAGAGAGGACAGGGTTTGACCCGTTGTGGGGGGCGCATCCGGTCTACCCCCGGCCGTCGTGCTTGTTAGCTTGGATCTAAGCGAGGGATGAACCCCTCTCAGGGGTCCGAATCCCGTCCGGCTAATAGTCCCAATAGTCCGTTTGCACCGTCGTAAAGGGTCCCACCAGTGAATCGTGCAGAGCGCAACAAGCTCGTGGTCGAGAACCTCCCGCTGGTTGGCTACCTTGTTTCCGAGGTGTGGGCCAAGGCCCGCCACCTCTCCAGGGACGACCTGGCCTCGGCCGGCGCCCTGGCCCTGATCACCTCGGCGGATGCCTTCAATCCCGACCTCGGGGTCCCGTTCGGCGCGTTCGCGCGGCGACGCATCATCGGCGCGTTCGCCGACGACATGCGCTCCAGCGACTGGGCGACCCGCTCGGCCAGGCGGCGGATCAAGGAGACCGTCGCCGTGCAGGAGACCCTGGCCGCGGCGCTCGGTCGCACCGCCACCGTCGACGAGATCGCGGCGGCCCTCGGGGTCGATCGCGAAACCGCGGCCGCCGGCCTGGCCGACGCCTCGCGCACGCTGTCCACGCTGGATGACACGACCGCCGAGTTCCTCGTCGCCGATACAGCGCTCCCCGAGGAGTCGCTCCTCTCCGAGGAACGGCTCGCCTACCTCCGCGCGGCCATCGCGGCCCTGCCGGAGAACATGCGCCTCGTCGTGCAGCAGATCTACTTCGACGACCGGCCGGTCAAAGACATCGCCGCAGAGCTGGGGATCACGCACTCCGCGGTCTCGCAGCAGCGCGCGGAGGCCATCCGTCTGCTGCGCGACGGCCTCGGTACCCACTACTCCGATGACTCCGACACCGCGTATGTGCCGGAGTCGCGTGTCGCGCCGGCCCGTCGCAGCGCCTATCTGGCCCGGCTGGCTGACCACGCGATGATCGGCATCGCCAGCCTCGCCCACGACCGGGTGCCGGCCGCGATCGCCGCGATCTCCGCGCCCGGAGTGTCGTCCAAGGAACTTTCCTCGCAGAACGGCTAACGCGCCTCCGCACCCGGCCGATGGTTCATTGTGCCGGGCCATGGATGGGCCGGTAACACGACCCAATCACGGAGGAAATCATCATGGGTATGCAGGTCAACACCAACCTCGCGGCGAACAACTCGTACCGCAACCTCGCCGCAACGCAGAACGACATGTCCAAGTCGCTGGAGAAGTTGTCCAGCGGCCTCCGCATCAACCGCGCTGCGGACGACGCGGCCGGCCTCGCCATCTCCGAGGGCCTCAAGTCGCAGGTCGGTGGCCTCACGGTCGCGAGCCGCAACGCCCAGGACGGCATCTCGGTCCTCCAGACCGCTGAAGGTTCCTTGAACGAGGTGCAGTCGATCCTGCAGCGCGTTCGAGACCTCGCCGTTCAGGCCGGTAACGACTCGAACAACGCCGACTCGCGCAGTGCGATCAAGACCGAGGTCGACTCCCTGACCAAGGAGCTCACCCGCATCGGTGAGTCGACGAACTTCAACGGCACCAAGCTCCTCGACGGTACCAGCACCTCATTGAGCTTCCAGGTCGGCGCAAACAGCGACGCGAGCAGCCAGATCGTAGTGAACCTGTCCGGGGCGAACGTCAAGGGCATCGCCACGGCGCTGACCGGCGCAGCTTCGGGTGCAACAGGTTCGGCCTTCGCGATTGCCGACATCACCGCTCTCACGGTGGGCGCGGCTACCTTCACGAGCACGACGGCTGCCGGCGTGACGACGTCCGTAACTACCGCGACTCTGAGCGACGCCGTCGGTGGTGCCGGCTTCCAGAGCGTTGACGAGTACGCAACGGCATTGGGTGCCGACGCGAACTTCGCAGCCAACTTCAGCGTGAGCGTGACCAGGGACGGAAACGGTGCCGGCACCGGCATCACCGTCCAGGCCCTGAACGGTGGAGTTGTCTCGACCGCCGTTGCGCCCGCCGCTGGCGTTGCTCTCGGTGGCGCCGCTGGAACCGCGCCTGCCGGCGTTGGCCTGGACTTCACGTCCGCGGCCGGTGCTGCGGCCGCGATCACCTCGATCGATGCTCAGATCAAGAACGTGTCCACCGCTCGCGCCGAGCTCGGTGCCGTGCAGAACCGGTTCGAGAGCGTCATCAAGAACCTGGCCGTCTCCAAGGAGAACCTGACGGCGGCCGGATCTCGCATCCGCGACACCGACATGGCCGAGGAAATGGTCAAGTTCACCCGCTCGAACATCCTGACCCAGGCCGGTACCGCCATGCTCGCGCAGGCGAACCAGTCCAACCAGGGCGTTCTGCAGCTCCTCCGCTAACTAAGCGGGGTTGCCCAACTCATCCGCGCTCTCGCACGGTGAACGGCGCCTGGTGGCAATCGAGGGAGAACTGGACCTCTCCCGCGATTGTCGCCAGGCGCTTTCCGCAGCATCACTGAAGCACTTTCGCATCGAACAGTAGGAGAGGAACACATCGTGTCGATGGCAATCGATGGTCTCGTCAGCGGCCTGGATACCACGGGCCTGATCAAGTCCCTCATGCAGCTCGAAGCGGTTCCCCAGACCCTGCTCAAGAACAAGGTCTCCGAGTCAACGGCGCTCATCTCCGCCCTCCAGGGCCTCAACACGAGCGTCGCCGGCCTCGCCACCCTCGCAACGAAGACGGCGAAGACCGATTCGCTCGACCTCTTCACCGCGTCGAGCAGCACCCCCACGGTCACCGCAGCGGTGACGACAGGCGCAACCGCCGGCCAGATCGACCTCGTCGTCGGCAAACTCGCCCAGACCCAGGTGTCGGTCTCCGACGCGCTCACCGCCTGGCCCGACACCACCCTGACCATCACCGGCGCCGGCGGCACGGCAACCACGATCACCGCGGCCTCGACCTCGCTGGATGACGTGGTTTCGGCGATCAACACCGCCGGAGCAGGCGTCACCGCGACCAAGGTCGCCGTCGGCGCGGCCGGCTTCCGGCTGCAACTCACCGCGACCGCGAGCGGTGCGGCGGGCAGCTTCACCGTCTCCGGCACGGCCGCCGCGATGACCGAGGTCAAGGCCGGCCAGGATGCCCAGGTCACGTTGTGGGCCGGAACCAGCGCCGCACAGGCGATCACCTCGTCCACGAACACCTTCGCCAACCTGCTCCCGGGGGTCGCAATCACCGTTTCCGCGGTCTCGGTTGACCCGGTCACCGTCAAGGTCGCCCGCAATGACGCGGCGATCAGCACGGTAGCCTCGGACCTCGTCAACGGCCTCAACGGGGTCTTCGCCCTGATCGCCACGAAGTCGGCGGTGGTGAACAGCACCAACGGCTCAGGGGCGGCTGTTGTCTCCGGCGGTGTCTTCACCGGCGACAGCACGGTGCGCGACATCAACCAGCGCATCCTCTCCGCGGCCTCGCTCCCGGTGAACGGACGCTCGCCCTCGGAAATCGGGATCAGCATCTCGAAGACCGGCACCATGGAATTCAACGCCACGAAGTTCGCCGCCGCCCTGCAGAAGGACCCGGCCGGCGTCGAGGCAACCCTGCAGGAGATCGCCTCCCGGGTCTCCGTCGCGGCCAGCTCGGCATCCGACAAGTTTTCGGGCCAGATCACCGCGAAGGTCACCGGCCAGCAGTCGCTCGTGAAGGACCTCGGGAACAGGATCGCCGACTGGGATCTGCGGCTGGCCTCTCGCAAGTCTTCGCTGGAGCGCACCTACGCCGCCCTCGAGGTGCAGTTGAGCAAGATGAACTCCCAGTCGTCCTGGCTCAGCGCGCAGATCGCGGGCCTCCCGTCGGGCGGCGCCTGATGAGCATGACGGCAGGGGCCGAGGCCCAGAAACTGCGCTACAACCGCGAGGCCGTGCTCTCGGCCACGCCCGTGCGGCTGCTCACGATGCTCTACGACCGGCTGATGCTCGACCTCGGCCGGGCCGAAGCCGCGCAGATCGCGGCGAACTGGGCCGTCGCCTCGGAGAACCTGCTGCACGCCCAGGCGATCGTCAGCGAACTCTCCGGGTCGCTCAAGGTCGAGCTCTGGGACGGCGGCGAAGGCCTGCTCGCGCTCTACACCTTTGTGTCGAACTCGCTGGTCAACGGCAACATCCACCGCGACGTCGAGCGCACCCGCGAAAGCATCGCGCTGCTCGAACCGCTGCGCCAGGCCTGGCACGAGGCCGCGCAGTCGATGCCCGCACAGCCGGCGCGCTCCACGGGTGGGGGGCTCGGAATTGGCTAGCGCGGACTGGGCGGAGAACCCACACGACGAGTGGATGCGCGTGCTCGACGATCTCGAAAGGTTCCTCGGTTCCTTCGGCGACGGCCTGGACGCCACGCCGTGGACGGCCCCCGTTCGCCTGGGTCCGCTGCCGCCCGCCCTGGTCGGTCGCGCACACAAGGTCCTGGCCGGCCAGCGGGAGCTGGTGCGCGAGATCGAGGCCGCACAGCAGGCGGCCGGGCGGCACCTCGCGGCGGTGCGCGCGGTCTCGGCGGCTCGCAGCGCCGAGACATCCGTGTACGTCGACGTGATGAGCTGACGACGTCCTGAGCGGGCGCAGACCCCCCGTCCGGGTGAACTTCCGATGATTGCCTAACGAAGCCCTGGGCGCGCCCGATAGCTGACTCTGAGCACGGATTGCTCTTCACTGGCCACGGATCGGCCGTCTGTTCCTTTGACGAAGCGGGACTCCGTGCTTGAATCCGTGACCGCCAGCGCCCTGGCGAGTGCCCTGGATGGGCTGGCCCTGCGCCAGCGCACCATCGCGAACAACATCGCGAACGTCAACACCCCCAATTACCACGCCAAGCGAGTCGCCTTCGAGGGCGCCCTGGCGAAGTCGGTAGCGGCCGGCGACGGCCACGCCTCGGCCACCACGGAACGCTCCCTCGAGCCGACGAACGAAATCGGCAACAACGTCAACCTCGACACCGAGACGCTCTCGAACATCGACACGGTGCTGCGGTTCCAGTTCGCCGCCCGCGCCGCCGACGCCCCGTTCAGCGCCGTTCGCGCCGCCCTTCGGACCAGCTGATGACCTTCGACGCGATCGGGATCGCCGGAACCGGGCTCACGCTGCACCGCAAGTGGCTCGACGCCGTCGCCGACAACATGGCGAACATCAACACGGTCAAGAGCACCGACGGGAGCGCCTTCCAGGCCCGTTACGTCGTCGCCCAGGAGGGCGAGGGCAACTCCGGCGCGTACGTCGCCGGGGCGGCCTTCGGCGACGCGGAGGGACGGCTCTCCTTCCAGCCCGACCACCCCCTCGCCGACAAGGACGGGTACGTGCGCCTGCCCGACATCGACATGGCCACCCAGATGGGCCAGCTCATCATGGCGCAGCGCGGCTACCAGGCCAACGCCGCCGTCGTCGACCGCGCGAAGACCAGCTACGAAGCAGCACTACAGATTGGACGTTCCTGATGCCGTTCGGCGCCATTGACAGTGTGCAGGGCACGGCCGGAACCGGCGTGCTTTCCGGCCTGCAGGGCCTGCTGGCCACCCAGGGAACCCAGGGAACGCAGGATGCCGGCGGCGCCGGGTTCGCGAGCGCGCTCACCGGGGCGGTCGACAACCTCCAGCAGACCCAGTCCGCCTCGAACTCCCTCGCCATCCAGGCCGTCACCGGCGACCTGAACGACATTCACACCGCCATGATCGCCTCGACGAGGGCCCAGGTGACGATGGAACTCGTCGCCGGCATTCGGAACAAGGGTGTTGACGCGTTCAACGAGATCATGCGGATGCAGGCCTGATGCCGGCTCAGGTCACCTCGGCGTTCCGGCGATTCGGAAACGCGCTGCGCGAGTTCACCATCGCGCAGCGCACGGTCGCGCTCATCGGTGTGGCGGTGCTCGTGCTGGGCATCGCCGCGCTCTCGATGTGGGCAACCAAGCCCGCCTTCACGCCCCTGTTCTCCGGCCTAAGCGGCTCGGACGCCAACACGATCGTCGACCAGCTCCGCACCGACGGCGTGCCGTACGAGCTCAGCGACGGAGGCGCGACCATCCTGGTTCCCGAGAAGAGCGTCTACGACGAACGACTCAAGGCCGCGTCGGCCGGGCTGCCCTCCTCGAGCACCGGGGGATACGCACTCCTGGACAAGATGGGCGTCACCGCCTCGGAATTCCAGCAGTCGGTGACCTACAAGCGGGCCCTCGAAGGAGAGCTCGCCGCCACGATCGAGGCGCTCGACGGAGTACGGACCGCCTCGGTGCGCCTGGCCATCCCCAAGGAAAGCGTGTTCGTCGCCGAGGCGAACGACCCCACGGCATCCGTCTTCATTGAAACCGAAAACGGCATCACCCTGACGGGCGAGCAGGTCGAGGCCATCGTGCACCTCACCTCCTCCTCGATCGACGGCATGGCCCCGTCCGACGTCGCCGTTGTCGACGCCGGCGGCGCCGTGCTCTCGGCCGTCGGCGTCGGCGCGACCGGCAGCGCCGACAAGCAGTCCTCGGTGTACGAGGAACGCGTGCAGGGCTCGGTGCAGGCCATGCTCGACAAGATCGTCGGGCCGGGCAATGCCAGCGTCGTGGTCGCCGCCGACCTGAGCTACGAGTCCGCCGAGCGAGTCGAGGAGACCTTCACGACACCCACGGATGCCCCGGCGCTGAACGAAGCGGTCAAATCCGAGACGTACGCGGGCAGCAAGGGCGGCGCGGCCGGAGTGCTCGGCCCCGACAACATCTCCGTGCCGGCCGGAGCGGACAGCGACGGAACCTTCACGTCCAAGGACAGCACGCGCAACAACGCCGTCAACAAGGTCACCGAATCGCGCACGATCCCGTCCGGCGCGATCAAGCGGCAGACCGTTTCCGTCGCGGTGAACTCCGAAGCGGCCGGTGACCTCAACGTGTCGGACCTGTCGTCCCTCGTCGCCTCGGCCGCCGGGATCGACCTGGCCCGCGGTGACGAAGTGACGGTCGAGGTCGTCAGCTTCAACACGGCCGGGGAACAGGATGCCGCGGCAGCCCTCGCCGCCGCCGAGGCGGCCGAGAACGCCGACCGCGTCGCCGGGCTGATCCGGATCGCCATCATCGCGGCCGCCCTCGTCATCCCGTTCATCCTCGGCCTGATCGTGTACGCCAGGCGGTCGCGCCGGCAAAGCCGCGAACCGATGGATGTCGGCGACCTGTCGGAGTTCCGCAGCGCCCTGGACGCACCGACGGTTCCGCTGGTCCGAGCCCCGTCGATCACCCCACGGATCATCAACCCGGGACCGTCGATCGCCTACGAGGCGACCGACGCCGAGAACCTGCGGTCGGAGATCGACGCCCTCGCCCAGCGCGACCCCAAGGGCACGGCGCAGTACCTGCGCGGCTTCATGGACGAACGGCAGCCGGCATGAGCGCCGCCGCGACCACCGCGAAGACCCTGACGGGCACCCAGAAGGTCGCGATCGTGCTGATGAACCTCGGCCAGGAGCATGCCGCCGAGGTGATGAAGGAGTTCAGCGAGCTCGAAGCAGCCGCGATCATCGCGGAGATCGTCGGCCTGCGCCGCGTCGACGACACCGTCGCCGACGAAACCCTGACGGAGTTCCATCGGTTGATGGCGACGGGCGCCCGCCAGTCGCACGGCGGGCACGACTTCGCACTCGGGCTGCTCGAAGCGTCCTTCGGAGCAGAGAAGGCGGCCGGAGTCATGACCCGGGTCGCCTCGTCGATGGCGGGCAAGGCGTTCGAGTTCCTCGACGCCGCTGAACCCGGCCAGGTGCTCACTCTCCTCGACGGGGAGCTCCCGCAGACGATCGCCCTCGTGCTGGCCCACCTGCGGCCGGAGCGGGCATCCGCAGTGCTCGCCGGGCTCGACGCCTCCCGCCGCACCGACGTCGCCCAGTGCATCGCGACTATGGGGACGGCAACGCCCGAGGCGGTTCGCATCGTCACCGACACCCTCAAGCTGCGGGCGGGCTCCGTCGTCGGCTCGAGCGAGGCCGCCGAGGTCATCGGCGGGGTCCAGCCGCTGGTCGACATCATCAACCGCTCCGACGTCGCCACCGAGCGGGCCATGCTCGAGGCCCTCGACGAACGCGACCCCGCCCTGGCCGAAGAGGTGCGCTCGCGGATGCTCACCTTCGCCGACATCGTCAAGCTCGAGAGCCGCGACGTGCAGCAGGTGCTCCGCGGCATCGACTCCGGCATCCTGGCCGCCGCCATGAAGGGGTCCTCCGAATCGGTCATCGAGGTCATCCGGGCGAACCTGTCCGAGCGCAACCGGGCAACGCTCGACGACGAGATCGCCGCGATCGGCCCGGTGCGCGTGTCGCATGTCGAGGATGCCCGCGCCGAGATCGTGCGCGCGATCCGCGATCTCGCCGCGCAGGGCAGCATCACCGTCGTCCGCGGGGACGAGGAAGAATATGTCTACTGACATGGCGTTCTCCCGCGTGGCCTTCCCCAACCTCGGACAGGACGGCCGCGAGGTCATCGACGAGCAGTCCCGGGCCCGGGGCCACGCCGCGGGCTACGCGGAAGGCCTCCGGCTGGCCGCCACCCGGATGCACGAGCAGTCGCTGCGACTCGAGGCCGACCACGCCGCGGTCCTCCGGCACGCCGAGGCGAAGGCGGACCGGATGGTCGAGCTGCTGGCCGCCGCCGCGCGCGCCCTGGACGCGAGCGCACTTCCCCTCATCCAGGGCGTCGAGGTCGCGATCGTCGGGTCGGCCGTCGACCTGGCCGAGGCCGTCATCGGCGCCGAACTCGGCGACCGGGAGTCGGCGGCCCGCCTGGCCCTGCGCCGCGCGCTCGACCACGAACACGCGCCCGAAGTGCACACCGTGCGGATGCATCCGGACGACCTCGAACTCCTCGGCACCGAGATCGCCGCCCGCGCCGGCGTGCGGTTCACCGCCGACCCGCAGCTGGCGCGGGGCGACGCCATGACGGAATTCGGCGAAGGATTCCTCGACGCGAGAATCGGCACGGCCCTCCGGCGGGCCAGGGCAGCCCTCGACGGAGTCCGGCAGTGACCACGACCTGGCGCCCGCAGGCGCGGCAGTTCGACGCGGCCCTCCACGCGGCCAGGCCCCAGCGAATGGGCGTGGTCTCCTCGATCGTCGGCCTCGGCGTCGAGCTGACCGGTCTGCCCGCCTCGATCGGCGACCTGGTCACGATCGGCGAGGGCCCCGGCATTGACGCCGAAGTCGTCGCGACGACGCGCGAGGGAGTGCGCTGCATGCCGCTCGGCCGGATGACCGGGGTCAGGATCGGCACGACGGCCAGGTCCACCGGGACTCCGCTGCTCGTCCCCACCGGCACCGGCCTGTTCGGGCGCGTGCTCGACGGGCTCGGCCGTCCCATCGACGGCAAGGGGCCCCTCCGGAACGACGGGATGGTCTCCCTCGACAACGACAGCCCCTCTGCCATGCACCGCGCCCGCATCGACACCCCGCTGCAACTGGGCGTGCGGGTGCTGGACACCATGACGACCGTCGGCAAGGGCCAGCGGATGGGCCTGTTCGCGGCATCCGGTGTCGGGAAGTCCTCCCTGCTCTCGATGATCGCCCGCGGCACGGATGCCGAGGTGTCCGTGATCGCCCTGGTGGGGGAGCGCGGCCGGGAAGTACGCGAGTTCCTCGAAGACGACCTCGGCCCCGAGGGCCTCGCCCGCTCCATCGTCGTCGTGTCCACCTCCGACGAGCCGGCCATGATGCGGCTCCGCGCCGCCTTCACCGCCACGCGCATCGCGGAGTCCTTCCGGGACCGCGGCACCGATGTGATGCTGATGATGGACTCGCTCACCCGGGTCGCCATGGCCCAGCGCGAGATCGGCCTGTCGGTCGGCGAACCGCCGGCGACGCGCGGTTATCCGCCCTCCACCTTCTCCGTGCTCGCCCGGCTGCTCGAGCGGGCCGGGACCGACGCGACCGGGTCGATCACCGGCATCTACACGGTCCTCGTCGACGGTGACGACCACAACGAGCCCATCGCCGACGCCGCGCGATCCATTCTCGACGGGCACGTGGTGCTCGACCGCAAACTCGCGATCACCGGGCACTTCCCGTCCGTGGACGTGTTGGGCTCCATTTCCCGCGTCGCGTCCCGGGTCAACACCGCCGAACGCAACCGGGTGGCCGGCGTCCTGCGGCGCGTGCTGGCCGCTCGCCGGGCCGCCCAGGACCTGCTCGACGTCGGCGCGTACCGGCGGGGGACCAACCCGCTGGTCGATGCCGCGGTCGACCACGAGGCATCCATCACGGCATTCCTGCAGCAGACGATGGACGACCGGACGCCGGCCTCGGCATCCTGGGACGCCCTCACCCGGCTTACGAACACACTGGAAGGCATCTCATGAATCGCGCATTCTCGCTCACCGGGTTGCTCCGGCTGCGCCACCTCCAGCAGGACGAAGCCGCCGGCGCTCTGGCCGCGGCGAACCGGAACGCCACGGAGAACAGCGCCCACCGCACCGAGACCCACAGCGCTATGGCCAACATCCCGGTGTCGGCCACCACCAGCGCCGCACTCAACGCGATGGCGGCCGCGCGCGCGTCGTCGCGGAGCATGCTCGCCGACCTCGACGGGCTCGGCCGGAACTACGCCGTCGCCGTGGGGGAGGCGCAGAACGCCTTCGACGTAGCCCGGGCGCAATCGATCGGACTGGAAAAGCTCCAGACCCGGCACGCCGCGGCGTGGAACGCCGAAGAGCTCCACGGCGAACAGACCGCGCTCGACGAGATCGCCTCCACCCGCTGGCACCAGGGCCAGGCGGGAGCCGCGCGATGACGATGGTTGCCGCCCTCGGCCGGGTCGCCGAGATCCAGTCCACCCTGATCCAGCTCTCCGGGGTTCCGGCGGCGCAGGAGACCGCCGCGGCTCCGGTCGACGCCTTCGCAGCGAACCTGGCCACGGCCCTGGGCACACCCGGCACGTCCGGGGTGCCCTCCGTGGCCACGCCCGGGTCCGGTTCCGGCGTCTCCGGCACCGACGTGACGAACGCCGCAAAGAAATACCTCGGCGTGCCCTATGTCTTCGGCGGGGAGGACGGAGAAGGCATGGACTGCTCCGGTCTCGTGCAGCGCGTCTACGCCGACGTCGGGGTCAAGGTTCCCCGCCTCGTCTCCGGCCAGATGAAGCTCGGCACCGAGGTGGGCTCCCTGGCCCAGGCGCTGCCCGGCGACCTCATCGTGACCGGCGGCGGCGCCCACATCCTCATCTACGCCGGCAACAACAAGGTCATCCACGCTCCCTACCCCGGCAGGACCGTCAGCCTCGTGGACGCCTACATGAAGGATTCCGACATCGACACGATCCGCAGGGTCATCCCGACCGCGACCGCGCCGGCATCGCTCCCGTCCGGCGGCAGCGACGCCTTCAGCGCCGCGCTGGCCGCCTTCGCGGCGGGCGGGTCGAGGTGAGCCTCTCCCTCGCGCGGATGACCGCGCCCCCGTCGCCGCCGTCCGCCGCGGCCGGCCCGGTGACGTCGGCCGATCCCCGTGCCGGCGCTGCGGGCTTCGCCGCCGTGCTGACCGGCGCCCTCGAAGCAGACACCTCCGCACACCTGCCCGCCGAGCCCATGACTGCCGAGCCCGCGCCTGCCGAGCCCGAGACTGCGGAGTCCGAGCCCGCTAAGCGCAGGCTCGGCGTCGAACGTGCCCTGTCCGAACCCGGCAGCGGAGTCGTCGCCCCCGTCTCCGACGCAGCATGGAACGCCGTTCCGGTGGCCGTCCCGGTGGCTGGCGTGCCCGCCCAGCCCGAGTTGACCGCACCCGCCCTGTCCGCCCTGGCCGCGGGGAGCGCATTCGCACCGGCCTCCGCTGTCGCCCCGGCACCGGCCGATCGCCGCCCCACACCGGCGCAGCGGACGGAACCCGCCGCGCCCCGCACGGCGATCCCGGCGTCACTGATCCCTGCTTCGTCACTGATCTCTGCTTCACTTACCCCGGCGTCTCTGACCCCGGCGTCACTGACCCCCGCATCGCTGACCCCGGCGGTGCCGACCGCCCTGCCGCAGTCGCCAACGACGGTCGCATCGGCCGCGCCGAGCCGGTCAAGCGCCACCCCGGGAGCCTCCGCGGCCACCCCGGGCAGTGCGGTGGCTCCGCCCGTCGCGGCTTCCGCGCGGACTGTGGCGGACGTCGCGCCGGTCGCACCGGACGGCAGCCTCGCCCCGGATGCCGCGCCCTCCGCCCCAGCCGCCCAGCCGGCGCCGGCCGCGCCCGTCTTCCCCGGTCTGTCGTCCACGTCCGCCGCCCCCGTCGCGGCCCAGGCCGCTCCGCCCGCGGCCCCGCCCGCGCCGCTGGCCAGCCAGATCGCCGGCCCGCTGTTCACCCTGGCCGGGGCGCGATCGGGCGAGCATGTGCTGACGATCAACGTGGCGCCAGACAACCTCGGTCCGGTGACCGTGCGAGCGCACATCACCGGGGACAACATCCGGGTCGAACTCTTCGCACCCACGGACCTGGGCCGCGACGCCCTGCGGGCGATGCTCCCCGACCTTCGCCGCGATCTCGCGGGATCGGGGATGAACGCCCAGCTGAACCTGTCGTCCGGCAGCCAGCCGGAAGACCAGCCCGGCGACCCGAGTGCCGACCGGGGCGCTTTCGGGCGGGACCGGGCCGAGCACGAAGCGCGCGAGGAAACCGGCCGACGCCGTGCCGCCGCAGCGGCCGAACGAACTGCTCCATCGGCCCTCGCGGCCACATCATCGACCATCGACGTGATGGCTTAGAAAGAGAGACCGACCGTGCCCATTGACGCAGTAGCAGCTCCAGCCCCCGGGATGTACACCGGCGAGGTCACCCGGGCACCCAAGCAAGCCATGGACTCCGAGGTGTTCATGTCTCTCCTGGTCACCCAGCTGCGCAACCAGGACCCCAGCTCACCCATGGACACCAACCAGATGATCGCGCAGACCACCCAGCTGGCCATGATGGAGAAGATCAGCGCCCTCGCGGACACGAACCAGGAGAGCTTCTCCCTGCAGATGCGCATGGCCGCCGCCGCACTCGTGGGCAAGGATGTCACCTTCGCCCGCGCGGACGGAACCACCGGCAGCGGCACGGCCACCGCGGTGTCCTACGCCGGCTCGGTTCCCCAGGTCACGGTCGGCGGCGAGAACATCGGCCTCGACTCCGTCGCCGGCGTCTCCGCCGGTGTCGCGGCCCCGCCCGCGCCCTGATCTCCCGGCTCCTCGTCCAGTTTTCCCACCACTCACACACGCATCCCACCGTCCGACCGAAAGGCAGCATCCCATGCTTCGTTCCCTGTACTCCGGAATCTCCGGCCTCCGTTCCCACCAGACCATGCTCGACGTGACCGGCAACAACATCGCCAACGTCAACACCACCGCGTTCAAGGCATCCGCCACGCAGTTCCAGGACACGCTCTCGCAGATGTCGCAGGGCGCCGGGGGACCGCAGGCTCAGGTCGGCGGCACCAACCCGGCCCAGATCGGGCTGGGCGTCCAGGTCGCGGGCATCTCGACGAACTTCGCCCAGGGCTCGGCCCAGTCCACCGGACGCTCCACCGACATCATGATCTCCGGCGACGGCTTCTTCGTCACCAGGCTCGGCGGCGAAACCCTCTACACCCGCGCCGGCGCCTTCGACTTCGACGCCCAGGGCCGGCTCGTCGCGCCGGACGGCGCGATCGTGCAGGGCTGGACCGCGGTCAACGGCAAGATCACCGAGGGCGGCGCCGTCGGCCCGATCACGCTTCCGCTGCAGTCCGTCATCGCCGCGGTCGCCACGACGGCCGCGTCAGTGGTCGGCAACCTCCCGTCCGACGCCGCCGTCGGCACGAGCATCGTCCGCGACGTGACCGTCTTCGACGCCGCAGGGGCCTCCCGGACGCTCTCCCTGTCGTTCACCCGCACGGCCGCGGGCTGGGGCGTCGCGGGCAGCGACGGTGTCGCCGCCGGCGCCACGACCCTCGCTGACAACGGAACAGGCACCCTCACCCCGGGCGGTCCGCTCCTGGTTAACGGGATCGCCGTCGACCTCGCTGCGCTCACCGGATACGCCGGGCTCACCACCGCCACGGCCACCCGCGACAACGGCAGCGACGCCGGCACGCTCAAGTCATACACGCTGGGCAAGGACGGCACCCTCGTCGGGCTGTTCAGCAACGGCGGCCAGGAAGCGATCGGCCGGATTGCCCTGGCAACCTTCGTCAACCCCGGCGGCCTCGAAAAGGCCGGCGCCTCCGGGTACCGGTCGACGTTCAACTCCGGCACGGCCGAGCTCGGCGCACCGGGCGAGGGCAGCCTCGGATCCCTCGCCGGCGGCGCCCTGGAAATGTCCAACGTCGACCTGTCGCAGGAGTTCACGAACCTCATCGTCGCCCAGCGCGGCTTCCAGGCGAACGCCCGCATCATCACGACCTCCGACGAGGTCCTGCAGGAACTGACCAACCTGAAGAGGTAAGCCCGCGGAGGAAGGTCGCCCGGCAACTTACGGAGGAGGCCGGGCGGCCGACAGTGGTGTGTGACGGCCGCTGGGGCCGTCCACAACCGGGGATGGGTTCATGATCGTTCTGACGCGGCTCAACGGAAGCCAGTTCGCGATCAATCCCGACCTGATCGAACGCATCCACTCGAACCCCGACACGACGCTGGTCATGGTCGACGGCGCCAAGTTCATCGTGACCGAGCCGATGGACGTGGTCATCGAGAACATCGCGGCCTACCGCGCCCACGTGATCTCGCTCGCCTACGCCCCGCCGGCGAGCGACCTTCCCCTCGGCCCGAGGAAGATCTGATGGATCCGGCAACCCTGATCGGCATTGCCGTCGCGTTCGGCGCCCTCTTCGCCATGATCACCCTCGAGGGCTCGTCCATCACGGCCATCCTGCTGCCGGCGCCGATGATCCTCGTCTTCGGCGCGACCATCGCGGTCGGACTCGCCGGCGGAACCATCAAGGACTTCCTCTCGGCCTTCAAGTCCCTGCCCAGGGCGTTCCGGGGCAAGACGACCCCGCCGCAGCTGGTCATCGACCAGATCGTCGGCCTGGCCGAGAAGGCTCGCAGCGCGGGCCTGCTCTCGCTCGAGCAGGAGGCCGACGCGATCGACGACCCGTTCCTGCGCGGCGCGCTGCAGAACATCGCCGACGGCACGGACGGCGACGAACTCCGCGTGCTGCTGGAGGACGAAATGGCCACGACGGCCAAGTCCGACCGGAACGCGGCGAAATTCTTCACGACCCTGGGCGGCTATGCCCCGACCGTCGGCATCGTTGGAACCGTCGTCTCCCTCACCCACGTCCTGGAAAACCTCGACAGCCCGGATACGCTCGGCCCGATGATCGCGGCCGCCTTCGTGGCGACGCTCTGGGGTCTCCTCTCGGCGAACTTCCTCTGGCTTCCGCTCGGGGCCAGGCTCAAGCGCCTCTCCGACCTCGAGGTCGACCGGATGACGCTGGTACTCGAGGGCGCGCTGGCGGTGCAGGCCGGCAGCCAGCCCCGACTCCTGGGCGAGCGCCTGCGGGCGATGGTTCCCGCACAGGCGCTGTCCAAAGCCGCATGAGCGCGCGCCCGGGCCGCCGCCATTTCGGCGAGGACCACGAGGAACACGTCGACGAGCGCTGGATGGCGTCCTACATGGACATGGTCACCGTGCTGATGTGCATGTTCATCGTGCTCTACGCCATGTCGACCGTCGATGAGAAGAAGTTCGAACAGCTCCGCAATTCGCTCGCCACCGGCTTCGGGGCGACGGATGTCCAGGCGATCGACACCGCGAAGGGTGTCGTCGTTCCCGTGGAACTCGTCGATCAGGAGGCAGAAGGATTCACCGACCTCGAACTGGCCCAGCTCGAGGTCGACAAGCTCACCGCGCTCAAGGAGGCCATGCGCGCCGCCCTGGCGAAGCAGCGGCTGGAGTACCTCGTCGATTTCAAATTCGACGAACGGGGGCTGTCAGCGGGCCTGGTCGGGACCGAGACGTTCTTCCAGGGCAACCGGGTCGACCTGAGCGCGAAGGCGATCCAGGTCCTCGACGCGATCGCGCCGCCGCTGGCGACCTCGAAGCGCGAAATCTCGGTCGAGGGACACGCCGACCGCCACGGCTCGACGGGAATCTACCCCACGGACTGGGAGCTCTCCTCGGGCCGGGCAACCCAGGTGCTCCGGCGCATGGTCGAACACGGGAGAGTGCCGCAGGAGCACATCGCAGCGGTCGGCTACGGTTCGGCCAGGCCCGTCACCGCCCGCGCCGACCCGATCTCGATGGCCAGGAACCGGCGGGTCGACGTCGTCGTGCTCTCGAACCAGCCCGACAGCATCCGCAAACTCATCCCCGGCGTCGTGAACGGAACCGCGATCGAGCCGCCCGCCAAGGCGAGGAAGGCGGTCAAGGCCGACAAACCGGCCCCCGCGAAGAGTTCGCACGGGTGATCCCCCTGGCAAGAATGGCGATCGCCTAACATTGCCCATCCGCCGGCCGATAGTGGCGACCGTGACGGTCCAGGAACAGTACGGCATCAGTGCGCCCGCGAGGGCCGCGGCGGCGACGAAGACGGTCGAGGTCTATGACTTCCGACGCCCGACGACGCTCGCCCGGGAGCATTCCCGCGTGCTCGAACTCGCCTTCGAAACCTTCGCCCGCCAGTGGGGCACCCAGCTGACCGCGAAGGTGCGGATGGTCTGCCAGGTCACCTGCGACCAGGTGCTCATGCAGACCTACGACGACTACGCGTCGAGCCTGCCGGCGTCGACGGCCATGGTGCTGTGCAACCTCGAGGGCTCGAGCGCCAAGGCGGTCATCCAGTTCCCCGCGTCCACCGCCCTCACCTGGGTCAGCCACATGCTCGGCGGCAGCGGCAACCGGATCGCCCCTGAGCGCAAGTTCACCCAGATCGAGGAGGCCCTCGTGCGGGGTCTGATGAGCGATGCGCTCGAAGACCTCCGCTATTCCCTCGGCGCCCTGCTCGTGGTGCCGATCAGCGTCGACGCGATCCAGTACAACTCGCAGTTCGCCCAGGCCGCGGCCACGGCCGACCTGATGATCGTCGCCTCGTTCGCGCTGGAGGTGGGGGAGGGCAGCAGCATCGCCACCGTCGCGCTGCCGGCCCGAATCCTCCTGGAACAACTCGGCGAGGTGCATCCCACGGGATCGCGAGCCAAGTCCAAGGAACTGCTCCAGGCACAGCTCAGCCGGGTGCCGGTCGAGGTGTCGCTGCGGCTCACCCCGGTGCGTGTGCTGCCCAGCAGGATCCTCGACCTCGCCGTCGGCGACATCCTGCCGATCCCGCATCCGAAGCACCGGCCGCTCGACCTGGCCGTTGACGGCCTGTCCCTGGCCAGGGCCGCGGTCGGCTCCAACGGCTCGCGCCTCGCCTGCATCATCATCGAATCGAAGGAGAAGCCCCGATGAGCACCACCCGCGCTCTACCGTCCGCCGCAGTCGAGGCACTCGTGCGGGTGCTGCCCACCGGGCTGCCCCTGGACTCCGCGGCCTGCTCCGGCGCCGCAGCCCCGGCCGGCCGGGTCGCCGCAGCCGTCGTCGCCTCGTTCGTGGGAGCCACCTCGGCCGACCTCGCTCTGGTGCTGAGCCAGCCGAACACGCTCGGCGCCGCCGCCGGCACCGAGTCGCCGCTCGTGTCCGGTCACGACGTGCTCCGCCCAGCCCTCGAAAGCGCCGCCGCGGTGCTCGGAGCCGGCGTGCTCGCCGACAGCCGGGTCGAAGACGCGTCGACGCTCTTCGCCGATCCCTCCACGACCGTGTTCGAGCTGACCGGGGACGGCGCGGTCACGGGCTGGTTCGCCATCCGGCTCAGGGAGAACGGCGTCGTCGGCGGCGACGGCAGGCGCGCCACCGATTCGGTGACCGGCAAGCTCGGCCGGATCAACAACGTCGAGATGTCGCTGACCGTGGAGATCGGCCGCGCCCGGATGTCGGTGCGCGACGTGCTCTCCCTCGAACCCGGCGCCGTGATCGAACTGGACCGCTCCGCCGGCGCCCCGGCCGACGTGCTGCTCAACGGCCGCCTGATCGCCCACGGCGAGATCGTCGTTGTCGACCAGGACTACGCCGTCCGAATCACCAAGATCCTCGACGTCGCCGAGGTGCTCGCTTAGGTGGACACCCTCCTCGTCGGACTCCGCGTCGTGCTGTCCCTGGCCGTTGTGCTCGGGCTGCTCTGGGTCATGCAGCGACGCCTGTCGCGAGGAGGCCGCGCCCGCGGGGCCTCGAACCTGGTCTCCGTGGTCGGCCGGCAGAGCCTTGGTTCCAAGGCGTCCGTCGTGGTGGTCGAGATCGACGGCCGGCGGCTCATCCTCGGCGTGACGGAGGCCCAGGTGACCGTGCTGCAGGGCGGCGGGGGAGTCGGGGACCGCGCGGAAACCTTCGCGCAGTCGATGTCGGTGGCCGAGGGCACCGACCTGGCCGGCACCGACCTGGCCGGCACCGACCTGGCCGGCAGCGACCTGTCCGGAGGCGACACTGCGCCGGAGCCGCCGCTCGAGTTCCGGCCGCGCCGCAAGTCGGGGCAGGCCGGTCGTCTCGGCGGGTCGATCCTGTCGCCGGCAACGTGGCAGCAGACGGCCGCCGTGCTCCGGCAAGAACGGTGAGGGCCGGGGCTCCTCGCACGTGGACGGGTAACCGAACCGTCCGGCTGGGCATCCTGATCACCCTGATGTTGCTGATCGTGGCGGCCATCATCATCGCGACCGCCTCGGCCGGCCATGCGGTGCCGGGCGACCCCGTTCCGCCCACGGACCCGACCGACCCGACGGCCCCCGTCGCACCCGGCGGCGGCGGCGGGCTGACCATCGACCTCAACGGGCCGGACGGCGCGCCGTCCTCGGCGGTCGTCACCCTGATCGGCATCACACTGCTGTCGGTTGCGCCGGCCCTGCTGCTGATGATGACCTCGTTCACGAAGATCTTCGTGGTCCTGGCGATGACCCGCAATGCGCTCGCGCTGCCGTCCATCCCGCCGAACCAGGTGCTCGCGGGCCTGGCCCTGTTCCTCTCGCTGTTCATCATGGCGCCCGTGCTCACCGACATCAACAACCTCGCGGTGACGCCCTACCTCGACGGCTCGATGAGCTTCACGGATGCCCTCGCCGCGGCCTCCGAACCCCTCCGGCAGTTCATGCTCGCCAACACCCGCGAGGAAGACCTGGCGCTGATGACCCGCGCCGCCGACCTGCCGAACCCGCAGGGCCCCGACGACGTCGCGCTGCCGACCCTGATCCCGGCCTTCATGATCTCCGAGCTCCGGGCCGCGTTCATCATCGGTTTCGTGATCTTCATCCCGTTCCTGGTCATCGACATCGTCGTCTCCTCCGCCCTCATGTCGATGGGCATGATGATGCTCCCGCCGGTGATGATCTCCCTGCCCTTCAAGATCCTGCTCTTCGTGCTCGTCGACGGTTGGGGACTCATCATCACCTCCCTCATATCCAGTTATCGGATGGGCTGATGGACACCAACGCCGTACTGGACATCGGCCTGCAGGGCCTGATCCTGGCCGCCAAGCTCTCCGCACCGGTGCTCGTCACCGCCCTCGTCGTCGGCTTCGCCATCTCGCTGCTGCAGTCGATCACGCAGATCCAGGAGGTGACGCTGTCCTTCGTGCCGAAGGCCATCGCCGTCTCCCTCGCCCTGCTCGTCTCCGGGCACTGGATGATCGCCGAGTCCGTCTCCTTCACCCGGCAGATGTTCGAGAAGATCCCGTCGCTCCTCGGCGGTGGCTAGGTGGCGTTCGCCCTCGACTTCG
This sequence comes from Cryobacterium psychrotolerans, assembly GCF_900101115.1. Classification (GTDB taxonomy): domain Bacteria; phylum Actinomycetota; class Actinomycetes; order Actinomycetales; family Microbacteriaceae; genus Cryobacterium; species Cryobacterium psychrotolerans. The sequence continues at coordinate 109,151 of NZ_FNFU01000002.1, forward strand.
CCTGGCTGGAAGCGGTCATGCTCGCCGGTGTTCGCATGGTCGCCTTCATCGTCATCGCCCCGCCGTTTTCGTACAACGCGATCCCGCTGCGGGTCAAGGGCATGCTCGCCGTCGCCCTCGCCCTGGCGGTGTCGCCGCGGGTGACCGCGGGCTACGTCTCCATGGACACCGCCGCCTTCTTCGGCGCGGTCGTGCTCGAGGTGCTCGTCGGCGCGGTGCTCGGCTTCCTCGTCTACGTGATCTTCTCCGCCGTGCAGTCTGCCGGTGGCCTCATCGACATGTTCGGCGGATTCCAGCTGGCCCAGGCCTTCGATCCGCAGTCGATGATCAACGGCGCCCAGTTCACCAGGCTCTTCCAGATGACCGCGCTGGCCCTCATGTTCTCCTCCGACGCCTACCAGCTGATCATCGGCGGACTGGTGCGCACGTTCAGCGCGCTGCCGCTCGGCGGGGGCATCGACCTCGCCCACCCCGTCGAGGCCGCCGTCGGCGCGGTCACCCAGATGTTCCTGGCCTCGGTGCAAATCGCCGGACCCCTGCTCGTGGTACTGTTCCTCGCCGACGCCGGGCTGGGCCTGCTCACCCGGGTGGCACCCGCGCTCAACGCGTTCGCGCTCGGCTTCCCGCTGAAGATCCTGCTGACCCTCATGCTCGGCGGCCTGGTCTTCGTGGCCCTGCCCCGGATCGTGGCGTCCCTGACCGGGCTGGCCGTCGACGCCCTGACCGGGGTGCGCTGATGTCCGACACCGGGGAACGCACAGAAGAAGCCACCCAGAAGCGGATGAAGGAGGTCCGCTCCAAGGGGCAGCTCTCGAAGTCGCAGGACGTGACGGCCTGGCTCGGCGTGGGCGCGGCGGGGGCCATGATCCCGGCCACGATCGCGGTCGGCGGCCAGGCCGCCACCGACCAGTTGTTCACGGTCAAGAGCCTCGTGATGAACCCCGACCCGGCGGCCGCCGTGCAGGCGATGGCACAGGCCTTCGACTCCCTGGCGGGCACGCTGACCCCGATGCTCGTCATTGTCGTCGTGGTCGTGCTGGTCGGCGCCGTCGGCCAGGGCGGCATCCATGTCAAGAAGCTCGCCGGCAAGTTCGAGCAGTTCAACCTGATCAACGGAATCAAGCAGACCTTCGGCACCCAGGCACTGTGGCAGGGTGTGAAGGCCCTCGCCAAGACCGCCGTCGTGGGGTTCGTGCTCGTCATCGTGATCCAGGGCCTGATGCCGATCCTGATGACCGCCGGCGGTCTTCCCGTCTCGGCGCTGCTCACCGCGGCGGGAGCCGGGACCGGCTCACTGCTGCAATCCGCCGTCATCGCGGGTCTCGTCCTCGCGGCCGCCGACATGTTCGTCGTGATGCGCCGCAACCGGAAGAAGACCCGGATGACGAAAAAGGAAGTCAAGGACGAGAACAAGAACTCCGACGGCGACCCGCTGATCAAGTCGCAGCGCCGCGCCCGCCAGTTCCAGATGAGCCGCAACCGGATGATCGCCTCCGTGTCCGACGCCGACGTCGTGCTGGTGAACCCGACGCATGTGGCCGTCGCCCTCCGCTACGAGCCTGGCAAGTCCGCGCCGCGCGTGGTCGCCAAGGGTGTCGGGCACATCGCCACGCGCATTCGGGAGCAGGCCGTGACCGACAAGGTGCCGATCGTGCAGGACATCCCGCTCGCGCGCGCCCTGCACGGTGCCTGCGACATCGGGCAGGAGATCCCGTTCGAGCTCTACAACGCCGTCGCGAGGGTGCTCGCCTTCGTGATGGCGCTCGGCTCCCGGGCACGCTCGACCGGCGTGCACACCATGCGGCAGCCGGCGATGAACGAACCTCCCGGACCCCCACCAGCCCTGATCACACCGACCGTCGAACCCACCGCCGAACCAGCCCGTACCGGAGGCCGTTGACATGAACCGCAATCTCGCAAAGCTCGCCGTACCGGTGGGAGTGGTGGGGATCATCCTGCTGCTCGTCGTGCCGGTGCCGGCGCCGGTCCTCGACCTGCTCATCATCGTCAACATCATGCTGGCGCTGGTGACCCTGCTCACGACGATGTTCGTCAAGAAGCCCCTGGACTTCTCGGTCTTCCCCTCGCTGCTGCTCGTCGCGACCCTGTTCCGGCTCGGCCTCAACGTCGCATCCACGCGCCTGGTCCTGGGCGACGGCTACGCCGGACAGGTCATCGAGGCCTTCGGGCATGTGGCCGTCGGCGGGTCGATGATCATCGGCGCGGTGATCTTCCTGATCCTCGTCGTGATCCAGTTCGTCGTGGTCACCAAGGGCGCCGAACGCGTCGCGGAGGTCGGGGCCCGGTTCACCCTCGACGCCATGCCGGGCAAGCAGATGGCCATCGACGCCGACCTGAACGCCGGGCTGATCACCGACACCGAGGCCCGGGAACGCCGCGCCGAGGTGTCCGCCGAGGCGGACTTCTACGGCGCCATGGACGGTGCGTCGAAATTCGTCAAGGGTGACGCGATCGCCGGGATCGTCATCATCATCATCAACATCATCGGCGGCATCACGATCGGGATGCTCCAGCGCGGGCTGTCGATCACGGAAGCGCTCGACACGTACGCCCTGCTGACCATCGGCGACGGCCTCGTGACGCAGATCCCGGCGCTGCTCATGGCCGTGTCGACGGGCATGATCGTGACCCGGTCCAACGCCGAAAGCGACATCGGCCAGGCCGCGGGGGCCCAGCTGACGCAGTCCCGCAACGCGCTGATGATCGCCGGCGGGGCCGCGATCCTGATGGCGTTCATCCCGGGCATGCCGATCATCCCGTTCATCGTCGTGGGGGCTGTGCTCGTCATCGTCTCGCAACGGATCAAGCTGCGTGAGGACGCCGAGAAGCTCACGACGGATGCCGCCGTGATGGCTGACCAGGTCGCCCCTCGCTCCGACACCCCGGAAGACCTGATCGAACAAATGCGGGTCCACCCGCTGGAGATCCTGCTCGCCGCCGACCTCGTCGACATCGTCAGCGGGGCCTCGGACGACCTGCTGGCCCGGGTGCGGGGCCTCCGCCGCAAGATCGCACTCGACCTCGGGGTCGTCGTGCCGCCGGTCCGCACGAGGGACAGCGTCGAGCTGCCCTCGTCGACCTACGTGATCCGAATCTCCGGCGTTGAGGCTGGCCGGGGGATAGCGCCGGCCGGCAAGGTGCTCGCCCTCGGCGACGCGCTCGACTCGCTCCCGGGAATCGTGACCGTCGAGCCGGTGTTCGGGCTCGCCGGCAAGTGGGTGCCGAGCGAGCTGAGGCACAGCGCGGAGATGACCGGCGCCACCGTCATCGACCGCGTCTCGGTGCTGATCACCCACCTCTCCTCGATCATCACGAGCAACGCGGCACGGCTCCTGACCCGGGAGGATGTGCGCGTGCTCACCGAGGGGGTCAAACAGGTCAACCCGGCGGCCGTTGACGACCTCATCCCCGGCCTGCTCTCCCTGGCCGAGGTGCAGCGGGTGCTGCAGGGGCTGCTCGAGGAGCAGATCCCGATCAACGACCTCCCGCGGATCTACGAGGCGCTCTCGCTCCGGGCCAAGGTCTCCGTCGAACCGGAGGGCCTGATCGAAACGGCCCGCCAGGCCCTGGGACCTGCGCTCAGCGCCCAGTACCTCGACGGTTCCCTGCTGCGGGTGATCATGATCGAACCGGCGCTGGAGCAGTCGATGATGGAGGGCATGCGCCCGACGGACCAGGGCACCCAGATCATGCTCGACCCCGCCCGGATTGAGGCCGTCCTCGCCTCGGTGCGGGCGTCGGTCGCGGCCGTCGAGTCCAGCGGCCTGGCGGCCGTGCTCGTGTGCGCGCCGGCCCTGCGGCCCGCCGTGCGCCGCCTCGTGTCCACCCTGACCCTGGGCCTCCCGGTGCTGTCGTACCCCGAGGCCACGTCGGCAAACGTGACCATCGAAACCGTGGGGGTGGTCCGTGGAACCGAATCGATTTCAGCTTGAGGGTGCGACGCTGCGCGAACTGAAGGCCCGGATCCTCGCCGAACACGGGCCCGAGGCCACCATCGTCGCCGCCGAGCGGGTCACGGTGGGCGGCATCCGCGGGTTCTTCGCCCGCCAGCACTACGAGGTCACCGTCGAGATGCCGGCGCGCCGTCCTCTGCACGCCCGCGACAGCGTGGCCCTGCCCACTCGCCTCGGTATCGCGGCCCTGCTGGATGATGCGGACGAGGCGGAGGCCCGCGCGCACGATCCGGCCGCCGCGGATCGCCTCTCCACCGGGTCGGACAGGTTCGCCGCGCTGATGGACGAGCTGACCTTTGCCACCGGCGGAACCCCGCCGGCCGCGGCGAAGGCACGTGTGGCCCCGGCAGTCCTCGCCGGAGCCGGCGACCTTGTGCTCGTTGTCGGCCAGGCCGACGACGCTCTCGCGGCGGCCCGGAGCCTGGTCCTGGCCGTCGGGTCGGGCGAAGTCCGCGTCGGCGGAGCCCTGCCGGGGGAGGGCAACGAACGTGTCGACGACCGTCGCGGGGCGCTGGCGGCCCGGGCCGGCGGGGTCGCGCAGGGGCACGGCATAGTCGTCGCCTTCGCCCTCGGTCGCGGCGCGCAACCGGCCGGCGACCTGGCCCGGCAAGTCGCGAGCCTGGGCGCCATGGAGCCCGACCAGACCTGGCTGGTCGTCGACGCGAGCCGCAAGGCCGATGACACCGCCCGGTGGGTTCGGGCCGTGTCGGACGCCGTTCCGATCGACGCCGTGGTGGCCGTGGGCCGTGAACTCACCGCGTCTCCGGCGACGGTGGACGACCTGGGTTTTCCGGTCAGATGGCTGGGGCGGCCAGCGCCCGGCCCGTCGCGCTAGGCTGGGCGAGTGCTGGTTCTTACACGCAAGTCGGGGGAGAAAATCCTCATTGGTGACGACATCGTCATCACCGTCCTCGACGCACGCGGCGACAGCATCCGGATCGGAATCGACGCCCCCCGCGGGGTGAAAATCCAGCGTGACGAGGTGGTCCGTGCCGTCACCGAGGCGAACCTCGCCGCCAGCCAGGCCGACGAAAAAGCCGAGGACCGCCTGAAGGCGACCCTCGGCTTGATCCCGCCGATTACGACGTAGCGCGGACTCCCGCGAAACCGCAGTTGTGCGCGCTAAAACTGCGTTTTAGCGCGCACAACTGCGGTTTCGCGGGAGGTGAGGAGTGCGGGAGGGGTTAGGCCTTAGCGCGGTCGAGCCGGGCGACGCCGATCTTCGAGTCGGCCATGCCGTAGAAGACGTAGTGCCGGCCGTCGATCTCCTCGATCGCCGTCGGGAAGACGACGTTGGGCACGATGCCGCTGATCTCGTCGGGCGTCTCCGCCTTGAGCAGCGGCTCTTCGGTGCGCCGGATGACCTTCGTCGGGTCGTCCCCGTCGAGGATCATTGCGCCGGCCGAGTAGTTGACCTTCTGCTGCTGGGAGAAGGCGCCGTCGATCGTGCCGGTCACGCCGTGGTGCATGAGCAGCCAGCCCTCGGGCACGCGCAGGGGAGCGGGGCCGCCGCCGATCTTCAGCTCCTCGAATGGGAACTCCGGTCCGGCCAGGAAGCGGTGGCCCTTCCAGTAGGTCAGCAGGGTGAGATCGGCCAGCACGTCGGCGACGGGCAGGTAGCTGATCCAGATGCTCTGGCGGGTGTCGGTGACGCCGGCCGGGACGCGAACGCCCTCACCGGGCCTGACCTCGCCGAGGTCCCACATCGGGCGGTGCAGCACGGCGAAGCTCTCCACACCGTCGGGTGCGGTGACCGGCTCGGGGAAGAAGACGGTGTCCTTGTTGTGGAACAGGTTCAGGTCCATGTCGAGTGCGTCGTCGTAGGCGAACAGCGCGGGGCCGAGCCGGCGCCACTCGCGCAGGTCGGTCGACACGGCGACCGCGGTGCGCGGGCCCAGGGGGCCGTAGGCGACATAGGTCATCACGTGCATGCCCAGTCGGTCGATGTAGGTGACCCGCGGATCCTCGACGCCGGCGTTGTTCGCGCCGCGCTCCCAGCCGCGATCGGGTTCGAGCACGACGCCCTCACGCTCGACGCCGGTGGGGACGCCATCCGTGATGATCACCTTCGCCAGCCCGACGCGGGAGACATTGCCGGCGGCCACGAGCCGGGGCAGGAGGTAGAGGGTGCCGTCGGCGCTGCGCCCGGTCGCCGGATTGAGCACGCCCTCCGCCTCATTGGCGTTGCCCTCTTCCGGCGTCATGATGACGCCCATCCGGGTCAGTGTGTACGGGAAATCTGTGGTCGTTGGCATTGTTAACCTTTCACGCCGGAGCCGATATTGGTGGACACGAAGTGTCGCTGGAACAAGATGAAAATCAGCACGGCCGGTGCCGCGAGAACGCAGGCGCCGGCGAGGATTGCGCCGAAGGGGTTCGCCGCGGAAGCGGCGACGGTGCTGAGGTAATTGGCCAGGGACACCGCCAGGGGTTGCAGGGATGCCTCCTTCGTCACCAGGAAGGGCCAGAGGAACTCGTTCCACGGGCCGATGAAGGTGAGCAGCACCACGGTGAGGAGCGCCGGCCGAACCAACGGGAGGGCGATGTTCCAGAGCAGTTTGAGCTCGCCGGCGCCGTCGATGCGGGCCGCGTCGAAGAGCTCCCGCGGAACCTGGAGGAAGTACTGCCTGAAGATGATCACGGCCGTCGAGTTGATCGCGAACGGAAGGATCATGCCGAGGTAGTTGTCCGCCAGACCGTAGTCACGGGCGATGAGCACGTACAGCGGGATCATCAGGAGCTGGAACGGAACGACCTGCACGAGCAGGGCGAGGGCGAAGGTCACCCCTCGGCCGCGCCACTGCAACTGGGCGAGGGCGTAGCCCACGAGCACCCCGAACACCACGGTGCAGAGGATCACGCCGCCGGCGAAGATTCCGGAGTTGACGAGGCCCTGCACCAGGCCGATGCGGCTGTTGATGGCCGCGTAGTTGTCGAGCGTGAGGTTGGCCGGGTTGGGGAAGGCGCCCCCCAGACTCGGGTCCGGAGAGGCCTGCAGCGAGCCGATGATCATGTAATAGAACGGGAACAGGAACACGAACGCGCCCAGCGCCAGGACGATTCCGCGGAGGATGTGCTGACCGCGATTCATGATTCATCACCTCCCGCGAGCTTGCGCTGGATGAAAGCGAGGATGAGGACGCCGATCACGAGAATCACTCCGATTGCGGCCGCCACGTCCGGCGAGCCCTGTTCGATGCCGCGCTGGTACATGAGCAGCACGGGGGAGGCGGAGGCGCCGTTGGGGCCGCCGCCACCGGTGAGCAGATACGGCTCCGTGAAGAGGTTGGCGCCGGTGACCGTCGCGAGCAGCAGCACCAGCACGGTGGCGGGACGCACGCCCGGGATGGTCACGGAGAAGAAGCTCCGCACCTTGCCGGCTCCGTCGGTCGCCGCGGCCTCGTAGAGCTCCTCGGAGACGTTCTGCAGTGCGGCGAGGTAGAGCAGGATGAAGAATCCGAGCTGTTTCCAGGTCACGAAGAGGGCGATCGTCGGCATCGCCCAGGTCGAGTTGATCAGCCAGGACGGCGACGGTGCGAGCGGCCCGAGCAGCTGGTTGATCAGTCCGCTCCCGCTGAAGAGGAACAACCACACGCCGACGACCGCGACGCTCGCGGTCACGTACGGCACGAAGTAGGACACCCGGAGGAAGGTGCGGAACCGCACGACCTTGTTGAGTGCCGTGGCGAGCACGAGCGAGAGCACCACCGTCAGGGGCACGTTGATCAGGAGGAAAATGCCCACGTTCCCGAACGACCGGATCACGGCGGGGTCGGCAAGGACCTCCTGGAAGTTCTCGAGGCCGACAAACTGCCGCTCGATCTGGGCGCCGGGTGCGGCGAAGAAGTAGTCGTGGAATGACATCCAGACCGCGAACACGAGCGGATACGCGAAGACGGCCAGGACGAAGATGAGGTACGGCGCGCTGAACAGGATCCCGATGGGGTTCTTCCCGAGGAGCGGGCGGCGCCTCCGGCGGGCGGGGGCCCCGCCGGCCGGGAGCGTGGATCTCCCGGCCGGCGGCGTGCTTGTTGCCACGGTTGACATGGCGGTGTTAATCCTTCGCGACCAGTGAGTCGATCTTCTCCGCGGCTCCCTCGAGCGCCGAGGAAATCTCGCCCTCACCGAAGATGACAGCCTTCGAGTACGCGTCGCGGAAGGCCTGCCAGGATGCGACAGAGTTGCTGACGCTCGGAACCTCGACCGTGCGCGAAGCCTGGTCGCCGAACTGCTCGTAGGTCGGGTTGGCCGCGAAGTAGTCGGCGTAGGTGGTGGTCAGGTCCTTGCGGAGCGGCATCTGCCCGGTCAGCTCGAGTAGCGCTCCATCCTGTGCCTCGCTGGTTGCGAACTTCAGAACGTCCCAGGCCGTGCCCTTGTTTTCGCAGGCGCTGAAGAGCCCGACGTTCTTGGCGTCGCTGAACGTGTAGGTCTCGTCAGCCGGCGTGCCGGTGCTGGTCGGAACGGGAACGGCTCCCCAGTTCACGGCATCCTTGTAGACCGAGACGGCCCACGGTCCGACGATCGACATGGCGGCCTGGCCGTCAGCGAACGAGTCGCCCTGGTACTGCTCCTTGCCGGCGAGTCCTTCGTCGTACATCGTCTTCCAGAACTCGGCGACCTTCTGGCCGTCCTCGGTGGCGAACGTGGACTTGCCGTCCTCGACGAGCAGCTTGCCGCCGGTCTCGGCCGCGTACAGCGGGTAGAAGTCGAACCAGCTCTGGAAGAACTCGCTCGTCGGCGCCGGGTGGATGGCGTTCTCGGCGGCGCCGCTCTTGACGATCGTGCGCGCGGTGGCGAGGAACTCGTCGTAGGTCGCGAGCGCCGGGTTCTCCGGGTCGAGGCCGGCCTTTGTGAAGAGATCCTTGTTGTAGAAGATCATCACCGGGTTGGACTTCCAGGGCATCTGGAAGTACTTTCCGTCGGCGTTCTGGTACTGCTCCGCCGTGTCGCCGCTGCGCTCCTCAATGTAGGAGACGCCGTCCTCGAAGGTGCCCAGGTCGACGAGACCGCCCTGCTTCTCGAACTGCGGGACCGCTACGGGAGCGGTGTTGAACACGAGGCAGGGGGCGTTGCCGGCGGTAATGGCGGCGCCGATGACTTCTTCGCTGCTCTTGCCCGCCGGGATCTCCTGGGCCTTGACCTTCTCGCCCGGGTGATCGGCGTTCCACGCTTCGACCATTTGCTTGCCCCACGCGATCTCGGACTCGTTGTTCGAATACCAGATCGTGATGTCGCCGCGCGCGTCGGCGCCCGGAGCTGCCTTGTCGTCGCCGCCGCCGGCGCAGGCGCCCAGCGCGAGCACCATCGTGGCGGACACCGCCGTCGCGGCGAGGATCCGCCTTTTCTTCGTTGAACGCATCGTTCTCTCCATTTCGTGATCGCAGCGGCTCTGCTGCGGGCTTTTCTCCTGGGCAGGTGAGTCTTCAGGTGGCCGATTTTCGCGTGTGGGCCGGGGCCGCGGCGGAACCGCGGATGATCAGCCGTGCGGCGGGCAGGTTCACGTCGTCGGCGGCGCCGGTCTCGATCAGGGCGAGCAGGGTGGTGGCGGCCGCCCGGCCCCACACCACGGGCGTCGCGCTGACCGTCGTGAGGGGCGGGTAGACGTAGCGCGAGAAGTCGATGTCATCAAAGCCGGTGATCGACAACTCGTCCGGTACGCGGATGCCCAGTTCGTGGGCGACTCCGAGCCCGGCGATGGCCATCGGGTCGTTGGCGTAGACAATGGCGGTCGGCGCATCCTCCCGGGTGAGGAGCCGGCGGGTCGCGTCGGAACCGGCTGCCACGGAGAAATCCGTCTCGATGGTCTGGCCGAGGGGGAGCCCGGCGGTGCAGAGCGCCGCTTCGAAGGCGTCGCGACGGCGGGTGCCGTGCAGCATGGTGGAGCTCCCGGCGATGTGGGCGATGCGGCGGTGTCCGAGCCGCGCGAGGTAGGCCACCGACTCGGCGATGCCCGGAGTGTCGTCGATCGACACGGCGGGGAACGGGCTTGGACCGTCCGGACGACCGAGGGTGACGGCCGGCAGGCCCAGTTCTGTGAGCAGGGGAATGCGCGGATCGTCGTGCCGGAGGTCGGTCAGGAAGACCCCGTCTACCCGGCCGTCGTCGACCAGCTGCCGGTAGCTTCGGATTTCCGCTTCTTCGCTCGGCACGACGCTGAGCACGAGGGCCTGGCCGCGATCGGAGAGGATGCTCTCGACGCCGGCGATGAACGACGGGAAGAAGGGGTCCGAGCCGAGGACCTCAGGGTTCCTGGCGACGACGAGGCCGAGCGCGAAGGATCGGCGGGTGGAGAGGGAGCGGGCGCGAAGGGACGGCTTCCAGCCGAGGTCTCCGGCTACGGCCAGGATTCGCGTCCGGGTCTCGGGGGAGACGCCCGGCCGATCGTTGAGGGCGAAGGACACCAGGCCCTTGCTCACGCCGGCCCGTTTCGCGACATCGGCGATGGTCACCTTCTGCGTATTCACGCGGCCTCCTCGCCGATTGCCATTCGGGCCGGTGCGGCCCCGGGCGACTGAACCGGTTTAGCCAGCCTATACCGGTTTAGTCCCGGCCGTCAACCAGCGATGTCGATCTGCAGCGGCAGGGTACGTCGTCGTGGATGCGGCGCCGAACTTGATGGCGCGGTGGCGCGGGCCTATGGTGACTGCACGATGGACTGGTTTGCTGCGGGCGACTACGAATTCGCGCGGCAGGTGCTGCAGCGCGGGGTAGCCGCCTGCTACCTGGTTGGCTTCGTCGGGGCAATCAACCAGTTCCCGGCGCTGCTGGGCGAGCACGGCCTGCTGCCGGTCCCGCGCTTCGTGGCGCGGATCCGCTTTCGGCAGTCACCGAGCGTGTTCCATTGGCGATATTCCGACCGGATGCTCCTGGCCGTCGCCTGGGCCGGAACGGCCGTGTCTGCGTCCCTGGTGGCCGGCCTGCCCCAGCTGGGGCCGCCCTGGCTGCCGATGCTGCTCTTCCTGCTGCTCTGGGCCGGATACCTCTCGATCGTCAACGTGGGGCAGACGTTCTACTCCTTCGGCTGGGAGAGCCTCCTGATCGAAGCCGGATTCGTCGTCGCCTTCCTCGGCTCCAACGAGGTCGCCCCGCCGGTGACGATCATCTTCTTCCTCCGCTGGCTCGTCTTCCGCCTGGAGTTCGGCGCCGGCCTGATCAAGATCCGCGGAGGTGCGGAGTGGCGCGACCTGACCGCCCTTTACTACCACCACGAAACCCAGCCGATGCCCAACCCGGTGAGCTGGTTCGTGCACCACCTGCCCAAATGGTTCCACCGCGGCGAGGTGCGCGGCAACCACTTCGTGCAGCTGGTCGTGCCGTTCTTCCTGTTCGCGCCGCAGCCGGTGGCGTCCGTCGCCGCGGCGATCGTCATCCTCAGCCAGCTCTGGCTCGTGCTCACCGGTAATTTCGCCTGGCTGAACTGGATCACGATCGTGCTTGCCTTCGCCGCCGTCGACGACAATGCATTCAGGTTCGTGTTCCGGTGGCTGCCGTCCGCCGGGGCCAGGCCGGACACGGCGATCTGGTTCGTCGTGGTGGTGCTGGCCGCGACCGTGTTCCTGCTCGCGCTCAGCTACCAGCCGGCCCGCAATCTGATCTCGCGGCGCCAGCTGATGAATGCCAGCTTCAACCGGTACCACCTGGTGAACGCCTACGGCGCGTTCGGCACGGTGACGAAGGACCGGTTCGAGGTGGTGGTGGAGGGCAGCGACGCCGAGGATCCCTTCGAGGAGTCCGCCTGGCGCGCGTACGAGTTCCGCGGGAAGCCGGGCGACCCGCGCCGGATGCCTCGTCAATTCGCGCCCTACCACCTGCGCCTCGACTGGCTGATGTGGTTCCTCGCCCTCGGCGCGCGGGACACGAGGTGGTTCGAGACGTTCATCGTGCGCCTGCTCGAGGGGGACGGCCCGACCCTTCGGATGCTCCGGGTCAACCCGTTCCCGCAGGCCCCGCCCCGCCGCATCCGGGCCCGGGTCTTTCTCTACCGGTATACGACCCCGGCCGAACGGCGGGCGACGGGGGACTGGTGGGTGCGCACGGAGGTCGGCCTGCTGGTCGCCCCGGTCGGCCTGGCTGGTCACGCCCGTGCTTGACGTCAACATCGTCGGCTCCGGACCGAACGGCCTGGCCGCGGCGGTCGTGTTCGCCCGTGCCGGGCTGTCGGTGCGGGTCACCGAGCGGGCCGAGACGGCGGGCGGCGGGCTGCGGACCGAGCAGCTGACCCTCCCCGGCTACCGGCACGACAGCTGCTCCGCGGTGCACCCGGCCGCGCTCGCCTCGCCGTTCTTCCGTGCGTTCGAACTGACCGCCCGGGTGCCGTTCGTGGTTCCCGACGTGTCCTACGCGCATCCGCTGGGCGGCGGGCGTGCCGCGATTGCGTACCGCGACCTCGACCGCACGGCCGAAGGCCTCGGGCGTGGCGGGCAGGCCTGGGCACGCCTGTTCCAGCCCCTGGTCACCCGGCTCGAGGGGATCGTGTCGTTCACCGGCAACCAGCTCCTGCGCTGGCCCGACGACCCCCTCGCCGTGCTCCGGTACGGGGCCGACGTGCTGGAGCTCGGCACGGCGCTCGGCCGGGCCCGGCTGCGCGGAGCGGATGCCGCGGCCCTCTTCGCCGGGGTGGCCGCCCACGTGGCGGGACGGCAGCCGTCCCTCGCGGCCGCGGGGGCCGGCCTCCTGCTCGCCGCGCACGCCCATGCGGGAGGGTGGGGCTACCCGCTGGAAGGCTCCCAGGCCATCGCCGACGCGCTGGTCGACGACCTCACGGCTCACGGAGGCAGCCTGCTCCTCGGGACGGAGGTGCACTCGATCGGCGAGCTCGAGCCCGCGCGCGTCACCATGCTCGACACCTCGCCCGCGTTCCTCGCGAGCTTCGCCAGCCGGTCCCTTCCGGTGCGCTACCGGCGCGCGCTCGAGGGCTACCGCTACGGCTCCGGGGTGGCCAAGGTCGACTTCGCCCTGTCCGGCCCGGTTCCCTGGGCGAACCCGGAGGTCGCCCTCGCCCCCACCGTGCACCTGGGCGGCAGCCGGGCGGAGGTGGCCGCGGCCGAACGGGAGGTGTCCCGCGGCCGGGTGGGGGAGCATCCGTTCGTGCTGGTGACCCAGCCGAGCGTGCTCGACGACTCGCGGGCGCCGGCCGGCCACCACGTGCTCTGGGCGTACACGCACGTGCCCCGGGGCTCGAACACCGACATGACGGATGCCGTCGTGCGCCGGATCGAGGGGGTCGCGCCGGGCTTCCGGGACACCATCCTGGCCTCGGCCTCACTCACGGCCCAGGGGATGGCCGAGCACGACCCAAACTTCGTCGGCGGCGACATCCTGGGCGGGGAGGTGACCGTGCGGCAGCTGGTCAGGAGACCCGTCGTGTCGAGGCGGCCGTGGCAGACCCCGGTGCCGGGCCTCTACCTCTGTTCGGCCTCGACGCCGCCGGGCCCCGCGGTGCACGGGATGAACGGCTGGTACGCGGCGACGCTCGCCCTCCGCGACGAGTTCGGCATCACCGTCCCGCCGTCGCTGGCGCCCTGACCGCGGCCTGTCTGAGCTAGTCGTCGTCGGGAAGGTCGGTGCGCTCCAGGCCGCGCAGCTTATCGATGTCGCGGCGTTCACGCTTGGTCGGCCGGCCGGCCCCGCGGTCGCGCATGGGGACGAGCGCGACCTCCTCACGGGGCGGGGGAGGCGGGGTCTTGTCCACGTAGCATTCGGCCGCCACCGGGGCGCCGACGCGCTTGGAGACGATCCGGGCCACGACGAGCACCCGGTCGAAGCCGGCGCTGCGCACCCGCACCTCGTCGCCCACGCGCACGGCCTGGGCCGACTTGACCTTGTCACCGTTGACCCGAACGTGACCGGCGCGGCAGGCGGCCGTGGCCTGGGAACGGGTGCGGAACATCCGCACCGCCCAGGTCCAGCTGTCCACGCGCGCGGTGGTGACGGGGTCCATCCCTCGACTCTACGCGGGCGGGCTCAGCTTCCCCGGACGGCCACCCAGGCGATGAGCAGCATGGTCACGAGGAACCCGGTGAGGAAGTTGAGCCACAGGAAGAGCTTCCACCCGGCGTTGGCGGTCTCGGCCCGGTCGTCGGGGATCGACCGGTACGGCCAGGCGGCCAGGATGTAGGGCAGGGCGAGCACGGCGGCCAACGGTCCCGGCCAGCTGGTCGCCAGCATGAGCAGGCCGGCCAGGCCCCATCCGGTGATCGCGAGGCGCACCGTGCGGGCGGCGCCGAACGCGGTCGCGATCGACGCGATCCCGGCCTGCCGGTCGGGCGCGACATCCTGCACGGCGCCGAAGGCGTGGCTCGCCATGCCCCAGAGGAAGAACGCGGCCAGCAGGGCGAGCAGGGCGGGCGTGAAGACGGCCCCCGCGACCGCCAGGCCGTACACGGCCGGGCTCACGAAGTGCGTGCTCGAGGTGATCGAGTCGAGCACCGGCCGCTCCTTGAAGCGCAGCCCGGGAACCGAGTAGGCGACGACCGCGAACAGGCTGAGGCCCAGGACGAGCCAGGACCACGGATGCTCCGCGCCGGCGAGCAGGAGCATCAGGGCGAGCATCGGGGCCGCGGTCAGCACGCCGGCGGCCATCACCGTGCGGTGCAGCCCGGGGTCCAGCAACGCCCCCTCCGCGCCGCCCTTGCGCGGATTGCGCAGGTCGGACTCGTAATCGAAGACGTCATTGATGCCGTACATCAGGAGGTTGTAGGGCACGAGGAAGAAGACCGTCCCGACCACGAGCAGGGCGTCGACCCGGCCGGTGGTCACCACGCAGGCGGCGGCGAACGGGAAGGCGGTATTGATCCAGCTGAGCGGCCGGGACGACAGGAGCACCTGGCGCGCCTTCCAGCCCGCCGACGTGCGCGCCTCACTCATGTTCTCTCCCCAGCAGCGTCCACAGCGCGGGCAGCAGGAGCGCCGCCGCGACCGGATAGGCGAAATCCTCCAGCGGGGCCAGGCCCACCCGGAACCCGATCAGCAGCGCAGGATCGTAGGCGACGAGCCCGACCGCGATCATGACGGTGTCGAAGACGGCGGTGAGCACCAGCAGGGCAGCGAGGGCGATCCCGACGGCGGCCACCCCGGTCCGGCCCGGGCGCCGCTGCCGCAGCGCGAACACGGCTACGGCGGCAGCGGCGGCCAGGAAGACGGCATCCAGCAGCAGGTAGCTCATTCGGTGCGCTCCCGGGTGCGGGCAGGCCGGGTGCGGGCAGGCCGCGTGAGCAGCAGCCGCGCGCCCTGGACCAGGTTCATGGTGAGGTAGCAGAGGAAGGCGAGGAAGAAGAGCTCCTCCACGGGGAGCTCCGGGGCCAGCTGCAGGCCCGTCATCAGGTTTGTTTCTCCGCGGTAGAAGATGCCCAAGCCGATGCCCAGAAGGTCCCAGGCGAGGAAGAAGAGCACGCCCGCGCCGAGAACCCAGGCGGCCCGGCGGGCATCCCGCCAGAAGAACAGGCGGAACCTCCGGTCCAGCACGACCATCGCGGCCAGGGATGCCACCAAGGTCAGCAGGTAGGCGGCGCTCACAACGGCTCCGGGAGCGGACCGGTCGACGTGTCTGAACGGATGCGTTTCAGCAGGATCTCGGCGCTGATCAAGCACATCGGCAGGCCGATGCCCGGGATGGTCGTGCCCCCGGCGTAATAGAGCCCGTCGACCCGGGCCGAGGCGTTGGAGCCGCGCAGGAAGGCGCTCTGCCGCAGGGTGTGCCCCGGCCCGAGCGCCCCGCCTCGCCAGGAGTTGAGGTCCTCGGCGAAGTCGCCCGGCCCGACGGTGCGCCGCACGACGATTCGCTCCATCAGGTCGGGGATGCCCGCCCACTCCGACAGCTGGCCGATCGCGGCATCCGCGATCGCCTCGATCGCGGCGTCACCGGCGCCGGCTATGCCGCCCCGCCCCAGCGACGGGTCGGCGGGGATCGGCACGAGCAGGAACAGGTTCGCCGTGCCGGACGGCGCCACCGTGGCGTCGGTCGCGCTGGGCATGCAGGCGTAGAAGGATGCCGGGGCCGGGACGCTCGGGTTCTTGCCGAAGATCCGGCCGAAGTTCTCCTTCCAGTCCGAGGTGAAGAACAGGGTGTGATGCTGGAGCTCGGGCAGCTCGCCCCGGACGCCGAGCATGACCAGCACCGCTCCGGGGCCGGAGACCCGGCGCCGCCACCACCGCTCCGGGTAGGTCCGCTGCTCCGCCGGCACCAGTTCGGTCTCCGTGTGATGGAGGTCGGCCGCCGAGACGACGACATCGCAGTCGAGCTCGACGGTGGTCCCGTCCGGGCCGAGGTAGTTCACCCCGGCGACCGCGCTCGCCGGGGGTCGGGCGGCGCCGGTCCGGCGGGTCTTCCCGCGGCTTGTCATCGGCGCCGCCGCGCGGATCCCGGTCACACGCGCCCCGGTGAGCACGCGAACACCCTCCGCCCGGGCGAGGTCGGCGATGCTGTCGATGACGCGGGTGAAGCCGCCCTGCGGGTAGAGCACGCCGTCGGCCAGGTCGAGGTAGCTCATCAGGTGGTACATCGACGGCGTGCGGCCCGGTGACGAGCCGAGGAAGACCGCCGGAAAACCGAGGATCTGCCGCAGCCGGGGATCACGGAAGTACCCCGCGGCGAACCGGTCGAGCGGCTGCAGCAGCAGCCGGGCCAGCCGGCCGAGGCGGCCGATGACCGCCCGGTCCAGGAACGGCCGGAAGGAGGCGAAGCTCGTGTAGAGGAAGCGCCCGACCGCCATCCGGTAGGTCTCCTCGGCCGAGTCGAGGTAGCGGTCGAGGGCGGCCCCAGCACCCGGCTCGATCCGCTCGAAGGTGCGCAGGTTCGCTTCACGGTCGGCCGCGATGTCGACGGGCTCGGCCTGCGCCTCGAAGTAGACGCGGTAGCCGGGGTCGAGCCGGCTGAGGTCGAGCTGTTCGGCCGCGCTGGTTCCGAGCAGCCGGTAGAAGTGGTCGAAGACCTCGGGCATGAGGTACCACGACGGCCCGGTGTCGAACCGGAAACCGCCGGCGTCCCAGCTGCCCGCGCGGCCGCCGAGTTCCCCCCGGGCCTCGAGCAGGGTCACGTCGTGACCCTCCCGGGCGAGCAGGGCGGCGCTGGCCAGTCCGGCGATGCCGCCGCCGATGACGACGGTGCGGGTGCGCCTGGCGTGCCGCGTCAACGCTTCCACGTCCCGGAGCCGAGGGTCGCCGCGACGGCGATCACGAGTTTCTCGGCATCCGGAACGCGCACCCTGGCGCGCAGGAGCTGCCGGGCCGGAGTGGCCCGTAACCGGCTGGACAGGCGGGAGAAGAGGCGGTGGGCGAGGGTCACGGCGCGGCGGCTCCCGCCGGGCAGCATGGGCAGCACGTTCTCGGCGGCGGCGAGGTCGGCGTCGATGTCGTCGAGGATCCGGTTCTTGTCGGCATCCGTCATGGCGGCGACGTCGACCCCGGGAAAGTAGTTGCGGCCCAGGGTGTCGCGGTCGCAGGCCAGGTCGCGGAGGAAGTTGACCTTCTGGAAGGCGGCGCCGAGGCGGCAGGCGCCATCTTCGAGCAGCGCCAGCTCCGTGGTCGACGACCGGGATTCCTGCATGAAGCAGCGCAGGCACATGAGCCCGATGACCTCCGCGGAGCCGTAGATGTACTCGGCCACGCCCACCTCGGTGAACGGGGAAGGATCCAGGTCTCGCCGCATCGACGCGAAGAACGGCGCCGTGAGTCGAAAGTCGATGCCGACCTGTCGTGCGGTGGTGGCGAAGGCGTGCACGACGAGGTTGGTGCTGTACCCGCCGTGGATCGCCCGCTCGGTCTCCCGCTCGAGGTCGTCGAGCTGTTCGCGCTGGGCGGCCAGGTCCAGCCCGGCTCCGGTCGCCGCGCCGTCGACGATCTCGTCGGCGATGCGCACCAGCGCGTAGACGGTCCGCACCTGGCTGCGCACGCTCGGGGCCAGCAGCCGGGTGGCCAGCCCGAAGGAGGTGGAGTAAGCGTCGATCACGGTGGCCGAACTCGACCGAGCCGCCGCGTTGTACCGGTCGATGTCGGTCGGCTCCGCCCGGTTTCGGCGCGTCATCGGAACCTGTTGACGGCGGAGCCGGCGAGCGTGGTGAGCGTGCCGCGCAGTTGGGCTGGGATGAGGGGAGTGTCCAGTGCCTCCACGGCCTTCGCCGCGTGGTCCCGGGCCAGGTCGCCCACCGCCTGTAGGGCTCCGCAGGCGCGGATGTGGTCCCTGACCACATCGGCTTCCGGCGCGCTCAGGTCGGCTTTGCCGATGTACGGCGCGATCGCCGGCCACGCCGTCGTCGCGCCGGCATGGGCGATCAGGGCGGTCTGCTTGCCCTCGCGCAGGTCGGCGACGACGCTCTTGCCGGTCCTGGCCGGGTCGCCGAAGACGCCGAGGATGTCATCGGTGAGTTGGAACGCCACGCCCACCAGGCGTCCGAACCGCCCGAGCACATCGATGGCCGCGTCGGTCGCCCCGGACAGGACCGCCCCGGCCTGGAGCGGCGCCTCGAAGGAGTAGACGGCCGTCTTCTGCTCGAGTGTCGCGAGCACCTCGGCGACGCCGAGCGGCTGGGGCCTGGCTGCGTTCGTCACATCGGCGAGCTCCCCGGCGGCGGAGACGAAGACCGCGCGATCGAGCAGGTCGAGCAGTCTCATCCGCCGGCCGGCTTCGACGGGCAGCCGGGCCAGGATGCGATGGGCCTCGCTGAGCGCGAGATCCCCGGCGAGAATGGACGCCGTCACCGCCCAGGCGCCGGCCTGACCGCTCTCGGCTCCGTGGGCGAGGGCCCGGTCGCTGAACCGGCCGGCGATGTTCGCGATGCCCCTCCGGGCCAGATCTCGGTCGATCACGTCGTCGTGGATCAGGAAGGCCGTGTGCAGCAGTTCGAAGCTCACCGCGACGGGGGTGACGAGGGCGAGGTCCCGACCCCCGAATCCGGCGTACGCGGCCAGGACCATCGCCGGGCGCACGCGTTTGCCGCCCGTGCTGGCTTGCTCGAGGCAGTCCCAGAGGGCAACGTAATGGTCGCCGTAGTCGCTCGCGCGGAGCCGTGCGGCCGCGAAGTAGCGCTGGAGTTCCGTCTCGACTCCCGCTGTGGCGATCTCACGCACGGAAACGATCCAACTCCTGCACCTGCAGGACCAGCCAGGGGCTGAACGCCCACGGTGCGTCGCGCACGGCACCGCGCAGGGTGGTTGGATCCGCCCAGCGGTACTCCATCACCTCGCGCGGGTTCGGCTCGGGTTCGGCCGAGGTCGTGGCCACATAGACCGGGCAGAGTTCGTTTTCCACCGTGCCGAAGCTGTCGGTCGCCCGGTAGCGGAACAGGGGGAGGGCGACGGAGATGGCGCTGATATCCAGGCCGAGTTCGAAGCGCGCTCGCCGCGTGACCGCCGCCGTGAGCGGTTCGGCCGGCAGCGGATGCCCGCAGAAGGAGTTGGTCCACACGCCGGGCCAGGCCTTCTTGCCGAGCGCGCGCCGGGTCATCAGCACCTCGCCGAGGTCGTTGAAGACGTAGCAGGAGAAGGCCAGATGGAACGACGTGTCCGCGCCGTGGACGCTCTCCTTCGGCGCCGTGCCGATCTCACGCCCATCCTGGTCGAGCAGGATGACGTGTTCCACGAGTGTGTCTGCGGTCTGCACGGCCGTACTCCCTCTTCTGTCGGCCAAGATACCCGAAAAAGTACCTAACCAAGTTAGCGATAGGTCACGTTAGCATTTGGCCATGCCTGAACGAAAAGAACCGGAAGAGCCATCGGCATCATTTTGGTATCGGGCCGACGATGACGAGGTCGTCCGCGCCATGCGCGTGCTCGAGTCCCTGCGCCGCTTTCGCGCCGCCGACAGCGCCATGCGTCACCGCACCCAGGCCGAGATGGACATGAACGAGACCGACCTCCTGGCCATCCGGCACCTGATCGCCGCGGAGGCACGGGGGAGCGCCGTCGGCCCGAAGGATCTCAGCGCGGTGCTGGGTATTTCGTCCGCGGCGACGGCGAAGCTGCTGTCCCGGCTCGTCGAATCCGGCCACATCCGGCGGGAGCCTCACCCGAGCGATCGCCGGGCTCAGCTGCTCCACGCGACGCCTGGCGCGCACAGGGAGGTGCGGGCGACGCTCTCGGCGATGCACGGGCGGATGCTGGACGTCGCCGAGGGTCTCAGCGTCGCCCAGCAGAAGGCCGTCATCCATTTTCTGGACACGCTCAGCCTTGCCGTGTCCGCGCCCGTCGTCACCCCGCGGACTCCTGGCCGCGGGCCAGCGCCTACGCTGGAACGGTGACTTCTCCCGCCGCCGCGCACGTTCGCTCCCTCCTCGCCTCGTACCCCGACTTCCCGCAGCCGGGGATCATGTTCCGGGACCTCAACCCGGTTTTCGCCAACGCCGCGGCGTTTCGCAGCATCGTCGATGAACTCGTCGACGGCCATCACGGCCGATTCGACGCCGTCGCGGGGATCGAGGCGCGCGGCTTCCTGCTCGCGGCGGCCGTCGGTTACGCGGCGGATGTGGCCGTGCTGGCCGTCCGCAAGGGCGGCAAGCTGCCCGGCACCGTCCTGACCGAGGAGTACGACCTCGAGTATGGTTCGGCCC
Source organism: Cryobacterium psychrotolerans (assembly GCF_900101115.1). Taxonomy (GTDB): domain Bacteria; phylum Actinomycetota; class Actinomycetes; order Actinomycetales; family Microbacteriaceae; genus Cryobacterium; species Cryobacterium psychrotolerans. Next base: position 129,666 of record NZ_FNFU01000002.1, read on the forward strand.
GGCTGGAACTCGAGGTGGGCCAGCTGCCGGCCGGTTCCCGTGTGCTCGTGCTCGACGACGTCCTGGCCACGGGGGGCACCGTCGCGGCGACGTCGCGCCTGATCGAGCGCGCGGGGTACGTCCTGGCCGGCGTGGGCGTCGTGGTGGAGCTCACGGATCTGGCCGGCCGAAGCCGACTCGGCGATGCGAGCGTGCACGCAGTCGTCTCGATCTGACCGCTCAGCGAGCCGGGCATCCGGTGAGGCATGCTTGAAGCATGAGCGGCAGCGGCGACAACTGGGTCTACGCGCCCGACGGCGCCAGGTTCTGGGGCCGCTTCGGGGCCGCGGGCCTGTTGGTGCACCACCACGAGCTCGGGGTTCTGCTGCAACATCGGGCAGTCTGGAGCCACTTCGGCGGCTCCTGGGGTCTCCCGGGCGGCGCGCGCCACGAACACGAAACCGCGTTGGAAGCCGCCATTCGCGAGGCGGAGGAAGAGGCCGGTGTCCCGGCCCACCTGCTGCGCGTGCGGTTCACCTCGGTGCTCGACCTCGGCTTCTGGTCGTACACGACGGTCGTCGTGCGCGCGACGGCGCGCTTCGAACCGGTGATCAGCGACCAGGAGAGCATCGCGCTGCGCTGGGTTGCCGTCCCCGACGTCGACGAGCTGCCGTTGCATCCCGGTTTCGCCGAGAGCTGGCCGCGGATTCGGGCCCGGCTCGAGTAGCGGGCAAGACAGGCGCCTCACCCCGGTGCCGGCTCTTCCCGCACGACATCCGCGGGGGACTTTTCCGGCCGCCAGCCTCGCCACGACGGTTGCCGCAGCCGCCCTGAGGACGTCCACTCGGCAAACTCGACCTCCCCGACCAGGACCGGCCGCACCCAGGTGGCGCCCCGCGCGTCGATCGGCGGCACGTCGGCGAACGGGCTCGTGCTGCGCTCGAGCGGGGCCAGGCGCTTCAGCGCATCGGCCAGGTCGCGATCCCGGAATCCGGTGCCCACGCGCCCCACGTAGGCCAGGGAGCCTTCGTGCGGAATGCCGAGGAGCAGCGCCCCGATGGTGCCCCCGCGGTGACCGTTGCCGGGGCGCCAGCCGCCGATGACGACCTCCTGGCTGCGGTGGTGCTTGAGCTTGAGCCACGTCCTGGAGCGCCGGCCCGTGCGGTAGTCGCCGTCGAGTTCCTTGGCGATCACCCCCTCGAGGCCGAGGTCGCGGCTGCTCCGGAAGGCCGCGGCGAAGTCCCCGTCGAACGTGGGCGGCACATGCACGGTCCCGGCGGAGGCCACCGTCTCCTCGAGTGCCCGCCGGCGCTGGGCGTACGGCTCCCGGGTGAGCGGCTCGCCGCCGCGCTCCAGCAGGTCGAAGACCATGAAATGCACGGGCGTGCCGGCCCTGGCCGCGCGCACGTCCCTGGCCGCGCTCAGCCCCATCCGGGTCTGCAGGAGGCCGAAATCCGGACGACCGCGGCGATTGAGCGCGACGACCTCCCCGTCGAGCACCGCCGAGTCCGCCCTGACCGCATCGAGGAGCCCTTCGACGATCTCGGGGTACGCGGCCGTGACGTCGTTGCCGTTCCGGGTGAGAAGACTCACGCTGCGCTCGGTGCCCTCCGTCGACAGGTACGCGATTGCGCGGATCCCGTCCCACTTCATCTCGAACGACCACTCGTCCTCGTCGCGCAGGTCGCTCGGTGAGCCGAGGGCTGCGAGCATCGGGGAGTACGACCGCCCGCGAGCGGCCAGGGTGACGCCGGTGGCGGTGGCGGTGGCGGTGACGTCCACGGTCGCGGTAGCGGCTGCCTGGGCGGTGGCGCCGACGGCCCGCCTGGGGGGCGTCGCGGCCTTCATCAGGTGGATCAGCCAGTTCTTGTCACCACCGTCCCGGCCGGTGCGGATGAGGGCGATCCGGCGCGGCTCGCCGAGCCCGCCCCCCGGCTCGCCGCGGAGCGTCGCGATCACCTCGTCGTCGCGCCACTTCTCCAGTTCGTACTCGCCGCGGTCCCAGATCGTGACCTCGCCGGCCCCGTATTCCCCGGCCGGAATGGTCCCCTCGAACGAGCCGTATTCCAGCGGGTGGTCTTCGGTGTGCACGGCGAGGTGGTTCCGGGCCGGGTCGGTCGGCACGCCCTTCGGCAGCGCCCAGGAGACGAGCACCCCGTCGCGTTCGAGCCGCAGGTCGTGGTGCAGCCGGCGCGCGTGGTGCTCCTGGATCACGAAGGTCCGGCCGGAGGATGCCGCGGCGGGGGCCTCCGGAACAGGCTCGGGTGTCCTGGCCCGGTTGCGTTTGCCCCGGTAGGCCGCCAGCTTGTCCTCGTCGTCCGGTGCCGCCGGCGCACCGAGCAACTCCTCGAGCGGATCCCGGCGATGCTTCATCCGGGCGATGACCTGTTCGAGATCGAGCTGCTCGAGCTGCGGTGACGCCAGCTCGCGCCAGGTGCGGGGCGCGGCGACCATCGGGCGGAACGTCCCCCGCAGCGAGTAGGGCGTGATCGTCGTCTTCGCCGCGCTGTTCTGGCTCCAGTCCACCAGCACCTTGCCTGCGCGGCGGGCGATCTTCATGTCGCTGACGATGAGGTCCGGGTGGTCGGCCTCCAGCGCCCTGGCCAGCTCGTGCGCCACCCGGGACACCTCGTCCGAGGTGTGGCTGAGGTCGAGCGCGGCGTAGAGATGGATGCCTTTGCTCCCGCTCGTCACCGGCATCGGGTCGAGATTCATGTCGCGCAGGATGACTCGGGCCAGCCGGGCGACCTCGGCGCACTCGGCGAGAGTCGCGCCTTCGCCCGGGTCGAGGTCCAGCACGAGTCGGTCGGGGTTCCTCGGCTGGCCGCCCCGGCCGAACTGCCACTGCGGGACGTGGATTTCGAGCGCGGCCATCTGGGCCAGCCAGGTCAGCGTGGCCAGGTCATTGACCAGCGGATAATCCACGGCGCGGTCGGTGTGCAGGAGGCGCCCGCGCTTGACCCAGTCGGGCGTGGCGGCCGGGAGGTTCTTCTCGAAGAACATCTGCCCCGGCTCGCCTGGCGTTCCTACGCCGTGCACCCAGCGCTTGCGAGTGGCGGGGCGGTTCCGTGCGTGGGAGATCAGCAGGTCGGCCACGGCGGCGTAGTAGCCGAGGACATCCGCCTTGGTGGTACCGGTTTCGGGGTACAGCACCTTGGCGAGGTTGGTCAGTTTGATCCGCCGACTACCGACGAGCACGACCTGCGTGGTCTCGGCCATGCCCTCAGCATGCCCTTCCGGGCCTGGTGTAGCTAGCCCGATCGGGCCTTGCGGTGTGTACTGGATTCATGAGATCGATCTGGAAGGGTGCGATCACCTTCGGTCTGGTCAACGTGCCGGTCAAGGTCTACAGCGCCACGGAAGACCACGACATCGCGCTGCACCAGGTGCACGACACCGACGGCGGGCGCATCAAGTACCAGCGGCGCTGCGAAGTCTGCGGCCGCGTCGTGGACTATGCGCACATTGCGAAGGCATTCGATGACGGCGACAAGACGGTGATCCTGACCGAGGAAGACATCAAATCCCTGCCGGAGGAGAGGAGCCGCGACATCGACGTGGTCGAGTTCGTACCGACCGAGCAGCTCGACCCGATCATGTTCGAGCGAAGTTACTACCTCGAGCCGGACGGCAAATCCTCCAAGGCCTACGTGCTCCTCCGGCAAACGCTCGAAGCGACCGACCGCACGGCGATCGTGCACTTCGCGCTCCGGCAGAAGTCCCGCCTCGGCGCCCTGCGCGTGCGCGGCGACGTCCTGCTGCTGCAGTCACTGCTCTGGGGCGATGAGATCCGCCAGGCGAGCTTCCCGGCACTGGAGCAGAAGGTCGCGATCTCCGGCAAGGAACTCGACATGGCAGCGGCGCTCGTCGACTCGTTCTCGTCCGACTTCACCCCCCAGGACTTCACCGACGACTACCAGGAGCACCTGCGCGTGCTGATCGACGCGAAACTCGCCCAGGGTGACGCGGTCGACACCGCCGCGACCTTCGGCGAGGAGCCCACGGGCGAGGAGGCCGGCGGGGGAGCGGTGCTCGACCTGATGGAGGCGCTCAAGCGCAGCGTCGAACGCAGCCGCGGACCCGGCAAGAAGGACGATGCCTCCGAGTCCCCGCACACGGGGAAGGGCACGCGCAGAGCGAAGTCATCGGCGTAGACGGCCGGCGTTCGCCCCGGCCCTGCGGACGATCACTAGACTCGGGAACTGTGACAGGGGCAACGGGAAACCAGGTGAGTACGAGGGTATGGACGGTACCCAATCTGCTGAGCATGCTGCGCCTGCTTCTCGTTCCCGTCTTCCTGGTGCTGCTCGTCGTCGGGGAAGACGCCTGGGCGCTCCTGGTGCTGGCGGTCGCCAGCCTCACGGACTTCCTCGATGGCCTCATCGCCCGGAGGTGGGGACTCATCACCCGCCTTGGCCAGCTCCTCGACCCGGCGGCGGATCGGCTGTACATCTTCGCGGCGCTCCTCGGCCTGGCCTGGCGGGAAGTGGTGCCCTGGTGGTTCGTCGTGCTCGTCGTCGGGCGGGATGTCTTCATGCTCGTCCTCGGCGTGATCCTCGCCAACTTCGGCTTCGGTCCGCTCCCGGTGCACCAGCTCGGCAAAGCCGCCACCTTCTGTCTCTTTTACGCCCTGCCGATGATCATGCTCGGCCAGGCCTTTCCGGACCTTGCCTGGTGGTCCCAACCGGTGGGCTGGGCCTTCGGTCTCTGGGGCGTTTTCCTCTACTGGTGGGCCGGCGTCATCTACGCCGTCGAAACCGCCCGGGTGATTCGGATCCCGCGTGCCGATCCGGCCTCGCGATCCGATACGCTGGATGTCTAGGAGGTCTACGGTGGGCGATTTCGATCAGAAGAACGAACCCGAGCGCAGGCCTGCGCCCGAAAACACCGACACAACGCTGACTTTCAGCCAGGAGTTCGCAGCGCACCTTGCCGCGATCGACGGTGACGTCACGGCCGAAGAGCAGGAAGCCATCGCGGCACTGCCGTCCGGATCGGCACTTCTCGTCGTTCGTCGGGGCCCCAATTCGGGGGCACGCTTCCTCCTCGACGCCGATCTCACGAGCGTCGGCCGGCACCCCAACGCCGACATCTTCCTCGATGACGTGACCGTGTCGCGCCGTCACGCAGAGTTCCTCCGCAGCGGCACGGTCTTCGAGGTGAAAGACCTCGGCTCGCTCAACGGGACCTACTTCGATGGCACGCGGATCGAATCAGCACGCCTGACCGATGGCTCAGAGGTGCAGGTCGGCAAGTTCCGTCTCACGTTCTACGCCTCGCGGCTCGACCTCGCGCACCTGGCGAGCGAATAGTGCCCGCGACCGCCGCCCGGGCCAGAAACCCGGGTGCAGCGCCGCTATTGAGCATTGGCCAGGTCCTGGCTCGGTTGACGCCTGAATTCGGCGACCTGACGCCCTCGAAGCTGCGGTTCCTCGAGGAACAGGGCCTCGTGTCTCCGGCTCGCACCGAATCCGGCTACCGCAAGTTCTGCGCCGGCGACCTCGATCGACTGCGCCTCATTCTCTCCATGCAGCGCGACTACTACCTGCCGTTGAAGGTCATCCGGAGCTACCTCGACGACCTCGATGCCGGGCTCTCGCCGACGTTGCCCGGCGGCGCCGTGCCCGGCCCGACGATGCTGAGCGCGATGCGCCGGTTCCAGCGCGACGAATTGGTGCGCGAAGCCGGGGCATCCGCCGCGCTCATGCACGACGCCGTGTCGGCGTCGATCATCATCCCGGCCGACTACTACAGCGAAGACGCGCTGCAGGTGCTGCGGGCGCTCGTCGAGTTACAGCGAAGCGGCATCGAACCTCGTCACCTGCGCGGCTTCCGGGGCGCCGCCGAACGCGAGCTCGGCCTGATCGAAAGCGCCCTTGTGCCGCTGTCCCGCCGCAAGGATCCCTCCAGCCGCGCCAAGGCGGCCGACACGGCCGTCGAGATCGCCGGCCAGCTGGAGATCATCCGCAGCAGCCTGATTCGCTCCGCACTGGGCCGACTGACGAAGTAGGCCGTACACTGGAAGACGGCGAGAGTGGAGAGCGTTTCCGCCCCGGCGCCGACCCTGACTTCGACACGCCCCGCCCCTTCGGGCGGATGGGCGGTCCGGCTCGATAACGTGGACACAGCGATCCGAATATCGCAGACAAAAACCCTCGAGAGGCGATCGAATGAGTGAACTCAATCCCCGTGATGACGCCTCACGCTACGGTCTTGGACTTCTCTTCACCGACGGAATGCCCGAACTCGACGAGAACTCGGGCTACCGAGGCGCAGTCGCCGCTCGCGCCGCCGGTATCAGCTACCGCCAGCTCGACTACTGGGCTCGCACCGAACTGGTCGAACCCACCGTGCGTGGGGCCGCAGGATCCGGGTCGCAGCGCCTCTACGGATTCCGCGACATCCTGGTCCTCAAGCTCGTGAAGCGCCTCCTCGACACCGGGATCTCGCTCCAGCAGATCCGCACCGCCGTCAACCAGCTTCGCGAATCCGGTGTGAGCGACCTGGCCCAGACCACCCTCATGAGCGACGGAGCCAGCGTGTACCTGTGCACCTCCAACGACGAGGTCATCGACCTCGTCAGCCGGGGTCAGGGCGTGTTCGGCATCGCCGTCGGCAAGGTGCTGCGCGAGGTCGAGAGCAGCCTGGTCGAACTGGACACCCAGACCGTCGACCCCACCGACGAACTCGCCCAGCGCCGCAGCACCCGCAAGATCTCCTGACCGCCCCCAGTCGCCCCGCGCCTCTGACCGTCGAGTTTGGCGGTTCCGGTTGAGCTTGCCTGGCACGCCCGTCAAGCTCGACCGCAAGCGTCAAGCTCGGCGAGAACTAGGTCGCGGGCTGTTCGGCGTATTCGCCGATGCGGGCGGTGCGCAGCACTCGTTCGAGCAGCTGATCGAAGTAGCCGGCCATCTCCTGCGCGCTTTCACCCGGCCAGATGTGCAGCGGCTTCGCTGCGCCCTGGGCCTGCTGCAGCGAGGTGCGCTCCGGCAGCTGGGGGCTGAGCACGAGCGGGCCGAACATGTCGCGCAGTTCCTTGATCCGGAACTGGTGCTCCATGGACGCCGTGCGGGCACGGTTGACGATGATGCCCAGCGGCTGGAGGCGCGGGCTCAGACCGCGGCGGATCTCTTCGATTGCGCGCAGGGCGCGGTCGGCGGCGGCCACGGAGAACAGGCCGGGCTCGGTGACGACGGCGACGCGGTCACTGGCGGCCCAGGCCGTGCGGGTGAGGGCGTTGAGTGACGGGGCGCAGTCGATGAGCACGAGGTCGTACTCCTTTTCGACGGTCGACAAGGCTTCTTCGAGCTTCCAGATATCGCGGATGCTGGGGTGCGGGCCGTCGAAGTTGATCGCCGAGGGACTGCCGATCATGACGTCGATCGTGCCCTGGCGGCCGCGCGTCCACCCGCTCGGGGCGATCGCGGCGCGCACGGTCTTCTCCTTGGGGGAGGCCAGCACGTCGGCGACGTTGAGGTGCCCGGCGACCTGGATGTCCATCCCGGTCGACACATCCGACTGGGGATCGAGATCCACGACGAGGGTGCGCACACCGCGGGCGAAGGCAGCAGAAGCCAGACCAAGGGTCACCGTGGTCTTTCCTACGCCTCCCTTGAGGGAGCTGACGCTGAGTACATGCACAATCGACAACGTTACCTTCACTAGTCTTAGAGAACCTAACCGTCAGCTGTGTGCCGCGCCACGCTCGAAAGGTCTGAATGTTCTCCAAAATCCTCGTTGCCAACCGTGGAGAGATCGCGATTCGCGCGTTCCGAGCGGCCTATGAACTCGGTGCCAAGACGGTGGCCGTGTTCCCCTATGAGGACCGGAGCTCCCTGCACCGCCTGAAGGCCGATGAGGCGTACCAGATCGGCGAGCCCGGACACCCGGTGCGCGCGTACCTGGACGTGAGCGAGATCATCCGGGTGGCGAAGGAGAGCGGCGCCGACGCCATTTACCCCGGTTACGGTTTCCTTTCCGAGAACCCTGAATTGGCCGAGGCCGCCGCGGAGGCCGGGATCGCGTTCATCGGCCCGGGCAAGAGCGTGCTGGAAATGGCCGGCAACAAGGTCACGGCCAAGGACTACGCGATCGCCGCCGGCGTGCCGGTGCTGCAGTCCACGCGTCCGTCCCTGGACGTGGACGAGCTGATCGGCCAGGCGGCCGAGATCGGCTTCCCTTTGTTCGCGAAGGCCGTCGCCGGCGGCGGCGGGCGCGGGATGCGCCGGGTCGACTCCGCCAAGGACCTCCGGGGCTCCCTCGAGGAGGCGATGCGCGAGGCCAAGAGCGCGTTCGGCGACGCCACCATGTTCCTCGAGCAGGCGGTGCTCCGCCCCCGGCACATCGAGGTGCAGATCCTCGCGGACTCCACCGGTGAGACCGTGCACCTGTTCGAACGCGACTGCTCGGTGCAGCGCCGTCACCAGAAGGTGATCGAGATCGCGCCGGCGCCGAACCTCTCCGATGAGATCCGCGAGCGCCTCTACAAGGACGCCATCGCGTTCGCCAAATCGATCGGATACGTCAACGCCGGCACCGTCGAGTTCCTGCTGGACACCGTGGGGGAGCGCGCGGGCAAGCACGTGTTCATCGAGATGAACCCGCGGATCCAGGTCGAGCACACGGTCACCGAGGAGGTCACCGATGTGGACCTCGTTCAGTCGCAGATGCGGATCGCGGCCGGGCAGACCCTCGCCGAACTGGGCCTGACCCAGGACAAGATCCAGATGCGCGGGGTCGCCCTGCAGTGCCGGATCACGACCGAGGACCCCAATGCGGGTTTCCGCCCGGACACGGGAAAGATCACCACGTACCGGTCCCCGGGCGGTGCCGGCATCCGGATGGACGGCGGAACGATCAACCCCGGCGCCCAGATCAGCCCCCACTTCGACTCGATGCTCTCCAAGCTCACCTGCCGCGGCCGCGACTACGCCTCGGCCGTGACCCGCTCCAAGCGGGCGCTGGCGGAGTTCCGCATCCGCGGGGTCTCGACGAACATCCCGTTCCTGCAGGCCGTACTCGACGACCCGGACTTCGCCGCCGGTGACCTGAGCACGTCCTTCATCGATGAGCGCCCGCACCTGCTGCGCGGCCGCCCGTCGAAGGACCGCGGCACGAAGATCATCAACTGGCTCGCCGACGTCACCGTCAACCAGCCCAACGGCGCCCCCACCACCGCCGTGCACCCGGCCGAGAAGCTGCCGCCGATCGATCTGACCCTTCCGGCTCCGGCCGGGTCGCGCCAGCGGCTGCTCGAACTCGGCCCGAAGGGGTTCGCGACCGCCCTGCGCGCGCAGACCGCCCTGGCCGTCACCGACACGACCTTCCGTGACGCTCACCAGTCCCTGCTCGCCACCCGGGTGCGCACGCGGGACCTGGTCGCCGCGGCGCCGTACGTGGCCCGGATGACCCCCGAGCTGCTCTCGGTCGAGGCCTGGGGCGGCGCGACCTACGACGTCGCCCTCCGGTTCCTCGGCGAAGACCCGTGGGAGCGCCTGGCGGCCCTGCGTGAGGCGCTGCCGAACATCAACATCCAGATGCTTCTCCGCGGCCGCAACACGGTGGGCTACACGCCGTACCCGACCGAGGTGACGGATGCGTTCGTGCGCGAAGCGTCCGACACCGGAGTGGACATCTTCCGCATCTTCGACGCGTTGAACGACGTGAACCAGATGCGCCCGGCCATCGACGCGGTCCTGGCCACGGGCACCAGCCTGGCCGAGGTCGCCGTCTGCTACACCGGCGACCTGCTCGACCCCGCCGAGAACCTCTACACGCTGGACTACTACCTGCGCCTGGCCGAGCAGATCGTGGACTCCGGCGCGCATGTCCTGGCGATCAAGGACATGGCCGGGCTGCTGCGCCCCGCGGCCGCGGAAAAGCTCGTCACCGCGTTCCGGGACCGGTTCGACCTGCCGGTGCACGTGCACACCCACGACACCCCCGGCGGCCAGCTGGCCACGCTCCTCGCGGCATCCCGCGCCGGAGCGGACGCCGTCGACGTGGCCAGCGCCCCGTTGGCCGGCACGACCAGCCAGCCGTCCGCGTCGTCCCTGGTCGCAGCGCTGGCGCACACGGAACGCGACACCGGCCTGTCGCTGCAGAACGTATGCGACCTGGAGCCGTACTGGGAGGCCGTGCGGCACGTCTACCGGCCGTTCGAGTCCGGCCTGGCCTCGCCGACCGGGCGCGTGTACAAGCACGAGATCCCCGGCGGCCAGCTGTCCAACCTGCGCACCCAGGCGGTCGCGCTCGGCCTGGCCGACCACTTCGAACTGATCGAGGACATGTACGCCGCGGCGAACACCATCCTCGGCCGGGTGCCCAAGGTCACCCCGTCGTCCAAGGTCGTCGGCGACCTCGCGCTGTACCTCGCCGCGGTGCGCGCCGACCCGGCCGACTTCGAGCAGAACCCGGACAAGTACGACGTGCCCGACTCGGTCATCGGGTTCATGGCCGGCGAGCTGGGCGACCTGCCCGGCGGCTGGCCCGAGCCCTTCCGCAGCAAGGTGCTCGCCGGCAAGACCATCCGGATCGGGGTCACCGAGATCACCGCCGAGGAACGCGCCGCCCTGGCCGGTGACAGCCACACCCGCCAGGCCATGCTCAACCAGCTGCTCTTCCCCGCGCCGACGCGCCAGTTCGAGCAGAGCCGTGAACTGTACGGCGACCTGTCCGTCATCGACACCGTCGACTACCTTTACGGGCTCAAGCAGGGCCACGAACACGTGATCGAGCTCGAGAAGGGCGTGCGCCTGTACGCCGGGCTCGAGGCCATCGGCGACGCGGACGACAAGGGCATGCGCACGGTCATGACCATCCTGAACGGGCAGCTCCGCCCGGTGTTCGTGCGCGACCGCAGCATCACGGTCGAGACGAAGGTGGCCGAGAAAGCGGATGCCAACCAGCCCGGCCAGGTTGCCGCCCCGTTCTCCGGCGTGGTCACCCTGCAGGTCGAGGAAGGCGCCCCGGTCAAGGCCGGCCAGAGCGTGGCATCCATCGAAGCCATGAAGATGGAGGCGGCGATCACCAGCCCCATCGACGGCTTCGTGGAGCGGGTGGCGATTCCCAGGACCCAGCAGGTCGATGCGGGCGATCTGCTCGTGGTGGTGCGCCCACGGTAGGATAGGTCCCCGATCCACCGACGAGGAGACTGGACTGTTGCCAGACACACGCAGGGACGACGAGAACGTCGGTCGGCGGCCCACGGCCAAGACGGGCGCCGACCCGGTCGCTCCGCCGACTGATGAGTATCACAGCGAGCTTCTGCCGCACACGGTCGAGAACCGGGCTTCGGCTCTCCCGGAGAGCCTGAGCATCCCGCTCGGCGTCGCGGACGCGCCGCGGCGGTCCGTGACGCGCACGGCGGCCCCCGCCCGGACGGGCAGGGACGCTGCGGCCGCCCGGGCCCCGCAGGCCGGCACCCGCAGCATCGAAATCAGCGTTCCGGTCACCCGGGGCGACGGTGCGGCCGAGGACCCGTCGGCCGGCCGCTCCGAGGTCCGCGGCGCCGGAGTCCCGGAGTCGGCGAACATGCTGACCTCCGACCGCCTGCTGGCGGTCAATCGCCAGACCAGGCGCCCGCCGCGCGGCGGCTTCAACCGGCTGGTCTACGACGCCACGCTGCACCTGGTGAACCTCGGCGACTCGGCCCGCGTGATCGCGCACGACGAAATGACCGAACGCATCCGCAAGGAGTTCGAGGGCGGCACGCGCTTCGTGCCGATCCTCACCCGCAAGGGCGGCGTCGGCAAGACCACAGTGACCACGCTGCTCGGGATGGCGCTGGCCGACGCGCGCGAAGACCGCATCATGGCCGTAGACGCGAACCCCGACCGCGGAACGCTCTCTGAGCGGGTCAGCAAACAGACCAGGTCGACGGTGCGCGACGTCGTGACCAGGGCCGCGTCGATCGGCAACTTCACGGATTTCTCCGCCCTCGTCTCCCGGGACGAGACCAGGCTCGACATCCTGGCGTCCGACACCGATCCGCTCCTCTCCGAGGCATTCGACGAAGACGACTACAACGTCGTTGCAGACCTCGCCGCCCGCTATTACTCGATGGTGCTCACCGACTGTGGCACCGGAATCGTGCATTCGGTCATGCGCGCCACCCTGCAGCGAGCGGACTCGGTCGTGATCGTCTCCGGCGGAAGCGTCGACGAGGCGCGGCTGGCCTCTGAGACCCTCACCTGGCTCGAAGCGAACGGCTACGGCGGACTCGTGCGGAACGCGATCGTCGCCCTGAACACCGCGACCCAGGGAACCAACCTGGTCAAACTGGAAGAGATCGAGTCGCACTTCCGGTCACGAGTGCGGGAAATCGTGCGTATCCCGTACGACCCGCAGCTGGCGGCCGGCAGCGTCGTTTCCTTCAAGGACCTGCGGCCGATCACGCAGCTGGCGGCGCGAACCCTCGCGGCGCTGGTCGTCGAGGGCCTGCCGGCCGACCGCAGCCGGTAACCCTGCCTCCGACCGAGACCTCGCCCCGATCATTGGAAGTTCCCTGTGCCTGAGCGCCAGATTCGTCTCCTGGGAGACCCGGTCCTCAAGACCGCCTCCGACCCGATAGTCATCGTCGACGACCGGGTCCGCGCCCTCGTCACCGACCTGCTCGACAGTGTCCGGCTGCCGGGTCGAGCCGGGGTGGCGGCCTCGCAGATCGGGGTGAACCTGCGCGCGTTCAGCTACAACATTGACGGGGACATCGGCTATATTCTCAACCCGGCGATCGTCGAGCTGTCCGGCGAGCCGGAGCTGGTCGACGAAGGCTGCCTGTCCGTGCCCGGCCTCTGGTACCCGACGAAGCGGTATCCGTTCGCCCGCGTCGTCGGCACGGACCTCGAGGGTGACACGGTCGAGCTGTCGGGCATGGGAGTCATGGCGCAGGCGCTGCAGCACGAGACCGATCACCTCGACGGCCTGCTCTACCTCGACCGCCTGGACAAGGAGAACCGTCGCGCAGCGATGAAGGAAGTCCGCGCGTCCACCTGGTTCTAATCCGACAGGCCCGACCCCTTCTGAGGTCGAGCCTGTCGGGAACCGGGCCTGTCGGGACCCCGCTGATCAGTCCCTGATCGAGAAGCCCTCGGTGACCGGGGCGCCCTCGTAGAGGCCCTCGATCGTGTCTGCGAAGTCCTTGAGGATGAGGTCGCGCTTGATGCTGAGCTTAGGCGTGAGGTAGCCGTTGGCCTCGAGGAGTTCCGTAGGCAGCACGACGAACTTCCGGATCGATTCGGCCCGCGACACGTGCTCGTTGGCGTGATCGACGGCGCGCTGCACTTCGGCGAGCACCGCCTTGTTCACCGAGGCCTCGGCCAGGGACATCCCGGCGTCTTCCTTGTTGTTGTTGAGCCACACCGGGAGCATGTCCGGGTCGAGGGTGATCAGGGCGGCGATGAAGGGCTTGCGGTCGCCGACCACGACGACCTGCCCGATCAGCGAGTTCGCCCGGATCGGGTCTTCGAGGGCCGCCGGGGCGACGTTCTTGCCGCCGGCCGTGACGATGAGTTCCTTCTTCCGCCCGGTGATGGTGAGGAAGCCCTCCTCGTCGAAGGACCCGATGTCGCCGGTCTTGAGCCAGCCGTCCTCGAACGTCGCGCGTGTGGCGTCCGGGTTCTTCCAGTACTCCTTGAAGACGTTGACGCCCTTGACCTGGATTTCGCCGTCGTCCAGGGCTCGCACGGAGACGCCAGGCAGGGCCGGGCCCACGGTACCGATCTTGGACTTGGTGGCCAGGTTGACGGTGGCCGGAGCGGTCGTCTCGGTGAGGCCATAGCCCTCGAGGATGACGATGCCCAGGCTGTGGAAGAAGTGGCCGAGGTGCGCGCCGAGCGGCGCCGATCCGGACACCGCGTACTTGACGTTGCCGCCCATGACGGCGCGGAGCTTGCTGTAGACGAGCCGGTCGAAGAGGGCGAACTTGATCTTCATCATCAGGGGGATCGCCTGGCCGGACTGGAGGGCCTGCGAGTGTGCGACGGCCACTTCGGCGGCCGCGCGGAAGATCTTGCCCTTTCCGCCGGCCTCGGCCTTCTGCTCGGCCGAGTTGTAGACCTTCTCGAACACGCGAGGCACGGCGAGCAGGAAGGTGGGCTTGAAGCTGCCGAGCGCCGGGAGGAGCTGTTTGGTGTCGGGCTGGTGGCCGACGCGCACGCCCGCGTGAACGCAGAGCACCGAGATGAATCGCGCGAACACGTGTGCGGTGGTGATGAAGAGGAGGGTGGATGCACCCTTTTCGTCGGTGAGGACTTCCTTGAGCGCGACCGCGGAGTTGCGGCAGGTCTCGACGAAGTTGGAGTGCGTCAGCACGCAGCCCTTGGGCCGGCCGGTGGACCCAGAGGTGTAAATCAGGGTGGCGATGTCGCTTCCGACGGCGAGGCCGCGTCGGCGTTCGATCTCAGCGTCCGGGACAGCCGTTCCGCTCGCGGCGAGCTTGTCGAGGTCGCCGAGGCCGATCTGCCAGACGGTTGTGATGGTCGGCAGTTCCGGGTGGATCTCGTCGAAGCGCGCGAAGTGGTCCGCGGTTTCGAGGATGAGTGCCTTGGCGTCCGAGTCGCCGAGGATCCACTGGATCTGGGTGGGAGAGCTGGTTTCATAGACCGGGACGAGCACGGCCCCGGCGAACCAGGCGGCGAAGTCGACGAGCGTCCACTCGTACCGGGTCTTGCACATCAGGCCGATCTTGTCACCGGGCTCGATGCCCGCCGCGACGAAACCCTTGGCGAGGGCGACGACCTGGGCGTGGAATTCGATGGTGCTGACCGGAAGCCATTCGCCGTTCACGGGCAGCGAGAACAGAACCATGTTCGGCGTCGCCTTCAGGCGATCGACGAGCAGGTCCGTCACATTGGCTGCCGGATCGGCAGGAACAATGGCGGGAACGTCAAACTGTCTCACGGCGACTCCTTTGGGCCGGATGGGCGGGTGTTTCGCCCGGCGGGATGCTGATTTACTACACTCTATGGGGTACTGCCGCGTCTGCTCCGGATGCGGCGGTGCTCGTTTCCGTAACGCTCGCCGACGAAAGGTGCCCTCGTGCATGCCATTGGGATCGACATTGGCGGCACCAAGATCGCCGGCGCACTCGTCGACGAGGCGGGCACCATCATCCGCTCCGACCGGAGGCCGACGTCCGCCGGCGATCCGGCCGAAATCGAAGATGCCGTCGTGGCGATGATCAGGAACCTCGCCGAGGGTGAGGATGTCATCGCCGCCGGGGTCGCCGCTGCCGGGTTCATCGACGCGAGCCAGTCGACCGTCTACTACGCGCCGAACATCAACTGGCGCAACGAGCCCCTCCGCGAGAAGCTCGAAGCCCGGCTTGACCTGCCGATCATCATCGAGAACGATGCCAACGCGGCCGGCTGGGCCGAGTTCTGTTTCGGCGCCGGCCGCAATTACAGCGACATGGTCACCCTCACCATCGGCACGGGTGTCGGCGGCGCCATCGTCTCCCGGAACCAGTTGTTCCGCGGTGGCTTCGGCGTGGGCGCCGAGCTCGGTCACCTTCGACTCATCCCCGGCGGCCTGCCCTGCGGTTGTGGGGCCCACGGCTGCATCGAGCAATATGGTTCCGGCCGGGCCCTGCTGCGCATCGCCAATGAATTCGCGGATGCCGGGGGAATCGGCCTGGGCCTCGCCGCGGCCAGGGCGCGCGCGGGAACACTCACCGGCGTCGACGTGAGCGCGCTGATCCAGGCCGGCGACGGCGGGGCGCTGGCCGCGCTGCGACAGGTCGGCAGCGCGCTCGGCCAGGCCTGCGCGAGCCTGGCCGCGGTGCTGGACCCGCAGGTGTTCGTCTTCGGCGGGGGAGTGGCCGTCGCGGGCGAGCTTCTGCTCGAACCGATCCGCGCGGCCTACCTCGAACACCTGCCCGCTCGGGGCTACCACCCCGAGGCGGAGTTCACCACCGCCCAGCTGGTCAACGACGCGGGTGTGGTCGGCGCAGCCGACCTCGCGCGCAAGCACGTCATCGAGCAGTAGGCTTTCCAGCTCAGGGAGGAAACGAACAATGTTCTATTGGATCATGAAGAACATTGTGGTCGGTCCGATCCTTCTCGGCCTGTTCCGGCCGTGGATCGTCGGACTCGACAAGATCCCGAAGGAGGGCGGCGTCATCCTCGCCAGCAATCACCTCTCCTTCATCGACTCCGTCTTCCTGCCCCTCATCGTGCCGAGGAGGGTCGTGTTCCTGGCCAAGAGCGAATACTTCACCGGCAAGGGGCTCAGGGGCTGGGCGACGCGCACGTTCTTCAAGGCAACCGGCCAGCTTCCGATCGACAGGTCGGGCGGCAAGGCCTCCGAGGACTCCCTGAACACCGGGCTCCGCGTGCTCCGCTCGGGCGGCGTGCTCGGCATCTACCCCGAGGGCACCCGCAGCCCCGACGCGAAAATGTACCGGGGCCGCACGGGCGTGGCCCGCATGGTCCTCGAGGCGGGCGTCCCGGTGATCCCCGTCGCCATGATCGACACCGAGAAGGCGATGCCCACCGGCACCCGGATCCCCAAGGTGCGGCGCATCGGCATCATCATTGGCGACCCGCTCGATTTCAGCCGCTTCGAGGGGATGGAGGGTGACCGGTTCGTGCTGCGATCGATCACCGACGAGCTCATGTACGAGCTGCGCACGCTCAGCGACCAGGAGTACGTGGACGTCTACGCGACCAGCGTCAAAGAAAAGCGAGCAAACCTTTCGCGGTAAGCTTCCATAATCGGGTTCAGCGCTGATCCGACCTCCCCTCCTGACCCACGGCCCGCGAATTCATGCGCGCCACCAAGAGAAACTGGAATCGTCCCGTGGTAGACCCCACCGAACCCGTCGTCGTCGCAGATAAATCAGTGATCGCGGGCCTGGACTATTGGCGCACGCTTCCGATCAAGCAGCAGCCGACCTGGCCCGACGCCGAGGCCGTGGCCGCGGCATCCGCCGAACTGGCAACCCAACCGCCGCTCGTCTTCGCCGGCGAGGTCGACATCCTGCGCGACCGGCTGGCCCAGGCCGCCCGCGGTCAGGCCTTCCTGTTGCAGGGCGGCGACTGCGCCGAGACCTTCAGCGGCGCCACCGCCGAGCAGATCCGCAACCGGGTCAAGACCGTGCTGCAGATGGCAGTCGTGCTCACCTACGGCGCCTCCATGCCCGTCGTGAAGATGGGGCGGATGGCCGGACAATTCGCCAAGCCCCGCTCGAGCGACTTCGAGACGCGCGGCGACGTGACGCTGCCCGCCTACCGCGGCGACATCGTCAACGGCTACGACTTCACCCCGGAGTCCCGCGAGGCCGACCCGGCGCGCCTGGTGAAGGGGTACCACACGGCCGCCTCGACCCTGAACCTCATTCGCGCGTTCACCCAGGGTGGATTCGCCGACCTCCGCCAGGTGCACAGCTGGAACCAGGGCTTCGCCGCGAACCCGGCCAACCAGCGCTACGAGAAGCTGGCCAAGGAAATCGACCGCGCGATCAAGTTCATGACCGCCTGCGGGGCCGACTTCGAGGCGCTCCGGCGCACGGAGTTCTACACCAGCCACGAGGGCCTGCTGATGGACTACGAGCGGCCGATGACGCGCATCGACTCGCGAACCGGAACCCCGTACAACACCTCGGCTCACTTCGTCTGGATCGGGGAGCGCACCCGCGATCTCGACAGCGCCCACGTCGACTTCCTGTCCCGCGTGCGCAACCCGATCGGTGTCAAGCTCGGCCCGACGACCTCGATCGACGACATGATGCGCCTCATCGACATCCTCGACCCCAATCGCGAGCCCGGCCGCCTGACCTTCATCACCCGCATGGGTGCTGGAAAGATTCGGGATGCCCTGCCGCCGCTGCTCGAGGCGGTCAAGGCGAGCGACGCGAACCCGCTCTGGGTCACCGACCCCATGCACGGCAACGGCGTGACCACGCCGACCGGCTACAAGACGCGGCGTTTCGACGACGTCGTCGACGAGGTCAAGGGCTTCTTCGAGGCTCACCGCGCGGTGGGAACGCACCCGGGTGGCATCCACGTGGAGCTGACCGGCGACGACGTCACCGAGTGCATGGGTGGGTCGGAGCACATCGACGAGGCCGCCCTGGCCACCCGCTACGAGTCGCTCTGCGACCCGCGCCTGAACCACATGCAGTCCCTGGAACTCGCGTTCCTCGTGGCCGAGGAGCTCGCCGTTCGCTAGCACCCCGTCTCGGTGCCGAGAGTTGCCGTTCCTGCCCAGAGTCGCCGTTAGAGCGGCGATTCTCGGCAGGAACGGCGACTCTCGCTGCGTGCGGGGGTGCGTGCGGGGCTGCGGCGGGGCGCGTGCGGGGCGCGGTTCCTGCGCTTGTCCTCCACAGGTCCTGGCGGCGGGAAGTTATGCACAAGGGCCGGTCAAGGGTGGTTTCGGTCGGTAGTAATGTCGGTGGTTCGCCGTACCGTTGGCGTATGGAAACCTTCACAGCACCACCCGGTCGGGCACTCCCGGCCGGCCCGAACCCGGGCGCTGGACCGGGAACGAACCCGGGCGCTGGCCCGGGTGTCGCCACCGACCAGGGTCAGCCGCTGACAGCGGCCGCGGTCCACCTGGAGGAACTCGGCGCGCTCATCGATGCGGTCACCGCCATCGACCGGGCGATGGCGGTGCAGGCCGCGGCCCGGGTGGTCGCGATAGACGCGGCGCGGGTCTGCAGCGAGCGGGAGCTCGGCGGGAGTGCGTTCAGTCCGGCGTTGACTCGCCGGTCGCTGGTGGCCGAGCTGGCTTGCGCGTTGCGGATTCCGGAGTCGACCGCTTTGGGCCTGCTGGAGAGCAGCCGGGCCCTGGTCCACGACCTGCCCGACACTCTGGCGGCCCTGGCCGCGGGGCGGATCGGCTACCGGCAGGCGATCATCCTGGTCAACGAAACCACCGGCCTGCCCGCCGAGGTAGCTGCTCAGCTGGAGCAGGAGGCGTTGCCGTCGGCCGGCCGGTTGACGGCGTCGCAGTTCGAAAGGAAGACCAGGAAGCTGCGGGAGCGGATCCATCCGGAGTCGATCACGGCCCGGCATGTGCGGAGCGTGGCCGACCGG
>NZ_FNFU01000002.1:148688-249960 GCF_900101115.1 Cryobacterium psychrotolerans
GTCCGCGTCGCCACGTACACCGAGGGCCTCGACCTGATCAACAGCAGCCAGTACGGCAACGGCACGGCGATCTTCACCAACGACGGCGGGGCGGCCCGCCGTTTCCAGAACGAGGTGCAGGCCGGGATGGTGGGCATCAACGTGCCGATCCCGGTGCCGGTGGCGTACCACTCCTTCGGTGGCTGGAAGAACTCGCTCTTCGGTGACGCGAAGGCCTATGGCCCTGCCGGGGTCGCTTTTTACACCCGGGAGAAGGCCGTGACCAGCCGCTGGCTCGACCCGAGCCACGGCGGCATCAACCTGGGCTTCCCCCAGAACGACTAGCGGATCGCGGCGGTCGAGCTTGTCCCCGCAGGTCGAGCTTGTCGGGACCCTGATCTCGACAGGCTCGATCACCGGACGGCTCGACCGCCGGCCAGGACGCGTCAGGACGTGTGCTCGGCCTGCACGCGGGCGGCGCGGGTTCGGAGGGCGTCGATGACGGTCCGCACGGCGAGGCGCTCCGCGCGGTCGGGGCGCATGAGGGCCACGATCTGCCGCTCGGCATCCACGCCGCGCAGTGGTTTGAGCACGAGCCGGCCGGGCTGGCCTCCGCCGGAGGTATAGCGGGGCACGAGGGCGATGCCGAGGCCGGCCATGATGAACGCCTCGACCAGGCGCATGTCGGCGAAGCGTTGGGACACGTGCACGCGCCCACCGCCCTGCTGCTCGATCTCGTGCACGATCCGCTCGAACGGGTAGCCGTCCGGCACGCCGATCCACGTCTCACCGACCACGTCGGCCGCTCCGACGGATGCCCGCGAGGCCAGCCGGTGATTGGTCGGGAGCCCCACGTCCAACGGCTCCGTCATCAGCGGCACCACCGTCAGCCCGCGCCCACCCCAGGGCACCTGGCCGCGCATGCTGTGCGCGAGCACGATGTCGAAGTCGGAGGTGAGCGCGGGGAAGTCGCTGAGCTCCGGGTCCATGTCGGTGCACTTCACGACGAGCCCGGCGTGCTCGGCGAGCTGCTGCAGCACACCGGGCAGCAGCATCTGGCCGGCGGTCGGGAAGGTGACCAGGCTCACGTCGCCCGTAACGCGGTTGCGGAACTCATCCCACACCGCGGTCGCCCGTTCGAGGGCGACGGCGACATCGGTGGCGCTGCGGGCGAGCGCGCGCCCGGCATCCGTCAACACCAGGCCGCGCCCGCTGCGCTCGGTGAGGGGGAGGCCGGCCTCGCGTTCGAGCACCTTGAGCTGTTGGGAGACGGCGGACGGGGTGCGGTGCGTTGCTCGGGCGACCGCGGTGACGCTGTGGCGTTCGGCGAGTTCGCGGAGCAGCTCGAGTCGTTGCACGTCCATGTAGCAAAACTACAGGGTGGGTGGAGAATAATGCGATTGTGCTGAACGGTGGGCCGTGGTCAGATTGAACTGTCGAACACGAGCAATGGCGCCTCCGTCTGGATCGATGAATCCCCTCTCCTGAAAGGCACCTCGTGTTCGTTCTTCTTGCCCTCCTGTCCATCACCGCCCTCCTCTCCGTTTCCTTCCTCGTCGTCGAGGTCTCGAAGGACGGCTACCGCCGGATGCCGCAGCGCCCGCTCGTTCGCATCTACTAGCCTCTCCCTTCGGATTGCGGATGGCCTAAAGTTGGCACGTGACTGATACCCGCCAGAAGCTCATTGACTACATCTCGGCCGACGCCGTCTTCCACGGTGACTTCACCCTCACCAGCGGGAAGAAGGCGACGTACTACGTCGACCTCCGCAAGGTGAGCCTTGACCACCGGGTCGCGCCGTTGATCGGCCAGGTCATGCTCGATCTCATCGCCGACATCCCGGATGTCGCGGCGGTGGGCGGCATGACGATGGGTGCCGACCCCGTGGCCGCGGCCATCCTGCACCAGGGCGCCGCCCGTGGCAAGGCGTACGACGCGTTCGTCGTTCGCAAGGAGCCCAAGGACCATGGTCGCGGCAGGCAGGTCGAAGGCCCTGACCTCGCCGGGAAGCGCGTCATCGTGCTCGAGGACACGTCGACCACGGGTGGGTCGCCCCTGGCGGCCATCGAAGCACTGCTGAAGGTCGGCGCCGAGATCGCCGGCGTCGCCGTTGTCGTCGACCGGAACACCGGCGCCCGCGAAGTGATCGAAGCGGCCGGCTACCCGTACTACGCGGCCATCGGGCTTGAGGATCTGGGTTTGAGCTAATGCCCCGCGACGAGGAGGACGGCGAAGTCGGCCTCGAGTGGTTGAATACGCAGCTCGACGGAGACGGAGACGGCGGCCTGGACGACGCTGACGCTGACGCTGACGCTGCTGACGCTGCTGACGCTGCTGACGCTGCTGACGCTGCTGACGCTGCTGACGCTGGCGATGGAGCCCTGGGCCAGGGCCCCGCCGCGCCGAAGTCCGCGCGTGAGATTTTCGACGCTGCGGCGCCCGCAGCGCCCGCACCCGCGGCCCTGCCGGAACCCGCTGTCCTGCCCGAACCCGCCGGCCCCACCGAGCAGGCCGGCCCCACCGAACAGACCGGCCCCACCGAACAGGTCGGCACGCCTGCGCTGCCAAGCGCCGCGGTACAGCCCAACGCGGTACGGCCGAATGCCGTGCAGCCGAACGCCGGACAGCCGAGCCTCCCCGAGCAGCCGCCGGTCCCCGCGCCCGGCGCCGGTCGCTCGCAGGCCGACCTGGAGCCCGCGCCGTGGTGGACGACGCCCGTGCAATCTCCCCTTGTGCCCACGGCCGACGAGGCCGCAGCGACCGCCGTGCCGGGACGCCCCGCGACCCCGGTTTCGGCACCGTCCGCCCCGGCGCCGTCCGCTTCGGCACTGCCCGCCCCGGCACTGCCGCTCGCCGGGACAGGCGCGGCAGCCGTTGCCGCGTCCGCCGGCGTGCCGCGCAAGCCCGCCCGCAAGCCCGCCGACCGCCGGCGGGTTGTCACGGTCCTGGCCTGGGTGGCCGGCGGCCTGCTCGCGGCCGGCGTGCTCGTCGCCCTGTTCTACTTCGGGCAACGGCTGGTTGGCGGTCCAGCCCCGATCGCCGCGCCGACCGAGAGCAGCGCGGCATCCGCCGACACCACGCCGACGGCCACTCCGACTCCCACTCCGACCGCGCCGGCCACCGGCCCGCAGCCGGTCGGCGTGCATGACTGGGACGCCCTGCGCGGCGGCGAATGCCTGCAGCCGTACACCTCCCCGTGGGAGGAGGAGTTCACGGTCGTGGATTGCGCGACCCCTCACGCCGCCCAGCTCGTCTACCGCGGCGTGTTCGCCGGCGAGCCGGATGCCGCGTTCCCCGGCGAGGCCGCGCTTGCGGAGCAGATCAACGCGCTCTGCAGCGCGCCCGGTGTGATCGACATCACCGCTGTCGGAGCCATCCCCGACCTGCAGGTGCAGGGCAGCTACCCGGTGACCGACGAGCAGTGGACGAGCGGCCAGCGGGACTACTACTGCTTCCTCAGCCGGGCGTCGGCCGAGCCGCTCGGCTGACCCCCGCGAAACCGCAGTTGTGCGCGCCATTCGGGCGTTTTAGCGCGCACGACTGCGGTTTCGCGGGGAGTGAGCGGGCTAGATTTCGTCGGACTCTGCCGGCTCGGCGGCGACTAGTTCGTGTACGCCGGCGAGGATCTCGTCGGGGCGGAACGGGTAGCGGCCGACCTCGGCCTTGTCGCTGATGCCGGTCATCACGAGGATCGTGTGCAGGCCGGCCTCGATGCCGGCGATGATGTCGGTGTCCATCCGGTCCCCGATCATGGCCGTGTTCTCGGAGTGCGCGCCGATCTTGTTCATCGCCGAGCGGAACATCATCGGGTTGGGCTTGCCCACGACGTAGGGCTCCATGCCCGTGGCCTTGGTGATGAGCGCGGCGATCGCTCCGGTCGCCGGCAGCGGGCCGTCCGCGCTCGGCCCGGTCGCATCCGGGTTGGTCACGATGAAGCGGGCGCCGCCCAGCAGCAGACGGATCGCCTTGGTGATCGCCTCGAACGAGTAGTTCCGGGTCTCGCCGACGACGACGTAGTCCGGGTTGGTCTCGGTCATGATGAAGCCGGCCTCGTGCAGGGCCGTCGTGATTCCGACCTCGCCGATCACGAACGCGGTGCCGCCGGGGATCTGCGACTTGAGGAAGTCGGCCGTGGCCAGCGCCGAAGTCCAGATCCGGTCTTCCGGCACGTTCAGGCCGGAGGCACGCAACCGGGCGCTCAGGTCACGCGGGGTGAAGATCGAGTTATTGGTGAGCACCAGGAACGGGGTGCCGGCGTCGGTCCACTGCTGGAGCAGCGCGGCCGCCCCGGGAAGCGCGGCGCTCTCGTGGACGAGGACGCCGTCCATGTCGGTGAGCCAGCATTCGATCTCGTCACGACGTGCCATCTAGCGGTCCTCTCCCTGGGGCCCCAGCCTAGCCGGGGCGCGTTACGCGGAGGTTAATCGCTGACCCAGATCGAGCCGGCCGCCTCGAGCGTCAGCGGCCGGGTGCGACCCGACGGCAGACGCACGGTGAGGGCGTCGACGACCACCAGCCGCGTGCCCGGACCGATTCCGTCGGTCGCGAGATCGCGCAGGATGCCGGGGTCGCGATCGCTGATCCGCAGCACGGTTCCGGCGTGGCCGGGTCGCGCGGCCGCCAGCAGGATGGCGGGCGCCCGGTCGACGGCGCCGTCGGCGGCGGGGATCGGGTCGCCGTGCGGGTCGCTGGACGGGAAGCCGAGCCGGGCGTTGATGGCCTCGAGGAGACGGTCGGAGATCGAATGCTCCAGGATCTCCGCCTCGTCGTGCACCTCGTCCCAGTCATAGCCCATCTCGCGCACGAGCCAGGTCTCGATCAGTCGATGCCGCCGCACCACCGCCGTCGCGCGCAACCGGCCGGCATCCGTCAGCGACAGCGGGCCGTACGGAACATGCGTGAGCAGGCCGATCGCCGCAAGCTTCTTCACCATTTCGGTGACGGAGGACGGAGCGACTCCCAGCCGCATCGCCAGCCCCGACGGCGTGATCGGGTCGGGCTGCCATTCGGTGTGCGCGTAGATGGTCTTGAGGTAGTCCTCGGAGGCCGGGGTGGTGTGTGTCATGACGCCCTCAGGCTACCGATCGCCACCGCGAAAACGCACTTGTGCTCGTTATGGGCGCCGAATAACGAGCACAACTGCGGTTTCGCGGGGAGGGGGGACGGGGTCGGGATCATGAAGGGGGACATGGGCGGGCTCACGCGCCGGTGAAGAGCAGCACGAGCAGCACCACGTTCAGCGCCACGAGCAGCAGGGCGCAGACGGCCCCGGCGACGGTCGTGAACCAGCGGTTGGTATACGTGCCGAGGATGCCGCGCTGCGCGGTGAGCCAGACCAGCGGGATGAGCGCGAACGGAATGCCGAACGACAGCACGACCTGGCTGAGCACGAGCGCCTGGGTCGGGTCGAAGCCGGCGCCGAGGATGAGCAGCGCCGGAATGAGTGTGACCACCCGACGGGCGAGCAGCGGCACCCGCACGTGCAGCAGGCCGTGCATGATCTCCGCGCCGGCGTAGGCGCCCACCGAGGTGGAGGCGAGGCCCGAGGCGAGCAGCCCGACGGCGAAGATCGTGGCGACCGCCGGTCCGAGCGTCGTCGCCAGGGCGGCGTAGGCGCCCTCGAGGGTGTCGGTTCCCGCGACCCCCTGCAGGGCGGATGCCGCGAGCAGCAGGATCGAGAGGTTCACGGTGCCGGCGATGGCCATGGCGATCGAAACGTCCCATTTCGTCGCCCAGAGCAGCCGCCTGGTCGCCTTCTCGCCCTGCCACGCGGGGAACCGGTCGCGGGCGAGGGCGGAGTGGGCGTAGATGGCGTGCGGCATGATCGTCGCACCGAGGATGGACGCGGCGAGGAGGACCGAGTTCGTGCCCTCGAAGCGCGGCACGAGCCCGGAGACGACCCCGCCGGCATCCGGCGGGGAGATGAAGACGCCGGCCGTGAAGCCGACGGCGATGATCAGCAGCAGCGCGACGATCACACGCTCGAAGGTGCGCGGCCCGCGGCGGGTCTGCACGGTGAGCACGATCATCGAGATGACGCCGGTGATCACGCCGCCGGCGAGCAGCGGGAGGCCGAACAGGAGGTGGAGCGCGACCGCGCCACCGATGATTTCGGCCAGGTCGGTGGCCATGGCCACGAGCTCGGCCTGCACCCAGTAGAGACGCCGTGCGAGTGGGCGCCGCATCCGCACGCCCAGGATCTCCGGCAGGCTCGTGCCCGTGACGATGCCGAGCTTGGCCGAGAGGTACTGGATCAGCCACGCCATCACGTTGCCGGCCACGACCACCCAGACGAGCAGGTAGCCGTAGCGGGCGCCGGCGGTCATGTTGCTGGCGACGTTGCCGGGATCGAGGTAGGCGACGCCGGCGACGAGGGCCGGGCCGAGCAGCCAGAGCAGGCGCGAGGATGCGACGGTCGTGATCTCGGGCGACGAGGCGGCTCGCGGGGAATCCGGTCGCACGTCGTCCTGAGTCCCGGCGTCATCTTTAAGCATACCGAAATCATAGGGCAGGTTTAGGGTACCCGAAAGGCACCCCGGGCGAGGGCGCTGCTACTCGCGCAGGTCGTCAGGTATGGATGCGCGGGGCACGGGCGCCGGGCGCCCGCCGCGGGCGCGCATCGCTTCTCGCCCGCCCTTGTACAACTCGGAGAGGATCGGAACCCCGGACAGCAGCACGATCCCGATGATGAAGAACTCGGAGTACTTCTCGACGAAGGCAATCTGCCCCAGCAGGTAGCCGACGAGGGTGAGGCCGACGCCCCAGGCGAAGGCCCCGATCAGGTTGTAGGTGACGAAGGTGCGGTAGCGCATGCGGCCGACCCCGGCGGCCACCGGCACGAAGGCGCGAAACACGGGCAGGAAGCGGGCGATGATGACGGCCTTGCCGCCGTGCTTCGCGAAGAAGGCATTGGTGCGTTCCACGTTCTTCGGGTTGAAAAACCGGCTGCCCTCGCGCGCGAAAACGGCCGGGCCGGCCTTGCGGCCGAGGTAGTAAGCGAGCTGGTCGCCGGCGAACGCGGCGACGAAGATGACCGCGCAGGTCACCCAGATCGGGAACGGGACGTCGCCGGTCGCGGTGAGCAGGCCGACGGTGAACAGCAGCGAGTCGCCGGGCAGGAACGCCAACACGATGAAACCGGTTTCGATGAACACGACCGCGGCGACACCCAGCAGCACGAAGGATCCGAACCAGCCGATCAGCCATTCGGAGTCCAGAAAGTCGATCCCGAAGAGAGTGGGCAGCATGCGAATAGTCCTTCCGGTTGCGGCCGTCCAGACTAACCGCCGGGAGATGTGTGTTCGCGGGATACGGTGGAGCGGTGACCGAGCAACAGAATCCGACGCCCGAACTCTCCACCCACGGCGTCGGCCCGTGGCAGGGGGAGTGGCCGCATGAGCCCCAGTACGACGCGGCGCTGCTCGAGGGAGGCGACACCCGCAATGTGATCGACCGGTACCGCTACTGGCGGATGGACGCGATCGTGGCGGACCTCGACGAGCACCGGCATCCGTTCCACGTGGCCATCGAGAACTGGCAGCACGACATGAACATCGGCTCGATCGTGCGCAGCGCCAACGCCTTCGCCGCCGACACCGTGCACATCATCGGGCGCAAGCGCTGGAACAAGCGCGGCGCGATGGTCACCGACCGCTACCAGCACGTGCTGCACCACCCGGATGTCGCGGCCTTCGTCGACTGGGCTGCCGGCGAGACCCTGCCGATCATCGCCATCGACAACGTGCCCGGGAGCGTCATCATCGAGACCTTCAGCTTCCCCGAACGCTGCGTGCTGCTCTTCGGCCAGGAGGGTCCTGGCCTCTCCGAGGAGGCCATCGCCGCCGCCGACGCCGTCGTCGAAATCAGCCAGTACGGCTCCACCCGGTCGATCAACGCCTCGGCCGCGGCGGCGGTCACCATGCACGACTGGATATTGCAGCACCGCTTCGGACGCGCACGCGCTAGCGTGGGGTCATGACTGCGATCACCGACGATCTGCCCGCCCGACTGCTGCACGAGGAACACGAGGCGTGGCAAGCCAGGGCTGCCGGCCAGGGTGCCGGCTACTACCGGCGCACGATGACCCGGGATGCGCTGATGATCAGGCCGGGCGAGGTCCTGAGCCGCGACCAGGCGGCCGCATCCTTCACCGGCGCGTCGGCCCCGGACAGCTACGAGATCCACGACCCGGCCGTCATCCGCCTCGGCGAGCACGCCGGAATCGTCGTCTACCGTGCCGTTGTCCGGAGCGGCGACGAGGTCACGGAGTCGATCATGTCGACCACCTACGTCTTCGACGATGCCAACGGCGGATGGTGCGTGGCCGCCCACCAGCAGACCCCGGTCTAAGCGGCGCACGGGTCGCCCCGGGGCGGATTCCGAAGGGTTGTCAGAGCCGGAGCCGAGGTCTACCGTGGTCCCACTACTAGGCACCACGGAAAGGATCGATGACCATGGCTGATTTCGGGAACGAGGGCCTCTCGGAGCTCTACCGTCGCGCGGGGAACACGTCGACGGTTTACGCAGATGTGACGCAGGACACGAGCGATCCGCGCCGCACCGGGACCATCCGGCAGCGCACGGTGCGCGAGGCGCTGATCGATGCCGGCGCCCCCGAAGCCGATGCGGCGGTCATCGTCGACCTGCTCGAAGAACCGCCGGGCGTCGGCGGTTCGGTCAGTCGCCTCCTCGTCGTGCGGGGCGGCGCCGTCGAGGTCAACGAACTGCTGCCGGGGGAGCCGCTGGGCGAACTCATCGTGAACTACGGACCGGTGCCGGCGCTGATTCCGTTGCTCATCCAGCGGCCGAGGGACCTCTGCTACGTCGTGGCCGAGGTGGGCAGGGACGGCGGCGAGATCCGTCAGTTCCGGCTCAGCCGCAGCCAGCCCGTCGCTCACCGCGCCGTGCAGGGGGACACCGAGTTCCTGACCAAGACGCAGTCCGAAGACGACTTCCTGGCCAACGGGCGCTACCAGCACCACACCGAGGAGGTCTGGAAGCGCAATGAGGGGCTCGTCGCGGAGGCCATCGACGAGGTCGTGCGTGACAGCGGGGCCGAGTTGCTCGTGGTGACCGGAGACGTGCGGGCCCGGCAACTCCTGATCGACGCGCTCTCCCCGGCCAGCCTGAAGATCCTCACCGTGGTTCCCACGAACACGCGCCCGGGCGGGGCCACGACCGACGAACTCGACGCCGACCTGCACCGCCACATCGCCTCGATCCTTGCCGCCGACGAGTACGACGCGCTCACGCGGCTCGAGACGGGACGCAACGACGGTCTGTCCGAAATCGACCAGGCTGCCGTGACCCGCGGACTCCAGCAGAGCCAGGTGGACGTGCTCATCATCGCGCCGGGCACCATGGGCGACTCCACGCTGATCGCCCTGGACCGCGGGCCCTGGGTGGCCGCCTCGTCCGAGGACGCGCTCGGTGCGGGCGAGCTGGGCGCCGTTCCGGCAGCGGACGCCCTCGTGCGTGCCGCGATCCTGACGGATGCGCGGGTGGTCGTGGCGTCGCCGAGCGAGCTTCCGGCGGGTGCGAGCGCCTGCGCCATCCTGCGCTGGCCCACCCTGCCCGCGTCCTGACGCCGGCTGACCCCGCGTGAGGGGTCGCAAATCGACCTTCGCTGGCCCCGGGAAGGTCGATATGCGACCCCTCACGGGCGGGTTAAAATCCCCCGATAACGAGCACGACTGCAGTTTCGCGGAGGGGACGGAGGGGGTCTTGGTAGCATGGGGTGTGACCGGCGCCAATCTGCTTGACCAGCCCGAGACCCTCCTTCCCCCGGAACCCGAGGTGATCGCGGCGCTCAGTCGAACCGGCAGCCGCGGAATCCCCGAGGTCGTCGCGGCGCATCCGACCTCACCCCTGGCCTGGGCCACACTGGCCGACGCCGCCCATGCGGAGGGCCGCACGCTCGAGTCCTACGCCTACGCCAGGGTCGGCTATCACCGCGGGCTCGACTCGCTGCGCAAGGCCGGATGGCGCGGCCAGGGCCCGATCCCGTGGTCGCACGAACCCAACCGCGGCGTGCTGCGCGCGCTCTACGCGCTGCGCCGGGCCGCTGCCGAGATCGGCGAGACCGACGAGGTGGAGCGCCTCACCGCATTCCTGAACGGCGCGGACCCGAGCGTCATCAACCGGTTCGAGCACGAGCACACCGAGACCCAGGTCATCCGGGTGGTCACGCCCGGCGGGGGGAGACACTCGTCGCCCGCCTCCCCGCCCGGAACCGACCCGGCCCCGCCCACCGAAGCCTTCGTCATCCGAGGAGACAACTAATGCCAGCCATCGTTCTGATCGGAGCCCAGTGGGGCGACGAAGGTAAGGGCAAGGCCACCGACCTGCTCGGCAGCCGAGTCGACTACGTCGTCAAGTTCAACGGCGGCAACAACGCAGGGCACACCGTCGTCGTCGGCGACGAGAAGTACGCCCTGCACCTGCTGCCGTCCGGCATCCTCTCCCCGGGTGTCACGCCGGTCATCGCCAACGGCGTGGTCGTCGACATCGAGGTGCTCTTCGAGGAGCTCGACGCGCTCAGCTCCCGCGGAGTGGACGTCTCCAAGCTCAAGGTGAGCGCCAACGCCCACGTCATCACCCAGTACCACCGCACCCTCGACAAGGTGACGGAGCGCTTCCTCGGCAAGCGCCAGATCGGCACGACCGGCCGCGGAATCGGGCCGACCTACGCCGACAAGATCAACCGGGTCGGCATCCGCGTGCAGGACCTGTTCGACGAGAACATCCTGCGGCAGAAGGTCGAGGGCGCCCTCGCCCAGAAGAACCACATGCTCGTCAAGGTCTACAACCGCCGGGCGATCACGGTCGACGAGGTCGTCGACGACCTGCTCAGCTACGCGGAGCGCCTGCGCCCCATGGTCGAAGACACCGCGCTGCTGCTGCACCAGGCCCTCGACGCCGGAAAGACGGTGCTCTTCGAGGGCGGCCAGGCCACGATGCTGGATGTCGACCACGGCACGTATCCGTTCGTCACCTCCTCGAACGCCACGTCCGGCGGCGCCGTGACCGGTTCGGGCGTCGCCCCCAACCGGATCGACCGGATCATCGCCGTGGTGAAGGCGTACACGACCCGCGTGGGCGCGGGCCCGTTCCCGACCGAGCTCTTCGACGACTCGGGCGAGTTCCTGCGCGCCCAGGGCTTCGAGTTCGGCACGACCACCGGACGCCCGCGGCGCTGCGGCTGGTACGACGCCCCGATCGCCCGCTACACGGCGCGCATCAACGGCGTCACCGACTTCGTGCTCACCAAGCTCGACGTGCTCACCGGCCTCGCGACCATCCCGGTCTGCGTCGCCTACGAGGTCGACGGCGTGCGCTTCGACGAGGTGCCGGTGTCGCAGTCCGACTTCCACCACGCGAAGCCCGTCTACGAGGAGTTCCCCGGCTGGACCGAGGACATCACGGGCGTGCGCTCGTTCGACGACCTGCCGAAGAACGCCCGGGACTACGTGCTCGCGCTCGAGGCGATGAGCGGCTCGCGCATCTCGGCGATCGGCGTCGGCCCCGACCGCGAGGCCATCGTCGTTCGCCACGACCTGCTCGGCTGACGCCTCCCTCCCTCCCCGCGAAACCGCAATCGTGCGCGTTATGGACGCCCCATGACGCGCACGATTGCAGTTTCGCGGGGGGCAGTGTCGGCGGATTACGGACATCACGGGCGACAGCCGATTCGGGCGTCGGCGCGGCGCGATAGGGTCGGTTGGTGAGCGACTCCCCGGCAGCAGGCAAGACCCTCGTCACCCTCCAATTCCTCGGGATGGGCGTGGTCTGGGGTGCCAGCTTCCTGTTCATGAAGATCGCCCTCGACGGGGTGAGCTTCGGCCAGGTCGCCTGGTCGCGGCTCGTGCTCGGTGGGCTCACGCTGGGCCTGATCGTGATGATCAGCCGGCCCCGCGTCGCGGGCGGGCCCGTGCTGCCGCGCGAGCGCATCGTATGGCTGCACTTCACGGTCATCGCGATCACCGGATGCGTCGTCCCGCACCTCCTCTTCGCCTGGGCCGAGCAGTACGTCTCGTCCAGCCTCGCGAGCATCTACAACGCGGTGACGCCGATCATGACGGCGCTGATGGCCACCCTCGCCTTCCGGGTGGAGAAGCTCGGCCGCAGCCAGGCGGTCGGCATTCTCGTCGGTATCCTCGGCGTGATCGTGATCATCGGCCCGTGGCAGTACGCGGCCCTCACCGGCGATCTCTGGGGCCAGCTGGCCTGCCTCGGCGCGGCCGTCTGCTACGGCTTCACCTTCAGCTACACACGCAAACACCTCAGCGGCCGGCCGATCGCGGGAGCGACCTTCGCGTTCCTGAACATCGGCATCGGCGGCGCGATCATGCTCCTGCTCACGCCCGTGCTCGCATGGACTCCCGTGTCGTTGAACTGGCCGATCGTGCTCAGCCTGCTGACCCTCGGTGCCCTCGGCACCGGCCTGGCCTACATCTGGAACATCAACGTCCTGCGGGCCTGGGGGCCCACGAACGCGTCGACGGTCACCTATGTGACCCCGGTCGTCGGCGTGGTCCTCGGCGTCCTCGTGCTGGCCGAAACCTTTTCCTGGCACGAACCGGTCGGCGCGCTGCTGGTGCTGGTCGGCATCCTGCTGGCCCAGAAACGGATCCGGCTGCGGCTGCGGGACAGCCGGGTCCACGGTCCGTCCGCGCCGCACCTGGAGCCGGCCGAGTTCCCGCCCGCCGCCCGAGGGTAACGGGTGGGCCGGGGGACGGGCCGAGTGCATTATCGTCGAAGTATGGCCGCACACGAAGATCTGCCCGAACCCGCCGGGGAGAACGGCAACGACGAGCTGCAGGGCATCCGCCAGAGCATCGACAACATTGACGCCGCGCTGATCCACCTGCTGGCCGAGCGGTTCAAGTTCACGCAGCAGGTGGGGCGGCTGAAGGCCGCGCACGGGTTGCCACCGGCCGACCCGGCCCGCGAACTGCTGCAGATCCAGCGCCTGCGCGGCCTCGCCGAAGACGCCAGGCTCGACCCGGCCTTCGCCGAGAAGTTCCTCAATTTCATCATCGCTGAGGTCATTCACCACCACGAGCAGATCGCCGGGACCGACTCCTCCGCCGGCGGTTCGGCAGCCTCGACCCCCGCTCCGTGAGCTGGAACCCCCGGACGCTCCCCCCGCTGGCCGGGAAGACGTTCGTCGTCACCGGCGCCAACGCGGGCCTCGGCTATTTCACGAGCGAGCAGCTCGCCGCCGCCGGCGCGCACGTCGTGCTCGCCTGCCGCAATCCCGACCGGGCGGATGCCGCCCTCGCGGCCCTGCGCGGCCGGGTGCAGGGGGCATCCGTGTCGACCATCACCCTCGACGTTGCCGACCTCGAATCGGTGCGCTCGGCGTCGGAATCGCTGCTCCAGTTCCCGCGCATCGACGGCCTCATCCTCAACGCCGGGATCGTGCATCCGCCGCGCGACCGGCAGGTCAGCCCTGACGGCAACGAGCTCGTCTTCGCCACCAACTATCTCGGCCACTTCGCGCTCACCGCGCAGGTGCTTCCGGCGTTGCTGCGCACGCCCGGCAGCCGGGTCGTCTCCCTGGGGTCGATGATCTCCCGCCTGATGGATTCGGCGCTGGACGACCTGCAGCTCGAGACCGGCTACGACCTCTGGAAGGCCTATGCGCAGTCCAAAATTGCCATGCAGGTGTTCGGCTTCGAACTCGACCGGCGGCTGCGCGAGTCCGGCGTCGGCGGCCCGGCCGGGGTGCAGTCCATGGTCGCGCACCCCGGCTACTCGATCTCGGGCCTGACCTCCGGCATCCCGGGCGTGAACGAACCGACTCGCCGGAAGCGCGTCATCGGCGGCCTGCCGCTCGCGATCGGCGCCCAGGGCAAGCACCAGGGCGCGTGGCCGATCGTGCGCTCCGCGGTCGACCCGGATGCCGTCGGCGGCCAGTACTACGGCCCGCGCTGGTTGACCCGCGGCCGCCCGGCCCGGCAGGCACCCACTCGCACCTCCCGCGACGCCGCGATCGCGGCCCGGCTGTGGTCGCGCTCGGAAGCCCTCCTCGGCGTCCCCTTCCCGGCCTGACCCCGCCCCCACCCAACCCCGTCCGCCCAACCCGATCTCGCCCAACCACATCTCGCCGAACTGTGAGTTTGGCACCTTCGCGCGGCCCGGGAAGGTGCCAAACTCACAGTTCGGCGAGCGGGCGGGGCCTCGATAGGGTGAGAGGATGCGCGCCGATAAACGTCCCATGGGAACACCCGCCGAGCCGACGTTCACGCGCTCCGCGCTCGCGCCCGGGCTGCTCGGCGCGATGGCGCTCCTGGGCGGACTCGCCCTGCTCGATGTCGACGGGTTCATCGTCATTCGCTACATCGTCAGTATCCTCGCGCTGATCCTCTGCGTCTTCGTGATCCAGGCGAAGGCGTGGTGGTGGCTGCTCGGGCTCGTGCCGATCGCCGCGCTCTGGAACCCGATCGTCGTGGTTGAACTGCACGGCCAGGGCTGGGTCTCCGCCCAGTTCATCGCCGCGATCGTGTTCATCGTCTGCGGCGTGGTGACCCGGGTTCCCGTCCAGAAGGACTGAGTCCCCGGCTGAGTCGCGGAGAAAGTACCTTCGTTGTGAAACTCACGGTACTTTGTCCGCAACTCACCGCCACAAACGGGGCGTTCGAGCAGCCAGACCCCTACGCGAAGCGGGACGGGAGCGTGCCGCGGTGGCGGGACTGCATCTCCGCGAGCGGCACGGTGAAGTAGTCCTGCACCTCCAGGACCGGCGCCGAGGCATCCGTCACGCCGATGCGCAGCACCGGGTAGCCCCGCCCCTCGCAGAGGCCGAGGAACTTCACGTCGTCTTCGCGGGGAACCGACACGATCACGCGTCCGGTCGACTCCGAGAACAGGGCTACGGATGCGTCCACGCCGTCGCGCTCGCAGATGTCGCCGAGCCAGACCCGGGCGCCGACCCCGAACCGGAGCACCGCCTCGGCCAGGGACTGGGCGAGCCCGCCTGCACCGAGGTCGTGGGCGCTGTCGACGAGTCCCTGCTGGCTGGCGGCGTGCAGCAGCCCGGCCAACGCGGCCTCGCGGCCGAGGTCCACCTCGGGCGGGAGCCCGCCCAGGTGGTCGTGGATGACGCCGGCCCAGGCGGACCCGTCGAGCTCCTCGCGGGTGATGCCGAGGAGGTAGATGTTGTGTCCGTCGTCCTGCCAGCCGCTCGGCACGCGGCGGGCGACGTCGTCGATCACGCCGAGCACGGCGACGACGGGGGTGGGGTGGATCGGCTGGTCGCCGGTCTGGTTGTAGAACGACACGTTGCCGCCGGTGACGGGGATCTCGAGCTCCAGGCATCCGTCGGCGAGGCCTTCGACGGCCCGCTTGAACTGCCACATCACCTCGGGGTTCTCCGGGGAGCCGAAGTTGAGGCAGTCGCTGATGCCGGCCGGAACCGCGCCGGTCACGGCCACGTTGCGGTAGGCCTCGGCCAGGGCGAGCTGGGCGCCGCGGTACGGGTCGAGCTGGCAGTAACGGCCGTTCGCGTCGGTCGCGATGACGAAGCCGAGCCCGGTCTCCTCGTCGATGCGGATCATGCCGCCGTCGTCGGGGAAGGAGAGGGCGGTGTTGCCCATCACGTAGCGGTCGTACTGGTCGGTGATCCAGCTCGGGTCGGCCAGGTTCGGCGAGCCGAGCAGGGCCAGGAACTGCTCCTCGAGCGAGGCGGCGTCGGTCGGGCGCGGCAGGGCGGATGCCGTGTCGGCCTGGAGCGCGTCGATCCAGCTCGGATAGGCGACGGGGCGCTCGTACACCGGCCCGTCGACCGCGACGGTGCGCGGGTCGACGTTGACGATCTCTTCGCCGTGCCAGTCGATGATGAGCCGGCCGGTGTCGGTGACCTCGCCGAGAACGCTGGTTTCGACATCCCACTTCGCGGTGACCGCGAGGAAGCCGGCGAGCTTGTCGGGCGTGACGATGGCCATCATCCGTTCCTGGCTCTCGCTCATCAGGATCTCTTCGGCCGTGAGGGTCGGGTCGCGCAGCAGCACCTTGTCGAGTTCGACGTACATGCCGCCGTCGCCGTTGGACGCCAGCTCGCTGGTCGCGCAAGAAATGCCCGCTGCGCCCAGGTCCTGGATGCCCTCGACCAGCTTGTCGCGGTACAGCTCGAGGCAGCACTCGATGAGCACCTTCTCGGCGAACGGGTCGCCGACCTGCACGGCCGGGCGCTTCGTCGGCCCGCCTTCGCTGAACGTTTCGGAGGCGAGGATGGATGCGCCGCCGATGCCGTCGCCGCCGGTGCGCGCCCCGAAGAGCACGACCTTGTTGCCCGCCCCGGTCGCGTTGGCGAGGTGCAGGTCTTCGTGGCGGAGCACGCCGACCGAGAGCGCGTTGACGAGCGGGTTGCCCTGGTAGACCTTGTCGAACCAGGTTTCGCCGCCGATGTTGGGCAGGCCGAGGCAGTTGCCGTAGAAGGAGATGCCGGAGACGACGCCGTGCACGACGCGGGCGGTGTCGGGGTCGTCGATGTCACCGAAGCGGAGGGCGTCCATCACGGCGACCGGTCGGGCGCCCATCGAGATGATGTCGCGCACGATGCCGCCGACGCCGGTGGCCGCGCCCTGAAACGGTTCGATGTAGGAGGGGTGGTTGTGCGATTCGATCTTGAAGGTGACCGCCCAGCCCTCGCCGACATCCAGCACGCCGGCGTTCTCGCCCATGCCGACCATGAGGTTCTTCTTCATGGCGGGGGAGACCTTTTCGCCGAACTGGCGCAGGTAGATCTTGGAGCTCTTGTACGAGCAGTGCTCGCTCCACATGACCGAGTACATGGCCAGTTCGCCGCTGGTGGGGCGGC
Organism: Cryobacterium psychrotolerans; assembly: GCF_900101115.1. Lineage (GTDB taxonomy): Bacteria > Actinomycetota > Actinomycetes > Actinomycetales > Microbacteriaceae > Cryobacterium > Cryobacterium psychrotolerans. The sequence continues at coordinate 165,490 of NZ_FNFU01000002.1, forward strand.
GGCCGAGGATCTCGCGGATCTCCTGGTACTCACCGGGGGTCAGGCCCAGCGCGTCGAACGGCTGGTCCTTCTCCGGCGTCGCGAGGGCGTTCGAAACGGTGTCGGCGACGCCGCGGGAGGGGGTGGTGGAAACAGCGGTCACGAGTGGCGTTCTCCCAGGGCTAACGGATGTTTGACCCGGCAAGTCTACCTGCCGAGCCTCCGTGTCACTTCGGCGGCCGTGGCCGCCGCTTCCGCGTGCCGCACACGCAGGTCCTTGCGCAGGATCTTCCCGGACGAGGACTTCGGAATCACGTCGATGAACTCGACCAGGCGCACCTTCTTGTGCGGCGCAACCCGGTCGGCCACGAACGCGATCACATGGTCTCCGTGCACGGATGCCTCGGCCACGACGACGACGAACGCCTTCGGGATTTCCTGGCCATCGGCATCCATCACCCCGATCACGGCGGCGTCGCTGATGTGCGGGTGGGTGAGCAGCAGCGCCTCCAGCTCGGCCGGGGCGATCTGGTAGCCCTTGTACTTGATCAGCTCCTTGCTGCGGTCGACGATGGTGACCTCGCCGCCCGCGCCGACCGTGGCGATGTCCCCGGTGTGCAGGAATCCCTCCGCGTCGATGGTGTCGAGGGTGGCGTCGTCGTTGTTCAGGTAGCCGAGCATGACGTTCGGCCCGCGCACGAGCAGCTCGCCCGGCTCGCTCACCCCGTCGGCGGGCACGGGGATCTCCTCGCCCGTCTCGGTGGAGACGAGCCGGCACTGCATGTTGGGCACCGTCACCCCCACCGAGGCGCGGGAGAGCTGCGGCGCGTCGATCGGGATCAGGTGCGACACCGGGCTGGCCTCGGTCATCCCGTAGCCCTGCAGCACCCGGCAGCCAAGACGGGTCGACACCGCGGCGGCCAGCTCGCCGCTCAGCGGCGCGGCGCCGGAGAGCACCGTGTGCACGCTGGTGAGGTCGTACGACTCGACGAGCGGATGCTTCGCGATGGCCACGGCGATCGGCGGCGCGATGAACACGTAGCTGCAGCGCTGGTCCTGGATGATCCGCAGGAATTCGGCGAAATCGAACTTCGCCATGGTCACCAACGCGGCGCGCTGCTTGAACGCCAGGTTGAGCAGCACCGTCATGCCGTAGATGTGGAAGAACGGCAGCAGCGCGAGCACCCGGTCGTCCTGGACGACGCCGATCAGGTCGCGCGCCTGCTGCACATTGGCCACGAGATTGCGGTGGCTGAGCCGCACGCCCTTCGGCCGGCCCGTCGTGCCGGAGGAATACGGGAGCACGGCAACGTGGGTGGCCGGGTCGAACGACACGCGCGGGGCATCCGCTCCCTGGGCCAGCAAGTCGGCGAGCGACGGATGCCCCGCCGCGCCGTCGAGCACGATCACCCGCTCGTCGTCGATGCCGGCGGACCTCGCCGCCGAACGGGCCCCGCCGAGCAGCGGTGACACCGTCAGGAGCAGCTCCGCCCCCGAGTCCTCGAGCTGGCGCTGGATCTCTTGCGGCGTGTACAGCGAGTTGATGGTCGTGACGGTCCCCCCGGCGCGGAGGATCCCGTGGAACACGCTCGCGAAGGCCGGAATGTTCGGGCAGAGCAGCCCGACGACCGTGCCGGGCGCGACTCCGCGGGCCGCGAGGGCGCCGGCGATCCGGTTGATCTGGTCAATCAGGGTGCGGTAACTGGTGGCGGCTCCGGTTGCCCCGTCGACGACGGCGACACGATCGAGGTCGGTGTCTTCGATCTCTCCGAAGAGATAGTCGAAGATGCTGAGGTCGGGGATGTCGACGTCGGGATACGGGCTCGTGAACACGAATGGTCTCCTTTGACACGGCGCTCGGATTGAGCGTCCGGTCAGGCTACCTCCCCGCCACTGGCGCCTCCTGTGGGCGTCGCCGTCATGCCCTGCCTCCGGGAGGGCCGATGATCAGCAGGGTCGCCATGATCGTCACGAGGCCGACCACGAAGACCGTGCCGAGCAGAACCGGACGGTTCAGCATCCAGCGCAGGAGCACGCTCAGCCAGGTGTGGTCCCGCGGGTCGCTGGTCGCCGTGCTGCGCCAGTCGCCGTCGAGCTTGCGGCGACGCTCCAGCAGACGGTCGAACGGGATCGTGGCGTACGGGACGATTGCGGTGATGACCGCCGCGACCATCAGCCGCAGGCTCCAGCGCTGGTTGACACCCACGAGCACCGCGGTCATGCCGTAGGCGATGAAGACGAGGCCGTGCAGGGTGCCGCCGACCCGCAGGGCCAGGTCGCCCGTTTCGCCGGGCAGCAGCACGTACTTGAGCAGCATGCCCGTGAGCAGGAGCGTCCAGGTCACCGCCTCGGCGATGGCGATGGTGCGGTAGAACAGGCGCGGAGACACGGGGGCATCACTCCAAATGAGGGGGAGGGTGAGATCCCATCCTCGCACCGGATGCCGGGCCTGGCATCCGCCGAAAGTTTGAGTCTCGCTCCCGCCGGCCCCGTTTGAGCTTTGAGCCGCAGACGTCCCGGCGCGGGTGTCGGCCCGTCTTGGCGGCCGGACTATTCGACCAGGAGTGACACCGTCTCGGCCACGCAGGCGGGCCGGCCAGGCGCATCGATCTCTATCCGGTGGCGAATGACGGCCTGGTGGCCCCGTTCCGACCCGGTCACGGACAGGAGCGTGAGCCGGTCGCGCACCCGGGAGCCCACCGGAACGGGGTTCGGGAACCTCACCTTGTTGAGCCCGTAGTTCACGACCATCCGCAGTCCGGCGACCTGGTACACCTGCTTCGCCAGAAACGGAATCATGGAGAGCGTCAGGTACCCGTGAGCCACCGTCAGGCCGAACGGTCCGGCGGCGGCCGCAACGGGATCAACGTGAATCCACTGTTGGTCGCCGGTTGCATCGGCGAAAGCCTGCACCTGGTCTTGTGTCACGGTGTGCCACTCGCTGACGCCGAGCTCCTCGCCGACGAGCGCGGTGAGCTGGGTGAGGCCGTGAATTTCGCGCACGGGTCAGCGCTCCAGGATCGGTCGGTACAGGGCCTGGATCTCGGCCAGGCTCTCGCCGAGGGCCGCCCCGTCACGGAACTCCTCCGGTACGAGGTTCTCCCCGAGCTGTTCGAGCACGGCGGAGTCGGTCATGCAGGCCTCGAGGGCGCTCTCGAGATCCTCAATGATGGGCGTCGGCAGGTCTTTCGGAGCGAACAACCCGAAAACGGATGTCGCATTGACGAGGTCGGTGTAGCCGAGCTCGGTCAGCGTCGGCAGCTCTGGGAGCCAGCGCAATCGCTCGGAGGTTGTCGCGGCCAGCGGACGGAACGTTCCCTCGTCGATGCGTGAATTGACGTCGGGGTGATCGTTGATGAACAACGCGTCGACGTGTCCGCCGAGCAGGCTGGTGGTCATCTCCGCATTTCCGGATGCCGGCACGGCCACAACGTCGACTCCGTACTCGTTCCTGAGGCGCTGCAGTTCAATCGCGGCCGGGCTGGTCGCTCCGGGCACGCCGACCGTGAGTGTTCCGGGGTGCTTCTCCGCAGCGGCGAAGAACTCCTTCGCACTCTCGTAGGGGGACTCGTCTCCCACGACGATGAGGGTGGGGTTCTCCGCCATGACGCCGAGCGGGGTGAAGTCGTCCAGCGAATAGGCCAGCTCGTTGACGAGTGGGGTCATCACGAGCGTGCCCGCCGTTCCGAGGCCGAGGGTGTGGCCGTCGGGCTTTGCGCTCGCCAGTTCCTGCATTGCCACTGCTCCGCTGCCTCCCGCCTTGTTCTCCACCACGAAGGTCTGGCCGAGGCTGTCGCCGAGGCAGGACGAGAGGGCCCGCGCCGTGAGGTCGGAGGGGCCGCCGGCCGCGTACGGCATCAGCACCGTGACGGCCTTCGACGGGTAGTTGGCCGTGGTGCCGCCGGCCGCGCCGGCCAGGCACCCGGACAGCACGAGCGACAGCCCGACGGCTGCTGCGGGAACCACGAGGTATTTGCGAGTCTCCTTCATGATCGCTGCCCGCCTACCGGAATGCCGGAATGCCGGTGATGTGGCTGCCGAGAATGAGGGTGTGCACCTCGTCGGTGCCCTCGTAGGTGCGCACGGACTCCAGGTTGTTCGCGTGGCGCAGCGGCGAGTAGTCCAGCGTGATGCCGTTGCCACCGAGGATGGAGCGGGCCTCCCGGCAGACGTCGAGGGCCTCACGCACGTTGTTGAGCTTGCCCAAGGAAATCTGCACCGGCTCGAGGACGCCGGCGTCCTTCATGCGGCCGGTGTGGATGGCGAGCAGGGTGCCCTTCTGGATCTCAAGCAGCATGTTCACGAGCTTGAGCTGCGTGATCTGGTACGCGGCGAGGGGCTTGTCGAACTGAAGGCGGTCAAGGGAATAGGCCAGCGCCACCTCGTAGCTGTCCCTGGCCGCGCCCATCGCGCCCCAGATGATGCCGTAGCGGGCCTCATTCAGGCAAGCGAACGGTCCTCTTAGTCCCCGGGCGCCCGGCAGCAGGGCGGCGTCCGGAAGGCGAACATCCTCGAGCAGAATGTCGCATTGGATGGAGGCGCGCATCGAGAGCTTCGACTCGATTGGGGTGGCCGTGAAGCCCGGAGCGTCGGTGGGCACTATGAAACCGCGCACGCCGTCTTCCGTCATCGCCCAGATGATTGCGATGTCGGCAACGGAGGCGAGGCCGATCCACCGCTTGGAGCCGGCGAGTATCCAGCCGCCGTCCCCATCACGGCGGGCGGTCGTGGCCATGCTCGACGGGTCGGAGCCTGCGGTCGGCTCGGTGAGTCCGAAGCATCCGATCAGCCGGCCGGCCGCCATCTCGGGCAGGAACCGGGTCTTCTGCTCCTCGGAGCCCCACTTGTGGATGCTGCTCATGGCGAGGGACCCCTGCACGCTCACGAAGGTGCGCAGGCCGGAGTCCCCGGCTTCGAGTTCCATGGCGGCGAGGCCGTATTCCACGCTTGACCGGCCCGGGCAGCCGTAGCCCGTCAGGTGCATGCCGAGGAGCCCGAGCGCTCCCATTTGCTGCACGATGTCGAGCGGAAAGTGCGCCGATTCGTACCAGTCCGAGATGTGCGGCTTGATGCTGTCCTGCACGAAGCGTCGAACCGTGTCACGCAGTTCGAGTTCCGCTGCGCTCAGCAGCCCATCGAGGTTCAGGACATCCGAGGTGGTCGCGGGCATATGAGTGGCTCCTTTGCCGGGTTGGCGCGCTGGGTGACCAGCTGCACGGTATCGACTGTGCCAGCAAATCTATTTTCGATCCAATACCAAATCCCTCGGCAATTTGTTCTCTATTCGGTATGAATCGCGGCACCAGGCGCCACCGCGGGTGTCGGGAGCACTCGTTCCGAGAGCCTCAAAACCTCCCGCAGCGCGGGGCTGTCATTGTCGCTGCGCCACACGAGCTGCAGCAGGATGGGCTCCGTGTCGTCCTCGAGCGGGAGGAAGATCACGCCGGGATAGTAGACGTTCTCGGCCACGGTGGAGACGGTGAGCGCAATGCCGATCTCGGCGGCGACGAGTGAGACCAGGGTCCACGTGTCGGGAGCGACCTGCACGATGGAGGGCACGAAGCCGGCCGTGCTTGCCAATCGAAACAGGTGGTCACGCAGGATCGCTCCGGGGTCCTGCGGGAGAGTCACGAAGGGTTCACCGACGAGATCGGCCATGGAGACCGATTTCCGATCGGCGAGCGGATGACTGGAGTGGATCGCGATAACCAGGTTTTCGTAGGCGATCACGCGGTGCTCGATTCCCGCCGGGATGAAGTTCCACCGCCCCAGGCCGATCTCCATCTCCTTGTTGATCACCTTGTCGAGGGCCGGGATCGCGAAGTTGGAGCTGTAGAGCTCGAAGTCGATTCCCGGATGCGTTTCCCGAACGAGTTTGGCGAGCTTGCCCACCATCACGTGCGAGGAAGCCCCGGCGAAGGCAACCCGCACCCGTCCCGTCTCGCCCTTGCCTGCCGAAGCCACGGCGATCCCGGCCCGCCGTACGCCGTCGAGGATATCCCTGGCCGGCCGCACGAGTGCCTCTCCGGCCGGCGTGAGCCGCACGGAGCGAGTGCTGCGCGCGAAGAGCAGCGTTCCCAGTTCGCGCTCCAGGTTCTGGATGGCCCGGCTCAGCGGGGGTTGCGCGATGAAGAGCTTCTCGGCCGCCCGGCCGAAATGCAGTTCCTCGGCCACCGCCAGGAAGGCTCGAATCTGCTGGATTTCCATGCCTCCACTATTGCCAAGGGCGCATGAAAGTGTCAAGCACTTATGCATTATTGCTGCTGAGGTATCAATCACTGGCGCAATTGATATTGGACGTGCAGTAATCCCCTTGCGACAGTGGAGACACGACAGACGAAGAGGGAGCCATTCAATGGATGAATCTGGCGCAGCAACGAGGCTGCACAGTATTTTCGGTCGACCGGGCAGCGGGCCGCTGAGCGGCATCGTCGTGGCGGACTTCAGCCGCGTGCTCGCCGGTCCGTACTGCACCATGCTGCTTGCCGACATGGGCGCCACGGTCATCAAGGTGGAGAGCCCGCAGGGCGACGACACCCGAGGCTGGATTCCGCCGGTGCGCGACGACGAGGCCACCTTCTATCTCTCGGTCAACCGCAACAAGCACTCGATTGTGCTCGACCTGAACGATGCGGCCGACCTCGAGGTGGCGCATGAGCTCTCCGCCAGGGCAGACATCCTGGTGGAGAACTTCAAACCCGGCGGACTCGAACGCTTCCTCCTCGACTACGACTCGGTCATCGCCCGCAATCCCGAGGTGATCTACGCCTCGATCACCGGTTTCGGTACCGGAGCGGGGGCGGGGCTGCCCGGGTATGACCTGCTCGTGCAGGCCGTCTCCGGCATGATGAGCCTCACCGGCGGACAGGACACCGAGCCCTACCGCGCGGGTCTGGCCATGTTCGACGTGATCACCGGACTCCACGCGGCCATGGGCATCCTGGGCGCCCTGCACCACAAGGACCTCACCGGGAGTGGCCAGCTGGTGGAACTCAACCTGCTCTCCTCCGCGCTCTCCGGAATGGTCAACCAGTCGGCCGCCTACGTCACGGGCGGCGTCATCCCCACCCGCATGGGCAACGAGCACCCGAGCCTCTACCCGTATGAGCCGATGCCCACCGGCGACGGCATGCTCATCATCGCCGCGGGCAACAACCCTCAATTCACCAGGTTGTGCATGGCGCTCGATATCGCCGAGACGGCGACGGATGTCCGCTTCAGTTCGCCGCAGCAACGCAACGCGAACCGCGGCGCGCTGCGTGAGATTCTCCAGCACGAGCTGGCCCGGCGCTCGGCGGCGGAGTGGTTCGAGTTGCTCTCCGAACTGGGCCTGCCCTGTGCGCCCATCCAGGACGTGAAGGGTGGCATCGAGCTCGCGGAAAAGCTCGGTCTGGAGCCGGTCGTGCTGGCCGGAACCGGGGATCGCCGCATTCCCACGGTGCGGCATCCGGTGAAGTTCTCCCAGACCCCGGTGACCTACGACCTTGCGCCGCCGCAGCTCAACGAGAGCTCCGCGCTCGTGCGTTCCTGGCTTGCCACACGCGAGGAGCAACTCGTTGACTGATCCGTTCCGCGCCGCCGTCGGTGTGCGCTGGAGCGACCAGGACCGGAACGGACACGTCAACAATGCCCGGGTGGCGACGCTGCTCGAGGAAGCCAGGCTGCAGTGGAGGGCGCACGCTATGGCGGATGTCGACAACGTCGACGCCTCAACGGTCGTGGCGGCGCTGCAGCTCAGCTTTCGCCGTCCGATCGAATTCGGTCCTCCCGTCGAGATCGACGTGTGGGTCTCCCGGGTGGGGTCCAAGTCCTACACCCTGCACTATTCGGGGGTTCAGGCGGGCCACCCGGTCCTGGACGCCTCGACGGTGATGGTTCCCGTGCGCCCCACCGACGGCGCCGCACGCGTGCTCGAAGCCGGGGAGCGCCGCTCCCTCGCACGCTGGTTCATCGCCGAAACAGCGCCGCAGCAGTAGCCACAGAAAGGCATCACATGACCACCCGAGAGATCAACAGCGACTATTACCTGGTCGACGACTTCCTGAGCGACGAGGAACGGGCCATCCGGCTGAAAGTGCGTGCCTTCGCCGACGCCGAAGTGCTTCCCATCATCAACGACTACTGGGACCGGGCCGCGTTCCCCTTCGAACTGGTGCCGAAGATCGCCAGGCTCGGCATCGTGGGCGGCACGATCGAGGGGTACGGATGCCCCGGCATGAGCCGGCTGGGAGCGGGAATGGTGTCCCTCGAAATGTCCCGCGCCGACGGGTCGATCAATACCTTCATCGGCGTGCAGACCGGCCTCACGATGGGTACCATCAACATGCTCGGCAGCACGGAGCAAAAACAGCGCTGGCTGCCCGGCCTGGCTGCGCTCGACCTAGTGGGTGCGTTCGGGCTCACGGAGCCGGGGCACGGATCCGACTCGGTGGCCCTCGAAACGAGCGCCCGCCGCGATGGCGCGCACTACGTGCTCAACGGAGCCAAACGCTGGATCGGCAATGCCAGCTTTGCCGACGTCGTCGTCATCTGGGCCCGCGACGAGTCCGACGGGCACGTGAAGGCGTTCGTGATGGAGAAGAACGCAGACGGGTCGTTCCCGGATGGCTACGAAGCGACCGTCATCACGGGCAAAATCGGCAAGCGGGCGATTCTGCAGCCGGAAATCACGATCACCAACCTTCGCATTCCCGCCGAGAACAAGCTGGTCGAAGGCAATTCCTTCAAGGACGCCGTTCGAGTGCTCAATTCCACCCGGGGCGGGGCCTCCTGGGAGGCCCTCGGGCACGGCATCGCCGCCTACGAGGCCGCCGTGACGTATGCCCGTGACCGGGTGCAGTTCGGCAAGCCCATCGCGAGCTACCAACTCGTGCAGAACAAGCTCGCCAACATGCTTGCCGAACTCACCGCGATGCACCTGATCTGCTTTCGCCTGGCCGCCCTGTCCGACCAGGGCAAGATGACCGGCGCCATGGCTTCCGTCGCCAAAATGCACACCGCCCAGAAGGGGCGCTGGATCTGCCAGGAGGCCCGCGACATCCTCGGCGGCAATGGGTTGCTGCTGGAGAACCACGTGGCCAGGCACCTCACCGACATGGAGGTCGTGCACACCTACGAGGGCACGGACTCCATCCAATCGCTGCTGATCGGCCGCGACATCACCGGAATTTCCGCGTTCGCGTGAGCCCGCGGCCCGCGACCACACAACCAGAACGAATGATCAAGGGAGATTCAATGAACAGGCTGAGCAACAGGGTCGCCGTGATCACCGGCGGAGCCCAGGGCATCGGTGCGGCCACGGCCTTGCGCCTGGCGGCAGAAGGCGCGCAGGTGGCCATCCTCGACCTCAACGGGGACCGCGCGGCGGCCACGGCCGAGGAGATCTCCTCGACTGACGCGGTCGTCGCGGCCGGCGGGTCTGCCCGCGGCCTCGTCTGCGACGTCACCGACGAGCTCAGGGTTTCCGAGGCGTTCGACGAGGTGTTCGCAACGGCTGGCCGCCTCGACATCCTCGTGAACAACGCCGGGATCACGCGCGACAACCTCTTCTTCAAAATGGGGCGTGCCGACTGGGACTCTGTGCTCGTGACCAACCTCACGAGCGCGTTCCTGTGCGCCCAGGCGGCCCAGAGATTCATGGTGCCGGCGCGGTACGGCAAGATCGTGAGCCTGAGCAGCCGCTCGGCCCTCGGCAACAGGGGGCAGGCGAACTATGCGGCGGCCAAGGCGGCGATCCAGGGTCTGACTGCCACCCTCGCGCTCGAGCTCGGCCCGTTCAACATCACCGTGAATGCCGTGGCACCCGGCTATATCGCCACGGCCATGACGGCGGCCACGGCCGAGCGGGTGGGAAGCACCACGGAGGACCACCAGCAGGTGGTCGCCGACCGCACCCCGCTCGGCCGGGTGGGCGCTGCAGAGGAGGTCGCCGCCGCGATCGCCTTCTTCGCGAGCGACGATTCCTCCTACGTCTCCGGCCAGACCCTCTACATCAACGGCGGTGCGCGCTGATGGCCGAGGCGTTTCTCGTGGGCGGGGTGCGCACCCCCGTGGGTCGTTATGGCGGAGCCCTGTCGGGCATCCGACCCGATGACCTGGCGGCGCTGGTTCTCGGCGAGCTCGTGCAGCGCACCGGCATCGATCCGGCCGCCATTGACGAGGTGATCCTCGGCAACGCCAACCAGTCCGGCGAAGACAGCCGCAATGTGGCGCGCCTCGCGAGCCTGCTGGCCGGCTTTCCCGACGAGATCCCCGGGCTCACGGTCAACCGTCTGTGTGCCTCCGGCCTGAGCGCCATCATCCTGGCCTCCCAGATGATCAAGAGCGGCGCCGCCGACATCGTCGTGGCCGGCGGCGTGGAATCCATGTCCAGGGCTCCCTGGGTGCTCGCTAAACCCGAGAAGGCATTCGGGCGCCCGGGCGAGATCGCCGACACGAGCATCGGAGCACGTTTCATCAACCCCAGATTTCCGTCCACCAGCACCCTGTCGATGCCCGAGACGGCCGAGGAACTCGCGGGGGTCGACAAGATCTCGCGCGACGACGCGGATGCCTTTTCCCTGGGCTCGCATGAGCGTTCTCTCGCTGCCATCGACGGCGGCCGCTTCGCGGCCGAAATCGTTGCGGTGGCCACGAAAGGGGGTCTCGTGGAGCACGACGAGGGTCCGAGGCGCGAAACCACCCTCGAGGCGCTGGCGGGCCTGCGCTCGGTCGTGAGGCCCGGCGGGATCGTCACGGCGGGCAACTCCAGCACGCTCAACGACGGCGCCTCCGCCGTAATCGTGGCCAGCGGCCGGGCCATCGAACGACTGGGCCTGCAGCCACGGGCACGCATCGTCGACGGGGCGTCGGCCGGGGTGCCCCCGCGGATCATGGGCATCGGCCCCGTACCGGCCACCCGCAAGGTGCTCGGCCGCGCGGGGTGGTCGGTTGGGGACGTGGGGGCGATCGAGCTGAACGAGGCGTTTGCGGTGCAGGCGCTTGCCTGCATCCGCCGCCTCGGGCTCGACCCGCAGATCGTGAACAGGGACGGCGGGGCAATCGCTCTCGGGCATCCGCTCGGCTCATCGGGCTCGCGCATCGCCATCACCCTGATGGGCCGCATGGAGCGCGAGGGTGCCCGCCGGGGCCTGGCAACGATGTGCGTGGGGCTCGGCCAGGGCACGGCGATGCTGCTCGAACGGGTCTGAGCCGCCCGCCGCTTTCATGTGGCTGGGGTATCAATACGCCCGCGAAATAGTATTGGAGATGTAATTAAGTTTCTGCGACAGTGAAATGGGCTGGTGAGAATCACCCCACCATGAGGCGCAAAACAGATGACAATGAGGTCAGCTTTGAAGAAGAACACCGTTGTATTCCTGCCCGCACTCGCCGGACTGGCCATGATGGGCCTCGTCGGCTGCAGTGCCGCCGGCTCCCAGGCTGCAGAAGCCGACTACCCGTCGAAACCGGTCACCTTCGTGGTGCCGTTCGCCGCCGGCGGTCCCTCCACCGTGACGGCCCTGGCCTTCGCCTCCTGCCTCGAGAAGGGTCTCGGGCAGCCCTTCGTGATCGAGAACCAGCCCGGGGCCAGCGGGGGCCTGGCCATGCAGGAGGTGTCGAGTGCCAAACCGGACGGCTACACCCTGACCCTGGGCACGAACGGTCCGCTCGTCATGAACCCCATGATCAACAAGCTCAACTACGGCATCGAAGACTTCACCTCGGTCGGCGTGATGGCGCAGATGCCCACCGTGCTCGTGGTCGGTGAGGATTCCCCCTACGAGAGCGCCGACGAGTTCTTCGCCGCGGCCGAAAAGCACCCGGGCAAGCTCAGCGTCGCCATCCCCGGGGCAACGACCTCCGCGGCCATCGAGTTGAAGCGACTGAGCGACGAATATGACATCGAGGTCACCGCCGTTCCCGCCGTCGGCAACGCCGAGATGACAACGAGCCTGCTCGGCGGTCACGTCGACGCGCTCTTCATCACCGACCACCAGGACGTGCAGTCGCGTATCGATGAGGGGTCGTTCGTACCGCTCGCCGTGAGCAGCCCGGAACGGGCGGGCTGGTACCCCGATGTGCCGACCCTGGCCGAACAGGGATTCCCTGAGCTCGTCAATGCCGTGTCGGTCTTCGGCGTTGTCGGACCGAAGGGCCTGCCCGACGCTGTCGTATCCACCCTCGAGGCCGAACTCCAGACCTGTTCGGCCGACCCGGCCGTGATCAAACAGGTGGGCGAGATGTTCATACCGGAGCAGTTCAGCGGCGCCGGGGCCCTCGACGAGATCTTCGCCGACATGCAGGACCTCTACGAACCCATCCTCGGACAAAAATGAGTGCCATCAAGCTCGAGGCACCCCAGGGTACTGAGGCCGATCCGGCCGCAACGCCCGGCCGCCATGCGGGCCGCTACCGCCTCGTCCCGCTCGTGTTGCTTGCGACGGGGATCGCTGCCGTGATCGGATCCTGGCGCCTCACGCTCGGCGAACTCAACAGCCCCGGCCCCGGGCTCTGGCCGTTCGTGGTTTCCGTCGCGGCCACGATCGCGGCGGGCATCCTCGCGATCGTTCCCGACACGGAAGCCTACGAGAAATGGACCAGGCGCACGACCATGCTCGCAGGGGGCGTGCTGAGCCTCGTCGTCTTCATCCTGCTGTTTGAGGCGATCGGCTTCGTCGTTCCCTCCGTCCTCCTGCTCCTGCTCTGGTTGCGAGCGTTCGGCGAGGAGTCCTGGCGCCTTGCCCTCGTACTTGCCGTCGGCGGCACCGCCGTCTTCTACGTGGGCTTCGCCGTTCTGCTCGGTGTCCCCTTTCCCGACGACATCGTCGTGGGCACCATCACCCGACTGATCGGAATGTGACATGGACGTCTTGAACAATCTGGGCCTCGGCTTCTCCGTTGCCTTCGACCCCATGAACCTCCTGTTCGTCTTCGTGGGCGTGGTCATCGGCACAGCCATCGGCGTGCTGCCGGGTCTCGGCCCGACGGCCACGATCGCTCTCCTGCTGCCGATCACCTACACGATGGATGCCACGAGTGCCGTGATCATGCTCGCGGGCATCTACTACGGCTCCATGTATGGCGGCACGATCACCTCGGTTCTGCTGCGCATCCCGGGGGAGGCGGCATCCGTCGTCACGACCTTTGACGGCTACCAGATGACCAAGCAGGGCCGGGCCGGGCCCGCACTCGGAATCAGCGCGATCGGCAGCTTCATCGGCGGTACCGTGGCCATCATCGGCCTCACCTTCCTGGCCCCCGTGCTGGCGAAGGTCGCCGTGGCCGTGGGGCCGGCCTCCTACGTGGCCATCATGGTGCTGGGGCTCTTCCTCGTCACGTCCCTGGGCACGGGGTCCACCATGAAGAGCCTGTGCATGGCCGCGATCGGCCTGCTGCTCTCGACCGTGGGCCAGGACCCGATCACGGGAACGGCACGCTTCACCTTCGGCATCCCGTCGCTGCTCGGCGGGCTGGACTTTGTGGCGATCGCCATGGGACTGTTCGGCGTCGGCCAGCTGCTGCACAGCCTCGAGCGCACCGAGAAAGCGCAGGCGATCACGACGAAGATCAGGAATATCTGGCCATCGCGCAAGGACTTTCGCGACTCCTCCGGCGCCATCGCCCGCGGCTCACTGCTCGGCTTCGTGATCGGGGTTCTGCCCGGTGGCGGCGGCGTCATTTCCTCCCTCGCCTCCTATGCGCTCGAGAAACGGCGCGCGAAAGACCCGTCGAGGTTCGGGAAGGGAGCGATTGAGGGGGTTGCGGGTCCGGAGACGGCGAACAACGCCTCGTCGACATCCGCTTTCATACCGCTCCTGATCCTCGGCATTCCCTCGAACGTTGTGCTCGCGATGCTTTACGGGGCGTTGTTGCTGCAGGGGATCACACCCGGCCCCTCGCTGATCGAGGACCGCCCGGACATCTTCTGGGGCGTCATCGCGTCGATGTATGTCGGCAACGTGATGCTGTTGATTCTCAACATCCCACTGATCGGCATTTTCATTCAAATGCTGCGCGTTCGAACGGGCATCCTCGCGACCTTCGCCCTCATGGTGGTCATGGTGGGCGTGTACTCGATCAACAACAATCCCTTCGACATGTGGGTGGTGTTGATCTTCGGCGTCTTCGGCTGGATCATGATCAAGACCGGTTTCGACGCGGGACCACTCGTCCTCGCCTTCATCCTCGGGCCGATTCTCGAGCGGTCGTTTCGTCAGTCGATGCTCATCTCCGGCGGAAGCTTCGACATCTTCATTACCGATCCGATCTCGGCGACCATCTTTGGGATCCTCGCGGTGTTCCTCGCGTACTCGTTCATCAACAACAGGCGTCGCGCCCGGGAGGCCACGGCTCCTGCCGCCGTCCCCGTGGACACCCGGGTGGAGGCGAAGTAGCGCCCCGGCAGGCACGCCGCGCGTGCAGCGATTGGACGTGCGAAGCTCAGGCGATGGCGATGGCGATGGCGATGGCGGGCCGTCGTCATCTGGCTGCGGCGGCGGCTCGGGTCTGCCAGCATTGAGGCATGACCTATGCGCCCTCTGACAGCAGATACGAGTCCATGCCGTACCGGCGATCCGGTCGGAGCGGCCTCCAGCTCCCCGCGATTTCCCTCGGCCTGTGGCAGAACTTCGGCCATGACAGGCCGATCGACACGCAGCGCGCGATCCTGCGCCGCGCCTTCGACCTCGGAATCACGCACTTCGACCTGGCCAACAACTACGGCCCGCCCTACGGCAGCGCCGAGACGAACTTCGGCCGGATCTTCCGTGAGGACTTCACCGCCCACCGCGACGAGCTGATCATCTCCACCAAGGCCGGCTACGACATGTGGCCGGGGCCGTACGGCAACTTCGGCTCACGCAAGTACCTGCTGTCCAGCCTCGACCAGTCCCTGGACCGGATGGGCCTCGACTACGTCGACATCTTCTACTCGCACCGCGCCGACCCCGACACTCCGCTGGAAGAGACCATGGGCGCGCTGCACACCGCGGTCACCAGCGGCCGGGCGCTCTACGCCGGCATCTCGTCTTACTCGCCGGAGCGCACCCGGCAGGCGGCCGCGATCCTGGCCGACCTCGGCACCCCGCTGCTCATCCACCAGCCGTCGTATTCGATGTTCAACCGGTGGATCGAAGGCGAGCTGCTCGATACCCTCGCCGACCTGGGCGCCGGCTGCATCGCGTTCTCGCCGCTGGCGCAGGGCCTGCTGACCGACCGGTACCTGACCGGGGTGCCCCAGGGCTCCCGCGCGGCTTCGGCGGGTTCGATGAGCGACAGCATGATCAACGAGGAGACGCTCGGCCACATCCGCGCGCTCACCGAGATCGCGGCGGGCCGCGGGCAGTCGCTCGCGCAGCTCGCCCTGGCCTGGGCCCTGCGCGGAGGCGCAGTCACCTCCGCGCTGGTCGGCGCGTCATCCGTGGCGCAGCTGGAGACCAACGTCGCGGCCCTCGCGAACCTGGCCTTCGACGCCGACGAGCTCGCCGCCATCGACGAGCACGCCGTCGACCTGGCCATCAACCTCTGGGCCGAGTCGGGCGCCGTCTAGCGCCCGCGGCGCGTTCCGCCGAGAGTCGCCGTTCCTGCCGAGAGTCGCCGTTAGACCGGCGATTCTCGGCGCAATCGGCGAACTTCGACGCCTCGGGGCCGTGCGCGTCGAGTTTGACGGATGCGGTCGAGCTTGCCTGGTCTGCCGGCCAAAGCCGACCGGAACAGGCAAGCTCGGCGAACCAGGCCCGCTAGCGCGAGACCAGCGCCCGTTCGATCGCGGAGGCGAAGAACGTGAGCCCGTCGACGCCGGAACGCATTGCGTCGGCGGTGTCGGGGCCGAAGCCGGGCTCGACGGCGTGCTCGGGGTGCGGCATCAGGCCCACGACGTTCCCGCGGGCGTTCGACACGCCGGCGATGTCGTTCAGCGAGCCGTTCGGGTTGACCTCGAGGTAGCGCGCGACGACGCGACCTTCGCCCTCGAGGCGGGCGATCGCGTCGGCCGAGGCCGTGAAGCCGCCCTCGCCGTTCTTGAGCGGGATGGTGATCTCCTGGCCGGCCTCGAAGCTGCCGGTCCAGTCGGTGGCGTTGTTCTCGATGCGCAGCTTCTGGTCCCGGCAGATGAACCGGCCGTGGTCGTTGCGGATCAGCCCGCCCTCGAGCAGGTGCGCCTCGGCGAGCATCTGGAAGCCGTTGCAGATGCCGAGCACCGGCATCCCCTTGTTCGCGGCGTCGATGACCTCGGCCATGATCGGCGAGAGGCTCGCGATCGCGCCGGCGCGCAGGTAGTCGCCGTAGCTGAATCCGCCCGGCAGGACGAGCGCGTCGACGCCGTGCAGGTCGTGCTCGCCGTGCCAGAGGGCGACCGGCTCGGCGCCGGCGAGCCGGATCGCGCGCTGGGCGTCCCGGTCGTCGAGCGAGCCCGGGAAGGTGACGACGCCGATGCGCATCAGTGCGTCTCTCCGGCGGGCGCCTCCAGCACGTGGATGCCGACGACGTCCTCGATCACCGAGTTGGAGAGCACGCTGTCGGCGAGTTCCTGCACCTCGGCGAGCACGGCGTCATCAACATGACCGGCGACGGTGATCTCGAACCGCTTGCCGACGCGCACGCCGGAGAAACGGGTCTTACCAAGCCGACCGAGGGCGCCGGCGACGGCTTTTCCCTGGGGGTCAAGCAGCTCGGCCTTGGGCATAACTTCTACGACGATGGTTGGCATGGGGCTCACTCCGGAGGCGTCGGGGGGCGGACTCCCCAATTCTACAGGCCGTCCCCGGCCGGCCTGTCCCGGCCGGTCACGCTTCTGCGGTGAGCCCGCTCTGGCCGAGCAGGATGCCCCGCAGCACGTCCCGAATCGCCGCGACGCCCTCGTAGGTTTCGACGAAGCTCGTACTCAGCGGCGACAGGCCGATCCGCAGGCCGTCGGGCGCGCGGAAGTCGGGGATCACGTCGTGCTCCCAGAGCGTCTTCGTGACCTGGCGCATCGCCGGGTGGTTCACGGTGAGGTGCCCCCCGCGGTG
The DNA here is from genome assembly GCF_900101115.1 of Cryobacterium psychrotolerans. Classification (GTDB taxonomy): domain Bacteria; phylum Actinomycetota; class Actinomycetes; order Actinomycetales; family Microbacteriaceae; genus Cryobacterium; species Cryobacterium psychrotolerans. The sequence goes on from NZ_FNFU01000002.1 coordinate 182,457, forward strand.
GGTATGCTCGCGCGGCGACGCCACGGTCACGCCCAGCGGCACCAGCCAGGCGTCGACGAGGGTCAGGGCGAATTCGGTCAGGGCCACGGATTTCGCCCGTAGCTGCTCCATCCCGGCTTCCTCGATCATCGCGATGGTGTCCTGCATCGCGAGCATGCCGACGACGGCCGGCGTGCCGCTCATGAAACGGCGGATGCCGGTGGCCGGCACGTACCCCGGGCCCATCGTGAAGACATCCTTCGTGCCCATCCAGCCCTGGATCGGCTGGGTGAGCACGTCCTGCAGGTCGCTGCGCACGTAGCCGAACGCGGGAGCGCCCGGACCGCCGCTGAGGTACTTGTAGGAGCAGCCGACGGCCAGGTCGACGTCGCACAGGTCGAGCTCGACCGGGACGGACCCGACGGAGTGGCTGAGGTCCCAGAGCACCAGGGCTCCCTCGGCATGGGCGACCTGCGTGATCTCGCGCATGTCGGCGAGGAAGCCGGAGCGGTAGGCGACATGGCTGAGCAGCACAAGCGAGGTCTGCGGGCCGACGGCGCGGCGCACCTGCTCGACGGTGACGCCGCCGGCCGGGTCGGGGCGCAGCCAGCGGAGGGTGAGTCCGCGCTCGGCGGCGATGCCCTCGAGCACGTAGCGGTCGGTGGGGAAGTTGTCGCTGTCGAGCACGATCTCGGTGCGGCCGGGGCGCGAGTCCACGGCGGCACGGGCGAGCTTGTAGAGCAGTACCGTGGTGGAATCGCCGATGAAGACCTGCCCGCCAGCGGCGCCGAGCGCGGCGCGGCCGAGGTCGTCGCCGATGGTGAGCGGCAGCTCCATCCACTCCTCGTCCCAGCCTCGGATCAGGCGGGTGGCCCAGGCGCCGGTCAGGAACTCGGTGATCCGCTCCACGCCGGCCAGTGTGGGCCGGCCGAGCGAGTTGCCGTCCAGGTAGGCCACGGGGTCAGGCTGCGGCCCGTCCGGGTCGGAGCCGGCCTCGGTGCCGACGAACCTGGCCCGGTAGTGCGCGAGCCCGTCGATGCGGTCCATCCGCCGGGCGAACGCGATGTGGGCGTCCAGGCCGCCGCCGACGACGGGGGTGGTGCTGGGGGTCATACGTATTCCTCGAGCTCGGAGCGGCTGAGCGCGCGTGCGGTGCACACCCATTCGGCGAATCCGGCCGGATCGGTCGGGCGCTCGCCGGGTATAACGCTAACGGTGCCGTGCGCGTTCGCGCTCGCCGAGCCGGCGGCGGGGAAGGCGGAGGTGAGGGCACCGAGCACCTCGTCCGGCGACATCCCGATGCGAAGCAGCGCGTCGATTTCGCGGCGGTTGAGCCCGAGCGGCAGCGGTCCGTTGCCGAGGTCGGTGCCGTAGAGCACCCGTCCGCCATGCGCGTGGAAGCGGCGCAGGTTGTCGGAGGCGCGGGCGAAGTCGTCGGTGGGCTCGCCCCAGCCGTGGATGTCCAGGGTGCTGATCCAGGTCATCTGCCCGGCCATCGCGTCGACGAGTTCGTCCACGAGGCGCTCGCTGAACGGGGTGTGCGCCAGTACGTCGACGCCGGCGATGAAGGCGCGCACGGCCTGGCCGACCCCCTCTGCGTGGGCGACGACCGGCGTGGAGCGCTCGTGGGCCCGGGCGATGATCGCCGCGAGCACGTCGGTGCCGAGCACGGGGCCGGCCACCGAGTTGAGGGTGACCTTGATCACGGATGCCCCTCCCGCCAGCTGGCGGTCGACGGCCGCGGCGGCATCCTCCGCCGTCGCCACCTCGCAGACGCTGCCGGCCGGAGCCCAGGACTGGGCGCCCGGGTAGCCGCCGGGAGCGGCGAGGAACTGGCCGGCGTGGGCGACTGCGAGCGGCGAAGAGCCGGTCCCGCTCGCCGCGGTGCCGCCGGGCTCCGGCGTCCAGCCGCCCAGGTCGACGACCCGGGCGATCCCGCCGGCGGCGAGGGCGGAGGGGTCGATCAGTGCCAGGTGCACGTGGGCGTCGAGGAACCAGGGGAGCACGGTGCCGCTCACGTTCCGACCTCCGTGCGCACGGCGAAGAGCTCCGGGAAGAAGGTCAGTTCCAGCGCCTTCCGCAGGAAGGCCGCGCCGCTCGATCCGCCGGTTCCCGACTTCATGCCGATGATGCGCTGCACGGTCTTGAGGTGGCGGAAGCGCCAGAGCTGGAAGTTGTCCTCGAGGTCGACGAGTTCCTCGCACGCCTCGTAGGCGGCCCAGTGCTCCGTGGCGTTCTCGTAGATGCGGCGGAAGACCTGCACGAGTTCCGGGTGCAGCTCCCAGGCCTCGGTGACATCGCGCTCGAGCACGGCGGCCGGGATGTCGTGGCCGGCGCGGTGCAGGTAGCGGAGGAACTCGTCGTAGATGCTCGGGGCGTCAAGCACCTCGCTGAGCAGGGCGTGCGCATCCGGGTCGCTGTCGAAGACGCTGAGCATGCGGCGGTTCTTGTTGCCGAGCGCGAACTCGACCGCGCGGTACTGGTAGGACTGGAAGCCGGAGGAGTTGCCGAGGAACCCGCGGAACTGGGCGTATTCGGTCGGGGTGAGCGTGGCCAGAACCGACCACTGCTCGGTCAGCGTGCGCTGGATGTGCTTGACCCGGGCGATCGCCTTGAGCGCAGGGGCGAGCTGGTCGGTGCGGAGGAACTCGGTCGCCGCCCGGAGCTCGTGCAGCACGAGCTTAAGCCACAGCTCGGTCGTCTGGTGCTGGATGATGAAGAGGAGCTCGTCGTGGTGCTCGGGAGTGCTGACGGGCTTCTGCGCGCTGAGCAGCGTGTCGAGGGCGAGGTAGGAGCCGTAGCTCATCTTGTCCCGGAAATCGGTCACGATCTCCGGATCGAACTCGCGGGTATTGTGCTCAACCGGCATGGGGATTTCCCTTTCCGAACCGGGCGAGCTTGTGGCCACGATGCCAGGTTCCATTGTCTGAATTCTCAGTGTTACGAGCTTCCCATGCAACTCAGCGCCCGCGAGACGCCTGGGCGGAGGATTCCCTCCGTGAATTGGGTCCCAGTGGTCCTAGACTCGGGGCCATGACTTCTTCCTCACGCGGCCCGCAGGAGGGGACCCTGCCGAGGCGCCGCGACGCCAGGCAAAACCGGGACCGGCTGATCACCGAGGCGCGGGCGATGATCGCCCAGAACGGCGTCGACGCGTCCCTCGAGGAGATCGCCCGCCGCTCCGACGTCGGCGTGGCCACGCTGTACCGTAACTTCCCGACCAGGGACGACCTCGTGCGCGCCCTCTACGACATCGCCCTCGCCCAGCTGGAGACCGTCCGCGAGGAAGTCGTTGCCGCGCCGAGCGCGTGGGACGGCGTCGTCGTCTATGCGGAGCGCGTCGCCGAGTGGCTCGTCGCCGACCCCTCGCTGCCGCACATCCTCAAGCGGATGGCCGCGGTCGACCCGTCCGCGCAGCCCGCCGCCGAATTCGGCAAGTTCATCGCGTCGCTCGTCGCCCAGGCCAAGCGCGACGGGGAGCTTCGCGCCGACGTCGAGACCGTCGACCTGGCCCTGCTCGTGACGCTGGTCGGCTCACTCGGCTCGCTCGGCGACGGCTATGCCGGCCAGTGGCGGCGCCAGCTCGGGATCGTGCTCGACGGCCTGCGCGAACCCGCCCGTGACCGCCCGAAGCTGCCGGGCAGGCCGCTGAGCCCGAACGAATTCCAGGCGACCGTGCACGGCCTGTCGCGCCGGGCCAGGCGGGTCGCATCCCGCCGCTCCGGCTCGGCGAAAGGAAACGGGGCCCGATGAAGCCGCCCACCGTCTACGACGTCGCCGCGCATGCGGGCGTGTCGATTGCGACGGTCTCCCGGGTGCTTCGTCGTCCCGATGATGTACGCGCATCCACACGCGAGCACGTCCTGGCCACGGTGCGGGAGCTCGGCTACGTGCCGAGCGCCAGCGCCCGAAGCCTCGCGGCCCGGCGCACGGGAGTGCTCGGCCTGTACTTCCCCGGGTTCGACGCGATGGAGGAGCTGGACGAGGCCGAGTTCAACCAGTCGGAGCCGGTGAACGTCATCGTCGACATGCCCGACTCGGGTGAGGTGCGCCCGCCCAACCTGTACTTCGACGAGGTGCTGCGGGGGAGTGAGCTCGAGGCCTGGCGCCGCGGCTTCGCGCTCCTGGTGGGCGTCGGCCGCGGGACGAACCCGGAGGAGATGGTCAGCGACATCGCCGGCCGCGTCGACGGGATGGCGGTGCTCGCCCGAAGCGTCCCCGACGCGCTGCTCGACCATATCTCCCGGAGGATACCCATCGTGCTCGTCGCCGGCCCCCGCCGCGGCGACAACTTCGACCATGTGAGCGTCAGCAACGTCGAAGGCATGCGCACCCTGACCGAACACCTGATCGACCGGCACGGCGTGCGGGCTCCCGTCTTCATCGGCGGCCCGGTCGATTCCCCGGATGACGCGGAGCGGTACGAGGGATTCGTCCAGGCCCTGGCCGCCCGGGACATCGACCCCGCCGCCCTCCCGATGCTGCGCGGAGACTTCTCGCGGATGCAGGCGCGCTCCATCGCCGAAGGTCTGGTGGCGGCTGGCGAGTTGCCCCGCGCCGTGGTGTGCTCCAACGACCAGATGGCCCTCGGTGTGCTCGACGTGCTGCGACGGCGCGGCATCCGCGTGCCGGAGGATGTCATCGTGACCGGTTTCGACGGGATCGAGGCCGGCCGGCAGTCGACGCCTCGGCTGACCACCGTGCACCAGCCGATGGTCGACCTCGGCCGGGCAGCGGTCCGGGCGATGCTCAGCCGGCTCGACAAGCGCGACCAGCCGCCCATCTCGCTGCGCCTGCCCGTGCAGGTGCTGCTGAGGGAAAGCTCCGAGGGGTCCGCCTAGCCTGGCAGGCGCCTTCGCGTTGAGATGCGGACAAAGTACCCTCATGGCCCCAACGAAGGTACTTTGTCCGCAACTCAGCGGGAGCGGGCTCCTGGCGAGGGGATGGTTCCTCGCGCGAGAAATGACTTGACTCGCTGAATGTATGCGCTTACACTCAATGTCACTCGCTTTGCGCGCTCCTGTTCCCGGCAGGACGTCGGCCGCAGCAGCCCCAGTCAACGACGACACGAAGGAAGTTCCACTGCAATGAAGCATCTGAGAGGGCGCATCACCCGCACGGCCCTGGCCGTAATCGGGGTGACTGCAGTGCTGGCAACCAGCGCCTGCAGTATCGACGTCAAGAACAAGGCAAACAACGACGCTCCGGCGAGTGACGGCTCCCTGCTCGTCGCCGCCGACAACGGCTCCCCCACGTTCGAGAAGAACTTCAACCCGTTCTCCCCGAGCAAGCGCGTGGCCACCACCTACATGTACGAGCCGCTCCAGGTCATCAACACCCTCGACGGCAAGGCGACGCCGTTCCTGGCCACGGGCAACACCCTGCCCGACGCGCAGACCGTCGTCTACGACATCCGCACCGGCGTGAAGTGGTCAGACGGCACAGCGTTCACCGCCGCCGACGTGGCCTTCACGTTCAACCTGATCAAGGCCACCCCGGCCCTGGACGTGCAGGGCGCCTGGCAGCACATCAAGAGCCTCGAGGTCAAGGACGACACGGTCGTCTTCCACCTCAAGGCGGAGGATGTCCCGGCCGTCGCCATCATCAACCAGCAGCTCATCGTTCCGGAGCACATCTGGAAGGACGTCAAGGACCCGCTGACCTTCACCAACGAGGAGCCCGTCGCCAGCGGCCCCTACGTGCTCGACAAGTTCAGCCCGAACGAGTACACGCTGAAGAAGAACAAGGACTACTGGCAGGCCGACAAGGTCGCCGTCGACAAGCTCGTGCTGCCCGCGGCCAACAGCCAGCTCGACGTCGTCAACAACGGCTACGACTGGGCCTACGCGTTCATGACCGACGTCGAAGGCACCTGGGTCAACGCCGACAAGCAGCACAACAGCTACTGGTTCCCCCCGGGCGGCACGATCGCCCTGCTCCCGAACCTGACCAAGGCGCCCTTCAACGACCTCGACTTCCGTGAGGGACTGAGCTTCGCGCTCGACCGCGACAAGATCGCCGTGGATGCCGAGCAGGGTTACGTGGAGGCGGCCGGCCAGTCCGGTCTGCTGCTGCCCAACCAGGAGGAATGGCTGAGCGAGGACCTGCCGAACAGCGGGGCCATCGGCCAGGACACCGAGAAGGCGCTTGCCGCCTTCGAGAAGGCGGGCTACACGAAGAAGGGCGACAAGCTCGTCGACAAGGCCGGCAAGCAGCTCAAGATCACGATCACGACCGCCAACGGGTACACCGACTGGCTGCAGGGACTGCAGACGGTCCAGGCGCAGCTCGGCAAGCTCGGGATCGACGTCAAGCTCAGCCAGCCGCAGCCGGCCGCATACTACAAGGCCCTCAACAACGGTGACTTCGACATCGCGATCACCGGCTTCGGTGGCACCGGCAGCGTCTTCGAGGACTTCAACCGCCTGCTGAACAGCGAGTTCGCGACCCCGGTCGGAACCTCGACCACCGCGAACTTCCAGCGCTTCACTGACCCGAAGGTCGACGCCCTGCTGGCCGACCTCAAGGCAGCCACCGGCGAGGAAGAGCAGAAGCAGATCGCCGCGGAGCTCCAGGGCGTCGTGTACGAGCAGCTCCCCGTGATCAGCATGTTCTATGGCGGACTCTGGGGTCTCTACAGCGACAAGAACTTCACCGGCTGGCCCACCGAGGACAACGCATACGCGCCGCCGAACACGTGGAACTCGACGCCGTTGCTCATCCTGACCAACCTGAAAAAGGCTTCCTAGCCCTTTCGGCCTGACGCGCGGGCGGGGCGGTTGCCCTGTCCCGCCCGCGCTGCCGGCCTCCCGTTTCCTCGATTCACCGGCCTCACCGCCAGACTCCAGAACGAAAGGAGATCGCCGTGCGCTTTGTGCTCAACAAGGTCGGGCTGCTCGCGCTCACGCTGTGGGCAGCGATCACGCTGAACTTCCTGCTCCCCAGGCTCATGCCCGGGTCGCCCGCCGACGCCGCGCTCGCCAAGCTCGCGCAGAACGGCCCGGTCAGCCCCGCCACCAAGGCCGCCGTCGAGGCCCAGCTGGGCGTGCCGACCGGCAGCATGTGGGAGCAGTACCTGAGTTACCTGGGCAGTGTCGCCCGCTTCGACTTCGGCGTCTCCTATACCTTCTTCCCGCAGAGCGTCGCCGGACTCGTCACCGCCGCCCTGCCGTGGACCATCATCCTGGTCGGGCTCGTCACGATCATCGCCTTCATCTTCGGCACGCTGCTGGGCGTGCTCGCCGCCTGGAAGCGGGGCACCTGGCTCGACACGCTGCCCACCGTCGGCGGCACCTTCGCCAGCGCCTTCCCGTACTTCTGGACCGCACTGCTGCTGGTCTTCTTCCTCGGCTACGTCGGCGGGTGGTTCCCCACCTCCGGCGCTTTCAGCCGATCGGCGACGCCCGAGTTCTCGCTCGCCTTCGTGGGCGACGCGCTGTACCACGCGATCCTGCCGGCCACGACGATCCTGATCACCTCCCTCGGCGGCTGGATCCTCGGGATGCGCAGCACCATGATCAACACGCTCGGCGAGGACTATGTCACCTTCGCCGAGGCGAACGGCCTGCGCCCGCGCACCGTCGCGCTGCGCTACGCGGCCCGGAACGCCATTCTGCCGAACCTCACGTCCTTCGGGCTCGCGCTCGGCGCCGTCGTCGGCGGTTCGCTGCTCGTCGAGCGGGTCTTCGCCTACCCGGGCGTCGGTTACCTGCTCTACACGGCGGTGACCAACCAGGACTACCCACTCATGCAGGCTCTGTTCCTGATCATCACGATCAGCGTGCTGCTGGCCAACTTCATTGTCGACATCCTGTACGGCATCCTGGACCCGAGGACACGGCGATGACATCCACGAACACGTCCACCGCGCTGGCGAACCGGGGCGTCCCGGCCGAGATCGACGGTCCGGCCAATCCGCTTCGCGTCGTCTGGCGGGCCATCGCGACGATCTGGAGCGTCCCCAAGGCGCGCATCGGCGTCGTGCTCCTCGGCGCTTTCATCGCCCTGGCCGTCTTCGCCCCGCTGATCGCGCCGTACAGCGCCACCGACAACAGCTTCGGCCGCAGCGAAGACATGAGCGCGGCCCACTGGCTGGGCACGACCGCCGCCGGGCAGGATGTCCTGTCCCAGATCATCTGGGGCGCGCGGGTCTCCGTCTTCGTCGGTTTCGCCGCCGGGATCTTCGCCACGCTCATCGCCGTGCTGGTCGGCCTGAGCTGGGGCTACATCCGCACGGTCGCCGGAGACGTGATCAACTTCGTGGTCAACCTCTTCCTCGTGATCCCGGCGCTGCCGCTGATGATCGTGATCGCCGCGTACCTGCAGAACGGCGGCATCGGGATGATCATCCTCGTTGTCGTGATCACCGGCTGGGCGTCCGGCGCCCGGGTGCTCCGGTCGCAGACGCAGTCGCTGCGCTCGCGGGACTTCGTCACCGCCGCCGTGTTCAGCGGCGAGAGCCCCGGCCGGGTCGTGTTCCGGGAGATCCTGCCGAACATGACCTCGCTGATCGTGACGAACTTCTTCGCCGCGGCGACCGCCGCGATCCTCGCCGAGGCCGGGCTGGAGTTCCTCGGCCTCGGCGACACGACCATCGTCAGCTGGGGCACCATGCTCTTCTGGGCGCAGAACAGCAACGCCCTGCTGACCGGCCAGTGGATCGTGCTCTTCGCCCCCGGCCTCTGCATCTCCCTGCTCGCCACCTCGCTGAGCCTGATCAACTTCGGCGTCGACGGGCTGAGCAATCCGCGCCTCCGGGAAGGAGCCTCACGATGAGCCTCATGAGCGTTCGTGACCTGTCCGTCGTCTACGCGTCGAAGGGCGCCGAACGCGTCTACGCGGTCAAGGACGTCTCCTTCGACCTGCAGCCGGGCGAGTTCGTCGGCCTCGTCGGCGAGTCCGGTTCCGGCAAGTCCACCCTCGGCTTCGCGCTGACCCGGCTGTCCAAGCCGCCGGCGATGATCGGCGGCGGCAGCATCCTCTTCGACGGCGTCGACATCGCCGAGATGGACCCCAAAGCCGTGCGCGTGCAGCGCCAGGGCGGCTTCGCCATGGTGCTGCAGTCCGGGATGAACGCGCTGAACCCCGTGCGCAGCATCCGGAACCACTTCTTCGACATCTTCGAGGCGCACGGCCACGTTGCCAAACGCGACCGCGAGGCCCGTGCGCAGGAGCTCGCCGGCAAGGTGGAGCTGCCGGGCAGCGTGCTCGACCGGTTCCCGGGGGAGCTCTCCGGCGGGATGCGGCAGCGCGTCTCGATCGCGCTGGCGCTCTCGCTCGAACCGCGGCTGATGGTGTTCGATGAGCCGACCACGGCCCTCGACGTGCTCGTGCAGCACGCCGTGATGGACACCATTCGCGAGCTGCAGAAGTCCATGGGCTTCACCGCCGTGCTGATCAGCCACGACCTCGGCATCGTGCTCGAGGTCACCGAGCGGGTCATGGTCATGCACGAGGGCCAGATCGTCGAGGATGCGTCCTCGGCGGACATCCTGAACGCTCCGCAGCACGAGTACACCCGAATGCTGCTCAGCCACTACGGCGACCCGCGCGCGGAGGTCGTCGAGGTGCCGGGGCTCGCGTCGCGCGGCTCGCTCCGCGCCTCGGTGGTCGAGCCGGTCGAGCCGGTCGAGCCGGTCGAGACCATCGAGCTTGCCCCGACTCCTGCACCAACCCACGCGCCCGCGCGCACCCGGGAGGGCCGCGCCGCGCACCAGGCGATCGTCGTGTCCGGCGTCTCCAAGCTGTACCCGCGGCCGAGCCGCGCCGACCAGCCGGTGCTGGCCGTCGACGACGTGTCGTTCACCCTCGAACCGGGAGCGTCGATGGCGCTCGTCGGAGCGAGCGGCAGCGGCAAGAGCACGATCGCGAAGATGATCACCGGGATCGAGCATCCGACCTCTGGCACCATCACCTTCGGCGACCTCCAGATCGACAAGGTCAAGCGCCGGGGGCTCAAGAGCCTGCACCGCGAGGTGCAGATGGTGTTCCAGGACCCGTACGCGGCGCTGAACCCGCTGCACACCGTCGAGTACACGCTCACCCGACCGGTCGTGAACTACTCGGGGCTGCGCGGCCGCGACGCCAGGCGCCGCGTGCTCGAACTGCTCGAAACCGTCGGCCTGACCCCGGTCGAACAGTTCGCGGCCCGTTTGCCGCACCAGCTCTCCGGCGGCCAGCGCCAGCGCGTCGTGATCGCCAGGGCGCTCGCCAGCGACCCGCAGGTGATCATCGCCGACGAGCCCGTGTCGATGCTCGACGTGTCCTTGCGCGCCGGACTGCTCGCCCTGCTCGAGGGCCTGCGCGAAACCTGGGGCGTGAGCATGCTCTACATCACCCACGACCTGCTGAGCGCGCGGCTGGTCACCGACCAGATCATGGTGCTCAACAAGGGCGCGGTCGTCGAATCCGGCAATACGGCATCCGTGCTGCAGAACCCCCAGCACGACTACACGGTCCGGTTGCTCGACGCGATCCCCAACCCCGGCCGGAGAACCCCAGGCGGCTCGGCATGACGCCCGAGTACGCCCCGACCGACCCCTTCGGGCGGATGCCCGTGCCGAGCGGTGTGGAGGTCGTGGCGCTGTCCCTTCCGGTCGGGCTCCTGACCGCGCTGCACGCGCGGCCGGTCGGCGCCCCTCGGGGCGTGGTGCTCTTCGTGCCCGGCTTCACCGGGTCGAAGGAGGACTTCCTCGATTTCCTGCCGCTCGTCGCGGCCGAGGGCTGGGAGGCCTGGGCGTACAGCCAGCGCGGGCAGGCGGACTCCGTCGCCCCGGTCGGCGTCGACGAGTACAGCCTGGACGCGTACGCCGGTGACCTGCTCGCCGTCGCGCGTCAGGTGGGCCAGGGCCGGCCGGTGCACCTCGTCGGGCACAGCTTCGGCGGAATCGTGGCGCGCGCCGCCGCGATCGCCTCGCCGGCACTCTTCGCCGACATCACGCTGCTCTGCTCCGGCCCGCACGGCTGGCCGCGACGCAACGCGAAGAACGCGGCCCTGGTGCGGGCGAAAGGATCGGCCGCCTGGTGGGACCGGGACAACCCGCTCCTCGTCGGCCGGCCCGACGAGGAGCTCACCGCCGACCAGGCGTTCAGGCGGCTGCGCCTGGCGCGCACCAGCGACGAGAACCTCCTCGGCGCCATCCGCATTCTCGCCGACGAGACCGACACGACCGTCGACCTGGCGGCAACCGCGCTCCCGGTGCTGGTCGCCCACGGCGTCGACGACGCCGCCTGGCCGCAGGACTGGCAACGCGCCATGGCCGCCCGGCTGGACGCGCCCTACCTGGTCATCCCCGGAGCCGCACACTCGCCGCAGCGCGAGAACCCCGGCGCGACCGCCGCCGTGCTCCACGACTTCTGGGGGCGCCCGGCGCCCGCAGCGCCCGACCCCACCGACAGCAGGGCACGCCCGGAACCCGGGCAGCCCAGATGACAAGGAGCACCATGCAGAACTTTCCCGACGGATTCCTCTGGGGCGCCGCGACCGCCGCGCACCAGGTCGAGGGCAACAACGTCAACAACGACTGGTGGGTCAAGGAGCACGCCGCCGGCACGCAGATCGTCGAGCCCAGCGGCGACGCGATGGACAGCTACCACCGCTACCGCGAGGACATGAAGCTGCTCGCGGATGCCGGCCTGAACTCCTACCGCTTCAGCATCGAGTGGAGCCGGATCGAGCCGGCGCCCGGCGAAGTCTCCCGCGCCGAGATCGACCACTACCGGCGCATGGTCGACACCGCCCACGAGTTCGGCCTGAACCCCGTCGTGACCCTGATGCACTTCACCGTGCCGCAGTGGATGTTCGCGCGCGGCTTCTGGCGCAACCCCGACGCGCCCGACCTGTTCGCCCGCTTCACCGAGGCCGCGCTGCCGATCGTCGCCGAGGGCGTCGACTACGTCTGCACGATCAACGAGCCGAACATCGCGGCCATGCTCGCCGGCGGGGAGACCGCCGCGAACCTGGTCGCGTTCGGCCTGCCGCGGCCCGACCTGCAGGTGGCGGATGCCCTGCTCGAGTCGCACAAACGCTCGCGCGAGGTGCTGTCCTCGGTCAGCGGGCTCAAGTCCGGCTGGACCGTCGCCACCCAGGCCTTCCACTCCACGGGCGAGCCCGGCGCGGACGAGAAGCTGCGCGAATACGCCTACCCGAGCGACGACTGGTACCTCGAGAACGCCCGCGGCGACGACTTCATCGGCGTGCAGGCGTACACGCGCACGTTCATCGGCCCGGACGGCCCCATCCCGGTTCGGGGCGACGTCGAGACCACGCTGACCGGCTGGGAGTTCTTCCCGCCGGCGCTCGAACTCGGCGTGCGCGCTGCCTGGGAGCTGAGCGGGCACGTGCCGGTCATGGTCACCGAGAACGGCATCGCCACGGCCGACGACACCCGCCGGATCGCCTACGCCGACGGCGCCCTGCGCGGGCTGAAGGCGGCCATGGACGACGGCATCGACGTGCTCGGCTACCTGCACTGGAGCGCCCTGGACAACTACGAGTGGGCGAGCGGATTCCGCCCGACGTTCGGGCTCATCGCGGTCGACCGGGAGACGTTCGTGCGCACCCCCAAGCCGAGCCTCGCCTGGCTCGGCGAGGTCGCGAAGGCCAACGCGCTGCCCGACGTGCCCGTTGAGGCGCCGGTCGCGGTCCCCGCCGCCTAGCCGCGCCCCGCCCCGCGTTCGCCCAAAGTCGCCGTTTACGCCGAGTGTCGCTGTTCTACCGGGTCACCTCGGCGTAAACGGCGACTCTCGGCGGCCTGGGAACGACGCGACGCCGCGGCATCGGTGCGCCGACCTTGCCACTTGCGGTCGAGTTTGCCTGGTGTGCCGATCAAACTCGACCGGAACGGGCCAACTCGGCGCGGGGCGACTCGCGCCTACGCCGTGCGGACGGTGATCTGGTTCGCCCAGGGGTCGTCGAAGCTGAGGGTCTGACCGTCGTGGCGGGTCTGCACGCGGAAGTGGGACATCCGTTCGCCGAGCGCGCCGAGGTCGTCGCCGGTGGGCACGATGATGTCGACCTCGCCGAGGCCGAGCGCCAGGCGCCGCTTGCCCGAGCCCGCGCTGTTCCAGGTGTTCATCGCCATGTGGTGGTGGTAGCCGCCGGCCGACACGAACAGCGCGGACGGGCCCAACGTGGCGGTGGCCTCGAAGCCGAGCTTGTCCACGTAGAACGCCCGGGCGCTTCCGACATCGCCGACGGACAGGTGCACGTGCCCGACGATGGCGTTGCCGAACGACGGGTGGGCCTGTCCCTCCTCGGTGAGGTGCTCCGAGATGAACGCGTTCGGGTCGAGGTGGAGGGTGTCCATCTCGACCTGTCCGTGGGTCCAGCTCCAGGCGGACCGGTCGCGGTCCCAGTAGAGCTCGATGCCGTTGCCCTCGGGGTCGGTGAAGTAGAAGGCCTGGCTGACCAGGTGGTCCGCGCTGCCGGTGAAGCTGCCCGGATGCCTCGTGCCGACCGAGTAGACCGCCGCGGCGAGCTGCGCCTGGGTGTCGAACAGGATGGCCGTGTGGAACAGTCCGGCCGAGCGAGGCTCCGGCGCGGCCAGCTCGGGTGCGTGCTGCAGGATCACGATCGGCGTGGTCCCACGGCCGAGCACGGCGACCGGGCCGTCGTGGCTCTGCAGCTCGAGGGTGACGGCGTCGCGGTAGTAGGCGATCATCGCGTCGAGGTTGCCGACGCGCAGGGTCACCGCGCCCATCCCTGTGTCGGCGGCCAGCAGGTCGTTTGCAGATCGAGTAGTCACGACACCAGTAACGGATGCCGCCCCCGCCGTATTCCGCGGGCCTGCCCTATTCCCCGCCCCGCCCCGCCCGGTACTCGGGCTAGTCCTGGTGGAGCTGGATCAGGTTGCCGCATCCGTCGTCGAAGACCGCCGTGGTGCCGGCCGGATCCGTCGTCGGCTCGGCGGTGAAACGCACGCCGAGGGCGCGCAGCCGCTCGTGTTCGGCCCGCACGTCGGGGGTGCCGAAGACGATCGCCGGCAGCCCGAGGGCGTGCACACCCTGCTGGTACGCCTTCGCGACCGGGTTGTCGCTCGGCTCGAGGAGCAGGCCGACCCCGTCAGGGTCGTCGGGCGACTTCACCACGTACAGCAGGTAGTCGGGCATCACGACCAGCTCCTCGAAGCCGAGGGTGCGCGTGTAGAACTCGAAGGCCGCCGCCGGGTCGTCGACATGGATGCTGCACATCTTGATTCGCATGAGCAGCAGGCTACCCGGCCCCCCGCCCGGAGCGCATCCGAGCATCCGCGCCGCCGGGGTCCGGCACCCAGCGGAAACGGCGAGGGGCCGGCGCTACGCCCCGGTCAGCCGCTCCAGCAGCTCCCGGTAGCGGGAAGCGGTCTGCTCCACGATCTCGGCCGGCAGCAGCGGCGGCTCTCCGGACTGGTCCCAGTGTGCGGCGAGCCAGTCGCGCACGATCTGCTTGTCGAAGCTGGCCATGCGCTCGGCCGGCGTCCGGCCGGAGCGCCACGCCGCGGCATCCCAGTAGCGGCTCGAGTCGCTCGTGAGCACCTCGTCGGCGAGCCGGGTCAGCCCGGTCTCCCGGTCGGCGCCGAACTCGAACTTCGTGTCGGCGAGGATCAGGCCGGCATCCTCCGCGATCGCGGATGCCCGGCCGAAGATCTCGAGCGAGAGGGCGCGCAGCTCGGCCGCGGCATCCGCCCCGACCAGCTCGACCGTGCGCTCGAAGGAGATATTCTCGTCGTGCGCGCCCAGCGGAGCCTTCCAGGCCGGCGTGTAGATGGGCTCCGGCAGGCGGTCGCCGTCGTGCAGGCCGGCCGGCAGCGGGATGCCGCACACCGTCTGCGAGGCCTGGTATTCCTTCCAGCCGGAGCCGGTGAGGTAGCCGCGCACGACGCATTCGACCGGATACATGTCGAGGGTCTTGCAGAGCATGGCGCGGCCGGCGACGGCGGCCGGGATCAGGCTCCCGGACAGGGTGTGCTCGGGCAGCAGGTGGTTCGGTACCCCCGTCAGCCGGTCGAACCACCAGAGGCTGAGGGTCGTGAGCAGCTCGCCCTTGCCCGGGATGCCCGGCTCGAGCACGTGGTCGAACGCGCTCACCCGGTCGCTGGCCACGACGAGCACGCGTTCGGCGGCCGCGAGGTCCGGCGCTCCGTCCGGAACGTAGAGGTCGCGTACCTTGCCCGAGTAGGCGTGCCGCCAGCCCGGAAGGTCGAGGGCGGCGGATGCGGTCGGCTGGCTGGATGCGGTCACGGCTCCATTCTCTCGCAACTGCGCGTACGCTACTGAAGTTGGTCAGCGAGACCTCGATCCCACTCTCTCCAGCAAGGACCCGAGCACATGGAAAACGTCACGAAACCGTGGCCGGCGCTCTGGGCGCTCGTCATCGGATTCTTCATGATCCTCGTCGACAGCACCATCGTGTCCGTCGCCACCCCGGCGATCATGACCGGGCTGGACGCGGACATCAACGCGGTGATCTGGGTGACGAGCGCCTACCTGCTCGCTTACGCGGTGCCGCTGCTGATCACCGGCCGGCTCGGCGACCGGTTCGGCCCGAAGAACATGTACCTGGGCGGCCTCGTGATCTTCACCGCGGCATCCGTCTGGTGCGGCCTCTCCGGGGACATCACCATGCTCATCGTGGCCCGCGTGGTGCAGGGGCTCGGCGCGGCGCTGATGACGCCGCAGACCATGGCCGTGATCACGCGCATCTTCCCGCCGGATCGCCGCGGCCAGGCCATGGGCCTGTGGGGCGCCGTCGCCGGCGTCGCCACGCTCGCCGGGCCGATCCTCGGCGGCGTGCTCGTCGACGCGGCCGGCTGGGAGTGGATCTTCTTCATCAACGCTCCTGTCGGCGTGGTCGCGTTCATCCTGGCCTGGCGGCTCGTGCCGACCCTCACCACCCACCAGCACCGCTTCGACCTGCTCGGCGTCGTGCTCAGCGCCGTCGGCATGTTCCTCATCGTCTTCGGAATCCAGGAGGGCCCGCGCTACGACTGGGGCCTCATCTCCGGCCCGTTCACCGTGCTCGGACTCATCTTCGCGGGCATCTTCGTGCTGGCCGGCTTCGTGATCTGGCAGGCGGTGCAGAAGGGCGAACCGCTGCTTCCGCTCGGCCTGTTCGCCGAACGCAACTTCTCGCTCTCCAACCTCGCCATCACCACGGTGGGCTTCGCCTTCACCGGGATGGCGATCCCGCTGATGATCTACGCGCAGACGGTGCGCGGGCTCACCCCCACCCAGTCGGCCCTGCTCTTCGTTCCGATGGCCGTGATCACCGGCGCACTCGCCCCTGTCGTCGGCAAGCTCGTTGACCGGATGAACCCCAAGTACATTGCGCTCGTCGGCCTGGTCTTCCTGTCCGGCTCGCTGTTCTGGCTCGGTTCGATCCTGACCGAGGATGTCCCGATCTGGCACCTCGTCCTGCCGCTGTCCCTGCTCGGGTTCGCGAGCGCGGGCATTTGGGCGCCGCTGGCGACCACCGCGACGCGCAACCTGCCGCCCCGGGACGCGGGTGCCGGATCCGGCGTCTACAACACGACCCGCCAGGTGGGCGCCGTGCTCGGCAGCGCCGGCATCGCGGCCATCATGCAGGCGCGCCTCTCGGCCGAGCTGCCCGCGGGTGCTGGCGCGGCGGCGCAGGGCGGCACGGCCGGAGCCGGAGGCCTCCCGGAGGCGCTGCAGGCCGGGTTCAGCGCGGCCATGGGCCAGGCGTTGTTCCTGCCGGCGGCCGTGGCCCTGCTCGGCGCGCTCGCCGTGGCCTTCTTCGCCCGGCCGAAGGCGCCGACCTGGGGGCCGCGGGCCGCCGCGGCCGCGCCCGCTGCCGCCGACGTTCAAGCGGAATAGGTGCCGAATCGGACACCTGTCGCCGGTGTGCCGGCCACGGCCGTCCGGTAGGGCAACAGCCAGCCCAGGGCGCGGGTAGCCCCGCCGCTCAGCCCGCGACGCGGGCGGCGATGTCGGTGCGGAACTGCGAGCCGGCCAGCGTGATCTCGCCCAGCGCCTGGTAGGCGCGCGCGCGCGCCTCGGCGAAGCCCGAGCCGGTGGCGACGACGCTGAGCACCCGGCCGCCGGTGGCGACGAACGAGTCGCCGCGGGCGGCGGTGGCGGCGTGCGCGATCGTGACCCCCGGCACGGCGGATGCGGCATCCAGCCCCGAAATCACGCGCCCGGTGACCGGCGCCTCCGGATAGTTCTCGCTGGCGAGCACCACGGTCACGCAGGCCTCGTCAGAGAACTCCGGTCGGGCCAGCCCGCCGAGCGATCCGGTCGCCGCCGCCAGCAGCAGGCCGGACAGCGGGGTGAGCAGGCGCGGCAGCACGACCTGGGTCTCGGGGTCGCCGAAGCGGGCGTTGAATTCGATCACCCGGATGCCGGCATCCGTCAGAATGAGCCCGCAGTAGAGCAGCCCGATGAACGGGGTGTCCTCGTGGGCGAGGCGGCGCACCGTGGGTAACGCGATGGTGTCGATGACCTCGTCGACGAAGGCCTGCTCGCTGCCGAATTCGGCGTCGAGCCAGGGCAGCGGCGAGTAGGCGCCCATGCCGCCGGTGTTCGGGCCGGCGTCGTTGTCGCCGAGCCGCTTGTAGTCCTGGGCGGGGGAGAGCGGCAGCACGGTGTGGCCGTCGCTGAGCAGGAACAGCGAGACCTCCGCTCCGTCGAGGAACTCCTCGATCAGCACGCTGCCGTGCTGCAGCCACTGCGTGGCGTGGGCGACGGCGGCGGGGCGCTCGCTCGTGACCAGCACGCCCTTGCCGGCGGCGAGGCCGTCGGCCTTGACGACGTACGGCGCCCCGAACTCGTCGAGGGCGGCCCTGGCCTCGGCGAGTGTTCCGGCGCGCACGGCGCGACCGGTCGGCACGCCGGCCTCCTCCATGATGTGCTTGGCGAACGTTTTACTGCCCTCGAGGGCGGCGGCGGCCTTACCGGGACCGAAGACCGGGATGCCGCGGGTGCGGAGCGCGTCGGCGACGCCGGCAACGAGGGGCGCCTCCGGGCCGATCACCACGAGGTCGATGTTGTTTTCGATCGCGTAGTTGGTGACCGAGGATGCGTCGGTCGCATCGAGCGGCACGACTGGGACGTCCGCGGCGATGCCGGCGTTGCCCGGCGCGGCCACGACGTGGTGGCGCGGCTCCTCGCGGAGCAGCGCGGTGATGATGGCGTGCTCGCGGGCACCGGAACCGAGGACCAGAATTCTCACGCGTTCAGGCTAGCCGATCCGGCCGCGCGCGTCCCCTCCCGCGTCACGGCCCGACGCGGCCGGCCGGGTGCCGGTCGGGTGCCGGTCGGCCGTGATCGGCGCGCTGTCCGACTTCCCGGCCGGACCGGGCAGACTGGACCCATGGCCAGGGCGAGGATCGACGATGCGGCGGGCACGGCCGCCGTGCGGGAGTGCGGGGCGGATGCCGGGGGCGCGAGCCGGGACATCCGTGCGCTGGCGGTTCGCTACACGCTGCAGCTGCTCGCAGAGAAGGCGAGCGGCAACACCGTGGAGGTGCGGGTGCCGCCGTTCGGCGCCGTGCAGTGCGTTGCCGGCCCGCGTCACACCAGGGGCACGCCGCCGAACGTCGTCGAAACGGATGTCGCAACCTGGCTCGCCCTCGCCACCGGGTCGCTCGGCTGGTCCGACGGGGTGGCGACAGGGCGCATCCACGCGTCCGGCCAGCGGGCGGATCTCGCCGGCGAGCTGCCCCTGCTCTGACGCCGCCGGGAGGAGCTCACACGCCAGTCATGCTCGGCCCGACGTTGACTTGCGGACAAACACCCTTCCCCGGGCCAACGAAGGTACTTTCTCCGCATCTCAGCCGGGGAAATCCCCAGGATGCGCGCGGGCTCAGCCCAGGATCGCGGCGACCTCTGCCTCGGTCGGCATCGAGCTGGTTGCTCCATGCCGGGTGACCGACACTGACGAGGCGACGGTCGCCCAGCGCACCGCCTCGACCATCGCGGCCTCGCTCGGAGCCGACCCGGCGGCTGTAGCCGCACCCGAGGCAGCCGCACCCGAGGCCGCCGGCCCCGCACCTGCACCCGCACCTGCACCCGCACCTGCACCCGCACCTGCCCCCGCGGCCGCCCCCGCAGTCGAAACCGCCAGCCGCGCCACGAGCGCACCGACGAAGGTGTCCCCGGCCGCCGTCGTATCGACCGCGCGCACCGGGCGGGCCGGGGCCAGCCCCAGCACGGCGCCGTCATACGCGACGACGGATCCCTCGGCGCCGAGCGTGACGATCGCCCAGGTCTTGCCGGCGCTGAGCAGCTCCGCCGCGCGAACCGGGTCCGGCTCGCCGGTGAGCTCGGCGGCCTCGATCCGGTTGGGCACGACGAGGTCGACCGAGGCGAGGAATCCGCTGGGCAGCGGAACGACCGGCGCGGGCGTGAGCACCGTGAAGACGCCCGCGGCCCTGGCTGCAGCGATGGCTTCCACGAGCACCGGCACCGGCAGCTCGCACTGCATCACGAGGAACGCCGACGCTTCGATGGTCGCCCGCTGCTGGGCGGTCAGGGCCGTCACCGTGCTGTTCGCGCCCGACACCACGACGATCGAATTCTCCCCCGAATCGACCACGGAGATGTGCGCGGTGCCGGTCGGCGCGGGCGACGAGGCGAGCCCGTCGGCCCGGATGCCTTCGGCCGCGAGCAGCGCACGAAGCTCGGTCCCGTAGGCGTCGGCTCCCACGGCGCCGAGGAAGTCGACCGAGCCGCCGAGCCGGGCGGCGGCGACGGCCTGGTTGAGGCCCTTGCCGCCCGGCACGGTGGTGAAGCCCGATCCGAAGATCGTCTCGCCCGGCCGGGGGAGCCGCTCCTGATGCACGACGAGGTCCATGTTCGCGCTGCCGAGTACCGCAATTCTGTTCACCGGGACAGTCTGCCAGTGCCCGCCCCTGACGGCGCCTGCACCCTGCCAGTGCCCGCACCTGCCGGCGCCCGCACCTGCGCCGGAGTACAGAGGCGAGGGACGTGCGAGAATGAACAGGTGACTTCCCCCGGGCCGACCGACTCCGACGCGGCAACCACCGTGACGGTGCACCGTTCGCCGCGCTACTTCAGCTTCATGATCGTCGGCGCCGCGCTCGGGGCGATCCTCGCCCTCGTGTTCACCGTCACCTTCCCGGAGAATGAGGACTTCGACCGATCCCAGGTCTTCGGCTTCCTGCTCCTCGCGGGCGTTGCGCTCGGCGTTGCGCTCGGCAGCCTGGTCGCGCTCATCCTTGACCGACTGCTCCGGCGAACGACCGCACAGGCCGTCTCGGATAGACTGAGCACCACCGAAAATACCGAAAAAACCGAGTAACACACTCAAGTAAGGGGCTGCGGCTTGGCCGGTGGCGACGGACTATTAGGTCACGATCTTCTTCCTGGTGAGAAGGGCCCGCAGGATGCCTGCGGCGTCTTCGGCGTCTGGGCTCCCGGCGAAGAGGTGGCCAAGCTCAGTTACTTCGGCCTCTACGCGCTGCAGCACCGCGGCCAGGAATCGGCCGGCATCGCGACCAGCGACGGCAAGAAGATCCTCGTTTACAAGGACATGGGCCTCGTCGCCCAGGTCTTCAACGAGGCATCCCTCAGCACCCTCCTCGGCCACATCGCGGTCGGGCACACCCGCTACTCGACCACCGGGGCATCCAGCTGGCAGAACGCCCAGCCGACCCTGGGCCGCACGGCCGCCGGCACCATCGCGCTCGGCCACAACGGCAACCTGACGAACACGGCCGAACTCCTCCAGCTCGTGCACGAGCGCTACCCGCAGACGGATGGCGAACTGGCCCGCGGCAATACGACCGACACCGCCGTCGTCACCGCGCTGCTCACCGGCGACCTCGACCACACCCTCGAGTCCACGGCGCTCGAGGTTCTGCCGCACCTGCGCGGCGCGTACTGCCTCGTCTTCATGGACGAGACCACTCTCTACGCCGCCCGCGACCCGCAGGGCGTGCGCCCGCTGGTGCTCGGCCGCCTCGAGCGAGGGTGGGTCGTCGCGTCCGAGACCGCCGCCCTCGACATCGTCGGGGCCACCTTCGTGCGCGAGGTCGAACCCGGTGAGCTGATCACCATCGACGAGAACGGGCTGCGTTCCCAGCGCTTCGCCGAGTCGAAGCCCGCCGGCTGCGTATTCGAGTACGTCTACCTGGCCAGGCCCGACACGACCATCGCCGGTCGCGGAGTGCACGAGGCCCGGGTCGAAATGGGGCGCCGCCTGGCCGCCGAGCACCCGGTCGAAGCCGACCTCGTCATCCCGACCCCGGAATCCGGAACCCCGGCCGCGATCGGTTACGCGCAGGCGTCCGGCATCCCCTTCGGCCAGGGGCTGGTGAAGAACGCCTACGTGGGCCGCACCTTTATCCAGCCGTCGCAGACTATCCGCCAGCGCGGCATCAAGCTCAAGCTCAATCCGCTCAAAGAGGTCATCAAGGGCAAGCGACTGATCGTCGTCGACGACTCGATCGTGCGCGGCAACACGCAGCGCGCCCTCGTGGCCATGCTCCGCGAGGCCGGCGCCGCCGAGGTGCACGTGCGCATCTCCAGCCCGCCCATCACCTGGCCCTGCTTCTACGGAATCGACTTCGCCTCCCGGGCGGAGCTGATCGCGACCGGACTCGGCGTCGACGAGGTGCGCCAGGTCATCGGCGCGGATTCGCTCGGTTACCTCTCCGAGGAGGGCATGATCGCCTCCACCGAGCAGCCGCGCGAGCGCCTGTGCACCGCCTGCTTCACGGGCAAGTACCCGATCCCGCTGCCCGACTCCGCGCTCCTCGGCAAGAATCTGCTCGAGCGCCCCGTCGCATCCAACGGATGCGACCCGGGGCCGGACGCGGAGTTCGAAGCAGTGCTCGACCCGGCCACCCTGCGCGAGGGTGCGCTGGCCCGGCAAGGGCAAATCCCGTTCGGCGACCCAGGAAGACAGGAATGAGCAACGCTTCTTACGCGGCAGCCGGAGTGGACACCGCTGCCGGCGACCTGGCCGTCTCACTGATGAAGGCCGCCGTCTCCCGCACGCACGGCCCCGAGGTGATGGGCGGCTTCGGCGGCTTCGCCGGACTCTATGACGTGTCGTTCCTGACCGACTACCGCCGACCGCTGCTGGCGACCTCGACCGACGGCGTCGGCACCAAGGTGGCCATCGCCCAGGCGATCGACAAGCACGACACCATCGGCCAGGACCTCGTCGGCATGGTCGTCGATGACATCGTCGTCGTCGGCGCGCGCCCGCTGTTCATGACCGACTACATCGCCTGCGGCAAGGTCGTCCCTGAGCGGATCGCGTCCATCGTCGCGGGCATAGCCCGGGCCTGCACCGAGACCGGCACGGCCCTCGTCGGCGGCGAGACCGCGGAGCATCCCGGACTGCTCGGTCCGGATGACTACGACGTCGCCGGCGCAGCGACGGGCGTGGTCGAGGCCGACCAGGTGCTCGGCGCCGAGAACGTGCGTCACGGCGACATCGTCGTCGCGATGGCATCCTCGGGCCTGCACTCCAACGGCTACTCCCTCGTCCGCCACATCCTGTCCCAGCGCGGCATCGGCTACACCGACACGTCGGATGACCTCGGCGGCGTCGTCGGCGAGGTCCTGCTCGAGCCGACGCGCCTGTACACCGGCCCGCTGCTCGGCGTGCTGGCCGACCCCGACCTGGCCGGAGCCGTGCACTCGCTCAGCCATGTCACGGGCGGCGGCATCGCCGCGAACCTCGCGCGCGTGCTCCCCGTCGGGTCCTGGGTCGAGGTCGACCGCGCCACCTGGTCGCCTTCAGCCGTGTTCCGGGTGCTCAGCGACATGGCCGGGGCGTCCCTGGAAAGCTCGGAGGGCACCTGGAACCTCGGCGTGGGCATGTTCGCGGTCGTGGCCGCGG
The DNA here is from genome assembly GCF_900101115.1 of Cryobacterium psychrotolerans. Classification (GTDB taxonomy): domain Bacteria; phylum Actinomycetota; class Actinomycetes; order Actinomycetales; family Microbacteriaceae; genus Cryobacterium; species Cryobacterium psychrotolerans. The sequence goes on from NZ_FNFU01000002.1 coordinate 205,252, forward strand.
ATTCCGCCTCCTCTGTGATTGCACGCCTCGCGGCCGACGGCATCCCGTCCTGGGTCGCCGGCCGGGTGTCGACCGCGCCGCGAGACTTCGCCGGTTTCGAGCAGGGCGCCAAGGGCGTCAACGGCGGCGCGGTGCGCCTCGTCGGGTCGTTCGCCCACTAGATCCGTGCGCCCGCGGCCAGCGTGCCCGCTCGGCCGCATCCCGTCCGCATCCCGCTTGGCTCTCACCCCGCGCACCCCTGTCGCCGAGAGTCGCAGGAAGCGCCGAGAGTCGCAGAAAGCGCCGAGAGTCGCCGTTCCAACGGCGACACTCGGCGTAAACGGCGACACTCGGCGCATCCGGCGGCTGAGTCGCCGCGCGTCATGCCGGTAACTGCCGCCTAGGCGCGCTTCTGCTCGTCTTCGGTCGCGTAGGTGTCCACGTACTCGTCGTCGGTATCCGGCTTGGGCGCGTCGTACTCAGGCCACTTGGCCAGGTCCTCATCGAGGCGCGGATCAGTGACCGGATGCCCCGTGAGCTCGCGTTCGAGCGCGTTGTAGTTGGTGTCCGGGCTGAAATACTTCAGCTCGCGGGCAACCTTGGTGTGCTTTGCTTTTTGACGGCCGCGCCCCATGCGTGACCCCCTAACGATGCCAGGCCGAGTGAGGAATGAGTCACTCGGGAGTTGCCGAACGGAATGGTGAAATCTAGGCGCTAGTTTAGCATGATGGGCGCAAGCGCTCGCCGACGCCGTTCACAGGCGCGGATGCTGGAATGAGGTGTGATGGCGAGCCAGTTGACCGTGCCCGTCGTCATCATCGGCGCGGGGCAGGCCGGACTGTCCGTCGCCCACTACTTGCGCAAATTCCATCTCGTCGCCGGAACGGACTTTGTCGTCCTCGATCGGGGCCCGGATGCCGGCGGAGCCTGGCAGCATCGCTGGCCGGCCCTCCGCCTCGGCACCGCCCACCGGGTCAACGACCTGCCCGGCATGAGCGCGCTCGGGATCAGTTTCGACACCGCGGACCGGTCGCGGCCCGCGCGCGAGGTCGTCGCGGAGTACTACCACCGCTACGAGGCGCACTTCGATCTTCGGGTGGTGCGGCCGGTGAGCGTCACCTCCGTGGCCAACCGGGGGGCGGACCTCGTCGTCTCCACCCGGTCCGCGGCATACGGCGACCAGGAGATCAGCGCCCATGTCCTCGTCAATGCCAGCGGAACCTGGGGGGCTCCTTTCCTGCCGCACTACCCCGGGGCGGAGTCCTTCGCCGGGCAGCAGGTGCACACCGCGACCTTCACCTCCGCCGAGGATTTCGCCGGCCGGAAGGTCGTCGTGGTCGGCGGCGGCACCTCGGCCATCGGTTTCCTGCTCGAGCTGGAGGGTGTCGCCGCGGAGCTGACCTGGGCGGCGCGCCGACCCATCGACTGGGTGCACACCGGGGAGCTCGACCTCGAGGGAGCCTCGGCAGCGGTCGCCGCCCAGGACGAGGCGGCCCGCTCGGGCCGCGCCCTGCCCAGCATCGTCAGCGGTACCGGCGTCCCGGTCAGCCGGCGCATCGCGGCCGGAATCGAGCGCGGCCTGCTCGTTGCCGAGCCCATGTTCCAGGCGATCGAACCGCACGGCGTGCGCTGGGCGGACGGCCGGTTCACCGAGGCAGACGCCATCGTCTGGGCCACCGGGTTCCGCCCCGAGCTCCGCCATCTGGCACCGCTCCGGCTACGGGAGAAGGCCGGCGGCGTGACGGTGGGCGCCGGGGCATCCTGGACCGACCCGCGCATATTCTTCGCCGGCTATGGACCGCAGGCGAGCACGATCGGTGCGGCCAGGGCGGGTCGCGTGATCGCCCGCCAGGTCATGGCCCTGCTCTGACCTCAGCCCCCGCGAAACCGCAGTTGTGCGCGCTAAAACGCACGAATAACGCGCACAACTGCGGTTTCGCGGGGGAGGTGCGGGGGGAAACCTAGCGGGCGAGGAGGTAGGCGACGGCGCAGGCGACGACGCCGAGCAGCAGGGTGACGCCGACGTTGACCAGGCCGGCCCGCCAGCGTCCGTTGTCGACGAGCTCGAGGGTTTCGACGCTCCAGGTGCTGAAGGTGGTGAGGCCGCCGCATACCCCGGTCAGGATGATCAGTCGGAGGTCCTCGGAGATGGCCGCCCGCTCGGCGAGCCCGAGCGCCGCGCCGCCGATCATCGCGCCCGTCACGTTCACGAGCAGCACGCCGCCGGGGATGTGACCGGGCCGCACCGGCAGCGCCCGGGACACGAGGTAACGGATGACCGCTGCCCCGCCCCCGCAGGCCAGCACGCTCAGGGCGACCCAGCCGCTCACAGCGTGCTCCCGTCGTCGGGTATCTCGACCGGGATCGGCCGGTGGGCGAGCCGGCTGCCCGCCCAGAGGCCGAACGCCGCGGCGCCGAAGCCGAGGGCGAGGGTGGCCAGGAGGTAGAGGCCCGCGAGTCCCCACAGCCCGGCGGAGGACTGCTCCACAAGCGACACCGTCACGGCCGAGAACGTCGTGAACGATCCCAGCAGGCCGGGACCGAGCGCGACCTTCAACCAGCGGGGAATGCCCGGGCGCGTCCACAGCCCGCCGACCAGCCAGCCGAGCATGAGCGCCCCGAGCACGTTGACGCCGAGCGTGCCGGCCGGGAAGCCGGCATCCGCATGCGGGAAAACGAGGTCGGTGGCCAGGCGCAGGCCGGTGCCGAGCACGCCGCCGAGGAAAGCTGCCAGCGCGAGCGGCATCTGGTTTACTTGCGCTTCCGACGGCGCGACGCCGACGGCCGGGACTGCGGCGGGGTCGAGCCGACGACCGGGGGCTTCGCCGTCGCGGCAGCCCGATTCGCCGCTTCCACCGCGGCCGGTGTCAGCGGCTTGCGCGGCACCGGGCGCGGACGCACCGGCTCGCCGCGACGGTCCTGGCCGGGGATCGGCCGGGATCGGCGCCCGTAGATGAGTTCAGAGGAGTCCAGCAGCCACGGCACGAGTGCGATGGTCACGCCGTGCACGAGCATGAGTTTCTGGCGCAGGCGCCTGGCCTTGTGGTTGTGCAGCAGGTTCTCCCACCAGTGCCCGACGATGTAAATCGGCGTGTACACCGTGACGACCTCGGAGCCGTGCTCCTCGCGGCGATCCTTGATGTAGCTGATCAGCGGCCAGCTGATGTCGCGATACGGCGAGGAGACGATGCGCAGCGGCACCTGGATGTTCTGCTTCACCCAGTCTCGCTTGAGCTGTTTGGTCTCCTGGTCGTCGATCGAGATGTGCACGGCCTCGAGACTCTCGTGCCGCGCGGCGATGGCGTAGTCGAGGGCCTTGAGCACGGGCTTCTGCATCTTGCCCACGAGCACGATCGCGTGGTCGCCCTTGGATCCGAAGGTGGTCACCGGGTCGACTTCGATCTCCTTGGCGACATCCCGGTAGTAGCGGTTGACGCCGAGCATGAGCACGAAGAGCACCGGCATCAGCAGGAACACGAGCCAGGCGCCGTGCGTGAACTTCGTCACGGTCACGACAATGAGCACGACCCCGGTGAGCAGCGCGCCGAACGCGTTGATCGACATGCTCCGGATGATCTCTCCGCGGTTCGGCGGATTCTTGCGGAGCAGGGCGATCCAGTGCTTGACCATGCCGGTCTGGCCCAGGGTGAAGGAGACGAAGACGCCGATGATGTAGAGCTGGATCAGCAGCGTCAGGTTCGCCCGGTAGACGATGATGATGATGATGGCCGCCAGGGCCAGGATCAGCACGCCGTTGGAGTAGATCAGGCGGTCGCCGCGGGTGCTCAGCGACTTCGGCGCGTACGAGTCCTTCGCCAGCACCGATCCGAGCAGCGGGAAACCGTTGAAGGCGGTGTTGGCCGCCAGCAGCAGGATGGCCGCGGTTGTGGCCTGCAACACGAAGAACATGATCGAGTTGTTGCCGAAGGTGGCGGCGGCGATCTGGGCGATCAGGCTGCGCTGCGGATTCGTCGCGCACTCGTCCCAGCCGATCAGGTCGCAGGGGTTCTCCGCGTAATGCACCTGCGCAATCAGCGCGAGGGTGGTGAGCCCGATGAACAGCACGATGGCGATGCCGCCCATCAGGGCGAGCGTCGACTGCGCGTTCTTGACCTTCGGGTGCTTGAATGCCGGCACCCCGTTGGCGATTGCCTCGACGCCGGTGAGCGCGCTGCATCCGCTGGCGAAGGAGCGCAGCAGCAACAGGATGAACGCGGTCTGGGCCAGGTTCTCGCCCTCTACGTCGAATCCGGCCGATTCGGCCACCGGGGCATCGCCGAGCATCGTCCTGGTGAGGCCGACGACGACCATGACGACGACGCTGGCGATGAAGAGGTAGGTCGGGAGGGCGAAGGCCTTGCTCGACTCCCGCACCCCGCGCAGGTTGACCGCGGCGAGCAGGATCACGAACACGACGGCCATCTCGACCCGGAACGGATTGAGTTCGGGGATCGCGGAGATGATGTTGTCCACGCCGCTGGCGACCGAGACGACGACCGTCATCACGTAGTCGACGAGCAGGGCGGATGCGACGACGAGGCCGGCCTTCTCGCCGAGGTTCTTGTGCGCGACCTCGTAGTCACCGCCGCCGGAGGGGTAGGCCTTGATCAGCTGCCGGTAGGACGCGACGACGGTGATCAGGAGCAGCACGACGACGCCGGCGACCCACGGCGCGAAGCTCAGGAAGGCGAGCCCGCCGAGGGTGAGGATCATCAAAAGTTCCTGCGGGGCGTACGCGACGCTCGACAGCGGGTCGCTCGCAAAGATCGGCAGGGCGAGGTGCTTGGGGAGCAGTTGGCCCTCGAGGTGCTCGCTCGGCAGCGGATCGCCGATGATCCACCGTTTCGGTGAACGCGTTTCCGGTATTTTGGGGGTTCCCTCTGGTGCCACGAGGGACGACACTACTCTGTTGCACCCCCCTGTCAAATGCTGCAGGACCGGCGCGCCACAGCGGGGAGTCGCACGCGATCCGTTACGGAGTCCCGGCGGCGTCGATCACTCGCCACAGGGAGACCCGCAGGGCCTCGAGTTCGTCCATGGTCATCCCGAGCCTGTCGATCACGCGCGGGGGGATCGTCTCGGCCTCACTGCGGAGGTCCGCACCGGCCTCGGTCAGCGCGACCTCGAGCAGGCGTTCGTCGACCACGCTGCGGTTTCGGGTGACCAGGCCGGCCGCCTCCAGCCGCTTGAGAAGTGGTGAAAGCGTTGCCGGATCGAGACGAAGCTCGGCGCCGAGGTCTTTCACCGACCGGGGGCTCCGCTCCCAGAGCGCCAGCAGCGCCAGGTACTGCGGATGCGTCAGGCCATAGGGCTCGAGGATCGGCCGGTACACCGAGATCACGCTGCGGGAGGCGATCGCGAGGGCGAAACAGACCTGGTTTTCGAGGCGGAGCAGGTTCGACTCATCCGTGGCCATCGACGTCTCCAATCGCGGGCGGCGTTCACCGTCCCATTGGTTAGTAGACTAACGGTTATGGCACTAAGCAAACCTGCACGAGAGCGTGGAAGCCTGACCGCCTGGCTCAACCGGACCCTGCTGCCCTGGATCGGGCCGCCGCCGCTCGGGCCGTACACCGACGTGCCGGATGCCGAGGTGCGGGCCGAGAAGGCGCGGTCCGTCTGCCCGATCTGCGGTGAACTCATGTCTCTGCACGAGGTGGACCGCTCCGGCGAGCGAACGATGATCTACCACCCGACGCCCGGCGTGGCCCCCGACGTAACCCCCTGAGGCCCCCCTGACCTCACCCCCTCTGACCTTCCCCCTGAGGGGTCGCAAATCGACCTTCAGCGGGCAAACGAAGGTCGATATGCGACCCCTCACGGGGCTTACCGGGTGAGCGAGGCGAGGATGTCGGCGCGCACCTCGGCGAGGCGCCGGCGGAGTTCCGGAACGGCTTCCGCCGGCACGCGCCCGCGGGAGGCCTGAGTGCGCAGGTCCGCGCGCAACTTCTGACGGAACTCATTCAGCACCATGTCGGCCTCGTGCAGCGCCAGGTTCGACTCGGTGTGCTGGTTCGAGGTGGCGCCGTGCCCGGCCTGGCCGGCCGACTCGTCCCTGGCCTGCCGGGCGGCCGAGGCGAGGTCGGCCCGCAGGCTCTTCATCGCCGCGTTGACGCCCATCCGCACCTCGTCCGCAAGGCGTCGGACCGAATCCGTCACGTCGCTCTCGATCGCGTCGAGCTCACCGGCGCGAGCGGCGAGCTCGGTGCGGCCGGCATCCGTGATCACGTAGACCGTCTTCCGTCCGTCGGTCGACTTGGTGACGAGCCCATCCTCCTCGAGCTTGGACAGCCGCGGGTAGATCGTGCCGGCGCTCGGGCTGTAGGTGCCGCCGAACCGCTCGCTGAGCGCCTGGATCAGCTCATAGCCGTGTCGCGGCTGCTCGGCCAAAAGGCTGAGCAGGTACAGGCGGAGGCTGCCGTGCGCGAAGACGGGGGTCATGCCCGGGCCTGCCCGGAGGCATCCGTCGACCCCTCGCCGGCGGGAGACTGGCTCCCATTGGCACGGCGCACGACCGAGATATTGCCGGAGACGGAGTTCGCCCGGAGCTCCAGCCAGGCGCCGTCGAGCGCGCCGCTGCTGGCCTCGTATCCCTTGCCGAGCGTGCCCTTGATGGTCTGGTCGTCGAGTTGCAGGGTGCCCGACACCGTGTTGAGGCGGTAGCGGGTGGCCACGTCGGCGCCGAGGCGCACGGTGAGGTTGCCGCTGACGGTGTTGGTGTTGATCTCGTCCGGCGTGCCTTCGATGTCGAGGAAGACGTCGCTGCTGACCCCGTCAAGGGAGAAGCGGCGGATGCTCCCGCTCGCGGTGATCTCGCCCGAGACCGTGTGCGCCGTGATGTTGCCCGCATGACCCTGAACCGACATCTCGCCGTTCACGCCGTTGAGTTCCAGGTCGCCGACCACATCATCCACGACGATGTCGCCGGAGACGGTGCTCAGCCGGGCGCCGTTGCGGAGCCCGGAGACGAGTGCGCTGGCCGAGATGACACCGAATTTCAAGGCCACGTCGCGCGGCACCATGATGCTGACGTCCGCCCTGGCCGTGCCGCGGAACGACGCGAACACGTCGATGAAGTTGTCCCAGCGCAACTGCGGGTGGTCGATCTCGAGGGTGTCGCCGTCCATCGAGATCTTGAGGTCCTTGCCGGTCACGCTGTGCACCTCGACGCGGGCGCCCTGCTCGTCGTGTCCGATCACGTCAACCTTGCCGGCGATCATGCCGACCTTGAGATTCCGCACCAGTTCGACGTCGATGACCTTGGTCTGCCCGGGGGTGACTAACCACTTTTCCACTTCTGCTCCTTCATTCTTACAAAACATCTGCACGCGATATATCGCGTCTCATCTGAACACGATATATCGCGTGTTGGTGTTGCGCAAGGGGTGCGCCGGGCCGCGGCGCGAGGGGTGCGGTTCCTGCGCCTGTCCTCCACAGGTCGGGCGGGCCGGAAGTTATGCACAAGGGCCGGTCAAGGGTGCTTTCGGGCGGTAGGAATGTCGGTGGTTCGCCGTACCGTTGGCGTATGAAAACCTTCACAGCACCACCCGGTCGGGCACTCCCGGCCGGCCCTAACCCGGGCGCTGGCCCGGGAACGAACCCGGGCGTTGACCCGGGCGGCGCGAACCCGGGCGTTGACCCGGGCCCGCTGACACCAGCGGCGGTCCACCTGGAGGAACTCGGCGCCCTCATCGACGACGTCACCGCCATCGACAAGGCGATGGCGGTGCAGGCCGCGGCGCGGGTGGTCGCGATCGACGCCGCGCGGGTCTGCAGCGAGCGGGAGCTCGACGGCAGCGCGTTCAGTCCGGCGTTGACCCGCCGGTCGCTGGTGGCCGAGCTGGCCTGCGCGCTGCGGATCCCGGAGTCGACCGCCTTGAGCCTGCTGGAGAGCAGCCGGGCCCTGGTCCACGACCTGCCCGACACTCTGGCGGCCCTGGCCGCGGGGCGGATCGGCTACCGGCAGGCGATCACCCTCGTCAACGAAACCGCGGGACTTCCGGAGGCGGCGGCCCGGCAGCTGGAGCAGGAGGCGTTGCCGTCGGCCGGCCGGTTGACCGCGTCGCAGTTCGAAAGGAAGACCAGGAAGCTGCGGGAGAGGATCCATCCGGAGTCGATCACGGCCCGGCATGTGCGGAGCGTGGCCGACCGGGCCGTACGGTTCGACCCGGCCCGCGACGGGATGGGCTGGCTGAGCGCCTACCTGCCGGCGTCGGACGCCCTCGGCATCTACGGCCAGGTGACGGACCGGGCGATCGCCCTGCAGGGGCCGGACGAGCCGCGCACGCTCACCCAGCTGCGGGCGGACGTGTTCCGCGACCTGCTCCTGCAGACCGGCTGCGCGGAGACTGGCTGCACGCAAGCCGGCTGCACGCAGGCCGGCTGCACGGAGGCCGGCGGCACGGAGCCCGGCTGCACGGAGACCGCAGGGACGGCCGGCAGCCTGGGCGGGCTCCGGCCGAACCTGATCGTGACGGTCCCGATGCTCACCCTCCTCGGTGTCACCGAGGAGCCCGGCAGCCTCGACGGGTACGGGCCGATCGATCCCGACACGGCCAGGGCGCTGGCGGCGAAGTGTCCGAGCGCGGTGCGGATCCTGACCCACCCCGAGACCGGCGCGGTGCTCTCGGTGGGCCGGGACCGGTACACGATCCCAGCCTCGCTCCGCACGATGCTTCAGGTGCGCGACGGAACCTGCCGGCACCCCGGGTGCAGCCGGGCGGCCAGCCGCTCGGACATCGACCACGGCCTCGACTGGGCATTCGGCGGACGAACCGACCACAACAACCTCGCCCACCTCTGCCCCGTCAGCCACGCCCTCAAACACGAGGCCGGCTGGAAAGTCAGCCAGGCCAAGGACGGAACCGGCACCCTCACCTGGACAACCCCGACCGGCCACACCTACGTGACCGAATCGGAGACCATAATCGGCACCGCCATCAGCGCCGAACTCCGACAGAAGGCCACGCGAACCGACGAAGGAAGTTCAGAGGAACAGCCCTCCTAACACGTCACCCTTCCGGCTCGCCGAACCGTGAGTTCGGACCCTTCCCACCGGAATGAACGTGCCGAACTCACGGTTCGGCGGGAGGTTCGCTAGAACTTGGGCGTGAGCGCGATCGTGGCGCCCTTGGGGATTGTCTGTCCGGCGGCCGGGTCCGTGGCCTCGATGGTCAGCAGGGCCGCAACCGCATCCGCGCCGGGGTTGTACTTGAGCTTGAAGCCGAGGTCCGTGAGGATCTTCTTGCCCTCATTCCACGGCTTGCCGATGACGTTCGGGACCTCGACCGGCTCCGGGCCCCGGGAGGTGGTGAGCACGAGCACGTCGCCCGCACGGACCGGACCGCTCTTGGCTGCGGAAATCTTGATCACGGCGTCCTTGGCGATCGTGTCGCTGTATCGCTGCTCTCCGGTCTCCGCGCCCAGCCCCTTGGCCTTGAGGATGGCGGTGGCATCGGGAACGGACTTGCCTGTGACATCGGGGATGGGGCCCAGGGAGACAACGAGGTTCACCGCGAGACCCTCGAAGTACGGGCCGCCCTTGGAGACGTCGCCTCCGTCGCTCTCGCGGCTGGCCGCGACGACCGTGCCCTGCTCGAGTGAGCTGTTGAAGACCTCGTCCGTGCTGCCCACCAGCGCCGCGAGGTCGGTGATCGCGGTCTCCGCCTCGTCCTGGCTCAGGCCGGCCAGGGCTGGGAGTGTGATCGGCTGGCGGCCCTTCGAGATGAGGACCGTCACGGCGCTGCCCTTGGCCAGACGTGCGCCGGCGCCGGGATTGGTGCTCGAGACGAGTCCCGCGGCAATCTCATTGTTGTACTCCTCGCCCGGCTTCGCGGTGAAGCCCAGCTCGGTCAACGCCGACGCCGCCTTCTCCGGCGTCAGCGACGTGAGTTTCGGGACGGCGATCTGTGAGCCGGGACCGGAGCCGAAGTACCAGCCGGTTCCCCCGGCCAGGGCCGCGAGCAAAACGACGAGCGTGAACAGCCAGAAGCCTCGGCGCTTGCGCTTGTCGGCCTTCGTGGCCAGCATCGCGCTGCTGCTCGGCAAGGCGGTCGCCGCAGCGGCGAGGGGCTGCGGTCCCAGGATCTGCGTGTCCGCTGTGGCCGAGGCGTCGCCGAAGCCACCCGGGAACATCATGGTGGGCGCCATGCCGGTGCCCGCGGACGCGGGGCGGACCAGCTTTTCCACCTCGAGCAGCTGGTCGAGCATGACGCGCGCGTCCCTCGGCCGCTGCTCAGGGTCGCGGGCCGTCGCCCAGAGCACGAGTTCGTCGAGTTCGCGGGGGACCGAGGGCACCTTGGCACTCGGCATGGGCACGGTGTCGTTCGCGTGCTGGTACGCGATCTGCATCGGGGCTTCGCCCACGTACGGCTGCTCGCCCGTGAGCATCTCGTAGGTCATGATGCCCAGCGCGTAGATGTCGCTGCGGGCGTCGGCGATTCCGCGGGTGACGAGTTCGGGGGAGAGGTAGGCGATGGTGCCGAGCAGGGCCTGCCCGGTCGCGGTGTTGTTGTTCGCGGCGCGGGCGAGTCCGAAGTCGCCGATCTTGATCCGGCCGTCGTCGGCGAGGAGTACGTTCTCCGGCTTGAGGTCGCGGTGCACGATCCCGGCCTTGTGCGCCGCGGCCAGGCCGCCGAGCACGGCCTCCAGGATGTCCATGGTCTGCTCCGGCGTGAGCCGCCCGTAATCCTTGATCAGGTCGCGCAGGGTAATGCCGGGGAGGTACTCCATGACCAGGTAGGCCATGTCGGCATCCTGCCCCTGGTCGTAGACGTTGACTACGTTGGGGTGCGCGAGGCGCGCGGCGGAACGCGCCTCCTGCACGAAGCGTGCCTTGAAGCTGTTGTCGTCGGCGAGGTGGCCGTGCATGATCTTGATGGCCACACGCCGTTCGAGGCGGAGGTCCGTCGCGAGGTATACCGTCGCCATGCCGCCGCGCGCGATCCGCGAGCGCACCTGATAGCGGCCATCGATCAGACGGCCGATCATCGGATCGGTTGGGCTATCACTCACCCGTCGAGTCTAGGGAACGCGGCCGCCAGAACCCCGATAAAACACCGTGAGCCGGGTGTTTGGGGGGCACGTCAGACCCTGGCGACAGGTCAGTCGAGCTCGGCGACCCAGAGGCGCGCGGAGACTTCCCACTTGGCGTAGTGGTTCGGGTAGGCCGAGACCTGCACGGCCTGGGCGGCCTGGGTGACCGTCAAGGACTCCCACCCGGAAATATCGAGCAGCCCGCGGGTCACGCCGCGGTTGGGGTTGTCGGTACCGCCGAAGAAGGCGCGGCTGGCGCGCACCGGATCGAGCACCTGCGCGGCCGTTCCCCAGCCGGCGCTGGGCCGCTGCTGGAAGAGCCCGAGCGAGTCGCGGTCGCCGTGCTGCACGTTGCGCAGCCCCGACTCCTGGGCGGCGGCGGCCAGCGCGATCACGAGGCCGCGGTCGCTGACGCCGGCCCTGCGGCCGACCGCGACGATGATCTCGGCGTTCACGCGCATCTCGGCCGTCAACCGGGTGATGGTGGGGATCTTCAGGACCTGCCCGGGGTAGATGATGCTGGACCAGCCAAGGCCGTTGGCGTCGAGGATTGCCTGCACCGGCACCCGGGCGGTGGCGGCGACGGTGCTGATCGTGTCGCCGCGGGCGATCGTGTAGCTGGACGGCGCAGGACCGGGGGCCGCCGCCGCCGGCCGGGCGGCGGTGGTCGGCACGGGCGCCGGGGCCGGAGTCGTCGCGGCCGCGGCGGAGCTCGCAGCGGGGGCACCGTGGGGCAGCACGATCGCCTGGCCGGGGAAGATGATGCTCGCTCGGCCCAGGCCGTTCGCGCTGAGTACAGCGGCGGTCGACAGGCCGTGGGCGGCCGCGATGCCGCTGATCGTGTCACCGACCTTCACCTTGTAGCGCGTGATCTCCGCTGCAACGGGCTTCTTGGCGGGGACGGCGGTCGGGGCAGCTGCGTGGGTGGTCAGGGTGAGTTTCTGGCCGGGAAAGATCATCGACGACCAGCCGAGGCCGTTCAGCGCGAGCACGGATGCCGTCGACAGGCCGAACCGCCCGCCGATGCTGCTGACGGTGTCGCCTTCGACCACGACGTACTGGGCGGGGACGGCCCTGGCCGGTGCGCTGGCAGCGACGGCGCCCGGGCTCGGCGCCGGGACGGCGGCCGGGAGGGTGCTCTTGACCTTCGGCGGTTTCTTCACGATCGTCGCGGCATCGGCCGGCGACGCGAGATTCAGCGTCATCGCGATCGTGCTGATGATCACGATCGGGATGCTCGCGAACAGGCCGCGGGAACAGCAGGCCGCCAGGAAGCCGGGCCGGCGGGGCGTGTCGCCCGGCGCGGCATCCCCTGCGGGGATACTCTGCGACTCAGCCGACATGGCACTCCCGTTCCTGTGTTGCGTATGCCCCCAACGCTGGCATAGATAGGTATCAGAGTCAATCAACGTGACGGGTGTGGTTTGAGTAAACTCGTGGGATTTCATTCGCGCGGATGTTTGTCGCTCCCGGTGTTTCATGGCAGGCTTGATCCGTGACCGACTCGATTTCAGAGCAGCAGTGGCTGACCATTCCCGACCTCGTCAACCTGCTCGGTCAGAGCCAGAGCCGCGTGCGGCAGTTGATTGACGACAAGCAACTCCTGGCGGTGCGCCGCGACGGCAAGCTGCAGGTTCCCGCTCTCTTCATCCGGGACGGTGCGCCCGTGCCCGAACTCCGCGGCACGCTGATCGTGCTCTCCGATGACGGCTTCACCGACGAGCAGGCGATGGAGTGGCTGCTCGAGGTTGACGACAGCCTCAGCGCCGAGCCCATCGTCGCGCTGCGAGCCGGCCGTAAGGCCGAGGTGCGACGGGTCGCCCAGGCACTCGCCTAGCTTCCCCGAGCGACAGCCTTTCCCGCAGGGCGGGGCGGCAGTACACTTCCGTCATGTCGGCTCAGGCGGACGCCTACGGTGAGGCGCTGGAACGAGCGAAGGCGCACGCCATGGACTGGCTCAGTTCGGTCCCCGAGCGCCCGGTCGGCCCCCGGATCGGCGTCGGCGAGCTGGCGGCACGGCTGTCGATGGCCCTGCAGGACCAGCCCATGGACCCGGCCGACGTCATCGATGAACTTGCGGCGGTCGCCGAGCCCGGTCTGATGGCCATGCCGTCCGGCCGTTTCTTCGGCTGGGTGATCGGCGGAACCCTGCCGGCAGCCATGGCCGCCGACTGGCTGGTGAGCGCGTGGGACCAGAACGCGGCCTTGCGGTTCGCGACACCGGCGACCGCCGCCTTCGAGGAAGCCGCCGGCGCCTGGCTGATCGAGCTCCTGGGCCTGCCCTACGACGCGGACGTGGGCTTCACAACGGGAGCCACGATGGCGAACTTCGTCGGCCTCGCGTCCGGCCGGCAGTACCTTCTGCGCCGGGCCGGGTGGGACCTCGACGCCCAGGGACTGTTCGGTGCGCCGCGCATCACGGTCTATGTCGGCCGGGAGCGTCACGAGGTCATCGACCTTGTACTCCGCTACCTGGGCCTGGGCGCGCCCGTCGAAATCGCGGTGGACGAGCAGGGCCGACTGCGCGCGGACGCGCTGGCCGAGGCGATGGACCGCCGAACCGGCCCGGCCATCGTCTGTCTGCAGGCCGGCAACGTGCATTCCGGATCGTTCGACCCGATCGGTCAGGCCACGGCCATCGCCCACGGGCACGACTCCTGGGTGCACGTCGATGGCGCCTTCGGACTCTGGGCGGCCGCGAGCCCGCTCTACCGCGAGCACCTGTCCGGACTGGAGACCGCGGACTCCTGGGCGACGGACGCGCACAAGACCCTCAACGTGCCTTACGACTGCGGCCTTGCGATCGTCTCCCGGCCTGCCGTTGTGCGCTCGGTCTTCGGGGTCCGCACGGCCTACCTGGTCGCGGACGAGAACGGCCCGGGCGATCCGTTCGAGAAGGTCCCTGAGCTGTCCCGCCGTGCGCGCGGGATCCCGGTCTGGGCGGCCCTGCGTTCGCTCGGCCGGTCCGGAACGGTGGCGCTGGTGGAGCGGCTCGCGGAGCACGCCCGGGCGCTGGCGGCCGGCATGGCCCGGATACCGGGAGCCGAAGTTCTCAACGACGTCGTCTTCACCCAGGTCTGCGTGAGTTTCGGCGAGGACGACAGAACCCGCCGGGTGACGGAGCGGCTGCTGGCGGAGGGAACCACCTGGATGTCCGGGTCCCGCTGGCACGACCGGGATGTGCTGCGGATCTCGGTGAGCAACTGGTCCACGGATGCCGCCGACGTCGAGCTGTGCCTCGCGGCAGTCGAGCGCGCAGCGAGTGCCGTGCCCCGGTAGGGCCGTTCGGTCGCATCAGCACGCGCCCAGGTCTGGTGGGCGCTCGGACCTGGTGGACGCTAGAACGCGCGGCGCGTGACCCTCTCAACCAGGGAGCGGAGCTGTTCCCTGGCGTCCTCACCGATCGGCGAATCCTCCAACGCCAGCACGGCCTCCGCCACGTTGGCTTCGATCAGCGCCTCGACCCGGTCGACGGCGCCGCTGGCCAGGATCACGCGCTGCAGGGCGGCGATCCGCGCTTCGTCGAGGGCGGGGTCACCGAGCTGTTCGTCCAGGTCGTGGCGCATCGTGTCGGAGAGCCCCTGGCGCGCGAGCGCCACGAGAACGGTGCGCTTGCCCTCCCGGAGGTCGTCGCCACTGGGCTTGCCGGTGACGGCGGCGTCGCCGAACACGCCCAGCAGGTCGTCCCGGAGCTGATATGCGATTCCGAGCGGCAGGCCGAAGGCCCGGAGCGTATCGAGCTGGGCCGGGCTCGCACCCGCCAGGGCCGCACCGATCACGAGCGGCGCCTGCACGCTGTACTTCGCGGACTTGTAAACGATGACGCGCAGGGCCCGGTCCAGCAGCTCGGCCTCCGGCTGGGTCAGCCAGGCGCGTTCCTCGAGGATGTCGAGGTACTGGCCGGCGGTGACCTCGGTGCGCATCCGGTTGAACTCGGCGCGGGCGAGGCGGGCGGCAGTCTGGTCGGGGGCGGCGTCGAGGCCCTCGTCCAGGAGCTCGTCGCTCCAGCCGAGCAGCAGATCCCCGAGCAGGATCCCGGCGGCGCGACCGAACTCGCTCCGGCTTCCGGCCCAGGCGTTCTCGCCGTGCATGCCCTCGAACAGCTTGTGCGCGGATGCCGAGCCCCGGCGGGTGTCCGAATTGTCGATGATGTCGTCGTGGACGAGCGCCGCGGCATGGAAGATCTCGAGCGCGGCGGCCGCGGAAATGATGGGGGAGAGGTCCTGGGCACTCGACCCGGCGCCCTGCCAGCCGGAGTAGCAGAAGAGCGCCCTGAAACGCTTGCCACCGCTGAGAAACTGCCGTGAGAAAGCGACCAGGGGAGTGAGATCAGGGCTGATGGCGGCGACAATTGGAACACGCGTGCTGAGGAATTCGTCGATGCGGACCTGAACCTGTTCGACAAGACGATTGCTATCAGCCACGTGCCTAGCCTAGCCATCCCAGCTGGACTAGAATCAGTACCTAACCCGCTCGATCCCGAAATTGGAGGGGAATGAGATGCCGCTTTCTGAGCAAGAGCAGCGACTCCTCGAAGAGATGGAGCGCAGCCTCTATCACAATGACGTTGACTTCGTGTCAACGGCAGGGGTGACGCGGCTTCGACCCGATTACCGGTCGGTTGTAGTGGGTGTCCTCCTCGCGGTCGCCGGGATCGGCGCACTCATCGCCGGCGTGGCACTGCAGCAACTGTGGCTCGGGGTGCTCGGATTCATCATCATGTTCGCCGGCGTCCTGCTTGCCATCACACCGGGGAAGGGCGTCCGCGGCAGTACCGGCGGAGCATCCGCCGGTCGCCCGGGATCCGGACCGCGTCAGCGCGCCGGTGCCAACCAGGGATTCATGGACCGCCTGAACGAACGCTGGGACCGCCGCCAGGACGACCAGCGCTGAAGCACGCGAGTTGAGTCGCGCGCGCTGAACCAGCCTCGCTCCCGGGTTCTCCACCGTCCCTCCACAAACGTGGCGGCAACCGCCGCACCGATCCCATCACAGGGCCGATCCACTGATCGGCCCTTTTTTCTTGCCCGAAAACGGGCTTCGGCTCCCGAAAACCGCCCCGACGGTCCCTGGACGCGCAAAATCCCTCCACTTGCCCCTGCCCCGCGGACTGGGGGGCTTTCGGGGTAAATCGGATCAGAAATCGTGTATTTCTGCCTAGATGTGGTGGATAGTGGAGTAAAGTGGAGCCATACTCGGAACACGGCCGGTCGAGAAAGGGGGGATGCATGTTTCTCGGAACGTATGCCCCCAAACTCGACGACAAAGGCCGCATCATCCTGCCGGCGAAGTTCCGGGACGAACTCTCCACCGGCATCGTGATGACGCGGGGCCAGGAGAACTGCCTGTACGTCTTCAGCTCCCGTGAGTTCGAGGACCTGCACGAGAAGATCCGCCAGGCGCCCATCACGAGCAAGCAGGGCCGCGACTTCCTCCGCGTCTTCCTCTCCGGCGCCAGCGCCGAGACGCCGGACAAGCAGAACCGGGTGACCATCCCCGCAAACCTCCGCGCCTACGCGGGACTCGACCGCGAGCTCACCGTCATCGGTGCCGGCAGCCGAGTCGAAATCTGGGACAGCGAGGCCTGGGAGACCTACCTCGCCGAACAAGAGACCTCATTCGCCAACACGACGGAGGAGGTGATCCCGGGACTCTTCTAGCCCCTGGCGCCTGACTCCCAGCCGTTCATGCCTGACACACTTCCCCGGTGCCAGGAAAGAATGGATGGGGATCAGGCACCAGGGACCAGGACCCGGCAAGAACTATGGCCATCAACGACATCCACACCCCAGTCCTGCTCGAGCGCTGCATCGAGCTGCTCGCGCCCGCACTGCAGAAGCCCGGCGCCGTGCTCGTCGACGCCACCCTCGGCATGGGCGGCCACGCCGAAGCGCTGCTCCAGCGTTTTCCCGGGCTGATCCTTGTCGGGCTCGACCGCGACCTCGACGCCCTCGCGATCGCCGAGGAGCGGCTGAAGCCCTTCCGCGGCCGCGTGCACCTCGTGCACACCGTCTACGACGGCATCCTGGACGCACTCGAAGGCCTCGGCATCGACGAGGTGGACGGCATCCTGTTCGACCTCGGCGTCTCCTCGCTCCAGATCGACCGGGTCGAACGCGGCTTCTCCTATTCAAAGGATGCGCCGCTCGATATGCGCATGGACAGCACCTCCGACCTCACCGCCCAGCGCATCATCGCCGAGTACAGCGAGGCGGAGCTGCGACGCATCTTCCAGGAATACGGCGAAGAGAAGCTGTCGGCCCGCTACGCGAAGGCCATCGTCGACGCCCGTGAAAAGACCCCCTTCGAGCGCTCGGGCCAGCTGGTCGACGTCATCACCGCGGTCACCCCGGTCGCCGTGCAGCGCATGGGCCACCCGGCCAAGCGGGTCTTCCAGGCGCTCCGCATCGAAGTCAACCAGGAACTCGCCGTTCTCGAACGCGCCATCCCGGCCGCCCTTGAAGCCGTCACGGTCGGCGGCCGCATCGTCGTCATGGCCTACCAGTCGCTCGAGGACCGGATCGTGAAAAAGGTGTTCGCCAAGGCGTCCAGTTCGAGCGCGCCGGCCGGGCTGCCGGTCGAGCTGCCGGAACACAAGCCGGTCTTCACACTGCTGATCCGAGGCTCCGAACAAGCCACCGATGAAGAAAAGGCGCTGAACCCGCGCGCAACATCCGTGCGGCTCCGTGCCGCCGAACGACTGAGGAGGGTCGAATGAGCGACAATCTCGCCCGTGTGTTCCGGCCGAACGGCCAGGACTCGTGGGCCCAGGCCCTCCCGGCGGCGCGCAGCCACATCGAGGCCGTCGCGCCGCGCGCCGAGCGTCGGGCCCGGCCCCGGATCGTCTACGCCCTGACCGCGGGCGCCGGCATGGCCGCGATCGTGATCACCCAGCTCCTGCTCAGTGTGGGAATCTCCCAGGGCGCCTACGAGATCTCGACCCTCCAGGCGAGCCAGGTCGAGCTCGGACGAACCGCCGAAAGCCTGAGCGAGGACCTCGTCAAGGTGTCATCGCCGCAGAACCTGGCCGCGAACGCTGCGGCCCTCGGCATGGTCAGCAACTCCACCCCCGCCTACCTTCGACTGTCGGACGGGGCCGTGCTCGGCGCACCCGTCTCGGCCACCGGCACGCCCGCCGACGTCCGGAGCGGCGCGTCCGGCCTCGTACCGAACGCTCTCCTCGCCGGCGTCCCCCTCGTGACGGACCTGCCTCCGGCCGGGGCCCAGGGCACCGGCATCGGCCCCGCGGGCACCCACGGCCGCTCGGCGGACGCGCGGGCAGCTCACGCTCCCGCTCCCGCCGCTCCCGCCACTCCGCCCAGCGGACTTCCGTCCCCGTCTACTCGCTGAGTCAACGCGCTAACGCGGCCCCGGCCGCAGTGAGGATGTGACGATGCCGCTGAACACCGGGGCTCGCCAGACCATCTCGGGCCGGCGTCGCATGGCCGTCACCGTCGTCGTGCTCTTCGCGGTCGTCGGCGTCTTCGTTGTGCGGCTCATCGACATCCAGGTGGTGCGGGCCGACACCCTCAGCGCCGACTCGCTCGGCAACCGCTCCGTCGAACAGACCGTCTACGGCTCCCGCGGCAACATCCTCTCCTCCGACGGCGACGTGCTCGCCGGCACCGTCATGCGCTACGACATCACGATCTCCCCCCGGAACGCGGGGGAGTTCACCCGCACAACGGACGCCGGGACCGTCACGGTCACCGTCGCTCAGGCCGCAGCCGAGATCGGGGCCGTGACCGGGCAGACCGGGGATGAGATCCTCGGGATCATCTCCGAGGCCCTGGCCGGCGACAAGGACTCCGACTTCGCCTACGTGGACAGGAAGGTCGACGTCGAGGTGTTCCGCGAGGTCGGCGACCTCGACATCCCCTGGATCTACTTCAAGAAGAACCCGAGCCGGGTGTACCCGAACGGCGCCGTCGCCGGGAACGTGGTCGGTTTCGTCTCCTCTGACGGTGAAGCCCAGGCGGGCCTCGAGGTCGGAGAGAACTCCTGCCTTGCGAGCACCAACGGCGTGGAGACGTACGAGAAGGGCGCCGACGGGGTGCGCATCCCGGGCAGCACCGTCACCGCGGAGCAGGTCGTCGACGGCGGGGACGTCGTCACCACCATCGACAGGGATCTGCAGTGGTTCGTCCAGCAGGTGCTCGCCGAACAGGCGCAGGCGACCGGCGCCGCCTGGGGCACGGTCGTCGTGCAGGAGGTCAAGACCGGCAGGCTCCTTGCCGTGGCCGACTACCCGAGTGTCGACCCCAACAACGTGAGCGGCACGAAAAACCCGAAGAACCGCGGCTCGCGGGCCTTCACCGACTCCTTCGAACCGGGGTCGACATTCAAGACGCTCACCTCGGCATCCGTTCTCGACTCCGGCAAGGCCACGATCAAGACGCACGTCGTCGCGCCGTACCGATACCGGCCCGTTAACGGCGCCAACGTGAACGACAGCCACCGGCACGAGGATGAGAAACTCACCCTGACCGGCGTGATGATCGAGTCGTCGAACACCGGGATGTCGAAGTTCGGGGAGCTCCTCAGCGATCAGGAGCGCTATGACTATATGAAGAAGTTCGGGGTCGGCAGCCCGACCGAAACCGGCTTCCCCCGCGAAGACTCCGGCATCCTGCACCCGTACCAGAAATGGGACCCCCAAACCGCGTACGCGACGATGTTCGGCCAGGGCCTGACCACGACGGCGCTCCAGGTCGCGAGCATGTACCAGACCATCGCCAACGACGGCGTGCGGATGCCCGTGACGCTGGTTGCGGGATGCCGACAGGCCGACGACAGCGTGCGGGACAAGCCCAGCTCCAGGGGGAGGCAGGTCATCTCGGCCGCCGCCGCCCACGACACCTCGGACGTGCTCGAGAATGTTTACGCCAATAGTTGGGTGGCGTCCAAGTGGGAGATTCCCGGCTACCGGGTGGCCGCGAAAACCGGCACGGCCCAGATGCCGAACGGCAAAGGCGGCTACTCCAGGGGCTACCTGGTTTCGGTCTCCGGCTTCGCCCCGGCGGATGCGCCGCAGTTCGTCGTGTCGGTGAGCCTCGCGGATCCTGTTAAAATGAATACGTCTGCCGCCTCGGCTCCGATCTTCCAGAAGGTCATGAGCCAGGCGTTGAAGAAGTACCGGGCAGTCCCGTCGGGCACTCCAGCACCCGAACTCCCTGCCAATTGGTAAGAAAGTGAGCCCCGTGACCGAACTGTCGCCCTCGGCGCTCCGTCCTCAGCATCCCATCTCCCGCTCCCTGTCCGGTCTCGTCGACGACTTCGGGCTCGAGCTGCGCGGTGACATCGACGGACTCGAAGTCACCGGCGTGAGCCTGAGCTCGCGCACCGTCCAGCCCGGCGACCTGTACGTCGGCGTGCCCGGCCAAAACAGCCACGGCGCATCCTTTGCCGAGGGTGCCCGTGAAGCCGGCGCCGTAGCCATCCTCACCGACGCCGCCGGCGCGGTCATCGCGGCAGGAAGCGGCCTGCCCGTGCTCGTGACCCCGGATGCCCGGGCCGCGCTCGGCTCCGTCGCCGCGTGGATCTACCGCACCGCGGAGAACCCCGCAACGCTCTTCGCGGTCACCGGGACCAACGGCAAGACCAGCGTCGTCTACCTGCTCTTCGCGATCCTGAACCAGCTCGGAATCGTCGCCGGCCTCACCTCGACCGCCGAACGGCGGATCGGTGACCTCGCCGTGACCAGCGCGCTGACAACCCCCGAAGCCAGCGAGTTGCACGCCCTGCTCGCCAGGATGCGCGAGGCCGAGGTGCGCGCCGTCGCGATCGAAGTCTCCGCCCAGGCGCTCAGCCGCCACCGGATCGACGGGCTCGTGTTCGACGTCGCCGGGTTCACCAACCTGAGCCACGACCACCTCGACGACTACGAGGTCATGGAGGACTACTTCCAGGCCAAGTTCGCACTCTTCGAGCCCGACCGGTCCCGTCGCGCCGTGGTGACGGTCGACTCCGAATGGGGCCGGCGCATCGTCCACGACTGCCGCATCCCGGTGACGACCCTCACCACGAGGCCGGACATCGACGCCGACTGGCGCATGTTCGTGATCGAGGAAACGGCCCTGTACACGCAGTTCGCGCTGGAAGGCCCGGAGGGTCGTCGCCTGGAAACCCGCGTGCCCCTGCTCGGCTGGTACATGGCCGCCAACGCGGCCCTGGCCATCGTGATGCTCGTCGAATCCGGCTACGACCTCGAAGCCATCGCACACACGCTGGACCGGGACGGCGGCATCGCCGCGTACATTCCCGGGCGCGCCGAGCGCATCTCCGGCGACCGCGGCCCGCTCGTCTACATCGACTACGGGCACACCCCCGACGCCTTCCTCAACACCCTCGACGCGATCCGGAAGACCACCGACGGCCGGCTGATCATGGTGTTCGGCGCCGACGGCGATCGCGACACCACCAAACGTGCCGACATGGGCGCCATCGCCGCCCGCGGCGCGGACGTCGTCGTCGTGACCGACTTCCACCCGCGCTTCGAAGACCCGGCCGCCATCCGCGCCACCCTGCTCGAGGCGGCACGAGCCGCGGTTCCTGACGGGGAGTTCCACGAGGTCCCCGACCCTCGGGCGGCCTTCCGCGCCGCACTGGCCCTCGCGAAGGAGGGCGACGTCATCCTCTACGCCGGCCCCGGCCACGAGGACTACCACGAGGTCGCCGGCGTCAAGATCCCCTACTCCGCGCGGGAAGACTCCCGCCAGGCGCTGCGCGACGCCGGGTGGCTCTGATGATCGCCCTCAGCCTGGCCGAGATCGCCCGGGCCGTCTCGGGTGAGCTTTGCCTCGACGGCAGCACGCTCACCGCCGGATCGGTCATCACCGGGCCCGTGCACACCGACTCCCGCGGCGTGGAGCCCGGTGCGATCTTCGTCGCCAAACCCGGCGAGGTCACCGACGGACATCTCTTCGCGCCCACCGCGGTGGAGCGGGGGGCCGACCTCCTGATCGTCGAGCGGCACCTGGACCTGCCCGTCGCCCAGGTCATCGTGCCGGATGTCGTCGTCGCGCTCGGCGCGCTGGCCGCCGAGGTGGTGACCCGCGTCCGCGCGCGTGGCCGGCTGAAGATCGTCGGCGTGACCGGCTCCAACGGCAAGACCACGACGAAGAACCTCCTGCGTGCGGTACTCGAGCGGGTCGGCCCGACCGTCGCGGCGCGCGGATCCTTCAACAACTGGGTCGGCGCACCGATGACCATGCTCGACCTCAGCGAAGAGACCAGGTTCCTCGTCGTCGAGATGGGTGCCAGCGGTACCGGATCCATCGCACGGCTCACGCGGCTGGCCCGGCCCGATATCGGCATCGTGCTCAACGTCGGCCTCGCCCACGCCGGCGAGTTCGGCGGCATCGAGGCGACTACCGACACCAAGGCCGAAATGGTCACCGATCTGGTCGAGACGGATCTCGCCGTGCTGAATGCCGACGACCCTCGCGTCGCCGGCATGGCCGCGAAGACCCGCGCCGAGGTCGTCTGGTTCGGCCAGGGCGATGCGGCCGCGGTGCGCGCGAGCGACGTGCAGGCCACCAGGAGCGGCACCACGTTCGTGCTCCGCCTGGCCTCCGGTGAGAGCCGGACCGTGTCGTTCCGGGTGCTGGGCGAGCACCACGTGACGAACGCGCTGGCCGCGGCGGCCGCCGCCGAGCGACTCGGAGTGGGAATCGACGACATCGTGGCGGGCCTCGAATCCGTGGCCAGGGCCGAACGCTGGCGGATGGAAGTCCTCGGCGGACGTGACGGCGTGACGATCATCAACGACGCGTACAACGCCAGCCCCGACTCGATGACCGCCGCACTCAAGACACTCGCCCAGATCAGGGAGCCCGGGATGCGCACGGTTGCGGTGCTCGGCGAGATGGCCGAACTCGGCGAACTGTCGGGGGAGGAGCACGACCGGATCGGACTGCTCGCGGTCAGGCTGAACATCTCCCAGCTCATCGTCGTGGGCGCCGCAGCACGCCGGATGCACATCAGCACCATCAACGAGGGCTCGTGGGACGGCGAGTCGGCATTCGTCGACACGCCAGACGCGGCCTTCGAATTGTTGCGCGACTCACTCCAACCGGGGGACACTGTGCTCGTGAAGTCTTCGAACTCCGCGGGCCTGCGCTTTCTGGGCGATCGACTGGGAGACCTGTTTTCATGAGAGCGCTACTGATCGCCGGAGCCATGTCGCTCGCGTTCACCCTCTTCCTCACCCCCTTGTTCATTCGCTTGTTCAAGAAGCTGGGCTGGGGACAGTTCATCCGCGACGACGGTCCGAAGAGCCACCACGCCAAGCGCGGCACGGCCACCATGGGCGGCATCATCGTCATCCTGGGCGTGCTGATCAGCTTCTTCTCGGCCAAGCTGATGGTCGGGGAACCGATCACCGCCTCGCCGCTGCTTGTGCTGTTCATGATGGTGGGCCTCGGCCTGGTCGGCTTCGTGGACGATTTCCTCAAGACGCGCAACCAGAGGAGCCTCGGGCTCGGCGGCTGGGCGAAGATCACCGGCCAGGTGCTCGTGGCCGGCGTGTTCGCCTACCTGTCGTTGCAGTTCCCCAACCGCCAGGGGCTGACCCCGGCGTCCACGCACATCTCGTTCATCCGCGACACGCCGCTGGACTTCATGGCCCTCGGGGCGATCGTCGGCACCGCGCTCTTCGTGCTCTGGATCTGCCTCATCGTCGCGGCCACCTCCAACAGCGTCAACGTGACCGACGGCCTCGACGGCCTGGCGACCGGTTCCTCGATTCTCGCGATCGGTTCCTTCGTCGTGATCGGCTTCTGGCAGTTCAACCAGTCCTGCTTCGGCGGCGCCGACGCGGCCGACCAGTACCGGTGCTACGAGATCCGCGACCCGCTCGACCTGGCCGTCGTCTCCGCCGCGATCGTCGGCGGCCTGATCGGCTTCCTCTGGTGGAACACCTCCCCGGCCAAGATCTTCCTCGGCGACACCGGTTCGCTCGCGATCGGCGGCGCCATCGCGGCCCTGGCCGTGCTCAGCCGCACCGAGCTGCTGCTGATCCTGATCGGCGGCCTGTTCGTGATCGAATCCGGGTCCGTGATCGTGCAGCGCGTCTTCTTCAAGCTCACCCGCGGCAAGCGCATCTTCCTGATGAGCCCGATCCACCACCACTTCGAGCTCAAGGGCTGGGCCGAGGTGACCGTCGTCGTGCGCTTCTGGATCATCGGCGGGCTGCTCGTGGCCGCAGGCGTCGGCTCGTTCTACCTCGAATGGCTGGCGCGCTAGTGCCGCAAGGCCCTGCCCTCCCTGATCCTGACCGCTCCGTTCCCGCCGATCCGGTGCGTGACAGGCTCGATGCGCTGACCAGCTGGCACGCCGACTGGGCCGGGCTGCGCGTGGCCGTCTACGGCCTCGGTGTCACCGGCTTCGCGGCCGCGGACACACTCGCCGAACTCGGCGCCGACGTGCTCGTGGTGGCCGGAGCGGCGCCCGACGAGCGCGCCCGGCTCCTGGACGTGCTCGGCGTCGCGCTGGTGCAGGCCGAACTCGACACCCCGCCGGCCGAACTCCTCGAGCACCGGCCGGAGCTCATCGTCGTGTCGCCCGGCTTCCATCCCGACCACGCGCTGCTGCTCTGGGCAGCGGAAACGGGCATCCCGGTCTGGGGCGACATCGAACTGGCCTGGCGCCTGCGCGACAAGGTGGGCGCTCCCGCCGAGTGGATCCTCGTCACCGGCACCAACGGCAAGACCACGACCGTTCAACTCACCGCGACCATGCTCGCCGCGGCCGGCCGCCGCGCCGCGCCGTGCGGCAACATCGGTGTGCCCGTGCTCGACGCCATCCGGGACCCGCAGGGCTGGGACGTTCTCGTCGTCGAGCTCTCCAGCTACCAGCTGCACCACCTGCCGCGCACCGGACCGGGCGCCCTGGTGCCGTGGGCGAGCGTGTGCCTCAACGTCGCGGACGACCACCTCGACTGGCACGGCTCCGCGGCCGCGTACCGCGACGCGAAGGCGAAGGTCTACGCGAACACCCGGGTCGCCTGCGTGTACAACAAGGCCGACGACGCCACCCTCGCCATGGTCGAGGACGCCGATGTGCAGGAGGGTGCGCGGGCGATCGGCTTCGGCCTGGGCGTGCCCGGGCCCAGCGACGTCGGCATCGTCGAGGGGATCCTCTGCGACCGCGCCTTCCTCGAGGACCGCTTCGACCGTGCGGTGGAGCTGACCACGGTGACCGCGCTGGCTGCCGCCGGGCTGGATGCGCCGCACGTCGTCGCCAACATCCTGGCCGCCAGCGCCCTGGCCCGCTCATTCGGGGTTTCCCCGGAGACGATCGGCGCGGCCCTGGGGGCCTTCCGCCTCGACGCGCACCGGATCGAGCTCGTCGCCACGGCGGGACGCATTCGCTGGATCGATGACTCCAAGGCGACCAACGCGCACGCCGCCGACGCCTCTCTGCGGGCCTTCGACTCCGTGGTCTGGCTCGTCGGCGGACTGCTCAAGGGCGTCGACGTGGACGAACTGGTCAGCAGCCACGTTGCGCGTCTGCGGGCCGCCATCATCATCGGTGTCGACCGGGTCGCCCTGCGTGAGGCATTCGCGCGACACGCGCCCGAACTGCCGGTCATCGAGATCGACGCGGTTGACACTGGACAGGTCATGCCGAACGCTGTCCGGGTGGCGGCGGACCTGGCCGAGGCCGGCGACGTCGTGCTCCTGGCCCCGGCGGCCGCCTCGATGGACCAGTTCGCCGACTATGCGGAGCGTGGACGATTGTTTGCGAGAGCCGTTCGAGACCACGTGGGAGGCGAGCCGGATGACGAATCCACCCAGGACCCGGGCGCCTAGAGCCGACCGACCGCAGCAGCCGCAACGGCAGCCGCAGCGGTCCCAGCCGCAGCAGTCCCAGCCGCAGCAGTACGCGCAGCAGCTCAGCCAGCACCAGCGCAACCAGCAGCGGCAGCAGGCTGGGCGACCGGCCTCCTCGCCGCCCGAGCCGGCCACGGCCGGGGCCAGCGCGCGGATCACCCTGGGCCGGGTCTTCCGGGCCGAGTCCGCGAACTACCTGCTCCTGCTCGGCACGACCCTGTTCCTCGTCATCTTCGGCCTGGTCATGGTGCTCTCCTCCTCGTCGGTGGATTCGTACCTCGAAAACGCCGGGTTCTTCGGCGGGCTCCTGCGCCAGGGCATCTTCGCCCTGGTCGGACTGCCGATGATGCTCCTCGTCAGCCGGCTTTCGGTGAAATTCTGGCAGCGCGTCGCCTGGCCGGCCCTGCTCGTCGCCTGCTTCCTGCAGGGCCTCGTCGTGTTCACCCCTCTCGGTTACGAGATTGCCGGCAACACGAACTGGCTCACCCTCGGCGGCTTCCAGTTCCAGCCCTCCGAGGTGATCAAGGTGGCCCTGGTCATCTGGCTCGGCGTGATCCTCGGCAAGAAGGAGGGCAAGCTCGACGACTGGCGGCATGTGCTCATCCCGGTCTTCGGCGTCGGCGGCGGAGCCGTGCTCCTGGTGCTCATCGGCGGCGACCTCGGCACGGTCATGATCATGGCCGGCATCCTGTTCGGCGCCCTGTTCTTCGCGGGCGTGCGGCTGCGCCTGCTCGTGCTGCCCCTCCTGGCCGGAGCCGTCGTCGCCGTCGTGGTGGCGCTGTCCAGCTCGAACCGGATGACCCGGATCCTCAGCTTCATGGGCTCCGGGTGTGACGAGCAGCAGGGCGCGATCTCCGCCGCCTGCTGGCAGCCGCTGCACGGCACCTGGGCGCTGGCCAACGGCGGCATCCTCGGCGTCGGCCTCGGCAACTCGAAGGCCAAATGGTCGTGGCTGCCCGCGGCGGACAACGACTACATCTTCGCGATCATCGGTGAGGAACTCGGCCTCATCGGGGCGATCGTCGTGCTTGGGATGTTCATCCTCCTGGCCTTTGCTTTCCTGCGGATCATGCGCGCGAGCACCAGCCTGCAGGTGAAGGTCAGCACGGCGGCCGTTCTCGTCTGGATCATCGGCCAGGCCCTGGTCAACATCGGCGTCGTGCTCGGGGTCTTCCCCGTGCTGGGCGTCCCGCTCCCGCTCATCTCCGCCGGCGGCACCGCCCTGCTCACCACCCTGCTCGCCATCGGAGTTGTGCTCTCCTTTGCCCGAGGCGACCACACGGAGGCAGAAGCCCAGTGACCACGTACCTCCTCGCCGGCGGCGGCACCGCCGGCCACGTTAACCCGCTGCTCGCCGTCGCCGACGCGATTCACCAGAGCGAGCCGGATGCCACGGTGCTCGTGCTCGGCACGAGCGAGGGCCTCGAGTCCCGCCTCGTGCCGGCCCGGGGCTATGAACTCGTCATTGTTCCGCGGCTGCCCTTTCCCCGGCGCCCGAACCGGCAGGCGCTGACCTTCCTGCCGCGGCTGGGCCGAGCCGTGCGCCAGGTCGCCGACGTGATCGGGTCCCGAAACGTCGACGTGGTCGTCGGATTCGGCGGTTACGTCTCCACGCCGGCCTACCTCGCCGCCCGGCGTGCCGGCGTGCCCATCGTCATTCACGAGGCCAACGCCCGGCCGGGCCTCGCGAACAAGCTCGGCGCGCGCTACACCCACCATGTCGGGGTGGCGTTCCCCGGCACACCGATCCGGCACGCCCACTTCGTCGGGATGCCCCTCCGCCCCGAAATCGAGCACCTCGACCGGCCCGCGGTG
The DNA here is from genome assembly GCF_900101115.1 of Cryobacterium psychrotolerans. Classification (GTDB taxonomy): domain Bacteria; phylum Actinomycetota; class Actinomycetes; order Actinomycetales; family Microbacteriaceae; genus Cryobacterium; species Cryobacterium psychrotolerans. Next base: position 232,914 of record NZ_FNFU01000002.1, read on the forward strand.
AGGCCGGAAGCGCTGGCGTTCTTCGGCCTCTCCGCGGACCGGCCCACCCTGCTCGTCACCGGCGGCTCCCTGGGCGCCCGGAGCCTGAACAGCACGGTCCTGGACTCGGCGGAGGCGCTGATCGGCGCCGGCTGGCAGGTGCTGCACATCACGGGGGAGAAGTCCGAGGTCGGCGACCCGCAGCTGGACCACTACCGCATGGTCCGCTATTGCGACCGGATGGATCTCGCCCTCTCCGCCGCGGACTTCGCCGTGTCCCGCGCGGGATCGGCGACGGTCAGCGAACTGGCCGCTCTCGGCATCCCGGCGGTCTACGTGCCGTACCCGGTCGGCAACGGCGAGCAGCGGTTCAACGCCGCCGACGTGGTCCGCGCCGGCGGCGGGATCCTCGTCGACGACGCGGATTTCCAGCCGTACTGGGTGCTCCGCGAACTCGTGCCCGTGCTGGCGGACTCGGAACGCGTGCAGGCCATGGGCCGGGCCGCGGCATCCGTGGGCGTGCTGGACGGGTCGGCCCGCATGCTCGAGCTGATCCGCCGCGCCCGGTGACCCCTGGCCCCGTGACCCGCGAGACCGTGCCGACCCGAGCCAATCCGTCATTCGGCGCCGGCGGCGCGTAACGTTGACCCAGCACCTGTTTGTCACCCGGCACCCGCCGACCCACCGAGAAGAGCCCAGACCGTGATTGAACCCGACCTCACCCTCACCGTTCCCGACGAGCTCGGCGCGGTGCACTTCGTGGGCATCGGCGGCTCCGGCATGAGCGGAATCGCCCGCCTGTTCCTAGCCGCGGGTCACACCGTCACCGGCTCCGACCTGCGCGAATCCGACAACGTGCTCGCCCTGCGCGAGCTGGGCGCACGCATCAGTATCGGGCACGACGCAGCGAACCTGGGCGACGCCGACACGCTCGTCGTCACCGGCGCCCTCTGGCAGGACAACCCGGAATACGTGCTCGCCCGCGAGCGGGGCATCCCGGTCCTGCACCGCTCCCAGGCCCTGGCCTGGCTGATCAGGTCACACCGGCTGGTCAGCGTGGCCGGCGCACACGGCAAGACCACCTCCACCGGAATGATCGTCACCGGCCTGCTCGGACTCGGCCAGGACCCGAGCTTCGTCAACGGCGGCGTGATCGAATCGCTGGGCGTCAGCGCGGCCAGCGGCGCCGACGACCTCTTCGTCGTCGAGGCCGACGAGTCGGACGGCTCGTTCCTGCTCTACGACACCGCCGTCGCGCTGATCACGAACGTCGACCCCGACCACCTCGACCACTACGGGTCGCTCGAGGCCTTCGAGGCCGCCTTCGTCGAATTCGCCCGCAACGCCTCCGAGCTCGTGGTCATCTCCTCCGACGATCCCGGCGCGGTGCACGTGACGACCAGGCTGGCCGACAAGAAGCTGATCACGTTCGGTGAGGACGCCGGCTCGGACGTCCGGGTACATACCATCGGCACCGTCGGCCCCGTGAGCTTCACCGTGCACTGGGCGGGCCGGGACTACTCCACCACTCTTCGGGTTCCCGGCAAGCACAACGCCATCAACGCGGCGGGCGCCTTCGCCGTGCTCGTCGGCCTGGGCTTAGACCCGGCGGCGTCCCTCGAAGCCATTTCCGCGTTCGGCGGCACCCAGCGCCGGTTCGAGCTGCACGGAACGGTTCGGGGTGTGAGCGTCTACGACGACTACGCCCACCACCCCACCGAGGTGGCTGCCGCGCTCTCCGCCGCCCGCACCGTCGTCGGCCCCGGGCGCATCATCGCCGTGCACCAGCCCCACCTCTACAGCCGCACCCGGATGTTCGCCCAGGAATTCGCCGACACGCTCGAAAAGCACGCCGACCAGACCATCGTGCTCGACGTCTACGGCGCCCGCGAAGACCCGGAGCCCGGCGTGACCGGAGCGCTCGTGTCCGGGCGCTTCCGCGACCCGGCCCACGTCGCCTTCATCCCGGACTGGCAGGACGCCGCCGACTACGTCGCCTCGATCGCCCGGGAGGGCGACTTCGTCGTCACGCTCGGCTGCGGCGACGTCTACCGGATCGTGCCGCAGGTGCTCGAGTCCCTCGGCCGGGCGCGCGAATGACGCGCGACCGGGCATGAAGCGGCCCCAGGGCTTCGAACACCGCCCCGCGCCACTCCCGCCGGCCGTTCCGGGCCGCCCGGCGCGCCCCGGGGCATCCGGGTCGAAATCCACGCCGAAAGCCACGCCGAAATCAGCGGAGCCCTCTTCCCGGGACGCCGCGCAGACGGAGCCGATCAGAACCCAGCCGGGCGAACCGGTGCCCGCCCCTGCCTTGCTCGCCCCCGTGTTCCCGCTGCGGCGAACCGATGAGGCCGGGGAGACGGCGAACCCGCAGCCCGCCCCTGGACTCAGCCCCGGATTCACCCCCGTCCTCACCCCGGCCGCTGCGCGCAGCCGCTTGCGTGGCGCCCGGCGCGCGCGGAAGCAGTACGAACGCGAGGAGGTGCGCCGGTTCACCGGGCGCTCCCGGCGTCGGCGCACGACCTGGCTGGTCTCCCTCGGCACGCTCGCCGCGCTCATTGCCTTCGTCGTCGCCGGCGCCTACTCGCCCCTGATGGCCCTGCGCACGATCGAGGTCGTCGGGGCGAACCGGGTCCCCGCCGACCAGGTGCGGGCGGCACTGGAAGGCCAGCTCGGCACCCCGCTGCCCCTCGTCGACCTCACCGCCGTCCGAGACGACCTCTCCCGGTTCCGGCTCATTCGAAGCTACGCCGTCGAAAGCCGCCCGCCCGGCACGATCGTCGTGCGCATCGTCGAACGCGAACCGATCGGCGTCATCCCGTCCGACTCGGGCTTCGATCTCGTCGACGCGGCCGGAGTCGTGATCGAGAGCGGCGACGAGCCCCAGGACGGCTACCCGGCCATCACGGCCGAGGTCGGCAGCTCGGGCTTCACGGCCGCCGCGGCCGTCGTCGAGTCCTTGCCGGCCGGCATCCGCACCCAGCTCACGACGGTCGCTGCCGCCACGAAGGACGACGTCACCCTGACCCTGGACGGCGGGGCTCGCGTCGTGTGGGGGAGTGTCGAGGAGTCCGACTACAAGGCGGTCGTGCTCGGCGCGCTGATGGTCGAGCACCCGGTCGGCGAGGTGGATGAATACGATGTGTCCTCACCCGACAGTGCAGTCCTCCGCTGACTGGTCGCTGCCCCGTCAATGCTCCGTGGCTGACCCGTCGCCGACCCGTCGCTGACCCGTCGCTGACCCGCCGCGGCGCGCCGGCCCGGCGGCCGTCTCGAGGCAATTGTGACCGATTCTTCGCGACACGCGGGGCGCGTCCCCGGACGTGGCCTGCGCGCGCTTACCTTCGGAATTAGGAATTGCATACTCAGCATAACTTTAAGCCTCCACTAGAGGTTTAGGGTTCCACCCGGAGGCCGGACGTGTCAAACAATCAGAACTATCTAGCCGTAATCAAGGTTGTCGGTATCGGCGGTGGCGGTGTCAATGCCGTCAACCGCATGATCGAACTTGGCCTCCGCGGAGTCGAGTTCATTGCCATCAACACGGATGCCCAGGCGCTGCTGATGAGCGACGCCGACGTGAAGCTCGACGTCGGCCGTGACCTCACCCGCGGCCTCGGCGCCGGAGCAGACCCCGAGGTAGGCCGTCGCGCTGCCGAGGACCACGCAGAGGAAATCGAAGAGGCCCTTGCCGGGGCGGACATGGTCTTCGTCACCGCCGGAGAGGGTGGCGGAACCGGCACCGGTGGCGCCCCCGTCGTCGCCCGCATCGCCAAATCCATCGGCGCACTCACCATCGGTGTCGTCACGAAACCGTTCGGCTTCGAGGGCAAGCGGCGCCAGGCCCAGGCCGAGACCGGCGTCGCCTCGCTCAAGAACGAGGTCGACACGCTCATCGTCGTGCCGAACGACCGCCTGCTGGAAATCAGCGACCGCGGCATCAGCATGCTCGAGGCCTTCGCGACCGCCGACCAGGTTCTCCTTGCCGGCGTGCAGGGCATCACCGACCTGATCACCACCCCCGGCCTGATCAACCTCGACTTCGCCGACGTCAAGTCGGTCATGCAGGGTGCCGGCTCGGCACTGATGGGCATCGGCTCGGCCCGCGGCGCCGACCGTGCGATCAAGGCGGCCGAGCTGGCCGTCGCCTCCCCGCTGCTCGAAGCATCCATCGACGGCGCGCACGGCGTGCTCCTCTCGATCCAGGGTGGCTCCAACCTCGGTATCTTCGAGATCAACGACGCCGCGCGCCTCGTGCAGGAAGCCGTGCACCCCGAAGCCAACATCATCTTCGGTGCCGTCATCGACGACACCCTGGGCGACGAGGTGCGGGTCACCGTCATCGCGGCCGGCTTCGACGGCGGAGAGCCGGGCGCCAAGCCGGTCGAGGTCCGCCGTGCCGACCTGGTAGCCGCGGGCATCGCCGCCGGCAGCGCCTCGAGCGGGGCGTCGACCACAGGCGCACTGTCCTCCGGTTCGGGGCAGTCCGGTTCGGGGCAGTCCGGTTCGGGGCAGTCCGGTTCGGGACAGTCCGGAACGGGACAGTCCGGTTCTGGTCAGTCCGGTTCGGGACAGTACGTCGAGGAGCACACCGGTTCGTCGGTCTGGTCCAGCGGCGAGCCGGCACCGGGCGGGGCAGTCGCGGCCGACCCGGCGTTCGAAGACGAGGCCGACGACCTCGACATCCCCGATTTCCTCAAGTAGCGAGAGCCGGGACGAGTAGCGAGAGCGGGGGCGGGGCGGTCGACCATGAGTGAGCCTGTGATTCCAGCGCCGGCTCCGTTGGCCGACCGTCTCGCCGCCGTGCGCGCCGGTGTCGCCGACGCCGCGGCGGCGGCCGGACGGTCCTCGGACGAGATCACGACGATTGTCGTGACCAAGTTCCACCCGGCTTCCCTGATCGAAGAACTGGCCGCCCTGGGCGTGCGGGATTTCGGGGAAAGCCGGCACCAGGAGGCCCAGGCGAAGTCCGCCGAACTGGCGCACCTGGGCCTCACCTGGCACTTCGTCGGCCAGGTGCAGGGCAAGAAGGCGAGGCAGGTACGGGCCTACGCCGACGTGATCCATTCCCTGGACCGCGAGTCGCTGGCTGCCGCCCTGGCGTCGGAAGAATCCACCGTGGACTGCTTCGTCCAGGTCAACCTCACCGAGGATCCGGCGCGCGGCGGAGTGGCCCCCGCGCTGCTCGAACCGCTCGTGGGTCGGGTCCTCGAGACCCCGGGCATCCGTCTGCTGGGACTGATGGCCGTCGCGCCGCTCGGGGCGGAACCACGCCGGTCCTACGCTCGCGTGCGCGAGCTGGGGGACCAGGTTCGGCGATTGGCCCCGGAGGCGCGATTCCTCTCGATGGGGATGTCCTCGGACTACGTCGACGCGATAGTCGAAGGGGCGACACACCTACGAATTGGCACCGCAATCACCGGGAAACGCCCGGAGCACGGTTAATCTCAAAGATGAAGCATCACCAACACGGAGGTCGAGATGTCCAACCCGCTCAAGAAAACCATGGTCTACCTGGGTCTGGCAGACGAAGAGCTGGAGTATGAGGCGCCGGCCGCGGCCAACGTCTCTGCCGTTCCCACCCCGTCTTCGCAGAAAACCAGCGGTCAGAACCCGGCCGGGCGCGCCCCGGTGACGCCCCTGCGCAAGACCTCCACCCCCAAGAATGTGGCTGCATCCGAAATGAATGAAATCCTCACCGTTCACCCGCGCCAGTACCGCGACGCCCAGGTGATCGCCGAATCCTTCCGCGACGGCATCCCCGTCATCATCAACCTGTCCCAGATGAGCGACGCTGACGCCCGCCGCCTGATCGACTTCGCGAGCGGACTCTCCCAGGGCCTGTACGGCAAGATCGAGCGGGTCACGGCCAAGGTCTTCCTGCTGTCACCGTCGCATGTCGTCGTCTCCGGCGACCACGACGATGAGGGAGCCGACGCCGAGGCGTCCTTCTTCGCGCAGTCGTAGTCCCGACGCCCCGTAGTATCGAAGAGTGTTATCCCTGCTGGCCGGCATCGCCTACTTCCTTCTCCTGCTCTATTTCTTCGTTCTCTGGGGTCGGTTCATCGTCGACCTCGTGCGCGGCGTCAACCGGGGCTGGCGCCCCCACGGTTTCCTCCTCGTGCTCGTGGAACTCGTCTACACACTCACTGACCCGCCGCTGAAGTTCTTCCGCCGCGTGGTGCCGTCCCTGCGCGTCGGGCCGATCGCCTTCGACTTCGGCTGGAGCCTCACCATGCTCTGCACGATCATCGGAATGACGATTGCGGCGTGGCTGCGCGGAATCGGATAGGCCCCCCAACTGCGGGATGTATCCTTGACCAGTGACGCTGCTAGCGTTACCTGAACGTTTTCTTTTCAATTCACAACCTAGTTCTAAGGGTGGAAAGCCATGGCGCTAACTCCGGAAGATGTAGTCAACAAGCGGTTCCAGTCGACCAAGTTCCGTGAGGGATACGACCAGGATGAGGTCGATGACTTCCTCGATGAGGTCGTCGTCGAACTGCGCCGCCTCACCAAGGAAAACGAGGAGCTCCGGGCTCAGCTCGGAGCCGACGGGGCCGCAGCGCCCACCAAGGTCGCCGAGACCGTGGCCGAAGCCGCACCGGAGCCGGTTGCCGTGCCCGAGCCGGTCAAGGCAGCCGTCGTTCCCGTCGCTGCTCCCGTGGTCGATTCGACCGACGAGACGGCCGGCACCACGAACCTGCTCCAGCTGGCTCGCCGCCTGCACGAGGAGCACGTGAAGGAAGGCGCCGAGAAGCGCGACGCCTTGATCGCCGAGGGCCACGCCACGGCCGCCCGCGTGATCGCCGAGTCCGAGGCGAAGCAGCGCGCCCAGATCAACGTCCTCGAGAAGGAGCGTTCCACGCTCGAGAGCAAGATCGAAGAGCTGCGCACGTTCGAGCGCGAGTACCGCCAGAAGCTGAAGAGCTACATTGAGGGCCAGTTGCGCGACCTCGACGCCACCTCGCCGGTTGGTGCCGGAGTCGGCAGCGACGCAGGCAACGCTCCGAAGTCGAGCTTCCAGGGCTTTGGCGCGTAGCTCAACAGCGAAGGTCAGCTTCCGCGCCCTACTCGTCCTGGCCGTTGTTGCGCTGGGCGTGTACGCGCTTGATCAAATCAGTAAGTTCCTCGTTGTCACCAACCTGACCGAGGGTGATGTTGTCCGGGTTCTGGACGATGTGCTGCAACTGCACTTCGTCCGGAACCCGGGCGCTGCATTTTCCCTCGCCAGCGGCATGACCTGGATTTTCTCCATCATCGCCACCGGCGTCGTCGTCTTCATCGTCTGGTTCGCCGGCCGCATCCGTTCGGTCGCCTGGTCGGTCGTCTTCGGACTGCTGCTCGGCGGAGTCCTCGGAAACCTGACCGACCGTCTGCTCCGTGAGCCCGGCTTCGGGGTGGGACACGTCGTCGACTTCATCTCGACCCCGTGGATGATCCCGGCCATCTACAACGTGGCGGACATGTCCATCGTCGTCAGCATGGGAATCTTCATGATCCTGACCATCCGGGGCATCGGCCTCGACGGTGTGCGCACGCCCGCCGCGGCGGGTAAGGACGCACCCGCAGAGGATTCCTCGTCGAAGGCGGATTCCACCGCCGACGGTCTCGTCGGTCCAGCTCCCACAGAGAGTGCACTCTAGCCACCACGATGGAAACCCGCTCACTTCCCCTCCCGGACGGCCTCGACGGCGTCCGCGTCGACGCCGGCATCGCCCGCCTCCTCGGTTTCCCGCGCACCTTCGCGGCCGAGGTCGCCGAGGGCGGCGGCGTCACCCTCGACGGCGTCACGGTCGGCAAGTCCGACCGGCTGCGTGCCGGCGGCTGGCTCGAGGTCAGCTGGCAGCCCAAGGAGGCCGTCCGGATCGTGCCGATCCCGGTACCCGACCTGACGATCGTGCACGACGACGAGAGCATCGTCGTCGTCAACAAACCGGTCGGCGTCGCCGCCCACCCGAGCGTCGGCTGGACCGGGCCGACGGTGCTCGGCGCGCTCTCCGCCGCCGGGTACCGGATCGCGACCTCCGGCGCGGCCGAGCGCGCGGGCATCGTGCATCGCCTCGACGTCGGCACGAGCGGCCTGATGGTCGTTGCCAAGTCGGAGGCGGCCTACACGGCGCTGAAGCGTGCCTTCCACGACCGCGAGGTGGAGAAGATCTACCACGCCGTCGTGCAGGGCCACCCCGACCCGCTCAGCGGCACGATCGAAGGCCCGATCGGGCGCCACCCGCGCTCCGACTGGAAATTCGCCGTGGTCGAGGGCGGCAAGCATTCGGTGACGCACTACGAGACGCTCGAGGCCTTCCCTTCCGCGTCGCTGCTCGAGGTGCACCTGGAGACGGGCCGCACCCACCAGATCCGGGTGCACATGGCCGCTCAGCGGCATCCGTGCGTCGGCGACGCCATGTACGGGGCCGACCCGTCCATTTCGGCCAGGCTCGGGCTCACCCGGCAGTGGCTGCACGCCACCCAGCTGGCCTTCTCCCACCCCGACTCCCGGGAATGGGTCACGTTCACCGCGCCCTACCCGGACGACCTGGCACACGCCCTCTCTGTCCTCTGTGGCGATTAGGCTGGACAACCACCACCACCCACGAATTCGGAGCAGTTTTGGCGCCTCAGGGTAATTCGGGAGGCGCGAACGACTCGTTCGTGCACCTCCACGTGCACAGCGAGTACTCGATGCTCGACGGCGCCGCGCGGGTGAAACCGCTGATCGAGGCGGCCGTGGAGCAGGGGATGCCCGCGGTCGCGATCACCGACCACGGCAACGTCTTCGGCGCCTTCGATTTCTGGCGCACGGCCACCGAGGCGGGGATCAAGCCGATCATCGGGACCGAGGCGTACATCACGCCGGGCACCGACCGGCGCGACAAGACCCGGGTGAAGTGGGGCACCGGCGCCCAGAACCGTGACGACGTCGGCGGCAGCGGCGCGTACACGCACATGACCCTGCTCTCGGAGAACACGGAGGGCATGCACAACCTGTTCCGGCTCTCCTCGCGGGCGTCGCTCGAGGGGTATTACTTCAAACCCCGCATGGACCGGGAGATGCTCAGCCAGCATTCCGCCGGCCTCATCGGCACCACCGGCTGCGCCGGCGGCGAGGTGCAGACCCGGCTCCGTCTCGGGCAGTACGAGGAGGCGAAGAAGGCGGCGTCGGACTACCGCGACATCTTCGGACGCGAGAATTTCTTCTGCGAAATCATGGACCACGGCATTGACGTGGAGCGGCGCACCATGAGTGACCTGCTGCGGCTCGCCAAGGAGCTCGGCCTGCCGCTCGTGGCCACGAACGACCTGCACTACACCCACGCCCATGACGCGACCGCCCACGCGGCGCTGCTCTGCGTGCAGTCCGCGTCGACCCTCGACGACCCCAACCGGTTCAAGTTCGACTCCGACGAGTTCTACCTCAAGACCGCCGCGCAGATGCGGCACATCTTCCGGGACAACCCGGAGGCCTGCGACAACACCCTGCTGATCGCCGAACGCTGCGACGTGAAGTTCAACACCCAGGCCAACTACATGCCGCGCTTCCCCGTGCCGGAGGGGGAGGACGAGCAGAGCTGGTTCATCAAGGAAACCGAGGTGGGGCTGCACCAGCGCTACCCGGCCGGCATCCCGGACAACGTGCGCAAGCAGGCCGACTACGAGGTCGGCGTCATCCTGCAGATGGGCTTCCCCGGCTACTTCCTCGTCGTGGCGGATTTCATCACCTGGTCGCGGAAGAACGGCATCCGGGTGGGCCCCGGCCGCGGCTCCGGCGCCGGCTCGATGGTCGCCTACGCGATGGGCATCACCGACCTCGACCCGCTGCGCCACGGCCTCATCTTCGAGCGGTTCCTCAACCCCGACCGCGTCTCCATGCCCGACTTCGACGTCGACTTCGACGAGCGCCGCCGCGGCGAGGTCATCCGCTACGTCACCGAGAAGTACGGCGACGAGCGGGTGGCGCAGATCGTCACCTACGGCACGATCAAGGCCAAGCAGGCGCTCAAGGACTCCTCACGGGTGCTCGGCTTCCCGTTCGGGATGGGCGACAAGCTCACCAAGGCGATGCCGCCGGCGATCATGGGCAAGGACGTGCCGCTGACGGGCATGTTCGACAAGGACCACCCCCGCTACCGGGAGGCCGGCGACTTCCGGGCCGTGATCGAATCCGACCCGGAGGCCCGTACCGTCTTCGACACGGCCCTCGGCCTGGAGAACCTCAAGCGCCAGTGGGGCGTGCACGCGGCCGGCGTGATCATGTCCTCCGACCCTTTGATCGACATCATCCCGATCATGAAGCGTGAGGTCGACGGCCAGGTCGTCACCCAGTTCGACTACCCGGCCTGCGAGGCCCTCGGGCTGATCAAGATGGACTTCCTCGGGCTGCGCAACCTGACCATCATCGACGACACCCTCGACAACATCGAGGTGAACCGCGGCCACCGCCCCATCCTCGAGGACCTCGAGCTCGACGACACGCTCGCCTACGAGCTGCTCGCCCGCGGCGACACGCTCGGCGTCTTCCAGCTCGACGGCGGGCCGATGCGTTCGCTCCTGCGGCTGATGAAACCCGACAATTTCGAGGACATCTCCGCCGTCATCGCGCTGTACCGGCCGGGCCCGATGGGCGCGAACTCGCACACCAACTACGCGCTGCGGAAGACCGGCCAGCAGGAGATCGTGCCGATCCACAAGGAGCTCGAAGAGGCCCTCGTCGATGTGATCGGCAACACCTACGGCCTGATCGTCTACCAGGAGCAGGTGATGTCGATCGCCCAGAAGCTGGCCGGCTTCTCCCTCGGCCAGGCCGACCTGCTGCGGCGCGCGATGGGCAAGAAGAAGAAATCCGAGCTGGACAAGCAGTTCGAGGGCTTCTCCGCCGGCATGACGGCCAACGGGTACTCGATGGATGCCGTGAACACGGTCTGGAACATCCTGCTCCCGTTCTCCGACTACGCGTTCAACAAGGCGCACTCCGCCGCCTACGGGGTGCTGTCCTACTGGACGGCGTACCTCAAGGCGCACTACCCGGCCGAGTACATGGCCGCCCTGCTCACCAGCGTCGGCGACGCCAGGGACAAGCTCGCGCTCTACCTCAACGAGTGCCGCCGGATGGGCATCCAGGTGCTTCCGCCGGACGTGAACGAGTCCATCGGCTTCTTCGCGGCCGTGGGCACCGACATCCGTTTCGGGCTGGGGGCTGTGCGGAACGTGGGCTTCAACGTCGTCGACGCCATCCGCGGCGCCCGCGACGAGAAGGGCCGTTTCGAGTCGTTCCACGACTTCCTGCGCAAGGTGCCGCTCCCGGTGGCCAACAAGCGCACCATCGAGTCGCTGGTCAAGGCCGGCGCGTTCGACTCGCTCGGCGCCACCCGGCGGGCCATGGTCGAGATCCACGAGGGCGCCGTCGAATCGGCCGTGAAGATCAAACGCGACGAAGTGCACGGCATGGTCGGCTTCGACTTCGACAGCCTCTTCGACGACCCGCAGGACACCGAGCAGGTGCCGGAGCGCCCCGAGTGGAGCAAGAAGGAGAAGCTGGCCTTCGAGCGCGACATGCTCGGCCTGTACGTGTCCGACCATCCGCTCGCGGGGCTCGAGATCCCGCTGGCCAAGCACGCCAGCACGACGATCGCCGACCTGATCGCGTCCGAGGCGACCCAGGACGGCGACACCGTCACCGTGGCCGGGCTGATCACGAGCGTGCAGCACCGCACGGCGAAGAAATCCGGCAACCAGTACGGCATGATCCAGGTCGAGGACTTCGGCGGCGAGATCACCGTCATGTTCATGGGTAAGGCCTACCTCGAGTTCACCGCCGACCTCGTCAGCGACTCGATCGTCGTCGTGCGCGGGCGGGTGAGCCTGCGTGACGACGGGATGAACCTGCATGCGTTCAGCCTGCTCAGCCCCGACCTCGGACAGGGCTTCGAGAGCGGACCCCTGGCGATCACCCTGACCGAGGCGCGGGCGACCGCCGACACGGTCAGGGCGCTCGGCGAGGTGCTCACCCGGCACGGCGGCGACTCCGAGGTGCGCCTCAAGCTGGTCAAGGGAGCCTCCGCCCGGGTCTTCGAGCTGCCGCACCAGGTGAAGGTGAGTGCCGACCTGTTCGGCGAGCTGAAGAGCCTCCTCGGGCCCTACTGCCTGAGCTGACCCCGCCCCTCCTCCGCCCCTCCTCCGCCCCTCCTCCGCCCCTCCTCCGCCCCTCCTCCGCCCCTCCTCCGCCCCTCCTTACCCCGCTCCCTACCCCGCGAACCTGCAGTTGTGCACGTTATTCGGGGGTCTTAGCGCGCACAACTGCGGTTTCGCGGGATGGGGTTTTGGATAGGATTTGTGGATGAGGATGGCCGAGCCGATGAACATGGGTGAGCCGGTGTACACGGCCGCGATCGGCGTCGGGCGGGCGCTGTTCAGCTCCCTGCGGCTGAAGCCGAAGGTCACCGGGCTGCGCAACCTTCCGGATGCCGGGGGCGCCGTGCTGGCGATCACCCACTTCGGCTACCTCGACTTCGCCCTTGTCGAGTGGATGCTGTGGCACAAGAACCGCCGGCGGATCCGCTTCCTGGCCAAAGAGGCCGTGTTCAAGCAGCCGCTTGCGGGCGCCGTGCTGCGCTCGATGGGCCACATCCCCGTCGACATGAAGGCCGGCGCGGACGCGTATGCGCTGGCGGTCGCCTCCCTGAAATCGGGGGAGTTGCTCGGCGTGTTCCCGGAGGGCGGGGTCAACGCCTCGTTCACGGTGCGCGCCTTGAAGACCGGGACCGTGCGGATGGCGGCGGAGGCCGGCGTCCCCGTGATTCCGGTCGCCGTCTGGGGCGGCCACCGCGTGCTGACCAAGAACCACCAGCCCTCGCTGCGGGAGGCCTTCGCCACGCCGATCCGCTACGCGATCGGCGAACCGATCCGGGTCGACCCGGCGGCCGACCCGACGGAGCAGACCCTGCGCCTGCACGACACGCTGCAGCGGCTCGTCGACTCGCTGCAGACCGACTACCCCGTAGACGGAGCCGGCCAGTGGTGGCAGCCGGAACACCTCGGCGGCACCGCACCCACTCCCGAGGAGGCCGCGGTGGCCGAGGCGGAGCGCCGGCGTCGCCGCGAGGAGCGCGAGCACTAGGCGCGCCTCGACCGTGACAGTCGCGGTCGAGTTCGACCGGCACACCAGGCAATCTCGACCGCAACCGTCGAAGTCGGCGGGTCGAAGGCCGGCTAGACCCGGTCGCCGGGCACCCGGTAGGTGCGCTCGTGGTAGAGCAGGGCCTGGTCGTCCTCACCCATGCCGCCCTCTTCGATCTGCACCACGACCACCGCATTGTTGTGCACCTGGACCCGCTCGATGATGCGCCCCACCATCCACGACGTCACGTCCCTCAGCACCGGGAGGCCGTAGGGGCCGCGGTACCAGTGGTCGCCGTCGAAGCGCTGCTCGTTCGGGCCGGACAGCTTCTCGGCGACCGAGCGATTGCGCACGCCGAGCATGTGGATGACGACGCGGTCATTCTCCATGATCGCCGGCCAGGCGCTGGCCGAACGGGCCATGTTGAACGTCGCCAGGGGCGGGACGGCGGAGAGCGAGGCGAGGGAGGTGGCGGTGAAGCCGACCGGCGTGCCGTCGGTGCGAGCGGAGGTGATCACGGCGACGCCCGAGGCGTGGCGCCGGAACGCGTGCTTGAAGGCGGCCAGGTCGACGGGAGCGTGCGGGTCGCCCTCGAGGGGAGGGATGGCGGCAGGCGGCCGCGGTGGCGGGGGTGAGGTCGTGTCGTTCATACTGCTGCTTCAATCTCCTGGGTGACCACCCTATTCCCGGGCACCGATGGTTCAAGGATAGGGCGGATATGCTGGAGCGCGATGATCCAGACGATTGACCTCCGAGGAACCCGGCCGACGCCGGCCGAACTGCTGGCCGCCGTGCCGCGCGCGCTCACCGACGTGGCGTCCGCCAGCGACATCGCGGCCGACCTGATCGCCGACGTCCGGGCCAGGGGAGAAGCTGCGCTGCTCGACCAGGCAGAGCGCCTCGACCGGGTGCGCCCGGCCCAGGTTCGGGTGCCTGCTGCCCACATCAGTGAGGCGCTGGCCGGGCTCGACCCGCAGGTTCGCACGGCCGTCGAAGAGACCATCACCCGGGTGCGCCGGGCGAGCGCCGCCCAGGTGCCGCCGCGGGTCACGACCGTGATCGCCGAGGGCGCGGAGATCACCCAGCGCTGGCAGCCGGTCGCCCGCGTCGGCCTGTACGTGCCCGGCGGCAAAGCCGTCTACCCGTCGAGCGTGGTCATGAACGTGGTCCCGGCCCAGGTGGCCGGCGTGACCTCGATCGCCCTCGCCTCACCCCCGCAGAGCGACTTCGATGGCCGCGTGCACCCCACCATCCTCGCCGTCGCGGGACTGCTCGGCGTCGAGGAGATCTACGCGATGGGCGGCGCCGGCGCTATCGGGGCGTTCGCGTACGGCGTGCCCGGCATCGGGCTCGACCCGGTGCAACTCGTCACCGGCCCGGGCAACGTCTACGTTGCCGCCGCCAAGAGACTGGTCCGCGGCCAGACCGGCATCGACGCGGAAGCGGGGCCCACCGACATCCTCGTCATCGCCGATGACGCCGCCGACCCCCGGCTCATCGCGGCCGACCTCGTCAGCCAGGCCGAGCACGACGAACTCGCCGCCGCGGTGCTGGTCACGGATTCGCCGGCCCTGGCCGACGCCGTCGCCGCGCGGCTGGCCGAGCTCGCGGCATCCACGGCCCACAGCGCCCGCGTGACCGCGGCCCTCGGCGGCCGGCAGTCCGCGCTGGTCCTCGTCGACGATCTGTCCGCCGCGGCCGCGTTCAGCAACGCGTTCGGCCCGGAGCACCTCGAAATCCAGACCAGCGACCCGGATGCCGTGCTCGGCCTGATCGAGAACGCCGGCGCCATCTTCCTCGGCCCGCACTCGCCGGTCAGCCTGGGCGACTACGCGGCCGGATCCAACCACGTGCTGCCGACCGGAGGCCAGGCCCGGTTCGCTTCCGGACTCGGCGCCTACACATTCCTCCGCCCGCAGCAGGTGGTGCGCTACAGCCGTGAGGCGCTCCAGGCGGTGTCCGGGCACATCCGGGCGCTCTCCGATGCCGAGGCGTTGCCGGCGCACGGGGACGCGGTCGCTGCGCGATTCCCGGGGGAGTGACACCGGGCCTCCGGTCGCCACCGTCGGCACGATAGGCTGGCAACACAATGTTCTGCCCGTTCTGTCGCCACCCCGACTCCCGAGTCATCGACTCGCGCACCAGCGACGACGGGCTTTCGATCCGCCGCCGGCGCCAGTGCCCGGAGTGCGGCCGCCGATTCAGCACCACCGAGACCGCCAGCCTGAACGTGATCAAGCGCAGCGGAGTCGTCGAGCCGTTCAGCCGCGAGAAGATCGTCTCCGGCGTGCGCAAGGCCTGCCAGGGCCGCCCGGTCACCGACTCCGACCTCGCGATGCTCGCGCAGAAGGTCGAGGAAACCGTGCGGCAGACCGGCGCGTCCCAACTCGACGCCAACGACATCGGCCTGGCCATCCTGCCGCCGCTGCGGGAACTTGACGAGGTCGCCTACCTGCGCTTCGCGAGCGTCTACCAGGGCTTCGATTCGCTCGAGGACTTCGAGCAGGCCATCACCCAGCTGCGCCGCGAACACGACGGGCAGGCCTCGGACAAGGCCCCCCTGGCCGAGCTGTAGAGCCCGTGTACCCCCTCTTCTTCCGGCTCGTGCTCACCCGCATCGACCCCGAGCGCGCCCACCACCTCGCCTTCGACGTCATCCGGGCGCTGCCCGCCCTCGGAGTCGGGCGGTTCGTCCGGCGGTTCACCCGGCCGCGCACCGACCTCTCGGTGAGCGCCCTGGGCCTGACCTTCGACTCCCCGTTCGGTCTGGCCGCGGGCTTCGACAAGGACGGCAAGGCCGTCATCGGCCTCGGCCAGCTCGGTTTCGGCCACGTCGAGGTCGGGACCCTGACCGCGATCGCCCAGCCCGGAAACCCGAAGCCGCGACTGTTCCGACTCATTCCGGACCGCGCCGTGATCAACCGCATGGGTTTCAACAATGGGGGCGCGGCCGCCGCCGTGGCGCGCCTGACCCGGGTGCGTGCTACGGCCGGCCGGCCGGTGCTCGGCATCAACATCGGCAAGAGCCGGGTCACGGCGGTCGAGGACGCCACCGCCGACTACCTGGCCAGCACAGCGGCCCTCGCCCCGCTCGCCGACTACCTCGTGGTGAATGTCAGCTCGCCGAACACGCCCGGCCTCCGCGGCCTGCAGGAACTCGACCAGCTCGCCCCGCTGCTGCGGGCAGTCCGCTCCGCGGCCGGCGCAACCCCGCTGCTGGTGAAGATCGCCCCCGACCTCAGCGACGAGGAGGTCACGCGCATCTCCGGGCTGGTCGTCGAGCTGGGACTGGACGGCATCATCGCCACGAACACGACGATCTCCCGTGCCGGGCTGAAGACGGATGCCGCCACCGTTGCCGCGGCCGGTGCCGGCGGTCTCTCCGGGGCGCCGCTGGCGGGGCGCTCCCTGAAGGTGCTTCGGCTCATCCGGGCCACGGTCCCCGCGGGCCTCTGCGTGATCTCCGTCGGCGGGGTCGAAACCCCCGAGCAGGTCGCCGAACGCCTCGAGGCGGGCGCGACCCTCGTGCAGGGTTACACGGCCTTCCTCTACCGCGGTCCGCTCTGGGCGCGTCAGATCAACCGCGGCCTGGACCGACTGCTGCACCCCTGACCGACCCGGCCGTAGCGGCCGGAACAGCAGGCCAGACCAGCCTGCTAGGGCGTGTCTCCTAATCGAATCGTGATTCGTTTGGGAGGGTGGAGGAATGTCGCGTACTGCTCTCCTGACCGATGACCAGTGGGCTCGGATTGAATCGTTGATGCCGAGCTCGGATGGCAGTGCGGGGCGACCGTTCCGGGATCATCGCTCGATCGTGGAGGGCATCATTTACCGGTTCCGGGCGGGAATTCCGTGGCGGGATCTGCCGGAGAATTTCGGTCCGTGGCAGACGGTCTGGAAACGGCATCGCCGGTTCAGCGGCGACGGGACCTGGGACAAGATCCACTCCCG
>NZ_FNFU01000002.1:249970-361319 GCF_900101115.1 Cryobacterium psychrotolerans
AGCCTGGGCGGGCTGCGGCCGAACCTGATCGTGACGGTCCCGATGCTCACCCTCCTCGGTGTCACCGAGGAGCCCGGCAGCCTCGACGGGTACGGGCCGATCGATCCCGACACGGCCAGGGCGCTGGCGGCGAAGTGTCCGAGCGCGGTGCGGATCCTGACCCACCCCGAGACCGGCGCGGTGCTCTCGGTGGGCCGGGACCGGTACACGATCCCCGCCTCGCTCCGCACGATGCTTCAGGTGCGGGACGGCACCTGCCGGCACCCCGGGTGCAGCCGGGCGGCCAGCCGCTCGGACATCGACCACGGCCTCGACTGGGCATTCGGCAGACGAACCGACCACAACAACTCGCCCACCTCTGCCCCGCCAGCCACGCCCTCAAACACGAGGCCGGCTGGAAAGTCAGCCAGGCCTCCGACGGAACCGGCACCCTGACCTGGACCACCCCGACCGGCCACACCTACGTGACCGAGCCGGAGACCATAATCGGCACCGCCATCAGCGCCGAACTCCGACGCAAAGCCGACGCGCCCGACGGCCCGACCCGCGAGGAGCACTGAGGGCTGAGGGCTGAAGGAGCAGGCGGACAACTCAGCTGGAGGGCCTGCGGTAGCTAGCCGCCGTGGAGCGCCGGGACGATCAGGTAGACGCCGAACAGCACCGCACCGACACAGAGCGCGAAACAGGCGTATGCGCCGACCAGGGCGAGCTTCTTCTGATCGTCGGTGAGCGGGTTCGCGGCGAGGGCCTTGCGCGTGCGCTTGGCCTCCTTGGCCGCCCGCTTCGGGGTCAGCACGGTGATCGCCCCGGTGAACTCGGCGGGGCCCACCACCGGGCTGCGGCCCGCGCTGGTCATCAGGCGCAGGCCGAGCGAGTACAGGGTCACGATCAGGGCGGATGAGATGAGCGAGGCGCCGGCGACAACGACAAACGCGAGCCAGTCGATCACAGGGCCACCTTCTTTCGGTCCCGGCGAGCCGGCTTCCGCGGGGTCTTGGTGATCCTCACCACGTGACCGGCGTCGTCGATGTCGTGGAGCAGATGGTGGTGTGTCACCCGGCTGCTGCGCGACCACCAGTAGATGCCGGCGACGACGATCGAACCGATGATCACGTCGAGCACGATCCCGACCGGGCCGAGGAGGGCCAGACCGGCGGCGAACGCGCCCATGATGCCGGCGGCAGGCAGGGTGAGCACCCAGCCGAGCGCTATGTGGCCCGCCATCCCCCAGCGCACGGTCGAGCCACGGCGTCCGAGGCCGGACCCGATCACGGAGCCGGAGGCAACCTGGGTGGTCGACAGGGCGAACCCGAGGTGGCTGGAGGCGAGGATGGTGGCGGCGGTGCTGGTCTCCGCGGCGAAGCCCTGGGCCGGCTTGACGTCGGTGAGGCCGCGTCCCATGGTCTGGATGATGCGCCAGCCGCCCGTGTAGGTTCCGATCGCGATCGCGAGCGCACACGACGCGATGACCCAGAACTCCGGTCCGGTCCCGACGGTCTGGTATCCGCTGGCGATCAGGGTCAGGGTGATCACACCCATGGTCTTCTGCGCGTCGTTGGTGCCGTGCGCGAGGGCGACGAGCGACGACGAGAAGACCTGCGCGTAACGGAAGCCGCCGCGGCCGTCGGGCCGGCCCACCTCCCGGCGGGTGACGGCGTAGGCGAGCCGGGTCGCGATGAAGGCCACAACCCCCACGATGATCGGGGCGATGATCGCCGGCAGGATGACCTTGGCCATCACGACGTCGTAGTCGACCGCCTGGAATCCGACGCCGATGACGGTGGCTCCGATCAGTCCGCCGAAGAGCGCATGGCTCGAGCTGGACGGCAGGCCGCGCAGCCAGGTGATCAGGTTCCAGACGATGGCCCCGATCAGGCCGGCGAAGATGAGCTCCGGGGTGATCAGGATGCCGTCCTCACCCTCCTTGATCATGCCGCCGGAAATCGTCCTGGCGACCTCTGTGGACAGGAACGCGCCGATCAGGTTGAGTACGGCCGCGACCATGACGGCGACTTTGGGCTTCATCGCGCCGGTGGCGATCGGGGTCGCCATCGCGTTCGCCGTGTCGTGGAAGCCGTTGGTGAAGTCGAAGATGAGCGCCAGGGCGATCACCAGCACAACGATGAGGGTCAATTCAGGCACGAGCCACAACCGTCTCCAGGTCTTCGCCAAACGTGAATGTTGCGCGCACCGGAGTCCCGGCGAGCACTCCCGGCAGCCAGTGCCGGGCGTCATCCCACATCTCGTCGACGGGCAGGGTCGCCACGTCGAACCATTCGGGGTTGAGCTCGTCGGACTCCCGCGGGGTGCCGGTCCATTCCGTGCAGACGAACACGTTCGATTCCTGGCTCCACGATTCCCGGTGCGGGAACAGGTAGGTCAGCACGCCGAGCGGAACGAGGGCCGCGGTCGTCACGACCAGGCCGGATTCCTCCTCGACCTCGCGGACGGCGGCATCCAGAGCCGATTCGCCCGGCTCGAGTTTGCCGCCCAGACCGACGATGTTGCCGATGCCGAGGCCCTTCTTCTTGCGCCCGAGCAGCACCTGCTGCGTACCGTCCGGAGAGCGTCGTGTCAGATAGCACACGCACACCTGGGGCAAGTTCATGGAGCCAATCGTAGTGGCGGGCAAGCTCCCAGCGGCGCCCGGTTAGGCTTCGGGGATGGACTTTGTGCCCGCCTCCGGAATGATCACCATGTTTACGACGACCTGGTGCGGCTACTGCTCGCGCCTGAAGTCGCAACTCGACCGGGCCGGGATCGGCTACACCGAGGTCAACGTCGAGCAAGTCGACGGCACGTCCGAGCTGGTGATGAGCCTCAATGGGGGCAACCGCACGGTGCCGACGGTGCTCTTCCCCGACGGTTCCGCCGCGACGAACCCCTCGCTAGCCCACATCCAAACCAAACTCGCCTGACACCCCCCTCTCCCCTTCCCGCGAAACCGCAGTTGTGCGCGCTAAACGGCGGTCATAACGCGCACAAGTGCGGTTTCGCGGCATGAGGGTTGGTCGGGCAGGGGTCAGCCGAAGAGGACTGCGGCCTCGTCGTAGCGCGCGTCGGGAACGGTCTTCAGGCCGATGGTCGCGTCCGCGATGCTGACGATCTCGATGTCCGTGCCCTTGAGCGAGACCATCGAGCCCCACTGGCCGGCGTAGATCGCGTCGACGGCCGCGAGGCCGAGGCGGGTGGCGAGCACCCGGTCGTAGGCCGACGGGGCGCCGCCGCGCTGGGTGTGGCCGAGCACGGTGGCCCTCGACTCCACTCCGGTGCGTTCCTCGATCATCGGGGCGATGATTTCCCCGATGCCGCCGAGACGCGGGCGGTTGAAGGCGTCCAGGCCCTTGGTCGAGTGCGCCTCCTCCATCCCGGCGAGCAGGAAGCCCTCGGAGACGACGATCAGGGGCGCTCGGCCGCGGTCGCGGACGTGCTCCACCCACCCGCAGATCTGCTCGATGGTCTTGGGCTGTTCGGGGATGAGGATCGCGTGCGCGCCCCCGGCCATGCCCGAGTGCAGGGCGATCCACCCGACGTGGCGTCCCATGACCTCGACGACCATGCAGCGGCCATGCGACTCCGCGGTGGTGCGGAGACGGTCGATGGCCTCGGTGGCGATCTCCACGGCCGTGTCGAAGCCGAACGAGTAGTCCGTGGCGGCCAGGTCGTTGTCGATGGTCTTGGGCACGCCCACAATCTTCAGCCCGGCATCCGTCAGGCGGCGCGCCGCGGTGAGGGTTCCCTCGCCGCCGATCGCGATGACCGCATCGATGCCTTCGGCGTCGAGCATCCTCTGGATGTTCTCCGGCCCGCCGTTCTCGCCCTCGAACGGGTTCGTTCGTGAGCTGCCGAGGATCGTCCCGCCCTGGCGGGAGAGGCCCCGCACGCTGTGCCGGTCGAGTTTCATGAACTCGCCCTCGACGAGGCCGCGCCAGCCGTTGCGGATGCCGACGAACTCGGCATCGTGCACGCGCACGCCCTTGAGCACCGCACCGCGGATCACCGCATTCAAGCCCGGGCAGTCACCACCGCTGGTGAGGATACCGATCTTCATTGGGCCGCTCCTTCATGCACACGAATTCATGTCGGCGCCAGTCACCGCCTACATATCATGCTGCCTCCGGGCGACCGGATTCAAATCAGGAACCCTATATTTCGCCGTCGAGCGCCTGACCGAGCAGATAGATGAGCGCGCTGGCCTGCACGGAGTCGGCCGAGGAGATCTCCTCCTCCGAGCCGTCGAGCGCCCGGGCGGCGAGGCCCTGCTTGCTCCCGATGAGCTCGGCGATGCGGGCGTCGATGGTGTGCGCGGCGATGATCCGCCACGCGGTGACGGGCTCGTCCTGGCCGATGCGGTGCACCCGGTCGATCGCCTGGGTCTGCTCGGCGGCGGTCCAACTGAGTTCGGCCAGGACCACGTTCGACGCGGCCTGCAGGTTGACGCCGACGCCGGCCGCGGTGAGCGAACAGACCGCGACCGCGACATCCGGGTCATTGTTGAACGCGTCGATGGCGGCCTGGCGTGCCACCGCGGTCTGGTCTCCGCGCAGGGACACCGTGCGGAGGTCGCGCTTGGCGAAGATCTTCTCCGCGGCATCCATCACGTCGATGTGCTTGGCGAAGAAGACGACCTTGCCGACGGAGTGCGCCAGCTGGGCGGCGTAGTCCGCCGCCAGGCCGGCCTTCGCCTGGCCGATCTTGCGTACCATGGTGAAGACGTTCTCGCCGGTCGTCTGGCCCTTGGACTCTTCGAGTTCGGCGTTGGCGACGGCCCGGATGTAGGCGGTGCGTTGTTCGTCGTCGAGGTCCGCCGGCGCCGTCCCCGGGTGCCTGGCCGCCACGAGTGCGTTGTACCGGGTGACGAGGCGTGCGGCCAGTTCCCGCTCGGCCTGGCGGATGGAGCGTCCCAGGTCGTCATCGAGCTCGACCGGGAGGTCGGCGATGCGCTTGGCCGGCAGGTCGGCTGCGACATCCACCTTGCGCCGTCGCACGATGCCCATGTCGATGACGGCCTTGCGGGCCTCGGCGTAGAAGCCGAAATCGGCCGGTGTCAGGCCGATTTCTTCGAGCTTCGCCATCAGGGCCGGCGCCGGCTTGTCTCCGTCGATCCAGCCGAGGAACTGCCAGATCGCCCGGAAGTCGTCGACGTCGTTGATCAGCGGCGTGCCGGTGAGGGCCATCAGCAGCGGGTTGCCGCCGGGCGTGCGCCGCCGGATCTGCTCGGCCAGTGCCAGCACGTGCTTGGACCGCTGCGACTGCAGGTTCTTGATGAAGTGCGCCTCGTCAACGACCATGCCCTTGAAACCGAGGGTGCCGAGCCAGGTGCGGTGCCGGTCGAGCACGTCGTAGTTGACGATGACGACGTCGGCGAAGGCGTCCAGGGTGTCGCCGTCACCGTGGATGACGGTGGCCCGGCGGTGCGGGGTCCACAGCTCGACCTCGCGAGCCCAGTTCATCTTGACGACGTTCGGCACGACGGCCAGCAGCGGGTAGGCGCCGGCGACGGATGCGGCCAGCAGGCTCTGCGCGGTCTTGCCGAGGCCCGGCTCGTCGGCGAGCAGGTAGCTGCGGTGGCCGAGGCGCGCGCTTTCGATGAACCTGGCCTGGTGGTGCATGAGTTCCATGCCCCGCGGGGACAGCCGGTCGAGCCGGGGCGCCTCGGGCAGCGCCATGGTGGCAGCCTGTCCGCCGGAGCCGTACTCGAACGATTTGAACAGCGGGCCGAGCAGTTCCCAGTTGGCCAGCCGGCGAACGGTAACGACGGGGCGCGCCTGCGCCGCGCTGAAATCGGGGGCGAGAAAGGGATTCGCAAGCTGCCTGGCCTTGACCGACTTCGGAACGACCTGGTTCTGCGGCAGTTCCGGTTTGGCCTCCGCCTCGCGGGTGATGATGAGTTCGTCGGGGCTCAGCTCGGCGCCGGATTCCAGCAGCCAGTCGCGGCGGAAACGCTGGGCGACGGTGGAGACCCCGGCGTCCGGTTCCAGCAGAGTGATCAGGCTGGTGTCCCTGGCGGCCGTCCTGGCCAGAATCTGGGCGATGCCGTCCAGCCGCTTGAGCAGTTCGGCCCGGTTCACGTCGCCGAGTTCAGAGTCGCCCTTGACCCTGGCGCGTTCCTCGCGCATCAGCAGCGCGATGACCTGGTACTTGGTGCGGTTGGTGGGGCCCAGCTTGCCGCCGGCCTGCGCCTTCGCCTCCACTTCGCGCACCTTGCGCGCGAGAATCGGGATGATCGGGGCATCGTCGTCGCGGGACCTGGGCCGCTGGCGGCTGCCCCTGCTGGGGGCGCTGCCTCGGCTGGCCGAGCCTGAGGCCTGGTGGCGGGTGTTAGCCATGCTTCTCCACTTCACTTCAGAGCGAGTGCGGAAGCACTCGCTCGTCGTGTCGCGGCATCCGCGGATGCCGGTGCGATCGATGCGCCGAACCCTGAGGCGAGCATCGTGCAACTGCGGTTGTGATGCAGGTGCACGGTCGAGACGGTGACCGGGTCCTTCAGGCGCGCCTTCAGTGTACGCCCACGCGGCGGTGCCCGAGCACCGGCACGCGCGCGGGTCAGACTCCTCCGCCGCCTCCGCCGCCGCCGCCGCCGCCGCCGACCGAACCCCCGCCGCCGGAGCCGGAACTCGACGAGCTGCCCGACCAGCTGGCCGAGGTGGTGCTGGCGAACGAGCTGATACCGGCCGCGAAATAGCCGGCGTTGAATCCGCCTGGTCCGCTGTACCAGCCGGGCTGGGTTCCGCCGGCCTCGTAGTACTCTCCCAGGACCCGCGACCACTGCTTCTCCTGGCCGAACAGCACGGCGAAGGGCAGGAGTCGTTCGTAGAGTTTCAGGACCTGCGGCGTTCCCTCGGCGCCGGCGTCGGTCGGCAGCGCCGCCTGGTCGGGCCGGTACGGCGAGCGCAGGGCGCCCTCCGGGCTCTGCAGCACCCGAAGCCGGTCGGCTTCGGCGAGCGCGATGTACACCTTCACGCCCTTGAGGTAGTCGCGGAGCTCCGCCCCCGCGGCGGTGAGCGGGCGGACGCTGGCCGTCAGGGCGAGGATGCCGCCGGAGAACGCCGCGCCCAGGATGAGGACCAGGATCGGCCAGGCTCCCCCGATCTCGCTGCCGATCGCGACGGCGCTCGCGCCGATGCTCACGATGCCGGAGACCACGGCGAGGGCGATGAGCCAGACGCGCAGGGCGCCGCCTTTCTTCTGCCGCAGACCCGCGGTGAGCATCCGTTTGCGGGATGCCCGCAGCTCGCGCTGCAGGGCGAGCGAGAGCTTCGCGTCCCTCGCCTTGAGGTCACGGCGGGTGCCCTGTTGCAGCCCGGGGAAGAGCCTGGCGAGGATGCTGCGCTCGGCCTCGTCGACCTGGTCGGCGTGCTCTAATTCGAGCTGGTAATGCTTCTTGCCCTCCACCTCGAGCACGCGCACGTTACCGCGGACAGCGAAGCTGAGGAATTGGGCGGCCATGGCCTTGGTGGTGGCCCGCGCCACGTCCGCCGCCTCGAGCAGGTTGACGCCCTTCGGTGGCAGGTACTCGGCGATAATCGTCGGCCTCCCCGGCTGGCTGCGCCACCGGCCCAGGCGGGCGATCCCGGCCACGACCATCGCGGCCAGGCCGAGCAGGGCCGCCCCGAGCCCGATGCCGGGGAACGGGCTAGCGGTGAACGAGCCGTCCCTGGGCAGGAAGGTCCCGGCCTGGAAGCCGACCGCCAGGGTCAGGCCCTCCTGCGGCCCGAGGCTGCCGGCACTTACGTCGATCCGCCAACGGTCGCCGTCCGCCTCGCTGGTGAGCGTGGCGCAGGACTCGCCGGAAGCACTGGCGCCCTGGTAGCAGCTGGTGGCCCCGGTGAGCTTCGGGACGAGTTCGGGGGCCACGTGCAGCGTCGCGCTCACCTCTCCGAACGGTTGGGCCCACCCGGAGCCGTTCACCTCCCAGTAGAACTCCTCGTCGTCGGCGTTGCTTGGGAACAGCGTCACGTTGGTTTGGCGATACCTGATCGTGTACGTCTGGGCGCCGTGAACGAAGTCGTCGGCCGCGATCGTGACCATCAGGAACCCGCCGTCGTCGCTCGTTTCGGTCTCGTAGTCGCGCGGCGCACCGGTGCCGTCGGTGACGCTCTCGACCGTCAGGTCGGTCGGATGCCCGTCGTAGTGGGTCGGGATGGCGCGACGGATGCCCCGGTTCTGGTCGGCGTCGGGAAACCTGGCCACGATCGCCTCGGTTGTGGTCAGCGTCGAGCGCCCGTCGGCGGAGAGGCCGAGCCGGAAGTCCGAGTGCCAGGAGTCGAACGTGAAGTGCTCGGTGCCCTGGTGCACCGCGCCGATGACGGAAACCCGCGCTGTGGATGCCGCGGCCGCGCCGCCCATCGACCCGACAACGAGCGCGAGGGCGCCGAACAGCGCCACCAGGAGCAGGGCTACTCGACGCATGCGCCCACCTTACCGACGATCAGGCGTGCTGGATCGGTATGGCCGTTGTGGTCGGTGCGTGCAGGAAGAGCGTCTCGAGCGCCGGGCCGAGTTCGGCGACCCACGCCGCGTAGCCTTCGTCATTGACGTGGAGCCGGTCGTTGGTGAACGCGGCAGACAGTTCGCCGTCGGGCTCGGCCATCGCCGGCCAGAGGTCCAGGTACTGCGCGTGCTGGGTGGGCGCGAATTGGCGGAGGTGGCGGTTGATCGACCGGATGGTGGTCGCGAATTCACGCTCGCGCGGCAGCACGGACTGCACGAGGAGCCGGGTATGCGGGAGGCGCTTGCGGAGGGTCACGAGGATGGTCTCGATGTTGCGGACGACATACTCGTCCGACCGGCGCCAGCCCAGGTCGTTAGTGCCGATCAGCAGCACGACGGCGTCCGGTGCCATGCCGACGACGGAATCCAGCCGGGCAATGGCCTCGTCGGTGGTGTCCCCGCCGACACCGAGATTCTGCACCTCGAACGTCGGAAGCGATTCCTCCCAGCGGCCAGCCGCTGTGAGTCCGTCCCCGAGAAAAACTATCGATCCCGACATGCAGGCCTCCCTCAAACCATCTCCATCATGCCCCCAACGGGGCGGGGTGGCTAGCACTCCCAGCCGATGCTAGGTTGCGGAACCGGCCGCGCGCCCGGTCCCGGGCCCCGTGCCGGCCAGCCACGACTCGAGGTCGCCGGGCGTGTCCGTGATGATCCCGTCGACCCCGTGGTCCCGCACTTCGCTCCACATGTCCCGGGAATTGAGCGTGTAGCAGATCACGCCGAGCCCCGCCTCGTGCAGCAGCCGCACGGCATCCGGCGCATTCTGGACCGCGGCCGCCGTGGTCGCGAGCGCGATGACACCGAACTGGCGGGCCATCGGCACAGGGTCGCCCGGGAGCTCCCGCACCAGCATGATCCGCGGGTAGCGCGCCGCCGCGACTTGGAGATTGGCCAGGGTGTCGAGGCTGAAGCTCTGCAGCACGACCCTCGACCGAACGTCATGGCGGTCGATCAGGGTGGTGACCGTGCGCACCTGCTCCACCGTCCAGCCGAACTTCAGCTCGACCAGCGCCTTCTTGTCCGATTCCGCCACGCGGGCGAGGAACGCGTCGAGGGTGGGGATCCGGGTGCCGGCATAGGACTTGCCGTACCAGGCGCCGGCGTCGAGCCTCGCGAGCTCGGCCGCGGTGTGGTCGGAGACGCTTCCGTGACCGTCGGTCGTTCGGTCCAGCGTGACGTCGTGGAAGAGGACGGGCACGCCGTCGCTGCTCAGTTGCACGTCGGTCTCGACGAACTCGATGGGTCCGCTGAGCGCTAGGTCGAAGGCGGGCATGGTGTTCTCCGGCGCCGCGGACCCGTCGCCGCGGTGGCCGGCCACGAAGGCGCCTTCACCCGGCGCTCGGAGCGTTCCGAAAACGTCGACGGCCTCGACCCGCTCGGTGAGCGGACCGAGCACGAGCACGAGGACCACGAGGGCCGTCGCCGGGATCGCGAACAGGAGGGACATGCCGCGGACGGACCTCAATGCGCTCATTGCAGGGTAGAGCCTCTCTGGCTGCCCGGCGCCACGCTGCGGCGGACAGTCCGGTCACTCTACCGCGACCCGTTATCGTTCCGTTACCTGCGACGCTGCCCCAGCTCGGGGGTGACTTCTGCCGGGCCTGACTCCTCTGCGGCGGCCTCTTCGGTGATCCGGTTGGCCATGCCGCTGAAGATGATGCCGTGGAACGGGAGGATCGACCACCAGTACAGCCGGCCGCCGAGCCCTCGGGGGAAGAAGATGGCGCGCTGCCGGTAGAGCGCCCCGCCGTCATCCGTGGGTTCGACGCTCAGCTCGAGCCACGCGCGGCCGGGCACCCGCATCTCCGCTCGCAGGCGCAGGAAGCGGCCGCGGTCGATGCGTTCCACCCGCCAGAAGTCGAGCGCGTCGCCGGTGTGCAGGCGGTCGGGATCGCGGCGACCGCGGCGGAGGCCCACTCCGCCGACAACCTTGTCCATCCAGCCGCGGACGGCCCAAGCGAGCGGGAACGAATACCAGCCGTTCTCCCCGCCGATGCCCTCGATCACCCGCCACAGGGCCTCCGGCTTCGCCGGCGTGCGCTTCTGGCGCAGGTCGGTGTACACGAGGTGTCCGGCCCAGTCCGGGTCGCTGGGCAGCGGGTTGCTCGAGGCGCCCTCGATCGACGCGTTCCGCCAGCTCGTTTCGACCTCGCCGCCCTGCATCCGGCCCAGGGCGAGCCGCACGGCGCGCCGATACCCGGTCAGGCCCCCCTCGGGCCGGGGGATGTACGTGTCGATGTCCCGCTCGCCCACCACGCAATCGTATTGGAGCGACGCGATGATCGGGATGGCGAGGTTGCGCGGGATGGGCGTGACCAGGTTGACCCACTGGGATGCCAGCCAGGGCGTGAGCACGGGGAGGGCCGCGATCGGGCGCTGCCGGAGACCGGCCTCCAGCGCGTAGCCGTTCATCATCTGGCCGTACCGGAGCACATCGGGGCCGCCGATGTCGAAGGTGCGGTTGACGTCGGCCGGGAGACCGGCGGCGGCCACGAGGTAGTAGAGCACGTCACGCACGGCGATCGGCTGGATGCGGTTGCGCACCCATTTGGGCGCCGGCATGTAGGGCAGCACGTCGGTGAGGTGGCGGATCATTTCGAATGACGTCGAGCCGGATCCGATCACCACGCCGGCTTGCAACGCTGCCGTCGGCACGCCCGAGGCCAGCAGGATCCTGCCCACTTCCGCGCGCGACCGGAGGTGCGGGGAGAGCGTGTCGGTATCGGGGTGGAGCCCGCCCAGGTAGACGATCCGGGAGACGCCGGCGGCTGCCGCGGCTGCCGCGACGTTCTCGGCGGCCGTGCGCTCCGTTGCCTCGAAGTCCCCGCGGGCGCCCATGGAATGCACGAGGTAGTACAGCACGTCAACGTCGGCGCAGGCTTCCCGCAACGATCCGGGGTCCGCCAGGTCGCCCCGGACGATCTCGACCTGGCCGGCCCAGGGGACATCCGTCAGCTTCTGCGGCGAACGCACGAGTACGCGCACCGTGAAACCCGCCTCGAGCAGCAGGGGTACCAACCGGCCGCCGATGTAACCCGTTGCTCCGGTGACCAGGACGCGTCGTGAAGTCATGGCGGCAGTCTAGGTGTCGCGCCTGATCCTCCGGTGGTATTTGGTGCGGCATCAGGGCCCGATTGACCGTCACGGTCCCGTGACCGGGCGCCGGGCCACTGTCCCCGAAAGGCAAAGTCCATGGATTTTTGGGCGAGTTTATGGGATTTCGTTGGGTTCTTCTTCTGAACGATGGTGCTCGTCAGCTACCTGTATGTCCTGTTCGCGGTCACAGCGAGCAGGCAGGGCCCTCGGCGGCGCCCAGGCCGGGCGGGTCACCGACTAGGTGCACCCCGCCCGGTGCGGCACCGGGTGGATCGGATCGGGTTAGATCAGGCCCTTCGTGTGCCACACGGTCTTCGTCTCGGTGAACGCGACGATCCGGTCGATCGACGGGGTCGCCGCATCCGGGCCGTTCTCCGGTGGGAGCACGCGTTTGAGCGTCTCGGCGGCCGCGATCTGCAGGTCGACCCAGTCGATGGCTCCGGCCCCGACGAGGTCGAGCGCGTTGACATCCGCGTGGCTGGCCAGCCAGGGCGCGATCTCGGCGGGCGAACCGGTCAGGATGTTCACCACCCCGCCGGGCACGTCGCTGGTCGCGAGCACCTCGCTCAGGCTGATCGCCGACAGCGGCATGGTTTCGTTGGCGATGACCACGACGGTGTTTCCGGCCACCAGTGCCGGGGCGACGACGCTGACGAGGCCGAGCAGCGAGCCACCGGCCTGCGGGGCGACGATCGCCACGATACCCGTGGGCTCGGGAACCGAAATATTGAAGAAGGGTCCGGAAACCGGGTTCGCGTTGCCGGCAACCTGCACGTACTTGTCGGCCCAGCCGGCGTACCAGACCCAGCGGTCGATGGCCTCGTCGACCTGGGCGGATGCCGCCGCGACGCTCACGCCCTCCGTCTGCACGATCTCGTCGACGAACTGCGCGCGACGCCCCTCGAGCAGCTCCGCGATCCGGTACAGCACCTGGCCGCGGTTGTAGGCGGTGGCGCCGGCCCAGCCACCCACTGCCGCCCGGGCCGCCACGACCGCCTCGCGGGCATCCTTACGGGAGGCCTTCGCCGCGTTGGCGAGGAAGTCGCCCTTCTTCGCGAGGATCTCGTACACGCGGCCGGACTCACTGCGCGGGAACTTGCCGCCGATGTAGAGCTTGTAGGTCTTGGGGATGGCGAGGCGGGTCACTTGGCGGCCTTCTTTCGAGCGGAAACGGCGGGGGCTGCGGGGGCTGCGGGGGCTGCGGGAGTGGCGGAGGCGGCAGGAGCGGTGCCCGAACGCGGACGGCTCGGCGCCGGCTTGAGGTACGGCGCCGGCTTGAGGTACGCGGCCAGGCCCGGGCGGCCTCCCTCGCGTCCGTACCCGGATTCCTTGTAGCCGCCGAAGGGACTGGCCGGGTCGAACCGGTTGAAGGTGTTCGCCCAGATGACGCCGGCGCGCAGCTTGTCGGCGACGGCCAGGATGCGGCTGCCCTTGTCGCTCCAGATGCCGGCGGAGAGGCCGTAGGGGGTGTTGTTCGCCTTCGCGATGGCCTCGGCGGGTGTGCGGAAGGTCAGCACCGAGAGCACGGGTCCGAAGATCTCGTCGCGGGCGATGCGGTGGCTGGTCGACACGTTGGTGAAGATCGTCGGCGCGAACCAGAAGCCGTTCTCCGGGATGGCGCAGTCGGCGCTCCAGCGCTCGGCGCCTTCCTGCTCCCCCATGGCGGTGAGCTCGGTGATGCGCCGAAGCTGGTCGGCGCTGTTGATCGCACCGATGTCGGTGTTCTTGTCGAGCGGGTCGCCGAGGCGGAGGGTGGAGATGCGGTCCTTGAGCCGGTCGATGACCTCGTCGTGGATGCTCTCCTGCACCAGGAGCCGGCTGCCGGCGCAGCAGACGTGGCCCTGGTTGAAGAAGATGCCGTTGACGACGCCCTCGATGGCCTGGTCGATCGGCGCGTCGTCGAAGACGATGTTCGCGGCCTTGCCGCCGAGCTCGAGGGTGAGCTTCTTGTCGGTGCCCGCGACGGAGCGGGCGATCGCCCGGCCGACCGCGGTCGAGCCGGTGAAGGCGACCTTGTTGACATCCGGGTGGTTGACGAGCGCCTGCCCGGTGTCGCCGGCGCCGGTGATGATGTTGACCACCCCGGGCGGCAGGTCGGCCTGCTGCAGGATCTCGGCGAAGAGCAGGGCGGTCAGCGAGGTCGTCTCGGCGGGCTTCAGCACGACCGTGTTGCCCGCGGCGAGCGCCGGCGCGATCTTCCACGCCAGCATGAGCAGGGGGAAGTTCCACGGGATGACCTGGGCGGCGACGCCGAGCGAGGCCGGGTTCGGGCCGAGCCCGGCGTGATCGAGCTTGTCGGCCCAGCCGGCGTAGTAGAAGAACCAGGCTGCGACGAGGGGAACGTCGACGTCGCGGCTCTCCTTGATCGGCTTGCCGTTGTCGAGGCTCTCGGCCACGGCCAGTTCACGGGCCCGTTCCTGCACGAGTCGGGCGATGCGGAACAGGTACTTTCCGCGGTCGCTGCCGGAGAGGCGGGACCAGGCACCGGTGTAGGCGCGGCGTGCTGCGGCCACGGCGGCGTCGACATCCGCCGCATTGGCGTTGGCGATCATCGCGATCTGCTTCTCGGTGGCCGGGTTGATGGTCTGGAAGGGTGTGCCTCGTCCGGCGACGAATTCGCCGTCGATGAACAGGCCGTAGTCCGAACGGAGGTTCAGGATCGCCTGCGACTCCGGGGCCGGGGCGTAATCAAGGAAGTTCATGGGATGTCCTAATCGATCGTCACGTAGTCGGGGCCGGAGTAGTGCCCGGTCGTCATCTTCTGGCGCTGCAGCAGCACGTCGTTGAGCAGGCTGGACGCGCCGAAGCGGAACAGGTGCGGCTGGAGCCACTCCTCGCCCACGGTCTCGGCGACGGTCACGAGGTACTTGATCGCGTCCTTGGAGGTGCGGATGCCGCCGGCCGGCTTGACGCCGATCTTCTCGCCGGTCAGGCGGTGCCAGTCGCGCACCACCTCGAGCATCGACAGGGTCACCGGGAGGGTTGCCGCGGGCGCCACCTTGCCGGTCGAGGTCTTGATGAAGTCGCCGCCGGCGAGGATGGCGAGCCAGGACGCCCTGCGCACGTTGTCGTAGGTGTTGAGTTCGCCGGTCTCCAGGATCACCTTGAGGTGCGCGTGGCTTCCGTCTTGCCGCCGGCAGGCCTCCTTGACGGCGACGATCTCGTCGAAGACGCGCCCATAGTGGCCGGAGAGGAACGCCCCCCGGTCGATCACCATGTCGATTTCGTCGGCACCGGCCGCGACCGCGTCGGCGGTATCGGCCAGCTTGACGGCGAGCGACGCACGCCCGCTCGGGAAGGCCGTGGCGACGGCGGCGACGGCGATGCCGTTACCGGTGCCTGCCGCGTGGGCGGAGCCGAGGGCCTCGACGGCGTGCGGGACCATGTCGCCGTACACGCAGACCGCGGCCACTCGCGGGCAGTCCGGGTCGCCGGCATCCGGGGTGAGGGCCTTGCCCACGAGGGAACGCACCTTGCCTCGGGTGTCGGCACCCTCGAGGGTGGTGAGGTCGATCAGCCCGATGGTCGTGTCGAGCGCCAACTTCTTCGAGGTGGTCTTGATCGAACGGCTGCCGAGGTCGGCCGCGCGCTGTTCGAGGCCGACGGCGTCGATCCCGGGGATGCCGTGCAGGTAGCGGCGCAGGTTCGCGTCGGTGGCCTCACCGCCCAGCAGAGCCAGGGTGCGGTCGCGGGGGGCCAGGCGTGCGGCCAGTTGACTGCTAGTCATGAGTTGTCCTTGCGGTTGGTGTGTGTCATACGTCGTCGCCGAGCAGGGCCCGGGCGGTGTCTTCGTCGGTGACCAGCACGGTGCAGAGCCCGCTGCCGACGATCGCGCGGGCGACGGCGTGCTTGGCGCCGCCGGAGATCACGGCTATGGCGAGGGTCGCCCGCCGCAGTTGTTCAAGCTGGATGCCGAGCGTGCGTTCGTCGAGCTCGGAGTCGACGATGTCGCCGTTCTTGTCGATGTAGCGGCCGACGATGTCGCCCACAGCCCCCCTGCGCACGAGCTCCGCCACCTCGTCCGGGCTCAGGTAGCCGCTGTCGACGAGCGCGGAATGGGCGTCGGCCTGGCCCGCGCTGTAGAGGTATGCGGATGCCCCGGCCGCCTGTTCGAGGACGGCGGCCACGGCGCGGTCCGATTCGATCGCCTGCTTCGTTTCCAGCCGTTCCAGGATGGCCGGACTCGGCAGCAGGGTCGCCGCGCCGAACGCCTTGTGGGCGATGGTGACCGCGGTCGTCGCGGCGGTGCCCGCACGTTTGTTCAGGCTGACGCCGCCGTTGATCTGCACGACGTCGACCCCGGGGGCCCAGCCGTGCTTGAGGTGCAGCGACACGTCGTGGAGGGTGCGGCCCCAGCTGATGCCCAGGGTGCGCGGGATCGGGCGGAGTCCGGTGAGGTAGTCGGCAGCCGCCTGCGCGGTGCGGGACTGGAGTTCCTCGTCGTTGGCCACGCCGACCGACGACACGACGATGGCGTCCGTCAGGCCGGTCGACTCGCGGAGGCGGCGTTCGACGGGAAGCCGCCGGGCGCGCGGATGCACGATCTCGATCCGGATGAATCCGCTCGCCTTCGCCTGGGCGAGGAGCCGGCCGACCTTCCAGCGGGTGAGGCGCAGGATCGATCCGATCTCATCCTGCGTCTTGTTCTCTTCGTAGTAGAGCTCGGCGGCACGAATGGACATCAACTCGTCGGTATTGATCACCCGGGGCACTCTCCATTCGCGTCGTCCCCCAGCCTAAGAGTCACGGAGCATCCGAACAACAGCTGTGGGGCATATTGCTCATATGAGCAGGAGGGGCTGCCCGGTCACGCCCTAGGCTCGGAACATGACCTCAAGTACCGGGCCGATCAGAGCCGTTCTCGCCGTGGATCTCGGCGGAACCAAGGTCGAAGCCGTCCTCGTCGATCACCGGGGGAACCTGCTCCCGGGGAGCCGGAACCGCTCCCCCACCGGACCGACCGCCACCAGCGAGGAGCTCGCGCGCAGCGTCACGTCGGCCGTCACCCTGGCGCTGGCCGGCCTGCCGGCCGGGGCGACCCTCGTCGGCGTGGGAATCGGCTCCGCCGGCCCGATCACGGTCGCCTCGGGATCGGTCTCCCCGCTCAACCTCCCGGCCTGGCGCGAGTTCCCGCTGCGCGACCTGGTGCTGGGGCTCGTCCCGGATGTCCCGGTGCGGCTGCGGCTGGACGGCCTCTGCATCACGCTCGCCGAGCACTGGCTCGGCGCCGGCCAGGGCGTCGGCAACCTGATGGGCATGGTCGTCTCCACCGGGGTGGGCGGCGGCCTCATCCTGGACGGCCGGACGGTGTCGGGCCCGACCGGCAATGCCGGCCACATCGGCCACGTCGAGGTCGGCGGGTTCGACGACCCGTGCGCCTGCGGCGGACGCGGTTGCCTCGAGGCGATCGCATCCGGACCGCGGACCGTCGCCTGGGCCAGGGCCCAGGGCTGGTCCGGCCGAACCGGAGAGCACCTCGCTGCCGCCTACGCGGCCGGCGACGAGATCGCGGAGCGCGCCGTACGGCGGAGCGGCGGTGCCATCGGCCAGGCGATCGCCTCGGCCACCAACCTGGTCGACCTGGACCTCGTCGCGATCGGCGGGGGGTTCTCGCATGTGGCACCCGAGCTGTTCGACGCCATCCGCGAGGCGATCGCCGAACGCACCGAGTTCGCCTTCGCGACGAAGGTGAGGGTCGTGCATTCCGCCCTGACCGCCGACGGGCCGCTGATCGGCGCCGCTGCGCTCATCCACCGCGCCGAACTGGTCCCCTAGTCCGGAGTGCGGGCCCGGTTCAGGTCGTCCTCGAGCATGTGCGGCCGCGCGATGACCGCGCCGGCGACGGTCACCGCGAGCGCAGTGGCCGTGAGGAAGATCAGCGGCGCCAGCCAGTCGCCGGTCAGCTCGTGCAGCACCCCGACCACCAGCGGGCCGAACGCGCCGAGCGTGTAACCGACTCCCTGCACGAAGCCGCTCATCGCGACGGCGCCCTCGTGCGTGCGGGTACGGAGATTGATCAGCACGAGCGCGAGAGGGAAGAGCAGCTGGCCGAGGCCCGTCGCCGACACCCAGAGCCAGGTCAGCGGCGCGGGCGCGAAGATCAGGCCGAGGTATCCGATCACAAAACAGAACGCGCCGGCGTACACGATCAGGCCGACGTTCTTCATCCGCGCGGTGAGCACGGGGATGATCACCGCGCACGGGATGCCCATGGCCGCGAACAGGGACAGCAGGGTGCCCGCCTCCCCCTCCGTCACAAGCGACCGGTCGACCAGCAGCTGGGGCAGCCAGGCGAACATTGAGTAGGCGTTGAGGGACGAGACGGCGAAGACGGCGGCGATCGCCCAGGCCACGCTCGAGTGCCGAATCCGGCCGAGGAGGGCCGGTTCTGCTTCCTCGACAACAGGGGTCGGCACGCTCCGGGTGCGGTGGCGCACGAGCATCGTGATCCACGGGACGAGGGCGATCAGGGCGAGGACGCTCCACATGGCCAGCGAGACGCGCCAGCCGGCGGCATCCGCCACCGGGACCGCAACGAGCGGGGGCACCAGCGTGCTGAACGAGATCACCGTGACGTACAACGACGTCACCAGGCCGACCCGATCCGGGAAGTACTTCTTCACCAGGGGCGGCAACAGCACGTTGCCGACGCCCAGGCCGGCGAAGGTGACCACGCTGCCCAGCAGCAGCACGGCCAGCGAGCCGGACAGGCCCCGCGCCAGGTGGCCGATCAGCAGGGCGACGAGCGAGAGCGCGAGCACGGTCTCGAGTCCGTGGCGCTTCGTGAACATCGGGGTGAAGATGCCGAACAGGGCGAAACACACCGGCGGCAGCATGCCGACGACACCGATGGCCAGGGCTTCGAGGGGGATGTCGACGTCGATCCGGGTGATGATCGGCGAGAGCGCGGCGACGGCCGTGCGCAGGTTCGCGGCCACGAGCAGGATGCCCAGCAGGGCCAGCGTGCGACCGGCCCACAGGCTTCGGGCTCGGGTTTCGGTCACCGGGCAAGTCTAGGGACCCGGACGCCCTCCCCCGCCCGGTATCCCGCGCCTAGGCTGGACCCATGGCAGACCTCGCGAAGTACCTCCCGCTCAGCCGACGCCCGGCCGGCGACGAGTCCGGCGCGAACTCCAACTGGAGCGGTCACCTCACTGCCACGCTCACAGCGACCGCGGACCTGCTCGACGGGCTCGCGGCCGAGCAGTGGGAGGCGCCGAGCCTCTGCGCGGAATGGCGGGTGAGGGATGTCGCCGGCCACATCGTCTGGCGCCTGGGC
Organism: Cryobacterium psychrotolerans; assembly: GCF_900101115.1. Classification (GTDB taxonomy): domain Bacteria; phylum Actinomycetota; class Actinomycetes; order Actinomycetales; family Microbacteriaceae; genus Cryobacterium; species Cryobacterium psychrotolerans. Next base: position 268,842 of record NZ_FNFU01000002.1, read on the forward strand.
AGTTCCAGCCGCGACCTCGTGCACACCGCGGCCCGCGCCTACCTCGGCCACTTCGTCAATCCGAACCGGGCAATCGACGTGGTGAGTCGGGCGGCGGCCGAGGCGGCGCCGGCGGACCTGGTCGCCCGGATCCGGCAGATTGCGGCGGACAAGGCCGCCGGCCGCGGGCGCTGCGGCATCATCGAACTCACCGAGGCCGTCGTGCACGGCTACGACATCGCCCGCCCGCTCGGGCTCAGCCTGATGCTCGCACCGACCGCCTCCGGCGCCGTCGCCCTCCGGCGGAGCCTGATCGCACCCACCGGGATCAAGGCCGTCCTGCACGGCCGCACCCTTGTGGCCACGGATGCCGACTGGAGCGTCGGCCGCGGCCCGGCCCTCCCCGGCACGGCCGAGGAGATCGTGCTGTTCCTCTTCAATCGAGGCCCCCTCCCCGCCTCTCCCCTTCCCGCCGCCTCTCCCCCTCCCGCGAAACCGCAGTAGTGCGCGCTAAACGTCGCGAATAACGCGCACGACTGCGGTTTCGCGGGGAGTGGGAAGGGGGAAGAGGCGGGGGTCAGACGAGGAGGGCTCGGACGCGGTCCACGTCGTCGCGCATTTGTGCGATCAGCGGCTCGATGCCGGTGAAGGCGACCATGCCGCGGATGCGTTCTTCGAATGCCACCTCCACCACATGGCCGTACAGGTCGATGTCGCGGTCGAGCACGTAGGCCTCGACCTGCTTCTGGGCCACGCCGTCGAAGGTCGGGTTGTTGCCCACCGAAATCGCCGCCGGGTACCGGGTGCCGTCATCCGTCAGCCAGCCCGCGTAGACGCCGTCGGCCGGCACGAGTCCCTCGGAGTCGGGCGACAGGTTCGCGGTGGGGAAGCCCAGCTCGCGGCCGCGGGCGGCACCGTGAACGACGACTCCGCGTACGGAGTGAACGTGCCCGAGCAGCTCGGCGGCGGCCTGCGTTTCGCCCGCCAGGAGCAGCCCGCGAACCACGGAGGAGGAGACCCTGGTGACCTCGTCGGGTTTGACGTCGTCGACCAGCCGCACGTCGAAACCGAAGCGGCGGCCGAGTCGCTGCAGCAGGGTGACGTCGCCCGCGCCTTTGGCACCGAATCGGAAGTCCCGGCCGACCAGGACCTGCCTCACGCGCAGCGCCTTGACGAGGACCTTCTCGATGAACGCCTCGGGCGGCAGCGAGGCGAGGGCCTCGTTGAACTCCAGCACGACCGTGGCGTCGACGCCGGTCTCGGCCAGCAGCTCGAGCTTCTGCCGTGGGCTGAGGAGCGCCTCCGGGCAGGTGGCCGGCGACAAGAGGGCCAGCGGATGCCGGTCGAAGGTCACGACGACGGCAACAAGTCCGTGCGCCCGGGCGACGGTCTTCAACTCGGTCAGCACGGCTCGGTGGCCGACGTGGACGCCGTCGAACTTGCCGATGCTGACCGCCGATGCCGGCCAGTCGGCCGGGATCCTTGCTATCCCATGGAACGTCTTCATGCGTCGCTCGTCACGGGCTCGACCCCGGTCACGGGGTGGCGGGCCAGCCACCACATCCCGAGGACAGGCAGCGCGAGCGGGATGAACAGGTACCCGCGGCCGAAGACCGACCACACGGTGTCGTGCGGGAAGAGGGCGGGGTCGACGAGGCTGAGGGTGCCGATGACGAGCACGCCGAGCAGCTCGAACGTGATCGTGATCCAGGCCGTGCGGTACCAGCCGCGACCCCGGTTGACGAGCGCGACCGTGGCCACGATGTACACGACCGCGGCAAGCGCGGACAGCGAGTAGGCCAGTGGGGCCTGCTCGTACTTTCCGACGATCTGCACGAAGGAGCGCCCCGTGGCGGCCAGCGCCAGCACCCCGTACACGGCTATCAGGAGTCGGCCGACGCCGGTCACTCGATTCGGTCGGGCAGCTGTCTGGGGCCGTAGTTCAGTCATCGCTAGTCAATTATCGCAGTATCAGGCGGACTGCACTGTCCAGATCTGCAGCATCCGATAGAGCATGACCGCGACGGACAGGCACGCCACGCCCAGGATGACCGTGCTCCAGCGGCTGCGCTCGATCAGCGCCCACAGCCCGGCAGCAAGGGGCAGCAGGATGGCGCTGATCAGGTAGACGTAGAACTCGAGCAGGCTTCCGCTCGCGGTGTTGCCGGTGAGCGGGGCGACGACGGCCACGACCAGCTGCGCGAGGAGCAGCACCTCGACCAGGGCGGTCGCCCCCATGGTGAGGTCGGTCGGTTTACGGCCGGCCAGCCCGAGTCCGACGCAGAGAGCGCCGCCGAGCACCGCGACCGCCAGCTGTAGCCAGGCGAACCACTCGATCATGTGACATCCGCCTGATCCGAGAGCGCGGCCTCGTCGGGCGCGGCCTCGTCGGGCGCGGCCTCGTCGGGCGGGAAGTTGATCAGCGATTTCGCCTGGTCGCCGCGGTACTCGACCAGTCCGATCAGACGTCCGTCGGGCGCGATCGCCGCGATCGGGCCCGCCTGGCTGCCCGCCGGGTCGACGGTGATGCGCTTGCCGTGGCCGAGGTCGATCGCCTGCTGTTCGCTGAGGTCGAGGCGGCCGAGCAGCCGCGTTGCCGCGTCGGCGGGACCGATCAGCGCGGACGCGACGTCCAGTTCGTCGAGGGGCTGGGCCGCCTCGAGCCGGAAAGGCCCGATCCGCGTGCGGCGCAGGCTGGTGAGGTGTCCGCCGACGCCGAGCGCGGCGCCGAGGTCGCGGGCGAGGGCACGGATGTAGGTGCCGGAGGAGCAGACGACCCGCACCTCCAGGTCGAGGAATCCGTCCACCGCGGTGCTCGAGAGGAGCTCGAACACGCTGACGGTGACCGGCCTGGCCGGGAGTTCGACGTCTTCGCCGTCCCGCACGCGCGCGTAGGCCCGTTTGCCGTCGACCTTGATCGCGCTCACCGCGCTCGGCTGCTGGCTGATGAAACCGGTGAGAGTGGCGATGCCGGCCTCGACGGCCCCCGGACGGATGGCCGCAACGGTCTCCGCGGGGGCGCGGACGAGCTGCTCGCCCTCGGCGTCATCCGTCGTCGTCGACGCGCCCAGCCGGATCGTGGCCAGGTATTCCTTGTCGAGCCCGACGATGTAGGTGAGCAGGCGGGTGGAGCTGTCGACGCCGAGGATGAGCAGGCCGGTCGCCATCGGGTCGAGCGTCCCGGCGTGGCCGACCTTGCGGGTTCCGGCGAGGCGCCGGGTGCGGGCGACCGCGTCGTGGCTGGTCCAGCCCTGCGGCTTGTCGATGAGGAGGAGGCCGCTGGTCACACGTCGAGGCTACCAGCGCCGCCCCCGTAGGATGTGAGCCGTGAGAATCGCGGTGATCGGAGCGGGCGCCCTCGGCGGCACGTTCGCGACCCTGCTCGCCCGAGCCGGCCACGACGTCACCGTCACCGCGCGCGGCCCCGGGCTGGCTGCGATCCGCGCCGACGGCATCCGGTTGTCCGGCGCGTTCGGCGACGCGGAGGCGAGGCCGCGCGCCCTCGAGCGGCTTGTGGAGACGCCCGAGCTGACCCTGGTCTGCACCAAGGCTCAGGATGCCGCGGCCGCCATCTCGGCAAACGCCGCGTTCATCGACGGGTCGCCGGTGATTGTCGTACAGAACGGCCTGGACGGGGTGAGCACGGCGGAACGGCTGCTCCCCCACTCCGACTGTTTCGGCGCCCTGGTGATCATCGCGGCCAACTACACCGAACCGGGTCGGGTGACGGTGACGACCGCGGCTCCGAGCTACCTCGGCCGCGGGAGCGGCCCGGCCGACGCGCTTGCGCGCGCATGGCAGGCCGTGCTTGCCGAGGCGGTGCCGGTCACTGCCATCGACAATTTCGTGGGCGCCCAGTGGACCAAGCTGATCGTGAACATGCTCAACGCACTGCCGGCCATCACCGGGCTGAGCGTGCAGGCGGTCGTCGACCATGCCGGCCTGCGCCGGGTGATGACGGCGAGCATGCGGGAGGCCGTTCGCGTCGGTCTGAAGCGAGGCGTGCACTTCGGCGCGCTGCAGGGGCTCGGCCATCGGCGGCTGCGGGTATTCTCGCTGCTGCCGCTGTGGCTGGGCCAACTGCTGCCGCGGATGATGCGGGCGCGGATGGGCAACGTGCCGAACCTCGGCTCGACCCAGCAGAGCATCCGCCGCGGCCAGCGCACCGAAATCGACTTCCTCAACGGAGCGATCGTGCGGGAGGCGGGCATCGCCGGCGTCGCCGCGCCGGTGAACGCGCTGCTCACCGCCCTCGTGCACGAGGTCGAGACTCGCGGCGCCTCCCTGACCCCCGCCGACGTCATCGCCCGCGTCGACGCCCTCCCCCTCTAGCCGCCCCCTCCCCGTCCCTCGCCGCCTCCGCCCCCTGACCTCCGTCGTATCCCTCCGCCGAACTGTGAGTTTGGCACCTTCCCTGGGCGTTTAGGGTGCCAAACTCACAGTTCGGCGGGGAGGCGTGGACGGGTTCGGAGACTGACGTCGCGAATCGACCCTAGATTGGGAAGGGTGAACGCCGCCGCCCACACGCCCTCCATCGCCCCGTCGATCACGGCCTGGTTCGACGCCCACGGCAGGGATCTGCCGTGGCGCCGCGAGGGCTTCTCCGCCTGGGGCACCCTGGTCAGCGAATTCATGCTGCAGCAGACCCCGGTCAGTCGCGTCATCCCCCGGCTCGAGGAGTGGCTCGATCGCTGGCCCACGCCAGCCGATCTGGCAGCCGTGCCTCCGGGCGAGGCGGTGCGCGCCTGGGCGACCCTCGGCTACCCGCGGCGCGCACTCTGGCTGCATTCTGCCGCGGTCGAGATCACCGAGCGCCACGGCGGTGAGGTTCCGGACGACGTCGACGCGCTGCTGGCCCTCACCGGCATCGGCGATTACACGGCCAGGGCGGTCGCCGCCTTCGCGTACGGACACCGGCATCCGGTCGTCGACACGAACACGAGGCGGGTCATCGCGCGGGCCGTCGGCGGCCAGGGCGAACCCGCTCCGCCGTCCGGGCGGCGCGACCTCGAAGCCATGTCGGTGCTGCTTCCGGAGAGCCGAGGCGAGGCGGCCGCCTTCAACGCGGCGATCATGGAACTCGGCGCCCTGGTCTGCACCGCCCGGAAGCCCGGCTGCGACGTATGCCCGATTCGGAATGCGTGCGCCTGGCGGGCGGCGGGCTACCCGGAAAGCACCGGGCCTCGCAAGCCCGTGCAGAAGAAATTCGCGGGAAGCGACCGGCAGGTGCGCGGGCTGATCATGGCCGAGCTGCGGGCGACGCGGCATCCGGTGACGGATGCCGAGATCGACGGACTCTGGCCCGACCGGGCCCAGCGCGGGCGCGCCCTGGTCGGCCTCCTGGCCGACGGACTCGCCGTCCGGGCGCCGGGCGGCTACACCCTGCCGCACTGACGGCGGATCGGTCGCGCCTGAGGGGTCGCAAATCGACCTTCAACCGGCCAACGAAGGTCGATCTGCGACCCCTCGGTGTGTCGATCAGTGAGTGGCGGCCGACGGATTAGTCGGCGGCGTGCGCCCCGCGGGACACGGGCTCGTCTGCGTCGTCGTCGTCATCGGCGTCGTCATCGTCGGCGTCGTCGTCGTCGGCTTCTTCCAGATCGCGAGACTTGTACGGGTCTGCGTCGCCGGCATACTGGGCCGTGCGGGCAAGCTGCTCCACCTCGGTGTCGCGGTCGCGCGCCTCACGCAGGAGGTCGTCGATCAGCGCGGCATTCTCCGGGATGGCGTCGGCGATGAATTCGAGGGACGGCGTGAGCCTGGCGGTGATGTTCTTGCCCACCTCGCTGCGCAGCATGCCCGTGGCGGCCTTGAGCGCCGCGGCGCTGTCCGTGCGCTCCTCTTCGTTGCCGTAGACCGTGTAGAAGACCGAGGCGTGCTGCAGGTCGCCGGTCACCTTGACGTCCGTGATGGTCACAAAACCAAGTCTCGGATCGCGGAGGCCGCGTTCGAGACGCTTGGCCACGATGACCTTGATGCGGTCCGCCATCTTCCTGGCGCGTGCCGGATCTGCCATGACTAACTCCCTTTTCCCAAAACTCTGACGCTCTTAAGCTTTCCAGGGGTCCCCGCTCGCTTCCCTTTTTAGGGGGAGGATCGCGGAGACCCCTGAAGCAACGGGTATTAGACCCGCGGCTTTTCCTTCATTTCGATCGTCTCGATCTCGTCGCCGACCTGGATGTCGTTGAACTTGCCGAGGCCGATACCGCACTCGAAGTCCGTCCGGACCTCGGTGACGTCGTCCTTGAAGCGACGCAGCGACTCGATGCCCAGGTTGTCCCCCACCACGACGCCCTCGCGGATGACGCGAGCCTTGGCGTTTCGGGTGATGGTTCCGGAGCGAACGATGACACCGGCGACGTTTCCGAACTTGGAGGAACGGAACACCTCGCGGATCTCGGCGACACCACTCTGCACCTCTTCGAACTCGGGCTTGAGCATTCCCTTGAGGGAGCTCTCAATGTCCTCGAGCGCGTTGTAGATGACGGAGTAGAAGCGCACGTCCACGCCTTCACGGGCGGCGCGCTCGCGCGCCTTCGTGTCGGGGCGAACGTTGAACCCGATGATGATGGCGTTGTCGACGGTGGCGAGGTTGACGTCGCTCTCCGTGACGGCACCGACACCGCGGTGGATGATCCGAAGCTGCACCGACTCGTCGACCTCGATCTTGAGGAGCGACTCTTCCAGTGCTTCAACGGCACCGGACACGTCACCCTTGATGATGAGGTTGAGCGACTCGACCTTGCCCTCTTCGAGTGCACGGGTGAAGTCTTCGAGGCTGATCCGCTTGCGGGCCTTGGCCAGCAGGGCGTTGCGCTCGGCGGCTTCACGCTTCTCGGCGATCTGGCGCGCGGTGCGGTCGTCATCGATGACCAGGAAGGTGTCGCCGGCGCGCGGGACGCTCGACAGACCCTGCACCTGGACGGCACGGGACGGGGTTGCGGCCAGGACCGGCACACCGTTCTCGTCGGCCATTGCGCGGACGCGGCCATAAGCCGTTCCGGCGACGATCGAGTCTCCGACGTGCAGCGTTCCCGACTGGATGAGCACGGTTGCAACCGCACCGCGACCCTTGTCGAGCTTGGCCTCGATGGCCACGCCGCGAGCATCCTTGTCGGGCTTGGCGCGCATGTCGAGCCCGGCGTCCGCGGTGAGCAGGACGGCGTCGAGGACTTCCTGGATGCCGACCTTGTTCTTCGCCGACACGTCGACGAACATGACGTCTCCACCGTATTCTTCGGCGACGAGGCCGAACTCGGTCAGCTGCTGACGCACCTTCTGCGGGTTGGCGCCGGGCTTGTCGATCTTGTTCACCGCGACCACGATCGGCACGTTGGCTGCCTGCGCGTGGTTGAGTGCCTCAATCGTCTGCGGCATGATGCCGTCATCGGCTGCCACCACGAGGATGGCGATGTCGGTGACCTGCGCACCACGAGCACGCATGGCGGTGAACGCCTCGTGGCCCGGGGTGTCAATGAAGGTGATGGCGCGTTCGATGCCCTCGTGCTCGGTGACGACCTGGTAGGCACCGATGTGCTGGGTGATACCGCCGGCTTCGCCCGCGGCAACCTTGGCGTTACGGATGGCGTCCAGGAGCGCGGTCTTACCGTGGTCGACGTGACCCATGACGGTGACAACGGGGGGACGTGCGACGAGTTCCTCATCGGTCTCCTCCGCCAGTTCCTCATCGATGTCGATGTCGAAGCCGAGAAGCAGTTCGCGGTCCTCGTCGTCGGGCGAGACCATCTGGATCTTGTAGCCCAGCTCTTCGCCGAGCACGTCGAACGTGGCCTCGTCGAGGGACTCGGTCGCCGTGGCCATCTCACCGAGGTGGAAGAGCACGGTGACGAGGTTTCCAGGGCTCGCGTCGATCTTGTCGGCGAAGTCGGTGATCGAGGCACCGCGACGCAGGCGAACAACGGTTCCGCCATCGCCGCGGGGTACGCTCACGCCACCCAGCGACGGGGCCTCGCGCAGTTCGAATTCCTGCCTCTTCGTGCGCTTCGACTTGCGGGCACGGCTCTTGCCGCCACCGCGGCCGAATGCACCGGCGGTTCCTCCACCAGGTCCGCGACCGCGGCCACCCGCGCCGCCACCGCCGGCGGGGCGGGGCGGGCCGAAGCCGGGAGCTCCGGCCGGGGCGCCACCGGGGCGCGCGAAGCCGGGGCGGGCGCCGCCGGCGCCTCCCGGTGCTCCGCCGGGACGCTGGAAAGCGCCCGGACGCTGGCCGAAACCGGTCGGGCGCGGGGCCTGGCCGGGGCCACCCGGACGCGGTGCACCGGGGCGCGGTGCGGCGGGACGCGGGATGTTGCTCGGTGAGGCGGAGGGCGGGCGTTGGCCCATGCCCTGGGCGCTCGCGAACGGGTTGTTGCCCGGACGCGGCGTGGGGGTCTTGCCCATGCCCTGGTTGCTGGCGAACGGGTTGTTACCCGGTCGTGCGGCTCCCGGACGCGGTGCGCTGCCCGGCTTGACCGGGGCGGCAGCGCCGCCCTCTGTCCTGGCTTCGGGGGTCTCGGTGCCGGTCGTGGCTTCCGCCGCGACATCCTTCTCGGCTGCCTTGCCTGCCGCGGCTGCCTTTTCGGCGGCCTGGGCCTGACGCTCGGCAACGGTGAGCGGCGCCGCGGGGAGCGGCGGGGCGTCGACTGCGGCTGCGGCCGGGGCTTCCACCACGGCGACGGGCTGTGCGGCCGGCTTGGCGGGTGCCGGACGGGCTCCCGGCTTCGCCGTCGATGCGGAAGCCGGCTTGGCGGCGACCGGCGCTTCGGTTTTGGCACCCGCGGGGGCGGTCTTCACGCCGTCGGCCTCGAGCGCGGCGCGGAGGCGCCGGGCGACGGGGGGCTCAACACTGCTGGACGGTCCCTTGACGAACTCGCCCATTTCTTTCAATTTGGCAAGGGCTACCTTGCTGTCGACGCCGAGCTCGGTTGCGATCTCGTGTACGCGTGGTTTTGCAGCCACAATTCTCCTGTTCCGGGCCTGCACCCGGAAAGGGGCAGACCGTTAGTAACGGACGGTTCTCATTTCGAGCCGCTCATTAGTTATCCATTAGCCAAGTCAGCCTGTTCTCTAGTTGTTTCGCGTCCACGGAACTGGTCACGCGAAGGGCACGCCCGAAAGCGCGTCGCCGCTGTGCGTCCTGGAAGCACGCGACGGTGGGATGCAACCACGCGCCTCTGCCAGGGAGTGTGGCGGTTTCATCCGCCACGAGTTCCGATTCCCGGGCCACAACCCTCAGAAGTGAGGACCGAGGTGCGCGCAAACGGCATCCAATGCACGTTCTTACGGGTTCCATCGTACCCCCTATTCGGCGTCCTCCAGAATACTGTCAGGCTGGATGTCGATTTTGGCCCCGGTCAGCTTGGCCGCGAGGCGGGCATTCTGGCCCTCCTTGCCGATGGCGAGGGACAGCTGGTAATCGGGCACGAGAGCCCTGACGGCCTTGATCGACTCGTCGATGACATAGGCGCTGGTGACCTTGGCGGGCGACAGCGCGCTGGCGACGAACGTGGCCAGGTCGGGCGAGTAGTCGACGATGTCGATCTTCTCGTTGTTGAGCTCGGCGGTGACCGCGCGCACCCGCTGCCCGAGTTCGCCGATGCAGGCGCCCTTGGCGTTCACGCCGGGTTCGGTGGCCCGCACGGCGATCTTGGTGCGGTGGCCGGCCTCGCGGGCGAGCGACACGATCTCGACGACGCCGCTGGCGATCTCGGGGACCTCGAGCGCGAACAGGCGGCGAACCAGCGACGGGTGGGTGCGCGACACCGTGATCTGCGGGCCCTTGAGCCCCTTGCCGACGGCCGTCACGTAGACGCGGATGCGCGTGCCGTGCGTGTAGCTCTCACCGGGCACCTGCTCCTCAGGAGGCAGGATCGCCTCGATGCTGCCGAGGTCGACGTGGATCATGCGCGGGTTCGGGCCCTGCTGGATGATCCCGGCGACGATCTCGCCCTCGCGGCTGCGGAACTCCCCGAGCACCGCGTCATCGGCCAGGTCCCGCAGGCGCTGGTTGATGACCTGCTTGGCCGCGAACGCGGCGATCCGGCCGAAGTCCGTTGGCTCGTCGACGCCCTCGCCGATGATGTTGCCCTCGTCGTCGTGTTCGGGCACGAAGATGGTGATGTGGCCGGTCTTGCGGTCGAGAACGACCCGCGCCCCCGGCTCTTCCTCGACGGCCTGCTTCATGTGCTCACCCGGGTGGATGTGCTTGAGGTAGGCGGTCAGAATTGCCTGTTCAATGATCCGCGCGAGTTCCTCGAAGGGGATCTCTTTCTCGCGCTCCATCTGCCGCAACATACTGAGGTCGATGTCCATGGCCGGCCTCCTCTATTCAAATTGTGCCGCCGCGAAACTGCGCAGCGGGCTCTCCTCTACGGTACCCGAATCCGAGCGGGTCCGTCACCGTCGATGCCCCTGTCGCCGGTGGCGTTCCCGCGGCTAGTCTGGGCCAATGACGACTGATTCCGCAGGCAAGACTGCGCGCAAGGCCGCACGCAAGGCCGAAGACAGCACCCCTTTCCGTACCCTGGCCCGCGTGGGCTACGCGGTCAACGGCCTGCTGCACCTGCTGATCGGCATCATCGCCATCGGAGTCGCGACCGGCACGAGCGGCGCGAAAGCAGACCAGTCCGGCGCCCTCGGGCAACTCGCCGCCACTCCCGGCGGGGTGTTCCTGCTGTGGACCGTGGTGATCGGCCTGGCCGCCCTCGGCTTGTGGCAGGTTGTCCAGGCCTTCCTCGTGCCGGCCTATGACCCGAAGCGCAAGTGGGCGCACCGGGTGATCGAGCTCGGCAAGGGGGTCGCCTACCTCGCGGTCGCGGCAACGGCGCTCACGTTCGCCGTGGGCGCCACGTCGGACGCAGCCCGGAGCACGCAGGACTTCACCGCGACGTTGCTCGGGGCACCGGGCGGAATCCTCCTGCTCGTCCTGATCGGGCTCCTCGTGCTCGTGATCGGCGGTTTCTTCGTCTACCGGGGAGCGGCGAGGACGTTCACCGAGGCGATTACCGTGCCGAGCGGGCCGGTCGGCACGGTAATCGTGGGACTCGGCGTCTTCGGTTACATCGCGAAGGGAATCGCGCTGGGGGTGGTCGGCATCCTGTTCCTGGTCGCGGCGTTCACGGCCAATGCCGCCAAGGCGACCGGGCTCGACGGGGCGCTCAAGGCCCTGGTCGCCCTGCCGTTCGGTCCCGGCCTCCTGATCGTGGTCGGGGTGGGACTGATCGCCTTCGGCGTCTACAGCTTCGCGAGGGCGCGCTACGCCCGGCTCTGATCACGCGGCGACCCGCCGCGGGCCGGGACTCAGCCCAGGCGGGTCACGACGTCGGCGACGGCGACCTGTTCTCGTTCCCCGGTGCGCCGGTCCCACAGCTCGACGATGCCGTCGGCCGCGCCACGGCCCACGATGACGATCTTCGGGACGCCGATCAGTTCGGCGTCCCCGAACTTCACGCCGGGCGAGACCTTGCCGCGACGGTCGTCGTAGAGCACCTCGCGGCCGGTGGCCTCGATCGCCGCGACGACGGTCTCGGAGGTCTCGAAGACGAGCTCGTCACGGCCGGTGGCGATCACGTGCACGTCGAACGGCGCCACTGATTCCGGCCAGATCAGGCCCTTCGCGTCGTTGTTGAGCTCGGCGATGGTGGCCAGGATGCGGGTCACCCCGATCCCGTAAGACCCCATCGTGACGGTGACGAGCTTGCCGTTCTCGTCGAGCACCTTGAGGCCGAGCGCTTCGGCGTACTTGCGGCCGAGCTGGAAGACGTGGCCGATTTCCATGCCGCGGGCGAGTTCGACCGGGCCGGAGCCGTCGGGGGCGGGGTCTCCGGCACGCACGTCGGCGGCCTCGACGGTTCCGTCGGCGTGGAAGTCGCGTCCGGCAACGAGCCCGAAGACATGGCGGCCCGACTCGTTCGCCCCGGTGATCCATTCGGTACCGTCGACGACGCGCGGGTCGAGCAGGAACCTGATGCCGGTGGCCGACTTCTCACCGAGGATGGCCCCGGCGATCGACCACGGGCCGATGTAGCCCTTGACCAGGCCGGGGTGCCTGGCGAAGTCGGCCTCATTGGCCGCCTCGACCTCGGCCGGCGCGAATGCGACCTCGACCCGCTTGAGGTCGACCTCGCGGTCGCCGGGCAGGCCGATCACGACGAGCTCCCGCGTTCCGTCCGGCAGCATCAGCGCGAGGACAACGTTCTTGAGCGTGTCGGCCGCCGTCCACTCGCGGCCGTCCGGGCGAGGGTGGGCGGAGTTGGCCCGGTCGACGAGGGTCTGGATGGTGGGGGTGTCCGGGGTGTCGAACACCTCGGCCGACGTCAGGTCCTTGAAGCTGATCGCGGGAGGCGCGACGGTCGTGAACGCTTCGATGTTGGCCGCGTAGCCGCCGGCCGACCGCACGAAGGTGTCCTCGCCGACCGGGGTCGGGTGCAGGAATTCCTCGCTTTTCGAGCCACCCATGGCGCCGGCATCCGCCTGCACGATCACGTATTCCAGGCCGAGCCGGGTGAAGATGCGCTCGTAGGCGTCGCGCTGGGCCTGGTAGCTGGCATCCAGGCCCGCGTCGGTGTAGTCGAAGGAATAGGCATCCTTCATCGTGAACTCGCGACCGCGCAGCAGGCCTCCGCGTGAGCGGGCCTCGTCGCGATACTTGTCCTGGATCTGGTAGATCGACAGGGGCAGGTCCTTGTAGCTGTTGTACAGGTCCTTGACCAGCAGGGTGAAGACCTCTTCGTGGGTGGGTGCCAGCAGGAGGTCGCTTCCCTTGCGGTCCTTCAGGCGGAACAGCCCGTCGCCGTACTCGTCCCAGCGCCCGGTGATGTCGTACGGTTCCCTGGGAAGCAGAGCGGGGAAGTGCACCTCGTGGGCGCCGGCCGCCGTCATCTCCTCGCGCACGATCGCCTCGATCTTCGCCTTCACCCGCAGGCCGATCGGCAGCCAGGCGAAGATGCCTGGGGCCTGGCGACGGATGTAGCCGGCCCGCACGAGCAGGCGGTGGCTGGTCACCTCGGCGTCGGAGGGGTCTTCGCGGAGGGTACGGAGGAAGTAGTTCGACAGGCGTGTAGGCACCCGTCTACTTTAGGCCGCGCCCGCCCGGTCCCGCGAAACCGCAGTTGTGCGCGCTAAAACGCCGTCATAACGCGCACGACTGCGGTTTCGCGGGGAGGGGTGGGGCTATTTGCCGACGGTGACGACGGGGGCGCCGAGGCTGTCCTCGCTGGGCGGCATTTCGGCGGCCAGGCGGTTGGCTTCCTCGATCAGGGTCGCGACGATCTCCGACTCGGGGACGGTCTTGATGACCTCGCCCTTGACGAAGATCTGGCCCTTGCCGTTGCCGGATGCGACGCCGAGGTCGGCCTCGCGGGCCTCGCCGGGTCCGTTGACGACGCAGCCCATCACGGCGACGCGGAGCGGCACGGTCATGCCCTCGAGGCCGTCGGTGACGTCGTTGGCGAGCTTGTAGACATCCACCTGGGCGCGCCCGCAGCTGGGGCAGGAGACGATCTCAAGCTTGCGCTCGCGCAGGTTCAGCGACTGCAGGATCTGCAGGCCGACCTTGATCTCCTCGACCGGCGGGGCACTCAGCGACACCCGGATCGTGTCGCCGATGCCCTCGGAGAGCAGGATGCCGAACGCCGTGGCGCTCTTGATCGTGCCCTGGAACGACGGCCCGGCCTCGGTCACGCCGAGGTGCAGGGGCCAGTCGCCGCGCTCGGCCAGCAGCCGGTAGGCCTTGACCATGATGATCGGGTCGTTGTGCTTGACCGAGATCTTGAAGTCGTGGAAGTCGTGCTCCTCGAACAGGCTCGCCTCCCAGACGGCGCTCTCGACGAGGGCCTCCGGGGTGGCCTTGCCGTATTTCTGCAGCAGGCGCGGGTCGAGCGAGCCGGCGTTCACGCCGATCCGGATGCTGACGCCCGCGGCCTTCGCCCGGCGTGCGATCTCGCCGACCTGGTCGTCGAACTTGCGGATGTTGCCCGGGTTCACACGCACGGCCGCGCAGCCGGCGTCGATTGCGGCGTAGACGTAACTGGGCTGGAAGTGGATGTCGGCGATGACCGGGATCTGGCTCTTCTTCGCGATGATCGGCAGCGCCTCGGCGTCGTCGCGGCTGGGCACGGCGACGCGCACGATGTCGCAGCCGGACGCGGTGAGCTCGGCGATCTGCTGGAGCGTCGCGTTGATGTTCGGTGTCGGCGTGGTCGTCATCGACTGCACGCTCACCTGGGCGTCGCCGCCGACGAGCACCTTGCCGACCTTGATCTGACGGGTCTTACGTCTGGGAGCGAGTACCTCAGGCACCTTGGGCATCCCTAAATTGATTGCAGCCACGCCGTTAGCTTACGCGTCGTGCCCGGCGCGGTGCCTGTGCGGCGGACCGCCCGTCAGCTGACCCAGTGACTCAGGTTGACCGGGGCCCCGATGTTATTGATGACCCCGGAGCCTGAAGTGGAACTGACGTGCACAGCCCATGCGTTGGGGTATTCGATGTTGTCTCCCGCCGGTGTCGTCAGCTCGGGACCGACTTCGATCAGAAAGAACAGGTGCCCGGCAGACGCGAAATCCCTGTTGACGCTCAGCCCCAGTTCGTCCGCCACGGCATCCATGTCGTCGCCGACCGTACTACCGGACTCCGTCGTGATCGCGACCCCGTCGCCCACCTGGCCCGCCGTGAAGTCGAGCGAGTAATCGCTCTCGCCGAGGAATTTCCCTTCCGGCGGCAGGTAGTCGGTGAGCGTCAGACCCGCCCAGGAATACGTCTGCCCCGCCGGGCGCTCCAGCCCGCCCTCGTACGATGCCGTCGCGGGCTCTTCTCCGACCACCACGGACAACGCGCCCAGCATCGCCGCCAGAGGATCTTCGTACGTCAGAGAGGCCACCAGTGATCCCGACTCGTCCATGAGCTCGAGCGCCTCCGGGCGTACGACGATGGTGGTGACGCTCGTGAGGGGGTCGACCTCCGGGCCCGGCGAGGAAGAGGGCGCCACGTCCCCGGCCGGGCCTGCCGCCGAGTCCGCGCCGGATTGGTTCGAGGCGCACGCCGTGCCGGCAAACAGTATCCCCGACACCATCAGGCCCACCATGGTGAATTTGCTGGCTGACCGGTTCATCGCGTCCCACTTCCCCCGGCGCGTCCCCCGCGCCGCCTGCCGCCAGTCTCGCACCGGGCGGGCAGCCGACGGAAGAATCCCCGATAACGATTCGAATCCGGAACGGCCTTCGCCCGCGGCCCTCGCCCGCGGCATCCGCCCGGTGCGTCCCGGGCGTCGATCGGCGATACAGTCGAAAGATCAGTGTGAAGACGAAGGAGTCACCCCTCATGCCCGCAATCGAAGTAGTCATCGTGGCCGGATCGCGCACGCCGCAGGGCCGCGTGAACGGCCAGCTGTCCTCCCTCACCGCCGTGCAGCTGGGGACCGCCGCCATCGCGGGCGCCCTCGAGCGCGCCGGCGTCAGCCCCGACCAGGTCGACGCCGTGCTGATGGGGCAGGTGCTGCAGGCCGGCTGCGGGCAGAACCCCGCCCGCCAGAGCTCGATCGCCGCCGGCATCCCGTGGAACGTGCCCGCGATGACGCTGAACAAGGTGTGCCTGTCCGGGCTCGCCGCGGTGATCGACGCGGCCCGTCTCATCCGGCTCGGCGAAGCGGATGTCGTCGTCGCCGGCGGGCAGGAATCCATGTCGAAGGCCCCGCACCTGCTCCCCGGCTCCCGCCAGGGCTGGGCCTACGGCAGCGTCACCGCCCTCGACCACGCCGCCCACGACGGGCTGACGGACGCCTTCGACGGCCTGTCGATGGGCATCTCGACCGAGCGGGTCAACGAGAAACTCGAGATGAACCGGGTCGAGCAGGACGAAATCGCGGCCGCCTCGCACCAGCGAGCCGCCGCCGCCATGGCCGACGGCACCTTCGACAACGAGATCACGCCGATCAGCGTGCCGCAGCGCAAGGGCGAACCGAAGCTCATCGACGCCGACGAGGGTGTGCGCGGCGACAGCACAGTGGAGTCCCTCGGGCGCCTGCGCCCCGCCTTCTCGACCGACGGAACGATCACGGCCGGGAACTCCTCGCCGCTCAGCGACGGCGCGAGCGCGGTCGTCGTGACCAGCCGGCGGTGGGCCGAGGCGCACGGGCTCGCCTGGCTGGCCGTCATCGAGGCATCCGGGCACGTCGCCGGTCCCGACAACTCCCTGCACTCGCAGCCCGCGAACGCAATCGCGCACGCCCTCGGCCGAGCGGGCTGGTCAGCCGAAGACCTCGACGTCGTCGAGATCAACGAGGCGTTCGCCGCCGTCGCCCTGCAGTCCTCGCGTGAGCTCGGCCTCAGCAGCGACAAGGTGAACATCCACGGCGGCGGGATCGCCATCGGCCACCCGATCGGCGCCTCCGGCGGACGGCTCGCGCTGCACGCCGCGCTGGAACTCGCTCGCCGCGGCGGCGGCAAGGCGGCCGTGTCGCTGTGCGGCGGCGGCGGCCAGGGCGACGCCCTGCTGCTCTCCCGCTAGAAGCCCCTCCGCCCCTCCCGCGAAACCGCAGTTGTGCGCGTCAAAACGCGTTTATAGCGCGCACAACTGCGGTTTCGCGGGAGGTAGGAAGCGTTAGCCGAAGATGCTGATCGGCTTGACGATGTCCGCGTAGATCAGCAGCAGGCTCATCGCGCCGAGCACGATGACCACCGCGAACGTCAGCGGCATGAGCTTGGCCGTGTCGACGGGCCCGGGCACGGGGCGCTTGAAGAGCTTCGCGAAGAAGCGGCGGATGCCCTCCCACAGCGCTCCGGCCACGTGGCCGCCGTCGAGCGGCAGCAGCGGGATCAGGTTGAACACGAACAGGGCGATGTTGACGGAGCCGAGCAGGCCGAGCAGGCTCGCCACCTTGCTGGCGACGGGAACGGAGTCGATGCTCGTGATCTCCCCGGCGACGCGGCCGACGCCCACGACGCTGATCGGGCCGTTCGGGTCGCGCTCCCCCGGGCCGAATGCGGCATTGGCCACTTCGACGAGCCGCTGCGGCAGGTTGAGGATCATCTGGCCTACCCTGACGATGTTGTCGCCCACCGCGGGAAGCACCGCGGTCGCCGGCTGCTGGACGAGCTCGCTGGCCGGCCCGATCCCGACGAATCCGACCTCGGTGGTGACAGGCTGCCCGGAGGCATCCTCTTCAATCTGGCCCGCCTCGTCCATCACGTACCGCTCGGTGAGCTTCGGCGTGATGGTGAGGGCGACGTCCTCGCCGTCGCGCTCGACGACGAATTCGAGGGGCGTGCCCGGAGACTCGCGGATGATCGCGGTCGACTGCTCCCAGGTCGCAATGGGGGTGCCGTTGACGCTGACGATCCGATCGCCCGGCTGGAGTCCGGCCGCGGCGCCGGGCGCCGGCTCGTCGGACGCGTCGCAGGTCTGGCGGACGCTCGTGGCCGGCAGCACGCACTCGGAGACGCTCCCGACGGTCGTGCTCGCCTGCGCCGTGCCGAAGCCCATCAGCACGATGGAGAAGAGGATGATCCCGATCAGGAGGTTCATGGTCGGTCCGCCGAGCATGATGATGACGCGCTTGAAAACCGGCAGACGGTAGAAGGCCCGGGCCTCCTCCCCCTCGCCGATCGAGTCGGCGCTGCTGCTGCGGGCATCCTGCACCAGGGTGTTGAAGAAGCCGGTCCCCGAGGTGCGCGCGGCGCCGCCCTTGACCGGGGGGAACATGCCGATCATCGAAATGTAGCCGCCGAGCGGGATGGCCTTGACGCCGTATTCGGTCTCGCCCTTGCGCCTGGACCACAGGGTCGGGCCGAATCCGACCATGTACTGCGTGACCTTGACCCCGAATGCCTTCGCCGGCACCAGGTGGCCGATTTCATGCAGGCCGATGGACAGGGCAAGGCCGACAATCACGACGACGACACCTAAGATGAACAGAAGCACGGTTTCCACAGGCCCAGATTAGCCGCATCAAGCTGCAAAGCTGCTGGTTACAGGCCCCTCGCGGGTCGCGTTCCGGCCACAGCATCCCCCCCGAGGAGAATCCCCTGTCCGCACAGCAAACTGCCAGCCCCATCGGCGATGTCCTCGCCGATCGGTTTCGCGTCGATCGCCTGATCGGCAACGGCGGCATGGCGGCCGTCTACCAGGCGACGGATGTCATTCTCGGCCGCACCGTGGCCCTCAAGTTGTTCCGCAATGACTCGCTCGACGATTCGTCCGGAGCGGAGCGCCAGAGCGGGGAAGTCGCCCTGCTGGCGAGCCTCAACCACTTCGCCCTCGTCACCCTCTTCGACGTGGGAACCGCCGTCATCGACGGCTCTGCGCGCACGTTCATCGTGATGGAGTTCATCGACGGCCCCGACCTTCGCAGCCAGATCGCGGGCGGGCCCCTTTCGGCCGCCGAGGTGGCCGAGATGGGCGCCGACCTGGCCGAGGCGCTGCACTACGTGCATTCCCAGGGCATCATCCACCGCGACATCAAGCCGGCGAACGTCCTGCTGGCACCCTCAAGTTTCCCTGGCCGTATTTCCCACGCCAAGCTCGCCGACTTCGGCATCGCCCGGCTCCTCGACGAGGCCAGGCTCACAGCGACCGGCACGCTCATCGGCACCGCGAGCTATCTCAGCCCCGAGCAGGCCCTGGGCGCGGCGATCGGGCCGCCCAGCGACGTGTACTCGTTCGGGCTGGTGCTGCTCGAGTGCCTGACCGGCGAACGCGCCTACCCCGGCACCGCCATCGAGTCCGCGACGGCCCGGCTGCAACGCCAGCCCGAGATCCCGGCGACCCTTGGCCGCGACTGGGTGAACCTGCTCGGCGCGATGACCAGCCGGGAAGCCGCAGACCGGCCCAGCGCCTCCGACGCCGCCGTGGCCCTTCGGGCCCTGGCCTCCGCGGGCGCCGGCGCCGCGGACGACGCCACGCAGCTCATGCCCACCGGCGCCTCGGATGCCACTGCTCTCCTGGCCACCGACGCGGCCACGGCCCTGCTGCCCGTCTCCTCGCCCGCCAGTGCCCTTCCCTCCAGTGACGCCTCGGCGGAGACGGTGGTCCTGGGCAGGGTGCAATCGCCGCAGGACTCCGACGACACCGCGGCCCGGACCACTCCCGGAACAGGGCGCCCTTCCCGGGGCGGACGCCGGAAGTGGGTGCCGATCATCCTGGTCGTCGCCGCGGTCGTCATCGGAATTCTGGCCTTCGTGCTCCTCCAGCGCCCAAGCGGGCCCGAAGCGACCCCGCCGAGCTACCCCGCCGTCGAAGGCCCCCTGGGCACGCATCTCCAGGAGCTCCAGAAGAGCGTCGAGCCGTGAGCGGGTTCCGTTCGCGGTCCGTCGCGCTGGCCGCCACCCTCCTGATTGCCACCGCCGCCCTGACCGGCTGTTCTGACGCGAGCCCCGACCTCACGCCCGGTGCGGCCAGTCAGCTGCAGGACGGGGTGCTCGCCGTGTCGACCGCCGCCGCGGCCGGCGACTTCGCAGAGGCCCAGACCGCGCTCGCTGTGGTGCAGGCGGACGTGCTCGCCGCGACGAAGGCCGGCGATGTGACGGCCGACCGATCCGCCGAGATCCAGGCGGCCATCAAGCTCGTCGGCACCGACCTCGCGGCGGCGATCGCCGTGTCGACCCCGGAGCCGACGAAGGCCCCGGAGCCGACGGACGAACCCGCACCCTCCCCGGAGCCGACGACGACGCCCACCCCGACTCCCACCCCGGCTCCGGAACCGACGGTCGAGCCCGCGCCGGATCCGACCGTCGAGCCGGTCCCCGAGCCGGCGCCCGCACCGGAGCCGCCAACGGCCCCCGGCGAAGCGCCGCCGGCGTCCACGGTGCCGGTGCCGTGATGACGCGCCTTCCCCGTGCCTCACGCGCCGCGATCGCTGCGGTCATCCTCGCGGTCGCCCTCTCCGGATGCGCGAACGATCCGTCCGCCCTGGAGCAGTCCACGGCCGAGCGGCTGCAAACCGGCGTCCGCGCAGTCGCCACCTCCGCCGCCGCGGGCGACTACACGAGCGCGCAATCCGCCCTGGACGCGCTCCAGGCCGACCTGCTGGCCGCCTCCGCCGCGGGCGAGGTGACGGGCGAACGCTCAGCCCGCATCCAGTCGGCCATCAATCTGGTGGGCGCCGACCTGAACGCCGCGATCGAGGCCGCCAAACCCGCGCCGGTGCTCACGCAGACTCCCACGCCGACGCCGACCAAGGATTCGAAGCCGGGCAAGGGCAACGACGAGGACGACGACAAGAAGGGCAACGGCAAGGACGACTAGTCAGGCTTCGACGTCACCCGCCCGGCGCACGTTCCTAGTTTCCCCAGTCCGGGGCTGGGGCCAGGATGGTTGTCACAGTCAGGGGAGAGCCCTCCAGACGTACGAACGTCACGTGGTGGAGCGCGGTCTCGCCGTTCTTGCCGACCTCGAGCAGCTCGTACCGGCCGTCCATCACGGTGGAACCTGCAACTTCCACGGTGCTCAGCGTGCCCGGGACGAGAGTCTCAACCTCCGCCTGGGACTGACCCACCGCGACGTGCTCGGCCGTGGTCACCGCCAGGGTTCCCGCGGTCGGCCCATCGACCCGCACGTGCCACTCCGGGTCGAGGCGCGGGGCAGCCACGGGTTCGTCGGTGTCATTCAGCAGCAGCCCGTCCCAGACGTAAAAAGTGCCCGGTGACGACTCGCTCCCCCCGGTATGCGCCTCGACAACCGGATCGCTTCCGATCGCCGTCGTGAGCACGGCGACCACATCGGCGATGGGATCGAAGTAGGTCACCGTCTCAAGCACATCCCCGGCTGCGTCGACAACCCGCAGGCCGTCCGAGTGCACCAGGATGGCGGCGGCAACGGCCGGCGGATCCGTCTGTGCCGGGTCGCTCGCGGAAGGCGACGGGCCGATCGCGGGTGCGGGGCTTGCCGCTCTCGATGCGCAGCCCACGAGCGACATCGCGAGTACGCCCACGGCCCCCAGGATCACTGCAGTCCTGGCGATGGTTTTTCTGGTCATTCGCGTTCCCCCTGCGCTCGTGTGGTCCGAGGGGGCTCGCCCCCTTCGCCCAACCTAGCGGCATGCGGGAACCCGGGACCCTCAGCGACGAAATTGCGGCCGATTCGATGCCTGCAGGGACCGGCCGACGGTGGTCGCCGGGGTCAGGCCAGCAGCTTGTCGGCCGCGGCCCGCGCCCAGGCCTCTGCCGCGGCCAGCGACTCCAGTGTGAGCATGCCGTCCTGCTCGTGCGCCTCCACGACGCGCTGCACGGTCGCGACGATGTCCAGGAAGCCGATCCGGCGCGCATGGAACGCGGCCACGGCCTGCTCGTTGGCCGCGTTGAACACGGCGGGATAGGTTCCGCCGGCCCGGCCGACCTGCTTGGCCAGCTCGACCGCCGGGAAGGCCGCGTCGTCGAGCGGCTCGAACGTCCAGGTGTGCGGGGTCGTCCAGTCGATCGGAACACCGACGGCCGCGACCCGGTTCGGCCAGTCCAGCCCCAGCGAGATCGGCAGCCGCATGTCGGGCGGGGACGCCTGGGCGATGGTCGAGCCGTCGATGAACTCGACCATCGAGTGCACGACCGACTGGGGATGAACCACCACATCGATGCGGTCGTACTCCACGTCGAAGAGCAGGTGCGCCTCGATCACC
Source organism: Cryobacterium psychrotolerans (assembly GCF_900101115.1). Lineage (GTDB taxonomy): Bacteria > Actinomycetota > Actinomycetes > Actinomycetales > Microbacteriaceae > Cryobacterium > Cryobacterium psychrotolerans. Next base: position 290,423 of record NZ_FNFU01000002.1, read on the forward strand.
TCGAGGCCCTTGTTCACCAGCGTGGCGGAATTGGTGGTGACGACGAGGCCCATGTTCCAGGTCGGATGCGCCAGCGCCTGCTCGGGCGTGGCCGTCGCCAGCGACTGGCGGCTGCGACCCCGGAAGGGGCCCCCGGATGCCGTGAGCACGAGGCGCCGGACCTCGCGGGGAGTGCCCGACCGCAGCGCCTGCGCGATCGCGGAGTGCTCCGAATCCACCGGCACGATCTGCCCGGGCGCCGCAAGGGACTTCACCAGGTCCCCGCCGACGATGAGGGACTCCTTGTTCGCCAGCGCGAGTGTGCGCCCGGCCTTCAACGCGGCGAGGGTCGGGCCCAGGCCCACCGAACCGGTGATGCCGTTGAGCACGACGTCGGCCTCGACATCCCGCACCAGCTGCTCAGCCTCCGCGGCGCCCAGCGCCGTGTGCTCCACGCCGAACGCCTCGGCCTGCGCGTCGAGCAGCTCCCGGTTGCTGCCCGCGGACAACCCGACCACGTCGAAGCGGAACGGGTTGGCCTTGATCACGTCGAGGGCCTGGGTACCGATCGACCCGGTCGATCCGAGGATGATTACTCTCTGCACGCTCCCATGCTAGGGCCCGTGCACTCGAGCCGGGGGTACGCATTCCCTGGAACGCATACGAACAGCGCTATCGTCGAAGGGTGACAGCTGCCAGCGTAGACCCGGATTTCGTCGACGAGGCAGCGGCGCCGGGGCCCGCGAAACGGCCCGGATTCGTCTATTTCCTCGGCTACGGGATCATGGCCCCAATCGCCCGCCTGGTCTTCCGTCCCCACATCACCGGCCGGGAGAACATCCCGGAAACCGGACGCGTCATCCTGGCCAGCAATCACCTCTCGTTCATCGACAGCCTGGTGATCCCGCTCACCGCGCCCCGTCCGGTGCAGTTCCTGGCCAAGTCCACCTACTTCACCGGCACCGGATTCAGGGGCTGGATCTCCCGGACCTTCTTCACCGCGATCGGCGCGGTCGGCGTCGAACGCGGCGCCGGGCAGGCGGCCCAGGACGCGCTCGACGCGGGCCGGCGCATCCTGGAGTCGGACAGCGCGTTCGCGATCTACCCCGAGGGCACCCGGTCGCTCGACGGGCGCCTCTACCGCGGCCGCACCGGCGTCGCCTGGCTCGCCCTGACCACGAATTCGGTCGTCGTGCCGGTTGGGCTCATCGGCACCCAGGAGATCCAGCCGGTCGGCGCCAGGCTCCCGCGGATCCGCAGGGTGACGGTGAAATTCGGCGAACCGATCGACGTCAGCAGGCACGGGACCGCCGACTCCGGCCGGGCCAGGCGCCGGGCAACGGATGAGATCATGGCCGCCATCCACGACCTCACCGGGCAGGAACTCGCGAACGAATACAACGAGACGCCGCCGTCGGGCGTCGTGCAGCGCGTCGCCCAGGCGATCCTTCGCCCCGAGCGCCGCTGAGCCGAGGCGTCAGGCCGGTTTGGCGCGGAAGTTCCGCGCCTTCGAGCGGTTCCCGCAGATCTCCATGCTGCACCACGCCCGCGAGCCATTCCGCGAGTGGTCGTAGTAGGCGAACCGGCAGGTCTCGGCCTGGCAGAGCTTGACCCGGCTGATCTTCCCCTGGATGCTCAGGACCACCGTGGCCGCGATCGCGGCCTCGGCGACCGTGCTCGACCGCAGGCACACCCCGTCGCCCTCGCAGGACGGATGCAGCGGGACGGCCGGCAGCTCGGGCCGGCCGCCCGTCACCAGGGACCGCAGCGCGTCCCGGGCGCCGCGGGCGTCGTCGAGAGTGCCCGGTTCGAGCCCGTGGGCGCTGGCCCAGGACGCCAGCCCGGCTGACGTCGCCAGCTGGTCCGTACCGTCCTCCACGTCGAGCGTGTTGAGGAAGTCGACCAGGAGCTCCGCATCGTGAGAGCCATTCCGGACGACTTTCGACTCATTCCTGCCATCGGTCATATAACCATTGTACGCGGTTTGCTAGTTACGTAGCATGTAACCCGTAAAGCAGTTTCACTGGTTATTTTGAACGGAGAGAACAATGAACCCCCTGGCCTACTTCGCCATCGAACTGAACCGCCAGAACCAGGAGGAAGCGGAACGAGCGCGCCGACTGCGCCGCCAGCGCTACGGCGATGACGAACCTGCCGCAGCCCGCGACCGCCTCTGGGCAGCGGCCATCCACCGCTTCGCCGAACGCTCCGCTGAGCGCTCAGCCGAGGCGACCACGCCGGAACGTCGACCCAAGTCGCTCAGTCGGCCGATTCCAGCCCGGTGACGACCTCGGGCACGGTCATCGCCTCATGGCCGACCGGGAAGTTGACCGATGCCGCGATGAAGCACTCCCGCGCGGCCTCGGCGTGCAGCGACTGGGCCAGGTCCAGCTGGCTCGGGTCCGCAATCGTCACCCGGGGGCGCAGCGTCGCCGAGGTGAAGCGGCCGCCGACGGGCGGGAGCTGTTCCATGGTGCCGACCGCGTCATCCGTGTAGGCCACGACGGTCACGCCGTGCCGAACGGCGACATGCAGGTAGGACAGCATGTGGCACTGGCTGAGGGCCGTGAGCAGAAGCTCCTCGGGATTCCAGCGATCGGCGTTGCCGTGGAAGGTGCGATCGGCGGACCCGTCGATGGGGTGTTTCCCGGCGGACGTGATGGTGTGTTCGCGCCCGTACTCGCGGTATCCGCTCGTGCCGGCGCCCCGGTTTCCGGTCCAGGAAAGCCGCACGGCGTAGTGATGTGCAGTTTTCATGTCATCTCCTGGGGTAATCGCGGGACCGGACACGATTCTCGCAGGAAAACGCTGCCGTGAGCGAGCGTCCGGTCGGTAAACTGGGGACACTATGACTGAGATCCTCAACGCGCCCGCTGCCCCCGTCGTTCCCGTCTATTCCGTGACACAGGAACGCAAAATCGTGACCAGTATCCCCGGTCCGAAGTCAGAGGAGTTGCACAAGCGACGCCTGGCGAGCGTATCCGGTGGAGTCAGCTCCATGCTCCCGGTCTACGTCGCCAGGGCCAACGGCGCCATCGTCGTCGACGTCGACGGCAACCAGTTCATCGACCTCGGCGCCGGCATCGGCGTCACCACGATCGGCCACACGGAGTCCAGTGTCGTCGACGCCGTTGTCGGCCAAACGGCCGAGTTCATCCACACGCTGTTCACGATCACGCCCTACGAGGAATACGTCCGCGTCTGCGAGCTGCTGGCCGAACACACCCCCGGCACCTTCGCCAAGAAGAGCGTGCTGATCAACTCCGGCGCCGAAGCAGTGGAGAACGGCGTGAAGATCGCCCGCAAGCACACCGGCCGCCGCGCTGTCGCCGTGCTCGACCACGCCTACCACGGTCGCACCGTGCTCACGATGGCCATGAACTACAAGGCGATGCCGTACGCGACCGGGTTCGGCCCGCTGGCCGGCGACGTCTACCACGCACCCAGTTCGTACCCGTATCACGACGGACTGAGCGGTGCGGATGCCGCCAAGCGCACCATCACGTACCTCGAGAAGGCCGTCGGGGCCACTGACCTCGCCTGCCTCGTCGTCGAGCCCATCCAGGGCGAGGGCGGCTTCATGGTTCCGGCCGACGGCTTCCTCCCCGCCCTGCAGGAATGGTGCACGGCCAACGGCGTCGTCATGATCGCCGACGAGATCCAGAGCGGCATGGCCCGCACCGGCGCCTACTACGCGGCCGAGCACTTCGGCTGGGTCCCCGACCTGGTCCTCACCGCGAAGGGCATCGCCGGCGGAATGCCGCTGGCCGCCGTCACCGGTCGCGCCGAAATCATGGATGCCTCCCAGCCCGGCGGCCTCGGCGGAACCTTCGGCGGCAACCCGGTCGCCTGCGCCGCAGCGATCGCGGTCTTCGACGCAATCGAGAAGAACAACCTCCTCGCCGAAGGAAAGCGGATCGAAGCGACCCTCACCGCAGGCCTCGAGGTGCTCAAGGCGAAGTACGACATCATCGGCGAGATCCGCGGCCGCGGCGCCATGATCGCCATCGAGCTCGTGCAGCCGGGCACCGGCGACACGACGAAGGAGCCCAACGCGCCCGCCGTGTCGAAGATCTCCGCCTACGCGGCCCAGCACGGCGTGCTGCTGCTGACCGCCGGCACCTACGGAAACGTGCTGCGCTTCCTGCCGAGCCTGGCCGTCACCGACGCGCTGCTCGCCGATGCCCTCTCGGTCATCGACGACGCCATCGCGGCGCTCTAAGGGTGGCAGCCGCAAGCGTCACGGAGACCTTCGCCGTCGGCAACGCGGTCGAACTGGCCGTCGTCGAGCGGAGCGGTTTCGTCGAGTCGAGGCATGCCGGCTCCGCCGTCGTGCTCCGGGCCGACGGCACGCTCATCCGTGCCCTGGGCGACGTGACGACCCCGATTTTCCCCCGGTCCTCGATGAAGCCGTTCCAGGCGATCGCCGTGATGGCCAGCGGCGTTACCCTCCGTGGCGAGGATGCGGCAGTCGCGACCGCCAGCCACAGCGGCACGGAGAAGCACGCCACCCTCGCGCGCGGGCTCCTCAGCCGTGCGGGCGTGCCCGAGTCCGCCCTCGGCTGCCCGGCGGCCTGGCCGGATGACACGGCGTCCCGCGACGCCCTGGTGCGGCTCGGCGCCGGCAAGGCCCCGATCTACATGAACTGCTCCGGCAAGCATGCGGCCATGCTGGCGGCGTGCGCCCAGAACGACTGGCCGCTGGCCGGCTACCTCGACCCGGAACATCCGCTGCAGAAGCGGATCCTCGACGTGGTCGAGCGGTTCACCGGAGAACGCCCGGCGGCGTCCGGCATCGACGGCTGCGGGGCACCCGTGCACGCGCTCTCCCTCACCGCGCTCGCCCGCGGAATCGCCCGGATCGCCACCTCCAAGTCGAGTTCGCCGTTCGCCATCTACCGGGAGGCGGGCTTCCTGGCCGAGGCCGTTCGCTCGAACGGCTGGGTGATCGCCGGACCCGGGATGCCGGACACCGTCGTGATCGACCGCCTCGGCCTCTTCATCAAGACCGGGGCCGAGGGAATCATGGTCGCCTCGGCGGACGACGGCACCACGGTTGCCTTGAAGGTCCTCGACGGCAGCCTGCGCGCGGCGACCATCGTCGCGCTCAGCCTGCTCGCCGATGCCGGGGCCATCGCACGCTCCGACGTCGACGCGCTGGCACCCGACCTGCACCTCGCCGTGTCCGGCGGCGGACGCCAGGTCGGCGAAATCCGAGCCAGCTACATCTAACCCTCAAACCCCCCGCGAAACCGCAGTTGTGCGCGTTAAAACGCCCGCATAACGCGCACAACTGCGGTTTCGCGGGGAGGGCTAGCCGAGTTTGGCGAGACGTTTGGCGCGGGCCGCGGCCGAGACCTGCGTCGTGACGACCACCACGAGCGCGATCAGGAACACGGCCGAGGCGATCACGTTCGCTTCCGCCGGGATGCCGCGGGAAGCGGAGATGTAGATGTACTTCGGGAACGTCGTCACCGAACCGGAGTTGAAGTTCGTGATGATGAAGTCGTCGAAGCTGAGCGCGAAGGACAGCAGCGCGGCGGCCAGGATCCCCGGCAGGAGCAGGGGGAAGGTGATCCGCATGAACACCTGGCTCGGCGAACCGTAGAGGTCCCGTCCGGCCTCCTCGAGGGCGGGGTCGAGGCTGGCGACCCTCGCCTTGACGGTCACCACCACGAAACTGATGCAGAACATCGTGTGCGCGAGGATGATCGTGGTCATGTCCTTGGGCACGCCGACCGACAGGAACTGGGCGGCCAGGCCCGCGCCGAGCACGACCTCGGGCGTTGCCATCGGGAGGAAGAGCAGCAGGCTGGTCGCCGAGCGGAACTTGAACTTGTACCGCACGATGGCGATGGCGATCATGGTGCCCATGACCGTCGCCGCGACGGTTGCGACGGCACCGATGATGAGGCTGTTGCCGAACGCCTCGCAGACCGCGCCGCCCTGCACCTTGCAGACGTTGAGCCACTTGTCGAGGGTGAAGCCGCGCCAGGTGATGTTGGACTTCAGGGAATCATTGAAGGAGAAGATGAAGGTATAGATGATCGGAATCATCAGGAAGGTGAGGGCCAGGACCGCGTAGACGGGAAGCAGCCACTTGCCGAGCGAGAACTTCACAGCAGCTCCTCCGTTCCGGCGCGCCGGATGTAGATCGTGACGATGACCAGGATGACGGACATCAGGATGATCGACAGCGCAGCCGCGGCCGGGTAGTTCTCGAGCACGAGGAAATTCGCCTCGATCACGTTTCCGATCATCTGGGTGTCCGAACCGCCAAGGAACGATCTGCTCGCGTTCACGTAGTCGCCGGCGGCCGGGATGAACGTGAGCAGCGTGCCGGCAACGATTCCGGGCATCGAGAGCGGGATGGTCACCTTGCGGAACACCTGCAGCGGGCTGGCGTAGAGGTCGCTGCCGGCCTCGAGGTAGCGCACATCGAGCCGTTCGAGGGTCGTATAGAGCGGCAGCGTCATGAACGGGATGAAGTTGTAGGTCAACCCGAAGATGACCGCCACGGGTGTCCCGGTGAAGTGCGCATCCGGGGGCATCACCGACAGCGCCTTGAGCGTTGTGATGACGAACGATTCGTCCGAGAGGAGCTGCTTCCAGGCCAGCGTGCGCAGGAGGAAGCTGATGAAGAACGGCGCGATGACCAGGACGAGCATCAGGCTTTGCAGCAGGGGCCACGGCCTGGCCTTGACGCCGATGAAATAGGCGAGCGGGTAGCTGAACGCGAGCGCCAGCACGGTTGCGATCAGCGCGTAGCCGAACGAGCGCAGGATGTGCGGCAAGTAGTCGTTGATGACCGTGACGTAGTTTTCCCACTTGAAGGCTGGATCGTACACGCCGGGTTCGCCCGTCGCGGACGGCACCTGCAGGGAGGTCAGGACGAGCGAGACGAGCGGGGTGAGGAAGAACAGGGCGAGGTAGAGGATGCCCGGCAGCAGCAGGAGCAGGGCGATCGGACTCCGCCGCCTCTGTAGCTCTTCGCCCGGCCCGGTCGTGGTGGCAAACGCCGCGAAGGCCATGCCCTAGGCCTCCCCGAGCTCCGCGATCAGGGCGGCGTGCCGCTGAGCCGCGATGCTCTTCGTGTCGGTGTCCGCGGCGAACCGCGGGTTCTCCGCCGGGTCGTCTGCCAGCCCGAAGCCGTGTTCGATGTCCCAGCTCACCCAGACCTGTTCGCCCACGTGGGCCACCGGCCCGAAGGCCATGTTCTGGGCGAAGACGACGATGGTGCCGAGGGAGGGGTGCGCGATCAGGTACTGCGTGCTCACACCGCTGAAGGACACGTCGATCACATGCGCCGGCCCGATCACGTTGCGCGCCGGATCGATGACGGGCGCCTCCCTGTGCAGGCTCAGCTTCTCCGGGCGGACGCCGATGGTGACGTCGCCGGAGTGGCGGTGCGACCGTCCGACCGGCACGACGATCTTCTGGCCGGCGATGTCGACCGAGATGGCGGTGCTCGTCGTGCCGACGACCGTGCCCGTGAACAGGTTCGACTGGCCCAGGAAGTTGGCGACGAACGCCGTTTTCGGCAGCTCGTAGAGCTGCTCGGGGGCGCCCATCTGCTCAATCCGGCCCTTGTTCATCACCGCGATCGTGTCGGCCATGGTCATGGCCTCCTCCTGGTCGTGGGTCACGTGCAGGAAGGTGAGACCGACCTCCTCCTGGATGGTCTTCAGTTCCAGCTGCATCTGGCGGCGCAGCTTCAGGTCGAGGGCGCCGAGCGGCTCGTCGAGCAGCAGCAGCGCCGGACGGTTGACCAGGGCCCTGGCCAGCGCGACTCGCTGCTGCTGGCCGCCGGAGAGCTGCTGCGGCTTGCGAGCTGCGAGATGGTCGAGCTCGACCAGTCGAAGAGCTTCGTGCGCCTTGCCGACCGGGTCGGCAAGCTTGCGCCGACGCAGCCCGAACGCCACATTTTCGAGCACCGTCATGTGCGGGAACAGCGCGTAGCTTTGGAACACCGTGTTCACCGGACGCTGGTACGGCTTGAGATTCGTGACGTCCTTGCCGCCGATCAGGATGCGACCCGTCGTCGGCTCCTCAAGTCCGGCGACCAGCCGCAGGGTGGTCGTCTTGCCGCAGCCGGACGGACCGAGCAAGGCGAAGAACGAGCCCGCCGGGATGGTCAGGTCGAGGCTTTCAATCGCGGTGAAGCCGGGAAAACGTTTGGAAATGCCGACCAACTCGAGGTCGGCACCCCGTTCGGCGAATGCGCCTGTTGCCATACTCATCAACCCAGCAGCACCTTCTGGAACTCAGCGTTGTACTTGGCCTCTTCGGCCGGGGACAGCCCCCGGAAGACGTGCGCCTGGGACAGCGTTTCCTCGTTCGGGAAGATGAGCTGGTTCTCGGCCAGCTCCGGGTCGATCGCCATGGCGGCCTCCTGGGCACCCACGACCGGGGTGATGTAGTTCACCCAGGCGGCAACCTCCGCAGCCACTTCGGGCTCGTAGTAGTAGTTGATCAGCGCCTCGGCGTTGGCCTTGCGCGGCGACCCGATCGGCACGAGGAAGTTGTCGTTCCACAGGGTTCCGCCCGCCGTCGGGATGGCGAACTCCCAGTGGTCGCCGGCCTCCGCGTTGATGACGGTGATGTCACCGGACCAGACGATGGCCGCCAGGGTGTCCTCGCTCTTGAGGTCCTCCAGGTAGGCGTTGCCCTTGATGTTGCGGATCTGGCCGTCACCGACCTGCTTCGCGAAGATGTCGTTCGCGGCGTTGAACTCGTCGTCGCCCCAGTCCCCCGCGATGTCGACGCCGTTCTGCAGCATGATCAGGCCGAGGGTGTCGCGCATCTCGGAGAGCACACCGACGCGTCCCTTCAGGGACGGGTCCCAGAGGTCGTCAACCGACTTGAGTCCACCCGGGAGCTTGTCCTTGTTCCAGGCGATACCCGCGAAACCACCCTGCCAGGGGAGCGACTGGTTTCGTCCCTTGTCGAAGTCCACGTTGAGCAGGTTCGGCGTGAGGTTTTTCAGGTTCGGGATGTTCGCGTGGTCGAGCTTCTGCGTGTAGCCGAGGCGGATCCACCGGGCGACCATCCAGTCGGTCAGGCAGACGGTATCCGCGCCGATGTCCTGGCCGAGGGCGAGCTGGTCCTTGACCTTGCCGTAGTAGGTGTTGTTGTCGTCGACGGCCACGTCGTAGTTGACCTTGATTCCGGTCTCCTTGGTGAACGCCTCAATGGTGGGGTATTTGCCGGCGTCATCCTCGTCGATGTACGCGGCCCAGTTAGCCCAGTTCACTTTCTTGTCGCTGGCCGACGTGTCCTTGGCCGGGGTCGGCTTGGTGCTGCCGCCTCCGGTCGAGCAAGCGGCGAGGGCGAGGGACGCCGCGCCCGCACCGGCACCGGCAAGAACGGTGCGACGACCGACCTGCGCCCGCTGCGCCTGACGGATCAGCTCCTGGATCATCGGATCAGCTGGCATAGTCCTGGGCTTCATGGTCGGTCTCCTTGCGTATTCGGCGGGCAAACTCTCACGCCTCGCGACACTGCGAGTGGATTGATAATCGCACAATCGAGCCGCCCACACACCCCAGAGTGACCAAATCGTTAATTTTCTTGGCCTTTCATCACGAAATCAGCACTTAGGCCTGACATTTGCATCTGAAAACGGCAGTCGAGCGGCGGTAGGCTGGCGTCACGGACAGAGCTGTCCCCCGCTGAGCTAAGGAGCACCATGAAGGTCGCCATTCCGAAGGAGATCAAGAACAACGAATTCAGGGTCGCGATCACCCCGGCCGGCGTGTACGACCTCGTGTCCAACGGGCATGAGGTGCTCGTTGAAACCGGCGCCGGACTCGGGTCGTCGATCACCGACGAGAGCTACGCGGCGGCCGGCGCTACGATCATGCCGACGGCCGAATCCACCTGGGCCGCCGCCGAGATGCTCCTCAAGGTCAAGGAGCCCGTCGAGAGCGAGTACGTCCACTTCCGCGCCGGGCTGGTGCTGTTCACCTACCTGCACCTTGCCGCGGAGCCGGAACTCACTCGCGCACTGCTTCAGGGCGGCGTCACGGCGATCGCCTACGAAACGGTGCAGCTGCCCTCCCGGGCGCTTCCGCTCCTCGCCCCGATGAGCGAGGTAGCCGGGCGGCTCGCCCCGATCGTCGGCGCCAACGCCATGCTCAAGCCCAACGGCGGCCCCGGCCTGCTCGTCCCCGGCGTGCCCGGGACGCACCCGGCGAAGATCACCGTGCTCGGCGGTGGCGTCGCCGGCACGGCCGCCATGCAGGTCGCCCTCGGTCTGGGCGCCGAGGTCACCGTGCTCGACACGAACCTGTTCCGGCTTCGCGAGCTCGACGCCCTGCATTACGGGCGGGTGAAGACGATCGCCTCGAACGGCTTCGAGATCGACAAGGCCGTGCTCGACTCCGACATGGTCATCGGATCCGTGCTCATCCCCGGAGCCAGGGCCCCGAAGCTCGTCAGCAACGACCTCGTCTCGCGGATGCGGCCGGGGAGCGTCCTCGTCGACATCGCCGTCGACCAGGGCGGATGCTTCGCCGACTCGCACTCCACAACGCACGCCGATCCCACCTTCACGGTGCACGGGTCGTTGTTCTACTGCGTCGCGAACATGCCCGGCGCAGTCCCGAACACCTCGACCTACGCCCTGACGAACGCGACCCTGCCGTATGTCCGCGCCGTCGCCAACCGAGGTTGGAAGGATGCCCTCCGGGCCGACCCGGCACTGGCCCTCGGCCTGAACACCTTCGACGGCGTGCTCACGAACGGCCCGGTCGCGACCGCGCACGGCCTCGAGTACCGGCCCCTGGCCGACGTCCTGGCCTGAGGACCGCTTCACTCCAGGCGAGGAGCCACGGGGAGGGACACCCGGCCCAGAGTCCCGTCCGGGCACAGCATCCACGCGTGGCCCCTACCCGGCGCCAGCGCGGGCGGAAGCTCCCTTCGGCGGCTGATCATCCGGAAGTCGCCGACGCTGCATCCGTCGAAAACGATGACGGCGTGGGCGCGCAGCGCGGCCATCAGCGCCCACTGCGCCTGCCACGATTCCGCATCGCCCACGAACACCGTGCCCGGCGCCGCATCGCCCGGTTCGATGCGCGCGAGCCGGCCGGGGGCCGGCGCCGAGATCTCGACGACGGTACGCCGCCCACCCGGGGCGGCCCGCAGCATCCCGGCGGCGCGGCCCGGCGCCGCGGAGACCACGAGCAGGGTCCCCGCACAGTCGAGGATCGACGGGGTGGGCGTGCCGGCGGCGAGGGGGCGGGCGCCCGGCCCGGGGTGTGGCGTCTGGATGCGCAGGCCCTGCCAGCTTCCACCCCCGGGCGCCAGGGACGGGTCGAACAGCGCGCCGTCTCCCCCGGCGGCGAGATGGTCCAGGCGGGAGGGCATTCGCAGCAGCAATGTGGCCTGGCACAGGCCGGAGAGACCCTGCAGCACGGCGACGCGCTGCACGGCGATCACCAGGCGCAGCCCATAGGCCCGCCCGTCACGCAGCAGGCCGGCGAGCAGCTCCGCCGTCTTCATTTGGTACTCGGGTTCCCACCGAGCCCAGAGGGAATCCAGGTCGTCCAGCAGCAGCAGCCGCGCCTCCCCGGTCCCTCCGGCCGCGAGCTCCCCGTGCGCCTTCGCCAGCGCGTCCCAGGCGGCCTCGACGTCAGGGGCGACGAACTCGACCCGCTCGAAGCCCGGCGAGCCATTCGCCGCCAGCGCGTCGAGCACGGAACTCTTCCCCGAGCCGGCGCCGCCGATGACGAGCAGGTTCCCGTCGCGTTCGGGGAGGTAGCGGGCGACCCGGTAGCGCTGCCGGTCCGGCTCGTCGAGCAGGCCGAGCAGGTAGCCTTCCCGGTCCGCCTCGCGGCCGGCATCACGCTCGGCCGCGACGGCCGCCCGCAGATCGCGCAGGGTCACCCGCGCGGGAAGCGGGTCCAGCCAGGGCCGGCGGGAGGGCGTGCCGGCCGGGGTCAGCTCGGCGATCGCGCTGATGTCGCCCGGGAGCGTTGTGGCGACCTGGCAGGGCCGGATGCCCGCCCCGGCGTCGACCAGGCAGCGGCCCGGCTGGTCCTGCGCGAGCCGGGCTGCGCCATCCGTGCCGATCACGGCGATGCTGTCCGCCCTGTTGTTGACCCGGAGCGAGACGCGCAGGCTGCAATTGGCCAGGAGGGCGTCGCGCACCACCCCGGCCGGGCGCTGGGTGCAGAGAATGAGGTGCACTCCCAGGGAGCGACCCCGGGCCGCGATGTCAACGAACCGGGCGTGCAGCCCCGGGAAGGCGTCGAGCATCGTGGCGAATTCGTCCACCACGATCACCAGTCGCGGGAGCGCCGCTGCCGGGACGATCTCCGCGATGTCGCGCGCGCCGGCGGAGCGGATGGCCTCCTCGCGGTACCTGAGTTCGGCGGTCAGGCTCCGCAGGGCGCGTTCGGCCTCCGCCGCGTCAAGGTCGGTGATCAGGCCAACGCAGTGAGGCAGTGCGCGCAGGGGGCCAAACGCCGCCCCGCCTTTGAAGTCGACGAGGAGAAAGGTGACCTGCTCCGGTGAATAACGGGCGGCCATCGCGGCCACCCAGGTCACGAGGAGCTCGCTCTTGCCGCTCCCGGTCGTGCCGCCGACGACCGCATGGGGACCGGCGGCCACGAGGTCGAGCGACACCTCGCCATCCTCGCCCACGCCGATGACGGCCTCGAGGCCCCGCCCCCCGGACGCCGTCCCCTGCCCGTGGAGCTCCCCGAGGGCGACGCTGCGAGGAAGCGGGCGCGCGTGCCGGACCAGGCCGATGGCGACGGCGGCCTCGCGGAGCGAGGCCGCGAAGCGCGCGGCATCCTCGGTGGAGACGAGCTCGGGGCGGAACCGGGTCGCCCGCGCGTGCGCGGCCGACGCGATGATCTCCGCCCTCAGCGGGCCGTGCACGCGCACGATCGTCGCGCAGCCGGGCGGCAGTTCCCCGGCCGTTTCGGCCAGCGCGATGACCAGCGGGTCCGCCCCCGATGCCGGCGAGGTGGGGACGCGTCCTTCGGTCACGACGACCGTCTGCGCGGGCGGCCCGGCGCCGGCGTGCGGAAGCACCGCGGTCCATTCCCACCCGGCTCCGGGCTCCGCCGGCAGGGCGCACCGGTCCGGCGGGTGGGCAAAACAGACCTGGACGAGCAGCCCGCGAGCGAACGCCCGGACCAGCGGCAGCGGGCCGACGATGCCGATGCCGCCCCGCGGGTCCACCGTGAGCGGGGCGTCGGACAGCGTGGCCGCCCACCGCCGCAGTTCCCGCTCCTCGGCCGTGTCCCCGGGGCCGTTCACACGCAACCCGCTGTCCACCTCACCCGAGCCGAGAACGACCGTCGGGCCGTGTGCCCGGTGCCAGAGACCGGCGTCGTCGGCCCCGCCCAGGATGGTGCCGACGGCCGGCGACCGGGCCCAGGCACTCTGCCGCAGCGTCTCGTGACGTGCGGCCACGTCGGCCCGCAGGGCCTCGACCGCTGCCGCGTAGGCCCGGGCTTCGGCCCGCAGTCCGGTTCGGCGCGTGCGCCGGGCGTCGACCATGCTCGCGACCGCGATCACCGGGCCGAGGGCCGCAAAGACCAGGCTGAAGGCCGAGCCGGTGATGGCCCAGATCACGCCGGCCGCGGCGAGGGGGGCGACGCCGGCGACCAGGGGAAAACGCGCCGGGGGCGGAGCCGCTGCCCGATTCGGCAGTGTGAGCTGTTCGGCGGGGTGAATCACCTGCCAAGGAGACCAGACTCCCGGGGCCCGCGGGCGGGGACCGTGCGATGCGTTCACCGGGCTGCGCCGCGCGGCGGTGGTGAGGAACGGTAGTCAGGGCCCGGCAACAGCGGGGGCGAATTCGGACGCGCGGGCTGTGGGAGGCCGGCTCAGCTCAGGACGAAGAACTGGTCGGCGATGTCCACCCGGGTGCCGCGGGGAACCCGGTACCGGCGGCCGGGTTCGCACCGCAGAGCAGCCTCGCCGGGCCGGCGGATGATGGTTCCATTGCCGGAGAACCGGTCGCTCACCCAGAACTCGCCGTCCTGCTGCCCGAATTCGAGGTGGCTCTTCGACACCGACATCCCGGTGTCCGAAATCTGGATCAAGTGGTCGAAGACCTCCGACGGCTGCGGCAGGGGTCGGCGCCCGATCAGGCCGGTGCCGCCGACCCTGGCCCGCTCCCCCGTGCTGAATTGCAGTTCGAACAGCGGCGCGCTCGTCGAGATTGATTCGGCGACGGGCCTGGCCGCCGGCGTCGCGGGTGTCAGCTCGGTCGGCGGTTCCGCCGCGGGAGGCGAGGAGAACAGCAGGTCCGTCGGCGGCTCGTCAGTGTCGATCGGCAGATCAGTGTTGATCGGCGCGTCGGTGTCGATCGGCAGATCGTTACCGATCGGCTCGTCGGTGTCGATCGGCTCGTCGGTGTCGATCGGCACGGAGATGACTGTCGGTTGCGGCGGGAGCCGCTGGATGATCGTGGTGTCGCTGGGCCGAGGGTCCGGCCTCTTGCGCGTGGCCGGTGTGGCCGTGCTTGAGCTGCCGCATTCCCCGCAGAACATGGCGCCACCGGGCAGTTCTGTCCCGCAGATCCGGCAATTCACGATCCGGCTCCTTCCACGGTCCGTTTGGACGCTCCTCCAGAGTACCGGCCGAAGGAGCGCACGGAGATGAGCGCCTTCACTCGCTCCCGCCGGCTGCTGGTTCCCCGGAAGGCGGCGCGCAGTTCGCCCACGGAACCCCACACCGCATCGGCGTCTGTGTGGGCCGGTTCGTCCGGCGAGAAGAGCGCACGATCGACGACGGATGCCAGTACCAGCGACCGCTGCCCGCCCACCGCTTCAGCGAGCTCGGTGCGGGTGGCCGAAGGAGGCACGGGAACGCGGAAGTCGGTCGCGGTGTCGGCGAAGTCCCGCCAGCCACCGCTGATCCGGTCGGCGGGCGAGTCGGCGGCTCGCCGCAGCCGCCTCCGTCGATGCTTGGCGGCGATGATCGCCAGGAACGGGGCGAGCAGGATGAGCAGGCCCAGCAGGGTCCAGCCGAGGGCCGTCAGGGCGGCCAGCAGGAAGGCGAGCAGAGGGTGCATCGGCGCCGGCGGGTCCTCGACCGTGCTCTCGGGCGGGCTGAGGTCTCCCGGCGCGGCAGCGTCGGGGGCCGGCGGCGGTACGACGGTCTGCGGCCGGGAAACGACGGTGGGCTCGTCGGGCTGCTTGGGCGGAACCTCCCGCACGGCGGGATTGGGGTCGATGCTGATCCATCCGTCTGCGGCGGTCTGCACCTCTATCCACGCCGATATGTCGGCGCCGGTGACGGTCACCGACTCCCCTCCGCCCGCACTGGCCGGCACGAAGCCGACGACCACGCGGCTCGGGAATCCCAGTTTCCGGGCCATCAGGGCGGCCGCGACCGCGTATTGCTCCTGATCGCCGAGCATCGGCTGGTCCCCGAACAGCTGGGTGATGCGGTCGGCGCCGTGTCCGGATCGGCTGGCGGGCTCATCCGCATTCACGCCGTGGCTGATGTAACCGGTCGTCCGGAGGCCCTCGAGCATCGACTGGAGCTGCACTCCGGGCGGGTCGCCGGCTCGCACGTACCCGTCGAGTGCCTGGGTGATCCCGTCGGGAATCACGCTGATCGGCGAGAGGACTTCGGTGCCCGGCCGCGCACCCGCGAGTTCGGCCGCCGGGCGGGGAAGGACCGACCGGCTCCGGTAGCTGTCGCCCTCCTGCAGTCCGCCGAGGACCGCGGCCGTTGTGCTGTTGTCGTTGTAATAGAACGAGTCGGCACGCGCCGTCGCCGAGGAGCCGAGGAATTCAATCCGCTCGAGTGCGCCGGCGCCGGGCACCCAGACACCCCGGTAGCCGTCCACGGTCACGCGCAGGGTGAGCGGCTCGCCGTCGACCTGGCCCTGGTCGATCCGGTAGGGCAGGCGCGTGAACGAGCCCGAGGCGCTGCGGACTGTGTCGCTTCCGACCGAGTAGACGATCCCGTCGTAGCTGTCGAGGGTCGCGACGCGGAGCCTGCCGCCCGCAGGCAGCCCGGCCACGGTGAGCAGGGCCCGCTCGCTCTGCTCCGGTTGCAGGTAGCCGCGGAATCCGCTGAGCGGGCTGGGATAGTCGCGCGGATCGAACGGCTGCTGCACCCGGGCGCGCAGCACGTCCCGCGGCTCCGAGACCGGCACGGCGATCGCGGCGACGGTGCCGACGGCGATGGCCAGCGCGATGATCACCGCGGCGCTGACCAGCCCGCGGGCGGCGGCGAGCGCCCGGTCGCCGGTGGACTCGAGGGTACGGCGAGACTGTTGCGCGATGAGCCGCACCGCGGTTCGGCGTCGCTGCCAGTGCACCCACAGCAGCCAGAAGAGCAGCACGACGAACAGGCCCAGGCCACCCTCGATCGGCGAAGACTCCGCTGTGGGGCCGAGCCCGATACCGGCGATGAACAGGGCGATCGGCGCCAGCAACGCGAGCTCGGCGATCCGCGACCGCAGCGCGGCGGAGAGCCCGATCACGGTGGACAGGAGCACCAGGATGAACGCGGGCACGAGCAGGGCCTGGTACGCGCCGACCGGCAGGACGATCGTGACCAGCTGCTTCCAGCTGAGGGCGGTGGCGGCGAGCAGCTCGAGCAGGCCGTCCACAGACGGCAGGATGCGTTCAATCGCCCGCCCGGGGATGGCCAGGGGCACACCGGCGAGCAGGTACACCGCCACGGTCACCAACGCGACGAGCCAGGCGGGCCAGCACAGGCGCGCGCCGGCTATGGCGATGGCGGCGCCCAGGGCGAAGGTCGCGGCCACGAGCACGATGAATTCGATGCTCTGGTAGACCGGCCACAGGGTGAGGGATGCCATCGCCGTCGCCGCCATCAGGGCCAGGGTGTTTCCCGCGATGAATCCCCAGCCCGGACGCGTGCCGGCGGCGCGCGGTCGCTCGGCGTTCATGCTCCGGCCGTCCTGGCGAGGCTCTTCTGCAGGTCGTCGAGAAAACCGATGGTGAGCACGCTGAGCTCGGCGACGCGCCGGAGGCTCGGCACCGACTCGGGGTCGCAGACGACGGCGACGACCTCGACCCCCGCGGGGAATCGCGTCGAGGCCGCGCGGAGCTCGGCCAGTGTCGCCCGCGACCCGCAGACCAGGAAGGCAACCGAGATGCCGGCCATGCTCTCGGCAGCGGCCCGAGCCAGTCCGGCCAGGGCAAGCGCCCTCGGCGACGTCTCCACTCGGCTCAGGTCATCGAGCAGGCGAGTTCGGGTGAGCGTGCTCAGCGTGCGGAGCGCCGGCCCCCGGCTCCGGCCGGACGCCGCGGTCTTGTCTCCCGCGACGACGGACACGGTCCGCCCGTCGCGGATGGCGCGCACACCGAGCGATCCGGCCACGCTGACGGCCATCTCGAAGTCGTCGTCGGTCGCGTAGTCGGATTCGGCCAGGCTGAGGGCGACCATCAGGTGGCTGCGACGCGTCTCCTCGAACTGGCGCACCATGTAGGTCCCGGTCTTGGCGGTGCTTTTCCAGTGGATGTTGCGGCGCTCGTCGCCGCGGACATACTCACGCAACGCGTGAAACGACACGTCGCTGCTGGTGAGGTCTTTGGTCGGATTGCCTTCGAGGTCCCGGATGAACCCCGTGCTCATGCTGGGGATGGAGATGGTCCGCGGGTGCACGAACAGTTCGATCCGTTCGGCCCAGACGCGCTCCTTGCGCACCAGGCCGATGGGGTCGGCGCGCACCGTTCGGACGGGGCCGACCGGGATCACTCCGCGGCGCCTGGTGGGAACGATGAACACGTCGTCGAAGCTGGAATCCCTGGCCAGGCCGGGCATCGCGAATTCGGCCAGCCCGGCGCCGACGGGCACCTCGACGTGCACACCGGGGAGGCGCCGCCTGGTCGGATTGTGCACGACCACCTGGCCGGGAACGCGGTCGCCCACGACCACGCGGTCGACCGGCATGGCCAGGGAGATCACGTAAGCGGTGCGCCCGATCAGGTAGCCGGAGGCCGCGCCGATGAGCACGAGCCCGGCCCAGCCGACGGCGACCAGTTCGGTCCAGCCGAGGGAGTAGCCGGCGACGAAGCAGAGCACGACAACGGCGAGGATGCTCCAGCCCAGCGGGGTGACCACCGAGCCGAAGAGCTCCGCAACCGCTCGAAGGCGCACCCCCGCGACGCGTGCGGCGCCGACCGTCCGCGCGATGGAGTCGGCCAGGCGGCCGTCCCGGGGAACAGCGACGGCCTGGCTCACACGAGCTGCCTGTCTCCGGGCGGCGGGGTCTCGATCAGGATCTGCGCGATCACACTCGACGGGGTGACACCGTCGAATTCGGCCTCCGGGTCGAGCAGGAGGCGGTGCGCCAGCACCGGTTCGGCCAGCTCCTTCACATCGTCCGGGATCACGTAGTGCCTGCCGTTGGCCGCGGCCAGCGTTTTGGCCGTGCGGATGAGGGCGAGCGCGGCGCGCACGCTGGCACCGAGGCGCACCTCGGTCGCGTTGCGGGTGGCGTCGACGAGCCGGGCGACGTAGTCGTTGATCGTCGCGTCCACATGCACCGTGCGCGCCAGCGCGGCGAGCTCGACGACGGTGGCTGCCGACAGCACGGGCGGAACCACGACGTCGTGGGCGCGCTTGTCGGACCCTTCGAGGATCCGGATCGTGGACGCGTGGTCGGGGTAGCCGATCGACGACTTCATAATGAACCGGTCGAGCTGGGCCTCCGGCAGCCGGTAAGTGCCCGCCTGCTCGATCGGGTTCTGGGTGGCGATGACCATGAACGGGGCAGCCACGGGGTGCGTGACCCCGTCCGCGGTGACCTGTCCCTCCTCCATCACTTCGAGAAGTGCGGCCTGCGTCTTGGGGCTGGCCCGGTTGATCTCGTCGGCCAGGACGATGTTGGCGAACACCGGTCCGCGGTGGAAGTCGAAGGAACCGCTCCGCTGGTCGTAGATGCTCACGCCGGTGATGTCGCTCGGCAGCAGGTCGGGCGTGAATTGAACCCGGTTGCTCGTGCCGCGTACGCTCTGCGCGATCGCGCGCGCGAGGGAGGTCTTGCCCGTGCCCGGCACGTCCTCGAGGAGCAGGTGCCCTTCGCTGAGCAGCGCCGTGAACGACAGGCGGATGACGTGGGATTTGCCGAGCAGCACTTGCTCGACCCCGCGCACCATCCGGTCGAAGACCTCGGCGAACTGGGTGGCCTGCTCGGGGGTCATCGTCATTGCGGGGTCTCTTTCGTTGGTGCTCGTCGCGGCGGTGCTGATCGCGTTGGTGCTCATCGGTCGTAGGTGTAGCTTCGGTCGGTGCCGTCGATCGGGACTGTCACCGTCAGGCGTACTGTACCGGCTGGCGGCGCCGGGCTCGGCAGGGTGCAGGTGTTCGGTGAGTCGGCATCCGTCACCGGCACCGTGGCATCCCCGGGAACGGAACACCGGTAGCCGGCCGGCAGAGCGGGCCCGTTGTCCGGGCCGTTGGTCCAGCTGAAGACTCCCCCGGCTTCGTCGTAGGCCAGGCCGGTCACGGCGAAACTGACCGATTCCTCCGGCGCGGCCCACATCGACGACCACTCACCGCAGCCGCCCCACGGAGCGCAGGCCTGGAGCTGGAAGGCGACGGTTTCGCCGAACGGGCGACCCAGGAGCTCCCGCGGCCAGCCGACTCCCTCGAATCGCACGGTCGGTCCGGTCCCGTCGGCGGCGCGGATGTTGTAGTGGTCGACGCCCGCGGAGGGGCTCACGCGGGTAACGCGGTAGTCCCAGGCGTCTTCGCGCTGCTCCATCGCCCCGCGCACATCGGTGATCGCTCCCGGGGCCTCGCGCACCCGCACGGTCGCCACCGGGGTGTGCGCACAGCCTGCCCGGTTGTAGCCCCAGACGATGAAGTCGTAGGTGGCGTTGGCTGCGAGCAGGTTGTCGAAGGAAACGGAACGGGTTCCGGCGGACACGGCGACCTGCTCCTCGACCGCCCCGCCGGTCTGCGGAGGGTCGAGGCGACCGGGCGCCGGGGCGCTCACCGAGCACGCCTGCGCGCCCGTGGGCACGATATCGCTGCTGAGCCGCTGCACGATGTATCCGTCGATGGGGTCGCCCCTGCCCTCGAACGCGTCCCAGGAGACGATCACGGTTCCGTCGGAGTCGGAGCCGCTCGCCGAGATCCCGCCGGCTCGAGCCGGGCCGAAGGGACGCCCCGTGCCGGCCGAACTGGCCCAGGTGGAGAGCGCGGGGTACGCCTCGTTCCGCGCGCTGACTGTGTAGGCGACATCCGCGCCGTTGCTGAGGCCGGCCACGTCGATGCTGCAGGAAGACGCGTCGCATTGCGGTCCCGTGGCGCTCACTTCGCCCTGGGGTGTGCCTCCGACGGTGACGACGTAGCCGCGGACGGGCGTGCCCCCGCCTACGGCGCCGACAGCGTCCCAGCTGAGGCGAAGCCCGCCGTCCAGTGGTGCGGCCGCAAGCCCGGACGGGGCCGGCGGCACCACGTCGGACCAGACCGGGTCGGCCAGGGAGGTAGGCACGGACAGGCCCATGCCGTTACGGGCCGCGACGGAGACGCGCACGGCGCGTGACTGGCCGTTGCCCGGCGTGGGGATCTCACACGCGGTCGAGGCGCACAGGACGGTGCCCACCGATGCGCCGGAACCAACGTCGGTCAGGGTCACCTCGTAGCCGGAAATCGGCGAGTTGTTGGACGCCCCGGCGTTGAAGGAGACGGACAGTTTCTGGTCGCCGAATCCGGTCACGCGCAGGTTCGTGACCGGGTCTGCCTTGTCCTGCACGGAAATCCGCACCGTGCCCCAGGCGAAGCGGTCCGGGTCGCCCGTCGCATCGGCCACCTGGTATTCGAGGTTCGTGTCGACGGGCGCGGCCGTGTCGGACACGGTCACCGCGAGGCGGCTGCTGTCGGCGCTCCGGGTGATCGAGACGCCGGCCGGGAGCGAGGCGCGATCCAGGCCGCGCACCCCGACCACGGTCAGCGGGGTCGCCGGGAACGGGTTGGTCGCGCCGTCGTTCGCGAGCACGTCGACGACGGTGGTCCGGCCGCGCGGGGCGATCGCCGCATCCGGCGCCGGAACGGCGATCGGCCTGGTCGAACCGACAACGCGCACATCGATCCGGCCGGCCTTGCCGGCGCTGAGGTCGTCCCGGACCCCGATGGTGAGCGCGCTCCGGGCGCCCTTGCGCGTCTTCAGCGCGGCACGCACGGTGAGCAGCTGACCATCGATGGAATAGCTGAAACCCGTGGGTTTGGGTTCGAGCACCGTGTAGGCGAGCTCTGCCCGGTCGTCCGGGTAGGGGTAGGCGGTGAGTTTGCCGAGGTCGATGACCTTGGTCTCGTCCGGCTCGATGTCGATGTCGGCGCCGTCGAAGGCGGGCGGCTGGTTCGTGCGCGGCGTGACCGTGATCGGCAGGACGATGGTGGACGTGCGAGCTGCGGGGTCTTTCGCGTCGGACCCGTCGGTCACCTCGAAGGAGATAGACGCGGGGCCGTAGTACTTGTCGGCGCTGGTGAAGGCAAGGCGGCGGTCGCCCGACACCAGGCTCGCCCCGTCTGAGTGCGTCGCCTGCACCGTGGTGCGGTCGGTGAGCTTCACGCGCTTCCCGCCGACCGCGACGACGTAGTCGTTGATGTCGATCATGAGCGTCGACTCGCTCGGGATACTGAGCGCCGGTGCCCCCCTGCGCAATTGCGGGAGCGCGTCGTCGTAGCCGGGAACCCAGATGAACGCGTGGGAGACGAGCTCGGGGTCGTCGGGGTGGCTGACGGCGAACGGGATGATCCGGCTGTCATTGCCGATGCTCACCCGGATGCGTTTGGCGCTCGTCACCCGGGCGTCCCGGCCGAACCCGGGCACGACCGATACGTCCAGCTTGCGGGCCGCAGCGTCGGCGAAGAAGACGTTCGCGAGGACATCGACGTCGATCGTTGTGCGGTCGAGCACGTCCGAGAGCGTGAGCCGGGTGTCGCTGGCCTCCGGCCGCGACAGCGGCGCGTCCGCCCGCACCACGACGGTGAGGAAGTTCGAGCTTGTGCCGCCCCGCTCGTTGCGGATCTCGTAGATGAAGCCCAACCGGCCCTCCGTCTCCGGCACCGTCACCGAGACGACGTCACCGTCGACCACCGCCTGCCCCTGGCTGCCGCTCGGCTTGACCGCGGTGATGGTGAGCGCGCCGCCGTCGGGGTCGGAGTCGTTGCCCAGGACCCGGACCGAAACGGTGCTGCCGGGCCGCACCGTGACTTCATCGGGGGCCGCGACGGGGTTCCGTGCACCGTCCAGGCGCGGGCTGATTCCCACCCGGATCGTCCCACTCGCCCGGGCGCCGAGGGCGTCGACGACCGAGTAGGTGAAGGTGTCCGTGCCGGTCGAGTATTCCCCGGACGTGTATTCAATCGAATCGGAGCCGCCGGTTGCGACCGAGCCCTTCTCGGGGTTGGTGTCCTGGCCGAGCAGCTGGACCGAGTCGCCGTCGGGGTCGATTCCCGAGAGCGGAATCGGGATCCGCACCGTGTTCCCCGCGAGGACACGGGCGATCACGGTTTTCGGCACCGGCGGGTTGTTGGATTCCTCGTCGGCTTCGCGCACGGAGATGCTCACCTCGGCGTTGGCGAACTGGCCGTCCGGCGCATTGACGCGGTACACGGCGGTGAAGTTGCCGGCCATGGTCGGTGCCAGATAGCGCAGCACGGTGCCCGAGGCGAACAGCACGCCGGCTCCGCGAGGCAGGCCCGCGGCGAGCGCGGGATCCAGGGTGAGGACTTCGCCGTCCGGGTGCTCGTCGTTGGCGAGAACCGGGATATCGATGGCGTCGCCGACCCGCACCGAGATGGTGTCCGCCGTGGCGATGGGGGCCTGCTTGCGCGCCGGCTCCGCGATCTCGACGACGGTCACCGTCCCCTCGGCCTCGGCCAGGCCGTTGCTCACCCGGTAGCCGAATGTCACCTGACCGGCGTCGAGTGGTTTCGTGAGCGTGAGCCGCAGCAGATGCTGGTCGAGGATCTCGACCCGGAGACCGCTGGCCGGGGCCACGTCCATCGTTCCGGTGACGAGCAGCACCCCGCCGGCGGGGTCGAAATCGGTGGCGAGCACGTCGACGACGGTCGACTGACGGCCGCGGATGAACGCCGTGTGCGGCACCGTGACGGGTTTGGTGTTCGACTCCGGCGCGGGAACGACCTCAACGCGCACCCTGCCTGTCGCCGTGGTTCGACCGTCCGTCACCGCGTATTCGACCTCATGGGTGCCGACGACGTTGCTGGTGAAACGGAACGTGCCGCCGTCGAAGGACGGGGTCACGGTGACGTCCGGTTTGGCCGGGACGCTGCTCAGGCGAAGCGGGCCGGATCCCCCGCGCACATGGAGCAGCGGGGACACGGTCATCTCCCGGCCCGCGGCGGCCAGCACGACGAACGGCTCGGCGATGATGGGAACGGCTCCGGCCGGACGAACCGTCACGGCCATCGTTCCGGCGCCGGCCAGCCGCCCGTCCGAGACGACCAGGCCGACCTGCTTGAGCTCGCCTCCGCCGCCGGCGTCCGTGTAGATCACCGACCCCTCCGGGGTGAAGCTCGCCTGGTCCGGAGGGGGTGCTGTCGCCGAGGTGAGGTAGAACGGATCGCCGTCCGGGTCGATCCAGTCGCCGAGCACCTGGCTGGTCACGCGCCCGCCCAGCTGCACCGTCGCCCGGGTCGGCCTGGCCTGCGCGGGCGGCGAGTTCTCCCCCTCCGCCCTGACCGCCACCGTGACGGTCGCCGACGCGACACCCCCGCGTCCGTCGTTGACGGTGTAACCAAAGCTCAGCCGACCGGCCGCGGTGGGCGGCAGGGTCAGCTGCACCTGCTGGTTGTTGCCGATCAGTTCGAGTCGGCCGGCGTCGTCCGGGATCCGGCTGAGTGAGGCAATCACGAGCACGTCGCCGTTGGGGTCGTAGTCGTTGAGCAGGACCGGCAGGGTGACGGCCCGACCGGGTCGGGCGCCGAAGGCGTCGTCGAGGGCCACCGGCGGAACCTGCGTCTTCTCGAATTCGGGCGCGCTGTCGTCATCCGTGTCTTCGACCCGCTGCTGGTCCCGCACCGTTTCGATCAGCTCATCCCAGTTGTCGATGAGCTCGTTGTCCTGCTGGACGGCCCAGGCCGCACCGTTGCGGGCGTCGTTGAGGAGCACGGCCGAACCGTTCACTCGGAATCCCAGCCGGGCGTCGCCGGCAACCCCCGCGAGTGTTTCCATGGCACCTTTTCGGGCCTGGCCGGTGCAGGACTGCCAGACCGTGCCGTCGCCCCAGGCTGCATGGGAGCACTTTCCGGCCGAGGCCGGTGCCGCGGCGTCGCCGGTGCGCCCGGTGACCAGGACGGAAGGCTGCCCTCCCGACACCGGGACACCGAGGAGCCCTCCCCGGTGGGCGACGAGGACGCGGTCTCCGGTTACCGCCGCCTGTTGCAGCAGGGGACCATCGGCGACGGCGATCTCCGCGGACAGGTCGACCATCTGCCCTGGCAGGTACAGCTGCCTCGTCGCCTCGTTGAGGAGAGCCCAGCGCCCACCGACGCTGGTCAGCTGGTAGCCGTCTTCCCGGGCGCCGGCCTGCAGGGACACCGTGGAGACAACCGCGTCGCCCTGGGTGGTGTCGACCCGCGACAGGTCGCCCGTCGCCGGCGTGAACGCGAAAAACACGCCGTCTGCGTCCATGCTGGTGACCGAACCGGCGCCGAGCGCGAGCGTCGGCTCCGCGAGGCTGTCGAAGTCGGCGAGCGCGGCGGCCTCCAGGTTCCACATGTTGCCCTCGGAGGTGATGACCGCGCGGTCCTCGGCGAGGTAAACCGACGGTTCCACCGGCGGCAGGGGAACGCTCTCGGCGACGGTGGCCGTCGCCGGATCGATGATGTCCAGCGAGCTGTTGCCACGGTCGATCACCAGCACGGTCGCGCCCTGCTGGCGCACGTCCAGGCTGGAACTGCCCGACTGCACCACGGTGTTCAATTCCCGCACGGCGGTGTTGGCCCGCCCGACGACCTGGCGGGACTCATTGGTCACCCAGACGGCCGCGTCGCCCAGGTCCATCCGCTGGGCCGTGTAGCCGCCCGAAACCACGGCAATCCCGGCGATCAGCGCCGCCACAACCGTCCCGCTCGTTGCCGTGGCGACCAGGGAGCGGTGGGTGGCCAGCCACCCCGCGATCACGGGGCTCCTTCGGCGGTTTCCACGCACTTTTCACCGCTGGGCTCGCCCGGTTTGCCTTCGCGGTTGACCGTGACGGTGAGGCAGACGTTCGCCCGCCCGGTCGCGTCAACGCTGAACTCCGTGCCCTTCTGCCTGCTCTCCTCGCCCGTGCGCAGCGTCACGACGTAGTTGTCGCCGGGGCGCAGGCCGGCGTCGGACCAGGTGAAGACGACCGTGCCGGAGCGCAACCGGCCGGCGATCTCGCTGACGACCGGTATGTCGGCGGCGTTCCGTTGAACCAGGAGCGCCGCCGCCGTGGCGGAGAGCCCCACAGTGAGCAGGGATGCGGCCATCAGCGCCCACATCATGCGCCCGCGCCCTCCCCTGCGGTGGATGCGCGTCTGGGAGGCACCGGGTGTGCTGCGGCTGTGCAGGAGCTGCGGTTCGCCCCTCGAGCCGGGGCCGGTCGGCGGCTTGCGCCGGCGACGGGCCGCATGCGGGTCGATGGAGTTGACGCCGCTGACGCGCGTCTTGTCGTCCGGGTCGGCCAGGGTCGCGGCGGCCCAGTCGTCCATGGCCACCTCGAGCGGCGTCTGCGCCAGCCCCAGGTCGGCCTCGACCGACTGCAACTCCCGAATGAATTCGAGCACGGTGCGCTGCCGGGAACCCGGTCGCCGGGACATCGCCCGGTCGAGGACGATTTCGAGCCGGGCCGGAACATCCGCGCGATTGATGGCGGGGACTTTTCCCTGTGCGATGCGGGACATCAGTGCCGCGGAGCTGTTGTCGGCACCGGGCTGCTCGAATGGGGAGCGCCCGGCCAGCAGCGAATAGACGGTCGCCCCGAGAGACCAGACCTCGGCGGACACTGACCCCGAACTCTCGTCGAGCAGCACCTCGGGGGCCGACCACGGGATCGAGAGGCCCACAGCGTCCGATGACTCCGCCTCGCCCAGGGTGGCCGCAATGCCGAAGTCGGACAGGACGGGGTGGCCATAGGCGGTGACCAGGATGTTCGACGGCTTGATGTCGCGGTGCAGGATCCCGAAGCGGTGGGCGGTCTCGACGGCGCTGGCGATCTTGATCCCGATCCGCAGCGCGTCGGGGACCGAGAGGGGCTCGTCGCGAAAGCGCCGGCTGAGGGCTCCCGAGCAGTACTCCATCACCAGATACGGTCGCCCGTCGGCAGAGAGGCCGGCCTGGAAGACCGTGAGGATCGACGGGTGGGAGCTGAGCTGGGCCATCACGTTCGCCTCGGCCTGGAACAGCTGCCGAACCTGGTCGTTGACGACTGCCGCGAGCAGCACCTTCACCGCCACCTGGCGCCTGGGCATGTTCTGCTCGTAAAGGAAAACGTCGGCGAACCCGCCGGATCCGAGCACCCGCAGGTAGGAAAAGCCCGGCAGATTCGGCGGCGCGGATGGCAGTCGTCGTGCCATTTTCTCGCCTCCCCGCCTACTCGTGACCCCGGCGTGCGGCGGGCGTTCCCCAATTGTAGGCAGCCCCAACCGGCCCATTGGGGCGCGGCGGCGGCCTTAACCGGACTGGGTTACCCCCAAGTCGGGGGACGGTCCTCCGCCTGGTCGGCCGGCAGATCGAGCACCTCGATGACATCGAGAACGATCACGGTGACGTTGTCACGACCGCCGTTCTCGAGGGCGGCGCCGAGCAGCGCACCGGCCGCGTCATCCGGGTTGGGATTGGACATGAGGTAGTGACGGATGCCGTAGGCCGTGAGCTCTTTGGTGAGCCCGTCGGAGCAGACCAGCAGGCGCATTCCCGGCCTCGCCGGAACGATCCGGTAGTCGGGGATGGGCGGCTCATGGAAGCCGACCGCGCGGGTGATGACGTTGCCGTGGGGGTGCACGTCGGCCTCTTCACGGGTGATCTTCCCCGCGTCGACGAGCTCCTGCACGACCGAGTGGTCGGTTGTCACCTGCTCGAGGACGCCGCTGCCGAGCTGGTAGACGCGCGAATCGCCGATGTTGAAGATGATCCACTGCGGCTCTCCGGCGACGACCGCCAGGGCCGCTCCGGTCACCGTCGTGCCGGTGCCGTTGTCGGTCACACCGGCGCCCGAGGCCATGTCCTCGACGGCAAGACTGAGCAGACGCGCGATGGATTCGGCGTCGGGGTCGGTCGCGCCGGCGAGCTCGGCGAGCCTGGTCACGACGGCCGCGCTGGCAACGTCACCCGCGGAGTGACCTCCCATGCCGTCGGCGACCGCGAAAATGGGCGCTTGGGAGAGGAGGCTGTCCTCGTTGACCTCGCGGCGGTGCCCGGTGTCGGTGACTGCCGCCCACGCCAGGGTCACGCTTGTGTGGCTGGTGGGCAGGGAAACCGTGTGCCGGGGCGAGCCTTGACCTATCTGGGTCACGCGTGGTGCCTTCCGAATTCGGTCTGATGGTGGTGGAGAACGGCTAACGCTCGCTCGCGGGGAGGACTTCGACGATATTACCGTCCCCGATGTCGACCGTCGTACCCGGGGCGACCGCCAGGGACTGTCCCGGGGCCAGCCGCTGGCTTCTTCCGATCTTTCCGCGCGGCGGATTCACCAATGTCCCGTTGGTGGAGTTGAGGTCGGTCACCACGACGGTGTCGCCCTCCTGCCGGATTTCGAGGTGCGTCGCGGAGACGGCGGACGTGGGCGAGGTGACCGTGACCAGCCGGGGCAGGGGGCCGCCGGTGATGCGCGGCGACCGCGGTCGGCGGCCGAGGAAGTAGACGGCATCCAGTCGGCGCTCCTCGCCGTCCGGGAGCCGGAAACCGTAGTGGGTCCCGCGGGCGAGCGGGGCGGCCTCGGCAGCCGGCCGCCGTTCACGCCGTTCCCGGCGCCGGGCGATGACGGTGTCCTGTGCGGCCTGTGGCGGCCGGACAACGGTGTCCGCGTCCGCCAACGAAAGCGGTGCCGGAACGGGAACCGGGAGCGGTGCCGGGGCGTGAACCGGGAGCGGTGCCGGCCCGCGGATGATCGTGTCATCGTCCTCGCGTGCGAGTGCCGCCAGCGACCAGAACAGCGTGTCGGCCGCGATTGCCCCCAGTTCGACCGTCCGGCCGGAATCCAGCCGGCTCGCAGGCACCACGTCGGCCAGCGGGGAACCGATCACCAGGCCGATCACGGATCGGAAGTCGGCGAGGAGCCAGGGGCGGATGTCCCGGTCGGTGAACCGTCGAGAGCCGCCCACCGAGAATACGTCGACCGCGATCCGGCCCCGCACGACTGCGGACACCGGGATTCCGTCGCTATCGGTCGGGTCACCCGGCACGACCACGACGAGGTTCGCGACGGCGTCTTCACCGGCCAGCGGCAGGAGGGAGACGAGGGCCTCGATGGTGATTCGTGGCTCCGAGACCAGTCCGGTCAGTTTCGCCACAATTCCGGGATGTGTGCCGGCGGGGACTGCGGCGAGGAAGGCCCGCCCCGCGACGAACGTCCACTCCCCGCTGCCCCCGGGCGTCAGCCCGTACCCGACCCGTGCCATCGTTCTCCGTCCCGTCCGGTGACTAGGCGCCGATGTAGGACATCACGTGCTTGATGCGCGTGTAGTCCTCGAAGCCATACATCGACAGGTCCTTACCGTAGCCGGAGTGCTTGAATCCGCCGTGCGGCATTTCGGCCACGATCGGGATGTGGGTGTTGATCCAGACGACACCGAAGTCGAGTCCCTTGGCGAATCGCATCGCGCGGCCGTGGTCCCTGGTCCAGACGGACGACGCCAGTCCGTAGTGCACGTCGTTCGCCCACCGCATGGCCTGCGCCTCGTCGGCGAACTTCTGCACCGTGATGACGGGGCCGAAGATCTCGTTCTGCACGGCTTCATCCGTTTGGCGAAGGCCGCTGACGATGGTCGCCTCGTGGAAGTAGCCCGTGGCTCCCTGACGGTGGCCGCCCAGTTCGATCCGGGCGTGGTCGGGCAGCCGGTCGATGAATCCGGAAACCTGGGCGAGCTGGTTGGCATTGTTCACCGGGCCGAAGAGGATGCTCTCATCGCCCGGCGCCCCGGTGGTCGCGTTCTCCCTGGCGTAGGCGCTGAGTGCGGAGACGAACTCGTCGTGGATTCCCTCCTGCACGAGCAGGCGCGTCGCCGCCGTGCAGTCCTGTCCGGCGTTGAAGAACCCGGCGGCGACGATGCCGGCGACGGCCAGCGGAATATCGGCGTCGTCGAACACGATCACGGGGGCCTTTCCGCCGAGCTCGAGGTGGACTCGCTTGAGGTCGTTCGCGGCGGCCTTCGCCACCTCCATGCCGGCGCGGACGGATCCCGTGATCGAGACCAGTTGCGGCGTCTTGTGGTCGATCATCGCCGCGCCCGTGCCGCGGTCGCCGGTGATGACGTTGAGCACCCCCTTCGGGAGGAACTCCGCGGCGACCTCGGCGAGCAGCAGCGTCGCGCTGGGCGTGGTGTCGGAGGGCTTGAGCACGCTCGTGTTGCCGGCGGCGAGCGCCGGGGCGAATTTCCACACGGCCATATTGAGCGGATAGTTCCAGGGCGTGACCTGCCCGACGACGCCGATCGGCTCCCGCCGGATGAAGGACGTGTGGTCCTTCATGTACTCGCCGGCCGAGCGGCCCTCGAGGTTCCGTGCGGCGCCGGCGAAGAAGCGGATCTGGTCGACGGAGAGCAGGATCTCGTCCTGGACGAGGGAGGCGCGCGGTTTGCCGGTGTCACGCGACTCCGCGTCGGCGAACTCGTCGGCCCTGGCCTCCATCGCGTCGGCGATGCGGAAGAGGGCGAGCTGGCGCTCCGCCGGAGTCGACTCCCCCCACTGCTCGAACGCGCTGGACGCCGCCGTGTAGGCGTCGTCGACGTCGGCCGCATTGGACACGGGGCTGGTCGCGTAGACGGCCTCCGTCGCGGGATCGATCAGATCCAGGCGCGCCTCGGACCTCGAGTCAACGTACTCACCGTTGACGAAATTGCGTAGTTCGCGAACGCTCATGGCTCCTGGACTCCCTGGGTGATGGCCGGCGGGGCGGCCGGGCCGCTCCATCGGCTCCAGCTTATCCGGCGGAGCGGAGCGCGCGGCAGGCGAAATACTTGGATTCCGCAGCATATTGGTCGCCAAGCTGCGGATTCGCTTGCCGAGGGGCCGTTTCACTGACACAATCGATGTCATGAACCCAAATGGACGCGGAGTGGGCGGGAAGCCGGCGCAACTGGACGATGTCTCCAAGAAGATCATCGAGCAGCTGCAGGTCGACGGACGCCGCTCCTATGCCGAGATCGGCAAGGCCGTGGGCCTGAGCGAAGCCGCGGTGCGCCAGCGGGTTCAGAAACTAACGGATGCCGGCGTCATGCAGGTCGTCGCCGTGACCGACCCGATGCAGCTCGGCTTCTACCGCCAGGCCATGATCGGCATCAGGGCCACCGGCGACGCGAGGGAACTCGCCGACACCCTGGCCGCCATCCCATCCGTGGACTACGTCGTCCTCACGGCTGGATCGTTCGACATCCTGGTCGAGGTCGTCTGCGAAGACGACGAGGAGCTGATAAATCTGCTCAATTCGCAGATCCGAAATCTCAAGGGCGTCACCTCAACCGAAACCTTTGTCTACCTCAAACTCCACAAACAGTTGTACAACTGGGGAACGCGATAAAAAATGACCATGTCAGAACAGGCCGTTCCGGCCCACCACCACTCTCACATCCCCGCTTCGGCACTGGCGCCGGGCGAGTACAGCGACGCCGACAACGCGTCGATGCAGCAGAAGGCGAAAGACCACCTCTGGATGCACTTCTCGCGCCAGTCAGTGATGGAGTCCGGCGCCGGTGTGCCGATCATCACCAAGGGCCAGGGCCACCACATCTGGGACTCCACCGGCAAGAAATACATCGACGGCCTGAGCGGGCTGTTCGTCGTCAATGCCGGCCACGGCCGCAAGCGCCTCGCCGAGGTCGCCGCCAAGCAGGCCGAGGAACTGGCGTTCTTCCCGATCTGGTCCTACGCGCACCCGTCGGCGATCGAGCTCGCCGACCGCCTGGCCGCCTACGCGCCGGGCGACCTGAACCGGGTCTTCTTCTCCACCGGCGGCGGTGAAGCCGTCGAGACGGCCTTCAAGCTGGCCAAGTACTACTGGAAGCTGCAGGGCCGCCCCACCAAGCACAAGGTCATCTCGCGGGCCGTCGCCTACCACGGCACCCCGCAGGGCGCGCTGGCCATCACCGGCATCCCGGCCATGAAGGAAATGTTCGAGCCGGTCACCCCGGGCGGATTCCGTGTGCCGAACACCAACTTCTACCGGGCGGACGAGATGGGTTCCGGCCTCGGCCATGACCTCGAGGCCTTCGGCCTGTGGGCGGCCAACCGGATCGAAGAGATGATCCAGTTCGAGGGCCCGGAGACGGTCGCCGCCGTGTTCCTGGAACCCGTGCAGAACTCGGGCGGCTGCTTCACCGCCCCTCCCGGATACTTCAAGCGGGTTCGCGAAATCTGCGACCAGTACGACGTGCTGCTCGTGGCCGACGAGGTCATCACCGCGTTCGGTCGCATCGGCAACATGTTCGCCTCGACGACCTTCGGTATCGAGCCGGACATGATCACCTGCGCCAAGGGCATGACGAGCGGCTACTCGCCGATCGGCGCGACGATCGTGAGCGAGCGGATCTACGAACCGTTCAAGCACGGCGACACGGCGTTCTACCACGGCTACACCTTCGGCGGGCACCCGGTGTCCTCCGCCGTGGCGCTGGCCAACCTCGACATCTTCGAGGAGGAGAAGCTCAACGAGAACGTGCGCGAGAACTCGCCGATCTTCCGCGCGGAGCTGGAGCAGCTGCTGGACCTGCCGATCGTCGGCGACGTTCGCGGCGAGGGTTACTTCTTCGGCATCGAGCTGGTCAAGGACAAGGGCACCAAGGAGACGTTCAACGACGACGAGTCCGAGCGTCTCTTGCGCGGCTACCTGTCCAAGGCGCTGTTCGAGGCCGGGCTGTACTGCCGCGCCGACGACCGGGGCGACCCCGTCATTCAGCTCGCTCCGCCGCTGACCATCGGCCCGGCCGAGTTCCGCGAAATCGGCGAAATCCTGCACGGCGTGCTCTCCGAGGCGCCTCAGCACCTCTAGAACGGGTCCATCGATCCGGCGCCGAGCGCCCGCCCCGGATTGCCCTCGATACATGCGTTCAGGCCCAGGTGCCCAAGTGTGAGCGGAGGGTGCGGCGCGCTCGGGAGTACCGTGCGCGGGCGGCATCCGCTCGAATGCCGAGCACCGTCGCCGCCTGAGCGATGGTCAGGCCCTCCCAGACAACGAGGGTGACCAGCTCCTGATCGCGCGGGGAAAGTGCGGCAAGGGCGGGGGCGAGGTGGGCCGGCGAGCATCCGGCTCACTGGCGGTCGTTCGTCCCTTCTCAAACCGCCCTCCCGCGGATATCGTGACAGCGACCCGGAGGTGATGTGATCGTATCTGCCGACAGGCGAACGGTTGGACGCATGTTCATCACGGCGCTTGCGGTGACGTTCGTCGCGGTCGCGTTGAGTGGGTGCCTCAGCCCGCGCTATGTCGACATGAACACGGAAGAGCTCATCTCCACCGTGCAGGGCGGGGAGTATGACGAGGTCCGCGGCAAGGGCCCCGCTTGCGATGCCGCCTCCGCCCTGGGCCTGCGCAAGGCGGAGGCCGCAGTGGACGTCCTCATCGACGCCCTGTCCGGTCCCGCAGAAGACTGCATGGCCTCGGCGCTTGGACAGATCGGCGATCCCCGGGCCGTCGAGCCGCTCCTCGATGCAATGGCAGACGAGTGCGAAGGATTTGACCGGAAACTGAGAGATGACGACACCTACGACGTGACGGACGTCTGTCTCGACTTCCAGTCCGCCGACGATGCACCCATCGCGATCGGGAACGCGGCAGTAGATCCGCTCCTGGCCCTGGCCGGCGTCGGCGCCGAACCCCAAGCCGAACTCGCAGTTGTTGTGCTCGGCGAAGTCGGGGACTCGCGCGCCGAGACATACCTCGTCGAAAGGTTGGCCAACTACCGGAGCTCCACGAGAGAAACGATCGAACCCGAGTTCGTCCGGCGTCGTGCCGCCGAGGCCCTCGCCAAAATCTTCCGCAGCCACGTCGAGAGTCTCCTGCCGCGGCTTCAGTCGCAATCGACGGTGGGCATCGCGTACGGGATCATCGGACTAGGCCAGTCCAGCACCGAGCCGGACCTCATCCGGGCGCTGCAGACGTTTGGCGACCTGCCACTGGCCGAGTTTTATCTCAACTGTGGGCGCCCCAGCCTCGAGGCAGCAGCCACGGACTGGGGCGTCGAACATGGCTACACGCTGCGGTATCCGCTCCCCCGGATCGGTGGCGGCACGGCCCCGCGGGGGTGGGGAGACCTCTAGCCTGGAAGGTTGCGCGATGCATCGCATTCTCCGCCAGCCCGTCGACCGCTCGGAGCACATGCCGGCGCTCGCTTGCCGGCTGGGCGAGCAGCTACGTGTCACTCATCGCCCACGTTCGTAGCCGACGAGCCAGTGGAGTCCATGACGGTCGATGACCTGGCCATCCGAAGCGCCCCAGGGCTTTGGGGCAAGGTCGTCGACGACCTGGCCGCCAACTGCGAGTTTGTCGAACCACTCATGGAGGACGTCCGGTTCGGCGGTCCCCAGCAACGAGAGCATGACGCCTTCAAGCCGGACACTCTTCTCGCCTGCTGCTGCATCGGCTCCCGCCAAAGCAACGACGCCGTCGAGCACTCCGTGAGCTATGGCATGTGGCGGGCCGTCGCTGCGACCGAAGTCCTCGTAGGTGTGCAGGGAGAGCTCTCCACTGAATACGTCCGCGTAGAAGCCGAGCGCTTCGCGCGCTGTGCCGGGGAAAGTGACATAGATCTGCGGCGCCGTCATGTGCACAGCCTACAGATGCGACCTAACACCGATCGCGGGGGCCGCGGGGCTAGCCCGCCGCCTCCGCCTCTTCCGCCGCTTCGCCCGGAGTGACCGCGTAGGCCCACTCGGGCAGGCGGCCCGTACTGAACAGGGTGTACAGCAGCCGGGCCATGCTGTACTCGGGGTCGAGGGCCAGCGCCTGGTCGACGAAGATGCCTGCGACGGATCCGCGCCCCAGTGCCCAGGACAGCCAGGCCAGCATGCACAGCGGGGCCGGGCGTGCGCGCCGCGGCGCCAGCGCGACGATGGTCTTGAGCATGCGGATCGCGCGCTCGACCCGATCGGGGTCCGGCCGCTCGGTACTGAGACCGAGCATGAGGTCGCCGGTGCCCCTTGGGTCGCCGCGGACGCCGGATTCCTGCTCCGCCCGGATGATGTCGTCCATGCTGCGTCCGGTGATCCGCTGGATGGCCGCGTAGCGTGCATTCAGCTCGAACGTCCGCACGCCGACCTGCCGGCCGAAGGCGAATTGCAGCATCATCTGGTCGCGGTTCGCGGGGCCCTGCACGAGGTACAGCAGGATGGCCGCATCCTCCGCCTCGAGGGCGAGCACGTCCCAGTCGAGGGCGGCCTCAGCGGTGTCGACCGGGTCCAGGACGTCGCCGATCATGGCGACCAGTTCCGGCTGGGTGCCGGCCTCGCCGCCCAGGCGCTGGAACCGGGCGAAATCCCGGGAGAGGCGTACCTTCATGGCCGCGTCGACCACCGGGAGGTCGGCGAGGCTGCTCAGCGTGGCGAGGTCGCGGCGGGCCTCCTCCGGGATGGCTTGGGTGGCCGGCGAGCCGGCGATGTCGCTGAGCGGGCGCCCTCCGGCCGGGCAGTCGGGGTCGAGGTACGACCCCCACCCGTCTGCCGCCACGCAGAGGGCGTCGCGCACCAGGAAGCCGGCCAGCTCCGCCCGTTTGACCAGGGTGTCCACGAAACGCTCGTGCGGGATCCCGGAGAGTCCGCCGAATCGGGCGTCGGTGTAGCTGACGGGCACGACCGCGTCGACGCCCGGGATTTTGCACAGCGCGCCGACCAGCGACGTCGCGATGCGCTTGTACAGCTTCGGCGCCAGGGTCGGGTCCGGCAGGTTGAAGCGCAGGGCGCCGCAGGTGCGGGTGCCGCGGAAGGCGACGAGGACGATGCTGTTCTCCGGCAGGAAGCCGGCCAGTTGGGGCACGAGCGCCAGGAAGTCCTGCGCCCGCCCGGTCTTGACGATGTTGGTTGGCATGCGGCAACCCTGCCCCGCAGGCGTCGCCGCCGCACCGCAGCGTCCCGACCTGGGGATAACTCCCCCGGCCTCGGACCTGTGGGGAGCGCCGGCGCTAGACCTCGGCGACCGGGGCCGCGAACTGGGCGTTGTAGAGGGCGCGGTAGGCGCCGTCCGCGGCGAGGAGTGCGGTGTGGCTGCCCTGCTCGACGATGCGACCGGCCTCCATCACGAGGATGAGGTCGGCATCCCGGATGGTCGACAGCCGGTGCGCGATGACGAAGCTCGTGCGGTCGGCGCGGAGTGCGCTCATCGCCTTCTGCACGAGCACCTCCGTGCGGGTGTCCACCGAGCTCGTCGCCTCGTCGAGGATGAGCACGCTCGGCCGGGCGAGGAAGGCCCTGGCGATCGTGAGCAGCTGCTTCTCCCCCGCGCTCACATTGCCGCCCTCGTCGTCGAGCACGGTGTCGTAGCCTTCCGGAAGCGAGTGCACGAACCGGTCGACATAGGTCGCCCTGGCCGCTTCGCGGATCTCCTCGTCCGTGGCGTCCGGCCGGCCGTAGGCGATGTTCTCGCGCACGGTTCCCCCGAACAGCCAGGTGTCCTGCAGCACCATGCCCATGCGCGAGCGCAGCTCGTGGCGGGTCATCGCGGCGATGTCGACGCCGTCGAGCGTGATGCGGCCGGCGTCGAGTTCGTAGAACCGCATCATCAGGTTGACCAGGGTGGTCTTGCCCGCCCCGGTCGGTCCGACGATGGCGATCGTCTGCCCGGGTTCGGCGACGAGGCCGAGGTCGTCGATGAGCGGCTTGTCCGGCAGGTAGCGGAAGGACACCTGCTCGAAGACCAGCCGGCCGCGGGTGGCGTCGGGGACCTTCGCCGGCTCCGGGTCCGGACTCTGCTCCTCGGCGTCGAGGAGCTCGAACACGCGCTCGGCGGATGCCACTCCGGACTGCAGCAGGTTGGCCATCGACCCGAGCTGGGCGAGCGGCTGGGTGAACTGCCGGGAGTACTGGATGAAGGCCTGCACGTCGCCGAGCTGCATCGCTCCTGAGGCGACCTGGAGTCCCCCGACGACCGCGATCCCGACGTAGACGAGGTTGCCGATGAACGTCATCGCCGGCATGATCAGGCCGCTGACGAACTGGGCGCCGAAGCTGGCCTCGTACAGCTCCTCGTTCTTGGCACCGAAGCGCTGCTCCACCTCGCGCTGGCGGCCGAACACCTTGACCAGCGCGTGGCCGGTGAAGGTCTCCTCGATCTGGCCGTTGAGCTCGCCGGTGTTCTTCCACTGCTGGGCGAACAGCTTCTGTGACCGCCTGGCGATGAGCACCGTGGTCACGAGCGTCAGCGGAACGGTGACCAGGGCGAGCAGGGCGAGCACCGGCGACAGGATGAACATCATCACGATCACGCCGATGACCGTGAGCAGCGAGGTGACCGCCTGGCTGATCGACTGCTGCAGGCTCTGGGAGATGTTGTCGACGTCGTTGGTGACCCGGCTGAGCAGCTCGCCGCGCTGAATGCGGTCGAAGTAGCGCAGCGGGAGCCGGTTGACTTTCGCCTCGATCTCCTCGCGCAGGCGGTACACCGTGCGCTGCACGACCCCGTTCAGCACGTAGGCCTGCACCCAGGCGAACACCGAGGAGAGCACGTACAGGGCCATCGCCCAGAGCAGCAGCGTGGACAGCGCCACGAAGTCGATCCCGACCCCGGGCGTCAGCGTCATGGCGCTGAGCATGTCGGCCTTCGCGTCCTCGCCCGCCGCACGCAGCTGCGAGACCAGGGCCGACTGGGTCGCCCCGGCCGGCAGGCCCTTCGAGATGAAGCCGGCGAAGATCAGGTTGGTGCCTTCGCCGAGCAGTCGCGGTCCGATCACCGAAAAGGTGACGCTCGCGACGGCCAGGAAGAGGACGAGGGCCAGCCACAGCCGGTCCGGACGCAGCGTGCCGAGCAGGCGCCGCGCGGACGGCCAGAAGTCCATCGCCTTCTCGGCGGGGACGTTCATGCCCCCGAAGGGACCGCCGCGGCCCATCGGCGGACGGGCCGGGGTGGCCCTGGCGCTCTCGGTCGTGCTCATGCCACTTCCTCCGCGGCCAACTGGGACGAGACGATCTCCTGGTACGTCTCCGAGGTTTCAAGCAGCTCCTCGTGCGTGCCCTGCGCGACGATCCGCCCGTCGTCGAGCACAAGGATCTGGTCGGCCTCGACGATGCTCGACACCCGCTGCGCGATGATGACCATGGTCGCTCCGTCGGTGTTGCTCTTGAGGGCCAGCCTGAGGCGGGCATCCGTCGCCGTGTCCAGCGACGAGAAGGAGTCATCGAAGATGTAGAGCTCGGGCCGTTTGACGAGCGCCCGGGCGATCGCCAGCCGCTGTCGCTGCCCGCCGGAAACGTTCGTGCCGCCCTGCGAGATGGGGGCGTCGAGGCCGCCGTCCATTTCGGCGACGAAGTCCCGGGCCTGGGCCGTGGTGAGGGCCAGCCAGAGTTCATCCTCCGTGGCATCCGGCTTGCCGTAGAGCAGGTTGCTGCGCACGGTGCCGGAGAACAGGTACGGCTTCTGCGGCACCAGCCCGATGTGACCCCAGAGCAGGTCAGGGTTCAGCTCCTTGACGTCGACGCCGTCGACGAGCACGGATCCGCTGGTGGCGTCGAACAGCCGCGGCATCAGGTTCACCAGGGTGGTCTTGCCTGAGCCGGTGCTGCCGATGATGGCCGTGGTCTGCCCGGAGTGGGCGACGAAGCTGATGTCGCTGAGCACGGGCTCCTCTGCTCCCGGGTAGGCGAACCCGACGCCGCGCAGTTCCAGTTCGCCGTGGCCGATGGTCTCGTTGACGGGATGCTCCGGCGGGCGCACGCTGGACTCGGTCTCGAGCACCTCGCCGATACGGTCGGCCGAGACGGTGGCTCGCGGGATCATCACGGCCATGAACGTGGCCATCATGACGGCCATCAGGATCTGCATGAGGTAGCTGAGGAAGGCGATCAGCGTGCCCACCTGCATCGAACCATCCTCGATCCGGAACGAACCGAACCAGATCACGGCAACGCTGGAGGCATTGAGCACGAGCATGACGACGGGGAACATGAGCGCCATCAGGCGTCCGGCGCGCAGGGCCGTGTCGGTGACATCGGCGTTGGCCGAGGCGAAGCGCCGGCTCTCGACGTCTTCGCGCACGAACGCCCGCACCACGCGGATGCCGGTGAGCTGTTCGCGAAGCACGCGGTTGACGGCGTCGATCCGGGTTTGCATCAGCCGGAAGAGGGGCACCATGCGCGAGACGATCAGGCCGACGGCGACGAGCAGCACGGGGACGGCCACGGCGATGAGCCAGGACAGCTGCACATCCTGCCGGACGGCCATGATGATGCCGCCGATGCTGAGGATGGGCGCCGTGATCATCAGCGTGCTGGTCATCAGCACGAGCATCTGCACCTGCTGCACGTCGTTCGTCGAACGGGTGATCAGGGAGGCTGCGCCGAACCGGGTGACCTCCTGTTCGGAGAACTCGCCGACGCGGCTGAAGACGGCTCCGCGCAGGTCGCGGCCGAGCGCCATCGCCGCCTTGGCGCCGAAGTACACCGCGGTGATGGCGCAGGCGATCTGCACCAGCGTTATGAGCAGCATGAGCGCGCCGGTGCTGAGGATGTACGCGGTGTCGCCCTTGGCGACCCCTTCGTCGATGATGTCGGCGTTCAGTGTCGGCAGGTACAGCGACGCGATCGACTGCGCGAGCTGGAACACGACGACGAGCACAAGCAGGCGCCGGTGCGGGCGCAGGTAGCGCACGAGAAGCTTCCAGAGCACGGGTTCTCCTAGGTGGGCGGGGCGGGGGCCGTTGTGGGCGGGGCGGGGGCGCCGATGATGCCGTGGAGGATCAGGGAGGTGATCTCGTCGTCGTCGAATGCCGGGCCGTTGCGGACATGGGGCACGGATGCCGCGAGCGCGATCATCCGGATGACCTGGGCGGCCCTGGCCGGCTCGACTCTCAGCCGTTCGAGGTCGGGCGCGAGGGCCCGGCCCAGGATCTCAGTGAATTCGTGGCGGGAGTCGTGCCCCGGCGGAGGGCCGATGGTCCCGAGCGCACTCATCAGGGCGAACACCTTCGTGAACCGACCGCGCATCAGCGCCACGATCGCACGGACCTTATCCTCGAGCGGGAGCTCGGGGTCGACCGCGCGAAGCCGCGCCCGGAACGGCTCCGGATCGAGCTGCTTGGCCATCGCCGCGCGAATGAGTTCGTCCTTGCTGCCGAACGCCCGGAAGATCGTTCCCTCGGCGATCCCGGCGCACTCCGCGATCTGCTTCGTCGTGACGGCGCGGCCGTGCTCGAGCAGCAGCGGCGTGACCGCGTCGATCAGCATGGCCTGGCGGTCTTCAACCGACAGCGACCTGGCCCGACCTTGTTTCTCCGCCACGCCCATGCGCGCCAGCCTATCTGAGTGAGCACTCACTCACAAGGATCGGCTGGGCAGGTTCCTGCTCACTCGAAGAGAGCGGAGATCCAGGCCACGTCTTCGGCGGAGGGCTTCCAGGCGGTGGCGGCATCCGCGTTCTGAATGATCTGTTCCGGCCTCGTGGCGCCGGCGATGACGCTGGTCAGGCCCGGCTGGGCGAGCAGCCAGGCGAACGTCGCGTCGAGCATGCTCACACCGCGCTCGTCGCAGAACACCTGGTAACGCTCGATCACGTCCCACGGGGCGTTGTCGACAAGGTGGCGCCGGATCATCATGATCCGGCTGTCGGCCGGCCCGCCCTCGCGGGTGAACTTGCCCGTGAACAGGCCGTTGTACAGCGGGAAGAACGGCAGGAAGCCGAGCCCGTACGCGTTGACCGCCGGCAGCACCTCGACTTCCGCGTCGCGCACGAGCAGGCTGTATTCGTTCTGCGACGAAATGAACTTGGGGTGCCGGTGCAGTTCCGCGGTGAACTCCGCCTCCGCGATCTGCCAGCCGGCGAGGTTCGAGTGACCGATGTAGCGGATCTTGCCCTCGCTGATGAGGTCGTCGAGCGTCTGGAGCGTCTCTTCGATCGGCGTGAGCGGGTCGGGGACATGAAGCTGGTACAGGTCGATCCAGTCCGTCTGGAGCCGACGCAGCGAGGCCTCCACGGCGAGCCGGATGTAGCGGCGCGAGCCGCGCGCGCCCCAATCGGGCCCGTTCAGCCCGCCCATGTCCATGCCGAACTTGGAGGCCAGCACGATGTCGTCGCGCCGGCCCTTCAGCGAGTGGCCCATCAGGGTCTCGCTGAGGCCCCGCTCCGCGCCGTAAATGTCTGCCGTGTCGAACAGGGTGACGCCGGCCTCGATCGCCGCGTCGATGACGGCCGTCGTGCCGTCCTGTCCCTGCGACGCGGTGCCGGTGCGGCCGAAGTTGTTGCACCCGAGCCCGATCGTGGAGACGGTGAGCCCTGAGTTGCCGAGTCTGCGGTATTCGATCTGCGCCATCGTGCCAGCCTAGGGGAGGTCAGCGGCCGAGCACTGTTGAGCCTCGGGCCTGTGCTAAACAGGAAGCCGAACAAAGGGGTACCCGTGGGTCGACTCACGCTCGGAATCATGTCGCGGTCGCGCAAGCCGGATGAACGCCGGCTGCCGATTCATCCGCTGCACTTCGACCGGATCGACCCGGAGGTCCGCGCGCGGATGTTCCTCGAAAGCGGGTATGGCGAAGACTTCGGAGTCTCCGACGAACAGCTCGCACCGCTGGTCGCCGGCCTGCGTTCGCGGGACGAACTCATCGCCGAATGCGATGTCATCCTGCTCGCCAAGCCGTTGCTCGCCGACGTCGAGCAACTGCGCGAGGGACAGACCCTCTGGGGCTGGCCGCACTGCGTGCAGGATGCCGCGCTCACCCAGCTCGCCATCGACAAACGGTTGACCCTGATCGCCTTCGAGGCGATGAACCATTGGACCGCCTCCGGCCAGTTCAACCTGCACGTGCTGCACAAGAACAACGAACTCGCCGGCTACTGCTCGGTGCTGCATTCGCTGCAGCTGATCGGTTCGACCGGCGACTACGGCCGCAAGCTGCGGGCCGCGGTGATCGGCTTCGGGGCGACCGCCCGCGGCGCCGTGACCGCGTTGAACGCCCACGGAATCTACGACGTGAGCATCCTCACCAACCGCGAGATCTCCGCCGTCAGCTCCCCGATCCACTCCGCACAGATCGTGCAGCTCGGCCAGAGCGACGACGGGCCGGAGCATTTCGCGCTCGTTGAGGAAGGTCGCGTGCCCGTTCCGGAGTTCCTCGCCGGCCACGACATCATCGTCAACTGCGTGCTCCAGGATCCGAACGCGCCGCTCACGTTCCTGTCCGAGGCCGACCTGCCCACGCTCGCCCCTGGGTCGCTCATCGTGGACGTGTCCTGCGACGAGGGAATGGGCTTCAGCTGGGCCAGGCCCACGTCCTTCCGCGAGCCCACGTTCACCGTCGGCAACCACGTAACGTACTACGCGGTCGACCACAGCCCGTCGTACCTCTGGAACTCCGCGACCTGGGAGATCAGCGAGGCCCTGCTGCCCTATCTCGAGGATGTGCTCGCCGGCGAGGACGCGTGGCAAGCGAACGAGACGCTCCGTCGGGCCATCGAGATCAGCGACGGCGTCATCCAAAATCCCAGCATCCTCGCGTTCCAGGGCCGGACGCCCGACTACCCGCACCCTCGCGCGGACTAAGACGTGAGCGGCTCGCGGTGGGCGCTGTTCCTCCACCGCAGCCGCGATCGGCGGCTCTCGCACCGCTGTCCGAAACCCGCCAGATCGGCCCGTCCGCGCCGACTACAGTCGACTTATGACCAGCACAGCGACGCGAATCATGACCAGCACCGCAACGTCCCTGATCCGGGTTTCGAGCCCCCTGGGTCGCCTGGAACTCACCAGCGACGAAGAGCAGATCCTGTCGCTCTCGATCGAACGCGGCGGGCACCTGCCGCTCGACGGGGCACCCGAGGTTCACTCCCCCGTGCTCGATGAGGCCGCGCGCCAGCTGGGCGAGTACTTCGCCGGTAGGCGCACCGCGTTCGACCTCCCGGTGCGCCTCGCCGGGGGCACCGAGTTCCAGCAGGCGGTCTGGAACCGGCTCGCCCAGATCGGCTTCGGCGAGTTCCTGTCCTACGGCGAACTCGGCCTCGAGATCGGCCGGCCGGGCTCCGGCCGCGCGATCGGCGGCGCCGTCGGGGCGAACCCGGTTCCGATCATCATCGCCTGCCACCGGGTACTGGCCTCCAACGGACGCATCACCGGGTACAGCGGCGGCAACGGCATCCCGACCAAGGTCTGGCTGCTCGACCACGAGGGAATCGGGCACGTGGCGTGAGCGAGCTCCCCGAGCGGGCATCCGTGATCGCCGGGCCGGACGGCCTCGATCGCTGCGCCTGGGTCGGGTCGGATGCCGAGTACCGGCGGTACCACGACGAGGAATGGGGCCGCCCCCTCCTCGGCGACCAGCCCCTGTTCGAGAAGCTCTGCCTCGAGGGGTTCCAGGCCGGGCTGTCCTGGATCACGATCCTGCGACGCCGCCCGGCGTTCCGGGCCGCCTTCCACGACTTCGACATCGACCGGGTCGCCGCGATGGACGAGGCGGACGTGGAGCGGCTCGTCGCCGACGCCGCCATCATCCGCCACCGGGGCAAGATCGAGGCCGCCATCGGCAACGCCCGCGTCACGCGCGACCTGGGCGAGAGCCTCACCGATCTGATCTGGAGCTTCGCCCCGCCGCGCCGGCCGCAGCGCCTGGGCTCGCTGAACGATGTCCCGGCGATCACGCCCGAGT
The DNA here is from genome assembly GCF_900101115.1 of Cryobacterium psychrotolerans. GTDB lineage: Bacteria > Actinomycetota > Actinomycetes > Actinomycetales > Microbacteriaceae > Cryobacterium > Cryobacterium psychrotolerans. The sequence continues at coordinate 333,336 of NZ_FNFU01000002.1, forward strand.
CGACCGCGCTCAGCGCCGAGCTGCGCCGCCGAGGCTACCGCTTCGTCGGCCCAACCACGATGTACGCCCTCATGCAGTCCGCCGGCCTGGTCGACGACCACGTCCAACTCTGCCACCGCGCTCCCCGCGAAACCGCAGTTGTGCGCTTTAAAACGCCCGAATGACGCGCACAACTGCAGTTTCGCGGGGATGGAAGGCGGGTCAGACGACGAGTTCGAGCTCGTTGGGGGCGCCGGGGCGCAGGCGGAACCCGGCCGAGGGCGCCCAATCGAGCAGATCGTCCGCGCAGCCGAAATCCTGCCCGAGCTCGAGGATGGCGCGGGTGAACTCGCCCTTCGACTTCTTGTTGAAGTGGTTGAGCGCACGGGTCTGCCCGCCGGGCGCCTCGGTCACGACCCGAAGGAACAGCGACTCCGCCCGGGCCGGAGCCGCGCCAAGCGCCACGTAGCCCTCCGACCGCAGATCGAGCACGAGACCCTCCGCACCGGCCAGCGCCTTCGTGACCGCGCCACCCCAGTGCTTCTTCAACGGATGCCCGGGCAGCCGGGAATCGTGCGACAAACGGTACGCCGGAACGCCGTCCAGGGCGCCGACCGGCCCGAACAGTGCCGAGTGCACGAGCACGTGCCGCCCGGCGAACTCCCGAGCAGCCGGCGCCAGGGTCGGCGCATCCAGCGCGTCGTAGAGCACGCCGGTATAGCGGTCGAGCGCGGCCATCGTCGGCGAACTGGCCAGGGCGCGATTGCGGTCTACCTCGGACGCCTGCGTGCGGCCGAGCTTGAGGGCCGCCATCATCGCATCCGGATCCTTCGCCAGCGCACGCAGCGCACGCACAAGTACCCGTCGCGCAGAGTTCAGCGACGGGTACGTGAGTGCGGCGAATTCAAGCGGGCCGCCGTTGCCACCGGAGCGTTTCGTCTCCGACGGCGGAAGCAGTACGAGCAAGGCGGGTTAGACGAGCCCCGCCTGGCGGGCGACGATCGTGACGGTGTCGTTCTCGACCGAGAGGAAGCCGTCGGCCGCCTCCGCCACAACCTTCGAGCCGTCGGCCAGCGTCACGCGAACCTCACCGCTGGCCAGGATCGCGAGCATGGGCTCGTGGCCGGCGAGAATACCGATCTCGCCTTCCGTGGTGCGTGCAACGACCATGGTCGCCTCGCCGGCCCAGACCTGCTGGTCCGCCGAGACAACGCTGACCTTGAGCGGCGCTGCCATGCTTAGCCGTTCTCCTTCTGGATCTGAGCCCACTTCTCTTCGACGTCGCCGATGCCGCCGACGTTGAAGAAGGCCTGCTCGGCCACGTGGTCGAAGTCACCGTTGGAGATCGCGGTGAACGCCTCGATGGTGTCCTTCAGCGGAACCGTGGAGCCCTCGACACCGGTGAACTTCTTCGCCATGTAGGTGTTCTGGGACAGGAACTGCTGGATGCGACGGGCACGCGAAACGGTGACCTTGTCTTCTTCAGAGAGCTCGTCAACACCGAGGATCGCGATGATCTCCTGGAGTTCCTTGTTCTTCTGCAGGATCGCCTTGACGCGAACGGCCGTGTTGTAGTGGTCGGCGCCCAGGTAGCGGGGGTCGAGGATACGGCTGGTCGAGGTGAGCGGGTCAACGGCCGGGTACAGGCCCTTCGACGCGATCTCACGCGACAGCTCGGTCGTCGCGTCGAGGTGCGCGAACGTCGTTGCCGGCGCCGGGTCGGTGTAGTCGTCGGCGGGGACGTAGATCGCCTGCAGCGAGGTGATCGAGTGTCCACGCGTCGAGGTGATGCGCTCCTGGAGGATGCCCATCTCGTCGGCGAGGTTCGGCTGGTAACCCACGGCGGACGGCATGCGGCCCAGCAGGGTCGACACCTCGGAACCGGCCTGGGTGAAGCGGAAGATGTTGTCGATGAAGAGCAGAACGTCCTGCTTCTCCACGTCGCGGAAGTACTCGGCCATGGTCAGGGCGGAGAGCGCGACGCGCAGACGCGTTCCCGGCGGCTCGTCCATCTGGCCGAACACGAGGGCGGTCTTGTCGAAAACGCCCGCCTCTTCCATCTCGGCGATGAGGTCGTTGCCCTCACGGGTACGCTCGCCGACACCGGCGAACACGGACACTCCACCGTGGTCCTGCGCAACGCGCTGGATCATTTCCTGGATCAGGACGGTCTTGCCGACACCGGCACCACCGAAGAGGCCGATCTTTCCGCCGAGAACGTACGGCGTGAGAAGGTCGATGACCTTGATTCCGGTCTCGAACAGCTGGGTCTTGGACTCCAGCTGGTCGAATGCCGGGGGCTTGCGGTGGATGGGCCAGCGCTCGGTGATCTCGATCTTCTCGCCGGGTGCAGCGTTCAGCACCTCGCCGATGACGTTGAATACCTTGCCCTTGGTGACGTTTCCGACGGGTACCGTGATGGGTCCGCCGGTGTCGCGCACTTCCTGGCCGCGGACGAGTCCGTCGGTCGGCTTCAGGGCGATGGCGCGAACGAGGTCGTCGCCGAGGTGCAGTGCGACCTCGAGCGTGATCTCGGTCGACTCTTCGCCGATCGTGATCGTGGTCTTCAGCGCGTTGTAGATGCCCGGGATCGAATCATGCGGGAACTCGATGTCGACGACGGGGCCAGTGACGCGCGCGATTCGGCCCACAGCGCCTGCTGTGTCCTCCGCGCGAACTGGCGCGCTCATGGTGTCAGTCATAGCTCTCTCTTCTCTGGTTACTTCTTGGCGGATGAGAGCGCATCGGCTCCACCCACGATCTCGGAAATCTGCTGGGTGATCTCGGACTGGCGCGCGTTGTTCGACAACCGCGTGTAGTCCGTGATCAGCTTGTCGGCGTTGTCGCTGGCCGACTTCATTGCCTTCTGGCGGCTCGCGTGCTCTGAAGCTGCCGACTGCAACATGGCGTTGAAGAGGCGGCTCTCGATGTACACGGGCAGGAGCCCGTCGAGCACGGACTCGACATCCGGTTCGAACTCGTACAACGGCAGGATTGTCTGCTCGCCCGGCTCTTCGACGCCTTCGACGACCTCCAGGGGAAGCAATCGCACGACCTCGGGAACCTGGGTGACCATGCTCACGAAGCGGTTGTAGACGATATGGATCTCGTCGACGCCGCCGTCCTCCGAGTCCCGCAGGAAGGATTCGAGCAGGGCGTCGCCGATGTCCTTGGCCGTTTCGAACTGGGGCTGGTCGGTTCCGCCGGTCCAGATCCGCTCGGAGGCGCGGCGGCGGAAGCCGAAGTAGGCCACCGCCTTGCGGCCGACGAGGAAGTAGACGACATCCTTGCCCTGGCTGCGCAGCAGCTCGCTGAGCTCTTCGGCCTCGCGCAGCACCTGGGAGCTGAACGCCCCGGCGAGGCCGCGGTCGGACGCGAAGATGAGCACGGCGGCGCGATCGACCCTGGCCGGCTCGGTCGTGAGCACGTGCTCAACGTTCGAGTACGTGGCCACGGCCGATACGGCGCGCGTGATCGCCCGAGAATACGGGGTGGACGCAGCGACCCTCGCCTGCGCCTTCTGAATGCGCGAGGCGGAGATCAGCTCCATGGCCCGAGTGATCTTCTTGGTCGTCTGGGCAGATTTGATCTTCTGCCGGTAGACCCGAAGTTGCGCTCCCATGTGTCTCCTGTGGTTACTTGTCTGTCAACGGATGATCGTGGCGAAGGCGGGTTAGCGCCTGCGCTTCACGATCTTTTCCTGGTTGACGTCTTCTTCGGCGATGGCTTCGAACTGCTCTTTGCCCACGGAAGCGAGCGGCTTGCCCTCGCCCGTCTGGAACTCGAGCTTGAACTTGTCGATCGAGCTGGTCAGCTCGGCGACGGTGTCATCGGAGAGCACGTTCGTCTCGCGCAGCGTCGACAGCACGGTCGTGTTCCGGGCCAGGAAGTCGAGCAGCTCGCGCTCGAAACGCAGCACGTCTTCGACCGGGACCTCGTCGAGCTTGCCGTTGATGCCGGCCCAGATCGAAACAACCTGGTCCTCGACCGGGTAGGGCGAGTACTGCGGCTGACGGAGGAGCTCGGTGAGTCGGGCACCGCGAGCGAGCTGGCGACGGCTGGCCGCGTCCAGGTCGGACGCGAACATTGCGAAGGCTTCGAGCGAGCGGTACTGGGCCAGCTCGAGCTTCAGCGTTCCGGAGACCTTCTTGATCGACTTGACCTGCGCGTCGCCACCGACACGGGACACCGAGATGCCCACGTCGACTGCGGGGCGCTGGTTGGCGTTGAACAGGTCGGACTGCAGGAAGATCTGGCCGTCGGTGATCGAGATCACGTTGGTCGGGATGTACGCCGCGACGTCATTGGCCTTGGTTTCGATGATCGGCAGGCCGGTCATCGAGCCGGCACCGAGCTCGTCGGAGAGCTTGGCACAACGCTCGAGCAGACGGGAGTGCAGGTAGAACACGTCACCCGGGTAGGCCTCGCGTCCCGGCGGGCGACGCAGCAGCAGCGAAACGGCGCGGTACGCCTCGGCCTGCTTGGACAGGTCGTCGAAGACGATGAGGACGTGCTTGCCGCCGTACATCCAGTGCTGGCCGATGGCCGAGCCGGTGTAGGGCGCGAGGTACTTGAAGCCGGCCGGGTCAGAGGCCGGGGCAGCGACGATGGTGGTGTACTCCATCGCGCCGGCGTCTTCCAGGGCACCCTTCACCGAAGCGATGGTGGAGCCCTTCTGGCCGATGGCGACGTAGATGCAGCGAACCTGCTTGTTCGTGTCGCCGGACTCCCAGTTGGCCTTCTGGTTGATGATCGTGTCGATCGCGATGGCCGTCTTGCCGGTCTGGCGGTCACCGATGATCAGCTGGCGCTGGCCGCGGCCGATCGGGATCATGGCGTCGATGGCCTTGATACCGGTCTGCATCGGCTCGTGCACGGACTTGCGGCTCATGACGCCGGGCGCCTGCAGCTCGAGGGCGCGGCGGCCTTCGGTCGCAATGGCGCCGAGGCCGTCGATCGGGGCGCCGAGCGGGTCGACGACACGGCCGAGGTAGCCGTCGCCGACGGGAACGGAGAGAACCTCGCCGGTGCGGTGCACCTCCATGCCCTCAACGATTCCGCCGAACTCGCCGAGCACGACGACGCCGATCTCATCTTCGTCGAGGTTCTGGGCGAGGCCCAGGGTTCCGTCGGCGAACTTGATGAGCTCGTTGGCCATCACGCCGGGCAGGCCCGAAACGTGGGCAATTCCGTCGCCGGCCGTGGTGACGTAACCCACCTCGGTCGTTGCGGTCTTGTTCGGCTCATAGGACTTGACGAAGTCCTGGAGAGCGTCGCGGATCTCATCCGGGCTGATCGTTAGTTCTGCCATCATCTTCCCTTTTCTGTACTGGGTGTACAGGTCTTGTCATTTTCGAAACGCTGCCGCTTCGAAGTGTCTATGTTCTGGCTGACCGTGGGTCAGCCAGCAAGCTGGAGTCTCAGGTCCTTGAGTCTGGTGGCGATGCTGCCGTCGATCACGTCATCGCCGATCTGAACGCGAACACCGCCGACAAGGCCGGGGTCGACGATCTGGTTGATCGTGAGTTCGCGGCCGTAGCGCGCCGCGAGGCTCTTGTTCAGTCGTTCAAGCTGCGCCGGGGCGAGCTCGGTGGCGGAGGTGACCGTCGCAATCGACGTTCCCGACTGGTCCGCCACAACGGATGCCGCGTGGCGCAGCAACTGGCCGATCCGCCGGCCGCGAGGCTGGCGCACCAGGTGCCGAACGATCGCGAGCGTCTGGGGTGAAACCTTGTCGGCCAGCAGCGCGTTCACCAGGTCGAGCTTGGCGTCGGCGCGGCCGAGCTTGCTCGTGAGGGCAAGTTCGAGTCCGGCATCGGAGGACACCGCGGCGGCGAACGCGAACAGTTCGGCCTCGATCAACACGTTCCTCGGCGCGGAAGCGGCGGTTGCCCGCAGCCCCAGCTCCTCGATGCCGGCCAGCAGGTCATCCTGGCTGGACCAGCGCACCGAAGCCGCTGCCTTCAACAAGGCAAGGGCGCTCGGGGTGAGGGCGGAGGAGAACACTCGCTCGACGAGAGCAAGTCGTGCCTTCTCGTCTGACGACGAATCAGCCAGCGCGGAACGCAGCTGGGACGAGTCGCCGACAACTCGACCGGCCGTAAACAGGCTTTCGCCCGTCGCCAGATCGACCGAGCTGCCGAGGGCAGCCAGTGCGTCCCTCGACGAGGCCAAAGCTTCTCTGGTGGCGCTTCCCATTACTTAGCTGCTTTCTCCGAGGCCTCAAGGTCGGCCAGGAAACGGTCGACGATGGCGGCGGCCTTCGCGTCGTCGGTCAGGCTCTCGCCGATGACCCCGGACGCCAGGTCGATGGCCAGCGATCCCACTTCTGAGCGGAGCGACACGACTGCTGCCTGGCGCTCTGCCTCAATCTGGGTCTTGGCACCGGCCGCGATGCGTGCGGCCTCGGTCGACGCCAGCTCCTTGTGCTCTGCCACAATCCGCTGACCGTCGGCGCGAGCCTGGTCACGGATCTGGCCGGCTTCGGAACGTGCGTCGGCGAGCTGGGCCGTGTACTGCTCGAGAGCAGCTTCGGCCTTGCGCTGTGCCTCGTCGGCCTTGGCGATGTTGCCTTCAATGGCCTCGGCGCGGTCGTCAAGGAGCTTCTGCATCCTCGGAAGCACGAGCTTCCAGAAGAAGAACAAGATCACCACGAACACGACCGAGGACCAGATGATGTCGTAGATCTCCGGGATGAGCGGATTCTTCTGCTCAGCCTCCGCGGCAGCTGCAATCACTGCGTGAAACATCATGCCTCCTAACTAGGTGTAAAGAGGACTAGACGAAGATGAAGCCGACGGCGATACCGATGAAGGCGAGCGCCTCGGTGAAAGCGATACCGATGTACATCAGGACCTGCAGGCGGCCGGCCAGTTCGGGCTGACGTGCGACACCCTCGATGGTCTTGCCGACGACGATACCGACGCCGATTGCCGGGCCGATGGCTGCGAGGCCGTAACCGACGGTCGCGATGTTGCCGTTGATTGCCGCGAGAACGGTTGTTGCGTCCACGTGTGTTTCCTTCCGTAAGGCGAATAAGGCAGGTGCCGAATTCGTGTTTAGTGTTCCTCAGCCAGCGCGAGCTGGATGTAGACAGCAGTGAGCAGTGCGAAAACGTAGGCCTGCAGAACGGCTACCAGGAGTTCGAACAGCGTGAACGCGAGCCCGAAGGCCAACGTGCCGATGCCGAACGCTTTGAAGCCGCCGTCTGCGGTGAAGAAGAAGAACTGCGTCGCCGCGAAGAAGAGCACCAGGAGCAGGTGGCCGACCACCATGTTCATCAGCAGTCGGAGCGTCAGCGTGATCGGTCGAATCACGAAGGTCGAGATGAACTCGATCGGCGTCACGATGATGTACAGCGCCGGCGGCACGCCGGGCGGGAAGAGTGAGTTGCGGAAGAACTTGCTTGGGCTCTTCTTGACACCGGCGTAAATGAATGCGCCGTAGGCCACGAGGCCCAGGACCAGCGGAGTGCCGATCACGGCCGTGCCCGCGATATTGAGGAACGGGATGACACCGGTGAAGTTCATGAACAGGACCATGAAGAAGATGGTCGTGATCAGGGGCAGGAAGCGCTGCCCGTCCTTCTTGCCGAGCAGGTCCTCGGCGATGTTCACGCGGACGAGGTCCAGGCCCATCTCGACGAGGCTCTGCAAGCGGGTCGGAACGACCTTCATGCGGCGGGTGCCGATCCAGAACACGAGCATCAACACGGCGACCGCGAGGAAACGGATCAGAATGACCCGGTTTATCTCAAACGGGGTGTCCGCGAAGAAGATGGCATCCGGGAAGAATTCGTTGATGGACGGACCGTGAAAAGTTCCGTCGTCAGTGGCAGACGGGACCAGCAGGTTTACAGCGGTTTCTAGCAGCGCTTTCTCCTGTTTCGGGGCGGTGAGCTCGGCTCGCGCAGCGACGGATAAGTGAGAGATTTACGACGCTGTATGAGCAGTGGCAAACCGGGGTGGGATCGCGTCAACTGTAGCAAGAAACGGGCGTGTAACCCAATCGAGAGGCGCGTCCTGGTGCGGTTCAGTCGTCGCTGGGTGCCTTCGGCAGCGTCACGTCGCTCGCGTACGGCATCCGGCTCTTCATCACGACGACCACGTCGACGACCAGCGAGCCGATCACGCCGGCGATGATGCTGAGCAACAGGACCACGGGCTGGATCCACGGCTGGCCGCGCAGCAGGAACATCAGGGCCAAAAAGACCACGAACTTGACGAGCCACCCGCCCATCACGATTCCGAAGAATGCTCCGATGGCCGCCTCAGAGCCGGCGAAGCGGTTGGCGAGCAGGATGCTGCCTGCCGTGATCCCCATGAACACCACGGCCATGACGGTGCCGATCAGGGCGCTGACCACCCCGGAGGCGCCCGCGACGAGTCCCCCGACGATGGCGCCGATCACCATGATGCCCACTGCCAGGAACGCCCCGTAGACGAGGATCCTGCGAAGAACCGGGACTGAGGTCGGCTGGCTGGGATGGGGCGTCGTGCTGGTCATACGGTCTCCTCGAGTTTCTCTGACGCCTCGTCGAGAGGGTCGAGCAGGGCGGTTGCATCGCTGCTTCCGGTCTCACTGGGTGCGAGCTGGCTGGCGGCCTCGACGGCCTTGCGCCGGCTGAGCGGCGCGAGCGTGACAATGGTGCAGGCCAGCAGCGTGATCACCAGGAACATCGTCGCGTACCAGCTGGGCAGCCCGAAGTAGACCGGCAGCACGAAGTAGAGCAGGCTGCCCACGGAGGCCGCGGCCGTCCAGCCATAGAAGATGAGCACGGCGTGCAGCTGCGAGTGCCCCATGTCGAGGAGGCGGTGGTGCAGGTGCTTCCGGTCTGCGCTGAACGGCGATTTGCCGGCGCGCACACGGCGGAAGACGGCCAGCCCGAAGTCCAGCAGAGGGATGATGAGGATCGCGATGGGCAGGATGATCGGTATGAACGCGGGGAAGAGCTGGGAATTGTTAACCGCGGTCGGGTCGATCTGGCCGGTGATCGCGATAGCGGCAGTGGCCATCAGCAGGCCGACGAGCAGGGCGCCGGCGTCTCCCATGAACAGCTTGGCCGGATGCCAGTTGAGCGGCAGGAACCCGACGCAGGCCCCGACCAGGACCGCTGCGATCAGCGAGGCTAGGTTGAAGTAGTTGGTGGGCGAGGTGTCGCGCACGAGCAGGTAGCTGTAGAGGAAGAACACGCCGTTGGCGATCAGGGCGACGCCGGCAACGAGGCCGTCGAGTCCGTCGATGAAATTGATCATGTTCATCACGATCACGATCGCCATCACAGTGATCAGCATGGACATCCACCCGGATCCGACGGTGAGACCGCCGATCGGGAGCGAGTAGATCTGCACACCCTGCCAGGCCACGAGGCCGGCCGCGATGAACTGTCCGGCGAGCTTGGTCATCCAGTCCAGGTCCCACAGGTCGTCGGCCACGCCCAGCAGCACGATCAGCAGAGCGGCGCCGAGGATCGCCAGGATCTTATTGGGTTCGGCGAAGATCAGCCGGAGGGGCGCGAACTGGGAGGCGACCAGGTAGGAGACGCCGAAGGCGACGAGGATGCCGGCGAACATCGCCACTCCGCCGAGCCGCGGGGTGGGGGTGATGTGCACGTCCCGCGACCGGATCTTCGGGTACAGGCGGTAGCGGTGGCTGAGCTTCAGGACCACGATCGACAGCCCGAAGGTGACCGCCGCGGAGACGAGGGCGAGCAGGACGAAAAGAGTCATGGGTCAGCCTGCGCTGGACGCCTCGCCCGCCGGAGCGGGCGCGCCGTCGGGCCGGGCGGGATCGGGCCGGGCTGCAGGGACCTCGGCAGCGGCAGGCTCGGCGGCAGGGACCTCGGCAGCGGCGGGGACCTCGGTCATCGGTGCCGCCTCGGGGGCGAGCGCGTCGCCGATGACGGCCGCAATGGCCTCCCGGGAGATGACGCCGCCGCGCACGATGGTCAGTTTGCCGCCGTTGGTGTCGAAGGCCGTGGCATCCACGATCGTCGACGACGTGTCGCCGGCGCGGTCGCCGATGGGCTCGTAGCCCTCTCCGGCCACTCCCCCGTCTAGGTAGACGGAAACGCTGTTGCCGAGCATTTCCTCGGCTCCCTCGGCGTCGATCGCCGCCGGCAGCCCGCTGCGGTTGGCGGAGGACACGGCGAGCGGGCCCGTCTCGGCGAGCAGCTCCAGCGCAATCTTGTCGCTGGGCATGCGCAGGGCAACGGTTCCCCGGGTCTCGCCGAGGTCCCAGACGAGCGAGGGCTGGGCGTTGAGCACGACGGTCAGGCCGCCGGGCCAGAACTCGGCGACGAGGTCGCGAACCGGCTGCGGGACGTCCTGCGCCAGAGCATCGAGCGTCGGGATGCCGGGGATGAGCACGGGCGGCGGCGACTCGCGGCCGCGACCCTTGGCATCCAGCAGGCGTTGCACTGCGTCGGGGTTGAAGGCGTCGGCGGCGATGCCGTAGACGGTGTCGGTGGGGATGACAACGAGCGCGCCGCGGCCGATCGCCGAGCGTGCCAGTCTCATGCCGGTCAGGAGTTCCGTGTCGACCGAGCAGTCATAGATGCGTGTCATATGCGCTCGATTCTAGTGCAGCCGCTTGACGGCCACTCCCCGCGAACCCGCAGTTGTGCGCGTTATCCGGGCGGAATGACGCGCACAACTGCAGTTTCGCGGACGGTGGTCAGGGCGCGAGGGCGGTGGTCGCCCGGTCTCGGGTCGTGTAGTCGCGGTGGGTGGCGGGGGCGCGCCAGCCGTCCTGCGCCAGGAGCGCGCGGATCTCGGCGCCCTGCAGCTCCCCGTGCTCGATCACGAGCACCCCGCCTGGCCGCAGCAGGCGCAACGCCGTGCGGGAGACGTGCCGCACGACATCCAGCCCGTCGGCCCCGCCGTACAGGGCGTGGGCCGGGTCGAAGAGACGCACCTCCGGGTCGCGCGGGATGGCGTCGGCCGGGATGTAGGGCGGGTTCGAGATGACCACGGCCACGGTGCCGTCGAGCTCGGGAAGGGCGTCGGCGAGGTCACCGAACACGAGCGTGGCGTTCGCTGCGCCGACCTGGCTGAAGTTCCGGGTCGTCCAGGGGAATGCCTCCGGCGAGTTCTCCACCGCCCAGATCCGCGCGTTCGGCACCTCGACCGCCAGGGCCAGGGCGATGGCGCCGCTGCCCGTTCCGAGGTCCACACCGATCGGCTCCGGGTCTGGCAGCGACCGGAGGGCGTCAATGGCGAACTGGGCCACCTGCTCGGTCTCGGGCCGGGGCACGAAGACGCCGGGGCCGACCTGCAACTCCAGGGAGCGAAATGGCGCACGTCCGGTGATGTGCTGGAGCGGCTCACGGAGCGCCCGGCGCCGGAGCAGCTCCCGGATGGCGACGGCATCCGTGTCGGCAAGGGGGGTGCCGATGATGGCAAGCGCCTGCACCCGGCCGCGGCTCAGCCCGAGCACATGGCCGATCAGGAGATCGGCGTCGACCTCGGCATCGGCGATCCCGGCGAGGGTCAGCTCCCGGGCCGCGTGCGCGCGCATGGCCTCGACGGTGGGCGGAAGGGGGGAATCAGCTGGCGTCACAGTCACCCCGCCAGTGTCACACACGCGAATGCACAGCGTTCACGCACGCAATGAGCCGTAGGCTGAACGAGATTGTTTACCCCGAGCGAAAGGTGCCCTCCGTGGCGGCGAACATCTACTCAGACATTACCGGAGCCGTCGGCGGCACACCGCTCGTGCGGCTGAACCGGATCACGGAGGGTGCGGCCGCGACCGTGCTCGCGAAGCTCGAGTTCTACAACCCCTCAGGCAGCGTGAAGGACCGCATCGGCATCGCCATCGTCGACGCCGCGGAGGCGTCCGGCGAACTGCTTCCCGGCGGCACCATCGTCGAGAGCACGAGCGGCAACACCGGCATCGCCCTGGCGATGGTCGGAGCTGCCCGCGGCTATCGGGTCATCCTCGCGATGCCCGAGTCGGCGAGCAAGGAGCGCCGCGTGCTGCTCCGCGCCTACGGCGCCGAGCTCGTGCTGACCCCGGGGCCCGACGGCATGCGCGGCGCGGTCGAGAAGGCAAAGGAAATCGTCGCGAGCACCCCCGGCGCGATCATGGCCCGTCAGTTCGACAACCCCGCCAACCCGGCCATCCACAAGGCAACGACGGGCGTGGAGATCTGGAACGACACCGACGGGGCTGTCGACATCCTCGTTGCCGGCATCGGGACCGGCGGCACCATCACCGGCACCGGCCGTCTGCTCAAGGAGCGGAAGCCCGAGGTCGTCGTCATCGGCGTCGAGCCGATCGACTCCCCCATCCTCACCGGCGGCACGCCCGGGCCGCACAAGATCCAGGGCATCGGCGCCAACTTCGTGCCGGCCATCCTCGACCGCACCGTCTACGACTCGGTCACCGACGTGACGCTGGCCGATTCCCTCGCGACCGCGCGCCGGCTCGCGACGGATGAGGGCATCCTGGCCGGCATCTCCGGCGGGGCAGCCGTCTGGGCGGCACTGGAGCAGGCAAAACTGCCCGAGAATGCCGGCAAGACCATCGTCGTCATCGTGCCGGGCTTCGGGGAGCGGTACATCTCCACGGTGCTCTACGAGGACTTGCTGGACTAGCGCATGAGACCCATTTCGCGCATCCGTGAGGATGTCGCCATGGCCCGAGCCCATGACCCGGCCGCGCGCAGCGCCAGCGAGGTGTTCCTCACCTACAGCGGGCTGCACGCGGTCTGGGCGTACCGGATTGCGCACAGCTGGTGGGTTGGCGGCCTGCGGTTGCCGGCCAGGATGCTCTCCCAGTTCGCGAGGTTCCTGACCGGCATAGAGATCCACCCCGGTGCGACGATCGGGCGGCGGTTGTTCATCGACCACGGCATGGGCGTCGTCATCGGCGAGACGGCAGAACTCGGCGACGACGTGATGCTCTACCACGCGGTCACCCTGGGCGGCAAGAGCCGACACGGCGTGCAGCGCGGCGCCAAGCGGCATCCGACCCTCGAAGACGGCGTGACGGTCGGCGCCGGGGCGAAGATCCTCGGACCGGTGACGATCGGCGCGTGGAGCACGGTTGGCGCCAACGCCGTCGTCACGAAGGATGCTCCGCCGAAATCCCTGCTCCTCGGGATCCCGGCGACGATACAGCCGGCCTCGGTCGACACGATCGAGACCACACGGGGACTCCACTACTCCGAAGAATAAGACTCGCGAAAACGCAGTTGTGCGCGTTATGAGGGACTCATAACGCGCACAACTGCGTTTTCGCGGGGTGGGTGAGGGGGGACGGGTCAGTCGTGGTCGCCGATTTCGGCGAGGCGGGTCGCCTCGTCGGCGGTGATGCACGACTCGATCACGGCATCCAGGGCGCCGTTCATCACGGTGTCCAGGTTGTACGCCTTGTAGCCCGTGCGGTGGTCGGCGATGCGGTTCTCCGGGAAGTTGTACGTGCGGATGCGCTCCGACCGGTCCATCGTGCGGATCTGGCCCTTGCGAACGAGGGATGCCGCGGCGTCGATCTCTTCCTGCTGACGGGCCAGCACGCGGGCACGCAGAACACGCATGCCGGCTTCCTTGTTCTGGAGCTGGCTCTTCTCGTTCTGCATCGCCACCACGATGCCGGTGGGCAAGTGGGTGATCCGCACGGCGGAGTCGGTCGTGTTGACCGACTGGCCGCCGGGGCCGCTCGACCGGTAGACATCGATCTTGAGGTCGTTCGGGTGAATCTCGACTTCCTCGGGCTCATCCACCTCGGGGAAGACCAGCACGCCGGCCGCCGAGGTGTGGATGCGCCCCTGCGACTCGGTCGCCGGCACCCGCTGCACGCGGTGCACGCCGCCCTCGTACTTCAGGTGCGCCCAGACGCCCTCTGCGGGGTCGCTGGAGTTGCCCTTGATCGCGAGCTGGATGTCCTTGATGCCGCCGAGGTCGCTCGTGGTCTGCTCGATGATCTCGGTTTTCCACCGCTTGGATTCCGCGTAGTGCAAGTACATGCGCAGGAGGTCGGCGGCGAACAGCGCCGATTCGGCGCCGCCCTCCCCCATCTTGATCTCCATGATCACGTCGCGTGCGTCCAGCGGGTCCCGCGGGATCAGCAGGCGCCGCAGCTTCTCGGCTGCGGCCTCCTGCGCCTCAACGAGGTCGGGGATCTCCTCGGCGAAAGACTCGTCTTCGTCCGCGAGTTCGCGGGCGGCATCCAGGTTCTCGCCGATCTCTTTCCACTCGTACCAGGCCGCGATGATGCGGCTCAGTTCGGCATACCGACGGTTGACCTTCTTCGAGCGGGCCGGATTCGCATGCAATTCCGGATCCGCCAACTGGGCCTGCAGCTCGTCGTGCTCAGCCAGCAGGGTCAGGACAGATTCGAACATCAGTGGTCCTTGTCTGACCCGTTCGGGGTCGGCATCGACTTCTGCACCTGCATCAGGAACTCAACGTTGGAGGAGGTCTCCTTGAGGCGGCCGAGGATGACCTCGAGCGCCTGCTGCTGCTCCAGCCCGGCGAGGGCGCGGCGCAGCTTCCAGGTGATCTTGACCTCGTCGGCGCTCATCAGCATCTCCTCGCGGCGGGTGCCGGATGCGTTCACATCGACCGCGGGGAAGATGCGCTTGTCGGCCAGCTGGCGCGACAGGCGAAGCTCCATGTTGCCGGTGCCCTTGAACTCCTCGAAGATGACGTCGTCCATCTTGGAGCCGGTCTCCACGAGCGCCGAGGCGAGGATGGTGAGCGAGCCACCGTTCTCGATGTTGCGTGCGGCGCCGAAGAAACGCTTCGGCGGGTACAGCGCGGATGCGTCGACGCCACCGGAGAGGATCCGGCCCGAGGCCGGGGCCGTCAGGTTGTAAGCGCGTCCGAGGCGGGTGATCGAGTCGAGGAGCACGACCACGTCGTGGCCCAGCTCGACCAGACGCTTGGCGCGCTCGATGGCGAGCTCGGCGACGGTCGTGTGGTCCTCGGCCGGACGGTCGAAGGTGGAGGCGATGACCTCACCCTTGACCGTGCGCTGCATGTCGGTGACCTCTTCCGGACGCTCGTCGACCAGGACGACCATGAGGTGAACCTCGGGGTTGTTCGTGGCGATGGCGTTGGCGATCTGCTGCAGGACGATGGTCTTGCCGGCCTTGGGCGGCGAGACGATCAGGCCGCGCTGGCCCTTACCGATCGGCGCGACCAGGTCGATAATGCGCTGCGTCAGCTTGCCCGGCTCGGTCTCGAGGCGCAGGCGCTCCTGCGGGTAGAGCGGAGTGAGCTTCTGGAACTCGACGCGGTTGGCGGCTTCTTCAACGGTGAGGCCGTTGATCGAGTCGACCTTGACGATCGCGTTGTACTTCTGGCGACCGCTCTGGTCGCCCTCGTGCGGCTGACGGATCGAGCCGACGACGGCGTCACCCTTGCGCAGGTTGTACTTCTTGACCTGGCCGAGTGAAACGTACACGTCGCTGGCACCCGGCAGGTAGCCGGAGGTGCGCACGAAGGCGTAGTTGTCGAGAACGTCGAGGATGCCGGCGACCGGGATCAGCACGTCGTCGTCGCTCAGCTCGGGCTCGAAGTCGTCTCCGGTGCTCGGGCCGCGACGCTTGCGGTCACGGAAGCGGTTGCGGTTGCCACGGCCGCCCAGGTCCTCGTCGGGACCGTTGCGGTCCTGACCCTGACGGTCCTGACCCTGACGGTCCTGACCCTGACGGTCCTGACCCTGACGGTCCTGACCCTGACGGTCCTGACCCTGACGGTCCTGACCCTGCTGACGATCCTGGCCCTGCTGGCGGTCCTGCACCTGCTGGCCCTGCTGGCCCTGCTGACGGTCCTGGCCCTGCTGACGATCCTGGCGGGCGGATGCCTGGCGCTGGTTCTGCTGGCGTCCGCCGTCTTCGGGGCGCTCAACGGCCTGGCCGCGGTCGCCGCCGCGGCTGCGGCTGCGGCTGCGGCCCTGGCGAGGCTGCTCGCCCTGCTCGGACTCGTCGGCTGACTCGGTCGACTCGGCTGACTCGGTCGACTCGGCTGATTCGGTCGGCTCGCCCTGCTCGGACTCTTCGGTCGGCTGGACGCGTTCGGCCTGCTCGGTCGGCTCAGCGGACCGGGCCTGCTGCTCTTCCTGGTTCCGGGCGTCGATGCTCTCGCGAGCATCGATGCTGTTGCGTGCGCCGCCGCGGCCCCGACGGGCGTTCCGGCCGGAGCCGGCGGTGGCCTCGGTTGCAACCTCGGTGGTTGCCTCGGCTTCAGGCGCGGCCTCGGTGGGCGCTGCCGGAGCAGCCTCGGCCTCGAGCGTCGCGGCGGCGGCCGCGATAACGGTGGCCGAGCTGGCGCGCTTGCGGGCCTGGCGAACCGGCTTCTCGACCGCAACGGGCGGCTGCGCCGCATCGGTGTCGGTGGAGCCGGCGTAGGTCGCCGGTGCGGCGGTCTTGCGGGAGTTGGCGGCGGGCGCATCCGGAAGGATGATGCCGAAGTCGAGGGCACCGTCAGCGCTGACGTGTGCGCCGGCCGGCGCGGCGGTCGCCGTGGTGACGCGACGAGAGGCGCGCTTGCGCGGCGCCTCGGTGACGGCCGGGACAGCGACGTCGGTCACTGCTTCGGCAACTGCTTCGGCGCTCACGGGAGCGGCGGAGCCGGCGTTCCTGGACTGGATCTCGGAAATTGCTTCCACGAGTTCTCCTTTACGAAGCTTCGAGGCACCCGGGAGGCCCAGCTCGCCGGCCAGAGCCTGGAGCTCGGCGACGCGAAGGGTGTTGAGGTGGGCTGTGCCCGCACCGGAGGTGCGGAGGTTGACATCGGTCACGAAGGGGGTTCCTTTCGCCTGGTGCTCGATGAGCTGAACCAGGAGACATGTTGCAGCGACTGACGCGCTGCGGGTGAACCAATCCGAAGATGGAAAGGATTGGTGTAAACCACACAGCCACGCACGGAAGACGCGATAGCAGTGAGTTACAGGGAATACACCGGAGAACAGATCCGCACGTTACGCGGTTTCTATCGGGTGCAGTTCGACTCTAACACTCCACCCCGGCACGCCGACGAATCCGCGCACGACACGCGGCCCCCAATCCGAGTGTGGCGGCCGCGGAGGCCGGCGGCCTACGTCTGCGTGCGGGTGACCGTCGCGCCCTGGGAGTCCACGGCCAGCATGAGCGCCTGCCACGGGGTCTCCGAGCGCGCGGCGACGAGGTCGGCCGCCACGAGTCGCTGGCCTGGATCGCTGGCGAGCACGAGCACGGATGGCCCGGCACCGGAGACGACGGCGGCGAACCCGTGCTCGCGCAGCAGCGTGATCAACCGGTCGGTTTCGGGCATCGCGGCGGCGCGGTAACGCTGGTGGAGCTTGTCTTCCGTGCCCGCGAGGAGCAGTTCGGGGCTCTGGATCAGCGCGGCGATGAGCAGCGCCGACCGGGACACGTTGAAGACGGCGTCCTCGTGGGGAACCGACTCGGGCTGGAGGCTCCGGGCGAGCGCGGTCGACATGGCGTGCTCCGGCACGAGGACCAGGGGCTTCACCCCGCGGTGCACGATGAGCTTCTTGTGCCGCGGACCCTCCGGCGTCACCCAGGCGATCGTGAGGCCGCCGAACAGGGCGGGCGCGACATTGTCCGGGTGGCCTTCGAGCTCGGTCGCCAGGGACAGGAGCGCCTCGGCGTCGATGTCGACGATGCCCTCGAGCAGCCCCTTCGCAGCCACGATGCCCGACACGATGGCCGCACCCGACGATCCGAGGCCCCGTCCGTGCGGGATCACGTTGTGGGCGACCAGCTTCAGGCCGGGCAGGTCCTGGCCGTACGCGGCGAAGGTGTGCGCGATGGCCCGGACGACGAGGTTGGTTTCGTCGGTGGGGACTTCACCCTCGCCGACGCCGTGTACCTCGACGAGCACGCCGGGGGTGTCCACGACGGTGACGTCGAGGTGGTCGTAGAGGGCCAGGGCCAGGCCGAGGGTGTCGAACCCCGGGCCCAGGTTGGCCGTGGTCGCCGGCACCTGCACGGTGACCGCACGGCCGGACAGGACCGGCCGGCCGGCCAGTGCGCTGGTCGTGGTCATGCCTTCGCCAGGCCCAGCACGGAGGCGATTTCGGCCGTGTCGACGGGCACGATCGTCGGCTTCACGTCGGAGCCGTCGGGGGTGCGCAGGGCCCACTGGGGGTCTTTCAGGCCGTGGCCGGTGACCGTGAGCACCACGGTGGAGCCGGCCGGGATGTGCCCGGACTCGGCACGTTCGAGCAGTCCGGCGACGCTGATCGCGGAGGCCGGCTCGACGAAAATGCCGACCTCGGCCGAGAGGATGCGCTGGGCCTCGAGGATCTTCTCATCGGTGATGGCGCCGAAGTATCCGTTGCTCTCCTCGCGGGCGTTGATCGCCAGCTCCCACGACGCCGGGTTGCCGATGCGGATGGCGCTGGCGATGGTCTCGGGGTGCTCGACCCGGTGGCCGAGCACGAGCGGGGCGCTGCCCGCGGCCTGGAAGCCGAACATCCGCGGCAGCTTCGTGGTCGCACCGCGCACGAGCTCTTCGCTGTAGCCGCGGTAGTAGGCGGTGTAGTTGCCGGCGTTGCCGACCGGGACGAAGTGGAAGTCGGGGGCGTCCCCGAGCACCTCGACCACCTCGAACGCGGCGGTCTTCTGGCCCTCGATGCGGTCGGGGTTGACGGAGTTCACGAGGTGCACCGGGTAGTTGGTCGCGAGCTCGCGCGCGATGTCGAGGCAGTCGTCGAAGTTGCCCTGCACCTGGAGCAGCTGGGCGTTGTGGGCGATCGCCTGGCTGAGCTTGCCCATGGCGATCTTGCCTTCGGGCACCAGCACGACCGCGGTCAGCCCGGCGTGGGTCGCGTAGGCGGCGGCCGAGGCCGAGGTGTTGCCGGTCGATGCGCAGATGACGGCCTTGGCGCCGGCCTCGACGGCCTTCGAGATGGCCATGGTCATGCCGCGGTCCTTGAACGACCCGGTCGGGTTCATGCCTTCGTACTTGACCCAGACCTTCGCACCCGTGCGAGCGGAGAGGGCCGCGGCCGGGATGAGCGGGGTTCCGCCTTCGCCGAGGGTGACGATCGGCGTGGCATCCGTGATGTTCAGGCGGTCCGCGTACTCGTGGAGCACGCCGCGCCACTGCCTCGACACGGGCCGGCGGGACTTGTCTTCGCTGGACATCAGACTCCTTCAACTCTCAAAACGGATGCGACCTGGGTGACAACGGGGTTGGCCGCCAGGTCATTGACGGTCGCGGCGAGCGCGGCCTCGGTGGCCTCGTGAGTTCCAATCACAAGGGTAGCCGTGGACGAAACGGGCGCGTGGCTGGCGGTTCCCGGCTGCGCGGGAGTCATCGACTGCTCCACGAGCGCGAGCGAAACATGGTGGTCGGCGAACACGCTCGCGATGGTGGCGAGCACGCCGGGCTCGTCGGCGACCTCGAGGGTGACCGCGTAGCGCGTGGTCACGCTGCCGATGTCGAAGACGGGAAGGTCGGCGTGGCTGGACGCCGCGAACCCGGGCCCGCCGGCGACGTGCCGCCTGGCGAGCGACACGAGGTCGCCGAGCACCGCGGATGCCGTCTCCACTCCCCCGGCGCCGGCGCCGTAGAACATCAGGCTGCCGGCGGCTTCCGCCTCGACGAAGACGGCGTTGTTGGCGCCGTGCACCGCGGCGAGCGGGTGGCTGCGGGGCACCATGGCCGGGTAGACCCTGGCCGACACCCCGGCGCGGCCCTCTTCGTCGACGAGCCGCTCGCAGATCGCGAGCAGCTTGACGACGTAGCCCGCCTTCCGGGCCGATTCGATCTGTTCCGGCGTGACCGACGTGATGCCCTCGCGGTACACGGATGCGAGGGGGACGGTGGTGTGGAAGGCCAGGCTGGCGAGGATCGCGGCCTTCTGCGCCGCGTCGTAGCCGCCGATGTCCGCGGTCGGGTCTGCTTCGGCGTAGCCGAGCTCGGTGGCGACGGCGAGGGCTTCCTCGAGGGTGTCGCCGGCGACATCCATCCGGTCGAGGATGAAGTTCGTGGTGCCGTTGACGATGCCGAGGATGCGGTTGACCTGGTCGCCGGCCAGGCTGTCGCGCAGCGGGCGCACGATGGGGATGGCGCCGGCGACGGCAGCCTCGTAGTTGAGTTGGGCGCCGACGTGGTCGGCGGCCTCGAACAGTTCCGGGCCGTGGGCGGCGAGCAGCGCCTTGTTGGCGGTGACGACATCCGCGCCGGAGTTGATCGCCATCAGGATGTAGCTGCGGGCCGGCTCGAGGCCGCCGATCAGCTCGATCACCACGTCCGCGCCGAGGATGAGGGATTCGGCATCCGTCGTGAACAGCTCCTGCGGCAGGTCGACCGTGCGCTCGGCGTTGACGTCGCGCACCAGGATGCCGACGAGGTCGAGCCCGGCGCCCACCCGGTTCGCGAGTTCCTCCTTCTGCTCGAGCAGCAGTCGCGCCACCTGGGCGCCGACGGAGCCGCCGCCGAGCAGGGCAACACGCAGGTTGCGGTATTCGATCATCGGAGAACGTCCTTCTGTTCGGTGGTCGAGCCTGTCGAGACCCCCGTGTCGCGCGCCAGCAGGTCCGCGATGCTCTCGCCGCGCACGAGCACGCGCGCGGCGCCGTCCCGCACGGCGACGACCGGGGCCCGGCCCTGGAAGTTGTAGTTGTTCGACAGCGACCAGCAGTATGCCCCGGTCGCCGGCACCGCGAGCAGGTCGCCCGGTGCCACGTCGGCTGGCAAGTAGTCGGCGTCCACGACGATGTCGCCGCTTTCGCAGTGCTTGCCGGCGATGCGCACGAGCGCCGGAGCGGCGCCCGACACGCGATCGGCGATCCGCACCGAGTAGTCGGCTCCGTACAGCGCCGGGCGGGCGTTGTCGCTCATCCCGCCGTCAATGCTCACGTAGAGCCGGGTTCCCCCGGCCACCTCGACCGGTTTGATCGTGCCCACCTCGTACAGGGTGACCCCGGCCGGGCCGATGATGGCTCGCCCGGGTTCGAAGGCGATCGCGGGAATCGGGATGCCGCGGCGCCGGCACTCGACGGACACGATGTCGGCCAGCCCGGCGGCGAGTTCGCGGATGGGGGTGGGCGCGTCGGCGGTCGTGTAGGCGATGCCGAATCCGCCGCCCAGGTTGAGCTCGGGAACGGGTCCGTCGGCGAGGAGGCCGGCATGCACGGCGAGGAGCCGGGCGGCCGACTCGGCGAACCCGTCCACGCCGAAGATCTGCGAGCCGATGTGGCAGTGCAGGCCGAGGAAGCGGAGGCTCTGTTCTGCGCGGATGGCGGCGACCAGGCGAGGCGCATCCTCGAGCACGACGCCGAACTTCTGGTCTTCGTGCGCCGTCGCGAGGAATTCGTGGGTGTGGGCGTGCACCCCGCTGTTGACCCGCAGGCGCACGGCCTGCACCGTGCCATGGCGCGCGGCGGCTGCGGCGACACGGTCGATTTCGATCGGACTGTCGATGATGATCGTTCCCACGCCCACTCGGGTGGCCTCGTCGATTTCGGCGAGCGACTTGTTGTTGCCGTGGAAGCCAAGCCTGGCCGGGTCGACGCCTGCTGCCAGGGCGACGGCGAGCTCGCCGCCGGTGCAGATGTCGATGTTGAGCCCCTCGGCCACCATCCAGCGGGCGACCTCGGTCGACAGGAAGGCCTTGCCGGCGTAGTACACCCGCGCCGAGGTGCCGATGCGCGCGAACTCGGCCTCGAAGGCCGTGCGGAGTGCGGCCGCGCGGGTGCGGGCATCCGTTTCGTCAATGACGTACAGCGGCGTGCCGAACTCGGCGGCCAGTGCGGAGGCGGTCACACCGCCGATCACCAGCTCACCATCGGCGTTGCGCGTCGTCGTCGACGGCCAGAGTCCCTCGGCGAGGTCGTTGGCGTCGCCGGGCAGGCTGAGCCAGTCGGGGGCGAGCGGATTGGTGGCCACGAGTGAAAACCTCATTGCAAATCGAGTGTGTGTCTCACTCGGCGGCGAGCGAACCCGGATTGGTCCCTGGAGCCAGGGAGGAGAAGTCGCCGTCAACGGTGGGGGCGAGTTACCGCAGATTCTAGCGAACGCGTGGTGTGCGTGCCGAATCAGCCGGCCGAGCAGGAGCCCAGGGTGGTGAGCGACTGCCGGGTGAGCATCAGCGTGCTCGACTCCAGCTTAATGCGTGCGCGCTCGGGTGTGACGTCCACGCCCGCCAGTGTTACGCCGTCGGGCAGGTACTGGGCGATGCAGATGGAGAGAGGCTCCTGGCCGAGGATGAGCGGGATGACGCCGCTCACGTCAACGCTGCCGGCGTCGCTCGTGAGGTCGGCGCCCGTCGGGGTGAAGAGCAGGCTGTCCGCCGAGGTGCTCGGGGTTGCCGTGGCCTCGTAGCCGATCTCGAAACCGAACACGGGGAACGTGCCGGAATAGCTCACCTCACCCGTGCCGAGGGTGAGTTCGGCGTCGCCGGTCTCTCCGCCGGCGGCGAGGAGGGTGTTGAGCGACTCCTGCCCCAGGTCGACGGTGCCCGTCACGTCGCGGACGGGCTTCGTCCGGTCCACCGGTACGCCGCTCGCCACCACGTGCACGGCCGCCGGAACGCCGTCCAGGGCGAACGTCGGGGCATCCAGCTCGACCCGGTCGAAGCCCCCTGCGAGGTACTGGGCAATCACCGAGGCGCCGCCGATCGACACATCGACGTCGCCCGTCGCTCCCTCGGGGAGGTTGGCTGTGATCTCGGCCTTGACGCGGTCTTCGGCCAGGGCACGCAGGCCCGAGTCGACGATGAAGAACGCGACCACGAGCCCGACCACCAGGACGACGGAGATGACGAGCGCGCCGATCCCCCGGCGTTTGCCGGCCATCGCTACATCCGCTCCGGCGCCGATACGCCAAGCAGGCCGAGGCCGTTGCGGATGACCTGGCCAGTGGCGTCGTTGAGCCAGAGCCGGGTGCGGTGCAGGTCGGTCACGGGCTCGTCGCCCAGCGGGATGACGCGGCAGTTGTCGTACCAACGGTGGTAATAGCCGGCGAGCTCTTCGATGTAGCGGGCGATTCGGTGCGGCTCGCGCAGCTCCGCGGCCAGCGCGACGATGCGCGGGTACTCCTGCAGCACGCCGAGCAGCGCGGACTCGGAGTCGTGGGTGAGCAGTTCCGGCGCGAACGCCGTGCGCTCCACCCCGGAGGTTGCCGCGTTGCGGGCGACCGAACGGGTGCGGGCGTGCGCGTATTGAACGTAGAAGACCGGGTTGTCGTTGGTGCGCTTGCCCCACTGGTCGAGGTCGATGTCGACCTGCGAGTCGCTGCTGGAGCGCACGAGCGCGTACCGCCCGGCATCCACGCCGACGGCGTCGACGAGGTCGTCGAGGGTGACGATGGTTCCGGCGCGCTTGCTCATCCGCACCGGCTCGCCCTCGCGGACGAGGTTGACCATCTGACCGATCAGGATCTCGTGGTGTTGCCCCGGGATGTCGCCGAATGCCTCGGTCATGGCCATCAGACGGCCGACATAGCCGTGGTGGTCGGCGCCGAGCATGACC
This sequence comes from Cryobacterium psychrotolerans, assembly GCF_900101115.1. Taxonomy (GTDB): domain Bacteria; phylum Actinomycetota; class Actinomycetes; order Actinomycetales; family Microbacteriaceae; genus Cryobacterium; species Cryobacterium psychrotolerans. Next base: position 356,749 of record NZ_FNFU01000002.1, read on the forward strand.
AGGTTCTGGTCGAAGCCGCGCTCGCGCTTGTCGAGGTAGTAGCCGAGGTCGCCGGAGATGTACGCCGGCTCGCCGCTCGAGCGGATGATCACACGGTCGCGGTCGTCGCCGAACGTGGTCGTGCGCAGCCAGATGGCACCCTCGGACTCGAAGATATGGCCCTGCTCGCGCAGGCGTTCGATCGCGCGCTCGACCGCACCGGACTCGTGCAGGGAATCCTCGTGGAAGAAGACGTCGAAGTCGACGCCGAAGCTGTGCAGCTTGTCCTTGATCTCGGTGAACATGAGATCAACGCCGATCGATCGGAAGACCTCCTGCTGCTCGTCGCGCGGCAGCGCGGCGAGGTCGCCTTCGTAGAGTTCGACCACCTTGTTGGCGATGTCGGAGATGTACGCACCGCCGTAGCCGTCCTCCGGCGTGGGCTCCCCCAGGTAGCTGGCGAGCACGCTGCGGGCGAAACGGTCGATCTGCGAACCGTGGTCGTTGAAGTAGTACTCGCGCGTGACATCCGCGCCCTCCGCCTTGAGCACCCGGGCGAGGCTGTCACCGACGGCGGCCCACCGGACGCCGCCCATGTGGATCGGACCGGTCGGGTTGGCCGAGACGAACTCGAGGTTGATCTTGATGCCGGCATAGGTGGATCCCGTGCCGTAGTTTTCGCCGGCGTCGACGATCGTCTTCGCGAGCGCTCCGGCTGCCGCCGCTTCCAGGCGGATGTTGATGAAGCCGGGGCCGGCCACCTCGACGGAGGCCACGCCGGGGATCTGCTCCAGCCCGGCGGCCAGTTCGCCGGCGATTTCGCGCGGGTTGGCGCCGAGGGCCTTGGCGATCTTCATCGAGATGCTGGACGCCCAGTCGCCGTGGTCGCGGTTCCTGGGCCGTTCGAGGGTGACGTCGGCGACGGTCAGTCCCAGGTCAGCGCTCGCGCTGCCGGCCTCCCGACGACGCTCGATCAGGCGCAGGACGAGGTCGAACAGGGATTGAGAAAGTTCAGCAGGGGTCACGGCGTTCAATCCTACCGGCCGCCCCTGTTGGTAGGGTCAACCCGTGACCCTCTCCCCTGCTCTCGCTTCCATCCGCGCCCGCCGTGTTCGCTCCGGCGCCGCCCTGGCCGCCGGCGCCCTCGCGCTCATCGTTCTCGCGGGCTGCGCGCCCAGCGCCGAACCGGCCCCGAGCGCTTCGGCGACGGCCGAAGCGACCGCCGCGCCGGCCGCCAGCACCGAGCCGACGCCCACCCCCGCGGAGGACCCGGCCACCGCGGTCGGGCTCGGCTGCGACGAGGTTCTCACCCCGGATGACGTCTACGCTTTCAACCCGAACTTCGGAGCGGCCCCGGACTACAAGCCGGCCGACGGCAGTGCCGCGTCGGTCGCGGTCTCCCAGAAGGGAGTCGCCTGCAGCTGGCTCAACCAGACCAGCGGCGACGTGATCGAAATATCCATCGCCCAGCCCAACGACTCCACGTTGACCGACCTCAAGAACCAGGCCGTGTCGGCGAGCACCCCGGTGCCGACGTACGGCACCGGCGTTGACGTCGAGGGATACTTCACGGCGACCGGCGGCAAGGGCGAAGCCCAGTTCTTCACCGGCAAGTACTGGGTCGTCGCAAGCTCGGTCGAGTTCGGCGAGCCCGGCGACGCCGAGCCGCTGATCGCCGCCGCGGTCTCGCACCTGCCCTAGACTCCGGGCGCCTGCGTGCGGTCAGGACGCCCGCAGATGCTGGTAACGTAGTAGCGAACCTGGCCCCCATAGCTCAGGGGATAGAGCACTGCCCTCCGGAGGCAGGGGCGGCAGTTCGAATCTGCCTGGGGGCACCGGTGTCACGTGACAGGCCAGTTCGGACTTTTGCCACCTAGTTCGGACAAACCGGACGCCAAGCTCGTTGAGAGCCATGCCGCTGTCTTGCGCAGCCGTAACGCGAATGCGGGCCTCACCCTGTTGCGGTTGACGCACCTGAGCGAGATTTCTCTACGGACAGGTCAAACGCGACAATTCTGCATGGGCGGGCGGTGCTTATCCAGTCTCCGCGGGTCCGTTCCCGTTGGAGGTCCCGCAAACGCGTCGTCGTCCCTCAGGAAGAGTCGTTCAGCATGAGCTCCCGATCACCGCAACCGGACGGGCTTCGCCGCACCGTTGTCTATGCTTCTCGCACAACACCTGTACCAACAGGCCGATACACGTGCTAACGTCTGTGTCACTTACTTGACACACGAAAGGTTGCGGCCGTGCTCCACTTCGCTCTATTGTTCCCGCTTGTCGTCGTCGTCGCCATGATCGCGCTGGCGGTGGCCAGACGCGGCCCTTTCCGGGCCCTCCATATCTCTTCAGCCGCCGCCGCTTCGGCGGAAGCTACGAACCGTCGGCTGCGGCTGCGGCTGCGTAACGTGGGCGCTATCGCAGCGACCGTGGCTTGCGCCACGTTGCTCACCGTCGCGGGCCTTATCGGCTCGATTACGACGGAACGCCAGGAGCCCCTGGACGCCCTTCACCTGCTCCTGCTCACTCCGATCCTGACGGCCGTCACGGCAGTCGCGTTCTTCGCCTTCCTGCCGGCGTTCCCGGAGGAATCGGCGTCGAGAACGGCGGACCTGACTCGGCGGACCCCGCTCACGTTCGGCCCTCGCTCGGTGTTCGTGGCGCCTGTCGCTGCCGCGGCGCTCCTGGCATTTCTCATTGTGCTGCTCGGGGCTGTGGCCGACCCGGATGGGCGCATGCTCAGCTACTCACCCGACGTCGCAAAAATGGGTGGCGGAGGTGGCACGTTCCCCGGCCTTGTCTACGGCATTCCCCTCCTCGTCGGGATGGTGCTTCTGGCTGGCGTCCTCATCGTTGCACTCAAGCGCATCGCTTCAGCACCTCGTCCCACGGACGCGTCACTTCGCGAGGCCGATTCGACCGTGCGGCTCCTCGGAATCCGCGTGGTCACGAAAACCGCGACATCCGCCCTGCTGGTGACAGCGGGGTCACTCTGTATTCTCGCCGGGAACACGGCGGAATCCATCAACCGCGGCACCAGTGTCGACGGCCGCGGCAACCCGATTCCGGCGGATGCAACAATGCAAGCCATCGGGACCCTCGGCACCATCGCGCTGTGGTTGGGCGTTGCGCTCGTGGCTGCCGCCATCGCCTTCGTCGTAGGCGCGATCGGAGATGCTACGCGCAAGCCATTCGAGATCGCTCCCGTCGCCGAAGTGCTGGCATGATCACGATCGACGAGTCCGACCCGACCCCGCCTTTCGGGCAGATTCGCAGACAGCTCGCCGACGAAATCCGCGTGGGCAACCTTGCGCCAGGACACAAGCTACCCTCGGTGCGCCAACTCGCCGGCGACCTGAGGCTTGCGGCGGGAACCGTCGCGCGGGCCTACTCCGAACTCGAGGCAGACGGGCTGCTGGAATCGAACCGAACGGGCACGAGAGTCAAACAGATCGACGCTTTTCCTACCCAGGCCCGCGAAGCGGCCCGCGCCTACATCGCTTCGCTTAACGGCCTGACCCTGGAGGACGCCATCCGTGCCGTACGAGCGGAGTGGAAAACGACCGAGGAAGCCGCGACCCGCTAGGTGGGGCCGTCGGTGGCGGCGGCGCCGGTGAGGCACCTGGTGAATCCATTCCGCCCGGCCGCCCTTGCGGGTACCATTCCGTGCATCGCTCAACCGTGACCGGCTCGCCATAACTGCCAGCGCGGGGCTACCCAAGAGGAGTGCACCATGCGTGCAACCCGCGAACACAACAGCGGTTCCGCGCCGGCGAAGACCGCGGTTACGAACACCAATCGGGCAGCGTTGCGGGCAGGCGGAATGGCGGTTGTCATTGCCGGGCTCGGAGGCATCACGTGGTTTACGCTCGAGCTCCTGCCGCCGGTTCTCGGCTTCGACGACACCGACAACCCCGCAGTGAGCCTCGATTATCTGCGCCAGTATCCGCAGTTTTACCCACTTGCCGGGGTCGTACTTTTCATCATGGCGGTCGCGTTCGTCGTGGCGAGCTTCGCCGTCTCAGATGCGCTTGCACCACGCACTAGCAGTATCACTCGCCGAAGCCTGAGCGCGCTCGGTCTCATGTCGGCTGCATTTCTATTCATGCACGGCGTCTTGCGCGAGTCGCTGGGGCCGTTGCTCTACATCGACGGAATGAACAGCGGATGGGGCGAGTCCGCCTACCTCACCCTTCAGATGCTGGGAACCCATGGTTTCGCCCAAGCGAGCCTCCTTACGCTCTGTGTCTGGGCCGTGGGTATCAGTGTCGCCGGGGCACGCTCCCACGCCCTGCCGATCTGGTTATGCGTCCTGGGAGTCGTCACCGGCCTCCGGCTCGTGATGCTCATCACTGGTCCACTCCTGACGGCAGCAAGTATCGACTTGCCCGCGTTTCTCTGGCTTGGCTCCATGGCCCTGATCCCACTGGGAATGCTTTGGTGGCTTGCGCTCGGCGTTGTGCTGCTGGTCAAGTCCAGGCGGAATCTGCGGCAGTAGACGTCCGGCTATGGGGCGGCTCTCGATCTAGTTCAGCTCGGCGGCGGTGGCCCATGCGTGATGGGCGATCGCACGTTAACTGTCCGGGTCGTACCCG
>NZ_FNFU01000014.1 GCF_900101115.1 Cryobacterium psychrotolerans
CCCGTTCCGATGACCGATCTGGATCATCCCCCGCTCGAATTTGGTCAACGACCGATACCGCCGAGGGACCCCACCCTGCTCGACGGCGGGCCACTCGTCCGGGACGTGCTCCGAGGCATCAGGAGCGATCTTGAGGCGTGACCGGGCATGTCGAAGAGGCATTCCGACAGACTGCCGCCACCACACCGTCGCCGTGTTGACCGACGCGCCCACACTGGCGCCCGCTTCTCGCAAACCCACCCCCGCGCACACCAAGTCAACGAACTCATCACGAGCAGCCTGCGGAAACAACTTGACCATAAAACGCTCCATCAATCAGAGCGTTGCTTTGACCCTATGACTTTGCCCGCCTGGGAAGGTGCCAAACTCACAGTTCGGCGTGTCGGGGTCGGGCGCGACTAGGACGCGCGACTAGGACGCGCGACTAGGACGCACGACTAGGACGCGCGACTAGGACGTGAGGGTGGCGATCCAGGTCTCGACGTCGGCGGCGGTGCGCGGGATCGCGGCGGAAAGGTTCTCCGCACCGTCCGCGGTCACGACGATGTCGTCTTCGATCCGCACGCCGATGCCGCGGTACTCGGCGGGAACGGTGAGATCGTCCGACTGGAAATACAGGCCTGGCTCGATGGTGAACACCATGCCGGCTTCGATCACGCCGTCCATGTACATCTCGCGCCGCGCCTGCGCGCAGTCGTGCACGTCGAGACCGAGGTGGTGGCTCGTGCCGTGCACCATGTAGCGGCGGTGGTGGCCGTTCTCGGGCTGCAGCGCCTCCTCGGCAGTGACCGGGAGCATGCCCCACTCGGCGGTGCGGCGGGCGATGACGGCCATTGCGGCGGCGTGCACTTCTCGGAACACGATGCCGGGGCGGACGACGGCGAAGGCGGCATCCGCTGCCTCGAGCACGGCGTCGTAGACGCGGCGCTGCACCTCGCTGAAGCTGCCGTTGACCGGCAGGGTGCGGGTGATGTCTGCGGTGTAGTAGCTGTCGAGTTCGACGCCGGCGTCGAGCAGGATCATGTCGCCCGGCACGACGGGGCCGTCGTTGCGGGTCCAGTGCAGGATACAGGCGTGCGGGCCGGAGGCCGCGATCGTGTCGTAGCCGACCGCGTTGCCGTCGACCCGGGCGCGCGTGTTGAACACGCCTTCCACGAGGCGCTCGCCGCGCTGGTGCGTGCTCGACCGGGGCAGGTCACTGATGACGTCGTCGAAGCCGCGCCCGGTGGCCGCGACGGCGAGGCGCATCTGCTCGATCTCGTACGAGTCCTTGACGAGGCGCAGCTCCGACAGGTCGCGGGCGAGCTGCTTGTCCGGGTCGTGCTCGGCGTTGACCTCGAGGCTGAACGGCGAGTCGGAGGCGTTCATGCTGAGCACCTTGTCGGCGGCGAACCGGAGGCGGGCCTCGTCTACTTCTTCGGTGAATTCGGGATCCGCGCCGCGTACGACGAGGGTCTCGCTGTCGACGGACCGGAGCACGGACTCGAGCTCGGCGATGCCGCGCACGGCCAGGCCGAGGTCGGCCGAAACCTGCTCGATCGACGGCCGCGGGCCGATCCAGAACTCGCCGATCTCGGCGTTGGCATAGAACTCGTCGGAGTCGCGACCCGCAGCCTCGCGGAAGTACAGGGTCGCCTCGTGGCCGGCGGCGGTCGGCTCGAGCACGAGCACGGCGCCGGGCTCGGCGTCGGCGCCCCAGCCGGTGAGGTGCGCGAAGGCCGAGTGGGCACGGAAGGCGTAGTCGGTGTCGTTCGAGCGCTGCTTGAGACGACCGGCGGGGACGACCAGGCGCTGTCCCGGGTACAGCGCGGACAGGCGTGCGCGGCGGGCCGCGGCAAACGGAGCCTGCTCCCGGGCCGTGGGGACCGCGTCAGTGCGGTCCGCCCACTGGCTGGAGATATATGACTTGAAGACGTCCGAATTCGGTGTGGTGGAGCGGTTCTCGTTCGAACGGGGGACGGGGGTGATCACAGTGTCGGTAGAGGCCATTGCGCCATTCTCCCACTGCTCGTCGCGCATCCGCTGAGCGCGGGCCCGTCCTCGGCTCGTGCCTCCGCTCGTTCCTCTCGCCGAACTGTGAGTTTGGCACCTTCGTGGCCGTCGGGAAGGTGCCAAACTCACAGTTCGGCGGCATAGGAGGCGGCGGCGGCGGCGCGGCGGCGGCGGCGCGGCGCGGGGACGCGCGGGTCAGGGGGCGAGGGAGAGGGTGGCGACGATCGGACGGTGGTCGCTGCCGGAGGCGTCCCGCGAGCCGATCACGCTCATGCTGTCGACCTGCCAGTTCGGGGTCGTGAGCACGTGGTCGATGGGGCTCCCCAGCAGCTTCGGCGCTGAGGCCGGCCAGGTGCCGACGGCCGCAGATCCGGCCGACAACGCGGCATCCCGGCAGTCGCCCAAAACGGCCGAGTCGACCGGAGCCCTACCGGCCATGTGGTCGATCGTCGCGTTGAAATCCCCGGCCATGATGATGTCGTCGCCGGTGCACTGGGTGGCCAGCCAGTCCAGGTCGGAGCGCCAGTTCGACATTTCGAACTGGATCGGCGAGACGGCGTGCACGGCGATCACCGTCGGTCCCTTCCCGTCGGTCGGGGCGGCGACGACGGTCGGCAGCACGTTGGTGTTGCCCGGCGGGCCGGAGCCCGCGGCGCTGGTCACCTCGTAGTCGCCGAGTTCCGGGCTGATCAGCAGCGTCGTCGATCGCGCCTTCGAGACGAGGTCGAAGGCGACGGTGTGCACCCACATCGGCCGCCCGCTGACGCGCATCGCCTCGGCGATGGCCACACCGGTCTTCTCGGTCGTCTCGGGCAGGGTGAGGATGTCGGCATCCTGCTCGAGGGCCAGCTTCGCGATCTCCTCGGCCCCGGGCGCGTCCCCGAGGGTGTTCCAGCTGAGCACGGTGACGCGCTGGGCCGTGCCTGCCTCCTCGGCCGGAGACCTGGTCTCGGCCGCGGCCGGCACCGCGGCATCCGGTCCGATGCCCCGCGAAGCCACAATGGCGAGGTTCGCAACGCCGAACACGAGGAGGGCCGCCACGAGCAGCCCGGCCAGGGCGCGCAGGGGGCGGAAGAGCATGATCAGCAGCAGTACGACCACGAGCGCGGCCGCGCCGACGAGCATGAGGCCGCGCAGCGACACCGCGTGGGCGATGATCCAGGTGTTCTGCAGCCCGAAGAATTGCGGCCAGCTGAGGATCAGCAGGGCGACGGAGGCCCCGATGACAATCAGGGCGCTGAGGAATCGGGTAGGCATGGCCTGTTCAGGCTAGGCGAGATTGCTGGAAGTCGGCTCAGCCACGCCCCGGCCGTCCCGCCCAACTAGCATGGGGGCATGGCAGGCGAGCGGCGTTTCAGGGGTCCCATCGACCTGCACACCCACTCCAGCGTCTCGGACGGCACGGAGTCCCCGTCCCAGTTGATCCGGGCGGCCGCGGCGGCCGGCCTCGGCACGGTCGCGCTGACCGACCACGACTCGACCGCCGGCTGGCCCGAGGCCGCTCGGATGGCCGGCGAAGTGGGCATCACGCTCATCCGCGGCATGGAGTTCAGCACCCGCGAGCGCTTCACCAGCGTGCACCTGCTGGCTTACCTGTTCGACCCGTCGGATGCCGGAATCGTTGCGGAGACGGCACGGATCCGCGCGGCGCGACTCACCCGGGCCGAGCAGATGGTGGAACGGATCGGGGCCGACTACGAGCTGACCTGGGACGATGTCCTCGCGCAGACGACGGAGGGCGCCACGGTCGGCCGACCGCACATCGCCGACGCGCTGGTCGCGCGCGGCCTGGTCCTCACTCGCAGCGAGGCCTTCGCCGGCATCCTGCACTGGGAGGCCGGGTACTACCAGCCGCACTACGCTCCCGATCCGCTCTTCGCGATTCGCCTGGTTCGGGCGGCCGGCGGAGTACCGGTGCTCGCGCATCCGGCGACGCGCGGGTTGGCGCACATGCTTCCGGAGAAGCGGCTCGCGGAAATGGTCGAGGCGGGGCTGTTCGGACTCGAGCTGGAGCACCGGGAAAACGAGCCGGCTGCCAAGGTGCGCCTGTACGAGCTGGCGGCCAAGTACGGACTGGCCGTGACCGGGTCGAGCGACTACCACGGCACCGGCAAGCCGAACCGGCTGGGCGAGAACACGACGTCGTCCGAGGTGCTCGAGCAGATCATCGAGCAGGGAACGGGCACCCCGCCGATCTACGGCTGACGCGGTCGCCCGGCCGCGCGCGTCACCATCCGTTGAGATGCGGAGAAAGTACCTTCGTTGGCGCTGGGAAGGTACTTTGTCCGCGACTCAGTTTCGTTGCGCTGGCGGATGCGCGAGTGCTGCTGCACTCTGCCTGCTGCCCGCTGCCTGCTGCCTTCAGTGTCGTCAGCCCGCGCGCAATGGGTCGCGAGGTGTCTCAGGGTTGAGATGCGGAGAAAGTACCTTCGTTGGCGCTGGGAAGGTACTTTGTCCGCGACTCAGTTGCGCGGCGGGTGCGGGTGCGGGTGCGGGTGCGGAGAAACCACCCTCCCTGGCGCCGGGAGGGTGGTTTCTCGCAACTCAGTTGCGGCTGGGTGAGGGAGAGACGGCCGGTCTAGACCGCGCCGGTGCTGCCGGCCTGCGGCGAGCGGCGACGGCTGCGGCTGCGGCGGCGGGGAGCGCTGTTGCCGTCGTGGTGCTCGGCGCCTCCGCCATCGTGGGTGCCGGCCGCCGGCGTGGCCGCGGGGGCATCCGGGTTGGTGCTGCTGCTGACCCTGGTGCGGGTGCGGGGCGGACGGCCGCCGGCCACGTCGCCGGAGCGCCCGTGGTCTGAACGGCCTGAGTCGGAACGGCCCGAGTCGGAACGGCCCGCACCGGCGGAGCGACCGGCGCCACCGGAGCGGCCCGCGCCACCGGAGCGGCCGGAGTCCGAGCGACCCCCAGCGGCGCCGGCGACGACCTCCTTGATCGGGGTGGCCCGCAGGCGGCCCTTGGAGCCGACCGGGATGTTCAGGTCGGTGAAGAGGTGCGGCGAGGACGAGTACGTCTCCATCGGCACGGGGGTGCCGAAGTCGAGCGCCTTGTTGATGAGCGTCCACTTGTGCATGTCGTCCCAGTCGACGAAGGTCACGGCGATGCCGGTCTTGCCGGCGCGGCCGGTGCGGCCGACACGGTGCAGGTACGCCTTGTCGTCTTCGGGGATGGTGTGGTTGATCACGTGGGTGACGTCTTCGACGTCGATGCCGCGGGCGGCGACATCCGTGGCAATCAGGATGTCCTTCTTGCCGGCCTTGAACGAGGCCATGGCGCGTTCGCGCTGTTCCTGGTTCAGGTCGCCGTGCACGGCGGTGGCGTTGAAGCCGCGGTCGCCGAGCTCCTCGACGAGCTTCGCGGCGGCGCGCTTGGTGCGGGTGAAGATGACGGTCTTCCCGCGGCCGTCGGCCATCAGGATGCGGCCGATCACCTCGTCCTTGTCCATGTTGTGCGCGCGGTAGACCAGGTGCTCGATGTTGGCCTGCATCAGGCCTTCGTCGGGGTCGGTGGCGCGGATGTGGATGGGCCGGTTCATGAAGCGGCGCGCGAGGGCGACGATCGGGCCGGGCATCGTGGCCGAGAACAGCATGGTGTGGCGGGTGGCCGGGGTCTGGGCGAAGAGCTTCTCGATGTCGGCGAGGAAGCCGAGGTCGAGCATCTTGTCGGCCTCGTCGAGCACCATTTCCTGCACGTTGGCGAGGCTCAGCAGGCGCTGGCTGGCGAGGTCGAGCAGGCGTCCGGGGGTTCCGACGACGATCTGCGCGCCGGCCTTGAGGGCCTCGATCTGGCCTTCATAGGCCTTGCCGCCGTAAATGGAGACGATCGTGGTGTCGCGGTTCTTCGCGGCGAGCTCGAGGTCTTCGGAGACCTGCACGCACAGCTCGCGGGTCGGCACGACGACGAGCGCCTGCACTCCGGGCGCCGGGCTCCGGCCGAGGCGCTGGATGAGGGGGAGGCCGAAGCCGAAGGTCTTGCCGGTGCCGGTCTTGGCCTGGCCGATGATGTCCTGGCCGCTGAGGGCGAGGGGGATGGTCTGCACCTGGATGGGGAACGGTTCCAGGATGCCCTTGTCGGCGAGAGCCTGAACCATGTCCTGATCGATATTGAGTTCGGAGAAAGTCACGAATGTATGCCTGTCATTAGCTTGAAGCGGGATGCGCCCGTCTTTTGCTTCAGGCGCACTGCCACCGATCCATGCCGATGGCGTGAGTCCAGCTTACCGGGCGGCCGCTGGGAACCGGCCTTGACGGGGCTCCGGCGCTGCGCGGCGCGTCGAGCTGTCCTAAGCTGAGCCCGTGATCTCGTGGTTTGGTAAGCGTCCGAAGCGGTCGGAGACACCCCGGCTGAGCGCCCGCAGGGTGAAGCAGTCGACGACGAAAGTCGACATCAGCGACCTCACGCCGCGGGTGATGCCCTACCTCGGCCAGGCCGCCTACTTCGAGCTTGCCGTGTTCGAGAGCCTCGCCTCCGCGGTCGCAACCGCGCCGGACCTGGCAGCGAGGGAGGGCCTGAGCGCCGCAGCGGGCCGCGCGCTCTCCAAGCACCACGGCCTGATCAACGAGATCCGCCGGCGCGGAGGCGAGCCCGCCGTGGAGATGGGCCCGTTCGCGCCCGCGCTCGACCTCTACCGACAGAAGACCACCGGCGCCGACTGGCCCGAGGTGCTGCTCAGCTGCTATCTCACCGGCGGACTGCTCGACGACTTCTTCATCCGGCTGGCCGACGGATTGCCCGGCGACGTCGGCCCTCGGATCGCGCACCTGCTCGGCGAGGATGCCGGCACCGAGGTGCTCGTGCACGAGCTCAAGGCTGCGATCAATGCTGATCCGACCCTGGCCTCACGCCTGGCCATGTGGGGTCGACGGCTCGTGGGGGACACCCTGCTGGTCGCTCGGTCGGCGATGGCGTTGTCGTCCGCATCGGGCACCGAAGAGTCCCGGATCGAGCCGGTCTTCACCGAACTCATCGCGGCGCACACCCGCCGGATGGACGGGCTGGGACTCACGGCCTGACCCGCCGGTCGAAAGCCTGACGCGCCGACCGAATGCCTGACGCGCCGCCCGGAATAACTCAGGCGGTGTGCGCAGCCTCGGCCGTCGTAAGGCGCTGCTGCATTTCCCGGTCGGCGTGTTCGCGCCGTCGGTGCAGCACGATGTCCACCGCGACCGAGGCCGTGGCCGACAGGCCGAGGGTGACCCACCAGATCCAGCCACCGTCCCAGTTCCAGCCGAGCCAGGTCAGGGCGACCCAGACGACGGATGCGACAATCGTTCCGACCGCGGGCACCAGCACGGCCCCGTGGAAGTCACGACCGGGCAGAAGGTACCGTGCGGCCAGCCCGAGAATGGCCCCGCCGAGGGCCACGAACAGGAGTTCCACGGCTGCTGCTAGGCGACGAAGCCGACGCGGCGCGAGGTCTCAGAGCCCAACTCGACATAGGCGAGGCCGATCGTGGGAATGATGTAGACCTTTCCCTTGTCGTCGGAGAGCTTCAGGTAGCCGGTGGACCCGGCGAGAGCCTTGGTCACCGTTTCCTCGATCTCGGCCGCCGGCTGCGATGTCTCGAAACCGATCTCACGGGGAGAGTTGAAGATGCCAATACGGATATCCACCAGATGCGCCTTTCGTAGCCTGTCCGCCCAGAGTACGACAGAACGCCCGGCCGCCCCGCCACCGTTCACTGTCGGCGGAACCCGCTAGCTTTGAATTCGTGACCACCCCAGGATTCGAGCGCCGTACCGACCCCGATCCCTCGGCCGACGCCCACCACCTGGACGACACCCAGCGGGCCGTCCTCGACATCGCCGACGGGGCATCCGCCGCCGTGATCGGGGCCCCCGGAACCGGCAAGACGACCGCGCTGGTCGAGCTCGTCGCGGACCGCGTGCTCCGGCGCGGGTACTCGCCGAGCGAGGTGCTCGTGCTGGTTCCGACGCGCTCCGGCGCCACCTCGCTCCGCGATCGCCTGGCCCTGCGGCTCGGCGTGCCCACGAACGGCCCGCTCGCCAGGACCGCCAACTCGCTCGCCTTCCAGATCGTGCGGGACGCCGAGGCGCGCGCCGGTGGCACGGCCCCTACCCTCCTCACCGGCGGTGAGCAGGACCAGATCATCGCCGAACTGCTCGCCGGCCACCTCTTCGACGGCACCGGCCCGAACTGGCCCGACCCGCTCGGGCCGGAGGTCAGGCGGTTGCGCGGCTTCCGCACCGAACTGCGCGATCTGATGATGCGCGCCGTGGAATACGGCGTGACCCCGGCGCGGCTGGCCGCCCTCGGCCACGGCGCCGATCGGCCGGAATGGGTGGCGGCTGCGGAGTTCATCCGCGGCTATGAAGAGGTGAAAGACCAGACCCGGCCGGGGCAATACGACTCCACCGAACTCGCCCAGTACGCGGCGGCGGTCGTGCGGGGCGTCCCTCGGGTCAACGCGCGAACCGGGGCACCCGGGGCGCTCGGCGCCCTGGACGGGCTGCGCCTGATTGTGCTCGACGACGCGCAGGAGACCACGCAGGGCACGCTCGCGCTGCTGGCCGAGTTCGCCGCGCGCGGTGTCGCCGTCGTCGCGTTCGGCGACCCCGACATCAGCACCGGCTCCTTCCGCGGCGCCCACCCGGATGCCCTCGGCCGGCTCGGCGCGTACCTCGGCCTCGGCACGGTCCAGACCCTCACCCTCGGCCACGTGCACCGTCACGGCGCTGCCCTTCGGGCGGTCGTGCACGAGATCACCGGACGGATCGGAGCCGCGGCCGCGGGAACCCAGCGCTCCGTGCTGCTCAGTCCGGCAGCGCCTCACCCGCAGCCGCAGCCGCACCCGCTTCCGGCCCCGCCCGCGCCGGCCGTGCAGTCCGCCATCGCCGCCAGCCCGGCCGAGCAGCTGGCGGTGATCGCCCGCCGGCTGAGGGAGCGCCACGTGATCGGTGGCGTCCCGTGGGGGCAGATGGCCGTGATCGTGCGCACCGGCTCGCTCGTCCCTGCACTCTCCAAGGGACTGGCCGCGCTCGAGGTCCCCACCCAGGTTGCGACGGCGCAGACCGCCCTCCGCGACGAACCCGCGGTCAGGGCGTTCATCCTCGCCCTCGAGGTGACGCTCGGCCGTCGGCCCCTCGATGCGGATGCGGCGGCCGACCTCCTCCGCGGACCGCTCGGCGGCCTCGACCCGATCACCCTGCGGCGGCTGCGGGCGGCGCTCCGCCAGCAGGCGCTGGGGTCCGACGACGAACGCCCCGACAACGAGCGCAGCCCCGACCACCTGCTCGTCGAGGCGCTCACCGTGCCCGGCGCGCTCGCGCTGATCGACAACCGCACCGCCCGCAAGACCGCCGCTTTCGGCGAGAGCCTGCGCACGGCCGCCGCCGAGTATCGTTCCGGCTCGACCATCGAAGAACTCCTCTGGGGCCTGTGGCAGCGCAGCCGCCTGGCCGACACCTGGTTCGACCAGTCGGCCGGCACCGGGATCGTCGCCGATGAGGCCAACCGCAACCTCGACGCTGTTGTGGCCCTCTTCGCCGCGGCCCAACGGTTCGTGGAGCGCACGCCGGCTGCCCCGCCGGTGCTCTTCCTCGAACACCTCGTCGACACCGACGTGCCGGAAGACACGCTGGCGCCCCGGGCCCTCGGCGACGCGGTCGTCGTATCCACTCCCAGCGCGACCATCGGCCGGGAATTCGAGGTGGTCGTGCTCGCCGGCCTCCAGGAGAACGTCTGGCCCGACCTGCGCATCCGCGGTTCCCTGCTGGGAGCCGGCGAGCTGCCCGCCGCGGCCGGCCACCAGAACCCCGACCCTGACCCCCGCCGGGCGGTGCTGCACGACGAGCTGCGCATGTTCGCCCAGGCCGCGTCCCGGGCCAGGGGAGAGCTGCTCCTGACCGCGGTCGACGACGAAGACCACCAGCCGTCCGCGTTCGCCACCCGGCTGCTCGAGCGGCTTCTCCCCGACCCGAAGACGGAGGCCGACGCGCTCAGCCGGTACCCGCTGTCCCTGCGCGGCATGGTCGGCCGGTTGCGGAGCGAGCTGACCGGCACGCTGCGCCGAGCGGCGAACCCCGACGAGCTGACCAGCCGACGGGCGCAGGATGCCGCGGCGACCCTGGCCCGCCTCGCCCGGGAATCGGTCGCCGGCGCCGACCCGCTCGAGTGGTACGGCATCCGGGAGCAGAGCACATCCCGCCCGCTCAACGACCCGGATGCCGGCGACGGTCCGGTGCGCGTCTCCCCGTCGAAGATGTCCGCCGTCGAGACCTGCCCGCTGCACTGGATGATCGGCCAGGTCGGCGGCGGAGGCGGCAGCACGGCAGCCAACCTCGGCACGATCATCCACAAGGTCATGGAGGACGCCACCGACATCAGCCCGGAGTCGCTGTGGAACGACGTCGAGGCCCGGTGGGGGGAACTGGTCTTCGACGCCGACTGGCAGTCGCGGCTGCAGAAGCTCGAGGCCCGCACCCTCGTCGACCGGCTCGCCGCCTACCTCCGCGACGCCGGGCGGGCCGGAACCACGCTGCTCAGCGCGGAGGGCCGGTTCACCCTCGAGGTCGGCGGGGCGGTGCTGTCCGGCACGGTCGACCGGGTCGAGCAGCTCAGCGACGGACGAGCCGTCATCGTCGACCTGAAGACCGGAAAGGGCGACCCCATCGCCGACGCCGGGGTGGCCGAGCATCCCCAGCTCGGCGCCTACCAGCTCGCCTTCCATGACGGCGCGATCGCCGGCATCCCGCCCGGCACCGAGCTGGCCGGCGCCCGGCTGCTCATCGTGTCCTCCGGCACACAGAAGCAGAACTACCGCAATCCCACCCAGCAGGCCTTCACCCCGGAGCAGATCGAGACGTTCCGCACCCGAGTCGGCGACGACGCGAAGGTCATGGGCGGCGCCGTCTTCCTCGCCGAGATCGCCAACCACTGTCTCGACCCCTGGTCCTTCGGGTCCTGCCGCATCCACGTCATCAAGCAGGTCAGCTCATGAATCCCACCATCCCGCCCTCCGTCTCGGCCGTGCAGATCGCCGAGGCGCTGGCGAAGCCGACGCCGACCCCCGAACAGCAGGCCGTCATCCAGGCGCCCCTCGTGCCCACCCTCGTCGTCGCCGGCGCCGGCAGCGGCAAGACCGAGACCATGGCCAACCGGGTGCTCTGGCTGCTCGCCAACGGGCATGCCACCCCCGACCAGATCCTCGGCCTCACCTTCACCCGCAAGGCGGCGGGGGAGCTGGCCGAACGCATCAACCTGCGCATCGCGCAGCTCGACAAGGTTGGCCTGATGCCCCGGCCCGCCGGCATCGTCGGCGACGGTGTTTCCCGCGACTCCTCCGACCTGTTCGACACGCCCACGGTGTCGACGTACAACTCCTTCGCCAGCCGCCTGTTCAGCGACAACGCCCTCCTGCTCGGCCGGGAGCCGGAATCGGTGCTGCTCTCGGAGACCTCCGCGTGGCTGCTGGCCCGGCGCACGGTGATCGAGCACGGCGACGACCGGCTCGTGCCGTTCGGCAAGAACCTCGACACGGTGACGGATGCCGTGCTGCGGCTCAGCCGGGCGCTCGCCGAGAATCCCGCGCCGTTCGTCCCTGGCGAGCCGGCCGGGTCGCACGACCTCGCCGGGCTGGCCGCCGGCTTCGACTACCTGCCGGACCTCCCGTACGGGTCCGCGGCCAAGAAGAAGCCCTACGACTCGGTGACCGGCTCGCTCGCGGCGGTCGCCCCGCTGCCGGTGCTGGCCGAACTGGCCGACCGCTACCAGCTCGAGAAGCGGCGCCTCGGCCTGATCGAGTTCTCCGACCAGGTCGCCCTCGCCCTGCAGGTGTGCCGGAAGGTGGCCGGCGTCGGGGTCCGCGCCCGCGACCAGCACCGCATCGTGCTGCTCGACGAATACCAGGACACCTCCGTGCTGCAAACAGAGCTGCTGCACACGCTCTTCGCCGACCATCCGGTCATGGCCGTCGGCGACCCCCACCAGTCGATCTACGGCTGGCGCGGCGCCAGTTCGGCGAACCTGCTCGGCTTCCGCGCCGACTTCAACCGTGCCGACCGTGCCGACCGTGCCGACCGTGGCGACGGTGCCGACCGTGCCGACCGTGCCGACCGTGCCGACGCCGGGCCGGGCAGCCGCCCGTCCATGTCCCTCTCCTACACCTGGCGCAACCCGGCCTCCGTCCTCGACGCCGCGAACACCCTGGTGGCGCCGCTCAGCGAGGCGCTCCGGGCCAGGCCCGGCGGCATCCAGGTGGAAACCCTCAAGGTGCCCGGCGGCAAGGAGGCCGGACGGGTCGAAGGCCTCATGCTCGAGACCATGGCCGAGGAGGCCGACCACGTCGCCCGGTGGTTCGCCGCCCGGCTCGACGGCGGATCGCGCTCGGGCGCCATGCTGTTCCGGGCCAGGCGCGACATGGAGTTCTTCGCCGAGGTGCTGCGCGCGAACGGCGTCAAGGCGCACGTGCTCGGACTCGGCGGCCTGCTCTCGACCCCGGAGGTCGCCGACGTGGTGAGCGTGCTCCGCGTGGCGCACGACCCCTCGGCGGGCAGCGAACTGGTGCGTTTGCTCAGCGGTGGCCGCTGGCGCATCGGCCCGCGCGACCTCCAGGCGCTCGCCGGGGTCGCGTCCTGGCTCGCTTCCCACGACTGGGCGCAGAAGGCGGTCAGCGACGAGCTGAAGGCGAAGATCCGCGCATCCGTCGCCGGCGACGACGTGAGTTCCCTCGTCGATGCCCTCGATTTCGTTGCGACCGCCTCCGAAACGCACGGCCAGCTCGCCGGTTTCAGCGAGGAAGGCCGTGGTCGCCTGCGCGAGGCCGGCCGGCAACTGGCCTGGTTCCGCTCCCGGGCCGGGCTGCCGCTGCTCGATTTCGTGCGGCTGATCGAACAGGAGACGCTGCTCGACGTCGAGCTGGTGGCCAACGAGTCGCACGGCCGCGGGCTGGCGAACCTGTACGCCTTCCACGACACCGTGACCGCCTTCCTCGACAGCGACGAGCAGGGCACCCTGGGCAGCTTCCTGCGCTGGCTGGCGCGCGCCGAACGGCAGGATGACCTGGGCCCCCGCGGCGAGGCGTCCGAGCCGGGCACCGTGCAGCTACTCACCGTGCACGGCGCCAAGGGGCTCGAATGGGACTTCGTCGCCATCCCCAACCTCACCGAGAACAGCCTGCCGGCCAAGGCGAAAGAGGGGGCCGGCTGGCTCCGCTTCGGCGAGCTGCCCTATCCGATGCGCGGCGACAGGGCAGAGCTGCCGGAATTGCTCCACTCCGGCCACGAAACCCAGAAGTCCTTCGACACCGAGTTCGCCCGGTACAAGGCCGAGCTCGGCGACCGGCACGCCGCCGAGGAACGGCGCCTCATCTACGTTGCGACGACGAGGGCCCAGCGGGAGCTGCTGCTCACGGGCTCCTTCTGGGGCGGCGGCTTGACCATCCGGAAGCCCAGCCGCTTCCTCGTCGAGCTCTCCGACGCCGGGCTCATCGAGCCCGTCGCCGCGGACAGCGCGGACTCCGAGAAGCCCGAGGCGGCCGGCGTTGGCCGGGAGTCGTGGCCCTTCGACCCGCTGGGCACCCGCCGACCGTTCGTTGAGGCGGCGGCCGACCTCGTGCGCGGCGCCAGGGACTCGGGCCAGGACCGCCCCACGATCTGGTCGCGCGACGTCACCCTCCTGCTCGAGGAACGGGCGCTGCGGCAGGCGGGGGCCGGTGTCATGGCGCTCCCCACGCGCATCCCGGCGTCTCGGTTCAAGGACTACCTCGACGACCCCGCCGCCGTTGCCGCCGGGCTGCGCCGGCCCATGCCGGAGAAGCCCTACCGCGCGACCCGCCTGGGCACCCTGTTCCACTCGTGGGTGGAACGCCGGGCCGGCGGGGTCGGCTCCGGCGACCTGGTCGATGCGGGCCCGCAGGAACTCGACCTGGATTTCGACCTGGATTCGGGCCTCGATGGCGCCGGAGACGGCGACCTCGACAGCGCCACCGGATCCGTTAACGATGCGGCGCTGGCCGAAGAGCAGCAATTCGAGCGGTTCAAGGCCACCTTCGAGCGGTCCCAATGGGCCGGGCGGAAGCCCGAAGAGGTGGAACTCGAGATCCACCACGTCATGTGCGGCCAGGTGTTCATCTGCAAGCTCGATGCCGTCTACCGCACCGAGACCGGCTACCAGGTCGTCGACTGGAAGACCGGCAAGGCTCCCCGGAACGCCGCCGACCTCGAACTCAAGCAGACCCAGCTCGCCCTCTACCGCCTCGCCTACGCGCGCTGGAAGGGGATCGACCCGGAACTGGTCGACGCCGTCTTCTACTTCGTCGCCGACGACACCATCGTGGTGCCGCACAGGCTCTACTCCGAGGAGGACCTCGTGTTGGCCTGGTCGTCGGTCGTGGCGCCGATGTCGACGGGTCCCGTCGCCGCCTCCGAGTCGTGGAAGAGGCGCGGCTGATCGATCGCGCCCGTATCGGCCGAGTCGTTCCGGCCGGAATTGTCCCGGGCGCCGTTGTCTCGGGCGCCGCGGTCGGATTCGCCGTCGTCGAACTCGCTCTTCCGGAACTCCGACAGGTCGTAGGCGTCGGTCTGCATGGCCGATCCGTTGCCCGGGCGGGGCTCGCCCCGCGGCGTCGACCGCAGCATCGATTCGACCGCTGACAGGTCCAGGACCGGGGCGGTGGCCGGGGACAGCGGATGCATCGTCTGGCTGTGCACGTTTTCGACCAGCCCGTCGAGCATCGCCACGGCATCGTCAACGATGGCCTGGTTGCGGGTCGCGGTGCCGTGCAGCAGCCACCGCGCCAGTTCCATCTCCGCGTACAGCATCGCCCTCTGGGTGATCCGCGAGTCGCTGCCCTGCCGGGCGGTGGAGTAGGCGCTCATCGCGGCCTCCGCTTCCCTGCCTCGCGCGGCCAGAAGCCAGTGCAGGTCGCGAGCGGGATCGCCGACGCTGAGTCCGGCCCAGCCCAGGATGCCGGACACGGCATCGTCGGTGATCAGGAAGGATTCGGCCGACAGGGAGCCGTGGATCACGGTCGGCGGGAACTGCCAGAGCGCCTCATCGTCCGTGGCCTGTTCCCACCGGCGCAGGATGGCGGCCGGGAGGTAGCCCGTGTCCGAGGCACGGTCAATCACGTCGATGGCGGCGGCCCGACACTCCGCTGCGGTCTGTTGCGGCAGGCCCGCGGTGCCGACGAACGCGGTCGGCAGGCCATGGATCGCCGCGATCGCGCGGCCGATCGAGCCCGACACCCCGGCATGCCCGGTCAGGGCATCCGCGTCGAAGGTGTCACCGGCGAGCAGTTCGTAGACGACCGCGCGGGTTCCGCCGGCCGGCGCCTGGCCGACGAACTGGGGCACGTCGAAGGGGAGGCGGCTGCGGTTGCCGATGGTCAGCGCGCGCAGGGCGACGAGATCGGCCGACTGCTCGGTTTCGGCCGCCTGGGACCTGGGAACGCGGATGATCAGCCGGCGGCCGTCACGGCCGACGAGCAGTGCGGAATCGAAGCGACCGTGCGAGCGAAGACTGTGCGCGCGGGCCTGGGCGACGTCGAGTTCCGCAACAGCGGAGGTGGCCAACGCGGCTAGAGTGAGGGGGGATCTGGCCATGCCTTCTAGGTTAGGTCGACTTCCGTCCGGCGTCACCGATCGCCACGCCTGCACGCGACTTCACAGGTTGCCGAGATCGGGCCGAAATCCGTTGCCAGACCCGGAGAGGTTGTCCATGTCGTTCGCCTTCACGACTCGGTTGCCGCTGTCCCGACACGCGGTCGACCGGGACCATTCGGCGCGCGCCAACCCCGAACTGTTTGACGCACTGTGGGCGGATGCCCGCACCCGCGTTGTCGCGCTGTGGAACGGCAAGGCTCTGATTGCAGGGCGGGGCGAGCACGAAAGCGGCGACGACGTCCCCCGGCTCGCCCTGCTCGCGCCCGACCGGCTGCCGCCGAGCGAGCTGCGCATCTACCTCGGGCTCTCCCTCGACGACAGTTCGGCCGAGCCCGTCGGCACGCCGCTGGTCGCCGCGCAACTCGGCGATGACGCGGCGCGGGCGCTCGAGCCCGACGAGTCTCGCTGGGCGAGCCTCCGGGAGCTGGCGACATCTCTGTCCGACCGGGACGCCGGGGCGTTCGCCGAGGCGCTCGGCCTGCTCAACTGGCACAAGTCGCACACGCACTGCCCGCGCTGCGGCACCGCCAGCACAGTCGAAGACAGCGGCTGGACGAGGCGCTGCCCGACCTGCGGCAGCCAGGTCTTCCCCCGCACCGACCCGGCGGTGATCGTGCTGATCACCGACTCCGCCGATCGCATCCTGCTCGGCTCGAACGCGATGTGGGAGAACAACCGGTACTCCCTCCTGGCCGGCTTTGTCGAACCGGGAGAGTCGCTCGAGGCGGCCGTCATCCGGGAGATGTTCGAGGAAACCGGACTGCGGGTGACCGATCCGGTCTTCATGGGCTCGCAGCCGTGGCCCTTCCCGGCCTCGCTGATGTGCGGTTTCACCGCCCGCCTCGACGACGGCCAGCACGCCGACGGGCTGCTCCCCGACGGCGAGGAGATCCTCGAGCTGCGCTGGTTCAGCCGCGACGAGCTCCGCGCGTCCACCGGCACGGTCGTGCTGCCCGGCCCGTCGTCGATCGCCCGCGGCATGCTCGAGCAGTGGCTCGGCGAACCGATCGCCCCCGGGCCTGACTGGGTGCGCGGATGACCCTGACCCCCGAGTCGCTCCTCGCCGGGCTCGATGAACAACAGCGCGTGGCCGCCGAGGCCCTGATCGGGCCGGTGTGCATGCTCGCCGGGGCGGGAACGGGCAAGACGCGCGCGATCACCCACCGGATCGCCTACGGCGTCATGACCGGCGCGTACGCGCCCAACCGGGTGATGGCGCTCACCTTCACCTCTCGCTCCGCCTCCGAACTGCGCGGCCGGCTGCGCCAGCTGGGCGCCGGCGGAGTGGCCGCGCGCACGTTCCACTCGGCCGCGCTGTCCCAGCTCAACTACTTCTGGCCGCACGTCGTCGGTGGGCAGGCCCCGCGCATCCTCGACGGCAAGGGTCGTCTCCTCGGGCACGCCGCCGAATCCCTGAAGCTGAAGCTCGACACGGCCACCCTCCGCGACCTTGCGGCGGAGATCGAGTGGCGCAAAACCTCCGGGCTCAGCATCGAAAAGTACGGCTCCGGCTCGCACACGCGCAGCCTGCCCGGGCGGCTCGACCTGGGCCAGGTCGTCGCCATGCAGGAGGCATACGAGCACCTCAAGGACGGCCGCAAGCAGATCGACTTCGAGGACGTGCTGCTGGCGATGGCCGGCATGATCGAGTCGGAGGCATCCGTCGCCATGCAGGTGCGGGAACAGTACCGGTTCTTCGTGGTCGACGAATACCAGGACGTGTCGCCGCTGCAGCACGACCTGCTGGCGCTCTGGCTCGGCGATCGCCGCGACCTCTGCGTCGTCGGCGACGCCAGCCAGACCATTTACTCCTTCGCGGGCGCGCGCAGCGACTACCTGCTCGACTTCCCCAGGCGCTACGAGGATGCCACGGTGGTGCGCCTCGAGCAGAACTACCGGTCGACCGCGCCGATCGTCGCCACCGCCAACCAGCTCATGCGCGGGCGGCCGGGCGCGCTGTCACTGCACGCCGCGGTGACCGAGGCCGGCGCAGAACCGTCCGTCCGCGAGTACTCGAGCGACATGGCCGAGGCCCGCGGCGTCGCCCAGCACATCGTCGAACTGATCGAGGCCGGCACACGGCCCGAGAATATAGCCGTGCTCTACCGGGTGAATGTGCAGGCGGCGGCACTCGAGACGGCCCTCGGCGACGTCGGCGTGAGCTACCAGATCCGCGGGTCCAAGCGGTTCTTCGACCTCCAGGAAGTCAAGCAGGCGGTGATGTCGCTGCGCGCGGCATCCGTTTCGATCGTGGGTGAGCCGCTGTTCAAGTCGGTCAGCGACGTGTTGCGCTCGCTCGGCTGGAGCCACTCGGCGCCCGAGGCGCCCGGTGCGGTGCGCGACCGGTGGGAGTCGCTCAACGCGATCATGGGCCTCGTCGACCAGTCCCCGCCCGGCACCACCTTCCGCCAGTTCACCGACGAGTTGATGGAACGCCAGGCCGGCCAGCACGAGCCGACCGTGGCCGCCGTGACGCTCGCCACCCTGCACTCGGCCAAGGGGCTCGAATGGGACGCGGTCTTTCTGGTCGGCCTGTCCGAGGGGCTCGTGCCGATCAGCTACGCCGGCACGTTCGAGGAGGTCGACGAGGAGCGCCGCCTGCTGTACGTGGGAATTACGCGGGCACGGCGGCGGCTGGCGCTGAGCTGGGCGGCATCGGGACTGCAGCAGCGATCCCCGCGAGAACGGTCACGTTTCCTGGCAGAGATCGGCATCCGCACCGCTCGTGCGGCCGGTGCTCGCGGCGCCTGACCTCACCGGTTTGGGCGTCCAGGGCCAGTGAGGCGCTCCAGAGTTCGGAGCGGCCGCCGGCCAGGCGGTCCTGCACGAGTCCGGCCACCCGGGCGGCCACGTCGATGCTCGCCCGTGCGGACTCGGTCGGCGCCTCGCGGCCGAGGAGCTGGCTGGCCATCGCCGGCCAGGCCCGGTCGGCATCGACCCGGTCCAGTTCCAGGCAGTACAGGCACGGCCCGCTGCCCGGCTCGACAAGCGGTCCCACCCGCACCTCACCGTCGCTGAACACGACCGGCAGGTGCGGAATGTCGCGGCGCAGCCAGCGCCGGTGACGCGCCGGCTCGAGCACGTAGTGCCCGACGACGATGGCCAGGGCGGGGTCGGCGTCGGTCAGCCGGGTCGGGATGCCGAGGTCGCCGAGCAGCCCGCGGATCCGATCGGCGGTCGGGCCGGATCCGTCGACGCAGACGGTCCCATGGACCGTTGGCGCCCTCGGTCCGGGTGCCGTGGCCGCGGGGGCCGGGAGCGCCCTCGGTCCCGGCGCCGCGGTTGCCGGCACCGTGGTTTCCAGCACCGGACGCAGCCGGCGCAGGAAGGCGGCGGTGTCGGCGGGGGAGGCCCCGGCCCGACTGCCGAGCATCACCGCGCCGTCCTGGGGCACGCCGCCGCGGAGGGCAGCGAGCACATGTTCCTCAGCCCGGGTGATGCCGGGCAGCACGAGCAGGGCGCGGTCGACGCCGAACTGGATGGTGTCGGGGGAGCGCCACACCAGCGGGTAGCGCGGATTCAGTCGGATAACCATCCGCAGATGATGCCTCACCCGCGCCGACCCGCGCCAGATCCATCCACACCCCAGCCGGCCCGCTCGCCGAACTGTGAGTTTGGCACCTTCCCGAGCCCAACGAAGGTGCCAAACTCACAGTTCGGCGAAGAGAAGTCGGAGAGAAAAGAGACGTCAAAGAGCGAAGCGAGACGGGGAGGGAGAGGGTTACGCCTCGTGCGGACGGTCGGTGCCGTCGTCGCGGAGGAGGTCCTCCAGCGCCTGGTCTATCTCGTCGAGGACCGGGGGCGCGCCGGCGGCCGTGCTGGTCAGGCGCTCGACCAGGACCTTCGGGTCGTCGAGGTCGGCCGAGGAGGGAACGATGTCGGGGTGCGCCCAGAGCGAGTCGCGCGCCTCGTTGCCGACGGCATCCGTCACGGCCTGCCACATCGCGGCCGCCTCGCGCAGCCGGCGCGGCCGAAGCTCGAGCCCGACGAGCGTCGCGAAGGCGGACTCCGCAGGCCCGCCGGAGGCCCGGCGGCGCTTGACCATCTCGGCGATGGCATCCGCCCTCGGCAGCCGGCTGGTCGCTTCGAGGGTGACGACGTCGACCCAGCCTTCGACCAGGGCGAGCATCGTTTCGAGGCGGGCGAGCGCGGCGAGCTGTCCCTCGGTCTTCGGCGGGATCAGGGACCCGTTGACCATCGCCTCGCGCAGTTCCTCCGGGTTCGTCGGGTCGAAGCCCTCGGCGAGGTCCTGCAGGCGCTCGGAGTCGATGCGGATGCCGTGGGCGAAGTCGGTGATCGAACTGATCAGGTGCAGGCGCAACCACCGGGCGTGCCGGAACAGGCGGGCGTGCGCGAGTTCGCGCACGGCCAGGTAGATCTGCACCTGGTCGGCGGGCACATCGAGCCCTGCGCCGAATTCGGCGACGTTCTGGGGGAGCAACGCGGCCTGCGAATCGCTGAGCAGCGGAATGCCGACGTCACCGCCGGAGACCACCTCGCTGGCGAGCTGGCCGACGACCTGGCCGAGCTGCATCGCGAAGAGTGTGCCGCCGATGCTGCGCATGACCTGGCTGGCGTTGGCGATCATGCCCTGGAGTTCCTCCGGAGCCTGCTCGGTGAGCACGCGGGTGAGCGAATCGGAGATGCTGGTCGCGACCGGCTCGGCGAGCTGGCTCCAGATCGGCATCGTGGCGGTGACCCACTCCTTGCGCGTCATCAGCTTGGGCTCCGTCGTCAGCTCGGCCACCGAGATGACGTCGTCGAGCCACAGCGCGGCGATGTGGAAGGCCTGGTCGAGCTGCGTGCGCTGCTCGGGCGTCGTGGTGACCTGCCCGGCCGCCGCGCGATCCTGACCCTGTTTGAGTGCCACGTCCGAGCTGATGCCGCCGCCGCCCCGCAGCGCGCCCTGCAACTGGCTCATCAGTGCGGCGACGCTCGCCGGGTCGCTGGGCAGTCCTGCTGCGCCGGCCAGCTGGCTGGGGTCCATGGAGGACGCGCCCGACAGGATGTCGCGCAGCATGTCTTTGAATTCGTCTTCGGGATTCTGACCCTCGTCGGGTCGTGAGTCGTCGGCCACTTCAGGCCCCTCTCAGTTGCTTGCCTCTACGCTATCCGGAGAACCACCGGCCGCAACTGGGAAATGACCTAGGCTGTTGGGTCCGGTGTCCGCCTGTCGCGAACATCCCCCCGAACTCACGGAAGGTGCCCGTTGGCCCTCTTCGGCGCTAGCCCGATTTCCCCCGCGGTTCGCACCCGGCGCGCCGGGAAAGCGGGCTGGACGGTGCTCGGGATCGCCTTCGCGTCCGGCGTCGTCCTCGGCGTCGTCCCCGCTCCGTACGCGATCGAGAAGCCCGGGCCGGTCTACAACGCGCTCGGCACGGCGGACCACGACGGCAAAGAGATCCCGCTGATCACCATCCCTGATCAGAAGGTGTACCCCACCGACGGCCGCCTCGACCTGCTCACCGTCTCCCTGGTCGGCGATCCCGAGAACCGGCCGAGCTGGCTGGAAGTGACGGGCGCGTGGCTGGACCCGAGCTCGGCCGTCATCCCGATCGACGAGGCGTTCCCGGCCGATGTCACCACCGAACAACGCGATGCCGCCAACCAGGCCGCGATGGTCGACTCCCAGCGGGATGCCGTCGCCGCCGCGCTCACCCACCTCGGCTACGACTACCCGAGCAAAATCTCCGTGGTGTCGTTGCCGAAGAACTCGCCGGCCGCCGGAGTGATGAAGGCGGATGACCAGGTCGTCTCGGTCAACGGCGAAGTCGTCGCCAATGTCACGGAGCTGCGCCAGGCGCTGAAGACCGGCGGCGCCGGCACGGAGGCCAACCTCGGCATCATCCGCGACGGCGAGGAGGACACGGTGAAGGTCACGCCGATCGATGCCAACGGCGCCGTTGTCATCGGCATCAACGTCCGCATGGATTACGAGTTCCCGTTCGAGGTGCAGATCCAACTCGACCGGGTCGGCGGGCCGAGCGCCGGGATGATGTTCTCCCTCGGCATCATCGACAAGCTCACTCCCGGCGCCCTCCAGGGCGGGGCGGATGTCGCGGGCACCGGAACGATCGACCAGTCCGGCCAGGTCGGCCCGATCGGCGGCATCCGGCAGAAGCTGTACGGCGCGAAGAACTCCGGCGCCGAGTGGTTCCTCGCCCCCGCCGACAATTGCGGCGAGGTCACCGGGCACGTGCCCGACGGGCTCACGGTGTTCGCGGTGGAGACCCTGGACGATTCCCTGGCCGCGCTGGACGCCATCCGCACCGACGCCGACACCAGCGATCTCCCCACCTGCCCGGCCGGGTGAGCTCCGCGGAGCCTGACGTCCGCAGCCTGCCCTCAGCGAACACGCAGAGTTCTCTCGGTGGGGCTTGTCTAGGATGGAGTCTGTCCCCTATCACTAAGAGCAAGAGGCCAATTCGTGACGTCATCGCCCGCCGCCGCAAGCGCTCCCCGACGCGGTAGAGCGCCCCTCGCAATCACCGCTGCGATCATCGCGGGGCTGGTGGTGCTGTTCTTCATCTTCGCGGGCCTCTACGCCGACGTGCTCTGGTTCGACCAGCTCGGATTCCTCAGCGTGCTCACCACCCAGTGGCTGGCCGGAACGGCCCTGTTCCTGATCGGGTTCGTCGCCATGGCGGTCCCGGTGTTCGTGAGCATCCAGCTTGCCTACCGGCTGCGCCCGGTCTACGCCAAGCTCAACTCGCAGCTGGACCGCTACCAGCAGGTCATCGAGCCGCTGCGCCGCCTCGCCATGTTCGGCATCCCGGCACTGCTGGGACTGTTCGCCGGTGTGGCCGCGTCCACGCGCTGGCAGCCGATCCTGATGTGGCTGAACCGCACCGAGGTCGGCCGCAAGGACCCGCAGTTCAACCTGGACATCTCGTTCTACCTGTTCGACCTGCCGTTCTACCAGGCCGTGCTCGGCTTCGCGTCGGCCGTCGTGCTCATCTCCGGACTCGTTGCGATCGCAACCAGCTACCTCTACGGCTCCATCCGGATCAGCGGCCGCACGGCCCTCGTCTCCAAGTCGGCGCGCATCCAGATCGCCGTGACCGCCAGCCTCTACCTGCTCATCCAGGCCGTGAGCATCTGGCTCGACCAGTACTCGACGCTGACCGACGCGGGGGAGCTCATCACGGGCGCCGGCTACACGGAAGTGAACGCCACCATCCCCGGTCGGGCGATCCTCGCCGGCATCGCCGCGGTCGTGGCCGTGCTCTTCCTGGTGACCGCGATCATCGGACGCTGGCGCCTGCCCGTCGTCGGCACGGCCCTGCTGATCGTCAGCAGCCTGTTGATCGGTTCGCTGTACCCGTGGGTCATCCAGCGGTTCCAGGTGGTCCCCAGCGCCAAGACGCTGGAGGAGCCCTACATCGACCGCAATATCGACCTCACCCGGGATGCCTATGGCGTGGCCGATGTGAAGGAGATCCCGTACAACGCGACGACGGATGCCGAGCCGGGCGCCCTGCGCGCCGACGCGGAGACCACGGCCAACATCCGCATCCTCGACCCTGCCCTCGTCACGGACTCGTTCGCCCAGCTCGAGCAGTTCAAGCAGTACTACAAGTTCCCGGAGAACCTCGACGTCGACCGGTACACGATCGACGGCAAGTCCCAGGACGCCGTTGTCGCCGTGCGTGACCTCAACCTCGCCGGCCTCGGGGCCGGTGACACCTGGGTGAACTCGAAGACGGTCTACACGCACGGCTACGGCATGGTCGCCGCCTTCGGCAACCAGCGCTCGGCCGACGGCCAGCCCGTGTTCATGGAATCGGGCATTCCCACTGCCGGTGCGCTCGGCAAGTTCGAACCGCGCGTGTACTTCGGAGAGAGCTCTCCGGCGTACTCCATCGTGGGCGCCCCGGAGGGCACCAAGCCGGTCGAGCTCGACTATCCGTCCGGAACGGACGGCGCCCAGCAGACCTACACGACATTCGACGGTGACGCCGGGCCCAAGCTCGACAACGCCTTCAACAAGCTGATCTTCGCCCTCAAGTTCCAGTCGGAGCAGATCTTCCTAGCCGACTCGGTCAACGAGAAGTCCCAGATCCTCTACGACCGCGATCCCGTCGATCGCGTGCAGAAGGTCGCGCCCTACCTGACGGTCGACTCCGACGCGTACCCGTCGGTCGTCGACGGCCGGGTCAAGTGGATCGTCGACGCGTACACGACCTCCGCCGACTACCCGTACTCGACCCACGTCGGCCTGAGCGATGCGATCACCGACACGGAGACGCCGGCGCAGCCGTTCGCGCTCGACCAGATCAACTACATGCGCAACTCGGTCAAGGCCGTCGTCGACGCCTACGACGGTTCGGTCACGCTGTACGCCTGGGATGCCAAGGAGCCCATCCTGCAGACCTGGCAGAAGATCTTCCCGTCGACGGTCAAGCCGATGAGCGAGATGAGCGGCGAGCTGATGAGCCACGTGCGCTACCCGGCCGACCTGTTCAAGGTGCAGCGGGAGATCCTCGGTCAGTACCACGTGACCGAGCCGGGATCGTTCTACTCCAGGGACGACGCCTGGATCACGCCGGACGACCCGCAGTCCTCGGCCAGCAACCCGACGCTGCAGCCTCCGTACTACCTGACCATGCAGATGCCCGGGCAGGACAAGCCCTCGTTCTCGCTGTACTCGACCTACATCCCGGACGCGACCGGCGCCACGAGCCGCAGCGTGCTCACCGGCTACCTCGCCGTCGATGCGGATGCCGGTGCCGAAGACGGCAAACGCGCCGCGGGCTACGGAGCCCTCCGGTTACTCACCCTGCCCAAGGAAGACACCGTTCCCGGCCCCGGCCAGGTGCAGAACAAGTTCAACGGTGACCCGTCGATTTCCGCCCAGCTGAACCTGCTCAAGCAGGGCCAGTCCAAGGTGCTCAACGGCAACCTGCTCACCGTTCCCGTCGGTGGCGGCCTGCTGTACGTGCAGCCCGTTTACGTGCAGTCGACCGGTGAGACGAGCTACCCCCTGCTGCAGAAGGTGCTCGTGGCCTTCGGCGATGAGATCGCGTTCGAGGACACGCTCGATGAATCCCTCGACGTGCTCTTCGGAGGCGACTCGGGTGCCACCGCCGGCGACACGGATGTTCCGCCGACGACCACACCGCCGGCAGACGGCGAAGAGACTCCGCCGAAGTCCTCCACCGGTGACCCGGCGACGGATGCCGAGCTGAAGTCGCTGCTCCAGGTCGCCAAGCAGGCTCTCGTCGACAAGCAGGCCGCCCTTGTCGCTGGTGATTTCGCGAAGTACGGCGCCGCCGACAAGCGGCTCAACGACACCATCGCCAAGATGCTCGCCCTGCTCGGCCAGTAGGCCGCACCGCCCGAACCTCGCCGACCTGGATGGTTCCGGTCGAGTTTGCCCCGCACACCGGGCAAACTCGACCGGAACAGCCAAAGTCGGTGGGGGAATCCGCTCGAATCGGCCCGCTCGGTTCGACCCGGGTTCGGGGCTGTGGTAAGTTAGTTCTTGTAGCGCGGGGTGGAGCAGTTCGGTAGCTCGCTGGGCTCATAACCCAGAGGTCGTAGGTTCAAATCCTGCCCCCGCAACAAAGTAAACCCCCGGAATCATTGCGATTCCGGGGGTTTTGTCTTGCCTACTTCGAGGCCCGGCCGGTAGCGGCAAGCGGCCTGAAAAAGTTGCATAGACTGAATAATTCCGGGTTGAAGGGAATTATCCATGGCTGAGCTGCTTTACCGCCTGGGCAAGTTCGCAGCACGGCGGGCCTGGCTGGTCATCACGACCTGGGTCGCCCTGCTCGCCATCGCGGGCCTCGGATTCGCCGCGGGGTTCAGCGGTCTTGCCACGAGCTTCGACATCCCCGGCACCGCGTCGGGTGCGGTGATCGACGAGCTCGAGGAGCAGCTTCCCGACTTCGCCGGCGCCTCCGGCACCGTGGTCTTCGAGACCACAGACGGCTCGCCGATCAGCGACGAGCAGAGAACGCAGATCAGTGCGCTCGTCGCCGCCGGCGACGACCTGCCGGATGTCGCGGACATCATCGACCCCTTCGAGACCGAGCAGCAGCGCGCCGACCGGGCACAGGAGCTGGTCGTCGGACAGACCCAGCTCGACAGCGCACGCGCCCAGCTCGACGCCGGCCAGGCGCAACTCGACGCCGCGGGGCAGCAGCTGCCGGACCAGCAGCGGGCAGAGCAGCAGGCGCAGCTCGACGCTTCACGTCAGGAGCTCGACCGGCAGGCTGACCGGCTCGGGCTCGGCGCCGAACTCCTGGGCTTCGCCGACGAGATCCGGGTCGTCTCGGAGGACGGGTCGACCGCCCTCGTCAACGTTGCCTTCACCGAGCCGCGCATGGAGCTGCAGGAGGAGTCGAAGAACGCCGTCATCGACCATTTCGAGTCCGAGCAAGTCGACGGCACCCGGGTTTCATTCTCCTCAGACATGGCGCAGGCCGTCCCGCAGCTCATCGGCGCCGGCGAGATCGTGGGCGTCGCCTTCGCCGCGATCATCCTGCTCGTGATGCTCGGCTCCGTGCTCGCCGCGGCCCTGCCGCTGGTCACGGCCCTTGTCGGCGTAGCGATCGCCAGCCTCGGCGCCCTCGCGTTCTCCGGCGTCGTGGAGATGGCATCCGTCACACCGGTGCTCGGCGTGATGCTCGGCCTCGCGGTCGGCATCGACTACTCGCTCTTCGTGATCAACCGGCACCGCAAGCAGCTGCTCCAGGGAGCCGACGTGCGCGAATCGATCGGACTGGCGAACGGCACCGCCGGCAACGCGGTGGTCTTCGCGGGTACCACGGTCATCGTCGCCCTGTTCGCCCTGAACGTCACGGGCGTGCCCTTCCTGGGCCTGATGGGCACCGTCGGCGCAGTCGCGGTCCTGATCGCCGTGCTCATCTCGATCACGCTCACCCCCGCGGCCCTCGGGGTGCTCGGTGAGCGCGTGCTCGGACGCCGCGCCCGCGCGCGCATCGGCCAGGAGCACCACGAGGACACGAAGGCGAAGCCGATGTCGACCTGGCGCGCCGTCGTCACCGTCATTGTGGCGGCCGTGGTGCTGCTCATCGTCGCCATCCCCGCGCTGTCGATGCGGCTCGGCCTGCCCGACGGGTCTTCCGAGCCTGTCCACTCGGCGTCCTACCGGGCGTTCATGACCACCGAGAACGCCTTCGGGGCCGGCGCGAACGGGCCGCTCCTCGTGACCGCAGCACTGCCGGAGGGACTCGATGAGGCTGAGGTGCTCACGGCCCAGGTCGACGTCGCACGAACGCTCGCCGAGCAGGACGGAGTGGTCGCGGTCGCCCCGATCGCGGTCTCCGACGACAACACGCTCGCCGCGTTCCAGGTGCTGCCGAGCGGGGGGCCGAACAGCGAGTCCACGGAGCAGCTCGTGCGGGACATCCGTTCGCTGCCGTCCGTCGCCGACGACATCGAGCTCGGCCTCGCGGGCCAGGCGGCCATCAACATCGACATCTCCGAGAACCTCGCCGCCGTGCTGCCGACCTATCTCGCGGTCGTCGTCGGCCTGTCGCTGCTGATCATGATCCTCGTGTTCCGCTCGATCCTGGTGCCCGTCATCGCGACGGGCGGGTTCGTCCTGTCGCTGTTCGCCACCTACGGTGCGATCGTGGCCATCTTCCAGTGGGGCTGGTTCGCGGACGTGCTCGGAATCCACCCCGGTCCGATCCTGAGCTTCCTGCCCGTGATCCTCGTCGGCATCCTCTTCGGGCTGGCGATGGACTACCAGCTGTTCCTGGCCTCCGGCATGCGCGAGGCGTACGTGCACGGCGCACCGGCGCGCCTCGCGGTCGCGATCGGTTTCCGGGCCGGCCGATCCGTGGTCACCGCGGCCGGGCTGATCATGGTGTCGGTGTTCGGCGGCTTCATCTTCTCCGAGTCGACAATGATCCGCTCTATCGGTTTCGGTCTCGCGTTCGGTGTGCTCGTCGACGCGTTCGTGGTGCGGATGCTGCTCATGCCGGCGCTCATGCACCTGCTGGGGAGGTCGGCGTGGTGGATCCCGCGGTGGCTCGACCGGATCATGCCCAACGTCGATGTCGAGGGTGCGGCACTCGAACGCCGACACCACGCCTGACGGGACGACGTGTCTCCCCGCACGGGGTTGTAGTTGCGGAGAAAGTACCTTCGTTTCGAAATTGAGAGTACTTTTTCCGCAACTCAACGAGAAACGCGCCCGGCGCGACGCGTTCGCGGGGGCATGACCTACGGAATCACCGGCGCGACGAAGTTGAACGTCAGCCCGAGCACCCACACGAGCAGCAGCACCACCGGCAGGTGGAAGATGAACTGCAGGAACGTGAAACCCACCAGATCGCGGGCCTTGAGCCCGAGCACCGCCAGGAGCGGCAGCATGAAGAACGGGTTGATCAGGTTGGGCAGGGCCTCGGCCACGTTGTAGATCTGCACCGTCCAGCCCAGGTTCATCTGGACATCCGTCGCCGCCTGCATCACGTACGGGGCCTCGACCAGCCACTTGCCGCCGCCCGAGGGCACGAAGATGCCCAGGATGACCGTGTAGATCGCCACGACGACGGCGAAGCCGCCGCCGCTGCCCACGCTCGTGAAAAACTCGGCCAGGTGCTGCGACACGGTCAGCCCGCCGTTGCCGACCGCGCCGGTGAGGATCGCCGCCATGGCGGCGTAGAGCGGGAACTGCACGAGGATGCCCGCGGTCGCGGGGACGGCCTTGGTCACGGCCTGCAGGAAGTTGCGGGGCGTGCCGTGCAGGAGCAACCCGAGCATCAGGAAGATCAGCAGGTAGCCGTTGAGGTTGCTGACGACGGAGAGCAGCGGTTTCGTCAGGAACTGGGAGACCAGCCAGCCCAGGGTCATCAGTCCGGCGAGAATGGGCAGGATGCGGCTGTACTCCAGCCATTCACCCGGGCGGGAGCGAAGCGCCGCGGGAACCGGCGAGTCGTCGAGGTCGACGCCGAGTTCAAACGCCGTCTTGATCGCGTCGCCGCGCGGGGCGGAGAAGTGGGCGATGGCGACGGTCAGCGCGATGATGATGGCGCACATGGTCAGCGACTGCCAGGTGAAGATGGTGGTGCCGAAGTCCAGGATGCCGGTGACCTTCAGCAGCGCCGGCGGCAGGGAGGCCTCGGTGGCCTGCAGTTGTGCGGCCGAGGACGACATCCCCAGCGCCCACACCGCGCCGAGGCCCATGAACGCGGCAGCGCCGAGGGCACGGTAGTCGACGCGCAGGTCGACCCGTCGGGCGATGGCGCGGGCCAGCAGCCCGCCGAAGACCAGGCTCAAGCCCCAGTTGAGGAAGGAGACCGACATCGAGAGGAAGGCCACGAAGCTCACGGCGGTGGCCGCGCTCTGCGGCACGGCGGCCAGGCGGTTGATCAGCCGGGCCACCGGCGGGGAGGTCGCCACGACGTATCCGGTCAACACCACCATCGACATCTGCAGGGTGAAGGCGGTGAGGTCCCAGAAGCCGTTGCCGAACGAGTCGACGATGGTCTGGGGTGAGGACCCGTTGGCCAGGGCCGCGAGGGCGACGATGAAGACGCCGACCAGGGCGAAGACATACGCGTCCGGGAACCACTTCTCCGTCCATCGGGCCAGGGTCTGGGCAACGCGTGCCAGCCCCTTTTCGGTCGTGGTGTCCTGTGTAAGCGTTGTCATGCGGCCGGAACCTCTTCGTTGAGTAAATCGTCGGTCTTCGTGGCGGATGCCGCGTGGCGGATGCTGCGGACGCCGGCGCCCCCGAACGGGGGTGCGCGCCTCTGGCAGGCTAGGGGTGGCGTCGCCGGGTGTCAATTCACGCCCGCGGTCCGACGTGGACCGGCCGGTCGCGTAGCGTGGGGCTCGCACGGTATTTCGCACAGTATTTCATCAGGTCCTCGTAACAGCGTTGTCAGGAGAACTCATGAAGAAGCACCATTCCGCCATGGAACTCGATGAGCGGCTGGTGATGGTCCGGCGCGGCACTGAGCACTTCGCCGAGGCCCTCGCCGAACTCTACGACACCGACCTCGACGGAGATTCGCTGCTGCCGGGCTGGACCCGCCGCCACGTCGTGGCGCACGTCGGCTACAACGCCCTGGCGATTGCCCGCCTGGTCGACTGGGCGACCACCGGTGTGGAAACGCGCATGTACGAGTCGCCCGACGCGCGCGACAGCGAAATCGCCCACGGGGCCGCGCTCAGCGCGAAGGAACTGCGCCGCCTCTTCGAGCACTCGGCCGCAGAGCTCGAGCGCGCCTGGCGCGGACTGCCGGAGAAGAACTGGACCAAGCAGGTGAAGACCTCCTCCGGGCGCATGGTGCCTGCCACGGAGACGGTGTGGATGCGCACCCGCGAGGTCTGGATCCACGCCGTCGACCTGGACGACGGGGCATCCTTCGACGACATCCCGGCCGAGGTGCTCGAACACATCCTCACCGACGTCACGGACGACTGGAAGGCGCGCGGCGAGGACGCCGGGCTGCGGCTGGAAGCCACCGACGGGACGAAGCCCGTGTTCGGCGACCTGGCCGCCGACGCGGAGGTCGTGTCCGGGTCGCTGGCAGATCTGGCCGCGTGGGCGACGGGCCGAGGCGTCGACGGCGTCACCTCGAGCACGGAGCTCACGGACGCACCGGTCTGGCTCTAGCTTCAACGGATTTCGAGTTGCGCGGGCGGTACGCCGTTGCGCTGGTGGCGCACTGCGCGCGCAGCGGCGCACGACCCGCGTAGCGCGCGCGGGGTCTTAACGGGCGCCGAGACGCCTGACCGCGTCCACGGCGGCGCGCACGGATGCCGCGGCCTCGGCCAGTTCCTCGGCCGTCGTCGTCGCGGCGAGGGTGAACCGCACCGCGGTCTGGGCGACCTCGGCGGGGTACCCGAGCGCGGTGAGCACATGGGACGGCTCGTCGCTGCCCGCGGCGCAGGCCGACCCGCTGGAGCAGACGATGCCGTGCTGCTCGAGTTCGAGCAGCACGGCCTCGCCGCTCGTGCCCGGGAAGACGAACGACGCGTTGCCGGGCAGCCGCCGGCCGGGGTGGCCGGTGAGCCGGGCGCCCGGGGTGTCGCGAAGCACGGCGGCGATGAAGGTGTCGCGCAGCTCCGTCGTGCGCAGGGCCGCCTCCTCGCGCTCCTGCTCGGCCAGCCGGAGCGCCGTGGCCAGCGCGACCGCCCCGGCAACGTTCTCGGTGCCGCTGCGCTTGCCGCGCTCCTGGCCGCCGCCGTGCAGGACCGGCTCGATCGGCAGCCGGCCGCGCAGGTAGAGGGCGCCGACGCCCTGCGGCGCGCCGATCTTGTGGCCGGAGATGCCGAGCGCGTCGACGCCGAGGTCGCCCACGTTGAGCGGGAGCCAGCCGGCGGCCTGCACGGCGTCGGTGTGGAAGGGGGCGCCTGCGTCCCTGGCGATCCGGGCGAGGTCGGAGATGGGCTGCACCGTGCCGACCTCGTTGTTCCCGTACTGCACCGAGACGAGGGTGGTGCCCGGGCGGATGACGCGGCGGAGCTCGTCCGGATCGACGAGGCCGGAGGCATCCGTTGCCAGCATGGTGACCTCGAAGCCGTGCAGCCGGCGCAGGAAGTCGGCGGACTCGAGCACCGCCTCATGCTCGATCGGGGTGGTGACCAGGTGCCGGCCGCGCGGAGCGCCGAGGGCGATGCCCTTGACCGCGAGGTTGGCCGCTTCTGTTCCGCCGCTGGTGAAGGTGAGCTCGCCCGGACGGCAGCCGAGCAGGCGGGCGACCGTGCGGCGGGCATCCGCCAGGGCCCGGGCGGCCGCCTCGCCCACCCGGTGGTGGCTCGAGGGGTTGCCGAACCCGCCGGCCAGATGCGGCCAGAGGGCTTCGAGCACCTCCCGGCGCACCGGCGTGGTGGCGGCGTTGTCGAGGTAGATCATGGCCGGGCCGATCAGCCCTCGGTGAGGATGACGATGTCGAGGCCGAGGTCGAGGGAGCGCACGCTGTGGGTGAGCGCGCCCACGGAGATCACGTCGACGCCGGTCTCGGCGATCGCGCGGACGGTCTCGAGAGACACCCCGCCGCTCGCCTCAACGATCGCGCGTCCGGCGACGATCGCGACGCCCTCGCGGAGCTGGTCCGGGGTGAAGTTGTCGAGCATGATCGTGTCGATCCCGGCGGCGAGCACCGGCTCGATCTGGTCGATCCGGTCGACCTCGACCTCGAAATGCGTCGTGTGCGAGAGCCGGTCGCGCACCTGGAGCAGAGCCTCGGTGAGGCCGAGCCCGCCGGCGCCGAGCACGGCGAGGTGGTTGTCCTTGGCCATCACGGCGTCGGAGAGACTGAAGCGGTGGTTGCGCCCGCCGCCGTCGCGCACGGCCTGGCGCTCGAGGGCGCGCAGTCCCGGCGTGGTCTTGCGCGTGTCGACGATCCGGGCCGGGGTGCCCTCGGTTTCGGCCACGTACCGGGCGGTGAGGGTGGCGATCCCGCTCATCCGCTGCACGAAGTTCAGGCCGATCCGTTCGGCCTGCAGGATGCCCCGGGCCGGACCGGACGCCTCCGCGAGCACCTCCCCGGCCTCGAAGTTCGCACCGTCGGCGACGAGGCGGCGCACGAGAATGCGCGGGTCGGTGAGCCGGAAAGCGGCCTCGAACACGGCTTCGCCGCTGAACACGCCGGACTCGCGGGCCACGAGCTGCGCGGTCGCCAGCGCGCCGGCGGGGATGAGCACCTCGGAGGTGAGGTCACCCCAGGGGGCGTCCTCCTCGAGGGCGGCGCGCACAACGGTGTCGATGGCGTGACTGGTCAGCATGCGATGGCCTCCTCGGCCTGGATGACGGGTGCGGGGTCTGTGTGGTTTGCGAGCGGTGTGCGGTTCGTGAGACCCGTCGCCCGGTCGCCCCCGAGCGCCCAGACCAGCGGGTAGGCGAGCTCCGCGCGAGCGGAGGGGAAGTCGACGCGGTGGTGGGCGCCGCGGGACTCCTCACGGGCCAGGGCCGCCTGCACGGTGAGCCGCGCGAGGTCGAGCAGGTTGGCGTCTTCGTGGGCGCTCACGGAGGCGCCGGGCCCGGTCTCGGGCCTGGTCCAGCCGGCCAGGGTGACGGCTGCCGCGGCCAGCCCGGCACCGCTTCGCAGCACGCCGGCCGACTCCCACATCAGCCCCTGCAGCGCCTCCCGCGAGAATCCGGAGGCCCGGCCTCTCTCGCCGTCACGCTCGGCCCCTCCGAATTCGCCGGACATTTCCGGCGGCGTGACCGCGCGCGGCAGGGCCAGGGCGGCGTGTCGCGCAAAATCTGCGTCGAATTCGGAGAACGGATCGGGCAACGGATCGGGCAACGGATCGGACGGCGCTAAGGGGAGGGAGAGCGCGCGCACGGCACGGTCGGCGAAGACGGCCGCTTCGAGCAGCGAGTTCGAGGCCAGGCGGTTGGCGCCGTGGGCGCCGGTGCGGGCGGCCTCGCCGACCGCGTACAGGCCGGGGAGCGAGCTGCGCCCCCAGACATCGGTGACGATGCCGCCCATCCAGTAGTGCGCCGCCGGGGCGACCGGGATCGGTTCCAGGGCCCAGTCGAGGCCGGCCGCGCGGCAGGCCTCGGTGATGGTGGGGAAGCGAGCCTCGAGCAGCTCGCGGCCGAGGCCGGTGGCGTCCAGCAGCACTGGCTCGCCGCCTTGGGCGGCCATTTCGCGCGCGATGGCCCGGGCCACGACGTCGCGGGGGCCGAGCTCGGCATCGGGGTGCGCGGCGAGCAGGAAGCGCTCGCCCTTCGCGTTCCGCAGCACGGCGCCCTCGCCGCGGACGGCCTCGGAGACGAGCGGCGTTCCGGGGATCGCCAGCGCGGTCGGGTGGAACTGGTAGAACTCGAGGTCGGCAACGGATGCCCCGGCCCGCCAGGCCGCGGCGACCCCGTCGCCCGTCGCGAGGGCGGGGTTCGTGGTGTGCCGGTAGAGGGAACCGGCGCCGCCGGTCGCGAGGATCACCGCGTCGGCGTCCAACACCCGGTGGTCGAGTTCCCGGTGGTCGAGCATGTCGAGACCCCCCGCGCCCACCACGGTCGCGCCCACCACGCGCCCGCCCCGTACAACGAGGTCGGTGAGCATCGTGTGCTCGAGGATGCGGAGCCTGCCGACCGCGGCGGAGCCCTGGGCCGCCGCCCGCGCCCGCACCGTCGCCACCAGGGCCGCCTCGATCTCCGCGCCGGTGGCGTCGCCGCCGGCGTGCAGCACGCGCGAGCGCGAGTGGGCGGCCTCGAGGCCACGGGTCAGGCCGGAGTCGTCGCGGTCGAAGTCGACGCCGAAGCGGATCAGGTCACGCACGCGTGCCGGCCCCTCGGCACAGAGCACGCGCACCGCTTCCGCATCGCAGAGCCCGGCCCCCGCCCGGAGCGTGTCGAGGATGTGCGTGTCGACGGAGTCGTCCCGGAACATGGCGGCCGCGATCCCGCCCTGGGCGTGGCGGGTGTTGCTTTCCGGCAGCGAGGCCTTCGTCACCAGGGTGACGTCGTGGCCGGCATCCGTCGCGCGCACCGCGGCAGTGAGCCCGGCGAGGCCGCTGCCGACAACCAGCACCGATCCCATGGTCAGGCCTCGGCGCTGACGACAGTATCGGCGCGCGAGACCCCCGGGGCCGCGACCACGGGGGTCTCGACAGGCTCGACCACCGAGGCGGGCGGCTTCGCGGCGAGCATCCGCTCGAGGGCGACGAGCGCGTGCCCGGCGACGTCCGCTGACACCGTGATCCGGTTGATCACCTCGGCCGGGCGTTCCGCCGTGCCGACCAGGCCCTCGAGCACCCAGGCGAGGTAGCCGGAGTGGATGCGGTACATGGTCGAGCAGGGGCAGACCACCGGGTCGAGGCAGAAGATCGTGTGCTCGGGGTGCTGGGCGGCGAGCCGCTGCACGAGGTTGATCTCGGTGCCGATCGCGAACGTCGAGCCGGCCGGCGCGGCCGCGATCGCCTTGCGGATGTAGTCGGTCGAGCCGTACTCGTCGGCCGCGTCGACGACGGGCATCGGGCACTCCGGGTGCACGATCACGCGCACGCCCGGGTGCTCGATGCGCGCCGTGGCGATCTGGTCGACCGTGAAGCGCCGGTGCACACTGCAGAATCCGTGCCAGAGGATCACCCGGGCGTCGTCCAGCTCCTCGGCCGTGCTGCCGCCGAGGGGCTTGCGCGGGTTCCACATCGGCATCTGTTCCAGCGAAACGCCCATCGCCTTGGCGGTGTTGCGGCCGAGGTGCTGGTCGGGGAAGAACAGCACGCGCTGGCCGCGCTCGAACGCCCACTCGAGCACGGTTTCGGCGTTCGAGGAGGTGCAGACGATGCCGCCGTGCTCGCCGCAGAAGCCCTTGAGCGCCGCGGAGGAGTTCATGTAGGTGACCGGGATCACCGGGACCCGGCCGTCGGCATCCGGCTCGGTGCCGTACAGGTCCTCGAGCTGCTCCCAGCACTCGGTGACCGAGTCGATGTCGGCCATGTCGGCCATCGAACAGCCGGCGGCGAGGTTGGGCAGGATGACGGCCTGCTCCGGGCCGGAGAGCAGGTCGGCCGTCTCCGCCATGAAGTGCACGCCGCAGAAGACGATCGCCTCGGCCTCCGGGTGGCTCCTGGCCGCCTGGGCGAGCTGGAACGAGTCGCCCACGAAGTCGGCGTGCTGGAGCACCTCATCGCGCTGGTAGAAGTGCCCGAGCACGAGCACCCGGTCGCCGAGGGTCTCCTTGGCGGCCCGGATGCTCGCGCGCAGCTCCTCCGTGAAGGCCGTGCGGTACCGCTCCGGCAGTTCGCCCTGGCGCGGAGACCCGGTCGGGATCACGTCGCCCATCGAAGACCCGGGGCCGTAGCCGGGCGTGCCGGAATCGAACTCCCACGGGGCGGTGGCGAGATCGGGGCTGCAGGTGCTGCCGACGGTCTCTCCCGTGGTGATGAGCTGGATGGTCCGGTCAACCGATGCAATCGTCATGGCGTTGTTCCTTGGTCTCGGGTTCAGGTGGGTAGGGTGCGAATGTGTCGGGTCAGGCGAGGCGTGTGGTTCAGCCGATGGACGGGCCGAGCGGCCCCTGGTCGGCGAGGCGGCTGGAATCGTTGTATCGGTACAGGCGCGGGGGGCGGTGACGGGCTCCGGCAAGGTGCTGGCCGGTGTCGACGACCGTGCCGGACGCCTCGACCGTGCGCCGGAAGTTCGCCGGGTCGAGCGGCTTCTGCAGCACGGCCTCGTGCACGTCGCGCAGCTGGGCGAGGGTGAAGGTCTCGCCGAGGAAGGCGTGCGCGATGCGGGCGTACTCGACCTTCGTCCGGAGGCGCCAGAGCGCGTAGTCGACGATGCGGTTGTGGTCGAAGGCGAGCTCGGGCAGCCGGTCGGCGGGGAACCACTGCACGTTCTCGCCGACGGCGGCCAGCGCGGCCTCGTCGGACTGCACGAGCGCCCAGTAGACGATCGACACCACGCGGGTGCCGGGGGAGCGGCCCAGGTCGCCGAAGGTATAGAGCTGCTCGAGGTACTTCGGAGTCAGGCCCGTCGTCTCCCGCAGGGTCCGGGACGCCGCCGCCGCCAGTTCCTCGTCGCCCGGAAGCCAGCCGCCCGGCAGCGCCCACTGGCCGAGGTGCGGTTCCCGGATGCGCCGTACGAGCGGCAGCCACAGCGTCATGAGTCCGGATGCCTCGTCTGGGCGCAGGGCAAAGATCACCGTCGACACGGCGAGCGTGGCCTGGTTCTGTGACGTCATAGGGGCACCCACTAGGTAAAGGTCATAGTGACTCTAACTGCAGGACTCCATCATATAGTCACAATGACCATAACTCCCAACCGGTTACCTCGCGGAGTGGCCGGGGGAGGCCGGCTTTAGCCCAGACGAGACGAGGGCGTCGGCGCCGCTGCGCCCTGGCGGCGGATCCCGCGGCCGGTCAGACCCCACCGGGTGACCCTGGCCATCGCCTCGAGAACGATCGCGCCGCTCATCTTCGACGTGCCGTGGGTGCGTTCGATGAACGTGATGGGAACCTCGACCACGCGCAGCCCGGCCCGCACGGCGTGCAGGAGCATGTCGATCTGGAAGCAGTACCCGAGGCTGTCGACGCGATTGAGCTGCATCCGCTCGAGGGCGTTCGCGGAGTACACGCGGAAGCCGCCGGTCACGTCCTGCTGCGGCAGATTCAGCAGGATGCGGGAGTACGTCGACCCGCCCCTCGACAGGGCGAGGCGGTGCCACGGCCAGTTGCGCACCGCTCCGCCGGGCACCCAGCGCGATCCCAGCACCACGTCGGCCGTTTCGGCCGCGGCGAGCAGGTCGGGCAGCTGTTCCGGAAGGTGCGAGCCGTCGGCATCCAGCTGCACCAGCCTGTCGTAGCCGCGGGAAAGAGCCCAGGTGAAGGCCTCGAGGTAGGCGGCGCCGAGGCCCTCCTTGGTGAGACGGTGGAGCACGT
Organism: Cryobacterium psychrotolerans; assembly: GCF_900101115.1. Taxonomy (GTDB): domain Bacteria; phylum Actinomycetota; class Actinomycetes; order Actinomycetales; family Microbacteriaceae; genus Cryobacterium; species Cryobacterium psychrotolerans. The sequence goes on from NZ_FNFU01000014.1 coordinate 36,930, forward strand.
GCACGTTCGGGTGCCGGGCGGCGAGCGCGCCGGCGAGTTCGCCCGTGCCGTCCGGGGAGGCGTCGTCGACGACCAGAACCTCACTGCCGGGAACTGCGGACAGCACGCGGGCAACGATCGACTGGATGTTCTCTCGTTCGTTGTACGTCGGGATGATGACGAGCGTCTGCGGCATAGTGCTATCTTGTCATTTCGATGATCAGGGTGCGGTGGACGACGGTGACCTCGGCGACCGTGAAGCCGTGTTCGCGGAGAGTCCGGACGTCACTGCCGCGCGTGCTGGTTCGGCTGCCCTGGTTCTGCAGCAGCCAGACCGTGTCGGAGCCGTCGAGGGCACCGACGGCGGCGGAGAGCGGCACCGTGCGATCCCAGAGGCCGGCGGCAGTGAGATACGACTGGGCGAGGGTGATGTCTCGGAGGCCGCGGAAGGCGGCGGGGTAGACGTGCATCGCCACCCGCGGCCGCCGGGACGGTCGGACGCTCTCGTCGAACACGACGGCGTCGCCCGGAGTGGCTTCCTCCTGCAGGACGGCGGCGGCCTGACGCCAGTCACTGCCGCCGTTCTTTCCGAACTCCCCGCGCTGGGCCAGATAGGTCGGCACGGCGAGCACGGCGATGAGGAGCACCCCGGCCGCATGCGACCAGCGCCACCGCATCGCGGCCAGGCCCGCTGCGAGGGCGATCGCGGCAGCGGGGGCGCAGAACGAGAGGTAGCGGCGCGAGTAGAGTGGCGCGCCGAGGCAGGTTCCGAGCACGAGGACCGCGGTCGGGATGATCAGCCAGGCGAGCATCGTCGCCAGCGCCCCGGGGAACGCGGCCCTGCCGGCCTCCCGTCGCCGCCACCCGCGGAATGCCCTGACGACGGCGAACAGGATGAGTGCCCAGGCGGCGGAGGCGACCGCGGCGTTCCCGAACCACTGGAGCACGGCGACGTCGTCCAGCGTCGGCAGCGGGCGGCGGCCGAGGAAGTCGACCTGATGGCGTTGGCTGACGCCCCAGTAGAGGATCGGGGCTGCGAGCGCGAGGCCGGCGCCTGTTGCGACGGCCCAACGGCCGAGCGCGGGGATGCCCCGCGTCCGCGTGCGCCCGAGCAGCAGCACCGCGAGGGCATGCACGGGAATCAGCAGGGCCAGGTAGAGGAACAGGTAGAGCCCGGCGGCCCACAGCACGGCGTAGCCGGTCCACAGCGCTAGTCGGTGGCAGGTCGGCTTCTCGTCGGCGCGCAGGGCCAGCACGAGCAAGACGCTCAGCCACACGGCGACGGCGCTCGCGAGGGCGCTCGATCGCGCCTCCGCACCCATGTACGTCACGCGGGGAAGCACGGCGAATGCGAGCGCAGCGATGACCGCGACCCTGGCGTCGAACAGGTTCCGCGCCAGCACTGCGGTTCCCGCGGCCGCCGCACCGATGGCGATGGCGCTGGGAAGCCGGACCGCCGGCTCGGAGGTACCGAACACCCGGATCCAGACGTGGAGGAACAGGTAGTAGCCGCCGTGCACCGCGTCCACGTGTCCGAGCATCCGGAACAAGGAGGGCAACGGCCTTTCCGCCGACATGACGCTCGCTGCCTCGTCTCCCCACAACGACGGTTGCCACGACCCTGCGGCCGAGACGACGAATCCGACCAGCCCGAGGAGGGCGGCGGTCGGCGCGAATGTCCGCTCCCCGGCCGACCGGAGCCGAGGGGCGGCGGCGGTCATCGGAGGGGCGAGTACGGAGGTCACGCCCCGAATCTAGGCCGGGTCGTGTGAATTTTGCATGCGGATCAGAGCGGTATTCCTGCGAAGTTTCACAGACTTCCCGGCGTGGTGCGGGGGAGCTTCACCAGCACGGACAGCCCGGGGTCGGTGTTTCGCAATTCGACGGATCCGTGCGCCCGATCGACGATCGCCCGCACGATGGCCAGACCCAGGCCGGAGCCACCGGATGTGCCCGCGCGGGACGGGTCCGGGCGGGAGAACCGATCGAAGGCCAGCGGGATGAATTCGTCGGGCATCCCGGGGCCGGTATCCGCGACCGTCAGCAGCGCCGCACTGTCGTCCTGGCGAACACTCACCGTCACCGTCACCGTCCCGTGCCCGTCCATGGCGGTCATTGCGTTGGAGATGAGGTTGTCGAGAAGCTGGCCGAGGTTCGTGCGCGAGATCGGGTAGCGGCCGGCGGGATCGGCGCCGCCGGTGTCGTAGCCCACTTCGAGGCCGCGACTGTCCTGGACGGCGCGCGCCCGGTCGACTGAGGCCGTGATCTCGGAGGTGAGGTCCGTCCAGCTGATTTCGGGCCTGGTCTGTTCGCTCTCCAACTTCGACAACTCAAGCAGATTGGTGGCCAGTCGAGTGAGCCGGTCAACGGTGGCGGATGCCTCATCGATGTCCCGCTCGAGAGCGGCAGCGTCGCCGGCATCCAGGTGGGCCAGGTCCAGCTGGGCCTTGAGAACGGCCAGGGGAGTGCGAAGTTCATGGCTCGCATCCGACACGACCTGTTTTTCCCGGTCGATGCCGCGACGCAGCGCACCGATGAACGTGTTGAGAGTGACGGCGAGCAGGCTGACTTCGTCGCGACCCGGTGGCACCGCCAGCCGCGCCCCCGACCCGCTCGAACTCAGGCTCTCTGCCTCTGCTCGCAGCCGGTTCACCGGTCGCAGGGCGGCCCCGGTGAGCAGCCAGGACGCGATGCCGAAGCCGACCAGCAGCACGGCGGCACCGATCATGAGCACCCGGGTGAGCTCGTCGAGGAGCAGCGTCAACGCTTCCTGGTTGCGGGCGGCCACGACAATCCAGGTTCCGTCCGGTGTGCGAACCTGCTCTGCCACGACGCGATAGGTGTTCCTGCCGGTATCGACGAGCTCGGGATCGTCGCCCAGCGTGACCAGTGACGAGATGCGTTTGATGAGGCTCCGGGGAAGGGAGCTCACCCGAACGGTGCCGTTGGGATCCACCACGGCGATGAGCTGTCCCTCGCCCGCCGGGTCCGGCGCCCGGGTCGGGTCGTTGCCGAGCTCGGCCGCGACCGGCGCCGTGTCGTTTTCGAGCAACGTCGCCGTTGTCTGATCGAGGATCGATTGCACCTCGAGCCGGAAGAACGTGGCCGCAATGCCGAACAAGACCGCGGCGATCAGCAGGCTTCCCAGGGTGATGCGGGCGCGGATCGAGAGCGCCCGCAGCCCCTTCATTCCGCCGCCTCGGCCAGGTACCCCGAGCCGCGCACGGTCACGATCCGCACTCCGGAAGTGCTCGGATCGATCTTCCGACGCAGGTAGCTGACGTACTGGTCGACGATGTTCGGGTCGATGTGCCCGGTGCCGTGCCAGACCTCTTCCAGGATCGTCGTCCGACTCACGGTGGTTCCGGCACGGCTGCAGAGCAGGCGAAGCAGTGCCCCTTCCTTGGGGCTCATCGGTACCGGGCGGCCGGCCACCGTCACGGTGAGGTCGCGCGAATCCAGCACGAGCGCGCCCAGCTCCAGGATCGGAGGCGTCCCCATCGCGTGACGCCGCAGGAGTGCGCGTACCCGGGCGGTGAGCTCGGGGAAGGCGAACGGCTTCGTGAGGTAGTCATCTGCCCCGCTGTCCAGCCCGAACACGCGGTCGTCAACCGTGTCCCGGGCTGTGAGCAGGAGCAACGGCATCGTGTTGCCGGTTTCGCGGATGCGGCGGCAGATCTCGAATCCGGACATGTGCGGAAGCATCACGTCGATTGCAGCCAGGGCGAACCCGTCGGCGGATGCGGCGATGAGGGCGTCGACCCCGTTGGACACCCGAACGACGTCGTAGCCCTCGGCGCTGAGCCCGCGCTCGATCAGCTCGCCCATCTGATCGTCGTCTTCCACGACCAGGATCCTCATCGTCACGTCCTCTGCGTCGGCTGAGCCCTGCCCACATGGTGCCACGACGTGATGCAGTTATCGCGACCCCGCCCATTCGGAACGCCCGCACGGCCGCCGCACGGCCGCCGCACCGCCGCACCGCCGCACCGCGGATAGGCTGGCGCCATGAAACATCCCCTGCCCCCCCGCCTTCCCGCCGCCGGCTCCGCGGCCGCCATCGGGGTCGCCGTCGCGCAGTTCCGGCCGGGAGCCGACCGGGCAGAGAACCTTCGGGCAATGCGCGCGCTCACCGCAACCGCGGTCGACCGCGGGGCGGCCCTGGTCGTGTTCCCCGAGTACTCGGCCTTCTTCGAGCCGGTGATGGGGCCGGCCTTCGTCGCCGCGGCTGAGCCGCTGGACGGCCCGTTCGTGGTCGCGCTCGGCGAGCTGGCCGCGGAGTTCGGCGTGTACGTCGTGGCCGGGATGCTGGAGCAGACCGCAGGGCGGGAGCGGTTCTCCAACACCGTCGTCGCGGTGAACCCCGCGGGGCGCCTGGTGGCGAAGTACCGCAAGCTTCATCTCTACGATGCCTTCGGCGATCGCGAATCCGACTGGGTGCTGGCGGGCGAGATCGAGCCGCCGGAGACGTTCGGCCTGGCCGGCCTGAGCGTCGGACTTCAGACCTGTTACGACATACGGTTCCCCGAGGTGACCCGGCGCCTCGTCGACGCGGGGGCCGAGCTCGTGCTGGTGCCGGCCGAGTGGGTGCGCGGACCGCTGAAAGAACACCACTGGCGCACACTCGTCACGGCCCGCGCCCTGGAGAACACGATCTATCTGGCCGCAGCGGACCACGCCCCGCCCGTGGGGGCGGGCAACAGCATGGTCGTCGATCCGATGGGCGTCGAACTCGTGACGATCGGCGAGGCGACGGACGTCGCGGTGGCCTGGGTCTCGGCGCAGCGTATCGCGGCCGTGCGGGCCCTCAACCCGGCTCTCGCCCTGCGTCGATTCGGCGTCGGCCCTCGCTAGCCTGGGCCGGCAGCACGGCTCAGCCTTCTCTTGCCACGGTCGACTGCGAGGTTGGAGCGGCGTGGATGTGGAACGAGGCTTCGGGCCGGGAGGAATGAGCCGGTTCGACCATTGAGCGGTCCTCACCGGTGGCCACGAGCCCCTGCGAGCTGTTGGCGGAGCGGGTGAGTTGGGCGAGCCACAGCGGATTGATCGAGGGAGGCTGGCCTCCCGAGAATTTGAAGTAGAGCGGGATGGCGGGGTGCAGCCAGGCTGAGCTGCGGCCGTCACCGACCTCCGCGGCATTCCTCCAGGAGAGCAGGAAGCTCTCGCCCCGGCGGAGCTTCTGCACAATGACGATCTGCAAGTGAGCCAGAATTCGATCATCGAAATCGACTGTCACCCTGTCGTATGTCAACGAGCCCATGGTGCCGCTTTCAGTCGGTCGGTAAATTGGGGTTCCGGAAGCTGATGAAAGCGATTATAACCACTCACAAAGGAGCTGGAGGTTCTCTCAACTATCCTCGCTTCACAAGCCCACCGCAAGAGAAGCGACACCGGGCGGCCCCGTGGGTAGGGTGTGGCCCAGCGGGTGTCAGAACGACTGAGTCGGCGCCCGCACCGGGAAAGGACGCACTGACATGGACTACTGGGTCTACTCAATACCCCTGGCTGCGATCATCGGCGGGATCACGATCGCCATTTTCGCGATGTACTTCAAGAACAAGAAGGACATCGCCCTGGCGGGAACCGGCGCCACGCGGGCCGGCGAGGACAACGCTCAGGTCAATCGGCAGGTGCTGGCTCGCCTCGACGCGCTCGACGCACGCCTGGCCGCTGTCGAGAACAAGGTGTCCAGGGTTCCCTAGCCTCGGCGGGGGAGCAGACGCAGCGTCTCCTCGGGCCGCTCGATGTGCCCGAAGTGTCCGGTGTCGACCAGAGTGCAGGACGTGAAGTCGCGGATGACGCGGCCCAGCCGCGCGGCGTCGGAGTCGGCGACGAAGACATCCGTGTCGCCCTGCTGGGCACGCACCGGGCACTCGATGCGTGACCACGCCGACTCGGGGTCGTAGTCTCCGGCGCGCCTCGAGGCGCGGCCGAACGCGCGCGGGCGGGCCTCGGCGCCGAGGGCGGCGACGACGCTGGCGCTGATCAGGCCGGGCCGGCTGAACAGGGGCGCCACGAGAGGGCGGAGCAGCGACATCCGTTCGAGGCCGCGAACGAACGCCGTGCCGGCCCGCCCGGCCAGGCCGAGGGCCCGCATGACCTGGCGGAGCGCGGTGAATCCGGGCAGCAGCGTGAACCGGGCCAGCGGATGCCGGACACTCTCGATCACCGAGAACGTCGTGGCCGAAACCAGGCCGACGGACACCGTCGCGCGCACCTCGGCTGAGGCCAGCTCCAGCGCGATGAAGCCGCCCATCGAGTGGCCGATCACCACCCAGCGGCTGTAGCCGAGCGCCCGGGCGAGCTCGGCAACCAGGGCCGCCATCGCCTCGGTGGTGAGCGCGTCCTCGTCGCTCGGCAGGGGAGTGTCGCCCCAGCCCGGGAGGTCCGGGATGATCAGGTCGCCGAGGGAGGCGCCGGACGGCGTATCGCCGGTCGCGAGCGCGTCGGCGGCGCGCAGCAGGGGAGTCCAGGTCGACCACGACCCGGCCGCGCCGTGCAGCAGGATCGTTGCGGTGTCGCCGCCCGTTCGGCGGCCGTGCCGCACCGTGACGGGGCCCGAACCCACCGCCACGGAACTGGTCGCCAGGCCGAACGTCCGGGCATCCGTCGTGATCGGGAAGGGGCAGTATCCCGAGGGAATTGGCGTGCGCTCCGCTGCGGGTCGCGTGGGCGGGAACAGGGTGCTCATGGCTGGAGTTCGGCGCCGGCGGGGGCTGTGGATTGGCCGGGTGGCGGAATAGGGCTGTGGACGGCGAGGTTGGCGACAGGGGGAACCCGCTTCCCCCACGTACTACCGCTTCAACGGAAAGAGTTCTCTGTGAATTTGTTTACCCCCCTGACCCTCGGCGAGCTGGAACTGTCCAACCGGATGGTCATGGCTCCCCTGACCCGCCTGCGTTCCGGAACTGCGGGCGTGCCCGGGCCGCTCGTGGTGGAGCACTACCGGCAGCGGGCGTCGCTGGGGCTGATCGTCTCAGAGGGCACCTACCCCAGCCATGCCGGGCGGGCCTTCCCCGGTCAGCCGGGCCTCGTGACGCCGGAGCAGCTCGAGGGCTGGAAGAACGTGGCCGAGGCGGTGCACGCGGAAGGCGGCCTCATCGTCGCGCAGGTCATGCACGCCGGACGTGTCTCGCACGAGGGAACGAATGGTGGCCGCGAGGTCGTCGCACCGAGCGCGATCGCGATCGACGGCGAAACGCGTACCTATGACGGCAAGCAGGCATTCCCGGTGCCACGGGCGCTCGCCACGGATGAGCTGCCGGGCATCCTTGCCGAGTTCATCCAGGCATCCAGGGACGCCATCGCGGCCGGCCTGGACGGCGTGGAGATTCACTCCGCCAACGGCTACCTGCTGCACGAATTCCTCTCCCCGGCCTCGAACGTGCGTGACGACGCCTACGGCGGATCCCCGGCCAACCGGGCGCGCTTCGTGGCCGAGGTGGTCACGGCCGTGGCCGAGGCCATCGGCGCCGGGCGCGTCGGTCTGCGGATCTCGCCGGAGCACAACATCCAGGATGCCCTCGAGCCGGATGCCGCGGACGTGCTGGCCACCTACGGCGCCCTGGTCGACGCGATCGCCCCGCTTAAGCTCGCCTACCTGAGCATCCTGCACAAGGACCCGGCCGGTGAGCTGGTGCAGGAGCTGCGGGCACGGTTCGGCGGACCGGCGCTCATCAACAGCGGCTTCGGCACCGTCACGACCCGCGACGAAGCGCGGGGGCTCCTGACGGACGGGCTCGCCGACGCCGTCGTCGTCGGGCGCCCGGCCATCGCCAACCCCGACCTCGTGCGCCGGTGGCTGGAAGACCTGCCGCTGAACACGCCGGACCCGCTGACCTTCTATGGCGACGGTGCGGCCGGCTACACCGACTACCCGGCGCTGGTCCACTAGCCACCCGCCGCATCCGCCCGCCTCCCGATTGAGTTGCGGACATCGCACCTTCATGTCGCTGGTAAAGGTACTTTGTCCGCAACTCAGTGGGCGGAACCCCGCGAGATACCGGACAGCTGGGCGGCGGCCTGTTCGAGCAGGTCCGGCTTCTTGCAGTACGCGAAGCGCACGAGCGACGCGTACTCGGCCCGGTGTTCCGGGGAGCAGAAGGCCGAGATCGGAATCCCGACGACCCCGGCGAGATCGGGCAGCCGGCGACAGAAGTCCGCGCCGTCCGGGTAACCCAGCGGCGCGGCATCCGCGACGATGAAATAAGACCCCTGCGGCACGGTGATGCCGAACCCCGCGGCTGTCAGCCCGCGAGCCAGAACGTCGCGCTTGGTTCTGAGGTCCGCCGCGATTCCGGCAAAGAAGGTGTCGGGCAGGTCAAGGCCGGTGGCGATCGCCGGCTGGAACGGTGCCCCATTGACGTAGGTGAGAAACTGCTTGACCGCCAGGATCGCCGTCACCAACGGGGCGGGCGCGGTGAGCCAGCCGATCTTCCAGCCGGTGGTGTTGAACGTCTTGCCGCCCGAGGAGATCGAGATGGTGCGCTCCCTCGCCCCGGGCAGGGTCGCAACGGGCACGTGGGGCTCGCCGAAGGTGAGGTGCTCGTAGACCTCGTCGGTGACGATGATCGCGTCGTGCCGGTGCGCGAGTTCCACGATGAGCTCGAGCGTCTCCCGGGGGAAGATCGCGCCGGTCGGGTTGTGCGGGTTGTTCACGACGATGAGGCGGGTGCGGTCGGTGACGGCGGCGCGAAGCTCATCCAGGTCGGGCTGGAAATCGGGGGCACGCAGCCGCACCGTGCGATGGATGCCCCCGCCGAGCGCGATCAGTCCGCCGTAGGCGTCGAAGAACGGCTCGAACGTGACGACCTCGTCGCCCGGCCCGAGGAGCGCGAGCATCGTGGCGGCGAGCGCCTCGGTCGCGCCGGCGGTCACGAGTACTTCGGATCCGGGGTCGACGGTGAGGCCGTAGAACCGGTGCTGGTGCCGGGCGATGGCCTCGAGGAGCACCGGCATGCCGCGCCCCGGCGGGTACTGGTTGATTCCGTCGGCGATCGCCTTCCGGGCGGCCTCGAGTACTTCGGTTGGCCCATCCTCGTCGGGGAAGCCCTGGCCGAGGTTGATGGCTCCGGTTCGACCGGCCAGGGCGCTCATCTCGGCGAAGATGCTCGCGGTGACGCTGCCGTCATCGGCGAGGAGTCCGGCCCCGCGGGCCGTGCGCTGCCAGCCGCCGGGAATCGTCATCGTGTCACCTGCATGGGTCCAAGCTACGACATGTGTCGTCGCCTCGTGTCTCGGACCCTGTGGATAGATCGCGCGCTGCGGTGGGCTTCTGCCCTAGCGTGAGCGCATGCGGACTCAGTCCCATCACCTACTCGCCGTGTGCGCCACGGTGATGCTCGCGCTGCCGGCGCTCGCCGCGTGTGCCCCGGCGCCGACTCCCGTTCCCGGCCACACGGCCGCCGCCACGGATGCCCCGGTCTTCGCGTCAGACGAGGAAGCACTCGCCGCTGCCAAGAAGGCCTACGCCGGCTACCTACACATGTCCGATCAGATTCTTATGGATGGGGGGTCCGGTCCAGAGCGCATCAAGGGATACGCGTCGACACGCCTCGCGGAACTTGAGATCGAAAGCTACGGGCGAACCAAGGCAAAAGGACTGAGAAGCACGGGCGGGAGCCTGTTCTCAAACATGACAATTCAGTCGCGCGGTGACGCTACGGTGCAGGGTCGCGGAGTGCTCACCGTGTACCTGTGTTCAGACGTGTCTGAGGTGGACTTCCTGGACTCACGCGGTCAATCCGTGGTTTCGCCGAGTCGGCCAGATCGCACCCCTTTCGAGGTGTCATTCGATCTCGCATCCACGGATCCCGTAGAACTCCTCGTTGCAAGTGCCGACGTCTGGCAAGGCGCGGGGATCTGCTGATGATCCGACAGGCCGCGTTGATAGTAGTGCTCATCGGAATTATTCTGTCGATCGGGGGCCCGCCAGCGGCGTCGGCCGCGGGCGGGGATTGCAGTCGCGCAGACGTACAAATGGGCAGTTGCCCGGAAGCCAACGGCGTGTTCGACCACGGCGGGGTGGACCTGTCGGCAGGGTTCGACAGCAACTCCGGCGGAGGCGGTGGAGCGCCTCCCGGGGCCGACGGAGGGGCCCAGACCGATGAGAACCCCGACCAGAACGGCGACCAGGGCACCGTCACCGTCGTGGACCCGCTGGTGATCGTGCGGGACCCCTTCTTCGTCAACTGCGCGCCGGGATCGCCCTGCGACCCGAGCCTCGTGGTGAGCATGAGCGACCTGGTGAACTTCCAGCCCGTCATCCCGACCCAGGGGATGGAACCCAACGGCTGGATCGTGATCGGGCTCCCCACCAACTTCTTCGCCGCGGCATCCGCGCACACCAGGTCGGGACTGCTGCTCGGGTTCCCCGCCGAGGTGAGGTTCACGCCCGCGGGCTACCGCTGGGCCTACGGCGACGGAACGACGGGCGGTTCGGCCACGGGCGGGGCCAGCTGGGCCGATCTGCACCTGCCCGAGTTCTCGGAAACGGCGACCAGCCACACCTACCTCGATGCCGGGGATTTCGTCATCGCGCTCACTGTCGACTACTCGGCCCAGTACCGTTTCGCGGGCCAGCCGTGGCGGGGCATTGGGGGTACGCTGGCCGTGCCGGCTAACCCGATCACCGCCCGCGCCGGCACAGCGAGAACCGTGCTGGTCGATCGGGAGTGCACCCGCAACCCGAGCGGCCCCGGCTGCTGACCGAACGCAGCCGCGCCACCCCGGGTAAGGTCACGGCCTCGTCATGGGACGCTCTCAGTCTGTGCATATAAAACGTTCAGGTTCGGGCGCAAAGCTGGCAACGCTTGGAAGGAGCACACCATGACCGACAGCACTGAAGAACCAGGCAGCACTCCAGACCAGCCGAAGGCCGCCGAGCCCGCCGGGTCTGCGCCCGTCGAGGCCGCGCCCGTCGCGCCTCCCGTGACGGATGCTCCGCCGGCCCGGCCGCAGGCATCCGGAGGCTACGGCACGCCCGAGGTCCCCGCCGAACCGACGGCCCCCTCGGCCCCCACGGCCCCCAAATTCAACGAGACCGGTCCGACCGAGTCCTACGGCACCGATGCGTTCGGACGCCCGTTCCCGGTGCCCGGCGCCGCGGGCCCCGGTGTCCAGGGCGCGCCGCAGGCCCAGGCGACCGCCGCATACCCCGGCGACTACCCGACCGAACAGCTCGGCTCCGCCCCGCCGAAGGAGCGACGCAAGGGGAGCGTCGCCCTGATCGCGGCCCTGGCCATCGGCGCCCTCGTCGGCGGCGCATCCGGTGCCGGCGTCACCGCGCTGGTCCTGACCCAGCAGGGCAGCGGCGTGCCGGTCAGCCAGGCCGAGGGACCCGGCAACGTCGTCGTCAACAACAGCGAAAGCGTTAACGAAATCACCGCGGTGGCCGCAAAGTCATCGCCGAGCGTCGTCACGATCAGCGTGGCCAGCGGCAGTGCCGGCGGCACGGGCTCCGGCGTCATCCTCAGCGAAGACGGCTACGTGCTCACGAACACGCACGTCGTGACCCTCGACGGCGCCGTGGCCGACGCGAAGATTTCGGTGACCGGCCAGGACGGCAAGCTGTACAAGGCGACCCTCGTCGGTACCGACCCGGTCTCCGACCTCGCGGTCATCAAGCTGACCGATGCTTCGGGGCTCAAGGCGATGGACTGGGCCGACTCGGCCAAGCTCAACGTCGGCGACACGGCGATCGCCATCGGCGCACCGCTGGGGCTGGCCGGCACCGTGACAAACGGGATTGTGAGCGCGCTCAACCGCAGCATCACGGTCGCCTCCTCCGCCGCGCCGAAGACCGAAGAGGCCACGCCGGACCAGAACGACGGCCAGAACCCGTTCGACTTCTGGAACTTCGACATCCCGAACGAGGACGGCAGCCAGCAGCCGCAGTCCGGCCAGTCGGGTGGCAGCATTTCCCTGCCCGTCATCCAGACGGATGCCGCGATCAACCCCGGCAACTCCGGCGGCGCGCTGCTCAACGGCAAGGGCCAGCTGATCGGGATCAACGTGGCCATCGCCAACGCCGGCGGAGGTTCCGAAGCCGCAGCCGGCAGCATCGGCGTCGGCTTCGCCATCCCGTCGAACCTGGCCCAGCGCATCTCTGACGAGCTCATCGCCGACGGCAAGGCAACCCACGGGTTGCTCGGCGCCTCGGTCACGAGTGCGAGCAGCGACGCCGACAGTGCGACCGTCGGCGCGCTCATCAAGGAGATCTCCTCCGGAGGCGCAGCCGAAAAGGCCGGCCTGGAGTCGGGTGACGTCGTCACCAACTTCAACGGGGTGCCGATCACCGATGCCAACGACCTGACCGCCCAGGTGCGCGCCCTCGCCGCGGGTGCCGATGCCAAGCTCACCTACGTGCGCGACGGCAAGGCGGTCACCGTGTCCGTCACGGTTGGTGAGCTCACCAGCTGACCGATCGCTCCTTCCCACGCGACTGCGCCGCCGGCTCAACACCGGCGGCGCAGTCGCGTCCGCACATCCCCGGGTGAAATACGGTGCCTGATAGGCTCTAGCGACCCGCCCCACAAACGGAAAGACGGCCAGCCCGGTGCCCCAGAACGCAGACGAACTGCTCGTCGGCGTGTCCTATGTGATGCCCGTGCTGAACGAGGCCTCGCATGTGCGCGCCGCCGTCGACAGCCTCCTCCAGCAGGACTATCAGGGGCCGTTCGAAGTCACCCTGGCCCTCGGCCCGAGCATCGATGGGACCACCGAGCTCGTCGAAGAGATGGCGGCGATCGACCCGCGCATCCAGGTGGTCACGAACGAGGTCGGATCAACCCCGGCGGGCCTCAACACCGCGATCCGCGCATCGCACTACCCGGTCGTGATCCGTGTCGACGCGCACTCCGTGCTGCCCCCTGACTACGCACGCATCGCCGTGGAGACCCTCGAGCGCACCGGCGCGGCCAACGTGGGCGGCATCATGGACGCCCAGGGAGTCACCGCCTTCCAGAAAGCCGTCGCCCGCGCCTACGGCACGCGCGTGGGCCTGGGCGGCACACCGTTCCACGTCGGCGGCAAAGAGGGCGAGGCGGACACCGTCTACCTCGGCTGTTTCCGACGCGAAAGCATCCTCAGCGTCGGCCTGTTCGACGAGAGCATCAAGCGCGGCCAGGACTGGGAACTCAACCGGCGCCTACGCGAATCCGGCGGCTCGGTGTGGTTCACTCCCCGGCTCAAGGTGCTCTACCGCCCCCGACCCAGCCTGTCCCGCCTGGCCCGCCAGATGCTGTCGACCGGGCTGTGGCGCGGAGAGCTCGCACGGCGCTTCCCCGAGTCCAACGGCCTCCGCTACTTCGTGCCACCCGTCATGGTCGTCGGTGTGACCATCGGGCTGCTGCTCGGAATCGCCGGGCTCGTGCAGCTCATTGCGGGCACGGCACCGTGGATGCTGCTCGGTTTCGTGATGCCCACCGTCTACCTCGTCTTCGTGCTGGCGGCTACGATCGCGGTGACGCGCCCCGACGGGTTTCGTGCTGCCCTCTGGTTTCTCGTAGTCTTGCCGTGCATCCACTTCTGCTGGGGCGTCGGCTTCGTGCTCGGCTACCTCAAACTCACGAGCAACATCACCGCACACGCGGGAAGGTAACTATGACGCCAGGCACCCCGGCGGCGGCACGGCCCTCCTCCATCGCCGAGCTCCGCGCCGTTGCGCAACCGCCCGAGGTTCGACTGCGTGCCAACGCCGAACACTGGACGGCCTCGCTCTACCTGCGCGACCTCTCTCCGTATGTCACGTGGATGCTGCTGAAGACTCCTATCTCGGCCAACGGCGTGACCGGCCTGATGATCCTGGTCGGCTGGTCGACCGCGGCCGCGCTCCTCATCCCCGGAATCTGGGGGGCCCTGCTCGCCCTCGTTCTCGGACAGCTGCAGATGCTCATCGACTGCAGCGACGGCGAGGTCGCCCGCTGGCGCAAGACGTCTTCGCCCGCCGGCGTCTTCCTCGACAAGGTCGGCCACTACAGCACCGAGGCGCTGATCCCGATTGCCCTCGGCATCCGTGCGGCCGCGTACCCGTTCGAGGCCCCGGCGGATTTCCTCTGGACGACCCTCGGAGTCCTGCTCGCGCTCATCATCGTGTTGAACAAAGCGCTCAACGACATGGTCCACGTCGCCCGGGCCAACGCCGGCCTGACGAAGCTCGCCGACACACACGGGGAGAAGGCGCCCACCTCCGGCACCCTCGTGAAACTCCGTCGCCTGGCCCGCTTCCTGCCCTTCCACCGGCTGTACCACTCGGTCGAGCTGACCATGCTGATCTTCGTCGCCGCCCTCGTGGGCCTCTTCGCCGGCCAGCCGCTGGTCGACCGCGCCGTGCTGATCGCCCTGGTCCCGCTTGCCTTCCTGGCGCTCATCGGCCACTTCGTCGCAATCATGGCCTCCAAGCGTGTCCGCTCCTAGCCGGAACACTCCAGCCCCGAACTCGACACCCACCGTCGGTGTCGTCGTGCTTACGCAGGGAACGCGGCCGGATGACCTGGATCGCGGCATCCGCAGCCTGCTGGCCCAGCAGGGGGTGCACCTCGACATCGTCTGCGTCGGCAACGGCTGGCAGCCGACCGGCCTGCCCAAGGAGGTCACCTCCCTCGGGCTGCCGACGAACCTCGGCATCCCGGCCGGCCGCAACCGCGGGGTTTCGCAGGTCAGCGGCGAGTTCCTCTTCTTCCTCGACGACGATGCCAGCATTCCCGACCCGAACTTCCTGATCGACGCGATCGACAAACTCCGTGCGGACCCGAGCATCGGCCTGCTGCAGCCCCGGGTCGTCGACCCCGGGGACCCCGGCTCACCCCGGCGGTGGATCCCGCGCATCCTCAAGGGCCAGGCAACCCACTCAAGCGACGTGTTCTCCGTCTGGGAGGGCGCCGTGCTGATGCCGCGCGCCGTCTTCGACGCGACCGGCGGCTGGGCAGAACCATTCTTCTACGCCCACGAGGGCATCGAACTGGCCTGGCGGGTCTGGGACCAGGGGCTCCGCGTCTGGTACGCCGGCGACCTTGAGGCGAATCACCCCGTGATGCACCCCACCAGGCACGCCGAGTACTACCGGCTCAACGCTCGCAACCGGGTGTGGCTGGCGCGCCGGAACCTGCCGGCGTTCTTCATCCCGATTTACGTCGGGTCGTGGACCGCCATCCAGGTGCTGCGCTGGGCACGCAACAGGCCGGCCCTGACGGCCTGGTTCGAGGGCTGGCGTGAAGGATGGGCGACCGACCCGGGGGAGCACCGTCCCCTGTCCGCCCGCACGCTCTGGCGCATGACGCTGGCCGGGCGCCCTCCTGTCGTCTGACTCTTCGCCGCCGCAGGCTGGGTAGGCTGGAAACGTGGGTATCAAAAAAGACATCAAGCTTGCGTTCAAGCTGGTCAAGGACGCCGTTTCGTCCCGCAAGGTGTCGCGTTTGCTGCGGGAACGACGCGAGGCCGGTGTGGAATTACCGGCGAACCACTTCAAGATCGCCGTGTACTTCGCCGACGGCCCGGTCAACATGTACCAGATGCGCCAGTGGTACAAGCCGCTCGCCAGGCTGGCCGAGACCTGGCCGGTGCTCGTGTTGAGCCGTACCGGCGGCGGCACCCTCACGCTCCTGGAGGAATCGCCCCTCCCCGTCGCCCACGTGCGCAAGGTTTCCGACCTCGAGGACGTGATCGCGGACCAGGACATCCGCATCGTCTTCTACGTCAACCAGAACGCCAGGAACTTCCAGATGATGCGCTACGGGCGTCGCTGGCACGTTTTCATCAATCACGGTGAGAGCGACAAAATGTACATGGTCACCAACCAGTTCAAGGCGTACGACTACTCGTTCGTGGCCGGCGATGCCGCGCTTGCGCGGCTGAACAAGGTGCTGTGGGACTACGACTTCGATAAGCGGGCGATCAAGATCGGGCGGCCCCAGGCCGACTACTTCACCGGTGAGCTGCCCTACGCGCCGGATGAGCGCCAGGTGGTGCTCTACGCCCCGACATGGGAAGGCGACCGCCCCGCGGCCGCCTACGGCTCCATCGCGACGCACGGCGTCGCCCTCGTGTCGGCGCTGCTCGGCACCGGACGGCACCGCGTCATCTACCGCCCGCACCCCCGCAGCGGCGTCATCGATTCCGTCTACGCGGCGGCGAACAAGCAGATCATCGCGTCGATCGAGGCGGCCAATGCCCGCGACTCCTCGGCCCAGCACATCTACGACACCGGGGCAGACCTGGGCTGGCAGCTCTCGGCGGCCGATGTCGCCATCGTCGACATCTCAGCGATGGTCTACGACCGGCTCGCCACGGGCAAGCCGCTCATGGTGACCCGGCCGCTGAACCCGGTCGCGCAAATCGACACGAGCGGCTACCTGTCCGACTGCGAGTGGCTGCACTCCGCCGACGCCGCCGACGTCGTGGCTGACGTGGATCGGCTGACGCACGACCCGACGGCCGAGGCGCGCCTTGCTGTGTGGGTGCAGCGATATTTCGGCGACACCACGCCGGGAGCGGCCACGGCCCGGTTCCACGCCGCGGTGCAGCACCTGATGGACGAGTGGGAGCGGTTCGCCGCGCTGCACGCGGGCGAACCGGAAGTCGTCGACGAGCGAGGAATGCTCGAGGGCAGCGACGGCAACAGCGAAGAGGCCAGCGAAGGCGCCAGCGAAGACACCGAGGGCAGCGACGCGGCCTAGTCAGCCGCCACAGTCGTTTCAGCCGCGCCAGCCGCCCCGGCCGCCCCGGCCGCCTCAGCCGCCGGCCGGCGGAATCGGGACCACCGGTCCGGCGGGCGGTTCGGGCATGAGGTCCGCGTGCGGGACAGGCTTCCGCCGCTGCAGGGCCCGCGGCAGCGCCGAGCGCGCGCCCTGGCCGAGCTGGGCCATCCGGCCGGCACCGACCGTGATCTCGCGCACACGAGGGTCAAGCTCCTGGCGGTAGTGCTGAGGGGGCTGCCCGAAGGCCAGGCGGGAGGACAGCACGACCTTCCGGCCCAGGATGCGGTTGCCGACCCCGCCGATGACGGCGCCGATCCCGAACGGAACTGCCTTGCCAATCAGGCTTGCGCCGCCCTTGGCCGCGAACTGCCTGATGAACGCGCTCTTCAGTCGGTCGGTGAGCGGCCCGAGGATCGCGCGCGGCATGCTGGTGGTGACCAATTCCCCCCAGTACGCGGTCCTGGCGGTTCCGCCTCCGGAGAACTGCCCGGCGAGCTGGCGTACGAGATCCGAACCTTCACGGCCGAGCATCATGGTCATCACCAGCGCGCGAGCGCGGTCCGGGTCCTCGATGGCGATGTTATGCACCTCGCTGACCGACTGCGCGAAGAGGGCCGTCGCTTCGAGGAACCCGGCCGTCTCCACGCCGGAGAGGGCCAGTGTGATGCCGGTACCGACTCCCGGGATGACGGCGGTTGCGCCAACGGCGGCGCCCCCGGTCGTGACCGCTGTCAGGTAGCGCCGCTCGAGGATCACGATGAGTTGATCGGGGGTCGCGCCGGGGTTGCGGCGACGGATGTCACGGATGTGAGCGAGCACCGCCGGGCGATGGATCGCCATCAGGCGGTCGAACCCCTTGGCGACCCCGGACGGCAGTTGCCCGCCCATGGGCGTCCCGCCCGTTTCCGAAATGATCGGTTTCGCTTTCCTGGCCATTGCGCATCCCTCCATGGTCGTCCCTCGAGTTTACGCATGCGCCCCCGGTGGTCGGGACCCCTCCGGTGGTCGAGCCTGTCGGGACTCGTCACGCATAAAAGCCCTGCGCCTAGACAATCTGGTGCCTAAGAAACCGTGCAACTAAACATGAGGGATGCCTGAGCCGAAATCTGAAGCGTCCCGGATCCTGGGGCTCCGGCTCCGCGAACGGCGGCTCGCCCTCTCTCTGAACCAGGAGACGGTGGCTCACCTCGCCGGGCTGAACGTGTCCAACTACGCGCGCATCGACCGCGGCCACGGAAACCCGACCTTTCACACCCTCATCCGGCTGGCCGTCGTTCTCGGTTTGGAGCCGAGCGAGTTGCTCGTCGGGCTCACGGACGAGCAATTGCCGCCCACTCGCGACAGCTACACGGCCCTGGACTTCCGGCGCGAGCAGGAAGCCCGGGCGCGCCGGGGACGCGGCTAGAAGCTCACCCGCCACAGGTACTCGTCACCGCACGGCCGGAACCAGCGCACGACAAGCACGGTGTCCCGTGCGATCTCGCGGCCGCGAACCGTGACGGGGAGAGCCTCGCCGGGGAGCAGTCGCCGCGGCGCGGAGGCGCCCATAACGGCCGCGCCGACGATGCTCGCGGACACGCCCCAGAGTGGCTCGGGCCCGGCGTTGACCAGGAGGTAGGTGGGGGCGTGGCGGCGGTCCACGCGCCAGGGCACGCGGTAGGCCATGGGCAGGGGAGTCGAGGAGAGGCGTCGCACCCGTTGTTTGTCGTTGGCTGTCATGGCGGTCACGGTAGCGGCGGCATCCGACGTGCCGGCGCGTCCCGCGGCGCCGGCCGGCGGATGCGATGGCAAGGCGGTGGGGGCGGCCCCTGTGGAGGAGACGCCGGGCCGGGCTGCGCGCCGCACCCCGGCCGGACCGCGGGGCGAGGTCAGGCTGGTTTGATGCCGTAGTCGGCGTTGTAGCGGGCGAGCACCTCAGTGATGGACGCGTCGAGAACGAGGTCGCCCTTGTCGAGGTAGAGACCGCGTGTGCAAAACCGGCGCAGGTCGCGTTCGTTGTGCGAGACGAAGAAGAGCGTGCGTCCGCCGGCGAGCAGCTCCTCGATGCGCCGGTAACACTTCTCGCGGAACGCCTTGTCTCCGACGGCGAGCACCTCGTCGACCAGCAGGATGGGCTCCTCGAGGCGTGAGATGACAGCGAAGGCGATGCGTACCTTCATCCCGCTCGAGAGGTGCTTGTAGGGGGTGTCGATGAAGTCCGCGATCTCCGCGAACTCGATGATGTCATCGAAGCGCGAGTCGATCTGCTTGCGGGTCATGCCGTGAAGACCGGCGGTCAGGTAGACGTTGTCGCGCACGCTGAGGTCGTCCACGAATCCACCGGTGATCTCGATCAGCGGAGCCACGCCCTCGACGACGTGCACGGTGCCCTCGTCGGGCAGCACGACGCCGGTGACGAGTTTGAGCAGCGTCGACTTGCCCTGGCCGTTCCGGCCGACGACACCGATCGCTTCCCCGCGCTGCACCGTGAACGAGACATGGCGCAGCGCCCAGAACTCGCCCGGGCGGCTGCGGCGCTTCCGGCCGGCGAAGAGATCCTTGAAGTTTCGACGTCCGCGCCGATTCCGGCGGAACCGGATTCCGACATCGGTCAGTGCGATCACGGGGGCCGCCACTAGATCTCCTTCAATACGGCGCGCTCCGTGCGTGCAAAGACGAACAGGCCGAGGGCGAGGAAGATCAGCGACATCACGGCGCTCACGCCGACCACGAACCAGTCGACCTGTTCCGGGAAGAACGTGGCGCGGTAGAGGCTGAACAGTCCGCTGAGCGGGTTGAAGGCGGCCCAGGTCTGCAGCCCGGACGGAAGGTCGCTCGTGGCGTAGATGATCGGGGACGCGTAGAAGAGGAAGCGCAGCACGAGCTTGATGGCGCGTTCGAGGTCGCGGAAGAACACGACCAGTGGCGCGACCATGAGCCCGATTCCGGCCGTGAGCACCGTCTGGATCAGGATGGCGAGCGGAAAGAGGAATATGCCCTGGGTCACGGGGGCGCCGTAGGCCACCGCGAAGATCACCAGCACCGGAACGGATGCCAGGAACTCGATGCCCTTGGACAGCACGAGTCGGTTGACCCAGATCGTGCGCGGTATCCGTGTGGAACGGATGAGCTTCGCCTCGCGCAGGAACGCTCTCGTGCAGTCGGAGATCGCCCCGTTGAACCACATCCACGGCAGGAGCGCGGCGAGCAGGAAGACGATGTACGGATCATTGCCGACCGTGCGGTCGAAGACCTGGGTGAAGACGAACCAGTAGATGCCGGCCATCACGAGCGGGTCGAGTATGGACCAGAAGTAGCCAAGCACCGAGGTGGAGTAGCGCACCCGCAGGTCACGCTGGGTGAGCAGCCAGAGCGAATGGCGGTATCGCGCGAACGGGGTGCGTTGCTCGGGGCGCACTTCGGCGTAACTACTCACGCGGTCTATCGTAGGGGCGCCCGCCCCGGCCCCCGAACGGAAGACGTGAAAGACGGGTGCAGCCGGGCTGTTCGCCCGGTTGCACCCGTCCTATTTCAGATCTCGTGCCGCGGTTGACTAAACGAAGAGGTTTGCGCGCTCCAGGTCTTCGGCGAAGTCGACCTCGACGGCGTAGAAGTCGGAGATGTCGACGGGCTCGACGAGGAGTCGGTTCTTCTCGATCGCCAGCTCGATTCCGCGTTCGAAGTAGTCCTGGTCGCCGACTTTGGCGAGGTGGCGAAGAAGCATCGCCTTGTCCTTGGCGGAAATGTAGTTGATGCCGACGGCCTCGCCCAGACCGTTCTTCACGGTCTTGGAGAGCTCCTTGATGTATCCCTCGGCGCTCGTCGTGTACTTGACTTCCTCGTCAGAGACCTTGTCGGTGTTGACCATGACGAACGACTGGTCGCGGGCCATCATGGCTGCCGCGCGGTCGAGGATGGCCGGGTCGAAGACGACGTCGCCGTTCATCCACAGCACGCCGCCGGGCGCGGATGCCTGCAAGGCGCGCATGAGGCTCTTCGACGTGTTCGTCTGGTCGTACTGCTCGTTGTACACGAAGGATGCCTGCGGGAACGCTTCGATGATGTGCTCGAGCTTGTATCCGACAACGATCGTGACCTTGGCCCTGGAGCCAAAAGCGTGCGCGATGTTGTCGAACTGCTGCTGCATGATCGTGCGGCCGTCGCTGAGTTCGGTCAGGGGCTTGGGCAGCGAGCGGCCGAGGCGGCTGCCCATGCCTGCTGCAAGAATGACTACCTGGGTGGTCACGATTATCTCCTCAAAAAGGGGTGTGGATGACCGCGGCACAGCACTCTCAAGTCGAAAGTTTGCCTGCGGTTCACCCATAAGTTCACGTTAAGACACACCATTATGCCAACGTCAGTGTACCGCGTCGCCCCTCGCGGAGGGAACCCCGCCCCGGCCCGTGTGTCGGTTTTGTGGTGGTTCGTGGAGGATTTTCACAGGTTGGCGGAACTGATTTCGGATCGATCGCACGTGTCCAGACGGTCCTTGGTAGGTTAGCGAGGTGACTCCCCTGACGCCCGACTCTGAGCCCGAAGAGACGGCCTCCGCCTCCCGCGCGGCGGCCGTTGAGTCGTCCCTCGGGAACCGGCCGTCGACGGATGCCGCGGCGACCGCGCCCCTCGTCGACAAGGCGAAAACCGTGCGCAAGCCTCCGGTTCGGAAGCCCGCCAGCGGCGCCGTGAGCGGTAGCCAGACGTCCACCGAGACGTCCGCCTCGACGTCCACCTCCGGGAGTCGCCCGGCAGCACCGAAAGCGACCCGCCCGGCCGCTGCCAAGCCGCCTGCTGCCAAGCCACCGGCGGCGAAGTCGACCGTTGCGCAGACCGCCGCCCGGACGAGTGCGGCCAGGACCGCCGCGGCGAAGTCGGACGCGGCAGCACAGACCGGCGCGGCGCGCTCCACGGCCGCCAAATCGACAGCCGCCAGGTCGGCCGCGGCAAAGTCGACGGCCGCCAAATCCGCCGCCGCCAGGTCCGCCGCCGCCAAGTCGACCGCCGCCAAGTCGACCGCCGCCAGGTCGGCAGCCGCCAAGTCTGCGGCGGCGAAGTCTGCGACGACGACGGCCGCGGCGACGTCAGCCGCCGCAACCGCCGCCGCGCTCGTATCCGACGGCGGACGCACTGTCGCCGAGTCCGCCGCGCCCCCTTCCGTGTCGGTGCCGGTCGAGGCTGCGCCGGCCGTGTCCGCCCCGGACGTCGAGCGGGCCAGGACACTCCCGGCCGCAGGCCGTCCCGCCCCCGCTCGCAGCCAGAAGCCCAGCGCCGCGCGCAAGCCGGTGGCCGCGCCGGCAGCAGCATCCGCACTGGAAGCAGCGCCGGTCGTGATTGACGCATCCGGCCTGGTCAAACGCTTCGGGCAGAACGTTGCGGTGTCCGACATCAGCCTCGAGGTGCGAGCCGGCTCGTTCTACGGCATCGTTGGTCCGAACGGCGCCGGCAAGACGACGACCTTGTCGATGATCACCGGCATGCTCCGCCCGGACTCGGGATCCATCCGCGTGAACGGCGTCGACGTGTGGAAAAACCCGGTCCAGGCCAAGCGGATCATCGGAGTGCTGCCCGACCGACTGCGCCTCTTCGACCGGCTCACCGGGGCCCAGCTTCTGTACTACTCCGGGATCCTTCGCGGACTCGACGCCGAGACCGTGCGGCTGCGGTCCGCGGACCTCGCGGCCGCCTTCGGCCTCGAAGACGCGCTCAACCGGCTGGTCGCCGACTACTCCGCCGGCATGACGAAGAAGATCGCGCTTGCCTGCGCCATGATCCACTCTCCCCGCGTGCTCGTTCTCGATGAACCGTTCGAGTCAGTCGATCCGGTCTCGGCGGTCAACGTCACCGAAATCCTGCAGAAATACGTGGCCAGCGGCGGCACCGTCGTGATCTCCAGCCACGGCATGGACCTGATCCAGCGGGTCTGCGACCATGTCGCGATCATTGTGCACGGAAAGGTGCTCGCCGCCGGCACCATCGCCCAGGTTCGCGGTGCGAAGACGCTCGAGGAGCGATTCGTCGAGCTGGCCGGTGGGCGCAAGGTTGTGGAAGGCATGGAATGGTTGCACAGTTTCTCGGACTGAAACTCCGGCTGCTCGCCAATCTCTTCCGGCGTAGTCCCTGGCAGGTCGTGGGGATCGCGGTGGGCCTCCTCTACGGGCTGGCCCTGGCGGTGGGAATTGTCGTCGTGCTGGTGGGCCTGCGTTCTGTGGGCGATGCGGCCCTGGTGCGCGACGGGATGATCGTCGCCGGGTCCCTGGTCGTGCTCGGTTTCTTCCTGGTGCCGCTGGTCTTCGGTGTGGACGACAGCATGGACCCGCGCGCGTTCGCCGTGCTCGGCATCCCGAATCGCCGGCTGTCGCTGGGCCTGGCGGTGTCCGCGCTCCTCGGGGTGCCGGCGATCGTGCTCACGATCGTGCTGCTCGGCACGGTGGTGACCTGGTCCCGCGGAGTGATGGAGACGCTGCTCGCGCTGGTCGCCGCTGCGCTGCTGCTGGCGACCTGCACCCTGGCCGCCAGAGTGAGCACGTCGATCGCGGCATTCCTGCTGGCCACACGACGGTCGCGGGAGTTCACCGGAATCGTCGGAGTGCTCCTCCTCGTCATGATCTCGCCCCTGGTCATCCTCCTGCTCAATGTCGACTGGGGTCGGGACGGCGTCGCGGTGCTCGGCGGCCTCGGCGGCATCCTCGGCTGGACGCCCCTGGGAGCCGGCTGGTCGGTGCCGGGAGATGCCGCGACGGGGCAGTGGGGCGCCGCGTTCCTCAAGCTGCTCATTGCCGCTGCCGTGGTCTATCTGCTCTGGCTTGCCTGGCAGGCGCTGGTGGCGAAGATGCTCGTCACACCCGGACGCGAGGCGCAGGTCAGGAACTACGGTGGACTCGGCTGGTTCGATCGCCTGCCGCCGAACTCCGTCGGGGCGATTGCCGCGCGCAGCCTCACCTACTGGGGTCGTGACTCCCGCTACTGGGTCTCGCTGGTGATGATCCCCGTCGTGCCCGTGCTGGCCGTCATACCGCTGTCGATCGCCGGAGTCCCCGGCGAATACCTGGCCCTCCTGCCGGTGCCGCTGATGTGCGTGTTCCTGGGCTGGGCGACGCACAACGACGTCGCCTTCGACAGCACCGCCGTCTGGCTGCACGTGGTGTCGGGCACCCGGGGAACCGCCGACCGGGTCGGCCGGCTCATCCCGGTGCTCCTCGTCGGTATTCCGCTGATCGGATTCGGATCCGCCATCAGCATCTTCCTGCACGGCGATTGGAGCGTGCTCCCGTCGATGCTCGGCGTGAGCACCAGCATCCTGCTGTCGGGCCTCGGGTTCTCCAGCTTCACCTCCGCCCGCTTCCCGTACCCGGCCACGAAGCCGGGCGACAGCCCGTTCTCCCAGCCGCAATCGTCGGATACCACGGCTGCGTTGATCCAGTCGCTCACCTTCATCGGCGCGATCTTGCTGTCGCTGCCGGCGATCATCATGGGTCTGCTGGGAATCTTCTCCGATCCCGTCTGGCATCTGCCGGCCCTGTTCTGGGGCCTCGGCATCGGTGTCAGCGCCCTCGTCGCGGGTGTCTGGCTGGGCGCGCGCACCTTCGAACGCCGTGGTCCCGAGATCCTCGCCTCGGCGCTTCGTGCCTGACCCGACGCCGCACGCATGGCCACAGCCTCGCGGCTGTTTTAGACTGGGCGCATGACTGACTTTCGCGCGAGCATCGCAGAACCAGGCCAGCCCGGCGGCGGAACGTCGACGCTGGATCGTGAGCTCGAGGAGCTCATCAAGCAGGAACAGATTGAACCGGGCGACCACGAGCGCTTCTCGCACTACGTGCCCAAGGACAAGATCCTTGAATCGGCCATGACCGGCAAGCCGGTGCGCGCGCTGTGCGGCAAGAAGTGGCTGCCGGGGCGCGACCCGGAGAAGTTCCCGGTCTGCCCGACCTGCAAGGCCATCTACGAAAAGATGAAGGCCAAGTAACGCCGCACCCGGCTACCGGTACGAGGTGGGGATGACGGCCTCGCCGCGCCCCAGCCGGAACGCCTCGATCGGCAGTTCCTGCATCACGGAGGCGTTGTGCGCCCTGGCCCGCTGCGTGCCCGAGGCTCCCACGTACCGTTCGTCGACCTCGCCATCGGTGATGAACGGCACGAGCAGCCCCCGTTCCACGCCCTCGCGCTGGGCGTCGTCGACGTCGCCGGACGGCTCGGCACCGACCAGGATGACCTCCTCGCGCGCGGTGCCGCCCCCGTCGAGCAGGCGCACGGCGTTCTTGCGTCCCCCCACCGACACCTTGCCGATCGAGGTCTTGGCCACGGACATCCACGGTCCGGCGTCATCCCGCCGGGCGACGAGCTTGTAGACCATTCCCGCCGCCGGCGCTCCCGATCCGGTGACAACGGACGTGCCCACGCCGAACGCGTCGACCGGGGAACCGGAGAGGGCGGCTATCGCGTATTCGTCGAGGTCGCTGGTGACGGTGATCGTCGTGTTCACGGCGCCGAGCGAGTCGAGTTGCGCGCGGGCGGCGGCCGCCACGGTCGGCAGGTCCCCGGAGTCGATGCGGATGGCGCCCAGCCCGGTGCCGGCCACCCGCACGGCCAGTTCGATGCCGCGGGAGATGTCATACGTGTCCACGAGCAGGGTTGTGGCGCTCCCGAAGGCGTCGACCTGGGCGCGGAAAGCGTCTTCCTCGGTGTCGTGGAGCAGGGTGAAGGAATGCGCCGCCGTGCCCATGGTCGGGATGCCCCAGGTGCGCCCGGCCTCGAGGTTGCTGGTCGACGCGAAGCCGGCGATGTACGCGGCGCGGGCAGCGGCGACCGCCGCGTGTTCGTTGGCGCGCCGGGAGCCCATCTCGGCGATCGGACGCCCGAGGCTCACGGAGACCATCCGGGCGGCCGCGCTGGCGACCGACGTGTCGTAGTTGAGAGTGCTCAGGACGAGCGTCTCCAGGATGACGGCTTCCGCGAAGGTGCCGTCCACCACGAGCAGCGGCGAGCCCGGGAAGTAGGCTTCGCCCTCCTGGTACCCCCAGACGTTGCCGCTGAACGAGTAGTCGGCCAGCCAGTCGAGGGTGGGCGCGCGCACGACGTCATGCTCCCGCAGCCAGTCGAGTTCGGCATCCGTGAACCGGAAATCGCGGATGAGCTCGAGCAGCCGGCCGGTGCCGGCGACGATGCCGTACCGACGTCCGTTCGGCAGGCGCCGCGCGAACGTCTCGAACATGCATTCTCGATCGGCGGTGCCGCTCTGAATGGCGGCGTCCACCATCGTGAGTTCGTAGCGGTCGGTGCGGAATGCTGGGGACTCGATCACGCGGCACAGCCTATCGGCCTCGGCCGGGCAGACACAGCCCGGCCGGAGCCCACGCCACTAAGGTTGTTTGACGTGACGGATGCACCGATTGGAATTTTCGACTCCGGCGTGGGCGGCCTGTCTGTCGCCCGGGCGATCAAGGACCAGCTTCCGGGCGAATCGCTCCTCTATATCGGCGACACGGCGCATTCTCCCTACGGGCCGAAGAAGATAGCGGATGTGCGCCAGTTCGCCCTCAACGTGCTCGACGACCTCGTGGCCCAGGACGTCAAGATGCTCGTGATCGCCTGCAACACCGCTTCCGCGGCCATGCTGCGGGATGCCCGTGAACGGTACAGCGTGCCGGTGATCGAGGTCATCCAGCCGGCCGTCCGACGGGCGGTCGGCACCACGCGCAACAAACGGGTCGGGGTGATCGGCACGGTGGGCACCGTCAACTCCCTCGCCTACGAGGATGCGTTCGCCGCCGCCACCGACATCCGTCTGTTCACCCAGGCCTGCCCGCGATTCGTCGAGTTCGTCGAGGCCGGCGTGACGACCGGCGACGAGGTGCTCGCGGTTGCCGAGGAATACCTGGCGCCGCTCCGAGACTCCGGCGTCGACACCCTCGTGCTGGGCTGCACCCACTATCCGTTCCTGCGCGGCGCGATCTCCTATGTGATGGGCGACGCCGTGACCCTGGTCTCCAGCGACACCGAGACGGCGAACGATGTGTACCGGACCCTCGTGAGCCAGGGCCTGGAGCGCGATGCGCCTGGCCCGCCCACCTATCGGTACGAGGCGACCGGTGACAGCGCCGAGGAGTTCCTCGCCCTGGCCCACCGCCTGATCGGCCCGGAGATCTCCAGGGTCGACCTCATCGAGACCGGCTCCATCAGCCTCAGTGAACTTGCCGAGTTCGCCGCTTTTCAGAATCAAGCTACCCCCAAGGAGAACTCGTGAGCGACACCCTGCGCGCCGACGGACGCACCACCGACCAGCTTCGCGAGGTCACGATCGAACGCGGCTGGAGCGACCAGGCCGAAGGTTCGGCGCTGATCTCCTACGGGCGCACCAAGGTGCTCTGCACGGCCTCCTTCACCAACGGCGTGCCCCGCTGGATGGCCGGCAAGGGCAAGGGCTGGGTGACCGCCGAATACTCCATGCTCCCGCGTTCGACCAACTCCCGGATGGACCGCGAATCGGTCAAGGGCAAGATCGGCGGGCGGACCCACGAGATCAGCCGGCTGATCGGGCGGAGCCTGCGCGCAGTCGTCGACATGAAGGCCCTGGGCGAGAACACCATCGTGATCGACTGCGACGTGCTGCAGGCGGACGGCGGCACCCGCACGGCAGCGATCACGGGCGCGTACGTTGCCCTGGCCGACGCCCTCGAGTGGGGCCGGGAGAAGAGGTTCATCGGCCAGAAGGCCGTGCCGCTGCTCGACAGCGTTTCCGCCGTCTCGGTCGGGATCGTCAAGGGTGAGCCGATGCTCGACCTGGCCTACGTGGAGGATGTCCGCGCCGAGACGGACATGAACGTGGTCGTCACCGGCCGGGGTCTCTTCGTCGAGGTGCAGGGAACCGCGGAAGCCGCGCCCTTCGACCGCAGCGAACTCGACTCGCTGCTCGACCTCGCCCTCGCCGGCACGGTGACCCTGACCGAGTTCCAGACCACCGCCCTGGGACGCTGAGCCGTGCGGATCGTTCTCGCCACCCACAACCAGCACAAGGTGGAAGAGCTGCGTCGCATCCTCGAGCCGAAGCTCCCCGGGGTCGAGGTGCTCGCCTACGACGGTCCCGAGCCGGTCGAGTCGGGGGCCACCTTCGCCGAGAACGCGCTGATCAAGGCCCGCACGGCCGCAGCGCACACCGGGCTGCCGGCCATCGCGGACGACTCCGGCATCTGCGTCGACGTGCTCGGAGGCTCGCCGGGCATCTTCTCGGCGCGCTGGGCGGGGCCGAGCAAAGACGCCGGCGAGAACCTGCGCCTGCTGCTCTGGCAGCTGGCGGACATCCCGGACGAGCATCGCGGCGCCCACTTCACCTGCGTCGCGGCGCTCGCGCTCCCCGACGAGACCGAGTGGCACGTGACGGGGGAGTGGGCGGGGCACATCCTGCACGAACCGTCCGGCAGCGGCGGTTTCGGCTATGACCCGATCTTCCTGCCCGACGGCTACGCGATCTCCGCGGCCGAACTGACGCCCAACGTGAAGAACGAACAGAGCCACCGTGCGCGGGCGTTCGAGCACCTCATCCCGGTACTTGAGACACTGCTCTCGCCCTAATGGCTCACGATCATTCCCCGGCGGCTGCCGGCAATCGCACCCGGCTGACGATCGCCATCGGCATCGTCGCCTGTGTGCTGATCGTCGAGGCGGTCGGCGCCTGGCTGACCGGGTCGCTGGCGCTGCTTGCGGATGCCGGACACATGTTCTCCGACCTCGCCGGCCTCCTGATCGCGCTCGCGGCCACCGTGGTCGCCGCACGCCCGGCCACCGACCGGCAGACCTACGGCTACCAGCGCGCCGAGGTCTTCGGAGCGCTCATCAACGGGTTGATCCTGGTGGCCGTGGCCGTCGGCGTCGTCATCGGCGCGGTGTCCCGGCTGATCTCCGCCGACCAGGCCGAGGTGAGCGGGACGCCCATGCTCATCGTCGCCGTCATCGGGCTGGTAGCCAACGTGGGCGCCCTGCTGCTGCTTCGCCCGGCGGCGGCACACTCGATCAACATGCGCGGTGCGTACCTCGAGGTGCTCGGCGACACGCTCGGCTCGGTCGCGGTCATCATCGCGGCCGGGGTGATCCTCACCACCGGGTTCCAGCAGGCCGACTCGATCGCCTCGCTGCTCATCGCGGCAATGATCCTGCCGCGGGCCTGGTCCCTGCTCCGTGACGTGGTGCGGGTCTTCAGCGAGTCGGTGCCCAAAGACACGGATGTCGCGGAGATCCGGAAGCATATCCTGGAGACGGCCGGCGTCGTCGCCGTGCACGACGTGCACGTGTGGGCGATCACCTCCGGGGCGCACGTCTTCAGCGCCCACGTGGTCGTCGACCCGGTGGTCCTGCAATCGGGCGGGACCGGTGCGCTGCTCGATGAGCTGTCCGACTGCCTGTCGCACCACTTCGACGTGGATCACTCTACGTTCCAGCTGGAACCGGCCGGCCGTACCGGCCACGACTCCCACGCCCACGACTGACCCGAGCCCCCCTCGCCGAACCCCCTTCGCCGAACTGTGAGTTTGGCACCTTCCCGGGCCCCACGAAGGTGCCAAACTCACAGTTCGGCGTGTGGGGCGGCGCTTCAGGCCTCGTGCTTGCCGTCGTGCTCGGTGTCGAAAGCGTCGGGATCAAGCACGAGGCTCTCCGTCGTCGGCAGGACCTCACGCTCGCGGATCTCGCGGCGGGCCTTCAGCGCGGACTGGACGTAGTGGAAGACCGTCGGGATGAGGGTGATGGCGACGGCGCCGATCAGGATCAGGTCGATGTACTCGCGTACGAAGTCGGCAACCGGCGGGATGTAGCCGAGGAAGAACCCGAAGTAGGTGAGTCCGGTGCCCCAGAGGAGGGCGCCGATCAGGTTGTAGAGCGTGTACTTGCGCTGGTCCATGCGGCCGACTCCGGCAGCGACCGGGGCGAAGGTTCGCACGATGGGAACGAAGCGGGCGACGATCACGGCTACGCCACCGAAGCGCAGGAAGAAGGCGTTCGTGCGTTCGACGTTCTTGATGCTGAACAGCCCCGATTCCTTGCGCTCGAAGACGCGGGGGCCGAAGCGACGGCCGATGAAGTAGCCTGCCTCGCCGCCGAGGAACGCGGCCAGGCCGATCGCCAGCGCGACCCACCAGATGTCGATCCGGATCACGCCGGCATAGGTGAGGAGTCCGGTGATGACGAGCAGGGTGTCGCCGGGGAAGAGAAAACCGACGAGCAGACCCGTCTCGGCGAAGACGATCGCGCACACTCCGAGCAGTGCCCAGGCGCCGAACCCGTCGATGAGGAGCTCCGGGTCGAGCCAGGGGATCAGTGCGGTGTGGATCACGAGGGAACTCCAGTCGGCGGCGGCAAGTGGCCGGGCGGCAGCGAGGCGCGGGTGCTGTCACAGGCTACCGCCTATCCTCGGGAAACTTCCCCGGTATCCGGGCGATCAATCCTTCGGTCCTGAACGGAAGGTTAATTCGAGGGAATCCGCCGGGGTGAATTGCGGAGAATGCTCGCAACAGCCGACTCGGCTCCGGTGCGGGAGAGGGGACTTGAACCCCCACGCTCGAAAGCACAGGAACCTAAATCCTGCGTGTCTGCCAATTTCACCACTCCCGCGAGTGCCGTCCTAGTCTACTGAGCCGTGCAGGCCAGGAGCCGTCGCCTCGGCCGGACGCGGGCGGCCGAGCAGGGGCTGCTCGTACGCGGCTGTCTGCGCGCGCAGCGCGTCCACGACCGCGGCGACGGCCGGCTGCCGCAGGGAATCGGGTCGCAGCACCATCCAGTAGGGAAGGCGTTCCTGGAAGTCGTCCGGGAGCAGGCGCACCAGGTCGGGGTGGCGGTCCGCCATGAAGCAGGGCAGGAACCCGATGCCCGCGCCGGCCCGGGTGGCCTCCACGTGCACGAACACGTTCGTCGAGCTGAGCGAGTCCCGCATCGTGGGCACCAGTCGGCGCGGGGCATCCAGGTCGTCGACCTGCAGCATCGAATCCACGAAATAGACGAGCGGATGTTCCGTCAGCCCGGCAACCGTGGTCGGTGCGCCGTATTCGGCGAGGTAGCTCCGGGAGGCGTACATCCCGAGCATGTAGTGACCGAGGCGGAATGCTTCGGCGCGGTGCACCTGCGGCTCGCCCACGACGATTTCGATGTCGAGGCCGGAGCGGTGCTGCAGGGCGCGCCGGGTGACCGTGACGATCTCCACCCGGAGTGAGGGATGCCGGCGCTGCAGGGCGGCGACGGCCGGGGCGGCGATGTAGGCGCTGAAGCCGTCGGTGGCCGACATCCGCACGACGCCGGTGAGTTGGTTCGGCCGCTCGGGTTCTCCGCCGAGCAGGGCGATGGCCGATTCGACGCCTTCCGCTGCCTGGGCGGCCCGTGTGCCCAGGTCGGTCAGCTCCCAGCCGCCGACGGTTCGCGACAGCACGCGGCCGCCGAGCACCTTCTCCAGCGCCGCGATCCGGCGCGAAACGGTCGTGTGGTTCAGGTCCAGGCTGTCGGCCGCCGTCGTGAACCGGCCGGTTCGCGCGACGGCGAGCAGGATCAGGAGGTCGTCGGCGTTCGGCAGCGAATGCGGCGTCGGCGCGGGCAGGAGGGTCATATCTGCAATTATGCACATGGCGTCTGGCGAAGTGGTCATTGAGGCACGGCCCGACTGCAGGAATACTCGGGGGAGCCGTGTGTGCTGCACACACGGGACCGGACAAACCCACCAGGTGTCAGAGGCGACACTGAAGGAGACAGACATGAGCGTCAATCAGCGCGTCGAGGCAGGTTCCGGAGGAACCTCATCGGCCGGCGGCAAAAACTCGGAAAAGTCGGGCCTGAAGAAGATCGTTGCCGCCTCCATGGTGGGCACGGTCGTCGAATGGTACGAGTTCTTCCTCTATGCGACCGCCGCCAGCCTCGTCTTCGGCACGGTCTTCTTCCCGAACGCCGGCAGCGAGTTGGACGGCATCCTCGCCGCCTTCCTGACCTACGCGGTAGGGTTCATCGCCCGTCCGCTGGGTGGCATCGTCTTCGGGCAGATCGGTGACAGGCTGGGCCGCAAGCACACACTGCAGGTGACGATCATCCTCGTCGGTGTCGCGACCTTCCTGATGGGCTGCCTGCCCGGCTTCGACACGATCGGCTACTGGGCTCCGGCGCTGCTGATCGCCCTCCGCTTCATCCAGGGCTTCGCCGTCGGCGGTGAGTGGGGCGGCGCCGTGCTGCTCGTCGCCGAGCACAGCCCGAACGCGTCGCGGGGCTTCTGGTCCAGCTGGCCGCAGGCCGCAGTGCCGGTGGGCAACCTGCTCGCCACGCTCGTGCTGCTGGCCACGTCCTGGCTCCTGCCCGCTGAACAGTTCATGAGCTGGGGCTGGCGCATCGCGTTCTGGCTCTCGGCCATCATCGTGGTCATCGGCTACTACATCCGCACCCACGTCAACGAGGCCCCGATCTTCCTCGAGGCACGCGCCCAGGTGGAAGCCGAGCAGGCCATCAGCTACGGAGTCAAGGAAGTCATCCGTAAGTACCCGCGCGGCATCCTCAGCGCCATGGGCCTGCGCTTCGCCGAGAACATCCTGTACTACATCATCGTGAGCTTCTCGATCGTCTACCTCGTCACAGTGCACGCCTACGACACCAGCCAGCTTCTGTTCGCGCTGCTCCTGGCCCACCTCGTGCACTTCCTCGTGATCCCGCAGGTCGGGCGCCTGTCCGACAAGTTCGGGCGCAAGCCGGTGTACCTGGCCGGTGCCCTCCTCGGCGCGAGCTGGGCGCTGTTCGCCTTCCCGATGTTCGACACGAAGAACCCGGTGCTGATCGTCCTGGCGATCACCCTCGGCCTCTGCTTCCACGCCCTGATGTACGCGGGCCAGCCGGCGATCATGGCCGAGCTCTTCCCGACCCGGATGCGCTACTCCGGTGTGTCACTCGGCTACCAGGTGACCTCGATCCTGGCCGGTTCGATGGCGCCGATCATCGCCGTCGCCCTGCTCAAGGAGTACGGCTCCTGGGTGCCGGTCGCGATCTACCTGGCGATCGCCTGCGCGATCACCGTGGTCGCCGTGCTCACGCTCAAGGAAACCAAGGGAGCATCGCTGCGCGAGATCGACGCTGTCGACGCCCGCAAGCACGGGCTGGAGCCGGCCCCGGCCCTCCGCTAACCGCCACGGCAGATAACCGGCTCAACGAAGGAACACAGATGACTCAAGCACTCGCGCACGCGCCCCGGGCCTCGGCCGACACCGAGACCTGGGCGCGGACCGGGCCGCTGACGGGCAAACGCGCCCTGGTCACCGGGGGCGCGAGTGGCATTGGTGCGGCTGTGGCCCGGTCTCTCGCAGAACGCGGCGCGCACGTCGTCGTCGCGGACATCGATGGGGCCGGCGCCGCGGCGCTCGCCGACGAGCTCGGCGGCTCCAGCTGGACCGTCGACCTTCTCGACACCGCGTCGCTCACCGACGACATCCTGGCCGAGGCCGTCGACGGTGTGGACATCCTGGTGAACAACGCCGGGATCCAGCGGATCAACCCGATCCAGGACTTCGACCCGGTCGACTTCCGTCGCATCATCACCCTGATGCTCGAGGCACCCTTCCTCCTCATCCGCGCTGCGCTACCGAAAATGTACGAGAACGGGTTCGGCCGCATCATCAACATCACCTCGGTGCACGGCATCCGGGCCTCGCCGTTCAAGAGCGCCTATGTCTCGGCCAAGCACGGCCTGGAGGGGCTGTCCAAGGTGACGGCCCTGGAAGGCGGCGAGCACGGCGTCACCAGCAACTGCGTCAGCCCGGGGTACGTGCGCACGCCCCTGGTCGAGAAGCAGCTGGCCGAGCAGGCCGCGGTGCACGGCATCCCCGAAGCCGAGGTGCTGAGCCGGATCATGCTCACCGAGAGCGCCATCAAGCGCCTGGTCGAGCCGGAGGAGGTCGCCTCGCTCGTCGCCTGGCTGGCTTCCGAGGACGCGGCCATGGTCACGGGCTCCAGCTACACGATGGACGGCGGCTGGTCCGCCCGCTAGCTTCCCGCGCCCCCCTGCCTCTCCCCGCTGGCCTCTCCCCGCCCCCG
>NZ_FNFU01000030.1 GCF_900101115.1 Cryobacterium psychrotolerans
CCCCCCGCTCCCCGCTGTCCCCTCCCAGCTGTCCCTGCTGAGTTGCGGAGAAACACCCTTCGTTGGGAAATTAAGGGTACTTTTTCCGCAACTCAACGTGAAACGACCCGAATGCAGACTGCGCCAGGGCCGGGCTGTGGATAAGTTCAACGGCCATTGCCGGGGTGGAGCATCATGCAGGGATGAGCGAGGCCGTGCGCATCATCACCGAGCAGGTACGGATGCGCGTGCGCAGGGAGGGCGTGGACCTCGCCTCCGACGGCGGCCTCGCCGAACAGTACGTCCGCGACGAACTGCAGCGCTACAGCGAGCGCGCCCTCGGCGGTTCGCTGCCGCTGATCGCCGACGAACGCCAGGCGGCGAGGGAGGTCGTCGCCTCCCTGACCGGCTTCGGCGCCCTGCAACCGTTCCTCGACGACCCCGGGATCGAGGAGATCTGGATCAACGGACCCAGCCAAGTTTTCATCGCCCGCGACGGTGTCTCCGAGCTCACCGGCATGGTGCTCACCGAGCGGGAGGTGCGCGACCTGGTCGAGCGGATGCTGCAGGCCTCCGGCCGCCGCGTGGACCTCTCCTCGCCTTTCGTTGATGCCTCCCTGCCCGACGGGTCGAGGCTGCACGTGGTCATCCCGGACATCACCCGGAAGCACTGGGCGGTCAACATCCGCAAGTTCACCCGGCGCATCCGCGACCTGAACCAGCTCGTCGGGCTGGGCTCGCTCACCCAGCAGGCGGCCGAGTTCCTGCGGATGTGCGTGCTCGCCGGGCAGAACATCCTGGTCTCGGGTGCCACGCAGACGGGCAAGACCACGATGCTGAACGCCCTGCTGTCGTCCACGAGGCCCGGCGAACGGATCGTGACGGTGGAGGAAACCTTCGAGCTGGACCTCTCGGCGCGGGACGTCGTGGCCATGCAGTGCCGTCAGCCGAGCCTCGAGGGGACGGGCGAGATCACCCTGCGGCGGCTGATCAAGGAGTCCCTCCGGATGCGACCCGACCGGCTCGTGGTCGGCGAGGTGCGCGAGGCCGAGAGCCTCGACCTGCTGATCGCCCTGAACAGCGGGCTTCCCGGCATGTGCTCGATCCACGCCAACAGCGCCAGGGACGCCCTCGCCAAGCTCTCGACGCTGCCGCTGCTGGCCGGCCGGAACATCGACTCGTCGTTCGTGCTGCCCACCGTGGCCGGCTGTATCGACATCGTCGTGCATTGCGAGATAGATCGCCACGGACGCCGACGGGTCACCGAGATCATCGCGCCGAGCGGGCAACTCGCCGGCCCGATGATCGAGGCCAGCCCGGTCTTCCTGGCCCTGACGGGAACCCTCGAGCCGACCGGCGGCTTCCCCACCAAGCTCGCCAAGTTCCGCGCGGCGGGCCTCGACCCGGCGCTCGTGCTCCGGCGGGGAGCGGCATGACGCTCGCACTGGGGTGCCTCCTGGCCGCGGGCCTGCTGCTCGTCGCCTCTCCGTTCCTCTGGCCCTCACGCGAGAGAGCCGCGGTCGCAGCCCGGGCAGGAGTTCAGACGCGGATGCGCTCCCGCCTCACGCAAGCCGGGTTCGGCGGGGTCCCGGTCTCGGTCTTCATCGCCGTTTCACTGGCCGTGGGACTCGCCTCCGCGGCGCTCGCGCAGGCGATGCTCGGAGTACAGGCGCTCGCCGCCGTGGCCGGACTGGCCGCGATGGTGTTCCCCTCGCTGCTCGTGTCCTGGCGCGCCCGCGCTCGCCGGAGGGCCAATCGCACAGTCTGGCCCGACGTGGTCGACCACCTGGTCTCCGCGGTCCGGTCCGGACTCGCCCTGCCCGACAGCGTGAGCAGCCTCGCGCAGTCCGGTCCGGCGGCCGGCCGCATCGCCTTCTCGACGTTCGAGCGCGAGTATCGCGCGACCGGAAACTTCGCACACTGCATCGACGAGCTCAAGGCGTCCCTCTCCGACCCCATCGCCGACCGCATCCTGGAGACCCTGCGCATGGCGAGGGACGTCGGCGGAAGCGACCTGACGATCGTGTTGCGCAGCCTCGCCGCCTGGCTCCGGCAGGATGCCGCCATCCGGTCGGAGGTCGAGGCCCGGCAGTCCTGGATCGTGAACTCGGCCAGGCTCGGCGTCGCCGCGCCGTGGATCGTGCTCCTACTGCTCGCCTCGCGCCCTGAGGCTGCCCTTGCGTACAACACACCGGCCGGCGGCATGGTGATCCTCGGCGGCCTGGTCGTCTCCGCCCTGGCCTACCGCGTCATGGTCAGGCTCGGGCGGCTCCCCGAGGAACGGCGGTGGTTCCGGTGAGCGCGACGCTGGCCTGGGGCGTGTTCTGCGGAACCGCACTCGGCGTCGGACTGTGGTCGCTGGTGAGCCTCGCGCCGAGGCTCAGCCGGCCGCGGCTCGCCAACAGGCTTGCGCCGTACCTGCTCGACCTCTCGCCCGAGGCGCGGGCGTTCGTCGGGCGCACCTCCGTCGATCCGATTCCCGTGCTCGGCACGCTATTCTCGCCGGGCTTCCATCGGCTCAGGGACGCGCTCTCGTCCCTCCTGGGCGGGGCCGAGACGACCCAGCGGCGGCTCCGCCAATCGGGTTCGGCCTGGAGCGTCGACCGGTTCCGCTCCGACCAACTCGTGTGGGCGATCGTGTCCCTCGCCGGGGGCGCCGTGGCCGTGCTGGCGGTGCCCGCGTTCCGCACGATGCCCCTGGCCGCCCAGGTCGTGCTCCCGGTCATAGCCGGGGTGTGCGCGGCGCTCGTCCGCGACCAGCTCCTGCGCCGCGCCGCCACCGTGCGGCTGTCGCGCATGAAAAGCGAGCTGCCCACGATCCTCGAGTTCCTCACCCTGTCGCTGTCGGCGGGCGAGGGGATCCTCGATGCGCTGCGGCGGGTGTCCGGCACGAGTTCGGGGGAGCTGTCCCGTGAACTAGCCACGGTCGTGGCCGACGTGCACGCCGGCGTTCCCCTCGCCTCCGCCCTGCACACCCTGTCCCGCCAGGTGCAGGTGCCCGCGCTCACCCGTTTCGTCGACCAGGTCACCGGGGCCCTGGACCGAGGGTCGCCGCTGGCCGAGGTGCTGCGCGCCCAGGCGCAGGATGCCAGGGAAGAGGCCAAGCGCGACCTGCTCGAGGTGGCCGGAAAGAAGGAAGTGGCCATGCTGGTTCCGGTCGTCTTCCTCATCCTTCCGCTGACCATCCTGTTCGCCGTCTTCCCCGGCTTTGTCGCGCTGCAGGCTGGCTTCTGAAAGTCGTATCCGAGCAACCCCACCCAGGAAAGTTGGAGACCATGACAGGGCTGAGAATGCGCATCCTGAACCGCTGGCGGGACGAGACCGGGGATGTGCCCGGCTGGGTGCTGATCACCCTGATGACGGCCGGGCTGGTCGTGCTCCTCTGGGGTCTCGCCGGCCCTGCGCTGAGCGGCGTCTTCGAGCAGGCGATCAACCGGGTCGCCGGGTTCTGACCAGGCGCGTGTCGTGTCCGCACCCTGGTTGCGCGCCCGGCCGGCGATCACGGCGGAGGCCGGTTCCGCGGTCGCCGAGTTCGTGATGGTCGTCTCGCTGCTCACCGTGCTGACCCTGTCGGTGATGCAGCTCGCGCTCGCGCTGCACATCCGGAACACGGTTCAGGATGCGGCGGCCGAGGGAGCGCGGTTCGCGGCACTGGCCGA
Source organism: Cryobacterium psychrotolerans (assembly GCF_900101115.1). Classification (GTDB taxonomy): domain Bacteria; phylum Actinomycetota; class Actinomycetes; order Actinomycetales; family Microbacteriaceae; genus Cryobacterium; species Cryobacterium psychrotolerans. The sequence goes on from NZ_FNFU01000030.1 coordinate 3,639, forward strand.
CAGCGGTCCGGCCGAGGGTGCCGAACGCACCAGGGACCTGATCACGACCGCCCTCGGCCCGTCGTACGCGCGCCACGTCGAGGCCGGCTACGGCGTGTTCGCCGGGCATCGGAGCGCGGAGGTGCGGGTCGTGGCCCCGCTTCCGCTGCTCGGGCTGATCGGGCCCGATCGCGGGCTGGAGGTGGTCGGCCGTGCGGCCGTCGAGTCGCCCGGCTAGGCGCGCCGGGCGGCCCGGCCCGAGGCCCGGCCGTGTGCCCGGTGCGCGGTTCGGCGCTGATCCCGAGGCCGGGTCCGCATCGCTGGAGTTCATCACGGCCGGACTGATCCTGCTCGTTCCCCTCGTCTACCTGGTGCTGGCCCTGTCGGCGGTGCAGGCCGGGACGCTGGCTGTCGAGGGCGCAGCCCGGCAGGCCGCCCGCGTCTACGTGCAGGCTCCCGACGAGGCCCAGGCCACCGTCCGCGCAGAGCGCGCGGTCGAGTTCGGGCTCGCCGACTACGGCATCCCGACCGAATCCGCCGCCGTCCGGATCCGGTGTGCGCCGGCGCCGGGAACCTGCCTGACGCGGCAGGGCCGCGTCGTCGTCACCGTCGGCGTCGTAGTGGCCCTGCCCTTCGTCCCTGACCTCCTGTCGCTCGGAAGGCCCGCCGGTATCCTCGTCCAGTCCTCGGCCACCCAGACCGTGTCGCGATTCCGGGGCTCGGGATGACCCGTCGCGGCGGGCGCCCCACCCTCCCGGCCGAGGACGGGTCGACGCTCATCCTGACCATCTTCTACTGCTGCGTCTCGTTGGTGCTGATCCTCGGCGTCGCCGCCGCGACATCCCTCTACCTCGAGCGTAAGAAGCTTTTCACCCTCGCGGACGGGGCCGCGCTGGCCGGCGCCGAGGCCTTCCCGCTGGACGCGGTCAGGATCACCGCGGCGGGGGTGAGGCCGGAGCTCCGGTCGGCAGATGTGGCAGATGCGGTCCGGGACTACCTTGCATCGGCGCCGCACGCCGAATTCGACGGCTTGCGGGTGAGCCGTGCGCTGTCGGTCGACGGGCAGAGCGCGACGGTCTCGCTCAGCGCATACTGGCGGCCCCCGGTGCTCGCCCTGCTCCTTCCGGCGGGCATCCCGCTGGAGGTGACCGCGGTTGCCCGTTCGGTGTTCGGTTAGGGATTCCCTTCCCCGCGGGGCCCGTGTTTCGTCACGTCGTACAAATCCTCAGGTTCGCCGTGTATGTTACACAGAATCCAAATTTGCGAACGAGCTTCCTGTTCCTGGGGAAGCTCCTCGCGTGTGTCCGGCAGGTGCCCGCCTGGACATTCCGACGGGTTCTCCCGGGCCTTCATCGCCCGGGGCCGACGCCGTTGTCCCATCCGGTGCTGTCGCCACCGAGGTGTCTTGATCCCCTCCGCGCCAACAAACCTCTCCCGCGATTGAACCGTGCCCCATGGATTCCTTGCTTGACTCCGATACCGTTTCCCTGCTCGACTTTGACTCTGAACTGCCCTGCGAGGGCGCGCACCACCTGCGTGGCCTGAGCGGACACGACCCCGACCTCGCCGGCTCATTCATGGTGATCTCACCGTGCTGCGGCCCGAAGGTGGTGCAGTGTTCCCCCCGGGTCACCGCCATGCAGAGCGCCGGCGTGCTCTACTGCGGCGCGTGCGAGCACGAGCACCTGACCAGCGACTACAGCTTCATTCCCTTCGACGCCTAAGGCCGCGTCTCCTCGGCCGGGCCGGCTGCGCCGGTCCGGTGCTCCCAACCGGTAATCTCGGTAGCGCGCCTCCCTCGGTGCCGACGAGGAGCACTGTGACTGAGAAGCGCGACCGGATGATCGGTGCCGGCACACAGCTCGTCACCGAAGTGAGCATCAATTTCGGGTCGTCCCTCGCCGGGCTCCTGATCCCGGTCGTGGGCTCGCCGGTCGTTGTCGCGGCCCGGCAGCTCGTCATGGCCTGCACGGTCCTGCCCTTCTACCGTCCCAAACTCGCCACCCTGACCTGGCGCCGGCTGTGGCCGGCCCTGATGCTCGGCGTCGTGCTCGCCGTGATGAACCTGTCGTTCTACCAGGCCGTCGACATTCTCGGGCTCGGAATCGCGGCCACCATCGAGTTCCTCGGGCCGTTCGGGCTCGCGCTGGCCGCCTCACGGCGGCTCCTCGACTTCGTTTTTGCAGCGGCAGCGGCGGCCGGGGTCTTCCTCCTCACCTGGACCGACGGAACCCTCGACCCGCTCGGCATCGCGTTCGGCCTGACCGCCGCCGCCTCGTGGGCGGCGTACATCCTGCTCACCCGCCGCGTGGCAACCGCCTTCCCCGGCCTCGAGGGCATCTCGGTGGCCAGCATCGTCAGCCTGGCCCTGCTGGTTCCCCTTGCCCTGATCACCGTCGACTGGGCACTCCTGGACTGGCGGATCCTCGGGCTGCTGCTCGCGGTCGGCGCCCTGTCGTCGGCCTTCCCGTATACGGTCGACACCTTCATCCTGCGGAGGATTACCCCGCGCCTCTACGCGATCATCACCAGCTTCGGCCCGGTCATCGCCGCGGTGTTCGGTTTCCTCGTGCTGGGGGAGACGTTCACAGCCCTGCAGCAGGTCGCCATCCTCGTCGTCTGCGTCGCGGCGGGCGCAGCAATCGCGACCCAGCGCGAGCGGCCCAGGTCCGACCTGGAGCTCACCGCGGGCGCGATCCCCTAAGGCACTTCTCACGGGGCGCGGACGCCGACCGGGCTACTCGACGCGGATGCCGAGATGCGCCGCGAGCAGGGGAGCCAGCAGGCTGAGCTGGGAGTCGTCGATCACGGCACCGCGGAGGCCTTCGAGGCCGTGGATCGCGCCGAAATCGCTCGATCGCAGGTCGACGTCTTTCAGCCTGGCGTTGCCGACGTCGAGGGTGCCGATGCGGCAGCCCCGCAGTTCCAGGCGTTGCACGGTGGCGCTGCCCAGGTCGAGTTCCTCGATGATGCAGTTGGAGATCAACACATCGGTGAGAACGGCGTTGCGCAGGTTGACGAAGTCGAGCTTCGAACCGTCGATCTGCACCGAGCGCATGGTGGCCTCGTAGACCTCGACGGAACCCAAACGGGAACGCTCAATCCGAACGTCGCGCCAGGTCGAACGCGGGGCGCTGAACACGGCGGCGTTCAGGTCGGCGGCCACGCAGTCCGACAGCGAGGCGCCGCGCAGTTTCGCGGCATCGAGCGAGACGGCCCGAAGCTCGCACTCGCGAAAAGTGATCCCGGTGAGGTCCCGGCCGGCCAGGTCGATCCCGTCAAAACGTTCGCCGTCGCGGCTGTCGCCGGGGCGCAGCAGAGCACCATCGTTCTCGGTCAGGTCGATCAGCGTGATCGGGTCGATCCGGGGGCTGGGCAGCTGCGGACGAGCCACCGCTACGCTCCGGCGCTCGATTCGGGGGCGACCGGCTCGAGCACGAAGACGGGGATGTCCCGCTCGGTCTTCTCCTGGTAGCCGGCGTAGTCGGGGAAGGCCGCGACGGCACGGGCCCACCACTCGGCCTTCTCGGCGCCGGACACCTCACGGGCGAGCATGTCCCATTTGTGCTCGCCATCCTGGAGTTCCACCACGGGGTGGGCGAGCACGTTGGCGTGCCAGACGGGGTTCTTCGGGCTGCCGCCCAGGGAAGCGACGGCGGCGTAGCGGCCCTCGTGTTCGACCCGCATGAGCGCTGCCTTGCGCAGTTTGCCGGATTTCGCGCCGAGCGTGGTCAGCACGATCACGGGCATCCCGCGCAGGGTCGTCCCCTCGGTGCCGCCGGACCGTTCGTACAGCTCGACCTGGTCGCGCACCCATGTCGTCGGCGTGGGCTCGTATTCTCCGTGAAGGGGCATGACTCCATCCAACACCCCCGCGGCGCCCGACCACGCACGCTCAGGCGCTCGGGCGGCCCCGGCGCGGAAGGTACCGCGGGATGTACCGGCCGAGCAGCACGGCCCCGAACAGCCCGAACACGCCCATCACGGCGCTCGCCAGTGACAGGGAGGCGACGGCAGTCAGGCCGGCCACGGCCAGCGGGGCGGCGGCGCTGCCGAAGTCGCCCGTGAACCGCCAGGCCCCCAGGAACGGGGCCGGCCTGGCCTTCGGTGCCAGGTCGGCGCCCAGGGTCATCAGGATGCCGCTCCCGATCCCGTTCGCGAGCGAGAGGAACATCGCGACCCCGATGAACCACTCGACGTTGCTCGGCAAGTCGTGGGTGAACGCGAGCATGATGTGGCCGACCCCCAGCCCGATCATCGACGGGAGGGCGGTCCAGATGCGTCCGAACCGATCCATGACCTGGCCGCTGACGTAGAACAGGGCGAAGTCGATGCCCCCGGCGATGCCGATGATGAGGGCGATGTCGGGTTCGCTGATCCCGATGCTGACGGCCCAGAGCGGCAGGATGACCGTGCGGCTGGCCCGCATGCCGCCGACCAGGCCGGCTCCGGTGCCGAGCCGCGCGAGCACCCCGCGGTTGTTCCAGATGGTCCGGAAGAGGCCGGTTGACTCCTGTGCGGCCAGCTCCTCGCCCGCGGTGTGCACCGAGCCGTCCGCCGCGACCGCGGCCTCGGGAGGCCCGAACGTGCTGACCGGGTCGGGCAGCAGGAGCAGCATGCCGGCCGCCGCCAGGCAGCAGACGATGAAGACCCAGAACACCGCCACCGTGCTGCCGGTGAGGTGGATCAGGCCGGCCGAGATGAACGGCCCGATGAACCACCCGGCGCGGAAGATCCCGCCCAGGGTCGAGAGCGCCCGCGCGCGGTAGGCGATCGGGACGTAGCTGGTCATGAACGCGTGGCGGGCGAGCGCGAAGACGGCGGTGGCGATCCCGACGAGGAAGATGCCCACGCCGAGGACGAGGGGATTGGGGGCGGCCACGCAGATGAGCACGGCGATGATCGTCAGCATCGACGCCCAGATCATCGAATTGCGTTCGCCGATCCGGGAGACCACCCAGCCGGCCGGGATGTCGCCGACGAGTTCGCCCACCATGACCATCGCGGCGATGAAACCGGCCACGGCGAGCGAGGCGCCGAGGTTGTTCGCCACGATCGGGATCAGCGGGATGATCGCGCCCTCGCCGATGGAGAAGAGCAGGGTCGGCAGGAAGGCCGCGAGTGCGACGGAGCGCAGGCTGAAGGGGCGCTCTGCGTTGCTCATCGCCTCCGATGCTACGCCAGCCTGAGCGAGCGCTGCTCACGCGCCGAGCACGCTTCGAGGCAGGCCCGGTAGGCTGGGCTCCGACATGATTGACCTGGACATTTCGGAGCAGATCGCCGCACTGCGGGCCACGTTTGGCGACATCCGGGCGGTGGTCGACGTTGATCGGCTGCGCACCGACATCGCCGAGCTCAGCGACCGGGCCGGTGAGCCGGACCTGTGGGACGACACCGAGCGCGCCCAGGAGGTCACCAGCGCCCTCAGCCACCGCCAGTCCGAACTCGCGCGGATCGAGAGCATCGAGTCGCGGCTCGACGACCTGGAAGTCCTGGTGGAGCTCGCCCACGGCGAAGACGACCAAGAGTCGGCCGACGAGGCCCTCTTGGAACTCGCCGGCCTGCAGAAGGTGCTCGGCGAACTCGAGGTGCACACGCTGCTGAACGGCGAGTTCGATGAACGACCCGCGGTGGTCACGATCCGGTCCGGTGCAGGCGGGGTCGACGCGGCGGACTTCGCCGAGATGCTGCTGCGGATGTACATGCGCTGGGCCGAGCAGCACAACTACGCGGTCAAGGTGCTCGACGTGGGCTACGCCGAGGAAGCCGGCATCAAGTCGGCCACCTTCGAGGTGGACGCGCCCTACGCGTTCGGAACGCTCAGCGTCGAAGCCGGCACCCACCGGCTGGTGCGGATGAGCCCGTTCAACTCGGCCGGCAAGCGGCAGACGTCGTTCGCCGCGGTCGAGGTCGTGCCCCTGATCGAGCAGACGGAGTCGGTGGAGATCCCCGACAACGACATCCGCGTCGACGTCTTCCGGTCGAGCGGTCCCGGCGGCCAATCGGTGAACACGACCGACTCCGCGGTGCGCATCACCCACCTCCCGACCGGCACCGTCGTGAGCTGCCAGAACGAAAAAAGCCAGATCCAGAACCGCGCCGCCGCCATGCGGGTGTTGCAGTCGCGGTTGCTCCTCATCCAGCGGGAGCAGGAAGCGGCCACCAAGAAGGAATTCGCGGGAGTCATCACGGCGAGCTGGGGCGACCAGATGCGCAGCTACGTGCTCGCGCCGTACCAGATGGTCAAGGACCTGCGCACGAACTACGAGGTCAACAACCCGAGCCAGGTTTTCGACGGCGACCTCGACGGTTTCATCGCCGCCGGCATCCGCTGGCGCAAGCAGGCTCCGCAGGATTGAGGCGGGCCCGTGGGGGAGCGCAGTCGCCGCTTAGGTATGTCGCAGTCGCATAATCCCGGATGCGTGCTTAGGCTCACAAGGACATGATTCGCTTTGACCACATCACCAAGAAGTATCCAGGGACCACCCGCCCTGCCCTGAACTCCATCGACCTGGAGGTTCTGCGCGGGGAGTTCGTCTTCCTCGTCGGCGCGTCCGGCTCGGGTAAGTCCAGCTGTCTGCGGCTCATGCTCAAGGAAGAGAAGCCCACCAGCGGCAGCATCCACGTGCTCGGCCAGGACTTGCGGTCGATCTCCAACCGCAAGGTGCCGTACTTCCGCCGCAACCTCGGCGTCGTCTTCCAGGACTTCCGCCTGCTGCCGAACAAGACCGTCTACGAGAACGTCGCGTTCAGCCTCCAGGTCATCGGCAAGTCCCGCGGGTTCATCCAGGAAGCCGTGCCGGACACGCTGAAGATGGTCGGACTCGCCGAGAAGGCGCAGCGCCTGCCGCACGAACTCTCCGGCGGTGAGCAGCAGCGCGTCGCGATCGCGCGCGCCATCGTGAACAAGCCCCAGATCCTGCTGGCCGATGAGCCCACCGGAAACCTCGACCCGACCACGAGCGCCGGCATCATGGCCCTCCTGGCCAGCATCAACGCGGGCGGCACGACCGTGGTCATGGCCACGCACGAAGCCGGCATTGTCGACCAGATGCAGCGCCGCGTGATCGAGCTCGCCGGCGGAGAAATCATGCGCGATGAGCGCCAGGGCGGTTACGGAGCGACGGCCGCGATCCCGACGGTCACCGCCGCGACGTCGCCCGTCCCTGCTTCCGTGCCCGCCGCCGGCGCGGTCGCCGTCCCCGTCGCGGTGCCCGCATCGGAGGTCCCTCGCGAGTCCATCCGCCTGGCGGAGCAGCCGCGCCCGGGCGACGCGCCCACCCCGTCCCAGCCCCTGACCTTCCCTCCCGCCGCGGTACCGCGCCCGGATCCCGCCCGCGTTGCCGCGGCCCACGAGCCGGCGACCATCGCCGCGACGGCGCGAGACACCGGGATGCCCGTTCCGCACGTCGATCCGAAGCCCGGGTCAGGCGACGCTGAGGCAGGCGACGCTGAGGCAGGCGACGCCCAGGCAGGCGACGCCGAGGCAGGCGACACCGGCGCGATGACCAGACCGGTGCTGCCGGTGACCCAGCACGACGCTCCGGAGCAGCTCACGCTCGCCGAGAAGCTCGGGTTGCGAGCCCCGGGGGAGAAACCCGATCCGACCGGCGAGCAGAATGTGGGGCCGACCCGATGAGGCTCGCCCTGGTGCTCTCCGAAGCCGCCCACGGCCTGCGACGGAACGCCTCGATGGTCGTGTCCGTTGTGCTCGTGACCTTCATCTCGCTCACCTTCGTGGGCGCCGCGATCCTCATGCAGATGCAAATCGGCCAGATGAAGAACTTCTGGTACGAGAAGGCCCAGGTCGGCATCTACATGTGCACGGCCATCTCGCCCGGCGAGACCTGCACCGCGGGAGAGGCGACGGACGAGCAGATCGACGCCGTCACGGCGCAGCTCGAGTCGCCCACCCTGTCGCCGTTCGTCGACAAGTACTATTTCGAGACCCACGAACAGGCCTTCGAGAACTTCAAGAAGCAGTTCGCGGGCAACCCGGTGGCCGACTACGTCACGCCCGACCAGCTCAACCAGACCTTCTGGGTCAACCTGAAGGACCCGGCCCAGTCCGACGTTCTGGTGGAGAGCCTCTCCGGCGTCGCCGGTGTCGAGAACGTTGCGGACCAGCGCAAGTACCTGGACCAGATCTTCTCCGTGCTCAACGTGGCCAGCTACACGGCGATCGGGATCGCCGCGCTCATGCTGGTGGCGGCGGCGCTCCTGATTGCCACGACCATCCGTCTCTCCGCCTTCTCTCGTCGGCGCGAACTCGGAATCATGCGCCTGGTCGGCGCCTCCAACCGGTTCATCCAAACCCCGTTCATCCTGGAGGGCGTCTTCGCCGCCCTGCTCGGTTCGCTGCTGGCCGGCGGCGCGATCGTGGCGATTGTGAATTGGTTCGTGCAGGGCTACCTGGGCGCACGGCTGACGGGCTTCTCGCTCGTCGGGATCGACGATGCGCTGGTGGTGCTGCCGATCCTGCTTGTGGTCGGCGCGGTACTGGCCGCGTTCTCGGCGAACTTCGCCATCACCCGTTACCTCAAGGTCTGATCCCGCTCACGCGCTAGACTGATGGGCTGCCGGGCGTCCTGCCCGGCACACACGCATCACAATTCGAGGAGTAGCCGTGCCCAGGGAAAGTGGCGAGAAGGTCGTAGCGACCAACCGCAAGGCACGCCACGACTACCTCATCGAGGACACCTTCGAGGCCGGGATGGTGCTCAGCGGCACCGAGGTGAAGTCGCTGCGCGCGGGCCGGGCCTCGCTCGTCGACGGCTACGCGTTCATCGAGTCGGGTGAAGCCTGGCTCGACGCCGTGCACATTCCCGAATACACCGGCGGCAGTTGGACGAACCACCCGCCCCGGCGCAAGCGCAAGCTCCTCCTGCACAAGCAGGAGATCATCAAGATCAGCCACAAGACGAAAGAGGGCGGCTACACCCTCATCCCGCTCAAAATCTACTTCAAGGATGGCCGGGCGAAGGTCGAGATCGCCGTCGCCAAGGGCAAGAAGGAATACGACAAGCGGCAGGCCCTGCGAGAACGCCAGGACAAGCGCGAGTCCGACCGGGCCATTTCCGCCCGCAGGAACCTGGGCGACTGACTTCTCCGCGGGGGAGCGGAAATAGATCCGCACACACTTGTGTTGTACAGTGAAGGTCGCATCCGGGCCGAAAGGTTCCGGGTTCGAATTTGGAAACTCAACAGCGTGTGACAGTCACCCACTCCCGTGCCGACGGCCAGCCGACGGAACAGGGGAACCATGGGGATGATCGGTTTCGACATTGTTTGCGCAATTGTGAGAAGCGGGTCGAGGATGCAGGGTTATCTCGTAAACGATCTCTGCAAAACAATAAGTGCCAATTCAAAGCGCACTGACTTCGCTCTCGCTGCCTAAGCGAAAGCACTAACGAAGTCCGCCAGACCGGGAATGCTCTCTACCCGGATCCTGACGCCATTTAGAGAGATTGCTTCTACATTGAGCCGCGGGGTGTAGAGGGACTTAAACGAGGGCTGGGCTCGTCGGAATAGATGCCAGTGGCAAATTCCGGGGCCGAGTAAAACGACTTCACTGGATACACCCGTAGAAGGCATATGACCACAGCAGTGGACCGGGGTTCAATTCCCCGCATCTCCACAGGAGCAAGCGAAGAAGTGTCTCATGACATTTCTGGTGTCCTTTAGGAACACCGTGGCTTGTTCGTATCATTTGGGAGCTCCGAGAGGAGTCTTCCGATGGGGCGGCTGTCACGCACTGCTGAATTCCAGAATGAGGCCACCCATCGGGTGGCCTCATTCTTTTTCTGTGGGCAGCTGGACTGTCGGTGGGCTCCACTAATGTGGGGCCTCACTAAGGAGGTCCCATCCGAATCGCCGTCGTGAACCGTGACAGCCACACTCAATCCGTCCCATTACCCGACGGACGCCAGCTCAGCTGGGCAGAAATCGTGCGCGCCCTTAACACTGCGGACATCCCAGACGGAACGCCTTACCTCATCGACGACGACGGGGATCTGACCTTCGTCAGCCGGGTCAATGCCTATCTACTCGAAGCGACCAGGCAACGTGCCTACGCCGGCACCAGTCTGCGACAATCCCACGCTCCCACCCTCCGCAGGCTTCTGCTCTTCGTCAGAGAGATCCGCGGCCGGGTCGACCTCACCGCCACCCAACGGTCAGACCTCATCGCCTACAAAGAGAAGCGCAAACTCCAGCTCAGCCCCGGCAGCTGGAACGGCGAACTCTCCAACATCGCGAACTTCTTCGACTACGCCGTCAAAGCGGGCTGGATCCCCAGCAACCCCATCCCCAGGTGGGGCACGCGGGAACGGAACACGCTCGCCGATCGCGTCAACACGTACCGGCGAGAGCGATTTCTAACCGAGGCCCAGCTGCGTTTCTTCCTCGAAGCGGGCCTCCGCGGAGACCAGCCAGCCGACCCCGAGCTTCGACCCCGCTATGCGGAGCGCGATTATCTCACCGGTCTGTTCCTTGTCTCCACCGGACTCAGACGCGCCGAAGCGCGCCTCGTACTCGACTGCGAAGTCCCGGACGCCACGACCATGCACCCCACCGGCGTACACACCTTCAAGCGCACCGGCAAAGGCGGCGTCGAACGCGAAATCTGGATCACCGACGCACTCGTCGACACGGTCGACCTCTACCGCGCCACCGACAGAAACACCATCATCGAGAACGCCCAAGCCCGACTCCGCAAAAGCAAACGCGCCGGCGAACTTCTCATCGTCGACCAGACGGAGGACTCCCGCGGCAGACCCCTGCTCGTCATCGACGGCCTCCGCTGCCAACCGGAACGTCTGAGCGACACGCAACGCCAAAACGCCGTCTCCATACAGCCAGACGGCCGAATCACCCCGCTCGCCCTATTCGTCGTCGAAGGCGGACTTCCCCCGGCGATGCGCACCATCAACAACGTCTTTCTGGCGGCGGGTCAACGTCTGGCGAACTTGGATCACCCGGACCTGCCGCCCAGCCACATAGACGTCACGCCACACGTCATGCGGCACACCTTCGCGGTGCGAATGCTCGCCGGCCTCATGCGTAAAGGACGGGAAACCCACGACAACCCCTGGCACCTGCTCGCCTCACCCGAGATAACGATCCAGCAGCTTCTCGGCCACGCCGACATCAGCACCACCATCAACATCTATTTGTACGCAGCCGAACGCTACAACGACGCCCTCCCCGAAGCGCTGCGAGAAGCCGTGGCACGAAGCATCGGCCGCCCCGGAGGCCGCGCCCCACTCAACGCACCCGAATCGGACGACAATGACCCACGTTAACGCGCCGATCACGGTTGAACTGAAGAGCTACGGCCAGACATTTCGCCACACCATCGATCCGAACGATTTCGTGGCGCCTGCGCTGATGGCTCAGCTGGCAATCGCCTGGAAGGAGATCTCTCGAGAAGTCCCAAGTGCGACGAATGAGTTGTGTCAGGCGGTTCGTGGTTTCGGCCGTCACCTGGGCGAGCAACCGTTTGACTTGGGCACGTTGTCGAGCTTTCGCCTTGGCGCCCTGCGAGTCCGCCACCTCAATGCATGGGAGATGGATCTTTTCGCGAGGCAATCCGTCGAGCAGACGGACACTCGGTATCGCCACGCCGTTTACCTGTTCTCGCTCCTCCGTCGAATCGAGGACGATAACCCTGGAACACTCGATGCAGCGGTTGCGGACCGCGTCAGACGGCAGACCCGGCTGTCTCACATTCGACGTGAAGGAGACCCGGACCACTCCGACAACGAAGTGCGGCGCATTCGAAGTGCTGCACACAGGCTCGTCCACCAGGCTCTCCACGACCGCATCACCGACCCCGACTACCTTCCGAGACCCGACGTCATGGTTGCCCTGCATGTGCTCCTGTCGCTGGCAACCGGCGAGCCCCCAGAAGTCATCCGATCCATTACAATCGACCACATCATCGGCACGCCCATCGACGGGCATCGTGCAAGAAAACCACGCAAGAATGGCGGAGAGCTCGCCCGACTCGTCGAGATTCAGGCCGTGCAGTCCTACGCGGTAACGCTGACCAAGAATCGTTCAGGCCTTCGATACGAAGAAATATACGACCGCAATCTCGACCGGGCCGCCCACCGGACGCTTACCGCAATCCTGACTCTCACTGCCCACGCTCGGACGCTCACAGCCGAGCGAAGCCTGTGGATTGTCGCAGCAGGCAGCGGTGTCAAACAACTGCCATGGAATAGCGCTAGCGGCAACCTGGGGAAGTGGTACGGAGAGCACGTTCTTGGTTCGGCAGTATTGCGGCCCCATAAATACGCGCGACTACGCAAGGTGGTCCTCCGCAGAGAACAGATAGCGAATCCCACTCGATATCTGCGCGACGGGCGAAGGCACACCACCCGCACGCTGTTCGATCACTACACCAATAGCGCCGTTCTGCGCGCGGAGGCAGGGAAGCTAGTCGTCGAAGCGATCAGCGATTATTTCAACGCCGCCGTTGGACCCACCGTGATCACGCCCGACGCTGAAGCAATGATCCGTGCCGGACACCCCGTCGAGATACTTGATCCCGGCACAGCACTGTCACTATTCGGGGGAGAGCTTGACGGAGCACTCGCGGCCTGCCGCAACCCGGTCGATTCGCCATACGCCCCGCCAGGACACACGTGTCCCTCATCTCAAAGTGGTCAATGCTTCACCTGTCCCAACGCCATCATCACCCAGGAGCACCTGCCCGCCCTCATCCTCCTCGACGAAATCAGCGATCCGGAAAACGCAGCGGACGCGACGATTTGGCGTCAGGTCTGGGAACCGATACACCGATCCACCCGACGCATACTGCCGATGTTTCCAGCAAGCGCCGTACGAGACGCGGCCAGTCGAACGGGAGCCGTTCCAGTAGAACTCGGAATACGCAATGATCAGCGAGGAATCGATGAATAGAAGCCTGGCGAACGACCTCGCGAATCAAGACGGCCATTTTTTCTCGTCGGTGGACTACGTGCACGAGGCCCTGCCACTGGGATCGAGATTCGCCGATCCTATTTGGGATTTCAGCGAACTTGCACGGATGTCTCAGGGCTCCAAAGTCCTACATATCGCGAAGATTCCCGGCGAGTACGGTGTGACCACTCGGCATTTGCTGATGGTTCAGGGGCGCCCCACACACCCAGTCGTCCTGGAAAGCGGGATCATCGTATCCGCAAAGCCAGCACCCTTCGCGTCAATGATGGACCGGGCATACCTGATGAGAATGCTGGCGCGGTGGGGTACGGCCCGGAATCTCGACCGGTTTTCCGCATGGACCCAGAACGATTTGGATGATCTTCTGGCTGATCTCCGCGCGGGAAGCCATCGACCGGGCGGTAAGGCGGTCGGTGCGACGACTAGACGCTATGGGGTATTGAGCTGGGGCCTCCCGATCGCATAGACCGTGGGTTGCGGGCCGGGTGTGTCTGGCTCGTAGTGCCACATATGTGAGGGAGGCCCCAGTGGTTATCGAGCGTACGAGTGTTGGATTGGATGTGCACGCGCGGAGCGTGGTCGCGGCCGCGATCGACGAAGTCTCGGGCGAGTTGACGCAGCGTCGTCTGGGCGCGAGCGTCGAGGAGGTCGTGGCGTGGGTGACGGGGTTGCCGGGCCCGGTGGCGGCGACGTATGAAGCCGGCCCGACGGGGTTCGGGCTGGCGCGGGCGTTGCGGGCGGCGGGGGTGCGGTGCGA
>NZ_FNFU01000011.1 GCF_900101115.1 Cryobacterium psychrotolerans
CCTCCACCCTCCCAAACGAATCACGATTCGATTAGGAGACACGCCCTAGTCCCGTGACGCGATCAGCGCCGCGATCACCGGTACCGGGTGGAGCAGGCGCCAGCCGAGGCCGGGATCGCTGATCGCGCGGTCGAGCACGAGCGGCGACGAGACCGGTTTTCCCGCGGCGTCGGTGGAGACGCGCCCGACGACCTTGCCGGCGCGCCCGGTGGAGAACGCGTCGAGCTTCACGGCCGCGCCGTCTGAACTCGCGCTCTGCCAGGTGACCTGGGTCTTCGCGGTGCGCACCACTCCGGATGCCGTGTCGCCCCAGATCGATTCGAAGCGGACGTAGGCGTCGCCCTTGGCCAGGAGGGGCAGCTCGCCGATCCCGGCCTGTGCGCTCTCCATCAGGGCGGTCAGGTCGCTCGTCAGCGTGTCGTAGTCGGGTTCGCCGACGAACGCACCGGCGAACGTGAAGCTGGAATCGCCCGCTTCGACCTGGGCGGTGAACAGGAAGCAGACGCCGGCGGCATCCGTGTAGCTGCGCGAAATGCCGGTGATGCCCAGCTCGGGCAGATACGCCGTCGTGTTGTCCACCCCGCGCCGGCCGGCGAGCGATGACGCCGGGGCGGCGATGATCTCAGCGATGATCGGATCGGCCGCGGCGATCGCGGCCAGGCGGGCCAGGTCGGTGGCGGTCCCGGCGGTGGCGGAGTCCAGGCCGGTCGCGTCGGCCATGTGCGTGGCGCCCAGGCCGTTCTTCGTCAGCCAGGCGTTCGCGGCGTCCAGGTATTCCGGCACCGAGCCGTACGCCCACCGGGCCAGGGTGTCGGCGTGATTGTTGCTGGAGCCCAGGACCAGCGACTGCAGCAGCTCCCGCTCGGTCCAGCTCTCACCGGGAAAGACGGCGACGGTCCTGGCATAGGACGCGCTGTAGTCGATGTAGTCCTGGTAGTCCGCGGCGGAGATGGTCAGCTTCGGTCCGGCATCTCCCGCGCCCAGCGGTTTGGCGTCGAGCACGACGAGCGCGGTGACGATTTTGGCCACCGAGGCCATCGGGAGCGCGTCCGTCTTGCCGCCGAACCCGATGGGTTCCCTGGCGGGCGTGGAATCGACGACCTCCGAGCCCGCGGCCGCCGTGCCGATGGCCGTGACCGCGCTCGCACCGGCGGCCGGCAGCCGCGGAGGTGCGGGCTCTGCCGCCGCCGCGGGTGTCGACAGGGTCGCCTTGACCGCGGGAAGCGGCCCCAGCAGGGTCGCCGGTCCGTAGACGCCGACGGCCAGGATCACCAGCGTGCCGGCTGTGACACCAATGAAGCGGCCGGGCCGGAATCTACTCATGCGCTCAGGCTAACCCGGGGGAAGTCAACCCCAGCCGAGCTCGTGCAGCCTGTCGTCATCTATCCCGAAGAAGTGCGCGATCTCGTGCACGAGGGTCACGTGCACCTGGTCGCGCAGTTCGTCGAGGTCGGCGCAGAGGTCGAGCAGCGGTTCGCGGTAGATGACGATCCGGTCGGGCATTTCGCCGAAGCCGTACTGCCCACGTTCGGTCAGCGACACTCCGTCGTACAGTCCCAGCGTGTCCAGCGTGCCGTTCTCCGGGCGGTCTTCGACCACGAAGACGACATTCTCGAGCCCGTCGAGCATGTCGTCGGGCAGCAGGTCGAGCTCGTCGATGACGAGACGCTCGAATTCCTCCGGGGTGAGCTGCGGCATCCGTTCAGCATCCCACAGCGCGGTCAGTCGCCCTTCACGTTGATGAGCTGGCGGAGCGTGTGCCGAACCTCCACCAGGTCGGCGGAGTCCTGCATCACTCGATCAATCGGCTTGTAGGCCTGGGGGATCTCGTCGATGAATTCCGCCGTGTCGCGGAACTCGATGCCGGCCATCGCCTCACGCAGTTGGCTGAACGTGAACGTCTTGCGAGCGGCGGTGCGGGAGTACTCCCGGCCGGCCCCGTGCGGTGACGAATTCAGCGAGAGCGGGTTGCCTTTGCCGACGACAACGTACGAGGCGGTCCCCATCGAACCCGGAATCAGCCCCGGCTTGCCCGGGCTCGCGTCGATCGCGCCCTTCCGAGTCAGCCACACGTCCTTGCCGAAGTGATGTTCCCGCTCGGTGAAGTTGTGGTGGCAATTGATGCGCTCCTGCTCGAGGGACGGCACGCCGGTCCACCTCTCGAACTGCAGGACGACGCGATCCATCATCTCCTCTCGGTTCAACAGCGCGAAGTGCTGCGCCCAGCGCATCTCGGCGATGTACCGGTCGAACTCCGGCGTGCCCTCGACCAGGTACGCGAGGTCCGGGTGGGGAAGCCTGATCGAATGCGCGGATGCGTAGCGCCGGGCGATCTCAATGTGGTGCAGTGCCAGCTTGTTGCCCACACCACGCGAACCGGAGTGCAGGAACAGCCAGACGCGGTCGTGCTCGTCGAGGCTGACTTCGATGAAGTGATTCCCGCTGCCGAGGGTGCCCAATTGAAGCCGCCAGTTCGGTGAGTAGGCCGCCGGATCGAAATGCGCCTCGGTCGCCGCTCGTTCGAGTGTGCGGCACCTGGCCGCGGCAGACGGGGTCAGGACATCGTTGTAGTGGCCGGCCGAGAGGGGGATCGCACGTTCGATGGCCTCGCGCAGGGGGCGGCGGTCAGCGGGGAGGTCACCAGCGCCGAGCTGCGTGCGGACCGCAATCATCCCGCAGCCGATGTCCACGCCCACAGCGGCCGGGATGATGGCGCCGATCGTGGGGATGACCGATCCGACGGTCGCGCCCTTGCCCGGATGCGCGTCGGGCATCAGGGCGAGATGGGGAAAGATGAACGAAAGCGAGGCCGTCGTGATCGCCTGCTCGCGCGTGACCGGGTCAAGGATCGACGCCCAATTCAGCAGCTTCGGGTTGATTTCTTCCATGCCGGCATCTCTCGTCCGGAGGCAGCATACGCCTCCCACGACGGGGATGCCCGGTGGACGAGCAATCTATTGGGGTGAGTAACGGGGCTTGAACCCGCGACCTCCTGGACCACAACCAGGCGCTCTACCAGCTGAGCTATACCCACCATGTGTGCTCACATCGCAAACGACGTAGGCAACTCAAGAATTCTATTACACCTTCGGACCAAAGTTGGACACGGCCTGCGCGGAATGCACTTTCGCCTCGACGCTCGTGGGCCCGGGGTCGGCCACGAAGACGCTCTGGCGGTAATAGGCGAGTTCCCGAATGGATTCGAGGATGTCGGCGAGGGCGCGGTGGCCGCCGTCTTTCGCGGGCGCGTTGAAGTAGGCGCGCGGGTACCAGCGGCGGGCCAGTTCCTTGATCGACGATACGTCGACGTTGCGGTAGTGCAGCTGCTTGTCGAGGCGCGGCATGTACCTCGTGAGGAAGGCGCGGTCGGTGCCGATCGAGTTGCCGGCGAGCGGTGCCTTCTGCTCTGCGGGAATGAACTGGAGGATGTATTCGAGCACCTGGAACTCGGCCTCGGCGACGCTGACCCCGTTCGGGATCTCGTTGATCAGGCCCGACGACGTGTGCATGTCGCGGACGAAGTCGCCCATGTTCGCCAGGGCCGACGCATCCGGCTTGATCACGATGTCGAGGCCCGGGCCGATGAGGTTCAGGTCGAAGTCCGTGATCACGACCGCGATTTCCACCAGCTCGTCGTTGTCGAGGTCGAGACCAGTCATTTCACAGTCAATCCATACCAACCGGTCACCGCTAATTGTCATGGGATGAGTCTACCGGTGGGCGCCGACAGGCCCCGCGCGGGCGCCGGGGCGGGTGCGGGAGGTCGCGCGTGCCCGCCTCCGTAGACTGGGTGCGATGCCAACGACACTTGCGGTTCTCCTGATCATCAATGCGGCCTGGGCC
This sequence comes from Cryobacterium psychrotolerans, assembly GCF_900101115.1. Lineage (GTDB taxonomy): Bacteria > Actinomycetota > Actinomycetes > Actinomycetales > Microbacteriaceae > Cryobacterium > Cryobacterium psychrotolerans. Next base: position 3,844 of record NZ_FNFU01000011.1, read on the forward strand.
TTCATCGTCTGGCCGCAGTTCTTCCGACGGGTGCGGCGCGACGAACGCGCCCGCGACGCGGCCGGCAGGCCGACCAGATTCCTGGTCGTCCACGCCGTGCTGATAGGCATCTCCCTGCTGCTGGCGGTCGTCTCCGTCGTCGTCGCGACGATCTTCCTGATCACGGGCTGACCGACCATGGAACTGATCTTCTTCTCCTCCGCATTCTGTGAGCCGTGCATGCAGACCCGGGCGGTGCTGGCCGAGGCGGCCCGGCTGGTTCCCCTGGCGACCGTGCGGGAACTGGATGTGGCCAGGGACGTCGCCGAGGCCGAGGCAGAGGGCATCCGCACCACGCCGACCGTGATCGTGAAGAACGCCGCCGGAACCGAGGTGTTCCGCGCCGTCGGCGTGCCGACGCTCGCCCAGGTGCTCGTCGCCGCCGCGAAGGCGCTCTGACCTTTCTCATCTTCCGCCCTGTCACCTTCCGCCGGCCCGTCGTGGCGCGGGACGGGCCGAGTCTCCGCCTGCGGTATCGTTGAACCGCGTTTCCCGCCCCCGTAGCTCAGTGGATAGAGCAGCGGCCTTCTAATCCGCTTGTCGTAGGTTCGATTCCTACCGGGGGCACCATCCAGCAAGACCTGTGGGAGGGTCGGTCATGGCATATCCGCTGATCACCGAACGGCTCAGCATCGCGCCCCTGGCCGGCGCCGACGCCGCGGCCTTCGCCCGGTACCGGCAGGAACCGGGCGTTGCCCTGTACCAGTCCTGGTCGGCCGATTTCTCCGAGGCCGCCGCCCTGAGCATCGTCGCCGGTCAGCCGGCGGGCGATCTGCCGGGCCCCGGGCAGTGGCTCCAACTCGGCGTGCACTTCCGGAACGGCGGGCGGCTGCTCGGCGATGTTGCCGTGCACCGCCTCTCCGAGCAGCCCGACACGTTCGAGCTGGGGGTGACCTTTGCGGGCGAGCACCAGGGCCGGGGTTACGCGACCGAATCCATGCTGGCCCTGCTCGGCTTTCTCTTCGACGTGCACGGCGCGCACCGGGTGCTCGCGCACTGCGATGCCCGAAACGGTGCGGTGGCCGCCGTGCTGCGGAAGGCCGGCCTGCAGCAGGAGTCCAGGCAGGTCGAGGCCGACTGGTTCAAGGGGGAGTGGACGACGCTCGACACGTACGCGCTTCTCGGGCGGGAGTGGCCGCGGGGAGCCGCGCGCGGCTGAGGGCGCGAAGGTGCTGGACCCGGGCGCCGCGTCCGCCTTGATAGATTCGGTTCATGCGAGAACTTCAGGCGCGAATCATCGCCGAACTGCACGTGACCCCCACCATCGACCCGGCCGCCGAAGTCAGCCGCCGGATCGGATTCCTCAAGGACTACCTGCTGCGCACGGGGGCGAAGGGGCTGGTGCTGGGCATCAGCGGCGGCCAGGATTCATCCCTGGCCGGACGCCTCTGCCAGTTGGCGGTCGACGAACTCGGCGCCGAAGGTCATCCGGCGTCGTTCACGGCCGTGCGCCTGCCCTACGCGGTGCAGCGGGACGAGGCTGATGCCCGGTTGGCGCTGGACTTCATCCGCCCGCAGACGGTGCTCACCTTCAACATCGAACGCGCGGTCGACGGTTTCGAAGCGGAGTTCCACCACAGCACCGGCGAGGACCTGACCGACTTCAACAAGGGAAACGTCAAGGCGCGTGCACGGATGATCGCCCAGTACGCCCTCGCCGGGGCGCGGGGCCTCCTGGTCGTGGGGACCGACCACGCGGCGGAGGCCGTCACCGGGTTCTTCACGAAGTACGGAGACGGCGGAACGGACATCCTGCCACTGGCCGGCCTGACCAAGCGGCAGGGGCGTTCGCTCCTCGTCGCCCTCGGGGCGCCGGAGCGGCTCTACCTGAAGCCGCCGACGGCAGACCTGCTCGACGACCAGCCCGGCCAGACCGACGAAGCCAACCTGGGCCTGCGGTACGAAGACATCGACGACTACCTCGAGGGGAAATCCGTCGACCAGGGCGTCGCGGACGCCCTGGAGACGAGGTTCCTCAGCACCGAACACAAACGGAACGTTCCCGCCTCGCCGTTCGACGCGTGGTGGCGCTGAGCCGGCGGTTCTACGGCTGGGGGGGAGTCGAGACGGGCCCGGTGGGAACGTAAGGATCCGCCGAACGGACGTCAAGCGCCTCGACGTCGTCGAGCAGCTGCTGGGTCTCCGTCGACGGTGTCGCCGGCGTGTAGCCGAGCGGCGCGTAGCTGATCGGTGCGCGGCTGACCTGGGAAGTGCCGGCCGGGGCAGTGCCGGTCTGGGAAGTGCCGGCCTGGCCATCGGCGGACTGCGCGGCCTCCATCTGCCGGACGTCTCCCTGCGCAGCACTGCGCCCCGCCGCGTTCGCGTACACCGCGTCGTCCTCGTAGTCCTGGCTGACCGGTCGTGCGTTGACGGTCGAATCGGCCTGCGTCGTGGCCGGTTCGAACTGCCGGGGCGTCGACGCGGATTCGGTTTCCAGCCGGGTGAAGTCGTCATGGTGCTGCTGGGCAACCCAGGCGTCTCGTTCGGCGAGGAGGCTCTTCTCTGAGCTCGTGTCCTGGAGCTTCCAGCGATCGAGGTCGCCCTGGAAGATCTTCCGGGCCCGTGACGGCTTGTTCTGCCAGTCGACCAGGCGGTCGCGGAACTCTGCGACGGCGGGCTCGAGCTGGTAGCCGAACGTGGCCGAGGTCCGCTTGAGGTCGGCCAGCTGGTGGGCGGCCCAATTCGCGGCGATGCCGGCTCCGCGGATCGGCAGCAGACGCAGCTGGATGTCCGCGTGTCCGACGGCGCGGTCGGACATGACCTGCTCCTGCGCGGTCAGCGAGTTCCAGACGGAGGCATCGGCGGCCGCATCGACGAGCGTGCTGATGACCGCGGCTTTGAGTTCGCGATCGCGCTGGTCGAGCAGGCCCCTGACCGCTCCACGGGAGATCCATGCCGCCAGCACGCTGGCGACGATGAGGGCAACGACGAGCACGACAGCACCGAAGATGACGGGCTGGTTGCTGATGGCCGTGAGCCAGGATACGAAGTTATTCCACCATTCCATGAGCCGAATGTACCGGGCCCGCGTGGCGTTCTGCGGGAAGGGCGGCGGCGTGCCCCGAACTGGTGCCAGGCGAATGCGGGATCAACGGAAGCAGTCCGCCGCGTCGTCGATCCGCCAGAACTCCCCCAGGTGGATGCTGCGGGCTGCCTGCACGATGCGGCGCGCGGCGAAACGTTCCCCGCGGGCATCCGCTCGGCGTTCGATGTGGCCGAGGACGGCGCCCGACCGGCCGGTCACCCGCCACAGCCCGTCTTTGACCGGGACGAGGCTGGGGCCGCGGGTTGCGGTTGTCGTGATCATGGAATCCTCCGAACTTTCAGCCGGCCGCTGGGGTTTTCCTCAGGTTAGGCTCGGCCACCGACATTCGTCCGCGCTTCAGTCGGGCGGGCCCTTCGCGAGCGCGAGATCCTGGCTCGCCAGGTCCAGGTCCACTGCCTTGTTGGACCGCGCCGTTTGCGCGACGACGATGCCGATCAGCACGAGCACGGCTCCCGCCGCCTGCACGCCGGTGAGCGACTCACCCAGCCACAGGAAGGCGAACGCGAACGCAAAAATGACCTCGGATGCCGAGACCACGCCTGCGGCGGTGGCGTTCAGCCTGCCGAGTGCCATATAGGAGAGCAGATACGGCGCGAAGGATCCGAACACGCCGTTCCAGAGCAGAATGCCCCAGAGCGGGAAGGACACCGAACCCATGTTGCCGCCGAGGGACGTCTGCTGGGTGAGGATCGCCGGGTCGATCTGCCACCAGGCGCTGAACAGGAGCCAGAAGGCGCTGGCGAACAGCATCGACCAGAACGCCACCGCCAGTGGGGAGGTCGTGGCGACCTGGCGCTCGCCGACCAGGAAGTACACGGCCAGGCAGATCGCCGCCAGTATCCCCGCCACGACGCCGGGTGCCGACAGCCTGCTCGCCCACACCTCGGCGACGATGGCCATTCCGATCAGCACGAAGACGATGGCCACCCAGATCCGCGATTTCACCTTCTCCTTGAAGACGAAACGAACCACGAGGGCGATGAGCAGCACCCCGGAGTACTCGAGCATGAGTGCGATCCCCACGGGCAGCAGGCTGATCGCCACGGCGTAGAACCACTGGATCAGGGCGACGCCCGCGACACCGAGGAGAGCCATCACGGCCAACTGGCTGCGGTCGATGCGGAACGCCGCGCGGTTCGTGGCGAGCAGCAGTACGCCGGCGAGCAGCGCGATGATGGTGACCCGGGCGAAGGTGAGCTGCGCGGGGGAGAGCCCGGCCTCGACGATGACCTTGGTGGTGCTTCCGTTCAGCCCGAAGAGGAGCGATGCGACCAGCGCGAAGAGGTAGCCCACCCCGCTAACCGACGGATGTGCCGTGCACGGCGTGTGGTTCGATGGCTGCGATCTCGTCTTCGCTCAGCGCCGGGGCCTCCAATGCGGCGACGTTCTGCTCCAGCTGCGCAACGCTGCTCGCGCCGATGAGTACCGAGGTCACGGACGGCTGCCGCAGGATCCAGGTCAGGGCCAGCTGCGCGAGGGTCTGGTGGCGTGCGGCGGCAATTCCGTTGAGCGCACGCACCCGGCCGAGGTACGTGTCGGACAGGGCCGACTCCGACAGGAATCCGCTGTTGGCGATGCGGGAACCCGCCGGCACCCGGCCGTCGAGGTACCGGTCGGTCAGGAGCCCCTGCGCCAGCGGGGAGAAGACGATGCTGCCGACGCCGAGTTCGTCGAGGACCGGGAACAGCCCGTCCTCGATGTGACGGTCGAACATGGAGTAGCGCGGCTGGTGGATGAGCAACGGCACGTTGTGCTCGGCCAGGGCGGCCGCGGCCGCGCGGGTCTGCTCGGGGTCGTAGCTCGAGATCCCCGCGTACAGGGCCTTCCCCTGCTGCACGGCGGTGGCCAGGGCGCCCATCGTCTCCTCGATCGGGGTGTTCGGATCCGGCCGGTGCGAGTAGAAGATGTCGACGTAGTCCAGACCCATCCGGCCGAGGCTCGCGTCGAGGGACGAGAGCATGTACTTGCGGGAGCCCCATTCGCCGTACGGGCCCGGCCACATGTCGTACCCGGCCTTGCTGGAGATGATCATTTCGTCCCGGTAGGGCCGGAAGTCCTCGGCGAAGATCCGGCCGAAGTTGGTCTCGGCGGCGCCGGGGGGCGGACCGTAGTTGTTGGCCAGGTCGAAGTGGGTGACTCCGAGGTCGAAGGCGCGGCGCAGGATGGCCCGCTGGGTGTCGATCGGGCGCTCGTGGCCGAAGTTGTGCCAGAGGCCGAGGGACACGGCGGGGAGCTTGAGGCCGCTCCGACCGGTGTGACGGTAGTCCATGGCGGCGTAGCGGTCATCAGCGGCAACAAAGGTCATGGAGTTACTCTAGAGGCGTGCAAACTTTCGTAGTAGCAGGTGGATGTTTCTGGTGTCTCGACGCCGTGTATCGGGTTTTGCGTGGGGTGAGTGACGTCGTCTCCGGGTACACCGGCGGTGAGGTCCCGAACCCGAGTTACGAGTCGGTGTGCACCGGCCGCACCGGGCATGCCGAGGCCATCGCGGTGACGTTCGACCCCGAGGTCATCCCGGCCGAGGTGATCCTGGACGTGTTCTTCACCCTCCACGACCCGACCCAGCTGAACCGGCAGGGCGCCGACGTCGGCACCCAGTACCGGTCGGCGATGTTCTACGCGGACGACGAGCAGAAGCAGCTCTTCGATACGGCGCGCGAGCGAGCCAACGGCTGGTGGGACGGCGGCATCGTCACCACGATCGAGCCGCTCGGCGAGTATTTCGTCGCCGAGGACTACCACCAGGACTTCTTTGCGAAGAACCCGGGCCAGGGCTACTGCATGGCCGTTGCCCTGCCGAAGGTGAACAAGATCCGCAAGTCGTACTCGCAGTACATCGTCGCGTAGCGATCCGCGGCTCGTCGTCCTGGGCCGGCTGGTTCTCCACAGCCTGCCGGTTCGGTGGAATTGCCCGGATGCCGGGCGGTCGCTCCCGCGCGCCCTCGAGGCGAGCACACTCGTCGTACGCGGCCCGGGTGTGACAAAACTGGCACGAGTGGTTGTTCCCGGGTCGCGCGCACGGGGCGTCCGCCCTGCGCAGGCGTTCGTGCAGCTGCTCGCGCAGCTGGTCGTGCAGGGAGGCACATCATGACGAGCGACACCATGACCCTGACGGGAATCGTGGCGACGACGCCGCGGCACCTGGTCACGAGTTCCGGTTTGGCCATCACGTCTTTCCGTCTGGCGTCCGGGCAGCGCCGGTTCGACCGCAAACGCAACGCCTGGGTGGATGCCGACCCGAATTGGTACACCGTTTCGTCCTTCCGGCAGCTGGCGCACAATGTCGTGGCGTCGGTCAGGAAAGGTCAACATGTGGTGGTGACCGGCAGGCTGCGCGTGCGCGACTGGGAGAATGCGGATCGAAACGGAACATCGGTCGAGCTCGAGGCGGACGCGATCGGCCATGACCTCACCTGGTGCACGACGGCGTACGTGCGCAGTGCGCCTGCGGCCGCGCCGGCGCCGCGGCCTGCGATGGAACAGGAGGACCCGGAGCTGGACGCCTCGGAGCAGGGGGGTTCGGAGCAGGGGGGCTCGGACCAGGGCGCCGCGGAGCAGGCAGAGCCCGGCTCCTTTGCTCCCCGCGGGGCGCCGAGCCTCGCGACCCTAGACTCGTAGGGTTGGCCGCGTCGCGGCCGCAGGAGGGCGACGCGTGCCGGGTACAGCAGGAACGAATCCGACGAGCGGTGGTCGCCACTCCACCATCGGCGCCGCAGCACTGACCGCAGCGCTGATGGCCCTCGGCCTCGCGGCGTGCTCGGCAGATTCGCCGCCACCCACCCGGACGAGCTGGGCCGGCCCGAGTGCCGCTCCAGGCACAGCCCCGCCCCCCGCGGCCGAGCCGGTCCCGGATCCGACCCTGGCACCCCGGCTGAGCGCATCCGAGAACCTCGACTACTTCGACTTCATCGCCGCCGGGGTGCTCCGGACCGATCCGGCGGCCGGCGGAAGGGCCTTCATCGACGGCCTCGTCGCCGGCGGCTTCGACAAGAAGACGATGGAAGTCACCTTCGACCGCACCCAGGCCGACCTCGCCGCGGACTCCGTCCAGTTCTCCGTGCGGGTCAACGACGAGTGCCTGATCGGGCAGAACGGGCCGGCGACCGGGGGCTACCACAGCATGGTCGCGGACGTGCTCGGCTCAGGCACGTGTCTCGTGGGCGGCACGCGGCAAATAGACTGGTAGATATGGCCGAATTTATTTACACGATGGTCCGAGCGCGCAAAGCGGTTGGCGACAAGCTCATTCTCGACGACGTCACGATGTCGTTCTTCCCCGGCGCCAAAATCGGCATCGTGGGGCCGAACGGCGCGGGTAAGTCAACGATCCTCAAGATCATGGCCGGGCTCGACACCCCGAGCAACGGCGAGGCCAAGCTCAGCCCCGGCTACACCGTGGGCATCCTGATGCAGGAGCCCGAACTCGACGAGACCAAGACGGTCCTCGAGAACGTGCAGGAGGGCGTCGGCCCGATCAAGGCCAAGGTCGACCGTTTCAACGAGATCAGCCTCGCGCTGGCCGAACCCGACGCCGATTTCGATTCCCTGCTCGCCGAGATGGGGACGCTCCAGGAGGCGATCGACGCCGCCGACGCCTGGGACCTCGACTCCCAACTCGAACAGGCCATGGACGCCCTGCGCACGCCGCCGGGCGACCTGTCCGTTGTGGATCTCTCCGGTGGAGAGAAGCGCCGGGTGGCGCTGACCAAACTCCTCCTCCAGAAGCCGGACCTGCTGCTCCTCGACGAACCCACTAACCACCTCGACGCCGAGAGCGTGCTCTGGCTCGAGCAGCACCTGGCCCAGTACGCCGGCGCCGTGCTCGCCGTCACCCACGACCGGTACTTCCTCGACCACGTCGCCGAGTGGATCGCCGAAGTCGACCGCGGCCACCTGTACCCGTACGAGGGCAACTACTCGACCTACCTCGAGAAGAAGCAGGAACGTCTGCTCATCGCCGGCAAGAAGGACGCCAAGATGGCCAAGCGTCTCGCCGACGAGCTCGACTGGGTGCGCTCCAACGCCAAGGGCCGCCAGGCCAAATCGAAGGCGCGCCTGGCGCGCTACGAGGAGATGGCCGCCGCCGCCGAGAGCACCCGCAAGCTCGACTTCGAAGAGATTCAGATCCCGGTCGGACCGCGCCTCGGCGCCCAGGTCATCGACGCGAAGAAGATCAAGAAGGGCTTCGGCGACCGCGTCCTCATCGAGGACCTCTCCTTCACCCTGCCGCGCAACGGCATCGTCGGCATCATCGGCCCCAACGGTGTGGGTAAGACCACCCTGTTCAAGACGATCGTCGGACTCGAGCCGCTCGACGAAGGAGAACTCAAGATCGGCGAGACGGTCACCATGTCCTACGTCGACCAGAGCCGCACCGGTATCGACCCGAACAAGACGCTCTGGGAGGTCGTCTCCGACGGCCAGGATTACATCCAGGTCGGCAAGACCGAGATCCCGTCGCGTGCCTACGTCTCCACGTTCGGGTTCAAGGGACCCGACCAGCAGAAGAAAGCCGGCGTGCTCTCCGGTGGTGAGCGCAACCGCCTCAACCTCGCCCTCACCCTCAAGCAGGGCGGCAACCTGCTGCTGCTCGACGAGCCCACCAACGACCTGGACGTCGAAACCCTCGGCTCGCTCGAGAACGCGCTGCTCGAGTTCCCCGGCTGCGCCGTGGTCATCACTCACGACCGGTGGTTCCTCGACCGCATTGCCACGCACATCCTGTCCTACGAGGGCACCGACGAGGACCCGGCGAACTGGTACTGGTTCGAGGGCAACTTCGAGTCGTACGAGCAGAACAAGATCGAGCGACTCGGCCCGGATGCCGCGAAGCCGCACCGGTCCGCCTACCGCAAGCTCACCCGCGACTAGGAGCATCCGGATGAAGCTGCACGTCCCGATCTCGCTGCGCTGGTCCGACCTTGACGCGTACGGCCACGTCAACAACGCGGAGATGCTGCGCCTGCTCGAAGAGGCGCGCATCCAGGCGTTCTGGGTGACCGACGAGACGGGCGGCTCGATGCTCGGGGCGAGCACCGCGGTGCTCGACGGCAAGCCGGGGGCGGCGACGCTCACCCTCATCGCCCGGCAGGAGATCGAGTATCTCGCGCCGGTGCCGTACATGAGGCAGCCGCTGGACGTGCGTCTCTGGCTGGGCAAGCTCGGCGGGGCGAGCCTCGAGGTCTGCTACGAGGTGTGGAGCCCGGCCGGCCTCGAACCCGCGCTCCTGTACACGCGGGCGAGCACCACGATCGTGCTGGTGGATGCCGTGAGCGAGCGCCCGCGCAAGATCAACGACGTCGAACGGGCGGCCTGGACGCCGTACCTCGACGAGGCCATCGCGTTCACGCGGCGTTGACGAGGTAGCGGCTTTCCCCCGGGGGTGTCGGCCGGCTAGCCGGCCAGCACCGAATCCCCGTCGATCGTGACGGTGACTTTGTCGAGCGGCCGGGGCGCAGGGCCGCCCAGCACCTCGCCGGTCGTGGCGTCGAACCGTGATCCGTGGCAGGGGCAATCGAACTCGTCGGCCTTCGGGGCGACTATGCAGCCCTGGTGCGTGCAGACGGCGCTGAAGGCGACGACCTCGCCTGCGGTCGGCTGGGTGAGGAGGATCGGTTTCTTGTCCAGGGTGACCGCGATCGAGCCGCCCACCGGGATGTCCGCCAGTTTGGCGATCTCGACCGGCGTTCCGGTTCCCTTCGATGACGTGTCGGGGGACCCGGGCTGCGCGCATCCGGCCAGGGCGACAGCAGCCGTGCCGGCGCCTCCGATCAGGATGACGGTGCGGCGTGAGACATCCGGTGCGTGCGGCATGCTGGTTCCTTCCGGGATTTCGACCACGACCAGACTGGCACGTCTGCGCGCCGCGGCGCTACGCTCGCCGGCCGGGGCCGTCAGTCAACCTTCTTCGGCAGGCGGACCATCCCCTCCTGGGCGACGGTCGCCAGGAGGATGCCGTCCCGGCTGTAGATGCTGCCCGTGGACAGGCCCCGGCCGCCCTGCGCGGTCGGGGAATCCTGCAGGTAGAGCAGCCATTCGTCGACGCGGCCGAACCGGTGCCACCACATCGCGTGGTCCAGGCTCGCCACCTTGAGGCCGGGGGTGGCCCAGGGCAGGCCGTGGCGGCGCAGCACGGGCTCCATGATCGAGTAGTCGCTGGCATAGGCGAGGGCGGCGCGGTGCAGGTCAGGGTCGTCCGGCATCGGGCCGAGGGACTTCATCCACACGCCCTGCCGCCCGGTGCGCGCGCCATCCACCGTGAGGTAGATCGGCGAGGGAATGTGGCGCATGTCGAAGGGGCGCTCATTGGCCCAGTACCTGGCCACCGAGTGGTCGAGGTGGCCCAGGGTCTCCTCGGCCGACGGCAGGGACTCGGGGGCCGGGATGTCCGTCGGCATCTCGATCTGGTGCTCGAGACCGTCGTCCGCGTCCTGGAAAGAAGCGATCATCGACAGGATCGGCAGTCCGTCCTGGTAGCACTGCGTGCGCCGGGTCGAGAACGAGCGGCCGTCGTGGATCCGCTCGACCGAGAAGGTGATCGGCTGGGCCACGTCCCCCGGCCGCAGGAAGTACCCGTGCATGGAATGCACGTGGCGGTCGTCCGGCACGGTGCGCATGGCCGCGACGAGGGACTGGGCGAGCACCTGTCCGCCGAAAACGCGTCCGTGCGGCATCCACTGGGAGACGCCCGTGAAGATGTCCTCGCTGGTGCGGGCACCCGTGTCGGTGAGATCCAGGGCGGCCAGGAGACCTTCCATCGGCGTGTTCATGGCTTCTCCTCGGTGCTTGCTTGCGTGCTGGCTTGCGTGCTGGTTTCGGTGCTGCCCAGGAACCCGGCGTGAGCCCCGTCGTATCTTGGTAGTTTAGAAGCAGATGAGCCAGTCATTTTCCCTCACAGACTCCCTGTCCCTCGCCGACCTCCAGGTCTACCTCTCCCGCGCCGGTCGCGTGGAGGACGGAGCAGTCCGCCTGATTTCCGCCGCCGGCGTGCTCGCCGTGTACACCGCGATCCTCTATCCGCGCGGCCTGCTTGACTCGAGCCCCACCGTGCTGGGCCTGCGCACCTTCGCCCTGACGGAACCGGTCGAACTCGACGCCGTCGTCCCGGTGCGGTCGTTGCTGGACCGGGTCGCCCGCCTCACCGGGGCCGTCGTCGACCCGGGCGCCCCGGTCGCCGTCACGGTGCCGCTGGAGGTGAGCACGGTCACCTGGGCCGGGATCTCGCCGCCCCGCGGCGGCTGGCAGTCGCAGGGCGAGGCGGATGCCGCCCTCCTGGAGAACGCCGCTCGTGCCGGAATCGACGAGGTCGCGGCGTCCATCCCGACCGGAACCGGCGAACAGATCGTGCAGCGCGTGCGCTCCGAGGTCTGGGGCCGCCCGGTCGAGGGACTCGAATTCGTGCCCAGCGGCGCCGCATTCGCCGCCTACAGCCTCGGCTTTCTCGCTCCGGACGAGCCGGTCGCGCTGTTCGAGACCGGCCCCTGGACCCGGCTGAGCACAAGCCGCGGCCACATCCTCGTGCGCCGCAAGCCCTGGACCCTCAAGGCCTAGTCCCGCGAAACCGCAGTTGTGCGCCTTAAAACGCCCGTTTAGCGCGCACAACTGCGGTTTCGCGGGGAATGTTAGGGCGGGGTCAGAGGGCGGCGGCGACCGCGCGGCCGGCGGTGCGTGCGGAGAACAGGCAGCCGCCGAGGAACGTGCCCTCGAGCGACCGGTAACCGTGCATCCCGCCGCCGCCGAAGCCGCTGGCCTCGCCCGCGGCATAGAGGCCGGGAACCGGGCGCCCGTTCCAGCCGAGCGCGCGCGCGGACAGGTCGGTCTCAATACCGCCCAGGCTCTTGCGGGTGAGGATGTGCAGCTTGACCGCGATCAGCGGCCCGTTTTGCGGGTCGAGCAGCTTGTGCGGCGTCGCCACCCGGATGAGCTTGTCGCCGCGATAGTGGCGGGCCTGCCGGATCGCGTTGATCTGGGCATCCTTGGCGAAGTCGTTGTCGAGTTGTCGGTCCCGGGCGACGATCTCCTGTTCGATCCGGGCGAAGTCCAGCGGGATGTCGGGGGAGAGCTTCTGCATTCCGGCCATGAGCTCGAAGAGCGTGTCGGCGACGACGAAGTCGACGCCCTTCTGCTTGAACGCCTCGACCGGCCCGGGCGCACCCGGGCTCACCCTCTGCGCGAGCAGCCTGAGGTCTTTGCCGGTCAGGTCGGGATTCTGCTCGCTGCCCGAGAGGGCGAATTCCTTCTCGATGATCTTCTGGGTGAGCACGAACCAGCTGTGCTCGTAGCCGGTCTTCAGGATGTGCTCCAGGGTGCCCAGCGTGTCGAACCCGGGAAACAGCGGCGCCGGCAGCCGGGCGCCGGTCGCGTCGAGCCAGAGCGACGACGGCCCCGGCAGAATACGGATGCCGTGGGCGGCCCACACGGGATCCCAATTGGTGATCCCCTCCGGATAGTGCCACATCCGGTCGCCGTTGATCAGCCGGGCCCCGCCCTGTTCGGCGATGCCGAGCATCCGCCCGTCGACATGCGCAGGGACGCCGGACAACAGGTGCTCGGGTGGTTCGCCCATGCGCTCCGGCCACTGCGCGCGCACGAGGTCGTGGTTGCCGCCGATGCCTCCGCTGGTGACGATCACGGCCGAGGCGCGCAGGTCGAAGTCGCCGACGGCATCCCGTGAGCTGGCCACCCCGCGTGCCGCGGAGCTGGCCGCCAGGCGGGTGCCCCGCACGCCGACCACCGAGCCGGCCCGGACGATCAGCGCGTCGACGCGGTGGCGGTGCAGGGCGCTCACGAGCCCGGCCTGGACCCCGGCGCGCACGGCCCGGATGAAGGGTTCGAGGATGCCGGGACCGGTACCCCAGACGATGTGGAACCGGGGCACCGAGTTGCCGTGTTCGAGCGCCGTGTAACCGCCCCGTTCGGCCCAGCCGACCACCGGAAAGAACCCGATGCCCTTCTCGCGGAGCCAGGCCCGCTTCTCGCCGGCGGCGAAGTTCAGATACGCCTCGGCCCAACGCCTCGGCCAGTGGTCTTCCTCCCGGTCGAACCCGGCGCTGCCGAACCAGTCCTGCCGGGCGAGCTCGAGGGAGTCCTTCACTCCCATGCGGCGCTGTTCGGGCGTGTCGACCAGGAACAGCCCGCCGAATGACCACCAGGCCTGGCCGCCGAGGGAGGCGGCCGGTTCCTGCTCCACGAGGAGGACCTTCTTGCCGGCCTGGGCCAGTTCGGCCGTCGCGACGAGGCCGGCGATCCCGGCTCCCACGACGATGACATCGGCTTCGGTCGCGGGTGCGCTCATCGTGACTCCCCTGTCAGGGTGCGGCGGATCCGCGCGCCCGGGTTAGTCCTCGAAGGTGTTGACCATGGCGTGCGCCGCACGATCCAAATAGTCCCACAGTGTTTCGCGCTGCAGGGGCGGCAGGCCGACGGAGTCGACGGCTTCGCGCATGTGCAGCAGCCAGCGGTCGCGGGCATCCGGATTGACCTTGAACGGCTGGTGCCGCTGGCGAAGGCGCGGGTGCCCGCGCTGTTCGCTGTAGGTGCCGGGGCCGCCCCAGTACTGCTCGAGGAACATGGTGAGGCGTTCGATTGCGCCGCTGAGGTCTTCCTCGGGGTACATCGGCTTCAGCACGGGGTCACCGGCCACCCCTCGGTAGAACTCGGTGACGAGTTTTTCGAAGAACGGGCGTCCGCCGACCTGTTCGTAGAACGACGGGCCAATCGCGGCGCCGTTCTCACCGTCGCGAAGGTGGACTGCGGCCGGGGTTACCGGGGTGGGGTCAAGCGTCATCGCGAATCTCCGGATCTGGGGTTGTCTGCACCTGGGGCACGGCCTGGGGCACGGTCGGCGGCACGGGCTCTGACGCGGGCTGTGACCCGGCCTTGGGCTTGCGGGGGGCCCTGGGCGCCCGGGACTTCCTGGCCGGGGCGGGCGGCTCGCCGCCATCCGTGAGCACGTCGGGGACCTGAGCCGCGGCTTCTTCCGCGGCGTCGAGCGAGGGAGTGATGCCGGAGCCGTCGGCCGCGCCATCCGCCCCGGTCATCACGACGCTGTTCAGCGGGGTGAGCGAGACGCCCATCCCATCGAGCGCCTTCTTCATGTGCAGGCGGAGGTCGCGGGCGAAGTCCCACTTGGCGGATACGCGTGTCTTGACGGCCAGGCGGGTCACAAGGGCCTCCGCGGTGATCGACTCGAGGCCCCAGATTTCGGGCTTCTCCAGGATGATGCCGCGCCACTTGCGGCTGGAGGCGAGCGCGGTGGCGACGCGCAGCAGTTCGGCCTGCACGGCCTCGACGTTGGAGCTGTAGGGGATGGCGAGGTCGATGATGACCCGGGCCCAGCCCTGCGACATGTTGCCCACCCGCAGGATCTCGCCGTTGCGCACGAACCAGAGGGTGCCGTCGACGTCGCGCACCTGGGTGATGCGGATGCCGACGTTCTCGACGACGCCGGAGGCGAAGCCCACGTCGACGATGTCGCCGACGCCGATCTGGTCCTCCACAACCATGAACAGGCCGTTCAGAATGTCCTTGACGATGTTCTGCGCGCCGAAACCGAGGCCGGCGCCGAGGGCCGCCGTCAGCAGGGCGAATGAGCCGAGGATGTCCGTGTTGACGACGTTGACGATGAGCAGCACCGTCACGATCAGCAGGGTCACGTTGAGGATGTTCGTGAGCACCGAACCGAGGGTGCGGGTGCGTTGCACCACGCGCACGGCGGCCAGCGGCGACACGTTCAGGGCCTGCGTGTCGTCGACCTTCTGCGTCCTCTTCACGCCGGAGACGATCTGCTGGACGACGCGCTGGATGACGAAGTGAAGCACCCAGCGAAGGAGCAGCGCGATGATGATGATCGCGGTGATGTGGAAGATCTTCAGCCACAGGTAGACGGTGAAGAAGTCGGTCAATTCGGCCCAGATGGAGTCCCAGTTCATATTCGACCCAGTCTACCGAGCGCACGACTGAGCCCGGGCATGTCGCCCGGGCTCAGGGTGAAACGGTTACTCGGCGTCGCGGGCCTGGGCGGCGAGGGCGCGCTCCACGCCGGCCATGTTCTCGATGACGAGCCTGCGCAGTGCCACCGGCTCCGGGTTGGCGTCGAGCCAGGCGCGCGTCGCATCGACCAGCGCCTTGTTGGCCAGGGGCGCCGGGTACAGGCCGACGACGATCTTCTCGGCGATCGCGAAGCTGCGTGATGCCCAGACCGTCTGCAGCATGGAGAAGTACTTGTCGACGAACGGTTCGAGCAGGGTGGTGTCGTTCGCCCGAAGGAACCCGGCGCCCGTCACCCGCACGATGGTGTTCGGCGCGGTGTCGACGTCGATCAGAGACGACCAGGCGGCCTGCTTGCCTTCGAGAGTCGGAATGGCGGCCCGGGCCTGGGCGGCCGACTGGGCGCCCGTCGCGGTGTTGTCCCCGGCGAGGGCCGCGTCGATCTCCGCGGTGCCGGCCTGGCCGCCGGCGACCAGGGCGATGAGGAGCTCCCAGGCCAGGTCGGTGTCGATGACGAGACCGTCGAGCGGCGAGGTGCCGTCCAGCAGGGCGGAGATGGACTCGAGCTGGGCCTCGGTGGTCGCGATCGACGCGAAGAACTTCACGAACTGGAACTGAGCGTCGCTGCCGGCCTCGGCGTGACGAGCGAGGGACCAGAGCGAGTCCCCGACCTCCTTGACCGTGCCCGCGCGGTGTTCCTCGGCAACGTAGAACGTTGCCGCGAGCACGACCTGGCCGAGTACCGTGCGGAGCGTGGTCGACTCGGTTTCGGTGGCGACGTTGCCGAGCACGAGGGTGATGAAGTCGCGCGGCGCGGTCTCGGCGTCGCGGGTCGAGTCCCAGACGGAACCCCAGACGATCGCCCGGGCCAGAGGGCTCTCGATCGCCGACAAGTACTCGAGGGCGACATCCTGCGACGCGGCGTCGAGGCGGATCTTCGCGTAGGCGAGGTCGTCGTCGTTGAGCAGGACCAGGTCGGGGCGGGAGCGGCCGACGAGCTCGGCGACATCCGTACGCTCGCCGTCGACGTCGAGTTCGACTCGGTGCGTGCGCACGAGCCGTCCGTCCTGCGGGGAATTTTCGGTGTCGAAGCTGTACAGCCCGATCGCGAGGCGGTGCGGGCGGATGGTGGGGTAGTCGGCGGCGGCGGACTGCAGCACGGCGAACCCGGTGATGTTTCCGGCGTCGTCGACCGTGATCTCGGGGCGGAGCGTGTTCACTCCGGCCGTCTCGAGCCAGAGCTTGGTCCACTCGGTGAGGTCGCGGCCGCTGGAGGCCTCGAGTTCGACCATCAGGTCGTTCAGCTCGGTGTTGCCCCACTCGTGCTTGGCGAAGTACGAGGCGACGCCGGCGAAGAACTCGTCGCGGCCCACCCAGGCGACGAGCTGCTTGAGCACCGACCCGCCCTTGGCGTAGGTGATGCCGTCGAAGTTCACCTGCACGTCTTCGAGGTCGTTGATCGTTGCGACCACCGGGTGGGTCGAGGGAAGCTGGTCCTGCTTGTACGCCCAGCTCTTCTCCATTACCGCGAAGGTGGTCCAGGCTTCGTGCCATTCGGTGGCCTCGGCCGTGGCGATCGTCGACGCCCACTCGGCGAACGACTCGTTCAGCCACAGGTCGTTCCACCACTTCATGGTGACGAGGTCGCCGAACCACATGTGCGCGAGCTCGTGCAGCACGGTGACCACGCGACGCTCCTTGATGGCGTCGGTGACCTTGGAACGGAAGACGTAGGACTCGGTGAAGGTGACCGCGCCGGCATTCTCCATCGCGCCCGCGTTGAACTCCGGCACGAACATCTGGTCGTACTTGTCGAACGGGTACGGGTAGTTGAACTTCTCCTCGAAGTACGTGAAGCCCTGGCGGGTCTTCTCGAAGAGGTAGTCGGCGTCGAGGTACTGGAAGAGGCTCTTGCGGCTGAACAGGCCGAGGGGGATGACGCGTCCGTCGGTCGAGGTCAGCTCGCTGCGCACGACGGCGTACGGGCCGGCCACGAGGGCCGTGATGTAGCTGGACATGGTGTGGGTGGGCTCGAACGCCCAGGTCTTCGCTCCGCCCGCGGCATCCGTGGGTTCGGGCGTGATGGAATTGGAGATGACCTCCCAGGCGCCCGGCGCGGTCACCGTGAAGCGGAACGTAGCCTTGAGGTCGGGCTGCTCGAACACCGCGAAGACGCGGCGGGAGTCCGGAACCTCGAACTGGCTGTAGAGGTAGACCTCGTTGTCGACCGGGTCGACGAAGCGGTGCAGGCCCTCGCCGGTGTTCGTGTACATGCCGTCGGCGACAACGGTCAGCTCGTTCTCGGCGGCGAGATCGTCGAGCTGGATGCGCACGTTGTCGCTGACGGATGCCGGGTCGAGCGTCACGCCGTTGAGGGTGACGGAGTGCACCGTGCGGGTGATCGCGTCGATGAAGGTGGAGGCGCCGGGCGTTGCCGTGAACCTGACCGTTGTCGTGCTGCCGAATGTTTCGGGCCCGGTCGTCAGGTCGAGAGTGACGTCGTAGCTCTGCACGCTGAGGAGCGCTTTACGCTCCTGGGCTTCGATGCGGGTGAGGTTTACTCCAGGCAACGGTTTCTCCATCTGGGGTCGCGGTGTTCGAAAAATGCGCGCGACACTCGTGGCGCCATCGCACGATCCCCAAGCCTAGCCATGATTAGGGTGTCTGCATGAGAGCCAGCACCGATCCACAGGCAGCCACCGCCGACCGGTATCGCCAGTTCGCCGAGGTCGAGGCGCGAGGCATGAGCGCCTGCTACGAGGAGTGGGCGCGCGGCGTGGCGGATGACCCGGTGACGGCGGCGCTGATCGACCGGCTGCCCGGGCCGAAGCGCCAGCCCAACTTGGTCTTCAGCGCCTCGCGGTTCCACGGCGCCCCGGTCTCGGACTACGCCGCCTTCTCCGTCTGGCTGGCCGCGCACTGGGCCGACGTCGAAGCCACCTGCCTCACCCATGCCACGCAGACGAACGAACCCGGCCGGTGTGCCGTGCTGCTCCCGGCGCTCGCCGCGATTCCCGGTCCGCTGGCCCTGATCGAGGTCGGGGCATCCGCCGGGCTCTGCCTGCACCCCGACCGGTACAGCTACCGGTACACCGCCGCCGACGGCACGGTGCGGATGCTCCATCCCGCCGCTGGGCCGAGCCCGGTCGTTCTCGACTGCGCCACGACCGGCCCGGTGCCGATCCCCGACCGGCTCCCGGATGTCGTCTGGCGGGCCGGGATCGACCTCAATCCGCTCGACGTGAACGACGAGGCCGACGTGGCCTGGCTGGACGCGCTGATCTGGCCGGAGCACGCCGACCGCCGGGCGAGCCTGCGGGCCGCCGTGGAGGTCGCCCGGGCGGAGCCGGTGGAGATCGTGAGTGGTGACCTCAACGAGCAGGTCGAGGCCCTGGTCGCCCGCGCGCCGACGGGGGCGACCGTCGTCGTGTTCCACACGGCCGTGCTGGCCTATCTCGACGAGGAGGCCACGCGGCGGTTCGCCGCCACGATGGCCAGGCTCCCCGTGCGCTGGCTGTCGAACGAGGGCCAGAGTGTTGTGCCCGCGGTCGCGGAGAACCTGCGAGCGGTCCCCACGGCATCCACCGACTTCGTGCTGGCGCGGGGCACAGAACCGATCGCGTTCACCCAGCCCCACGGCCGCGCCCTGCACTGGCTCGCCTGAGTGACCCACTCTCCGCCGAACTGTGAGTTCGGACCCTTCCCGCGCCCCGCGAAGGGTCCGAACTCACAGTTCGGCGGGTGGTCGAGGGGAGGGTTGCGGGGAGTGGTGCGGGCGAGGCGCTCGGGCGGAGGGCGATCTACAGGGTGAGCTTGAAGCCCACGTGCGAGGCCTCGAAGCCCAGGCGTTCGTAGAACCGATGTGCCGACTGCCTGCTGTGGTCCGACGTGAGCTGAACCAGCCGTGCTCCGCGTCGACGTCCCTCCGCGATCGCCCAGGTGATCATGGCGCCGCCCAGGCCGTTGCCGCGCAGGTTCGAGTGCACGCGCACCGCTTCAATCTGCATTCTCAGCGCACCCGCGCGGGCCAGGCCGGGGATGGATGTCAGCTGCATCGTCGCGACGACTTCTCCCGCGGGCGAGACGGCAACGACCAGCAGCTGTGCCGGGTCTGCGTTGATTGCCTCGAAGGCCCGATCGTATGGAGCGCGCGCCTCCCGGACGGTCGATTCGACGGATGCCCGGAGCTCGTCGTCGGCGAGCAGCGAGACGATCGCGCCGACGTCGGAGGCCGTGGCTCTGCGCAGCGTGAAGGCGCCGGCAGGGAGGTCGAATGCGGCCAGGGTCATACGTGTTCGAGCTCCTTGACCATCTCCAGTTCGTTCCTGCCCGGATCGAGGTTGTAGGGGAGGGCCTCGCCCGTGGCGGTGAAGCCCCGGCGCTCGTAGGCCGTGCGTGCGCGAGCGTTGTCTTCGTGCACGTGCAGGAACAACCGGCCGCTCTCGGTGCGGGCCCAGGATTCGACTGCCGACAGCAGGGCATCCGTCACGCCCACCTCGCCGCCCCGATAGCCAGGGGCGACGTAGACGCCGACAAGGAGCGGGCCGGCGACCTGTTCGGACACGAATCCGGCCATCGCGCCCACCCAGCGCCCGGCGTTGTCGATCGCGGCAACCGCGATGCCGTGGTCGGCCGTGCCGCGCTCGCCGCGCATCCGCCACTCGGCTTCATCGTTGCCCAGCGCGCCTTCAAGCGTCTCGTTGTACGCGGACGGTGTGTCGCGGATCATCTCGAGGCGCAGGTCACGGATCTCACGCCAGTCGGCGGCGATCGTGCGTCGGATGGAAAATGCCAGGGTATTCACCGTCGTGAGCCTATCGGGCCGCCCAGGGGCGAAGCAGCCGGCGGAGGCGCAGGGCCTCGGCTTCGGCAAGCCCTGACGCTGTGTCGCACGGTCGGTTTCACGGGCGGTCCTGACAGTGCGGCTCGTACTGCGACTACGACTCGGCGATCGCCTTGAGCCTGTCCAGGGCCAACGGCCACATTTCCCGGAACATCGCCGAGAAGTCCTCCTCGGAATCGAGGTCCACCCGCACGGTGGTGACGCCGCCGGACTCGCTGTAGGAGTAAGTCTCCCGCCCGCCGAAGAACTTCGACCGTTCATCCCGGTACTCGACGCCCCGGAGGATCTCGCCGAGGTATTCCAGGGTGACGCGTTCGTCCGACTTGTTCTCGATGACCGTGGCGATCATCCCGCCGAGGGAACCGTCTGTGTCGGGCCCGATGAAGCGGATCTCGCTGCCGAGGACCCAGCTTCCTTCGTACCAGGAACCCGCTGCGTTGAACGGGCTCGTCCACTGTCGGTACGTGGCGTCGTCGAGCATCGTGGTCCAGACGGTGTGCACGGGAGCGTTCACCTCAACCGTGAAGTTCAGCTTTTCCATGCCGGGGAGTGTACCCCCGTCAATCGTGGGAGCGGACCTATGGTCGTGACTTCACGGACGCCGGCCCGCTTCGGTGTTAGCGTCGCGTCGTGACTGAACCCGGACCGCCCGTGGAACTGACCGACCGTGCGCGCGGATTCGTTGCGGACGTGGACGCGCTGATCCCGGGGCTCCTGGTCGCCGTGCACCTCACCGGCTCCGGGGCATCCGGCGATTGGCAGCACGACAGCGACATCGACCTCGTATTCGAAACGAGCCGCTTCGTCACAGTCGTCGACGCAAAGGTGCTGGTGGGACTGCACGCAGCGACGGCGGCTGCGGGCCATTGCGTCGACGGCATCTATCTCACCGCCGGGCAGGTCGCCTCGGGCCCGGATGGCATCCCGTCGGCTCCGCAGGTTGTGTCGGGCGATTTTGGGATGGCCCGGCCCGACGGGCAACTTACCTGGGTGACCTGGCTGGAGATGCTGCACGGGCCCGCGGCGCGAGTGAACGCTGGTCGTCTGGGCTCGTGGTCGAAGGAGGAGCGGGACGTCGACACGGCTTCAGCCGTCTCTGAACTGGCCAGTGCGGCCAGCCGAGACAACCTCCGCTCGTACTGGATGCCGTATGCGTCCGACACTGCGGCGAGGCTGACCGCCCGGTCGGATGACGACACTGTGCCCGCGGAGGCCGTCGAATGGCTCGCGCTCGGGGCCCAACGGTTGGTCGTCACCATCGAAACCGGCCGGGTTGTCTCGAAATCGGCAGCAGCGGAGTTCGCGGCCCGGAGGTGGCCGGAGTACTCGGAGCTTCTGACGCGGGTGCTGGCATCCCGTCGCGGAGAGGCGCAGCAAGGTGCCGCGCGGCCCTTCACCGTCCGCGATGCGCGCCTTGCGGCAGCTCTCGTTCTCGACTGCGTGGCGCTCGCCGACTGCTGATGACGACGGTGGCATCGAGGCCGTCGCAATGCGCCACCCGCGGCGTCAGCCCGTTGTGGGCAAAGACGGCCATGGTGTGCCCTGCCTGCGCCCGGCTTGTCTCGACGAGCAGGTGCCCGCCCGGCGCCAGCCAGGCAGGCGCCGCCGCGGCCAGGCGGCGCTGCACGTCGAGGCCGTCGGCCCCGCCGTCGAGGGCCACTCGGGCCTCGTGCAGGCGGGCCTCCGGCGGCATCCGCTCGATTGCCCCGGTGGGGACGTACGGGGCGTTGGCGACCAGCACGTCGATCCGGCCGCGCAGGGCCGCGGGAAGGGCGTCGAGGAGGTCGCCCTCGAACACTCGGCCGGGATGAGCGGAGAGGTTGCGCCTGGCGCACGCCACCGCGGCGGGGTCGATGTCGGTGGCGTACAGCGCGACCTGGGGCGCCGCCGAGACGAGCGCCGCGCCCACGGCGCCGGAACCGCAGCACAGGTCGACGACGACGGCCCCGGGACGGCACACAGCGAGGGCCTGGCTCACGAGGTACTCGGTGCGCCGTCGCGGTACGAAGACACCGGGATCGACCTGCACCCGCAGCCCGTAGAACTCCGCCCAGCCCAGGATGTGCTCCAGCGGCAGCCCCCGGACGCGCCGGTCCACCATCGCGGCGAGTTCGTGCGGTGTGCGTGCCGCGGAGCTGAGCAGGCGGGCCTCGTCTTCGGCGAAAACGCAGCCCGCCGCCCGGAGCCGGGCAGCGATGGCAGAGGGGGGTGTCATTGCAGGGGACTGTACTCCACAGGCGGTCGAGGCCTTTGCTCCTTGTCGCGCGGATGCCGCCGTCCCTAGACTGGGCGCAACTTGGGGGGGCATTCATGTCGAACGGCGGCGAATACACGGGCTCAGCGACGCGGCTTCCGGCCGGGCAGACGCATCCCGGCGGGATCGTGCCCGACCATCGGGATGCCGCGGGTGTTGCGACCGTCGCGGCGAATACCCGGGTGGCGGCCATCACCGGGATCGTCCTGGGCGTGATCCCGGCGCTGTCGCTGATCGGACTGATCGTGAGCATCGTGGCGCTCGCCGGGTACCGGAAGGCGGGCGCGAGGCCGACGCTCGCCATGATCGGCGTCGTCGTCAGCGCGCTTGTCCTCCTCGGATTCGGCGTGTACCTGCTCATGCCCGGGGCGATCGGGAGTTGAGTTGCGGAGAAAGTACCTTCCCGAGCGAAATGAAGGTACTTTTTCCGCAACTCAACCCGGGCGGGCAGCTGAGCGCGCGCGGGCGGGTGAGGGTGCCAGGGGGACGCGGGGCTACCAGGTGCCGGGCTTGTAGTCCTTGAGGAACACCCCGCAGAGGTCCTCGCCGGCCTCGCCGCGAACGATCGGGTCGTAGACCCGGGCCGCGCCGTCGACGAGGTCGAGGGGGGCGTGGAAGCCCTCCTCGGCGAGGCGGATCTTGGTCGGGTGCGGGCGCTCGTCGGTGATCCAGCCCGTGTCGACGCTGGTCATCAGGATGCCGTCGGAGAGCATCTCCTTGGCGCTCGTGCGGGTGAGCATGTTCAGCGCGGCCTTGGCCATGTTCGTGTGCGGGTGTCCCGGCCCCTTGTAGCCGCGGCCGAAGACGCCCTCCATCGCGGAGACGTTGACGATGTAGGTGCGCCTGGCGGGGGATGACGCCATCGAGGCGCGCAGGCGGCTGACCAGCAGGAACGGCGCGGTGGTGTTGCACAGCTGCACCTCCAGCATCTCGAGCGGGTCGACATCCTCAATGTTGGCGGTCCAGCTGTTCACGTCGTGCAGGTCGGGCACCAGGCCGCCGGCGTCGATCGCCGTGCCGGCCGCGAGGCGCTCGAGAGACGAGGAGCCCGGGGCGAGGGCGAGGGCGGTGAGGTCGTCCGCGGTGAGCGCGCCGGCCCCGGCGGCGGCCGCGGCGAGGATGGGGTGGCTGCTGACCGAGGCGGCCAGGGCAGACGGATGCGCGTCGTTGGTGTGCCCGAAGCTCACGATCTCGGGGATGGTCCCCTCCGGCAGCGGCGACGACTCAGCCTCGACCAGCGGCGAGTACGACCCGGGGGAGCGGCGCACGGTCTGCGCCGCATTGTTGATCAGGATGTCGAGCGGCCCCTGTGCCGCGACGGAATCGGCCAGGCCGATCACCTGGGCCGGGTCGCGCAGGTCGATCCCGACGATGCGCAGGCGGTGCAGCCAGTCGGACGCGTCGGGCATGGCGCTGAAGCGGCGCACGGCGTCGCGCGGGAACCGCGTGGTGATCGTTGTGTGCGCGCCGTCCCGGAGCAGGCGCAGGGCGATGTACATGCCGATCTTCGCGCGGCCGCCGGTGAGCAGCGCGCGCTTGCCGGTGAGGTCGGTTCGGGCGTCGCGCTTGTCGTGGCTCATCGCCGCGCAGCTTGGGCAGAGCTGGTGATAGAAGGCATCGACGAGGGTGTACCGCTGCTTGCAGATGTAGCAGGGGCGGGCGACGCGCAGCTCGCCGGCCGACGGCTTGCTGGTGCCGAGGCGCAGCTGGGCGCCGACGGTCTCGTCGTCGATGCGGGTGGGGGCGCCGGTCGCCGTGGCCGCGATCACGTCACGGTCGGCATGCGCGATGGCCTGGCGTTTCTCGGAGCGGCGCGCGACCTTGACGGACTTGAACATCTTCGCGGTGGCCTGGCGCACGGTGACGAAGTCCGGGTCTTCCGGGTCGATCGTGGTGAGCTGCGCGAGCACCCGCAGGGCGACCTCGAGGTCGGCCGGGTCGATGCCGGGCGTAGTGCCGGGGGCGTCGGGAGTGCTGGGAGTGCCGGGGGTCGGCGCCGTCGACTGAACGGGCCCGGCCGAAGGCACGGTGTCGGTGGCAGGCACAGTGGTCATCCGTCAATTCTACGGCGGCAGCCTGTGAGGCCCCGCCGGGCTGTACCCTCCGGCCGCAGCCAGGCCCCGGCATGCCGAAACGGACATGTGTCGCCGGCGTACCGGCGACACATGCCCGTTCGAGCGCCACTCAGTGAGCAGACCCGGTCGTTAGACCTTCGCGGGCTCGGCATCCTGCACGTCGACCACGTCAACGGCGCTGGTGGCCGCTTCGTAGGTGTGGTCGAACGGCATGTCGTCCATGTCGAGCATCGGGTTCTCGTCCTGGCCTGCGACGAGTTCGCGGGCCTCGGCGTCAGACGTCACGCTGGGCATGGAGCCGAGCAGGGGGCGCTGGGCCGTTTCCTTCATGAAGTAGATGGTGATTGCTCCGATGACGGATGTCCCCATCAGGTAGTACGCCGGCGCCATGTCGTCGCCGGAGGCCGCAATGAGGGCCGCGATGATGAACGGGGTCGTTCCTCCGAAGATGGCGACGGAGAAGTTGTAGGCGATGCCCATTGCTCCGTAGCGGCTCTCGGTGGGGAACAGTGCCGGCAGCGCCGACGCCAGGTTGGCCACGTAGAACGTCACCGGGAAGGCGATCAGGGCGAGGCCGAGCAGCGTGGTCCAGATTCCGCCGATGTCAATCAGCAGGAACGCCGGGATGGAGAGGAAGACCGCGCTGATGGCGCCGATCCAGAGCACCGGGCGGCGTCCGATCTTGTCGGACAGGCGACCGGCCAGCGGGATGCAGAGCGACATGATGACCAGGATCGGAATGGTCAGCAGCGTTCCGTGCAGCTCGTCGTAGCCCTTGTTCGCCGTGAGGTAGGTCGGCATGTAGGAGGTGAGCGCGTAGCCGAGCGTGTTGGCGGAGGCCACGAGGACCATGGCCAGCACGATTCCGCGCCAGTACGCCTTGAAGATCGCGAGCGGGCCCTTGGCGGCCGGGGCATCGGCGACCAGCGGGTCGTTCGCCGCGATGTCCTTGGCGTCCAGGGTGGCCTGGAAGGTGGGCGATTCCTCGATCTTCATCCGGAAGTAGATGGCGATGAGGCCGAGAGGTCCGGCGATCAGGAACGGGATGCGCCAGCCCCAGTCCTCCATGACGTCCTGTCCCAGGGTGACCTGCAACACGGAGACGAGGGCCGCACCGATGGCGAAGCCGAGGTAGCTGCCCATGTCGAGCAGGCTGGCGAAGAAGCCCCTGTGCTTGTCAGGAGCGTGCTCGCTGACGAAGGTGGTGGCGCCGGCGTACTCGCCGCCGGTGGAGAATCCCTGGATGACCTTGGTGAACACCAGCAGGGCGGCGGCCAACATGCCGACCTGGGCGTACCCGGGCAGCAGGCCGACGGCGAAGGTGGAGACGGCCATGAGCATGAGCGTCATGGACAGCACCTTCTGGCGGCCGATTCTGTCGCCGAGCCAGCCGAAGAAGACGCCACCGAGGGGGCGGGCGATGAACGTGGCCGCGAAGGTTCCGAGCAGGAAGAGCGTCTGCACGGTCTTGTCGGCCTCGGGCAGGAAGACCGGGCCCATCGTGGTGATCAGGTAGCCGAAGACACCGACGTCGTACCACTCCATGGTGTTTCCGACGATCGTTCCGCCGAGGGCCTTCTTCAGCCTGGGGTGGTCAACAACGTTGACGTCGGACACCTTGAGCCGGCGCCGCAGGAGCGGCTTTCTGGTTTTTGCGGCGGCGCTTGTGGCACCGCTCAGAGACGTGTTTGTACTTCGGTCAATAGGCAATATGTTCTTCTCTCGTGGAGGCCATTTGCGTGAGACCTGTAGCGACCCGTGGTCGGGAAAATTTCGACTCATTTTCGGGCAAGCTTTCAATTTTAGCCGATGATCGGCCAAAACGATATTCCGGATACGGATTTGACGGGGTTCGGGCACCCATAAGCGCCGCCTAGTCTGGACATATGGCTGATTCGATAGAGTTCTGGTTCGACCCTTCCTGCCCCTGGGCATGGGTGACTTCACGGTGGATGGACGAGGTTGCCGAGGCGCGACAACTCGACGTCACCTGGAGCGTCATGAGCCTCGCGGTGCTCAACGAAGACAAGGACGTCAGCGACGAATACCAGGCGTTCTTCCCGCGGGCGCTGAAATACACCCGGCTGGTCCAGGCCGCCCAGGAACTGCACGGACAGGAGAGCGTCAGGGCGCTCTACGCCGCCCTCGGTGCCCTGATTCATCCGGGTGGCCAGACCGACCCCGACGAGGTCATCCCGGCGGCGCTCGCCGAGGTGGGGCTGCCGGCCGCCTTCGCGGCCTACGCCGACAGCGACGAATTCGATGTGGCCATGCGCCTCAGCCACTTTGAGGGCATCAGGCGGGTGGGCCACGAGGTCGGGACGCCCATCATCGCCGTGGGTGACGTGGCCTTCTTCGGGCCCGTGATGTCGCCGGCGCCGACCGGCGCGCAGGCGCTCGCGCTCTGGGACGCGGTGGTGGTGGCCGCCGCCTTCGACGGGTTCTTCGAACTCAAACGGAGTCGGACCCATGAGCCGATCTTCGCCCCGCTGCCACCCCGCCCCGCCGTCCAGCCCGCTGCCTACCCACCCGCTGCCAACCAACCCGCTTCCAACTAAATAGAATTCCCCTATGCGCATCCACATCGCCACCGACCACGCGGGCCTGGACTTCAGCCGGCACCTCATGAAGCACCTGACCGCCGCCGGCCACGAGGTCATCGACCACGGGCCGCAGAGCTACGACGCACTCGACGACTACCCGGCGTTCTGCATCAATGCCGCGCAGGCCGTGGTGAACGACCGGGCCGGCGGCGTTGCAGCCCTGGGCGTCGTGTTCGGTGGATCGGGCAACGGCGAGCAGATGGCCGCCAACAAGGTGCGGGGCGCTCGCGCGGCCCTCGCCTGGAATCTCAGCACCGCCCGGCTCGCGCGTGAGCACAACGACGCCAACGTCATCTCCATCGGGGCCAGGCAGCACACCGTCGAAGACGCGACGGATTTCATCGACGCGTTCATCGCCGAGCCGTTCTCCGGGGACGAGCGGCACGCGCGGCGGATCGCCCAGCTCGGGGAGTACGAAACGACCGGGCGGATCGCCGGCAAAGACATCGTGGCCTGACCGTGCCCGAGGGTCATTCCGTCCACCGGATCACGCGCCAGTTCGCGCGTAACTTCGTCGGCAAGCCCGTGCGCGTTTCTTCACCGCAGGGCAGGTTCGTGGCGGGGGCGGAGCGGCTCGACGGCCATGTCATGACGGATGCCAAAGCCGTCGGCAAGCAGATGTTCCTCGAGTTCGACAACGGGCTCTGGCTGCGCATCCACCTGGGCATGTACGGCGCGTGGGACTTCGCCGGGGACATCCTGATGGATGCGACCATCGCGTCGGCCAACGGCCGGATGGGGCAGACCAACCAGCGCGGCACCGAGCTGGATGCAGGCCACGGCGCCGTGCTCGATTCGGCCGGGGAGAACTCCATGCACAGCATCGGTGCTCCCCGCCGCACCCGGGTGCGGATGGCGGAGCAGGAGAAGGAACTCGGCGCCGTCGACACCTTCCCGCCGGAGCCCGTCGGCCAGGTGCGCGTGCGCCTGCTCACCGACACCGTGTCGGCCGACCTCCGCGGGCCGACCGCGTGCGAGGTTCTCGACCCCGGCCAGGTGGACGCCGTGATCGCGAAGCTCGGGCCCGATCCGCAGCTCGACGACGGCCAGGCCGCCGAAGACCGGTTCACGACCACCGTTCGCCGCAAGCCCACCCCGATCGGCCAGCTCCTGATGGACCAGAGCGTCGTGGCCGGCATCGGCAACGTGTACCGGGCCGAGCTGTTGTTCCGGGCCCGGATCGACCCGCACGCGCCCGGGAAAACCCTCAGCGACGACACGGTCCGCGCCCTCTGGCGGGACTGGGCGCACCTGCTCGCCATCGGCGTCAAGACCGGCCAGATGATGACGATGGACGACCTCGGCGGCGACGAGTACGTCCTGGCCATGAGGAACCGGGCGGACCGGCACTGGGTCTACAAGCGCGAAGGGCTGCCCTGCCGCGTGTGCGGCACGCACATCTCCCTCGAAGAGATGGGGGCCCGAAAACTGTACTGGTGCCCGTCCTGCCAGCGGCCCTCGGCCGCAGCGATCGACCTGGAAAGCGGAATGCGATGAGACAGAACCCCAGCTTCGTGCTCGGCGAAACCGCCGAGATCAAGAGATTGATCAGGGATAACCCGTGGGCCACGATCATTAGCCATACCTCGGCCGGCGAACTCGTGGCCTCGCACTACCCGGTCATCCTCGAGGAGTCCGCCGAGGACATCGTGTTGCTCGGGCATGTGGGCCGCCCGGACGAGCAGCTGCACGAGCTCGGTTCTCATGAGCTGCTCGTGGTCATCCAGGGCCCGCACGGTTACATCTCGCCCGGCTGGTACGACGCGTCCGGGGCCGTCCCCACCTGGAACTTCATCACGGCGCACCTGTACGGCACGCCTGAGCTGCTCGGCGCCGAGGAGAACCTGCGTGTGCTCGAGGAACTGGTCGACCACTTCGAGGAGCGGATGCCTGAGCCGCGCCGGATGAACGGCACGCCGGTCGACGCCGCGTATGCGGCGCGCATCTCGGCGGGAACGATGGGTTTCCGCCTGAGGGTCACCCGGCTGGTGGCCAAGAACAAGATGAGCCAGAACAAGCCGGCCGAGACCGTTGAACGCGTGATCGCGGAGCTCGAGGGCGATGGGCCGTACGCGAGCGCGGCCCTGGCCACCGAAATGCGGCGCGTGCACGATCGGCTCGGCAGGTGACGGTTTCCACGACGCTCCTGCTGCGGAACGGCCGCCTCCCGGGCAGCGACGACGTCGTCGACATCGAAATCGTCGACGGCGTGATCCGGCGGATCGGCTACACCGACCCGGGCCACGCGTCGACGCACACGGTCGACCTGGGCGAGCGGTGGGTCATCCCGGGTCTGTGGGACAACCACGTGCACTTCAGCCAGTGGGCGCAGACGGCGCGGCGCCTCGATGTCTCGGCCGCGGCATCCGGCGCCGAGGCGGCCGTCTCGGTCGCCGGGCGCATCCCCTCGGTGCCGGCCGGGGACACCCTCGTCGGGTTCGGATTCCGCGACGGGCTGTGGCCGGCCGCGCCCGGCCTCGAGGTGCTCGACGCCGTATCCGGGGCCGTCCCGGTCGTGCTGGTCAGCGGCGACCTGCACAGCTGCTGGCTGAACTCTGCGGCGCTCGCGCGGCACGGATTCGCCGGCCACCCCACGGGGCTGCTCCGGGAAGAGGACTGCTTCGCCGTCGTCAACGCGCTCGGCGCGGTCGCGGACGAGGTGATGGACGGCTGGGCCGATGAGGCGGCCCGGGTCGCGGCATCCCGCGGCGTCGTCGGCATCGTCGACCTCGAGATGACCTGGAACCTCGACACCTGGCGGCGCCGGATCGCCGCGGGCACGGATTCGCTTCGGGTCGAGTTCGGCATCTACAGCCAGGACCTGCCGCGGGCGGTGGAACTCGGCCTGCGTTCCGGCGCTCCGATCGACGGAACCGGGGGACTGCTCACCGTGGGCCCGTACAAGGTGATCACCGACGGGTCGCTCAACACCCGCACGGCGTACTGCCTCGACGAGTATCCCGGCCTCGAAGGCACCCCGGATGCGCACGGGCTGCTCACGGTGCCGCCCGAGGAGCTCGTCCGGTTCATGCGGACCGCGACGGAGGCAGGCATCCGCCCGGCCGTGCATGCCATCGGCGACCACGCCAACAGCATGGCCCTGGACGCGTTCGAGCAACTCGGCTGCGCGGGCAGCATCGAACACGCGCAGCTGCTGGCTACCGCCGACATCGAGCGCTTCGCCCGGTTGGGCGTGGTCGCCAGCGTGCAACCGGAGCATGCCCTGGACGACCGCGATGTTGCGGACCGCTACTGGGCCGGCCGCACCGGCCGGGCCTTCGTGCTGGCGAGCCTGCTGGAGGCCGGCGTCGAGCTGGCGCTCGGCTCCGACGCCCCGGTGGCGCCCCTCGACCCCTGGGTGAGCATGGCGGCCGCCGTTGGGCGCGCCACGGAGGGTCGCGAGCCGTGGCACCCCGAGCAGGCGATCTCCCGGCAGGCGGCGCTGGCAGCGTCCGCGCGCGGGCGGCACCAGGTCGCGGTGGGGGACGTCGCCGACCTGGCGGTCTGCGAGGTCGACCCGTTCACGGCATCCGTCGCCGATCTGCGGCGGATGCCCGTCGCCGCCACGCTGCTCGCCGGCCGCGTCACCCACACCACCCTCTAAATCCCCCCACACACTCCCCGCGAAACCGCAGTTGTGCGCGTTATCCGGGTCTTTTAGCGCGCACAACTGCGGTTTCGCGGGGAGGTGGGTGGGTGAACGGAAGCGCCCCGACCTCGAAATCGAGGCCGGGGCGGGAGTCAGGTGTGCAAGTGCCTAGTGGCGATGCCCTGTGCCGGTCCGGGCGCCGAGATGGCGTCGGTGGGCCCAGACCTCACCGGGGGTCAGGCGCCGGTGCTCCGCGTGACGGTGTGACGGCCGAGTCGCGCTCATCGGGGCCGGTTTCGCCCCTCGCCTCCTGACCGCGACCAGGACGGCAGCGCCCGCGAGGAAGAACAGCAGGGCGAAGAGTCCCATATTCTCTGCCTCGACACCCGCCGAGGCGAGCACGAGCGTTGGCGTGACGGCCGGTTTCGCTGCGGGCGCGGCTTGCGGCAGCACGCCCGTGGGTGGGTCGGTCACCGGGATGTCCACGACCGTCGGCGGGTCGGTGGCGGGATCAGGGTCGGTGACGGGATCCGGGTCGGTCCCGGGACCAGGGTCGGTGACGGGATCTGGGTCGATCACCGGATCAGGGTCGGTGACGGGATCAGGGTCGATCACCGGATCCGGATCGGTGAGGGGGCAGGGCTCGTTGTTCACCGGGAAGTCCCAGTTCACCGTGGCCCATTCCTCGCCCTCGTAGCCCAGTGTGAAGCCGGGCAGGGCCGTTGCCGTGACGACGACCACTGTTGTGCCCGTACCGTCCCCGGAGCGCTCCTGGCTGTAGATGACGCCGTCCTGGGGCTCGGGAAGGTCCACGGTGTCGTTGTCGGGACCGCAGGCATCCGTTGCCGTCGGCGGCAGCGGCACAACCATGACCGGGTTCGGTTCTTCGCCGCCGCCTGGTCCGTCCCCGCCACAGTCGGCGGGCTCCACCGGGGTGAAGGACCAGGCCGAGGTGCGCGGGATGACCCATCCCTGATCTGCCACGGCAGTCACGGCGTAGGGAACGCCGAACTCCAGGCCCGCGGGCTCGCCGGAGAAGGAATCTCCGGATTGGTCTCCCCAGGCCCAGGAACCGTGGTCGAAGCCGGTCAGGGTCAGAACGGCCGGCGCATCGCACACCGCGTCGGTGAAGTGCGGCGGCGGCGGCGTGAGCACACCCGGGGAGACCACGCACGGAACGTCGGTGAGGCCGAAGTGCCACTCCGTTTCCGTGCCGGCCGGGAAGGCATAGTTCGCGGCAGCCGTCAGGTAGACATCCCCGCCGCTCCCGGAAAAGCTGTATCCGGTGCCGTCGGCGGGAATGACGATCAGGTCGTTCTCGGTTCCGCATTCGTCGACCATGGAGGCGCCGGGCGGCGTGACGACGATCGGGGCGGGCGGGGGCTGCACGGGGAGCACGCATCCGTTGGCCAGGACCTGGGCTCCGGTGGCTCCCCAGCCGAACAGTGCGGTGAGATTCTTGCCGGGGTAGGAGCCGAACGCCGGAATGATGTCGGCTTCGTGCAGATCGTGGCCCTGCGTGATGATCGCGTGCATGTCCAGCGGCGGCATTGCCTGCCAGCCGTTGGCGGCCGTGCTGGGAGGGGTGGCGTGGCACAGGACGGCCTGGAGGCCCACCGCGCTCGCCGGGGCCGCTGCCCCGGCTATTGCCAGGCCCACGGCCATCAGTGCGGCCGTACAGGCCGCGAATAGTCTCTTCATTGGATTCTGACCTCGCAAGGAACTCGGGTGTGGCGTGATGCAGCGGCAGAGCGAGCGACAGGGTGGGGTCAGGGCGCGACAAACCGGCCCGGCCACCGGATCGTGCTTCCGGCGGACTGGTCCGACCCGCGCCGAGATAACCCCGGCAGGCTCCCGATTGGGTGGGGACTGCGGAGCTGTCGATTGCGTGGATTACTGTCCGCGAAGGGCGGAGCGCTCTGGCTCGCGCCTGGCGGACCGCGCAGATCCCGCGCAACGGCGATCGTGTTCGTGGTGGGCACCACGAACGGAACTGTCTTACCGGGCGCCGCCGGTCAGGGCGCGGCCCTGTGGTCGCAGAGCGGAGTCCGCGCCTGGACGTGCCGGCGCAGGGGGCACGGGCCGATGCCGGCCGACCTTGGAGGATTGGATCATGGCGTGACTCTCCTTTCGGGTAAGAGTTAGGTCACGCGCATAGCAAAGCAGTCCGCGTCACCGGACGACAAGGCATCAAGGCCCCCCAAAGTGAGGGACACTCACGTTTGGGAACGACCCGTGACGGGGTGCGCGAGCGAGCGAGCGGGACGCGCTGATCCCTCGAACTGGGCTGATCCCTCGAACTGGGGGGGTGAGGATCACTCTGGTTGCCTTGTTGAGGAAGCAGAGCGCCGTACTGTGCTGTGGCGAACAAGCACTCCTTGCCCGAGGGGAGAAGCGCAGCTCGTCCTGTCCGCAGAGGTTGGGCGAAAGCGCGCCCGCGTCGTCCGTTGAGTTGCGGGGAAAGTACCTTCCCGCGGCCCATGAAGGTACTTTGTCCGCAAGTGAGCGTCAGTGCGGAGTCCCTGCCCATGCGCGCCAATCTGCTCCGCGAGGAGGTCGACGGAAAGGCCGGCACATCTGGAGGGGATGACGGGAATCGAACCCGCGCCATCAGTTTGGAAAACGGTCCGGACAGGCCTCACAGGCAAACCGGGGCTCGCCGGAGTGAACCGACCTGAGCCGCCTTCACCCGTGATTCCGGGCGACTTGGGGCGATATGGCGGCTCGGGGCGGTTCGCCTCGGATTGCCCCGGCGAAGCGCGGTCGGACGGGTTTTCCGCCGGGAGACGCCGGGATGAATGTCAGCTACATCAGTTTCCATGCCGGGTTGCAGAAGGCCGCTCGCTGCGCTGAGGCCGTCGCCCACCGCAGAACGACGGCCTCGTGCGGATCGCCTAGAGCGACGCGAGGATGGCCAGAGCCGCACGAACCGCACCAGGACGGGCGCTCGGCCCATCTCGTCTGGTTCGTGTGGGAGTGACCATCCTCGCCACGCGCTGGCTCAGTTCTGGCGGAAGCCGCGCGTGAGTTGAATCGAGCCGGGGTCCGGGTTGGTCGCGTAGTCGTGGATAGTGCGCTGCGACGGACCGAACGGCGAGCCGGGGCGCATCCCTTCTCGACGCAGCAACGCGGCGCGCTCGCCCACTGACAATCGGCGCGGTCTGCCACTGGGCGTGAGGTACTGCGGTCCGGCCTCGCCTTGGAACTCGCTGCGGTCGGAGCTGAGGGCTTCGTAGTTGGGCATGGTTTCCTCCTTGTTTGCCTTCAAGTCTCCCTCGCCGCGACCTCTCCCCGCTTGCCGATGTGGAGATCAAAAGTGCACCTCATCAGGTAATTGTTTCTCGAAGCCCGTTTGCCTTTGAATGTCGCGATGGAGTAGGAATACTCCCGTCACTAAAAACCAGAGAACAGCGGAGGCACCAATTGGCAAGACCATCCCAGGGCATCACCCAAGGGGTACGCATCGAGACGATGGTGCCGCGTGAAGTGAACGCGGCGATCGAATCGCTCGTGGCTATGTCGGGCGGCACAAGTAAGGCGACCTTCGTCCGACAGGCGCTGCTCGCAGGGCTGCAGCCGTACGGCCTCGTGTATCCCGAGGTCGCCGCCGCCTTCGCCACCACCAAGCAAGCAGGACTCACCAACAGAGAGAGGAAATGAACAATGCCAGGACCCCATCGGAGGAGCTTGAGCCCAATGCCCCACGCGAACCCCAAGCTCGACCCGCGAACGGGCTTGCCGGAATATACGCGCGACGGTCGGAGCCAGTTCCTAGAAAGGGCACTCGCTGAGACGGCGGCGGAATTCCAGACCGCGACCAACACCCTCGCGCAGCGGCTCGACGCCGTAGCCGACGAGTTCGCCGAGGCCTTCGAGGCCGAAGACAAGCGCCGGGCGACCCTCGCCCGCATCCAGAACACAGCCAACCCCGACATCGAGCGCCTGCACCGTGAGCGCAAGCAGCGCCGGGCCTAAGGAGAGGACGAACAGCATGAGCAATATTCCAGTAGTACGCAAGGTGGACAGCGCCGAAGGCGACGACATCGAGCAGGACCAACCCGCAGCCCAGGAAAGCGGTTACTTCGTGACGTACGTCGCGGACGACGCCCTCGACCAAGCGCGCTTCGCAGCCCGCGACGCGTTCTATCCCAACTCGGAAGTCGAGCGCCGGACCATCGCAGCTGTGGACGAGGAGGTGTTCGACCGAGTTCGGCCCTTGGAGCAGATGGTTACTGCGCAGGCAGAGAGCCACGTGGCCCGAGGCAAGTCCAGCGTCGAAGGAGCGTTTGCCCTGCGGCAAGAGCTGGAGGCCGTCAGAGACGATCTTCGGCGCGGCAAGGACATCGTCGAACTCACCCGCCGCTACACACAGCTGCGCCGCGAGGTCGAGAGGACGCGGAGCCTGCAACAGAGCTACGGCAAGAGCGCCGAGTCCTTGGCGGCTAAGGTCGCCGACCCGTTCGCGGCAACCCAGAGGGCGTTGTCGATCATGCCGCGGAGTTCCTTCAACCCCATCGACACTGCGCCGCGCTGGCAGTAACAGAAAGACCCCGGCAGCCGCGCCCTAGTCTGGAGCGCGTCTGCCGAGGTCGACCACTCGGAACAGTACAACCATCAGGAGGAAACCACATGTCCGTATCAATAACGTTACCGTCTGCGGTGTTTGCGCCGCTCGTGAGCCCTTTCGAGAATTATCACGACGTCTTCTGGGAAGTGGAGGACGAGCCCGATCCTGGCCTCACGTCGAAGACCCGCATGCTGGCGCTTCCCGCCGTGTCGCTGGCGACACTTCGCTATCGCGCTGCTCCGGCCGACTGCATGCACCCGCAGACGCGGGGAACAGTCACCGAGGCGAGCATGAGGCTAGCGAAGTGGAAAGACAACAACGCCCGGCTGTCCGCGTGGGAAGTCGCTCGCAACTTCCAAATGTTGTACTTCCGAGGCGCGCTGAGCCGAAGCACCCGCGTCCCGCTGCTCGGCCTCGACCTCATTCGCGCAACGGACGAGCTGGGCTGCGAAGGGCTGGAGTGGTACGTAGACGTGCCTCGCGAGGACGACCCGTTCCGCTTCCGGATCGTGCGTCTGAAGGACGCTCTGGAACGCTTCGCACCAACTGTCGAACGTTGACCAACGACCTTACCGACGCTCCCCAGCGGCGACCGAGGCTGATCAAGTAAAGTAGTAATTGTGACCGGCGCAAGCCGCGATCAGCACGAGCACCACCAGCACCAAAAGCAGTAAACCGCTGTCCGTTCGGGATCATCGATGAATGAAATCCGACGGCGAATAGCGGCCAGCCCTTCGATCCGTCGAAGGCAGTGAAGAAGCAGTCAAAGGGCCGAGGCTATCGGCTCCCGAGTGAACATCCACTCTCGGGAGACGCCTTCTAAGACCAAGCTGCGGACATCTGGCCGAGCAACGGAATCCACTTTCGACAATTTGTCGGGTGGGCTCCAATTGTTCGGCATTCGTCGTTAATGGAGCCCACTCGGTGATTCATCCCGAGGAGTTCCGATGTCCAAGACCAACCCCACACCCGTCCGCTGGTTCAACACAGCTGAAGCCGCCGCCTATCTCGGTATGAGCGAGCGCCAAGTCATACGCGCTCGTCAATCGCGCAAGCTGGGTTGCACCCGGCTGGGCGGCAACCTCGCGCGCCACACGCAGGAGCAGCTCGATGCTTACATCGACGCTTGCACCGTCGCGCCCACGACCGACGCGAAGTAGACCACCGTGGCACCAACTACTGGACTCAGACACTTGCTGGATCCCGACGTTACAGAGCGTCTCTTCGCGCGGTGGTTCGCTGGCGACGTGACTCCAGACGGAGAGCAGCGCGCCTTCTGCCCGCTGTGCGAGGAGCCGGGATCGAGCCGCTCGCCTTCAGCGTCCATCAACGCGATCGCGGGCAAGTGGAACTGTCTCAAAGGGAACCACGGCGGTGAAATTTACGACCTCGTGCAGAAGCTTCGCAAGGATGGCACTCTCGGAGGGCCAACACCGCAATCGACGCGAGTCCCTCCTCGACCACGCGACGCAAGTCCGAAGCTGCCGCCGAAGCTCCAAGACCAGGACAAGCCGCTTGTGGACTGGCCCGATCAGCTAGCGCTCTCGCCTAAGCGCCTCGTATACCTGACCGATCAACGTGGACTGACGCTCGAAACCCTGCACCGATTCCACATTGGACACGACGGTCAGCGCTACACAATTCCGATCCAGGTCGGACTGTCGGGTGGAGTTCGGAACGTTCGGCGCTACCTCCCGGGCGCACCTAAGTACAAGATGCTGAACACTCCAGAGCATGGAACCAACATGCTCGCCTTCGGCGGGACCCTCAGCGGCAACTCACTTCCAGTGATCGTTGCGGAGGGTGAGTGGGATGCACTTCTGACGACTCAGGAGATGGCCGGCAGTGCCGTTGCCATCACCGGCACTGGTGGTGCGTCCAATGTCCCTCGGGAGCTGGCGCCGGTGGCGAACCGCGAACTCTTCATCGCATACGACTGCGACGACACGGGCAAATCTGGTGCTCTGAAATTCGCTGCGGCTGCGCGCAAGGTGGGGGCAACGGCCTACATAATCGACCTGACACGGCTAGGACTGCCCGCAGACAGCGGCGAAGACCTCGGGGACTTCTTCCGCAAGCGCGGCGGCACCCCGGCGAAGCTGCTCGCCGAGATGGAGCGTCTTCGCCTCTCTGGTGAGGGCGCAACCAAGGATGACGTTCTCGCAGCCATCGAAGCGTTGTTCATGACTGAAGACGACGCCCGAACGACGCTCATCGAGGACGTGCGGTCAGATGACGACATTCTCGCCATGCAGCCCGCGCGGTTCGTCATCGATGGCTGGTTGCCGGTGGGGTTCTTCTCGGACTTCTTCGGCGAGCCGGGCTCTCGCAAGACCTTCGCGATTCTGGACATGCTGCGACACATCAGGGCAGGTAAGGCGTGGCACGGGCACGAGGTGGTTCGCGGAGCAACACTGCTGTTCGAGGGTGAGGGTCTGGAGCAGTTGCAGAGCCGCATCGTCGCGTGGGACGAGTACCACGCCAACCCCGAGTTGTCGCCGGGTGGATCGGTGTCCACGCCTATCGATATGACGACGCCTCACGGAGTGGCGAGGGTTGTCCGCACCGTGCGCGACTTCGAGCGGCAGTACGGCGAGCGTGTGGTGGTTGTGGCCTTCGACCCGCTCGTGGAATACATGAACGGCGAGGAGAACGGCGAGGGGATGGAACTCGTCACGCGCGGCCTGCGAGCGCTCGCCCGGTATCTCGATATCGCGGTGGTCGTCGGTGCACACACGAACGCAGCAGGGGAGCGGGCGCGCGGTGGCGACCAGTTGCGCATGCGTTCGGGAGCACACGTGCGCGTCGAGACCTTGAAGGGCGACCGCGTCGGGCTCGTGCAAGAGAAGCAGAAGAACGGGCAGCGGCTCGCGTTACAGCTCCTGCCCAACACAGTGGGGTCGTCGCTCGTCCTGTCTCGGCTCGCAAGTCTCACCGCAGGCGAGTACTACGCCGACAAGTCCAACGCGGACTATCAAGAACGCGCGACCAACAAGATGCAGCTCTCGCAGACCTCCGCCGTCGTGAAGCATTCCCAGGCTGACCGCATGCTGCTGGATCACGTACGAGACAATCCGGGCGTCGGCAAGGGCAAGCTCGTCAACGCCTGCCAAGGCAAGGGCGTCGGCAAGCCTGTACTCGAAAGCCGCGTAGATGCTCTGGAGGCTGACGGTGTGCTCCGCGTTGAGCGAGAGGGCGCAGCTCGGAACGCCGCCTCGCACTACTTCCTGGTCCAGCCCGCAGCGGCTGCGTCTGAAGAGGAGAGCTGACATGGGCCGACCCATCGACGGCGGCGATGCCTATGAGAATGCCATCCTCCGCCCGGAGCGCAACGTCGCTCCGCGTCTACAAGCGGGTTGGGCTGCGCTCGCCGCATTGCTGAGCGACGGCCTGGAGCACACACGGGAGGAGTGCTACGACGCGATCCTCGATACCGGCCTCGCAGAGAAGACGGCCACCAACCTGATCCGCATGGCTACTCGGCTCGAAGTCGTCGTTCCTCGCCGTGCACGGGTGGAGCGGGGAGTGGTGAACGGACGGGTGCTTGCAGTGAGCCTGTATGTGGGATTTCGGCTCGCAGAAACGGTGCTTCCGGCGGTGACCCGTGACCCGTGACCCGTGACCCCGGAGAGCGGGTCATCGTGACCCGGTGTAGTGACCCGCGATACCCGTTTACGGGGGTCGCACGGGTCACACACGGGACATGACCCAGTGACAACACAGATACCTCAACAGATAAGAAATGAAAACTACAAGAGAAAGGCTGCAACCCATGTCGAAGAGAGAAATTGATCCTTTCGGCGGACGCCCCCTTTGTGGAGCGCCGACGAAGAACGGTTGGATGTGCAGGAAGCATGCATTGCCCAACATGACGCGCTGTGCCAGCCACGGTGGGAACATCCCTGCTGTCGTCGCTGCCGCACACACCCGGGGGCTGATGGCTGCCGACCGATTCATGGCGAAGCTGCACGAGATTGCCTTCGATGACAGCAAGCCGCCCGCCGTGCAGCTTGAGGCGATCAAGCAAGGGCTCGTTCATGCAGGCTTCACAGGCAAGCAGGTAGTCGAGCTGACCGTATCCAAAGAGAAGACTTACGAGGACGTGCTGGAAGGCGTGCTCGTGGACGTTGCTGAGGACATCGACGAAGACCCCAACGTGATCGACGCGCAGGTCGTGGAGGATTCCGAGGCGCACGAGCAGGACCGGGACCGCCGCGTCGCAGAGGTTGCAGAGCGAGAGGACGTGGCCCCCAAGCGCAAGCGGCCTTCCGTCAGCAACGAGGAGCGCGCAGTCCAGGAGCGGGACCTGTTCGAGCAGGCTCCGCCCGAACCCGAGACCCGAGCGTCCCGGCTCACCCGCGAGCAGTACCTCTTGGCGCGGGAGCGCGGGGCCAACTTCTCCAGCCGGGGTCTGGGCAGGCGCGCCGACGCAGCCGAGGGCGGACGTCGCACCCCGCGCAATTCTGAGGCGGACTTCCGCTGATGGACGAGCGCGCTCGCCAGATCCGTGACGCGCAGGTCTGGGGCGTCGCGGTAGCGAACGTGCTCATCCAGGCGGAGGACATGGACCTCTGGCTAGAAGCCCACAATCTCGCCCTGAGAGCAGTAAGCGCAGCTCGGATCAAGGGCACATCAGGCCCGGAGCCACACGAGGATGGCCCGGGCCACACGAACTAGGCGTTCCGTGAGACCGGTATGAGCCGACCGATTATCTGCCACCAAATGGCCAGCAAGATAGTTGTTGCCTTAGGCAGCAGAAGCAGGTTTAACTTCCCTCCGAGCGGTGACGAGGATCACCGCTCCGAAACCACCAAGGAGAAACCATCATGTCGAACACCAAGCAGACCCCGGCTCTCGCCAACTACGCAGCCAAGGAAGTAACCCCGGTCATCGCCGCCTACGCCGCGTGGCTGGAGGAGCAGACCGGCTACAAGGTGGACCCGCTGTCCGTCTACCTCAGCTCGGCCCTGCGCGGCACGTTCCAGAAGTCCGAGGGGAACCAGGCACGCATCGCGACCCGAGCCGCCGAGCTTGAAGCGGAGGTCAAGGCCAAGGCTGCACGCAGGCTCGCCGCCGCCGAGGCTGCCTACGCCAAGGCCACCGCTCCCAAGCCGGAACCCAAGGCGAAGGCCGTTCCCACGGAGACTCCCGTTCGTGCCACAGCCGCCAAGCCTGCCACGCGCAAGGCCACTCCGGCCAAGACCACGACCGCCCAGGCGGCGCAGGCATGACGGCCCTACGTCCCGGCGCGTTCGTCCGCCTCGTCAGCACCACAGACCCACACACGCGGATCGTCCCGGGCGAGGCAGGCGCAGTCGAGCACATAGACGACGCGGGCACCGTGCACGTGCGGTGGGAGGACGGCTCGACGCTCGGCCTCGTCCCGGGCGAGGACGTGTGGGAGGTGGTGCACGAGCGCTGGTGGAACGCGCCGTTCGTTCAGACCTATCCCGCACCCGACGCCAAGGAGGACGACCGATGAACCTCCTCGGCTACTGGCAGGCCTACGCCGCCACGCTAACCCGCATCCGCACCGAGAAGCCGGACACATTCGTTGCGTTGAAGGCGATCCTCGACACATTCGAGCCGCCGAGCAGCGGTGATGCATTCTTCGGGGACGGTGCAGACGACACCCTCGCAGACGCGCTGCACGACGCGGGGTGGCGCATCGAGTTCGGCGAGGCCACATATCTGTACTACGCGCACCACGACACCACCGGAGCCCGACTCACGTATGTCGAAGGCGACCTGTTCGAAGGGATTCACTAATGACCAAGCGCATGCTCGGCTATCTGCGCATCAGCCGCGCCGACAGGAGCCGCGATACTTCCCTCGGCATCGAGGCGCAGCGTGAAGCGATCCTATCGACGGCGACCGTCAAGGGTTGGGAGATCGTCGGGTGGTACGTGGACGACGGCGTATCCGGCAAGGACACCGACCGTCCTGGCCTGCAGGCCGCGCTCGCCGTGTTGCGCAGCCGGAAGCGGTGCGACGCTTCCGGCCTCGTCGCAGCAAAGCTCGACCGCCTGTCTCGGTCTGTCATCGACTTCAGTGACCTTCTCGCGACCTCACACCGGCAGCGTTGGGCCATCGCCGTGCTGGACTTCGATCTCGACACCGGCAACGCAACGGGCCGCTTCATCGCCGGGGTGCTGATGCAGGTGGCGCAGTTCGAGCGCGAACTGATCGGCGAGCGCACGTCAGCGGCCTTGGCAGCGCTGAAGGCTGAGGGTGTCCAACTCGGCAAGCCCTCCCAGGTCACGCCCGAGGTGCAAGCCGCCATCTTGCAGCACCACGCGGCAGGGCTGAGCCTTTCCGCCATCGCCCGGCAGCTCAACATCGAAGGCGTGCCCACGCAGAGCGGTGTCGGCCAATGGTCACACACCGTCGTGGGCGGCGTCGTCCGTCGTTCTGCGGAGAAGGTTGCAGCATGAGCGCCGAGCTGCACCCGCACACCGCTCGTCAGACCCTCGGCACGGCATACAACCTGCGACCTTCCACGGTAGGCGTGCGCGCTGGTGACCTACGGCCCGGCCATGTGGTCGTGGAGTCCGACGATCATCCTGCCGTGATCGTCCGCATTACGTTGCTCCGCAGCGGCTGCGTCCGGATCTACGCCCGGTATATCTGGTCCGCAGCCACCGAGCCGGACTGGGAACTCGGCTACTTCCACCCTGACACCCGAATTCCTACAGCCGAGGACGGCGAATACTGATGGCACACGTACGCGAAGTGCAACGAAAGAAGGCACCAAACGGCATCGCATTCGAGGTGCACTGGCGTGAGGGCGATAGGAAGATGCAGCGCACTTACTCCGTGAAGCGAGAGGCCGAGCGCTTCGCCCTGAAGGTGGAGGACACGAAGGCCTCGGGCGACATCACGGCTCCGCTCGCTAAAAACTTCAAGACATTCCGCGAGGTTGCAGCAGACTCCTTCGAGGCGAGCCGTTCGCGGCTGAAAGCTGGGACGCTCGTGCAGTACGAGAATCTGTTCGACAAGAAGATCCTCCCGCGCTTCGGAGCACGGCGTATCTCGACCATCACCGGGCAGGATGTGGAGCGTTGGGTCGCAGACCTCACGCGGGACGGCCTCGCGCCGAACACGGTGCACAACCACTACGTCCTGCTGAATAAGGTGTTCCGCTACGCCATGCGGCACCGGCTCATCTCGTTCAACCCTTGCGACGGAGTCGAGCTTCCCAAGAACGTCCCGAGCGCGGACTTCGCCCCGGTGTTCCTGACCGCGAAACAGGCCGACGCGCTCGCTGCACAGTTGGAGGACTACGCCCCGCTCGACACGTTGATTCGGTTTGCCGCGTACACCGGCCTGCGCGCCGCAGAGATTACGGGGTTGCGCGTGCGTGACGTGAACTTCACGGCTGGGCACGTCGAGGTTCGTCAGACCGTGAAGCGCTTGGGAGGGGAGTGGACCGTCGGCACTCCGAAGTCCAAGCGTTCAACGCGCAACGTTCCCCTGTTGAACCGCGAACTCATCGCAGCCTTGAAGCTGCACCTGCTCCGTCATCCGAATTCCGGCGACCCCGACGCGCTGTTCTGGCCGGGCCGCTCCAACGGCTCGCGACGCCTGGACTGGACGCGACCCGTCGACCTCGGGGGAGTGCTGAAGTATTACATGCGCCCCGCAGCCGAACGGGCAGACATCCCGAAGAGCATCCGCTTCCACGATTTGCGCCACACTTGCGCATCCCTGATGTTCGCAGCCGGGTTCAAGCCCTACGAGGTCAGCCGCTGGATGGGGCACGCGTCGGTCGCCACGACGGACGGCATCTATGCCCATCTGTACCCGAGCGACTACAACGAGCAGATCGCCCGGTTCGAGGCGTTCGTCGCAGAGGGCTGAACCAGCTGCTGGTCGAGTTAGCTGCAGAGCATGAGCCCCGCGTCGATGATTGGGCTGATGTCAATCTTGAGGCCGTCAACGTCGGGGTTGTCGGCCCAGACGGGATCGAGCGACGGGTAGTCCGTGTGGTCTTTCGCGGTGCCGTTTGCTGCGTAGGTGGTCCCGTCCGGAGTGTCGATAGTGAGCACTTGCAGATTCATGCCGCCTGCCGTGATGTTCTCGCACTGGGCGACTACATACGGAACTGTCAGCGGCCACTTGTCGCGATAGTCGGTGCTCACGAGTAGACCGGGATCGTCGGCCACTGCATCGGGTACTTCGACCGGGGCGACTTCGCTTGGTGCCACCGGCGCATAGTCCGCGCAGACTCCTTCCTGCGGCTCGCCCAAGGCCTTGCTAGGAAAAGTCACGACCACATAACCCGCGTTTCCCCCAATGCCATCGAGCCCTCCCGTTGGGCCATAGGTTCTATCCACGCAGACCTCGGAGTCATCTACCGCGACGCCCGAGGCGGTCACTCCTTCCCAGACAGGAGCGTCAGAGAGTTCATCGAGCACGATCCTCTCTGCCGTCGTGATGCGCTCAGCATCGGTCATCGTTACAGCTGGCTTTGCGGAGGTCGACTGTTCCGGCTTAGGCGTGCTGTCCGGCGAAGCTGCCGAGCATCCCGCGAGGAGCAATGCTGCGATTCCGACTATCGTCGCGGCGAGCGGCTTAATTGTGTGCATGCTGCGACTGTATCGAAAGCGGCAAGTGGGACGCTCGCATGAGGGTTATCGCGTGTCGGCAGGAGATGCGCCGGGTTTTGGACGGGATTTCCGATTCGGGCGGAGGGGCGATGCCCTCGCGATCCTTGCGGTTACTGGGAGGGGATGACGGGAATCGAACCCGCGCCATCAGTTTGGAAAACTGAGGCTCTACCATTGAGCTACATCCCCAGGGCCCGTCGCCGGGCACTCAAATAGCGTAGTACACGTTGACGGGCGCTCGCTGCACGTCCCCGCGCCGGGACGTGCGGAGCTGTGCACTAGACTTACCGAGGTCAATCGGCGTGCCGTGAGGATGTTCCTTGCGTCAAACCGGAGGGCCCCAACGGGTTGAGATGGCGATCCGGGGCGTAGCTCAGCTTGGTAGAGCGCTCGGTTTGGGACCGAGAGGTCGCAGGTTCGAATCCTGTCGCCCCGACCATCACCCCCCACACACGCAATCGTTCAAAACACAGGAGAGTCCCCACGTGAAGTCAACGGTCGAAAAGCTGAGCCCCACGCGCGCCAAGCTCACCATCACGGTGACGCCGGAGGAGCTCAAGC
Source organism: Cryobacterium psychrotolerans (assembly GCF_900101115.1). Classification (GTDB taxonomy): domain Bacteria; phylum Actinomycetota; class Actinomycetes; order Actinomycetales; family Microbacteriaceae; genus Cryobacterium; species Cryobacterium psychrotolerans. The sequence continues at coordinate 48,018 of NZ_FNFU01000011.1, forward strand.
CCAGCATCACCCACGCCTACGGTCATATTGCCGAGGGCATCAACATCCCCGGATTCCGCAAGGGCAAGGTTCCGCCGGCAATCATCGACCAGCGCGTCGGCAAGTCCGGCGTCCTTGAGCACGCGGTCAACGAAAGCCTCGACGGCTTCTACCGCAAGGTTGTCGAAGAGCACAAGCTGCGCCCCCTGGGCCGCCCGGAGGCCGACATCGTCGAATGGCCGAGCGACAAGGACTTCTCCGGAGACCTGCTGCTGGCCATCGAGGTTGACGTCCGCCCCGAGATCGAGCTTCCCGACTATAAGGGGCTCACGCTCACCGTCGACGCCGTCGAGGTGTCCGACGACGAGGTCACCGAGGAGCTCGACAAGCTGCGCAGCCGCTTCGGCACGCTCGTCACCGTCGAGCGTCCGGCCAAGACCGGCGACTTCGCCCAGATCGACCTGGTCGCAACCATCAACGGCGTCGAGGTCGACACCGCCAGCGGCATTTCCTATGAGGTCGGCTCCGGCGACCTGATCGAGGGCATCGACGAGGCGCTCGACTCGCTCAGCGCCGGCGAGACCACCACGTTCAACTCGAAGCTCATGGGCGGCGACCACGAGGGCGAAACCGCCGAGATCGTCGTCACCGTCTCGGCCGTCAAGGAGCGCGAGCTTCCGCCCGTCGACGACGACTTCGCTCAGATCTCCAGCGAGTTCGACACCGTGGCCGAGCTGACCGAGAGCCTCAAGGTGCAGGTCGAGCGCTCGAAGGCCTTCGGCCAGGGCAACCAGGCCCGGGAGAAGCTCATCGAGCAGCTCCTCGAATCCGTCGAGGTCCCGATCCCCGCCGCGATCATCGAAGACGAGGTGAACCGTCACCTCGAGGGCGAGAGCCGCCTCGAGGACGACGAGCACCGCGCCGAGGTCACCGCGTCGAGCGAGAAGACCTTCCGCCAGCAGATCCTGCTCGACACGATCGCCGAGGCCGAAAAGGTCCAGGTCAGCCAGGACGAGCTGACCCAGTACCTGATCCAGGGCGCGAGCCAGTACGGCATGGACCCGAGTGAGTTCGTGCAGGCCCTGAGCAGCAACGGCCAGATCCCGTCGATGGTGGCCGAGGTCGCCCGCAACAAGGCGCTGGCCATCGCGCTGGGCAAGGCGACGGTTGTCGACTCGAACGGCAAGGCCGTCGACCTGTCCGAATTCAGCGCGGTCGAGGACGACGACACGGCAGCGGATGCCGCGGCGGACGAGAACGCCGAGGACGAGAACACCGAGGAGCCGGTCGAAGCCAAGGCCAAGCCGAAGAAGAAGGCCGCTGCCAAGAAGTAGCACGCCACGCACGCACGCACGCACGCGCGCTAGCGAGCGAGCGCCTACGGGCCGGATGTCACTGGACATCCGGCCCGTTCTGCGTCTGAAGCACCGTCGGAGTCGCATGGCCGGCCGGGTCGGTGGGCGCGCGTAATCTGCCGAGGGCGAACAGAGCCGTTCTTCGGGCCGGGCTCCTATAGATTCATTCTGAAGCGACAAGCGAAACGGAGCGCGACATGGCCGATATGACACCGACACCCGGCGTATTTGACCGACTGCTGAAAGATCGAATCATCTGGCTCGGCTCAGAGGTCCGTGACGACAGCGCCAACGAGATCTGTGCCAAGATCCTGCTGCTGGCCGCCGAGGACCCCAAGCTCGACATCTACCTGTACATCAACTCCCCGGGCGGATCGATCACCGCCGGCATGGCGATCTACGACACGATGCAGTTCGTGCCGAACGACATCGTCACGGTGGGCATCGGCATGGCCGCCTCGATGGGCCAGCTGCTCCTCACCTCGGGCACCAAGGGCAAGCGCTACATCACCCCGAACACCCGTGTGCTGCTGCACCAGCCGCACGGCGGCTTCGGCGGAACGGCCAGCGACATCCAGACCCAGGCCCAGCTCATCCTCGACATGAAGAAGCGCCTCGCCGAGATCACCGCGGCCCAGACCGGCAAGACGGTCGAGCAGATCAACGCCGACGGCGACCGCGACCGCTGGTTCAGCGCCCAAGAAGCCCTCGAATACGGTTTCGTCGACCATGTCCGCGAATCCGCCACCGACGTCGCCGGCGGCGGCGGCACCGTGGCCGCGGACACCACCAAGTAGCCCACCGAACCGAAGAGGAAGAAAACCATGACCATCCCCACATTCGGTGGAACCGCATCCAGCTCGCAGGGCGGCCCCGCCGCCTCGATGCCGGATTCCCGGTACATCCTGCCCACGTTCGAGGAGCGCACGGCCTACGGCTACAAGCGCCAGGACCCCTACGCCAAGCTCTTCGAGGACCGCATCATCTTCCTCGGTGTGCAGGTGGATGACGCTTCCGCCGACGACGTCATGGCCCAGCTTCTCGTGCTCGAGAGCCAGGACCCCGACCGCGACATCGTCATGTACATCAACTCACCCGGTGGCTCGTTCACGGCCATGACGGCGATTTACGACACGATGCAGTACATCCGCCCGCACATTCAGACGGTCTGCCTCGGCCAGGCGGCGTCCGCGGCCGCGGTGCTGCTTGCCGGCGGAACGGCAGGCAAGCGCCTCGCCCTCCCGAACGCGCGGATCCTCATCCACCAGCCGTCGGTCGGCGGCTCCGGAAGCGGCCAGGCCTCGGACATCGAAATCCAGGCCGCCGAGATCATGCGCATGCGCGTGTGGCTCGAGGAGACCCTCTCGCACCACTCCAACAAGTCGGTGGAACAGGTCAACAAGGACATCGACCGCGACAAGATCCTGGGCGCGGCCGAGGCCCTCGAGTACGGCCTGATCGACCAGGTCCTGACCAGCCGCAAAAACCTGCCGACACTGGTCAAGTAGACGCGCCACGCTGTGCCGAAACGGCGCGCCCGCCTTCAGGGGGGCGCGCCGTTTCGCTTTGGGCACGGCGTGCACGCGGTGTCACAGGCACAGGCTAGGCTCATTGCTAGCGACACCGATGGAGGAGGCTACAGATGGCCCGAATAGGCGAAAGCGCCGACCTGCTGAAGTGCTCCTTCTGCGGAAAGAGCCAGAAGCAGGTCCAGCAGCTCATTGCGGGTCCGGGCGTCTACATCTGCGACGAGTGCGTCGAGTTGTGCAACGAAATCATCGAAGAACGACTGGCCGAGGCCGGCTCCGAAGAGGGCAGCGGCGACTTCGACCTCCCCAAGCCCAAGGAGATCTTCGGCTTTCTCGAGGAATACGTCATCGGCCAGGAGGCAGCCAAGCGCGCCCTCGCCGTTGCGGTCTACAACCACTACAAGCGGGTGCGCTCACGGGCGACGCTCACGGCGGCCGACGCCATCCGTGACGACGTCGAGATCGCCAAGTCCAACATTCTTCTCATCGGTCCCACGGGCTGCGGCAAGACGTACCTGGCCCAGACGCTCGCCAAACGCCTCAACGTGCCCTTCGCCGTGGCGGATGCGACGGCCCTGACCGAGGCCGGCTACGTCGGCGAAGACGTCGAAAACATCCTGCTCAAGCTGATCCAGGCGGCAGACTACGACGTCAAGCGCGCAGAGACCGGCATCATCTACATCGACGAGATCGACAAGATCGCCCGCAAGGCCGAGAACCCCTCGATCACCCGCGACGTGTCCGGCGAGGGCGTGCAGCAGGCCCTGCTGAAGATCCTCGAGGGCACCATCGCGTCGGTTCCGCCGCAGGGCGGCCGCAAGCATCCGCACCAGGAGTTCATCCAGATCGACACCACGAATGTGCTGTTCATCGTGGCCGGCGCGTTTGCCGGGCTCGAAGACATCATCTCCTCGCGGGCCGGCAAGAAGGGCATCGGCTTCGGCGCCCCGCTGCACAGCAAGGGTGACGACGTCAACCTCTTCGGCGAGGTGCTCCCGGAAGACCTGCACAAGTTCGGCTTGATCCCCGAGTTCATCGGGCGTCTTCCCGTCGTCGCCACGGTCACGCAACTCGACCAGGTCGCTCTCATGCAGATCCTGACCGTGCCGAAGAACGCGCTCGTGCGCCAGTACCAGCGCATGTTCGAACTCGACGGCGTCGAGCTCGAATTCGAGCAGCCCGCCCTCGAAGCGATCGCCGACCTGGCCGTGCTCCGTAAAACGGGTGCCCGCGGCCTGCGCGCGATCATGGAAGAGGTCCTCGGGCCGATCATGTTCGAGGTGCCGTCCAGCACCGAGGTGGCCCGCGTCATCGTCACCCGCGAGGCAGTGCTCGACAATGCGGAGCCCACGATCATTCACCACAAGGCCCGGCGCGAAGAGAAGTCCGCCTAACCCGCGACCCGAGGGCTCACCCGCCCGCCCGGCCTGACGGCACCCCGTCCCGGGACCGCACGCCGTGGAACATCGCCGAGCGCAACGCGGATGACCGGGTGATCCCGGTGTTCAAGCGCCTGATCGAGGTGCGCGAGCGACTCGTGCCGTACCTCGCCGAGCAGTCTCGCCGCACGATCGCCACGAGCGCGCCGCTGATGCGGGCCCTCTACTTCGACCACCCGCACGACGAGAACGTGTGGGCGCATCCGCTGCAGTGGATGCTCGGCGACGACCTGCTCGTCGCGCCCGTGCTCGAGGCCGGCGCCACCGAGTGGACGGTGTACCTGCCGGCCGGCGACTGGGTGGATGCCTGGACCGGGGAGGCCCTGGCCGGCGGGCGCACGGTCAGCCGCCCGGTTCCGCTGGACGAGATCCCGGTGTACTGCCGCGCCGCGTCGTGGGCGTCGCTGCGCGCCGTCTTCCCCTCCCGCGAAACCGCAGTTGTGCGCGCTAAAATGCCCGAATAAGGCGCACAACTGCGGTTTCGCGGTTAGTTGAGGCCGCGGCGGTCGAGCAGGGGCTGGATGATCGCGTCGCGGCCGCGGAAGTCGCGGTAGGCCTCCAGGGGGTCCATCCGGCCGCCCACGCCGAGCAGGCGGTCGCGGAAGCGGTCGCCGTTCTCCCGGGTGAGGCCGCCGTTCTCGGTGAACCAGTCGACCGTGTCCGCGTCGAGCACCTCGCTCCAGATGTACGAATAGTAGCCGGCGTCGTAGCCGCCGGAGAAGGTGTGCGCGAAGTACGTGCTGGCGTACCGGGTGGGCACGAGCGGGTTGTCGAGGCCGACGGCGGCGAGGGCGGATGCCTCGAACTCGGCAACATCCGTCACCACCGCGTCCGCGTCGATCCGGTGCCACGCCTGGTCGAGCAGGGCCGCGGCGAGGTACTCACTGGTGGAGAAACCCTCGTTGAACGTGGACGAGGCGTGGATCCGGTCGACCAGGTCCTGCGGCATCGGCTCACCGGTTTCGTGGTGGCGGGCGTAGTTCGCCAGCACCTCCGGCTGGAGCATCCACATCTCGTTGACCTGGCTCGGGAACTCGACGAAGTCGCGGTACACATTCGTGCCGGAGAATTTCGGGTAGGTCACCTGGGCGAACAACCCGTGCAGCGCGTGCCCGAATTCGTGGAAGAGGGTGTTCACCTCGTCGAAGCTGAGCAGCGTGGGCTCGCCGGCGGTGGGCTTGGCGATGTTCATGTTGTTGCAGACGACGGTGGGCGTTTCGAGCAGCGCCGACTGGGAGATGAGCGGGTTCATCCAGGCCCCGCCGCGCTTCGAATCGCGGGTGTAGAAGTCGCCGATGTACAGGCCGACGGGGGAGCCGTCCTCGTCGGAGACCTCGAAGACCCGGGCGTCCGGGTGCCAGGCGACGAGGTCGGGGCGCGGAGTGAAGGTCACGCCGTAGAGCCGGGTGGCCGCGTGGAAGACGCCGTCCTGCAGCACCCGCTCGAGCTCGAAGTAGGGGCGCATGGCGGCGGTGTCCACGTCGAACGTGGCCTGGCGCACCTTCTCGGTGTAGAACGCCCAGTCCCAGGCGGCGAGCTCGAACCCCTCGCCGGAGCCGTCGATGATCTTCTGCAGCTCGGCCTGTTCGGCCCGCGCGTTCCGCGCCGCGGCCGGGGCGAGGCGTCCGAGCATCTCGGCCACGGCATCCGGATTCTTCGCGGTCTCGTCGGCCGTGACGAAGGCCGCGTGGCTGTCGAAGCCGAGCAACCTCGCCCGCTCGGCGCGCAGGCGCGAGATCTCCAGGACAAGTTCGCGGTTGTCGTGCGCGCCGCCACGGATGCCGCGGGCCGCGGAGGCCGACAGCAGCCGCTCCCGAACCTCCCGGTTGGTCAGGCTCGCCAGGTACGGGTGCGAGGTCGGGAGCACGAGGCTGATCAGGTAGCCGTTCAGCCGCCGCTCCTTCGCGGCCTCGGCGGCGGCCGAGATCTCCCCGGCCGCGAGGCCGTCCAGCTGGGCGACATCGTCGATCAGCACGGCGAGTTCGTTGGTGTCGGCCAGGAGGTTCTTCTCGAAGCGCGTCGTCAGCGTCGAGAGGCGCTTGTTGAAGTCGCGCAGCGCGGCCTTGTCCTCGTCGGACAAGCCGGCCCCGGAGAGGGTGAACTCGGTGTGGTACCGCTCGACCAGGTACAGCGATTCGGCGTCCCGGCCCAGCTCTTCGCGCTGCGCGTGCACGGACGCGATCCGGGCATAGAGCCCGGGGTCGAGCCGGATGGCGTCCTCGTGCGCCGCGAGAAGGGGCGCGAGTTCCTCCTCGAGCGCGTTGGTGAAGTCGTTGGAGTCGGAGGAACTCTTGTTGAAGAACACCGCGGCGACGCGCTGGAGCGTCTGCCCGCTGCGCTCGAGCGGCAGCAGCGTGTTCTCAAAGGTCGGCTCGTCGGGGTTGGACACGATCAGCGCGATCTCGGCGAGCTGCTCCGCGATGCCGTGGTCGAACGCCTCGCGGTAATGCTCGTCGCGGATGTCGGCAAAGGGCGGCAGCTGGTAGGGGAGCGTGCTCGGAGCAAGAAAGGGGTTCACGGAGGAGTTCACGGAGGAGTTCACGGAGTCAGCCATGCGACCACCCTAGTTGGGCCGCCAGTTGAGTAGGCTCGGGTCATGACCGACTCGCCCGAACGCCCGGAAACGGCGCCGCGAGACCAATACACTCATGGCCACCACGAGAGCGTGCTGCGCTCGCACACCTGGCGCACGGTGGCGAATTCCGCTGCGTACCTCATCCCGCACCTGGAATCCGGCCTGACCCTGCTCGATGTGGGCTGCGGCCCCGGCACGATCACGGTCGACCTGGCCCGCAGGCTGGCCCCCGGCCGGGTCGTCGGCGTCGACGCGTCGGCGGAGATCATCGAGCATGCCGCCGGCCTCGCCTTCGACAAGGGCGTGCGCAACGCGGGTTTCCAGGTCGGCGACGTCTACTCGCTCGACTTCCCCGATGAGTCCTTCGACATCGTGCACGCTCACCAGGTGATCCAGCACGTCGCGAACCCGGTCGCCGCCATGCGCGAGATACGCCGGGTGCTCCGGCCCGGCGGAGTCTTCGCTGCCCGGGACGTCGACTACGGGGGAGTGATGTACTACCCCAAACTGCAGGGGCTGTCGGAGTGGATGACGGTCTACCGCGACGTGCACTACTGGAACGGCGGCGACCCGGACGCCGGGCGCGCGCTGAAGGCATGGGCCCGCCTGGCCGGATTCTCCGCCGTGGAGAGCAGCGCCTCGATCTGGTGTTTCGCCAACGCGATCGAACGCGAGTGGTGGGGCGAATCCTGGGCGGTGCGGGCGACCGAATCGAGCTTCGCGACCCACGCGATCGAGGCCGGCGTGGCCGACCTCACCGAATTGCGGGCGATGGCGGCCGCCTGGCGCCAGTGGGCGGCGGACCCGGACGGCTGGTTCGGCATGCCGCACGGCGAGATCATCGCGCGCAAGTAACGGACACCATGCCCTTCGTCGATCGGCTCGAATACTGGGCGCGGGTGCAGCCCGACGCCACCGCCGTAGAGGTGGCCGGTGACCGCCTCAGCTTCGCCGAGCTGCGCGACCGGGCGGCATCCCTCGTCGCTGCCGCCGGTGAGAACCCGGCGCTCACCGCACTCTGCCTGCCCAACGGGACCGAGTTCGTCGTGCGCTTCGCGGCCGCCGTGGCCGGCAGCGGAGTCTGCGCCGTGCTGGACCCCGGCTGGCCGGATGCCCAGCGCGCGGCCGTCGAGGAGCGCCTGCGTGAGTTCCGCCCGGGGCCGCCGCCCGCCGACACCGGTACCGCCGACGCCGGTACTTCCAGCACCGAGCTCGCGGACGGCCCCGCCGACTCCGTCTTCCTGCTCGGCTTCACCTCCGGCACGACCTCCCTGCCCAAGGCCTTCACCCGCTCCCGCCGTTCCTGGCAGCGCTCCTTCGAACACGGCACAGCGTTCTTCGGCCTCACCCGTGCCGACCGCACGCTGGCTCCCGGTCCGCTCTCGTCCAGCCTCACCCTCTTCGCCCTGGCCGAATCCCTGCACACCGGGGCCGCGTTCTTCGCCCTGCCGAGCTTTGACGTCGGAGCCGCCGTCGCCTGCGTCACCGCCCGAAGGATCACCCGGATCGTGTCGGCGCCGGCCGCCCTGCGCCTGATCAGCGAGCGAGCCGTCGCCGCCGGCGCAGACGGAACAACACTCACCGGTATCGTCAGCGCCGGCGCGAAACTGGACGCCGCCACACTGGCCCTGGTGCGACGCTGGGCCCCGAACGCGACCGTCTTCGAGTACTACGGCGCCGCCGAGCTCAGCTTCGTCAGCGCCTCGGCGCTCCTCCCCGGCGACGAGCCCGATCCGTCGGCCACCGCCGTCGGTCGCGCCCTCCCCGGCGTCGGCATCCGCATTCGCGATGACGAGGGCCGCGAGCTGCCCGAGGGGGAACCGGGCACGATCTCCGTGCGCAGCCCGCTGGTCAGCGACGGTTACGCCTGGGGAGATGACGGGGAGGCCTTCCGGCGGGACGGCGACTGGTGCACCGTCGGCGACCAGGGGTTCCTGGACGCGGACGCCGTGCTGCACCACCTGGGCCGCCGCGCCGACATGGTCGTCACCTCCGGCCACAACGTGTACCCGCACGAGGTCGAAGCGGCCCTGCAGGATGTCCCCGGCGTGCGCACGATCATCGTGACCGGCATCCCCGACCGGCACAGGGGAAGCAAGCTGGTGGCCGCGGTGATTGGCGGCGACGAGACGGATGCTGCCGGCCTCCGGACGGCCGCCGCCTCCCTGCTCGCCGCGCCCAAGCGCCCCCGCGCCTGGTTCTCCCTCGCCGAAGCGCCGGTCACCGCCGCCGGCAAGATCAGCCGCCGCATGCTCAGCGACTGGATCGCGGAAGGGGACGACCGTGTCCGGCCTCTCCGGTAGCGGCGGCGACGGCGCGCCCGCCGGCGTGCACGACACCGACGCGCGGGCAGTACGCCGCAACGCGGGTGATGCGCCGCCCGCGCAACGGCGCGCCGCCCGCGCAGCTGGAAACCTCACCGGCGCGGCCCTCACCGGCGCGGCCCTCACCGGCGCGGCCGCGAGCGGCGCGGACCGGGAGCCGGTGGTCGTGCTCGGCCGACGCACCGCTTTCGCACGCCGGAACGGCGTCTTCGGGCGAATTCTCGCCGACGAGCTGCTCTCCCCCGTGCTCTCGGCCGTGGTCGCCGCTGTCGGCATCCCGGCGGCCGACATCGACGACGTCATCATCGGCAACGCGGTGGGCGGCGGCGGCAACGTGGCCCGGCTGGCCGCCCTCGCGGCCGGGCTGCCGTCCCGCGTGCCCGGCATGACCATCGACCGGCAGTGCGGCTCGGGACTGGAGGCCATCGTGCTGGCCTGCCGGCTCGTGGCGTCCGGCGCGGGCAGTGCCTATCTGGCCGGCGGCGTGGAGAGCTGCAGCACGGCGCCGCTGCGTGCGCACCGGCTGACCTCGACGCCGGGGCATGCGGATTTCTTCGATCGGGTGCGCTTTTCTCCCGACGAGGTGGGCGACCCCGACATGGGCGTCGCCGCCGAGAACGTCGCCGACCGGTTCGGCATCACCCGGGAGCGCCAGGACGCGTACGCGCTGCGCAGCCACCGGCTGGCCGGCGTCGCCCAGGACACGGGCGCCCTGGCCGGCGAGATCGTTCCGGTGCACGCGGAGGCCGGCCTGGTCTCGGCCGACGAGGGTCCCCGGCGCTCGCTCACGGCCGAGCTGCTGCGCCGATTCCCGCCCGTATTCCGGCCGGGCGGCACCGTGACCGCCGGCAATTCCTGCGCCGATGCCGACGGCGCCGTCGTGGTGCTGGTCACCAGCAGGAGGGTCGCCGACAGCCTCGGGCTGACCGGCTACCTTCGCTTTGTCGACTCGGCGGTGACCGGCACGGACCCGAACCACCTCGGCATCGCCGGCGCCGAAGCCGCCCGGCTCGTCCTGGACCGGCAGAATGTCGCGAGTGCGGACCTGGCCCGGATCGAATTCAACGAGGCATTCGCGGCCCAGGTGCTCGCCTCGATGGACATCCTCGGCATCCCGGAGGAGCGCGCCAATCTCCAGGGCGGCGCGCTGGCCGTGGGGCACCCCTTCGGCGCGAGCGGCGCCCTGCTCGTGCTCAGGCTCCTCACGCAGGGTCGGGCATCCGGCCGGGCAGGCGAGCTGTCGCTGTCGGCCGTGAGCATTGCCGGCGGACTCGGTGTCGCGGCGCTCTGGCGGTGGGACGGCACCGCGCGATAACGTGCTGGCAGGGACGTCGCCGGGGAAAGGGCACACTCATCGACAGCCTGGTCATGCTGATCGGCCTCATGGGCGCCCTGGGTGCCACGGCTGCGTCCCGGTATTCGAAAGTGCTAGATCCAGTCCTCGTCGTCTTCGACGGGGCCGACGGGCTGGGTGATGGTGGCGCTGTCTTCCCCCGGGTTGTACCGGATGACCGTGCCGTCGTCGAGCTCGATCACGGGCTTGCTCTCCAGCCAGGTCAGCGTCCAGCGCCAGGTCCCGGTTTCCTCGCCGACCGCGACGAGTTCCTCCTCGACCGCCTTGACGGCGATTTCCACGACGTGGGGGAGGCCGGCGGGCACCGGGGCGCCGACGGACCAGCGTGTTCCAAGTTGCATGAGCCGGCCTAGAGCTCGATCTCGTAGGTGACCCAGCTGGTGCGGGTGGCGACATCGTCGTAGAGCTTCTGCGCGGACTTGTTGTCCGCTGCGGTGAGCCACTGCAGCTGCTTGAGGTGGTGCTCGCCGGCGTAGGTCTTCGAGAATTCGATCAGGGCCTTGCCCACGCCGGCTCCGCGCTTGCCGGAGACGACGAAGAGATCGTCGAGGAACAGGCCCCGGTCTGCGGTCAGCGTGCGAGGGTAGGCGCGGTAGTGGGCGAAACCGATGAACTCGCCCTCGTCGTTGAGGGCGACGGCGCCCGTCAGGTCGTGGCCCTTGTCGATGATCCAGCTCCACACGCGCAGGGCCTTTTCGTCAGTCAGTTCGCTCTTGTAGAACTCGCTGTACCCCTCGAAGAGTCCCAGCCAGGAAAAGAAATCCTTGTCGCCAAGCGGTCGTACCTGAACAGACATCCGGTTCTCCTTAACTTTCTGACACCGTGGCAAGCACGATACTAGTGACAGCCAGTTCGCTGCCTTCCACAAACGTCAACTCCGCAATGCGTCCCACCGCCTGAAGATCAGCGGCGGCCTGCGTGAGCAGCCCGACGTGCGAGGCGATTCCACTAATTACAGCAGATGACACGGCAGTTTTCTGCGAAGCCTTCGCATCGGTCTTTGCGCGCCGGATTCCGGTGAGGGCTCGGCTGGCCAGATCGAGCAGGGCGGGGTCGCCCGCCTCGGGCGTGGCGAGCTCGTCGGCGGTCGGCCAGGATGCCCGGTGAACCGAGCCGTCGTTGGACCAGGACCAGGCCTCCTCGGTGGCGAAGGGCACAAACGGGGCGAACAGTCGCAGCAGCGTCGACAGGGCCGTGCGGAGGGCGGCGACGGCCGAGGCCTGGGCCGGGCCCGTCTCGCCGTAGGCGCGTTCCTTGACCAGCTCGAGGTAGTCGTCGCAGAAGGTCCAGAAGAAGCTTTCGCTGGTCTCCAGCGCCCGCGCGTGGTCGTAGTTGTCGAAAGCGGTGCTCGACTGGGTGACGACGGCGGCGAGGCCGGCGAGCATGCTCCGGTCGATCGGTTCGGTCACCGGAGCGTCGGCCGCGCCCTCGAAGCTGAGAATGAACTTGGACGCGTTCAGGATCTTGATCGCCAGGCGGCGGCCGATCTTGATCTGGGTCGGGTTCATCGGGTCGAACGCGGCATCGGTACCGAGCCTTGAGGATGCCGCCCAGTAGCGCACCGCGTCCGAGCCGTGCTGCTCGAGCATCCCGGCCGGGGTGACCACGTTGCCCTTGGACTTGGACATCTTCTTGCGGTCGGGGTCGACGATGAAGCCGGACAGCGCGGCGTGCTTCCACGGCGACATCCCGTGCTCGAGCTCGGAGCGCAGCAGGGTGGAGAAGAGCCAGGTGCGGATGATGTCCTGGCCCTGCGGGCGCAGTGAGAACGGGTAGACCAGGTCGAACAGCTCGGGGTCGCGCTCCCAGCCGCCGGCCAGTTGCGGCGTGAGCGACGAGGTGGCCCAGGTATCCATCACGTCGACCTCGCCGACGAAACCGCCGGCCTGGCCGCGCTGGTCGGCCGCGTAGCCGGGGGCGGCCTCGGAGGATGGGTCGACCGGGAGCATCTCGCGGGTGGCGAGGATCGGGGCGTCGAAGACCGGGTTCGCGTCGGCATCCAGCGGGTACCAGACGGGGAGGGGGACGCCGAAGAAGCGCTGCCGGGAGATGAGCCAGTCGCCGGTGAGGCCGTTGACCCAGTTTTCGTAGCGCACCCGCATGAATTCGGGGTGCCATTCGAGGTCGTTGCCGTGGGAGAGCAGGCGTGCCCGGAGCTTCTCGTCGCGGGCGCCGTTGCGGATGTACCACTGGCGGGTGGAGACGATCTCGAGGGGCTTGTCGCCCTTCTCGAAGAACTTGACCGCGTGCACGATCGGCCTGGGTTCGCCGATGAGGTCGCCGCTCGCGCGGAGCAGCTCGACGACGGCCTGCTTGGCCGAGAACACGGTCTTGCCGGCGAGCTGCGCGTACGCGGCCTGGCCCGCTTCGGAGACGATGGCCTCGGGAACCTCGGCGATGATCCGGCCGTCGAAGCCCATGATGGCCCGGTTGGGCAGGTCGAGTTCGCGCCACCAGACGACGTCGGTGACGTCGCCGAAGGTGCAGATCATCGCGATTCCGCTGCCCTTGTCCTTCTGCGCGAGGTGGTGCGCGAGAACGGGCACCTCGACGTCGAAGAGCGGGGTGCGCACGCTCGTGCCGAACAAGTGCTTGTAGCGCTCGTCATCCGGATGCGCCACCAGGGCGACGCAGGCCGGGAGGAGCTCGGGGCGCGTGGTCTCGATCTCGATGGTGGAGCCATCCGGCTTCAGGAAGGAGACCCGGTGGTACGCGGCCGGCACCTCCTTGTCCTCGAGCTCGGCCTGGGCGACGGCCGTGCGGAAGGTGACATCCCAGAGCGTGGGCGCCATAGCCTGGTAGGCCTCGCCGCGCTCGACGTTGCCGAGGAACGCCGACTGCGAGGTGACCAGCGAGTCCGGGCCGATCGTTCGGTAGGTCTGGGTCCAGTCAACGCTCAGGCCGAGGGTGCGCCAGAGCGCCTCGAACTGCTTCTCGTCTTCGATCGTGAGTCGCTCGCACAGCTCGATGAAGTTACGGCGGCTGATCGGCAGCTGGTCGGCGGCCTTGGTGCTCTTGCCGTCGCCGCCCTCGAAGGGGGCGACGAAGTCGGGGCTGTAGTGCAGCGAGGGGTCGCAGCGCACGCCGTAGTAGTTCTGCACGCGCCGTTCGGTGGGCAGGCCGTTGTCGTCCCAGCCCATCGGGTAGAAGACGCTCTTGCCGCGCATGCGCTGGAACCGGGCGATGACATCCGTGTGCGTGTACGAGAAGACGTGGCCGATGTGCAACGACCCGGAGGCGGTCGGCGGCGGGGTGTCAATCGAGTAGATGTTCTCGCGGGTCGAAGACGACCGGTCGAAGCGGTAGGTGCCTGCCTCTTCCCAGCTGCCGCCCCATTTTGCTTCGAGCCCTTCGAGGGCCGGCTTGTCCGGAACGCTGGCGATGGGCATGGTTCTCCGATTCGATCTGTGCGGCACCGTGTCGATGGTGAAGTGCCTCAAAAGCTGGGACGTTCCCAGTCCTCCAATCTAAGCCCATCCCACCCCCGCGAAACCGCAGTTGTGCGCGCTAAACGGCACGAATAACGCGCACGAGTGCGGTTTCGCGGGAAGAAAGTCAGGGGAGGCGGGGGACGGCGGAGAGGAGGCGGCGGGTATACGGATGCGTGGGGGAGGCGAAGAAGCTCGGCGCGTCCGCCTGCTCCACGATCCGGCCCTCGTTCATCACCGCGACCCGGTCGCTGACGTGCTGCACCACCCCGAGGTCGTGCGAGATGAACAGCAGGCTGAGCGCCAGCTCGCGCTGGAGCTCGTCGAGCAGGTCGAGGACCTGCGCCTGCACGCCCACATCGAGGGCGGAGACCGGCTCGTCGCAGACCAGGATCTGCGGCCGGGAGGCGAGGGCGCGCGCGATTCCCACCCGCTGACGCTGGCCGCCGGAGAGCTCCAGTGGTCTGCGGTCGAGCAGTGCGGGGGACAGCCGCACCCGGTCGAGCAACTCGGCCACCCGTGCCTGGGCTTCCCCATTGTGGGCGCCGAAAAGGGCGGGCCGGCCGGTGTCGGGCCGGCGCGGACCGTCGAGGGCGACGGCGTGGCGCAGGATGTCGCGGACGCTCAGCCGTGGGTCGAAGGAGCCGAGGGCATCCTGGTAGATGGCGCCGACCGAGGTGCGGAGCGGTCGCCTGTCCTGCTCTGACACCGAGCTCCAGGGCCGGCCGAGCACCCGCACCTCGCCGTGGTCCGGGGCGCTGAGCGCCAGCACGAGGCGCGCGGTCGTGGTCTTGCCGGAGCCGGATTCTCCGACGATGCCGAGCGTCGTGCCGCGCTCGAGCCGGAACGAGACGTCGTCGACGGCGAGCAACCGCGTGCCGCCCGGCATGCGGAACCCCTTCGTCAGGCCGGTCGCCTCGAGCACGATGGCCGGGCCGATGTCGGGAGCCGCGGCACGTGCCGGTCGCGGCGTCGCCGTCGCCGCACTCGTCGCCGCACTCGCAGCCGCTGCCGCTGCCGCTGCCGCAGCCGTCGCAGGCGCCGCGGGCCCGGCCGCCCTCGGCGCCGCGAGCAGCGTGCCGCGGGGCTTGCCGGCCGGAACAGCGGCGACCATCGCCCGGGTCTCGGCGTGGCGTGGGCGGCCGAGAACCTCGTGGGTCGGCCCGGTCTCGACGATGCGCCCGTTGCTCATCACCGCCACCCGATCGGCGATCCGGCTGACGACGGCGAGGTCGTGGCTGATCAGGATGAGCGCGGTGCCGCGGCGTTTGATCCGCTCGAGCAGCTCGAGGATCTGCGCCTGCACCGTGACGTCGAGCGCGGTCGTGGGCTCGTCGGCAATGAGCAGGGGTGGGTCGAGCGCGATGGCCGAGGCGATCAGCGCCCGCTGCCGCTGGCCGCCGGAGAGCTCGCCGGACCGCTGCCGGCTTCGCAGCTCACCGTCCGGCAGGCCGACGGAGTCCAGCAGTTCGAGCACGCGGCTGGATCGCTCGGCCGGCGCGAGGGTCGTGTGCAGGCGGAGCGAGTCGGCGATTTCCCGGCCGACCGGCCGCAGCGGGTCGAGGGAGGAGAGGGCATCCTGCAGCACCAGCCCGACGTCTCGTCCGCGCCGGCGGCGCCAGGACGCCTCCGACAACGCCAGCACGGACGCTCCGGCAATCGACATTTCGTCGGCCTGCACCCGCGCGTCGGCGCCGGCGAGGCCGAGCAGGGTGCGTGCCGTGACGGACTTGCCCGACCCCGATTCGCCGACGATGGCCAGGCATTCGCCGGCCGCGACCTCGAAAGAGATGCCGGACACGACGGGGTCCGCCCCGGAACGGCCGAAGCCGACGCTGAGGTTCCGCACGCGCAGGGCGGGCGGCCCGGCCGGGCCGGCAGCGGGCGTCACCGGGTGCGCGCTCATGCGTGCCGCATCCGTCGTTCGATGGCCCGGCCGAGCGTGGTCGCGGTCACGGCGGTCAGCACGATGAACAGGCCGGGGAAGAAGCTCATCCACCAGGCCGAGGTGATGTAGGTGCGGCCCGCGGAGAGCATCGCGCCCCATTCCGCGGCCGGCGGCTGCGCGCCGAGCCCCAGGTAGCTGAGCGCCGTCGCCCAGACGATCGCCTGGCCGACGCCGAGGGTGGCGAGCACGAGCAGGGGGGCGAGGGTGTTGGGCAGGATGTGCCGGGCCAGGATGCGCCGCGGCGTGAGCCCCTGCACGGTGGCGGCCTCGACGAAGGCGGAGGAGCGCACCTGGACGAGCTGGGCGCGGATGATGCGCGCATAGCCCGGCGCGGTGGAGAGGCCGACGGCGATGGTGGCCGTCGCCACCCCCGGGCCGTAGATCAGGATGACCAGGAGCGCCAGCAGCAGCCCGGGAAAGGCAAACAAAACCTCGAGCACACGGTTCACCGTGAAGTCGACGAAGCCGCCGAGCATGCCGGCGAGGGTGCCGAGCAGCACGCCGAGCCCGAGGCCGATCGTCGTGGCCAGCACGCCGATCAGCAGTGAATTGCCGGTGCCGTGCACGACCCGGGTGTACAGGTCGCGCCCGGACTCGTCGGTGCCGAACCAGTGCGGCAGGGACGGCGGCTGGAACGCCTGGAGCGGGTCGATGGCGAGCGGATCCCCGGGGGCGACAAGCTGCGGCATGACGGCGGAGAGCACGAGGAACAGGGCCACCGCGCCGGCCAGGCCCTCCGCCACGGCGATCCGGCGCGGGCGACGGGTCGCGCCCTGCCGCCGGGCGCCGAGGCCGAGCTCCGCCTGGAGCTCGAGGTCGCTCACCGTGCCCTCGTCCGCGGGTCGGCGATGCGGGTGGCCGCATCGGTCAGGAGCGTCATCAGGATGTAGGCGACCGCGACGACCATGACCACGCCGATGACCACCGGCACGTCGCGAACGGTCACCGCGTTCAGCAGGGTGCGGCCGAGGCCGGGCCGGGCGAAGACGGTCTCCACCACCACGGCGCCGCTGATCAGCGAGCCGAACGCCCAGCCGGACAGGCTGATCGCGGGAATCGCGGCGTGCCGGATGGCGTGGTTCCAGCGCACACCCCGGGCGCTTTCGCCCCGGGCGAGGGCGGAGAGCACGAAAGGCGACTCGAGGGCGGTGAGCAGGGGCTCGCGGATGATCTGGCCGAGGAACCCGGCCAGCGGCAGCGCGAGGGTGAGCACGGGCAGCACGAGCCCGGCCGGGCCGGGGGTGCTGATCGGCGGCAGCACGCCGAGCCAGATGCTGAACAGCACGATCAGGGCGGTGGCGAGCCAGAAATGGGGCAGGGATGCCGCGACGATTTCGAGTCCGGAGCCCACCCGTGCGGCGATCCGGCCGCCGCGGGTTGACCAGGTGGCCAGGGCGAGGGCGATGAGCCAGGCCAGGGCCAGGGCGAGCCCGGCCAGCACGAGCGTGCCGCCGAGCTGGCTGAGCACGAGCGGTCCGACGTCGAGCTTGAGCGCGTAGGAACGGCCGAGGTCGCCGCCGGCCAGCCGCCCGAGTTGCGCGAGGTACTGCACGAGGATCGGCTGGTCGAGGCCGTATTCGGCGCGCACGCTCGCCAGCGCCTCCGCCGACGCCTGCGACCCCGGGCCGCCGAGGATGGCTTCCGCGGGGTCGCCGGGGATCAGCCGGACGGCGAAGAAGGTGAGCGTCGCCACGGCCCAGAGCACGAACACGGCGCCGCCCAACCGCGCGGCCAGGCGCCGGAGGGCGGGAGTGCGCCTTACCGGCTCAGCCACGCGTCGTAGAACGTGGGAGTGGAGACGGTCGGCAGCGCGCGGGCGCCCTCGACGTCGGCTCCCAGCAGGTAGTGGTTCTGCTGGTCGTAGAGCGGCAGCACGTAGAACCCCTCGAGGATGCGGTCCTGCGCCTCGGTGTAGAGCGCCTTGCGCTTGCCGGCGTCCGACTCCCGGCCGGCCTCGGTGAGCAGTTCGTCCAGTGTGGGGTCGTTGACCTGTGCGTGGTTGGCGAAGTAGCCGCTGGGCGCCGGGGTGATGCCGTCCGAGTGGTAGAGGATCCGCAGCACGTCGGGTCCGACCTTCGTGTAGGGCGCGCTCACGGCGTCATAGTCGCCGCTGCCCAGGGCGCCGTACCAGCTGGACAGGTCCATCGGGGTGATCTTGACGTCGAAGCCGGTCTCCTTCGCGGTCGCCTGGATCTGCTCGAAGAGCGACTGCTCGGCCGGGATGGACTGGTTCGTGCTGACCGGGAAGCGCACGGTCAGGCGCTTGCCGTCTCTGGTGCGGTAGCCGTCGGCATCCGTCTCGCTCCAGCCGGCAGAGTCGAGCAGCTTACCCGCGGCCTTCGGGTCGTACTCGAAGAGCTTCGGCCGCGACACGCCGAGGGCCTCGGCGCTGGAGAGTGCCGAGGAGGAGCGCTTCGCCGTGCCCTGGAAGAGGCTGGCGACGCCGTCGTCGACGTTGGCCGAGCGGATGAACGCCTCCCGGACCTTCGGGTCGGTGAACGGTCCAGTGCCGGAGTTGAGTTCGATCCGGTTGGCTGCCCCGGGCCGGGGTGCGTCGAGGTGCTGGATCGAGTCGCCCTTGTCGGCCTGCACGATCGTGTCCGGCTGGGCGTTGTCGATCACGTCGACCTCGCCGGCCTGGAGCGCCGCGTAGCGGGACGCCGACTCGGGGATGAACCGCCAGACGATCTTCTCGAGGTAGGCGGGACCCTCGTGCCCGGCGTCGGCCGGCGGGGAGTCGTAGGTGTCGTTACGCACGAAGGTGATGGCGTCCTGCTTCACCCAGTCCTTGATCACGAACGGGCCGGTGCCGACCGGTGCGGCGCAGTTCTCCTCCATGCCGCGGGCGAGGCCTTCGGGGGACTCCATCGCCAGCCACGGCTGGGAAAGCGATTCCAGCAGGGCGCTGTCCGGTTCGGCCAGGGTCAGGCGCACGACGGTCGCCGAGACCGCCTCGGTGCCGGTGACCTTCTGCAGGGCCAGGTAGCCGGTGGACGAGCCGGTCGCCGGGTCCTGGAGGTGGGCGATATTGGCCTGCACAGCGGCCGCGTCGAAGGGGGATCCGTCGCTGAAATAGACGTCGTCCCTGAGCGTGAACTCCCAGGCCAGGCCGTCGTCGCTCTCTGACCATTCGCTGGCCAGCCACGGGATGATGGTGCCCGTCGTGTCGCGGGAGACCAGCGACTCGAGGAACTGGGTGCCGGTGAGCGCCTGCGGGTAGTTGCCGCCGACGTGGGGGTCGAGGCAGTCGGGTTCCGCGTCACCGGAGGCGTAGGTGAGGGTGCCGCCGACGACGGGCTTGCCGGTCGCGGGGGCGTCGGGTTCGGCGGTGCAGCCGGTCAGCACGAGGCCGGCGACGGCCAGGGCGGCAACGGCGACCAGTGCGCGGCGGGTGGGCGCGGGGGTGTTCATGTGCGTTGTTCTCTTTTCCCGGCCGGCTGGCGGCGGAGTGTGCAATTGTTGGACGCGGTACACAAATGAGTTGGACCGAGTCCAATCGTAGAGCACGGGAGCAGCATGCCGGATCGAACGCGCACCGAGAGCACGCGCACCGAGAGCACGCGCACCGAGGGGACACCGGGCAGGGCCGGGCGCCCCCGCGGGTCGTCCCGGGCCATGCTCGAAGAGGCCGCAGCCGAGCTGTTCCTCGAGCAGGGGTACGCAGGAACCACCGTCGAAGACATCACCCGTCGCGCCGGAGTGAGCCGCAACACCTTCTTCAACTACTTCCCGGCCAAGAGCGACCTGCTCTGGGCCGACGTCGACGCCGGCCTCGCCGAGCTGCCTCGGGCGCTGGCCGACTGCCCGGACGGGCTCGGCGTAACGGATGCCGTGCGACACGCCCTGCACCAGGTGGCGGCCGGGTTCGGGCCGGGCCGGGTGCCGTGGGCGCTCACCCAGGCGGACCTGATGGGCACCCGCGGCGTGCTGGAGGCATCCGGTCTCTCCCGGATGATGAAGCAGGCCGACCTCGTCTCGCGCTTCGTCGCCGAGCGCGCCGGCTCAGGCGCGGGGGCAGGCCGCGACCTCGCCGGCCGGTGCTACGCGATGGCGGTGCTGGCGGCCGCGGTCGCCGCCGCGGGCGTGTGGGCGGCCGCCGGGGTGTCCCGGGGAAACCTCGCCCCGTACGTGGACGCGGGCATCGCGCCCGCCTGCGCCGGATACCGTGACGCGCTGGGCGCAGGGTAGAATTGTCCCAACGACTGTGATCCGGCCATCACCGGTGAGTCTTCGGAAGAGCGGCGGCCACCCCCGGGTGCGCGGCCGGGTAGAACCGAACGGGTCGGGCCCGTCACAGCCTCTGAACAAGCGGTCGCCCAGGTGAACCCCGGGGCGGCAAGCGAGGTGGTACCGCGGTGGACCTGTCCAGGGTCCGGCGTCCTCGTGGAACAGGCAATATTTTCCGTAACCTCGCCTCGTCCAGGAGAAGCATGACGTACCCCAAGGGTCAGAACACCAGCGGCCGGAACGCACCCGGAAGCGAACCGGGCGGCCACCGCCGCGAGCAGGCGGCCGGCGTCGTCCCGTCGCCGAGCTTCCCGCAGATCGAGACCGAGGTGCTCGCGTTCTGGGAGGCCGACGGCACCTTCCAGGCGTCGATCGACAACCGAGCGGATGCCCCCGAGTGGGTCTTCTACGACGGCCCGCCCTTCGCGAACGGCCTGCCCCACTACGGCCACCTGCTGACCGGGTACGCCAAGGACCTCTTCCCGCGCTTCCAGACCATGCGCGGCAAGCAGGTGCACCGCCGTTTCGGCTGGGACACGCACGGCCTGCCCGCCGAGCTCGAGGCCGAGCGGAAGCTCGGCATCACCGACAAGAGCGAAATCGACAAGATGGGCATCGCGGCCTTCAACAAGGTCGCCCGCGACTCCGTGCTCGAGTACACCGGCGACTGGCAGAAGTACGTCACCCGCCAGGCCCGCTGGGTCGACTTCGAGAACGACTACAAGACCCTCGACATCACCTTCATGGAGTCGGTCATCTGGGCCTTCAAGCGCCTGCACGACAAGGGCCTGGCCTATGAGGGCTACCGCGTGCTGCCCTACTGCTGGCGCGACCAGACGCCGTTGTCCAACCACGAGCTGCGCATGGACGACGACGTCTACAAGATGCGCCAGGACCAGACCGTCACGGTGACCTTCCCGCTGGTCGGCGCGAAGGCGGAGAGCCTCGGCCTCACGGCCGTGCGCGCCCTGGCCTGGACGACGACTCCGTGGACCCTGCCCACCAACCTCGCCCTCGCCGTGGGCCCGACGATCACCTACGCCGTGGTGCCGGCCGGCCCGAACGGCACCCCGGATGCCACCGTCGTGCGCGAGGACGCCTCCGCGCCGCACGCCGCCACGCCCACCGAGGTGCTCGGCGGCGAATACCTGCTGGCGATCGACCTTGTCGGAAGCTACGCGAAGGACCTCGGCTACGACACCGCGGAGGAGGCATCCGCCGCGATCTCCCGCACCGTGCTCGGCCGCGACCTCGAGGGCGTCAGCTACGACCGCCTCTTCGACCACTATGCGGATGCCGAGACCTGGGGAACCCGGAACGCCTGGCGCATCCTCGTCGCCGACTACGTCACCACCTCCGACGGCACCGGCATCGTGCACCAGGCGCCCGCCTACGGCGAGGAGGACCAGAAGATCTGCGAGGCCGCCGGCATCCCGGTGATCATCTCCCTCGACGACGGCGGAAAATTCCTGCCGGCCATCACCGAGGTGGCTGGGTTGCTCTGGTCCGACGCCAACAAGCCGCTGACCCAGATGCTCAAGGCCGAGGGGCGACTGATCCGCCAGGCCAGCTACGAGCACTCGTACCCGCACTGCTGGCGCTGCCGCAACCCGCTGATCTACAAGGCGGTGTCGAGCTGGTTCGTGCGCGTCACCGAGTTCCGGGGCCGGATGGAGGAGCTCAACCAGGACATCAACTGGGTGCCCGAGAACGTCAAGGACGGCCAGTTCGGCAAGTGGATCGGCAACGCCCGGGACTGGTCGATCAGCCGCAACCGGTACTGGGGTTCGCCCATCCCGGTCTGGAAGAGCGACAACCCCGACTACCCGCGGATCGACGTCTACGGCTCGCTCGACGAGCTCGAGGCCGACTTCGGCGTGCGCCCGACCGACCTGCACCGTCCGTACATCGACGCGCTGACCCGGCCGAACCCGGACGACCCGACCGGGAAGTCGACCATGCGCCGCATCTCCGACGTGCTCGACGTCTGGTTCGACTCTGGTTCGATGCCGTTCGCCCAGGTGCACTATCCGTTCGAGAACGCGGACTGGTTCGACAGCCACAACCCGGCCGACTTCATCGTCGAGTACATCGGGCAGACCCGCGGCTGGTTCTACACCCTGCACGTGCTCTCCACCGCGCTGTTCGACCGCCCGGCCTTCAAGAACGTCGTCAGCCACGGCATCGTGCTCGGCAATGACGGGCAGAAAATGTCCAAGTCGCTGCGCAACTACCCCGACGTGAACGAGGTGTTCGACCGGGACGGCTCGGATGCCATGCGCTGGTTCCTGATGAGCTCGTCGGTTCTGCGCGGCGGCAACCTCGTCGTCACGGAGGAGGGCATCCGCGAGGGCGTGCGCCAGGTGATGCTGCCGCTGTGGAACACCTGGTACTTCTTCTCCCTCTACGCCAATGCGTCGGGGCCGGACGGCTACGAGGCGACCTGGCGCACGGATTCCACCGATGTGCTCGACCGGTACCTGCTGGCGAAGACCCGCGACCTGATCGAGCAGGTCACGGCCGACCTCGAGGCGCTGGACAGCACGCAGGCCGCGGCCACGCTGCGCGACTTCACCGACGTGCTGACGAACTGGTACGTGCGGCGCTCGCGCGACCGGTTCTGGGCGGGCGCGTCGGTTCCGGGCGGGGCGGTCTCGACAGGCACGACCACCACGACCAGCGCGAACGACGCGTTCGACACGCTCTTCACCGTGCTCGAGACGGTCACCCGCGTCGCCGCACCCCTGCTGCCGCTCGTGTCCGAGCGCATCTGGCAGGGGCTCACCGGGGGGCGCAGCGTCCACCTCGAAGACTGGCCGGATGCCGCATCCTTCCCGGCCGACCACGAACTGGTCGCCGTGATGGACCAGGTGCGGGCGATCAGCTCCACGGTGCTCTCCCTGCGCAAGCAGGCGGGGCTGCGCGTGCGCTTGCCGCTGGCGAACCTGACCGTGGTCACCTCGAACACGGCCGCACTGGCCGCCTACGAGGGAATCCTGCGCGACGAACTGAACGTGAAGTCGATCAGCCTGGTCGAACTCGCCGACGACAGCGCCGGCGCCTACGGGATCACCTCGAAGCTCACCGTCAACTCCCGGGCGGCCGGACCGCGCCTCGGCAAGCGCGTGCAGCAGGTCATCCAGGCCGCCCGCGCGGGCGACTGGAGTGAGACCGACGGCACCGTCACGGCCGGCGGAATCGAACTGGTGGCCGGGGAATACGAGCTGGCACTGGCGGCCGGCGCGTCGGGCGAAGGCTCCGGCGACACCGCCCTCGCCCTGCTCGCGGGCGGCGGCTTCGCGCTGCTCGACACGGCGACGACCCCCGAACTCGACGCGGAAGGATTCGCGCGCGACATCATCCGGGCCGTTCAGGACACCCGGAAGTCCGCCGGGTTCCAGGTGAGCGACCGCATCCGCCTCGACCTCGTGTTCTCCGACGAGCACGACGCCGCATCCTTTGGGCTGGCTTCGGGAGTCGACGTGGCGGGGGAGACCCTGGCCACCCGGCTTGCGACGCACCGGGCAACATCCGACGACGCCGGCACCCTTCCCTCCGAGTGGCTCGAAGGCCTCACGGGGGCGCCGGTCGAACACTATGCGCGCTTCGACGCAGGGCGCTACGCCAATCGTGGCCTCGTGCTCGTGGCCGTCGCCCGGGAGAAGGGAATCACCCATGCCTGACCGCAACTCTGACCGAAACGACGACGCCGACGGCGCCTGGCGCGAAGCCGGGGATGCCGTGCTCACGGCGCTGCTCGGACGCGTCGGTGAAGCCGCCCCGCAGCCGAGACTGGCGCCCACCAGGCGCGCGGTCGAGTTGCTGGGCGACCCGCAGAACGCGTATCCGATCATCCACGTCACCGGCACGAACGGGAAGACGAGCACGAGCCGGATCGCCGAGAGCATCCTGCGTGCCTACGGACTCCGCACCGGCCTGCTCACCAGCCCGCACCTGGTGCGGCTCAACGAGCGCATCATGATCGACGGCGAGCCGATCAGCGACGAGGACCTGGCCGCCAACTGGGCCGACATCCAGCCGTACCTGCAGATGGTCGACGCAGAACTGGTCACCGACGGCGAGGAGCCGCTGACGTTCTTCGAGGCGCTCACCGTGCTGGCCTTCGCCTGCTTCGCCGATGCGCCCGTGGATGTCGCGGTGATCGAGGTCGGAATGGGCGGCGAGTGGGATTCCACCAACGTCGCCTTCGGCCAGGTGGCCGTGTTCACGCCGATTGCGCTCGACCACACCGCGCGCCTCGGCGGCACCGTCGCCGAGATCGCCCGCACGAAGTCCGGGATCATCAAGCCGGCTGCCAACGTCGTCACGGCGAAGCAGGGCGACGAGGCGCAGGCCGAGCTCGAGCGGGCCGTCGAACTCACCGAATCGACGCTGGCCGGCGAGGGCGCGGAGTTCGCGCTGCTCAGCAGCCAGGTGGCCGTCGGCGGGCAGCTTATCTCGGTGCGCGGCCTGGCCGACACCTACACGGACCTCTTCCTGCCGATGTACGGCACCCACCAGGCCCAGAACGCCGCCGTCGCCATCGCCGCCGTCGAATCGTTCCTCGGGGCGGGCACGCGGCCGCTCGTGAACGACCTCGTGGCCGAGGGGCTGGCCACGGCCACGTCGCCCGGCCGGCTGCAGCTGGCGGGCGTCGAGCCCACCGTCCTGGTCGACGCGGCGCACAACCCGCACGGCGCGACGGCGCTCGCCGCTGCGCTCGAGGCCTACTTCGACTTCGACGAGATTGTTGCCGTGGTCGGCATCCTGGCCGACAAGGACGCGCACGGCATCATCGAAGCCCTGCGCCCCCAGGTGGCCCGCTTCCACGTGACCCGCTCGCATTCGGAGCGCGCCGTGGGCGTGGACGACCTCGCCGACAAGGTCGCCGACTGGGCGGGCGACGACGTCACCTTCCGGTTCGACGACCTCACCTCGGCGCTCGACGGCGCCCGGGAGTGGGCCGGGGAGGCGCCGCGCCGCGCCGTCATCGTGACCGGTTCGATCACCCTCGTCGGCGAGGCCCTCGCCCTCGCGGACGCCCGGGAATGGATGAAACAGTGAGCGCGGCCCGCGCCGCCCGCTCGGCCCGAGAGGCCGGGCCCCGGTCGGTCAAGCGCACCCTGGCCTCGATCGTGCTGGGTTTCGAAGTTTTCGTCGTCGGCCTCGCCGCGCTCGTCATGTTCGGCCTGGGCCAGCTGCCGCCGGCCGTCGCGCTGGGCGGGGGAGCGGCACTCTGCCTCGCGATGGTCGCCCTGATCGCCCTGCTGCGTTACAGCTGGGCCTACCCGCTCGGCTGGGTGCTCCAGGCCGGCCTCGTCGCCACCGGATTCCTCAACCCGGCAATGTTCTTTGTCGGAGCAATGTTCGCCGCCATGTGGGCCTACTGCATGATCATCGGCACCAAACTAGATCACCAGAAGGAGATCGCATGAGCACCCAGGTCGAAGAAACCCTCGTATTGATCAAGCCGGACGGCGTTGCCCGCAACCTCACCGGCGAGATCCTGCGCCGGATCGAGGCGAAGGGCTACTCGCTCGTCGACATGAAGCTGGTGCAGGCCGAGCGCAGCCTGCTCGCCGAGCACTACGCCGAGCACGAGGGCAAGCCGTTCTACGAGCCGCTGATCGAGTTCATGGAGAGCGGCCCCATCGTCGCCTTCCGCATCGCCGGCAACCGGGTGATCGAGGGCTTCCGCGCCCTGGCCGGTACGACGGATCCCACGACCGCCGCGCCGGGGACGATCCGCGGCGACCTCGGCCGCGACTGGGGAGTCAAGGTGCAGCAGAACCTCGTGCACGGTTCCGACTCGCCCGAGTCCGCCACCGCCGAACTGGCCCTCTGGTTCGACTAGCCGCACTTCGACGAGCACATCTTCGCCTCACCCCCCTCGCCGAACTGTGAGTTTGGCACCTTCCCGGAGCCCGGGAAGGTGCCAAACTCACAGTTCGGCGGAGTTTGTGGGCGTGTTCGAGGGCGGGGTCCCGGCGCTCTTAGAGGCGGTTGAGGACGTCCATCTGGAGCTGGGCGATGATGGCGACCGCGATGAAGCAGCCGAGGGTGATCAGGGGGACCCAGGCGTAGGCGACGGATGCGACCCGGCGCACGGATTCCGGGGCCGGGATGCTCCCCGTCTTCAGGTTGTAGAACGTCACCGCGAGGAACGCCGGGATGGTGACGGCCCAGGTGACCATGCACCACGGGCACAGGATGTCGAGCACGAAGATGCTCTGCGCGATCAGCCAGATCACCAGGGCGATCGCGCCGGTCATCCCCACGTTCAGCCCGATCCAGAACCACCGGGCCAGGCGGGCGCCGGCGAGGATGGCTGCGCCAATCGTGATCACGACGCTCCAGCCCATGACCCCGATGAGCGAGTTCGGGAAGCCGAAGATGTTGCCCTGCGGCGAGGAGAGGTTTGTGGCGCAGCCGATCAGCACGCTGAAGCTGCAGCTCAGCTGCGCGTTCGGGTCGGCCAGGAGATGGAGCTTGTCCAGGGTCAGGGTGAACGCCGCCGCGAGGCCGATCACCCCGGCAAGAATAAGGAAGACGGCGAGCCCCGTGGGGCGGGCGGGAGACTCGAGGCGGGGCATCCTCGGATTATGTCACGTGGCTCTGCACGCGATCTGAAGAATGCATGCGATAATCGAACGAGTCGCTCGAGCCGCGCTCGGACAGACGCACAGAAGCTTAATGGGCGGTAAACGCCCAGATTCATTGGTCCCACGACCAAAGGTATTAGCAGCCAGAGCCACGGGCCGGCTGCGGAACAACAAGGATTCGCGGGGGTTTCGCGCAGGCGCAGCCCTCGCCGAGAGAGCAAACCGGATGGGTGGCGCGGTCGCCCGGATCGGTCAAGGAGCGCACCAGTAATGGTGGAAGACAAAGAAATCAAGAAGCGCAAGGGCCTCTTCGGCACTCGCAAAACGTCCCGCAGGGCCTCGTCGGCTGTGACTCCTGCCGCCCAGCCGGATGGTCCGAGCACCCCCACGGACGCACCGGTGGCAACGCCTACCGACGCCCCGATCGACGAAGCGCGCACCGACGCGACGCAGAAGCCTGTGACGGAGCGAAAGCCAGTGACGAAGACATCGACCTCCGCCGAAGACGGCCAGGCCCCGGTAACAGCAACGGAAGCGCCCACGGCCGAGGAAACGTCCGGGGCCGCCCCGGCCGAGAAGGCCATGCTCGCAGTGGAGCCGATCGGGCGTCGGCCGTCGCTCTCGCTCCTGTTCCAGGCGCCGGAGATCGTGCCGCTGCCGGCCCGCACGCCGTCCCGACAGGACACCCGCCAGGACGACCGCACCGGTACGCGCCAGGATGAGGACGAAGACGAAGAGACCTCGACGGTTCGCCGACGCGCCCGCCGTCGTTCGGGCGACGAAGGTCGCTCCGGTTCCAATGACCCCGCGAACACCGTCGTCAAAGTTCGCGTCCCGCGTGAGCCGGAGCTGATCACCGAGCCGCAGCGCATCAAGGGCTCGACCCGGCTGGAAGCGAAGAAGCAGCGCCGCCGTGACGGCCGGGATGCCGGTCGCCGCCGTCCCGTGATCACCGAGGCCGAGTTCCTCGCGCGCCGCGAATCCGTCGACCGCGCCATGGTCGTGCGCGCCAAGCACAACAAGATCCAGATCGGCGTGCTCGAAGACGGCGTGCTCGTGGAGCACTACGTCGCCAAGAACCAGGACGCCTCGCTGATCGGCAACGTGTACCTCGGCAAGGTGCAGAACGTGCTTCCGAGCATGGAGGCCGCCTTCGTCGACATCGGACGCGGCCGGAACGCCGTGCTCTACTCCGGTGAGGTCGACTGGGAAGCCGCCGCAGAGAACTCCGGAAACAGCGGCCAGGCGCGGCGGATCGAGCTCGCGCTCAAGCCCGGCGACAAGGTGCTCGTGCAGGTGACCAAGGACCCGATCGGCCACAAGGGCGCACGCCTGACCAGCCAGGTTTCGCTGCCGGGCCGTTACCTCGTCTACGTGCCCAACGGCTCGATGAACGGGATCAGCCGCAAGCTGCCGGACACCGAGCGCGCCCGGCTGAAGAAGATCCTCAAGGAAGTTCTCCCCGACAACGTGGGTGTCATCGTGCGCACCGCGGCCGAGGGCGCCACCGACGAACAGCTCACGCTCGACGTCAACCGGCTCACCTCGCAGTGGGCATCCATCGCCAAGCAGGTCGACTCGGTCCAGGCCCCGGCCCTGCTGCACAGCGAGCCGGACCTGCTGATCAAGATCGTCCGGGATGTCTTCAACGAGGACTTCCACAAGATGGTCATCGCCGGCGAGGACTCCCGCGAGACCATCGAGGCCTACCTCCGCCAGGTTGCTCCCGACCTGGTCGAGCGCGTGCAGAAGTACGAGGGTGACGTCGATGTGTTCGACGAATACCGCATCTCGGAGCAGATCGAGAAGGCGCTCGACCGCAAGGTCTGGCTGCCGTCCGGCGGTTCGCTCGTGATCGACCGCACCGAGGCCATGACCGTCGTCGACGTCAACACCGGCAAGTTCGTCGGCTCGGGCGGAAACCTCGAAGAGACCGTCACCAAGAACAACCTCGAAGCGGCCGAAGAAATCGTTCGCCAGCTCCGGCTGCGCGACATCGGCGGCATCATCGTCGTCGACTTCATCGACATGGTGCTCGAGACCAACCGCGACCTCGTGCTGCGTCGCATGGTCGAATGCCTCAGCCGCGACCGCACCAAGCACCAGGTCGCCGAGGTCACCTCGCTCGGCCTGGTGCAGATGACGCGCAAGAAGCTCGGCCTCGGCCTCCTGGAATCGTTCAGCGAGAACTGTGAAGCCTGCGCCGGACGCGGGATCATCGTGCACCACGATCCCGTCGTGAAGCACCGCCAGACCGCGCAGCCCGCCCAGGAGCGCCGCCCGCGCAGCAAGTCCGGCGGCAATGGCGACGGGGGCGGCCGCGACAATGGCGGCCGGGACAACGGCGGCCGCGACAGCCACCGCGACAACCGTGGCGGCAACGGCGGAGGTTCACAGCAGTCCGACACGGCCAAGGCCGGCAACGGCACCCACGGAATCACCGAGGACGCCAAGCACGCCCTCGCCCTGATCGCCGCGCGCACCATCGCCCGCCCGGTCACGGAGTCCATCCCGGTCATCACCGAGACGCCCGAGGCTGCGGCGTCGACGGATGCTGCTGTGACGACTGCTGCCGTGACGGATGCTGCTCCGAAGGGCGCCGCTCTGCCCGAGGCCCAGGCGCCCGAGGCTGTTCCTGCGGCCGAGTCGGCGCCGCGCCGGTCGCGTCGCTCCTCGTCCCGAGGAACGTCCGCCCCGACAGCGGCCCCGACAGCGGCAGCGGCCGAGGCGGAGCCACAGGCCAGCGAAGCGGTCGCCATTCTCGACATCCCGGTCAAGAAGACGACGCGCACCCGGCGCACGGTGAGCAAGCAGGTCACCGACCAGATGCTGGACTCCGTGCTCGAATCCCTTCCCGAGCCCAAGCAGCCCGGCCAGGGGCGTTCGCGCAGCCGCCGGGTGACGACCGCCGGGGGATCAACGTCGGCCGCGCAGCCGATAGTCGTTCCCGACTCCGGCAAGTAACACAGGCAACACCCAAGCGAATAGGCAGCGCGCCCCGGCCGGGCACGCTGCCTATTCGTCTGCCCGCTTCTGCCGCGCCTTCTTCGCCGCCCGGTCGCGGCCGCTCACCCGAAGTCCGCTCGCGTGGAGCCGGGTGACGAGCTCACGATTGCCCACCGGGAGGGCGCCGGCGGCCACCAGGTCGTCGTAGCGCGCGGCCGGGACGTCGTAGTGGTCCAGGTCGAATCCGCGGCGGGGGATGGCATTGGCGGCCGCGAACGCATGCAGTTCCGCCAGCGAGCTGTCGCTCACCAGGTGGGACCAGAGCATGCCGTGTGCCGGCCACGCCGGCTGGTCGATCAACACGGTCATTCCCAAAGTGTACGGAACCGAGTGAACAGGCCCCATCCCGGTTTGACCGGGGGTGGAGGATCAGCTAAAGTTGACCGTTGGTGTGCGATGGGCCTGAGCCCGCGCGATTGCCAAGGTTTTCTGGTGGTGAGCGGCCGATTTGGCCGGTTCGCCCCCAGTAACTTTCCATCATAGGAAATTGGGCCTCACGGCTCCCCAGAGATAGGTACGTAAAGTGGTTTACGCAGTTGTGCGCGCCGGAGGGCGGCAGGAGAAGGTAGAGGTCGGGACCATCGTCACGATGGACCGAATCAAGGCTGACAAGGACGGCAACGTCGAGCTGGCCGCCGTGCTTCTCGTCGACGGCGACAAGATCACCTCTGACTCGACGTCGCTGGCCAAGGTCAAGGTCACTGCCGAGGTCCTCAACGACCTCCGCGGCCCGAAGATCGTCATCCAGAAGTTCAAGAACAAGACCGGGTACAAGAAGCGTCAGGGGCACCGTCAGGAGCTCACGCGCGTCCAGGTCACCGGCATCGCCTAAGGCCTGAGGAGAAGAACAGATGGCACATAAAAAGGGTGCGAGTTCCACTCGCAACGGTCGCGATTCCAACGCTCAGCGCCTCGGCGTGAAGCGCTTCGGAGGTCAGGTTGTCAGCGCGGGCGAGATCATCGTTCGCCAGCGCGGCACGCACTTCCACCCCGGCGTCAACGTCGGCCGCGGCGGAGACGACACTCTCTTCGCCCTCGAAGCCGGCTCCGTCCAGTTCGGGGCAAAGGGTGGCCGCAAGGTCGTCAACATCGTGGTGGCTGCCGAGTAGGCATCCACAATTTTTGAACGTGAGGGCGGGCTTCGGCTCGCCCTTACGTGTTTCAGCCCCACTTGAAAGGTTTTCCATGGCTACATTCGTCGACCACGTCACGCTGCATTTGCGAGCTGGCCACGGAGGACACGGCTGTGTTTCCGTCAAGCGGGAGAAGTTCAAGCCCCTCGCCGGGCCCGACGGAGGCAACGGCGGCAGCGGCGGCGACCTCGTGCTCGTCGCCGACCCGAACGTGACGACCCTGCTCGGCTACCACCGCTCGCCCCACCGCTCGTCTGACAACGGTGGCCCCGGCATGGGCGACCACCGCAACGGCCACGCCGGTGAGCTGCGCGAGCTCGCCGTGCCGCTCGGCACCGTGGTCAAGGACATGGAGGGCAACGAACTCGCCGACATGACCGAACCCGGGATGCGTCTCGTCGTGGCCCCTGGCGGCCAGGGCGGGCTGGGCAACGCTGCCCTCGCCTCCACCAAGCGCAAGGCCCCCGGCTTCGCGCTCCTCGGCACACTCGGCTGGGAGGGCGACGTCCAGCTTGTGCTCAAGACCGTGGCGGATGTCGCGCTCGTCGGCTACCCGTCGGCCGGCAAGTCGAGCCTGATTGCGGCCATCTCGGCCGCGCGCCCCAAGATCGCCGACTACCCCTTCACCACCCTGCACCCGAACCTCGGCGTCGTCGACGCCGGCGAGGTGCGCTACACCGTCGCCGACGTCCCCGGCCTGATCGAAGGCGCCAGCGAGGGAAAGGGCCTCGGCCTCGAGTTCCTGCGCCACGTCGAGCGTTGCACCGCGCTGCTGCACGTGCTCGACTGCGCCACGCTCGACCCGGGCCGCGACCCGCTGAGCGACCTCGACATCATTCTCGGCGAACTCGCGGCCTACCCGGTTCCCGACGGCCAGCTGCCCCTGCTCGACCGTCCCCAGCTGGTGGCCCTCAACAAGATCGACGTGCCGGAGGCCCGCGAGCTGGCCGAGTTCGTGCGCGCCGACCTGGAAGCCCGCGGCTACCGCGTCTTCGAGATCTCCACGGTCACCCACGAGGGCCTCCGTCAGCTCAACTACGCCCTGGCCGAAACGGTCGAAGCCGGCCGTGTTGCACGCGCCGCAATCGAGGCGAAAAAGCCGCGCATCGTCATCCGTCCGAAGACCGTGGACGACAGCGGCTTCGTCGTGCGCGTCGAGGGTGGATCCTTCGGCAATATCTACCGCATCCTGGGCACCAAGCCAGAGCGTTGGGTGCAGCAGACCGACTTCAAGAACGACGAGGCCATCGGCTTCCTCGCCGACCGGCTGGCCAAGCTGGGCATCGAGAACGAACTGTTTAAGGCCGGCGCCGTCGCCGGGTCGACCGTCATCATCGGCCCCGGTAACGGTGTCGTCTTCGACTGGGAGCCCACGCTCACCTCGACCGCCGAGCTCATCACCGCCCCGCGTGGCACGGACACGCGCCTCGACGACAGCAAGCGACGCACAAGCAACGAGCGCCGTGAAGAGTACTTCGGGCGCATGGACGCCAAGGCCGCGGCCAGGGCCGAGCTCATCCGCGAACGCGAAGCCGGCATGTGGTCCACCGGCGAGGAGGAATTCAACGGTCCCTCGGATTCCGCTTCCGCCGAACAGAAGACGGAAACTGAATGACCGTCTTATCGCGCGACCAGGCCGCTGTCGCCAAGCGCATCGTCTTGAAGGTCGGCTCCTCGTCCATCACCGGCGACAACGCCGACCAGATCAACCGGCTCGTGGACGCCCTGGCGGAGGCGCACGGGCGCGGCACCGAGGTCGTGCTCATCTCCTCCGGCGCGGTCGCCGCGGGGATGCCGTTCCTGGAGCTCGAGGAGCGGCCCGCGGATGTGGCCACCCAGCAGGCCGCGGCATCCGTGGGCCAGAATGTGCTCATCTACCGCTTCCAGGAAAGCCTGGACCGGTACGGGATCGCGGCCGGCACGGTGCTGCTGACGGAGGGCGATGTGCTCACCGAGCCGCACAAAAGCAACACCCGTCGCGCCCTGGACCGCCTGCTCGACCTGCGCATCCTGCCCATCGTCAACGAAAACGACACGGTGGCCGTCTACGGCCTGCGCTTCGGGAGCAACGATCGCCTCGCGGCCCTCGTCGCGACGCTGATCCATGCCGATCTGCTGATCATGCTGAGCGACGTCGACGCGCTCTACACGAAGCCGCCGCACCTTCCGGGTGCGGAGAAGCTCGTCTTCATCTCGGCGGATGACCCGCTCGACGGCTTCGAATTCGGAGCCGGCGGCCCCAGCGGGGTCGGCACGGGAGGCGCGAGCACCAAGGTGGTGGCGGCGCGGATCGCGACGAAGGCCGGAACAGCCGTCCTGGTGACCTCCACCGAACTGGCCGCGGAGGCACTTCGCGGCGAGCCCGTGGGAACCTGGTTCGAAGCTGCCGTGAGGCCGCACGGCTACTCGCTCCTATAGGCTCGTTTTGGCGACGCGGACCGCACCCGGTGGGCCCGCAGGGAAGGCTCGGTCACGTGAACAGGCTTGCGCGCGGCGACATCTCATCCGCGGCACGGATCGTGGTGAAGGTCGGCTCGTCGTCGATCAGTGGCGCAAACGCCGGGCAGATCGCACCGCTCGTGGACGCCATCGCGGAAGCGCACGGCCGCGGCACCGAGGTCGTGCTCGTGTCCTCCGGCGCCATCGCGATCGGGATGCCCTACCTGCACCTCGATGAGCGGCCCACTGACCTCGCCACCCAGCAGGCGGCGGCATCCGTCGGCCAGAACCTGCTCATCTTCCGCTACCAGGACAGCCTCGACCGGTACGACATCGTCGCCGGCCAGGTACTCCTGACGGCGGGCGACCTCGAAAACCCCGCTCACCGCAGCAACGCGCGGCGTGCCATGGACCGCCTGCTCGCCCTGCGCATCCTGCCGATCGTGAACGAGAACGACACGGTCGCCACCCACGAGATCCGGTTCGGCGACAACGACCGTCTTGCGGCGATGGTGGCGACGCTGATCCAGGCGGACCTGCTCGTGCTGCTCAGCGATGTCGACGCGCTGTACACGAAACCGCCGCACCTGCCCGGAGCCGAGCGGATCGACCACATCGCCGCCGGCGAGGCGCTGGCGGGAATGGAATTCGGGACGGCCACGGGTTCGGGGGTCGGAACAGGGGGCGCGAGCACCAAGGTGTCGGCGGCCCGGATCGCGGCGGATGCCGGGACGGCGGTGCTCGTGACGGCGACCGGGCTCGTCGCCGAGGCGCTCCGCGGCGACCATGTCGGCACCTGGTTCGAGCCGGCGGCCTCTCCGAGCGGGCACCCGCTCCCGTAAACGGCCCGCTCGCGTACGCCGCACGCTCCCGTAAACTGGGGGGATGCCCCAGTCGCAGCAGCCCGTCGCACCCCTCACGCCCACGCTTGAAGCGGCCCGGAGCGCGTCGCTCGCGCTCGCATCCGCACCGTCCGAGGTGAAGAACCGCGCACTCGGTGCGATTGCCGCGGCGCTGCGGGGGAGCGTTGACGAGATCATCGCAGCCAACCGACGTGACCTGGCCGCCGGTGCGGACAACGGACTGACCTCGGGTCTGCTGGACCGGCTCGCCCTCGACGCCGCCCGGATCGAAACCCTGGCCCAGGCCGTGCTGCAGATCGTCAGCCTGACCGACCCGGTCGGCGAGGTCGTGCGCGGCAGCAGCCTGCCCAACGGCATCAAGATCAGCCAGGTACGCGTGCCGTTCGGCGTCGTCGGAGTCATCTACGAAGCGCGTCCCAACGTCACCGTTGATCTCGCCGCGCTGGCGATCAAGAGCGGCAACGCGGTCGTCCTGCGCGGTGGATCGGCGGCGGAGAACAGCAACCGGGTGCTCGTCGGGCTGATCCAGGCGGCGATTGCGTCCGCCGGCCTGCCCGCCGAGTCGGTGCAGACCATCGACCCGTTCGGCCGGGCCGGCGCCACGGAACTGATGCAGGCCCGCGGCTACGTGGACGTGCTCATCCCGCGGGGGAGCGCGAGCCTGATCAACGCCGTCGTCACCCAGTCGAAGGTGCCCGTGATCGAGACCGGAGCCGGCGTCGTGCACGTGTTCCTGGACGAGAGCGCCGACGCGCAGTGGGCGATCGACATTGTGCACAATTCCAAGGTCCACCGCCCGAGCGTGTGCAACGCCCTCGAGACCCTCCTGGTGCACAAGAACGCCGCCGAGCGGCTGCTGCCGGACGTGCTGGCCCGGCTGACGGCATCCGGTGTGACGATCCACGGAGATGCCCGCACGCGGGAGCTGTACCCGGATTCCGTGCCTGCGACGGAGGACGACTGGTCGGCCGAGTACATGAGCCTCGACATCGCGGTGAAGGTGGTCGACTCCCTCGACGCGGCCATCGACCACATTCGCCGCTACTCGACGGGGCACACCGAATCGATCGTCACGAACGACGTGGTCAACGCCGAGCGGTTCCTGAACGAGGTCGACTCCGCCGCGGTGATGGTCAACACATCCACCCGCTTCACCGACGGCGGGGAATTCGGCTTCGGGGCCGAGGTGGGCATCTCGACCCAGAAGCTGCACGCGCGCGGTCCGATGGGACTGCCGGAGCTCACCAGTACGAAGTGGATTGTGCGCGGCACAGGCCAGGTGCGGGCGTAGGCCCCACTAGAATGAGTGCGACGGCGGGGGCCCCGCCGTTGTGCCTTGAATGGAGAACCTCATGTCGTTTGTGACCGCAGTGCTGGCCGAGATCGAGCACGTCGCCCTGCCCATGCCGACCCTGATGTACGGCGCCATCGCCCTCGTCGTGTTCTTCGCTCTCGGCTTCCTCGTGTGGACCTACCGCGACGTCGCCAACCGCCACCAGACGAAGGCGGATGCCTATGCCGCCGCGCACGGCGGAGCTCGCAGCCACGACGGTCACTGACCCATCGACCACCCCGTGGCTTCGCGTCGCCCCCGCATCGGCGTGATGGGCGGAACCTTCGACCCGATCCACCACGGGCACCTGGTCGCGGCCAGCGAGGTCGCCCAGAGCTTCGACCTCGACGAAGTCATTTTCGTGCCCACCGGCCAGCCGTGGCAGAAGCACGACGTGTCCAAGTCCGAGCACCGGTACCTGATGACGGTGATCGCCACGGCGTCGAATCCTCGATTCACCGTGAGCCGCGTCGACATCGACCGCTCGGGGCCCACCTACACGATCGACACCCTGCGGGATATCCACGCCGAACGGCCGGATGCCGAACTGTTCTTCATCACCGGTGCCGACGCGATCCAGCAGATCCTCGGCTGGAAAGACGTGCGGGAACTCTGGAATCTGGCTCACTTCGTGGCTGTGAGTCGACCGGGACATGAACTGAGCATTTCAGGATTGCCGGACCAGGACGTAAGCTTGCTGGAGGTTCCGGCTCTGGCCATCTCGTCCACTGACTGCCGGGAACGCGTGAATCGGGGCTTCCCGGTCTGGTATCTGGTCCCCGACGGGGTTGTCCAGTACATCTCAAAGCATCATCTGTATCGGAGTGTGGCATGACGTTGGGTAACAGTCCCCAGCCTCCGCTGACCCGCCGCCAGGAACGCGAATTAGCGCGCCAGCAGGGGTTGCTGTCGACCGAGGACGACCTTCGGCTTTCGGCCGGCGACCCGGCTCCCGACGTCGAGTCCGACGTCAAGCCTGCCGACGTCAAGGCTGCCGACGTCAAGCCCGCGGCCGTCAAGCCGGACGTCGTCGCGGAATCCGTTCCCGTGTCGGCCTTCGCTCCCCGGGGCGCAGAAAAGGTTCCCGCCGAGAAGGCGATGACGTCCACCAAGCGCCAGGCTCCCGAGCGCACCCTCACCCGACGCCAGTTGCGTGCCATCAAGGCCGCCGAGTCCGGCGAGCCGGAAGCCACGGACGGCGAGGACGTTTCCCCCGACGCGGAGACCCACACGACGGGAGGGCTCAACCCGCCCGTCGGCCACTGGTCGCTCGACCGCGGTGACGACCACACACCCACCGTCGACGAGGGCCAGACATTCGACCAGTTCATGTCCCGAGGAACCGGCGGAAGCGGCAGCCCGACCACGACGAGCGCGCTCATCCTGCCGTCGATCCCGTTGCAGGGTTCGAGTTCCGGGCCACTCACGAGCACGGGTGAGATCCTCATCACCGGTTCGTACGACCTTCCCCGCAGCCTCGGCTCGACCGGTCACCACCCCGGCAACTTCGATTCCTCGGACATGGATCAGTCCGACGATCACGACGACGCGGGCGGCTACAACTCCACCGTTGCGCCCGTGAGTGCCAGCAGGGCCGT
The DNA here is from genome assembly GCF_900101115.1 of Cryobacterium psychrotolerans. Classification (GTDB taxonomy): domain Bacteria; phylum Actinomycetota; class Actinomycetes; order Actinomycetales; family Microbacteriaceae; genus Cryobacterium; species Cryobacterium psychrotolerans. The sequence continues at coordinate 85,150 of NZ_FNFU01000011.1, forward strand.
CAGTACGCACGCGTCGAACCGCGGCCTCGTGGCCCCGCCGCAGAAGAGCGGCAACTCCCTCCCGACCGTGCTCGCGATCACCGCGGCCGTACTGGCCGTCGGCGTGCTCGCGCTCTTCGTGCTCGGCTACGTCTTCAACATTTTCTAATGCCAACCATGTCGACTTCACACACCCAGGGACTCATTCGATGACCGCTTCTGCCCACGCTCTCGAGCTCCTCAAGGTGGCCGCAGCCGCCGCCGACTCGAAGGCCGGGGAGGACATCGTCGCTATCGACGTCTCCAGCCCCCTGCCGCTGACCGATATCTTCCTCATCGTCACCGGTCGTTCGGAGCGCAACGTCGTTGCGATCGCCGGAGAGATCGAAGACAAGCTCATCGAGGCCGGCTTCAAGCCGCTGCGTCGTGAAGGACGCGCCGAGGGCCGGTGGATCCTCGTTGACTTCGGCGACCTCGTGGTGCACGTCTTCCACGAGGAAGAACGCCAGTACTACTCCCTCGAACGCCTGTGGAAGGACTGCCCGGTCATCCCGATCGAGCTCCCCACTCGCGAGTCCGCCGAGTAGCGCTGGTTCGCGAGAGGCTCTCGCGTGTAGTAGCCTAGACAAGTTGTTTCGGAGCAGTCCGAAACACAATCCGGGTCCGTGGCGCAGCTGGTAGCGCACCTGCATGGCATGCAGGGGGTCAGGGGTTCGAATCCCCTCGGATCCACCGAGCACAACGAAAAGCCCCAACTTTGGTTGGGGCTTTTTTCGTTCCACCGGCATCCGTTGTGGTTTCGGTTCACATTCTTTTCGGATTACTTTCGGTTTCTTTCCCCGGGGTCGACGGTCGATAATTGGGCCTGTGCCCTCGCCCCAGGTTTCTTCCACGCTGCCCCGGCGGTGCCCCTGCCTGAGCGGGCTGACCTACGCCGAGTGCTGTGGACCTCTCCATGCCGGGCAGGGATCCGCGCCGACAGCCGAACGCCTGATGCGCTCCCGCTACTCGGCGTTCGCCGTGGGCGACACCGAGTACCTGTTGGCGACCTGGCACCCCGCCACTCGCCCCGAATCCCTCGAACTCGATGCCGACATGCAGTGGGTGCGGCTCGACATCTCGAGGACGGTCCGTGGCGGACCGCTGGATACCGACGGGGTGGTGGAGTTCGCGGCACACTACCGGCTGGACGGACAGCGAGCCCAGCAGCACGAGACCAGCCGATTCCTGAAGGTCGACCGCCGCTGGTTCTACCTCGACTCCCTGGGCTGAGCGGCGCGGGCGTCAGAACGGGGGTGGCGGGTCGATCCGGGTGGCCGGTTCGGTCGTGTACTCCCGGCCGGCGGGCGAGGTCCAGGTGAGCGTGCCGTCCCTGGCGTGGGTCACGGCCCAGGCGGCCTCGGTTTTCAGTTTGTGGTGTGGCCCGCAGAGGTGGGCGAGGTTGTCGTGTTTGGTTCGGCCGCCCTCGTGCCATTCCTTGCCGTGGTCGAGGTCGGACCGGGCCACGCTGCGGTTGCAGCCGGGGAACCGGCAGGTTTCGTCGCGCACCCGCAGCCACCGGCGGAGGTCCTTGGGCACCTTGTACCGGTTCCGGCCGACCGAGAGCACCGCGCCGGTCTCGGGGTGGACGAGGATGCGGGTGAAACTCGGTGCGTGGCCGGCGAGACGCCGGGCCGTGTCCGGATCGATCGGCCCGTACCCCTCGAGGTGGCCGGGTTCCTCGCTGTGGCCGAGGAGGGTCATCACCGGGACCGTGACATTCACGGTGGCCCGGATGCCCCGGCCCAGCCCGGAGGGTGCGACCCCGTCGATGAGGAGGTCGAGGAACGCGTCCGCCCGCAACTGGGTCAGCGTGCGCGGCTCGTCGGCGCCCTGCAGGCTCTGTGCGGCGCCGCTGATCCGCTCGTACACCGAGTTCGCGTCGGCCGCGGAGAGGTACGCGTTCAACCAGGCCATGCCGTCCCGGGCCGGCACGAGCTGCACCTGCCGGTCGGTGATGCACTTCGCGTGCCGGGTGGTGATCGTGTCGGGGTGAGCCTTCTCCCTTGCTCTGCGGGCGGTGCCGTCGAACTTCGCGACGGTGAGTTTCCGGGCATCGGGCAGCAGAGCCGATTCGAACCCGGCCCGGGCGTCTTCGGGCAGGGACCAGACGTGGTCCATGAGTGCTTTCGCGTGCCGGTAGCTGATCTCGCCCTGCTGCAGGGCCGTGCGGGTGGCCGCGAGGTCGTGCACGAGGGACTCGCTCTCGACCAGGAGCCGTTCCGCGCTGCCC
>NZ_FNFU01000033.1 GCF_900101115.1 Cryobacterium psychrotolerans
CGAAAGGGTGTCGGGCAGGTCGTGGACCAGGGCCCGGCTGCTCTCCAGCAGGCCCGAGGCCGTCGACTCCGGGATCCGCAGCGCGCAGGCCAGCTCGGCCACCAGGGACCGGCGGGTCAACGCCGGACTGAACGCACTGCCGTCGAGCTCCCGCTCGCTGCAGACCCGGGCCGCGTCTATCGCGACCACCCGGGCCGCGGCCTGCACCGCCATCGCCCGGTCGATGGCGGTGACCGCATCGATGAGCGCGCCGAGTTCCTCCAGGTGGACCGCGGCCGCTGTCAGCGGCTGACCCTGGTCGGGGGCGACACCCGGGTCAACGCCCGGGTTAGGGCCGGCCGGGAGTGCCCGGCCGGGTGGTCCTGTGATGGTTTCCATACGCCAACGGTACGGCGAACCACCGACATTCTTCCGGCCTGAAACCACCCCTGACCGGCCCTTGTGCATAACTTCCGGCACGCCCGACCTGTGGAAGACAGGCGCAGGAACGGCGCCACTCGCGCACCCCCGCACGCAGCGAGAGTCGCCGTTCCTGCCGAGAATCGCCACTCTAACGGCGACTCTCGGCGGAAACGGCGACTCTCGGCGCCGGACAGTCCGGCGTGCGGGGCTAGCTGGTGCCGCGGACCCGCCCGATAGCGCTCATCAGGTGGTAGATCACGATGGCGGCGATCGTGCCCAGCGCGATGCCGTTGAAGCTGAACGCGCCGACCGTGAATGTGTAGTTGGCGATCCCGATGACCAGGGCGGTCGCGGCCGTGAACTGGTTGACCGGCTTGCTGAAGTCGACCTTGTTGTCGAGCCAGATCTTCACGCCGATCACGCCGATCAGACCGTACAGGGCGGTGGTCACGCCGCCGAGCACGCCGGCCGGAATCGTGTTGATCAGCTCGCCCATCTTCGGCGACAGGCCGAGCAGGATGGCCACCATTCCGGCCACCCAATACGCCGCCGTCGAGTAGACGCGGGTGGCGGCCATGACCCCGATGTTCTCGCCGTAGGTGGTGGTGCCCGAGCCGCCGCCGAAGCCGGCGAGCACGGTGGCCAGGCCGTCGGCGAACAGCGCGCGTCCGGTGTACTGGTTCACGCTGGCATCCGTCATCTGGGCCACGCCTTTGATGTGGCCGACGTTCTCGGCGATCAGCACGAGCACGACCGGCAGGAACGCCGGCAGCACGCCCCACACGGCCGGGTTCTCGAACGGGTTCGACGGCGCGGTGAACTGCGGCAGGCCGATCCAGGCCGCCTCGGCGACCTTGCTGAAGTCCACCTCGCCGAACATCACTGCGGCGACATAGCCGACGACGACGCCGAGGAAGATCGACAGCCGCCCCAGGATGCCGCGGAACAGCACCGTGCACAGGATGACGGCGGCCAGGGTGATCACGGCGGTGAGCGGCGCCGCCTCGAAGTTGGTCTTCGCGACCGGCGCAAGGTTGAACCCGATCAGCGCCACGATGGCCCCGGACACGACCGGTGGCATCAGCGTGTCGATCCAGCCGGTGCCGGTGAACTGCACGAGCAGGCCGATGGCTGCCAGCAGGGCGCCGACGACGAGGATGCCGAACAGGGCGCTCCCCATCCCGGCCGAGGCGGTCGCTGCGACGATGGGCGCGATGAACGCGAACGAGGAGCCCAGGTAGCTGGGCAGCCGGTTCTTCGTGATCAGCAGGAAGAGCAGGGTTCCGATGCCGGAGAACAGCAGGGTAGTGCTCGGCGGGAAGTCGGTGAGCAGCGGCACGAGGAACGTCGCGCCGAACATGGCGACCACGTGCTGGGCGCCGATTCCGATGGTGATCGGCCAGCTGAGGCGTTCACCCGGACCGACGACCTCTCCTGCGGGAACCGATTTTCCGTCACCGTGCAGCGTCCAGGGCAGAGCCATTGTTTCTCGTTTCATTCGTTCTTAGCCTCAGGCGATCGTAGTGAATAAGATCGGGGGCGTGAGTCAACTCGCCCGAACGGACCGCCCGCGCCGCGACGCAGGCCCGGTTGCCGAGGTGCGCGTGGCGACGGGCATGCTCCGCGGCGTCGCCGAACGCGGTGTGCTTTCCTGGCGCGGCATTCCCTATGCAGCGGCGCCGGCAGGACCGCTCCGGTTCCGGTCACCGCAGCCGGCCGAGCCCTGGGCAGGGGTGCGTGACGCCGGCGACTGGGGTCCGGTCGCCCCGCAGCTGCGGCGTGGCCAGTTCATCGGCGCCCACCCGCGCATCCCGCAGGACGAGGATTGCCTGAGCCTCAACGTCCTGGCGCCCGACGCCCCGATCGATCCTGGCTCCCTCCGGCCGGTGATGGTGTTCATCCACGGCGGTGCGTACAGCGTTGGTTCGTCGCGGGAGGTCCCGCACCAGGGCGAGGGGCTGGTGCGCCGCGGCGGCGTGGTCTACGTCAGCCTGAACTACCGGCTGGGCGCCCTCGGCTACCTCGACTTCACCCGGTACTCCACGCCGGCGCGCCCCATTGAGAGCAACCTCGGCCTGCGCGACCAGGTGGCGGCCCTGCGCTGGGTGCGGGAGAACATCCACGCCTTCGGCGGCGACCCGGATGCCGTCACCCTGTTCGGCGAATCGGCCGGCGGAAACGCGGTCACCACGCTGATGACCGTTCCGGCGGCGGCCGGCCTGTTCCAGCGGGCGATCGTGCAGAGTGCGCCGCCGAACGCGGTGTATCCGAGCGCGCTCAGCGCCCAGTGGGCAGGCGACTTCGTCGAGATCCTGCGAGGCCTGGTGGGCGACGGCGCCGATGCCGATGCCGCGAGCCTGCTGGTCGGCGCCGATCCGTCGACCCTCGCCGCAGCGACGGCCGTCCTCACCTCGCGCGCACCCGACAGCTACCCGGGCACGATTCCCCTCTGCCCGGTCATCGACGGTGATTTCCTGCCCGAACGTCCGCTGGACGCCTTCCGGGACGGGCGGGCGCACCGGGTTCCCCTGATCATCGGCACGAACGAGCGTGAGGGCTCGCTGTTCAGCGGGCGGATCGACATTCTCGCCTCGACGCCCCCGCGCATCCGGGCCATCTTCACGAAGACGAAGAAGAAGGCGCGGAAGGCGCTCAAGGCGCACTACCCCGGCCTGCCCGACCAGCGAGCGGCGCTCGATTTCGGCGGCGACTACTCGTTTTGGTATCCGAGCGTGCGGGTGGGGGAGCGGCACTCCCGCTATGCGCCGGTGCATTTCTACCGCTTCGACGCGGCGCCCCTGCTGCTGCGCCGGATGGGCCTCGACGCCACGCACGGGCTGGAGATGTTCCCCCTGTTCGACCGGCTCGACGGCTGGTTCGGGCGCGGGATGACGGTGCTCGGCGGCCGCCGCACGTTCAAAGCCATCGGCGCCAGGATGCAGGGCTGGTGGACCGAGTTCGCCGCGACCGGCGTGCCGGACGCCGACTGGCCCCGGTACGAGGAGTCCGAGCGGAGGACGCTGATCATCGACGCCGTCGACCGGGTCGAGTCGGATCCGCTCGGCGACCGCCGACGTGCCTGGGGCGCCTTCGTCCCCCATGTCTGACGGGAATCACCGTGCGCGTAGACTGGGCGACTGAGACTTAGCCGCGACGGCCACGGGAGAACACCATTTCAGCAACACAGACCGACACCGTTACGCCCGCGCCGAAGCAGGGATTCACGGCCCGCACCGATCGGTACTTCGAGATCACCACCCGCGGCTCCACCTGGGGCCGGGAGGTGCGCGGAGGCGTCGTGACCTTCGTGACGATGGCCTACATCGTCATTCTCAACCCGCTCATCCTCGGCGGGTTCAGCGCCGACCAGGCCACCGTCGACGTGGCCGGCAACTGGCTGCCGAACGCGCAGGTTGCGGCCGTGACCGCCCTGACCGCCGGCGTCATGACCATCCTGTTTGGGGTCATCGCCCGGCTGCCGTTCGGCTTCGCCGCCGGTCTCGGCATCAACTCCTTCCTGGCCGCGAGTGTCGTCGGCCAGGTGACCTGGGCCGAGGCGATGGGCCTGGTCGTCATCAACGGGCTCATCATCGTTCTGCTTGCCTCGACCGGGCTTCGCGCAATGATTTTCACCGCGGTACCGCAGCAGCTGAAGCTCGCCATCACGGTCGGGATCGGTCTGTTCATCGCCTTCATCGGCCTGGTCGACTCCGGATTCGTGCGTTCCAGCGGTTTCGCCGCGCCGCCGGTTCAACTCGGGGAGAACGGCTCGGTCACGACCCTGCCCACCACGGTCTTCGTGATCGGCCTGATCATCATCGGCGTGCTCCTGGCGCGCAAGGTGAAGGCCGCACTGCTGATCGGCATCGTCGCGACCACCGTCATCGCCGTCATCCTCGAGGCCATCTTCAAGGTCGGGCCGTCGTTCGGCACCAATCCGGCCGGCTGGAACCTGAACGCGCCCGTGCTGCCGAGCAGCATCGTCGCCATGCCCGACCTGAGCCTGCTCGGCCAGGTCAGCTTCGGTGCCTTCGACCGCATCGGCGTGCTCGCCGCCACCATGCTCGTCTTCACGCTCGTCTTCACGAACTTCTTCGACGCCATGGGCACGATGACCGGCCTGGCCAACGAGGCCGGGCTGGCCGACAAGGACGGCAACTTCCCGCGGCTCAAGTCCGCGCTGATCGTCGAGGGTATCGGCGCGGTGGCCGGCGGGGCGGCATCCGCTTCGTCGAACACGGTGTTCATCGAGTCCGGCGCCGGCATCAGCGAGGGAGCCCGCACGGGCCTGGCCAATGTCGTGACCGGGGTTCTGTTCCTCGCCGCGATGTTCTTCACTCCGCTCACCCAGATCGTGCCGCTCGAGGTTGCTGCTGCCGCGCTGGTGATCGTCGGGGCGCTCATGGTCTCGCAGATCCGGCACATCGACTTCAGCGAATTCTCGATCGTGCTGCCGGTCTTCCTCACCATCATCGTGATGCCGCTCACGTACTCGATCGCGAACGGCATCGGCGCCGGATTCATCAGCTGGGTGCTCGTGCGCTCGCTCTCCGGCAAGGCCAGGGGCGTCAGCCCGCTGCTCTGGATCGTGGCCGTCGGCTTCCTGGTCTACTTCGTGCGCGGCCCGATCGAAGCCCTGCTGGGCTGATCCGCCCCAGGCGGCTACTCGAGGAAGCCCCGCAGGAGCAGGGCGGTGCCGTCGAGGTGCTCGCTCATCGCCTGGGCCGCGGCCTCGGGCCGGCCGGTGAGGATCGCGATCGCGATCTGCTCGTGCTGCGCGTTCGAGTGGGCGATGTTCGGTCCGAGTGAGGGAATGTTGTCGAGCAGCTCGTTGACGCGCATCCGAACGTCGGCGATCAGCGGCATCAGCGAGGCAGAACCGGCCAGCTCGCCGATCGTGAGGTGGAACCTCGAGTCCAGGCGGCGGTAATTCTCCCCGGCTGCCGCCTTCGCCTCGGTGAGGCTGGCCCAGAGCAGTTCCCGTTCGCCCGGGGACAACGGCCTCCCGGCCGCGTGCCGCGCGGCTCCCACCTCGAGGATCTCGCGGAGGGTGAGGGTGTCCTCGATCTCGGCGGGTGAGATCTCACGTCCGGGCCTGAACGCACCGTCCCCGTCCGTCCCTGGCGTGGGCACGGGGAGCTCGTCGCTGACGAATGTCCCGCCGTACCGTCCCCGCCGGGAGACGAGGTAGCCGGCGTCGGCGAGGGAGGCGATCGCGTCCCGGAGCGTGGCCCGGCTGACGGCGAGCATCGCGGAGAGTTCCCGCTCGGGCGGCAACCGCTCGCCGGGAGCGATGAGCCCGAGGCGCACCGTCTGCAGCAGGCGCTGCACGGTCTCCTCGAACGCGTTGCCCCCGGCCACCGGCCGCAGGAGCAAGCCGCCATCGAGCCCGGCCGGTTCCTGCATCACATTGGCGTCGTATAGGCGGAACTGATGCCGCCGTCAACGAGGAAGGTCGAGGCGGTGATGAAGGATGCGTCGTCGCTGGCCAGGAAGGCGACAGCCGCGGCGAGCTCCTCGGCCTCGGCGAACCGGCCGAGCGGCACGTGCACGAGCCGGCGTGCGGCCCGCTCCGGGTCGGCGGCGAAGAGCTCCTGCAGCAGCGGCGTGTTCGCCGGCCCCGGGCAGAGAGCATTCACCCGGATGCCCTGCCTGGCGAACTGCACGCCCAGCTCACGGCTCATCGCGAGCACGCCGCCCTTGGACGCGGTGTACGAGATCTGGCTGGTCGCCGAGCCCATCACGGCCACGAACGAGGCCGTGTTGATGATCGAGCCTCTGCCCTGCCGGACCATGTGCCGGAGGGCCGCCCTGCAGCAGAGGTAGACCGACTTGAGGTTGACGTCCTGCACCTTCTGCCAGGCCGGCAGCTCCGTGGTCTCGATCGAGTCGTCTTCCGGCGGTGAGATGCCCGCGTTGTTGAACGCGATGTCGACGGAGCCGTAGGTGAGATAGGCGGTGTCGAACAGTGCGTTCACCTCATCCTCCTCGGTCACGTTCACCTTGAAGAAGAGGCCGTCGACGAGGTCGGCGGCGGCGAGCCCGGCCTTCTCGTCCATATCCCCGATCACCACCTTCGCGCCCTCCGCCGCGAAACGCTTCGCCGTCGCGAGGCCGATCCCGCTCGCTCCGCCGGTGATCACGGCGACCTTGCCCGCGAGGCGCTGGGTGAGGTCAATGGGGGTGATGCTGCTCATGGGCTGCTCCTTGCGTGAAAGTGGGCGTGAAACTGGGCGTGAAAGTGGGTACGGCTAATCGACGGCGATGAAGACGTTCTTGGTCTCGGTGAAGTGCAGGGGGGCATCCGGCCCGAGTTCCCGGCCGAGGCCGGACTGCTTGAACCCGCCGAACGGCGTGGAGTACCGCACCGAGGAATGTGAGTTGACCGAGAGGTTGCCGGCCTCGACGCCGCGGGAGACCCGGATGGCCCGGCCGACGTCCCTGGTCCAGATCGAGCCGGACAGCCCGTAGTCGGTGTCGTTGGCGAGCTGCACGGCATCGGCCTCGTCGTCGAAGGGCAGCACGGTCACGACCGGCCCGAAGATCTCGTCCGTCACCGTGCGGTCGGTGCGGGAGGCGGGGGTCAGCACGGTCGGCGCGAACCAGAACCCCGGGCCCTCCGGCGCGGTTCCGCGGAAGGCGACGGGCGCGCCCTCCGGCACGTACGACCGCACCGACGCGAGGTGCTTCGCGGAGACGAGCGGTCCCATTTCGGTGGCCTCGTCGCCGGGGTCGCCCACTCGCACGCCGGCGACGGCCGGCTCGAGCAGTTCCATGAACCGGTCGTAGGCGCTGCGCTCGACCAGGATGCGGCTCCGGGCGCAGCAATCCTGCCCGGCGTTCTCGAACACCGAGTACGGCGCCGTGGCGGCTGCCTTCTCCAGGTCGGCGTCGGCGAAGACGATGTTGGCGCTCTTGCCGCCGAGTTCGAGCGTGACCCGCTTCACCTGTGCGGCGCATCCGGCCATGATCTGCTTGCCGACGGCGGTCGACCCGGTGAACACGACCTTGCGCACGGCCGGGTGCGTGACGAAGCGCTCGCCCACCACGGAGCCCTTGCCCGGCAGCACCTGGAACAGTCCCTCCGGCAGGCCGGCCTCGAGGGCCAGTTCGCCCAGGCGGATGCTGGAGAGCGGCGTCCACTCGGCGGGCTTCAGCAGCACGGCGTTGCCGGCCGCGAGCGCCGGGGCGAAACCCCAGGCCGCGATCGTCATCGGGAAGTTCCACGGGGTGATGATTCCGACCACGCCGAGCGGCTCGTGGAAGGTCACGTCGAGGCCGCCGGCGACGGGGATCTGCTGTCCGAACATGCGCTCGGGGGCGGCCGAGTAGTAGGTGAGCACATCGCGCACGTGGCCGGCTTCCCAGCGCGCCTGCGTGATCGGGTGGCCGGAGTTCTGCACCTCGATCCGGGCGAGGTTTTCGCGGTCTCCGTCGACGGCCTCGGCGAATCGGCGCAGCAGGGCGGCCTTGTCGGCGGGGGAGACGCCCGCCCAGGCCCGCTGGGCGAGCTGTGCCCGCGCGATGGCCTCGTCGGTCGCGTCCCGATCGAGATGATCGACCAGGGCGACCTCGGTCTCGTCGGCCGGGTTGATCACGGTGTAGCTGCTCATGCGTGTGCCTTCCGATCGTGCTCGTATTCTCGTGCCGCGTCGACGAGGCCGGCGAAGAGGCGGATGTCCTCCGCGGTCTGCTCCGGATGCCACTGCACGGCCACCCCGAACGGCACCGACCCGAACTCCACCGCCTGCACGACCCCGTCGGCGGTGCGGGCGGTCACGACGAGACCGTCGGCCACGCGGTCGATCGACTGGTGATGGTAGACCGGGACCTGGAGCGGACCGGCCTGCGCGCCCAGCACCCCGTGCAGCCGGGACTCCGGTTCGACCTCCACGTCGACGACGTTGAAGATGCCCCCGCCGGCCTGGTACCTGGTGTCGCCCACCACGTCGGGCAGGTGCTGGTGCAGGGTGCCGCCGAGGGCGATGTTCAGCATTTGGGCGCCGCGGCAGATGCCCAGGAATGGGAGCCCGCGCGCCAGCGCCTGGCGGAGGAGTTCGTCCTCCCAGGCGTCGCGGTCGGGCCGGGGCTCGTCGGTGGCCGGATGCGCGTCCTGGCCGTAGCGGGCAGGGTCGACGTCTTTGCCGCCGGTGATGATCAACCCGTCGAGCGCGTCGAGCACCCGCGCGGCGATGACGGGGCTGACCGGCTGCGGCGGCAGGAGCACGGCGATGCCGCCCGCCCTGGTCACCGCCTCGAAGTAGGACTGCGGCAGGAACGCGGCGCGCACATCCCAGACGCCGGTCTGCGACTGCTCGAGGTAGGTGGTCAGGCCGATCACCGGGGGACGGGCATCCGGGGTGCTGCCCGGCTCGGCGGCCGGCTCAGAGGCGTTCAAAGCCCCGCACCCGTTCCCAGTCGGTCACGGCCGAGTCGTAGGCCGCGATTTCGATCTGCGCGTAGTTGAGGTAGTGGTCGACGACCTCGTTGCCGAACGCCTCCCGGGCGAAGGCGGACCGGGCGAACAGCGCGGCCGACTCGCGCAGCGTCGCCGGGACCCGCGGCACGTCGCTGGTGTACGCGTTGCCCTCGAAGAGGTCCTCGAGTTCGAGTTCGTTCTCGATGCCGTACAGCCCGGCCGCGATGAGCGCGCTGACGGCGAGGTACTGGTTCACGTCGCCGCCGGGAACCCGGTTCTCCACTCGCATCCCGTGACCCTGGCCCACAACGCGCAGCGCGCAGGTGCGGTTGTCGAGGCCCCAGGCGAGCGCGGTCGGGGCGAAGCTGCCCGGCACGTAGCGCTTGTAGGAGTTGATGTTGGGGGCGGAGAACAGGGTGAGTTCACGCATCACGGCGAGTTGGCCGGCCAGGAAGTGACGGAACATCTTCGACATGCCGTGCGGGGCATCCTTGTCGGCGAAGACGGCCGAGCCGTCGGTGCCGCGCAGGCTGATGTGGATGTGGCAGCTGTTGCCCTCCTTCTCGTCGAACTTCGCCATGAAGGTGATGCTCTTGCCGTGCGCGTCGGCGATCTCTTTGGCGCCGTTCTTGTAGACCGAGTGGTTGTCGCAGGTGTCGAGCGCCGGCGCGTACCGGAAGCCGATCTCCTGCTGGCCCAGGTTGCATTCGCCCTTGACCCCTTCGCAGTACATTCCGGCGCCGTCCATGCCCACCCGGATGTCGCGCAGGAGCGGCTCCATCCGGGTGCCGGCCAGCAGCGCGTAGTCGATGTTGTAGTCGCTCGAATTGCGCATGCCCCGGTAACCCTTCGCCCAGGCATCCCGGTAGCCGTCGTCGAAGACGATGAACTCGAGTTCGGTCGCGACGAGGGCCTCGAGTCCGTGCTCGGCCAGGCGGGCGAGCTGGTTCTTGAGAATCTGCCGAGGGGAGGCGACCACCGGGTTCTCGTCCAGCCAGTGCAGGTCGGCCGTTACCAGGGCGGTCCCGGGCAGCCAGGGCGCCCGTCGGAGCGTGGCCAGGTCGGGAATCATGGCCATGTCGCCGTAGCCGCGCGACCAGCTCGACATCGCATAGCCCTCGACGGTGTTCATGTCCACGTCGACCGCGAGCAGGTAGTTGCAGCATTCGGCGCCGTGCGAGGCGGCGTCTTCGAGGAACAGCCTCGCCGACAGGCGCTTGCCGATTAGGCGCCCCTGCATGTCCGTGAACGCCACGATGACCGTGTCGATTTCTCCGGCGCCGACGGCTGCGGTCAGCTCTTCGAGCGTCAGGTTTCCAGAACGGTGGGTCATGAACGTCTCCTCATTGAGGCTTCGAATCGTGCGCTTTCCGACCATTAGACCACAGATCAACTCGGGAAGCGCGGGTCAATTCGATGACGACGATCGAAAATAAAGTTTGCAAAGGTATGTACACGCCACCATTGCGGTCCTATAGTCATGCCAAGTTAACTCACAGCGTTGCGGCAGCGACCTTTCGGTGCGCGCAACCAGAGCGCAAAGGAAAACAGGATGTCCAAAGACACCTTGAACGTCTCGGGCGTGACATACACCACCGCTGACGATGGGTATTTCGAGAAGCGCAAGCTGACCAGGTCTGCCGGCATCTGGGGGCTCTGGGGGCTCGCCGTGGCGGCGGTCATCTCCGGCGACTTCTCCGGCTGGAACTTCGGCATCGACTTCGCCGGCTTCGGCGGGATGCTCATCGCCTTCGCCCTGCTCGTCGTCATGTACTACGGCATGATCTTCAGCATCGGCGAGATGGCCTCGGCAATGCCGCACACCGGCGGCGCGTATTCCTTCGCCCGGGCGGCGATGGGGCCGTGGGGCGGATTCGTCACCGGGCTGGCCGAGACGATCGAGTATGTCGCCACCACCGCGGTGATCGTCTACTTCTCGGCCGCGTACGCCGGGAGCATCACCGCTGAACTGCTCGACTTCACGCTCCCCTCCTGGGTGTGGTGGATCATCCTCTACGCCGTCTTCATCGCGCTGAACTCGGCCGGAGCGGCCATCTCGTTCACCTTCGCGATCGTCGTGTCGATCATCTCCATCGCGATCCTGCTGGTGTTCTCGGTCATGGCGGCCTTCTCCGGCCTGTTCAGCTGGGACAACCTGTTCAACATCGTTCCCGACGCCGGCCAGACCGAGTTCCTGCCGCACGGCTGGATCCCGATCCTCTTCGCCCTTCCCTACGCCATGTGGTTCTTCCTCGGCATCGAGGAACTGCCGCTGGCCGCGGAGGAATCACACAACCCCGTGCGCGACATTCCCCGCGCCGGCCTCATCGCCCGCACCACGCTGATCATCACCGGCCTGCTGGTGCTGTTCCTCAACACGGGAATCGTCGGCGCCGACAAGATCGCAACGGCCGGCGAGCCGCTCCTCGACGGCTTCCGCGCCATGGTCGGCGACGAGCTCGCGGCGGTCCTGTCGCTGTTCGCGCTGGTCGGCCTGCTGGCCTCCCTCCAGGGGATCATGTTCGCCTACGGGCGCAACATGTACTCGCTGTCCCGGGCCGGCTACTACCCGAAGTTCCTCTCCCTGACCGGCAAGCGGCAGACGCCCGCCGTCGCGCTCCTGGTCGGCGCGGTCATCGGCTTCATCGCCCTGGTGCTCGTCGACGCGCTCGGCGGCACCGGCGGGGTCGCAGGCGCGATCGTGCTGAACATCGCGATCTGGGGAGCCGTGATCGCGTACGTGCTGCAGATGGTCTCCTTCCTCATCCTGCGCCGGAAGTACCCGAACGCGAACCGGCCCTACCGCAGCCCGTGGGGCGTCCCGGGGGCGGCAATCGCCGGCATCCTCTCGCTGGCGATCTTCTTCGGCTTCTTCATCAACGAGCCGGCCCGGCCGGCCATCGTGGCCATCGCGGCGGTCTATGTGGTCATGCTGTTGATCTTCGCGTTCTACGGCCGGAAGCGCCTGGTGCTCTCCCCGGAGGAGGAATACGCGGTGTCCGGCGGCCTGCACGGCGACCCGCAGAAGGAGGGCTACGGCGGCACCGTCGAGGACGACCTCCTTTCCCTCGACGGGCGCGACGAGACCAAGAAGTAACGCGGCTCGCTTCCTCCCCTCGCCGAACTGTGAGTTTGGCACCTTCCCGGGCCCCACGAAGGTGCCAAACTCACAGTTCGGCGGGGGGTGTCGCGCTAGTCTCGGGGCGTGGCCATCCGGGAACGACGTCGCGAAGGCAGCGACAACCATCGTGACGCACTCGAGGCCCTTGACCGCGCGATCGAGGATCTCGACTGGACCGTGCCGCCTCCCGGCACGCGGGCCCACGGTTTCACGGCACCGAGCGGCATGCTGGCCTCGATCTCGCTGGGCGATCCCGCGCATCCCCGGGCCGTGCTCCTGCCGGGGGCGACCGGATCGAAGGAAGACTTCGTGCTGTTGCTGCCGCTGCTGCAGGACGCCGGGTACTTCGTGCAGAGCTACGACCTGGCCGGCCAGTACCAGTCAGCGGCGGCCGGGCCGGGGGAGAACGGAGCGTACGATTACGCCCTGTTTGTGGCCGATCTCATCGCGTTCCTCGAGGCGGGGCCCACCCCGGCGCACGTGCTCGGCTACTCCTTCGCCGGGATCGTCGCCGAGCTCGCCCTCGCCGAGCGGCCGGAACTGTTCGCGACCCTCACCCTGCTCGGCGCCCCGCCCGAGCCCGGCCAGGCCTTCCGCGGCGTGCGCTGGATCGGCAGGCTCAGCCACGTGCTCTCGGCACACCGGATCGCGTCGCTCATCATCTGGGGCATCGTCACGAACACGAACAAGGTTCGGGCCGGCCGGCTGGCCCTGGTTCGGATGCGATTCCAGTACACCAGCCGGCGGAGCCTCGACGACATCGTCGCTTTGATGAAACACGTGCCCGACGTGCGCGCGGTGCTCGCCACGGCCGGGATCCCGATCCTGATCGCCGTCGGCGACAATGACCTGTGGCGCCATGACCTGCACCGCGGCCTCGCCGACCGGATCGGGGCGGAGATCCGGGTGTACCGCACCGGCCACAGCCCCTGCGAGACCACGCCGCACCAACTGGCTCACGACATGCTGGAGCTCTACGCCCGGGGCGCCACCCGGTAGTGCCTGGCTTTCTGCAGGCGCCGGCGCCTGGCGATCCTGCGCCTCACCGGCGAGTCCTCCGGCCAATGCAGCCGGAGCGTGCGGATGGCCCAGGTCAGCCGGCGTTTGAGCCCGCTCCAGGAGTCGAAGGGCCGGGCGGAGATGCCGACCCGCAGGGTGCGATCGTAGGCGACGGTCACGGCCGGATCGAGGTGGATGCTGAAGTCCAGGTCGTCGTGCACGTCGCTGCGATCGCGGTGCACGACGCCTCGCGTGTCGAGCCACACCTGGCGGCGCATCGCGAAGTTCGAGCCGAATATCGGGGGATGGGTGAGCCAGAGCCCGATCGACCAGAAGTAGCCGCCGATGTAGGCGTTCTTGCCGAGGGCCCTGACGAGCGCGCTGCTGCCATAGAAATCGCCGGGACCCGTGAGGACGTCGACCTCCGGCGAGGTGTCCAGGCGGCCCTCGATCCGCAGCAGCCAGTCGGCGGGGGGAATCGAATCGGCGTCGAGACGGGCGATCACGTCGCCGGTGGCCGCGTCATACCCTGCCGCAGCGGCCGGCCAGATGCCGCGCATCGGTTCGTGGACGACCCGTGCCCCGGCCGCGCGGGCGACCAGGGCCGTGGCATCCGTGCTCGCATTGTCGACGACGACGATCTCGTCAGCCGGGCGAAGCTGTGCGGCCAGGGCGACCAGGCAGGTGTTCAGGAACACCGCGTCGTTGTACGAGGGGATCACGACCGAGATGGTGCCCATGCTTGTCTCCTCCCCGCGGCCACGGGGCCTCTGGCCGATCCTACGCTTGCCCGGGACTAGGGCGTGTCTCCTAATTCGTGTAACCAGATGGTGATGGCGCGGAGGACGACTCCTCCGCGGTAGGTGAGGGCGAGTTTGTCGTAGCGAGTGGCGAGGCCGCGCCACTGCTTGAACGTGTTGAATGAGCGTTCGACGACGTTGCGGCGCTTGTATGCCTCCTTGTCCAGGCCGATGGTCCGACCGCCGTTTCGGCCGCGGCGTTTCCGGTTCGCGACCTGGTCGGAGCGCTCCGGGATCACGGTTTGGATGCCGCGGGTGCGCAGAAATTCCCGGTTCGCCTTGGACGAATACGCCTTGTCGCCCAGCAGTCGGTCGGGGCGGGTCC
>NZ_FNFU01000005.1 GCF_900101115.1 Cryobacterium psychrotolerans
AGGGTGCGGAACTTGTTCACGTACTCCGCACGACCGAACGGACGGGCGCCCAGCGGATGCGCATCCGCGACCGCGATCTCGTCGGTGATGGTCTCGCCGGTGCTGAGCGTGATGACGACGCGGCCGCCGAAGGCCTTCTCGCTGACATCGAGCGAGTGGTACCGGCGGGTCCACTCGGGGTCTTCGACCGTGGTCACGCTGTGCCAGAGGGCGACGGTGTCGGCCCGGCCGGCGCGCTCGGGCGAGTAGGAGTCGACGTGGTGCCAGCTGCCGTCCTGCAGGGCGACCGTGAAGATATACGGGATCGAGTGGTCGAGCGTCTCCCGGCTCGCGGTCGGGTCGTACTTCTGCGGGTCGTTCGCGCCGGACCCGATCACGAAGTGCGTGTGATGGCTGGTGTGGATGACCACCGACGCGATCGCGCCGGGGGCGGCCAGCTCCGGGTGCTGGTTGTGCAGCTTCCGGGCGAGGTCGATCCAGGCCTGCGCCTGGTACTCGGCCGAGTGCTCCTTCGTGTAGCTGTCGAGGATGGCCCGCTTGGCTTCCCCGCGCTCGGGCAGCGGCACGCTGTACGCGGCATCCGCACCGTCGAGCAGCCAGGCGATCACGCCGTCCTCGCCCTCATAGATCGGGGTGGGGCTGGTCTCTCCGCGCACGGCCCGGTCGACGGCTTCGACCGCCAGCTTGCCGGCGAACGCCGGGGCATGCGCCTTCCAGCTGGAGATCTCGCCCTTCCGCGACTGCCGGGTGGCCGTCGTCGTGTGCAGCGCCTGGCCGACGGCCTGGAAGATGGTCTCGGCGTCGAGACCGAGCAGCGAACCGATGCCCGCGGCGGCCGACGGGCCGAGGTGGGCGACGTGGTCGATCTTGTGCTCGTGCAGGCTGATCGCCTTGACCAGGTCGATCTGGATCTCGTACCCGGTGGCGATCCCGCGCACGAGGTCGCGCCCGGTCAGCCCCCGCGACGCGGCGAGGTGCTGCGCCACGGCGGTGATCGGCGGGATGTTGTCGCCGGGGTGGGAGTACTCGGCCGAGAGAAACGTGTCGTGGTAGTCGAGCTCGCGCACGGCCACACCGTTGGCCCAGGCCGCCCATTCCGGGGAGACCCGGATGGCGGCATCCGTGCCGAAGGTGTTGGCTCCGTCGCCGCCGATGGACCGCGGGTGGGAGAGCGCCTGCGACCGGGCGGACACGACCGGACGCCGCGTGAGCGACGCCGCGGCCACGGAGGCGTTGTCGATCACCCGGTTGATCACCATCTCGGTGACCTCCGGGGTCACCTCTACCGGATCGGTTGCCACCTCGGCGATCTTCCAGGCAAGCTGGTCGCGGCGGGCAAGGTTCTCGTCGCTTCTGTGGACGCGCACATCATGGAGCTTCACAGGGGAAAACCTACCGGCTGCGGCTGTGAGTTGCGAAAGCGTCCGGCGGCGGCGCACTGGATTAGCATCGAAACATGGTCCCCCTGCCCAACCTGCTGACGTTCATGCTGGCCTCCGTCGCCCTGATCGCGCTGCCCGGCCCGTCGGTGCTTTTCGTCATCGGCCGCTCGCTCGCCCTCGGCCGGGTGGGCGGCTTCCTGAGCGTGCTCGGCAACGCGATCGGAATGGCGCCGGTGATCGCCGCGGTCGCCCTCGGGCTGGGCGCGCTCGTCACCAACTCGATCGTGTTGTTCACGATCATCAAGTTCGTCGGCGCGGGCTACATCGTCTTCCTGGGCGTCCAGGCCATCCGGCACCGGCGCACGGCCACCGCCGATATCGGGGTGAGCATGCGGGCGAAGTCCCGCTGGCGCCTGGTGAGCGAGGGGTTCGTCGTGGGACTGAGCAACCCGAAGTCGATCGTCTTCTTCGTGGCGGTGCTGCCGCAGTTCGTCGACTACCGGGCCGGGGCCGTGCCGCTGCAGATGGCGACCCTCGGCCTGGTCTTCCTCGTGCTCGCGCTGCTCGGTGACAGCGTGTGGGCACTGGCCGCCGGCTCGGCGCGGGACTGGTTCGCCAGCTCGCCCAAGCGGATGGAGCACCTCGCGATGACCGGCGGCGTCATGATGATCGGTCTGGGCGGCGTGCTGGCCGCCGCGGGCGCGAAGGCGTAGCCGGCCCGTGCGCGGCCGGGCCGGCTCAGGCCTGGGCGGCGGCCATCAGGGGCCGGGCGGGGGCGACCTTGCGCACGAAGGCGCCCAGCTGGCGGTAGACCTCCTGCGATTCCGGGTGCTTCGCATCCTGCTGCCAGGTGTGGTGCGTGTTGGCGCGCTTGCGGTCGTAGATGAGCGTGTCGACCTGGATCGACCGGCGCCGCAGTGCCGCGATGAAGTTGAGGTTCGCCCGGTAGAAGTAGTCCCGTTCCGAGGTGGTCACGAACACCGGCGGGAAGCCGCTGTCGAGCCACTCGATCGGCGACATGAAGCGGGCGGCGGCGCGGAGCGCGAGCCCGCGGCCGCGCTCGGGCAGCAGCATCTTCAGGAAGTTCAGGCTCAGCACGAACCCGCGCTCGAACATCACCGAGAAGTCGGCGATGCTGCAGTGCTGCACGAGTCCGCGGAGGTTCTCCGGGGCGACGTGGGGCTCGATCCCGTAGTAGGCGGCCAGCTCCGGTTCGTACGCGGATGCGGCGAGGAGCGCGGCGATGTGGCCGCCGGCGGAGTCGCCGCCGAGCACGATCCGGGCCGGGTCGCCCCCGAAGTCGGCGATGTTCTGCGCCACCCAGTCGAGCACCGCGTTACCGTCTTCGAGCATGTGCTTGAGCTGGAAGCGGGTGGCCATCCGGTAGTTCGCGTTGACGACGATCATGCCGTCCGCGGCCTGGCTGGCTGCGTACTTGGTCAGCGGAGCCTTGTCGCCGGAGGTCCAGCCGCCGCCGTGGAAGTAGATGTAGACCGGGAGGGGACGGTCCGCGTCGTGGGGGACCATGACGTCGAGGCGGTGCTCGCGGAGGCCGTCGCCGTCGTAGTCGATGTCGAAGGTGTAGTCGACGGTGTCGATCGGTTCGGCGTTGAACTTGTGCAGCTCGCCGGGGAGGATCCGGTGCATGATGGCCCGCCACATCCAGACCGGAACGCGGGCCAGCGCCGTTTCCTTGTGGGCCTTGCGCTTCTGCGGCCGGGGGGCGGTCACGGCCACGGTGTTGCGGGGAAGGGCGGTGTTGCGGGGAAGTGTGGTGTTGCGGGAAAGGGCGGTCATGCGGCGGAGCTGCGGTTCTTTATCACAGAATCACTGTAAACAATGCATCCGTGAGCAAGCTGGGAGCAGCTCAGGCCGGGCGCGCTGCGGAGGCGGCTCCCCCGTGCACACCGATGACCTGCAGCAGGGCGCGCGCGAGCGTATGGTCCCGCAGCGCCGCGCCCAGCTCGGCCGGCGTCGCACCCGGGGCCAGGCCGAGCTCGGCGACGTTGACGGCGTGCACGGCGAACTGGTAGCGGTGCGGTCCGGTGCCCGCCGGCGGCCCCGCGCCGAAGAAGGCCCGCTGCCCCGCGTCATTGGACAGGGTGCTCGCGCCGCCGGGCAGCCGGCCGCCCGCCGCGCCGGCACCGGCCCCGAGGGAGGTGACGGACGCCGGGAGGTCGGCGACGGCCCAGTGCCAGAACCCGGGACGGGCGGCATCCGGATCGAAGACGGTCACGGCGAAGCTCCTGGTCTCCGGCGGGAAACCCGACCAGGACAGCTGTGGGGATACGTTGGCACCCCCGGCACTGAGGTTGTACTGGGCGGTTCCGAGCGGGCCCCCGTCGGTCAGGTCGGCGCTCGACAGGGTGAACTGCGGGTCTGTCGTGGTCATGCCGGCAGCCTAGGCCCGCGTGGCCACTCCGCGAAGTGCTCGGCGGCCGCTCATCGTGCCTGCTCACTCGCAGGCGCGACGCGTAAAATGAGGCGGTGGCCATCCCGAAGATCCTCCTCTACTACGTTTTCACCCCGCTGGCCGACCCGGAAGCCGTTCGCCTCTGGCAGCGCGACCTCTGCGATTCGCTCGGCATCCGCGGCCGCATCCTCATCTCCCGGGACGGGCTCAACGGCACGGTGGGCGGCGACCTCAAGGCCCTCAAGCGCTACGTGCGCAAGACCCGCGACTACCCGGCGTTCAAGCAGATCGACTTCAAGTGGAGCGAGGGCACGGCGCTGGACGCCGACGGGCAGAGCCTCGACTTCCCCCGGCTGGTCGTCAAGGTGCGCGAGGAGATCGTGAGCTTCGGCGCACCGGGCGAACTGAGCGTGGATGCCGGCGGTGTGGTGGGCGGCGGCCGAAAGCTCGCCCCGGCGGAGCTGCACCAGCTGGTCGCCGAACGCGGCGACGACGTGGTGTTCTTCGACGGGCGCAACGCCTTCGAGGCCGAGATCGGCCGGTTCGCCGGCGCGGTGGTTCCGGATGTCGCCAACACCCGCGAATTCGTGGCCGAACTCGACAGCGGCAAGTACGACCACCTCAAGGGCAGGCCCGTCGTGACCTACTGCACCGGCGGCATCCGCTGCGAGGTGCTGAGCTCTCTGATGGCCTCGCGCGGCTTCGGCGAGGTCTACCAGCTCGACGGCGGCATCGTGCGCTACGGCGAGGCGTTCGGCGACGACGGCCTCTGGAACGGCTCGCTCTACGTCTTCGACCAGCGCATGTCGGTCGACTTCAGCGACCACACGAGCGTGATCGGCCACTGCGCGGCCTGCGGCGAGCCGAC
Source organism: Cryobacterium psychrotolerans (assembly GCF_900101115.1). GTDB lineage: Bacteria > Actinomycetota > Actinomycetes > Actinomycetales > Microbacteriaceae > Cryobacterium > Cryobacterium psychrotolerans. The sequence goes on from NZ_FNFU01000005.1 coordinate 4,664, forward strand.
GAAGAACATGCTCAACTGCCTGGATCTGTCCTGCCGGGAGCAGCTCGTGGTCTGCCCGGGCTGCGTGGCCGAGGCCGCGCCGGCCTGCGCCGCGCACGCAACGTCCCTCTCCTCCCCCAGCTCAATCGCAGGGTGAGTCGCGGCCCTTCGTTCGCGTCGCGAAGGTACTTTGTCCGCAACTCACGGGGCGGGCCGGGACCCGCGCGGGCGGGGCTGTGATGTGATGCTGGGGTGACCTACGACGTCGAAGCCCTGCGCTCCCACTTTCCCTCCCTCGCCACGGGCCTGGCCCATTTCGACGGCCCCGGCGGCACGCAGACCCCGCTGCAGGTCGGCCAGGCGATTGCCAGGGCGCTCACCGGGCCGCTGTCCAACCGCGGCAGGGCCAGCCTGCCGGAGCGGAACGCGGATGACGCGGTCACCGGATTCCGCCAGGCGATGGCCGATCTGCTCGGCGCCGACCCGGGCGGCATCGTCTACGGACGCAGCGCCACGCAGCTGACTTATGACTTCTCCCGGGCGCTGTCGGCCGGCTGGGCCGTCGGCGACGAGGTCGTCGTCACCCGCCTCGACCACGATTCGAACATCCGGCCGTGGGTGCAGGCAGCCGAGCGGGCGGGGGCCGTGGTGCGCTGGGTGGACTTCGATCCGGAGACCGGGGAGCTTCCGGCCGCCGCAGTGGCCTCGGTGCTCAGCGAGCGCACACGCCTGGTCGCCGTCACCGCCGCATCCAACCTGATCGGCACGCGGCCTCCGATCGCCGAGATCGCCGCGGTCGTGCACGCAGCGGGGGCGCTGCTCTACGTGGACGGCGTTCATTACGCGGCGCACGCCTCCGTCGATCTGGGCGCCCTCGGCGCGGACTTCTTCGTCTGTTCGCCGTACAAGTTCCTCGGCCCGCACTGCGGTGTGCTCACCGCTGCGCCCGAACTGCTCGAGACGATCCACCCCGACAAGCTGCTCCCGTCGAGCAATCAGGTGCCCGAGCGGTTCGAGCTGGGAACGCTGCCCTACGAGCTGATGGCGGGCGCGACGGCCGCCGTCGACTTCCTCGCCGGGCCGGGAGCCGGCGCGACCGGAGCGGGGAGCCGGCGCGAACGCCTCGTGGCGTCGTCTATAGCCCTGGCGGAATATGAGGACGGGCTCCGGGCCGAGCTCGAACGAGGGCTGGCCGCGCTCCCGGGCGCGACCGTGCACTCGCGCGCCGCGGAACGCACGCCCACCCTGCTCGTCACCTTCGCGGACCGGGTAGCCGCGGACGCCTCGCGGTTCCTGGCCGACCGCGGCATCCTCGCCCCGGCCGGCTCGTTCTACGCCCTCGAGGCCTCCCGCCACCTCGGGCTCGGCGAAGCGGGAGGCTTGCGGATCGGCCTCGCCCCGTACAACACGGAAGGCGAGGTGTCGCGCCTCCTCGCGGCCCTCGGGGATTTCGCGCTGACCAGCCTGCCCTCCCGGTGATCACGGGCCGCCCGGCCTAATCTGGGGAGAGACAAAAGGAGAACCCGGATGCCCGTCGGTGCCGTGATCGAGTTCAGCAACATCACGAAGACGTTCGGCCCCGTCACGGCCGTGAACGACCTGTCGTTCACTGTGCAGCCGGGGCTGGTCACGGGCTTCCTCGGCCCCAATGGGGCCGGAAAGACCACGACGCTGCGGATCCTCCTCGGCCTGGTCGCCTCCACGCAGGGCACGGCGACCTTCGGCGGCATCCGCTACCGCGACCTGCCGAAACCGCTGGAGACGGTGGGAGCGGCGCTCGAGGCGGCCAGTTTCCATCCCGGCCGCACGGCGCGGAACCACCTCCGCGTGTACGCGATCGCCGCCGGGCTCCCCTCGGAGCGGGTGATGGCCGTGCTCGAAAAGGTCGGCCTCGCGGAGTTCGCCGACCGCCGCGTCGGCGGGTTCTCCCTGGGCATGCGCCAGCGCCTCGGCCTCGCGTTCACCCTGCTCGGCGAACCCGGCGTGCTCGTGCTCGACGAACCGATCAACGGCCTCGACCCCGAGGGCATCAAATGGATCCGCGGGTTCCTCCGCGACATGGCCGCCGAGGGCCGCACGGTCCTGGTCAGCTCCCACCTGCTCTCCGAGGTGCAGCAGAGCGTCGACGAGGTCGTCATCATCGCCAGGGGCTCGCTCGTGCACCGCGGGCCGCTGTCCAGCCTGGACGCGCACGCCACGCCTCACATCGTCGTCGACTCGCCCGACCGGGAAGCCCTCGCGGCCGCGCTCCGCGCCGCGGACGTGCCTTTCACGACCGGGCGAAGCGGCCTGGTCGCCGTGGCGGACGACCCGGCTCGGATCGGCCACATCGCATTCTCGGCCGGCGTCGAACTCAGCGCGCTTCACCGGCGGAAGTCGGGGCTCGAAGAGTCCTTCCTCGCCCTCGTCAACGGAGCGGACTCGTAATGGCCACCTTCATCCGGTCCGTCTCGGCGGAATTCGCCAAGCTCCTCACCACACGCATGTGGTGGGTGCTCGCGCTCGTGCTTTTCGGCTACATCGGCCTGCTCGCCGGAGGCCTCGCGGCCCTGTTCGCCGGCCTCCAGAGCGGCGCCATCGACCCGAGCGCCGCGGGCACCGGCGGCCAGGGCGCCCCGCCGCTCGGCAGCATCCCGCCACTGATCTACAGCTTCGCGTCCTCGGTCGGTTACGTGTTCCCCGTGCTCCTCGGCGCCCTGGCCACGACCAGCGAGTTCCGTCACCAGACGCTCACGCCGACCTTCCTGGCCACTCCGCGCCGGGCGGGCGTGCTCGGCGCGAAGAGCCTCACGCTGTTCGTGGTCGGCGTGGGCCTGGGCGTGGTCGCTCTGCTGGCATCCGTCGGCATCGGCGCCCTGGTGATGAACGCCTTCGGCGTCGATCCTCTGCTCGGCGACGGCGAAACCTGGACTCTCATCGGGCGCACCCTGCTCGCCATGGGGCTGTGGGCGATCATCGGCGTCGGGCTCGGCGCCCTCGTGCCCAGCCAGGTCGCCTCGATCGTGATCGTGTTGGCGTTCACCCAGTTCGTCGAGCCCCTGCTGCGGCTCGCCTCGTCCTTCCTCGACTGGACCGCGCAGATCGCGCAGTTCCTGCCGGGGGCCGCCTCCGACGCACTCGTCGGAGCCAGCATCTTCACCGGGATGAACCCCACGGCCACGGCGGCCGTGGCCCTCGACTGGTGGCAGGGCGGGCTCGTGCTGCTGGCCTACGCCGCCTGGGCCACCGCGGGCGGGTACTTCGTGAGCTGGAAGCGCGACGTCACCTAGAACGGAGCTATCGAGCACTGAGTTGCGGACAAACGACCTTCGCGGCGCTGGGGAAGGTACGTTGTCCGCATCTCAACTGCAGGCGCGACGGGTTTATGCTGCCCGCATGGTCATCGCCGCCGCGGTCTTCGTCGCCCTCGCCGCCGTGCTGCACGGCTTCATCTTCCTGCTGGAGAGCGTCTGGTGGACCCGGCCCTCCACCTGGCGGCGGTTCGGCCTGACCAGCCAGGCCGACGCGAACACGACCCGGCCGATGGCGTACAACCAGGGCTTCTACAACCTGTTCCTCGGCGTCGGCGCGGCGCTCGGCCTCTTCCTGTACTTCACCGGCGAGGCGGATGCCGGGGCCGTCCTCGTGCTCTTCTGCTGCGGCTCGATGGTGCTGGCGGCCATCGTGCTGCTGAGCACCGGCGGAGGGTACCTGCGGGCCGCGCTGATCCAGGGCACGCTGCCGCTGATCGGCTTCGCGCTGTTCCTGCTGGGTTCGGTCTCGACCGGCTAGGTCGAGGCGGCCAGGTCGACGCGGCTGCGAGAGACGCCCTGGCGGCAGACGCCCTAAATCTTGAGCGAGGCGATCAGGTCGCCGGCATGGCTGGTGGAGAGCACGACGCGGGCGAATTCTTCGTCCACGAGGTCGATCACCACGGCCTGGCGCTTGCCCTTGATCGCGAGGAAGTCCTTACCGCCGTGGAACTTCCAGGTACCCACCGCCAGGACGAGCGGCACCTCGATGCCCGGGGCACGGATGCCGCGGATCCAGATCCACGGGTCATCCGTGATGGCCACGGACCGGATGTTCTCCCGCTGCACGACGATGTCGTCGCGCCGAAGGGAGAGGGTCCTCTCCGCAGGGGTCAGGTGGATCTCCAGCCGGTCAGGGTGCACGCGCAGGGAAGCCATGCCCCCCAGTCTGCCCGGTCGCCGGGGGTTTCGGCTCGTAGAAACCTCACAAAGCCGTAACGCCCGGGCCGGCGATGGACGCGCTGCCTCGTGCTTACGCCTCCGGGCGCGCCGCAGCAGCGGCCTTCGCCGCGGCGGGAAGCGCGTCGAGAATGCGCCCGACGGCCGTGTCGTCGTGCGCGGCCGAGACGAACCAGGCCTCGAACACCGACGGCGGCAACGACACGCCGGAGTCCAGCATCGAGTGGAAGAACGGCGCGTACCGGAACGCATCCTGGCGCTGCACCTCGGCGTAGGTGCGGGGTGCCGTTCTCACCGCCTCCTCGCCGAAGACGAAGCTGAACAGGTTGCCCGCCCGCTGAACGCGGTGAGCGACGCCCTCGGCCCCGAGGGCCGCCGAGACCGCCTCCGAGATGATCGCGGATGCCGCGTCGAGGCGCGCGTACACGCCCGCGTCGGCCGCCTTCAGCGTGGCGATGCCGGCGGCAACGGCCACCGGGTTGCCGGAGAGCGTGCCCGCCTGGTAGACCGGGCCGGCTGGCGCGAGGTGGTCCATCACGTCGCCGCGTCCGCCGAGCGCGGCGACCGGCAGCCCGCCGCCGATCACCTTGCCGTAGGTGAACAGGTCCGGGGCGTAGCTGCCCTCGGCCTCGGCTGCGAGGCCCTCATTCTCGAGGCCCCAATAGCCGGCCGGGCCGACCCGGAACCCGGTCAGCACCTCGTCCAGGATGAGCAGCGCACCCTGCTCGCGCACGAGCGCTGCCAGCTCGGCGTTGAAGCCGGGGTCGGGGGCGACGACTCCCATGTTGGCGGCTGCTGCCTCCGTGATCACGGCGGCGATCCGGTCGGGGTGCTTCGCGAACGCGGCGCGCACGGCGCCGATGTCGTTGTAGGGCAGCACGAGGGTCTGGGCTGCGGTGGCCGCCGTCACGCCGGCCGAGCCGGGCATGGCGAGGGTGGCCAGGCCGGAGCCGGCCTCAGCCAGCAGCCCGTCCGAGTGCCCGTGGTAGTGCCCGGCGAACTTGATCAGCAGGTCACGACCCGTGAACCCGCGGGCCAGCCGAATGGCGCTCATGGTGGCCTCGGTCCCGGTCGAGACGAGCCGGAGCTTGTCGACGGCGCCGACACGGCCCTTGACCAGCTCGGCCAGTTCCGTTTCGGCCGGGGTCGAGGCGCCGAAGGAGAGACCGAGCGCCGCGGCATCCTGCACCGCCTTGACGACATCCGGATGCGCGTGGCCGAGGATCGCCGGGCCCCATGAGCAGACGAGGTCGACGTAGTCGCGCCCGTCCGAGTCGGTGACGTACGCGCCGGCCGCCCTGACCAGGAAGAGCGGGGTGCCGCCCACCGAGCGGAAGGCGCGCACGGGCGAGTTGACGCCGCCGGGGATGGACCGCTGGGCGCGGGCGAACAGCTCGTCGTTGTGGGTCATCGGGCGCCTCTTTCGTTCAGCCAGGTCGCCAGTTCGGCCGCCCAGTAGGTGAGCACGGCGTCGGCGCCGGCCCGTCGGATGCTGAGGATCGACTCTTCGACCGCGCGCCGGCGGTCGATCCAGCCGTTGGCCGCGGCGGCCTCGATCATCGCGTACTCGCCGGACACCTGGTATGCCCAGACGGGAATACTGCTCATCGCGGCGACATCGGCGAGCACGTCGAGGTAGCTGCCGGCGGGCTTGACCATGACGATGTCGGCGCCCTCGTCGATGTCGAGCTGCGCTTCTCGCACGCCCTCGCGGCGGTTGGCCGGGTCAAGCTGGTAGCTGCGGCGGTCGCCTTCGAGCGTGGACTCGACGGCGTCGCGGAAGGGACCGTAGAACGCCGAGGCGTACTTGGCCGAGTAGGCGAGCACCACGGTGTTGACGAAACCCGAGCCGTCCAGGGCGTCCCGGACCGCGGCGACCTGGCCGTCCATCATCCCGCTCAGGCCGAGCAGCTGCGAGCCGGAGGCTGCCTGCACGAGCGCCATCTCGCGGTAGCGCTCGAGGGTGGTGTCGTTGTCGACGCTGCCGTCGACGGAGACCACGCCGCAGTGGCCGTGATCGGTGAATTCGTCGAGGCACAGGTCGGTCTGCACGACCAGCGCGTCGCCCACCTCGTCGGCGATCGCGCGGGTGGCGACATTGAGGATGCCGTCGGGATCGGTCGCGCCGGATCCGACCGCGTCGCGGACCAGGGGCACTCCGAACAGCATGACTCCGCCGATGCCGGCGGCCGCGGCATCCGCCGCCGCACGCCGGGCGCTGTCGAGGCTGTGCTGCACGACGCCCGGCATAGACCGGATCGGCAGCGGCTCGGCCGCGCCCTCCCGGATGAACATCGGGAGCACGAGGTCGGCGGGGTGGAGGCGGGTTTCGCTGGCCAGGCGGCGGAGCGCGGGGTTGGCGCGCAGGCGTCGCGGGCGGATGACGGGGCTAATCACCCCTCAACCCTACGTCGCCCTACCCGCCGAACTGTGAGTTTGGCACCTTCCCGGAGTCCGGGAAGGTGCCAAACTCACAGTTCGGCGAGGGGAGGGGCGGGGTTTCAGTGGGAGCGCGCGGCGTGCACGAGCGCCTCGATGAGGGACTCGGCGCTGCGATGGTCGGCGACCACGTCGACGCGAAGGCCGAGGGCGGCGGCATCCTTCGCCGTGCGCGGGCCGATGCAGGCGACCAGGGTCTCCGCCGGGACCGGCCCGAGCTGCTCCTGGACCTGCTGGGCAACGCTGCCGGAGGTGACGAGCAAGGCCCGCACCCGTCCGGCCGCGACATCCGCGACCACACGTTCGTCGACCGGGACCCCGATGGTGCGGTAGGCCACGACCGACTCGACGTCGTGGCCGATGCGGCGCAGACCCACGCTGAGCAGGGGTTTGGCGATTTCGGAGCGCAGGGCCAGGATGCGCAGCGGGATCACGCCGTTGGTGGCGGCCTCCCACTCCTCGAGCAGTCCGCGCGCCGAGTTGTCTTCGGACGGGACGATGTCGACCCGGTAGCCGGCCGCGACCAGCGCGGCGGCCGTGGTCTCGCCGACCGCGGCGATGCGTGTGCCGGGGGCGACGACGGCGCGGTGCGAGGTGAGCACGTCGACGGTCGTCGCGCTCGTGACCGTCATCCAGTCGAAGCCGCCCTCCGCGAGGCGGGCGAGTGCGGCCTCGAGGGCGGGCGCGTCGTCGGTCGGCGCGAAGTTGATCATCGGGGCGACGATGGGTTGGGCGCCCTGCGCGCGCAGCTTCGCGGCGACCTGGTCGCCCCAGGGCCCGCCGCGGGGCACGAGCACTCGCCAGCCGGCGAGCGGCTTGACCTCGATCGGCCGGGTCGGGTGATGCCGGGTGATCACGATGTCCCCTTCAGCGGGGCGAACTCGGCCGCGCCGCCGGCCAGCAGCTCGCGGGACGCGCGTTCGGCCACGTCTTCCGCGGCCTCGACCAGGTGGTGGGCGGAGTGGGACTCGGGGGTCGCAGCGTGGGAACTGGTGACCTTCCGGGTGCCGTCGGGGCTGTAGACGGTGGCGGTGAGGAAGAGCAGTCCGTCGTCGACAACGGCCGTCGCGCCGATCGGAGCCGCGCAGCCGGCCTCGAGGCGGGCGAGCACGAGCCGCTCGGCGGCCGTCGTCGCCTGCGTTCCGCCGTGGTTGATCGCGGCGAGGGCTTCGGCGAGCCGGCGGTCGGCCTTGCCCTCCCGGACCTCGATGGCCAGGGCGCCCTGGCCGGGGGCGGTCGGCCACGCCGACAGCTCGAGGAACTCGGGGGCAAGCTGGTCGAGGCGGCCCAGGCGGCCGAGGCCCGCGGCGGCGAGCACGACGGCGTCGAGGTCACCCTCGGCGACCCGGGCAAGCCGGGTGTCCACGTTGCCGCGGATGTCGACGACCTCGAGGTCGGGCCGGAGCGACCGAAGCTGCGCGGCGCGGCGCGGCGAGCCGGTGCCGACCCTGGCGCCCACGGGCAGGGTGGCGAGGGTCAAGCCGTCGCGGGCGCAGAGCACGTCGCGGGCATCCGCTCGCTTCGGCGTGGCGCCGATGGCGAGGCCCGGGTGCGCGCCGGTGGGCAGGTCCTTGAGCGAGTGCACGATCAGGTCGCAGTCTCCGGCGAGCAGCGACTCCCGCAGGCCGCTGGCGAAGACGCCGGTTCCACCGAGGCTCGACAGGGATTCTCGGCTGGTGTCGCCGTGCGTGGTGATCGGGATGATGTCGACGGGCGCGCCGGCCAGGGCCCCGATGCGGTTCGCGATCGCCGTGGTCTGCGCCAGGGCGAGGGCGCTGCCGCGGGTTCCGACCCGGAGTGCGGCGTTCGCCGCGTTCACGGTGCCATCCCCGCGACGGCGGGCTTGAAGCCCAGCCGAACGTTCTCACAGCAGCCCGGCCGGCACACGTCGTACCAGGGACCGAGCTCCGTCAGCGCGGGCCGCTCGGCCACCGGCGCGTCATTCAGCCGTTCGAGCACGAGGTCGATCAGGCCGCTCACGAACGCGGGATCAACGCCGGGGGTCGGCACCCGAACCGAGAAAAGCCCGTGTTCCGCGGCCGACTCGGTGGCCTCGTTGTCGAGGTCCCACATGACCTCCATGTGGTCGCTCACGAAACCGAGCGGCACGATCACGACGGCGCGGATGCCCCGGGCCGGCAGCAGCGCGATGGCGTCGTTGATGTCGGGCTCCAGCCACGGCATGCTCGGCGGCCCGCTGCGGGACTGGTAGACGAGCTGCCAGGGGGTCTCGACGGGCTCGGCCACGGAGGCCCCGGCCATCACGGCGTGCGCGACGGCGAGGTGTTGCGCCGCGTAGGCGCCTTCCGGCCCGAAGCCGCGTTCGGCCGGCCCGCTCTTTGCGGCATCCGTCATCGGGATCGAGTGGGTCGAGAACAGCACTTCGACCTCGGTGACGAGGTCGATGCCGGGAATGGCCGCGGCGACATCCGCGAGGCCCTTGCGGACGCCGGTGATGAACGGTGTGACGAAACCGGGGTGGTCGAAGAACTGGCGCACCTTGTCGATGTGCACCGTGCCCTCGAGCCCGGTGACGGCCAGGGCCTCCGCGAAGTCTTCGCGGTACTGGCGGCAGCCGGAGTAGGAGCTGTACGCGCTGGTGGCGATGGCCAGCAGCCTGTTCCGGCCGTTGGCGTGCGCCTCGGCGATCACGTCGCGCAGGTACGGGTTCCAGTTGCGGTTGCCCCAGAGCACCGGCAGGTCGATCCCGCGGCGTGCCAGCTCGGCCTCGAGCGAGGCCTTGAGCACGCGGTTCTGGCTGTTGATCGGGCTGATGCCGTCGAAGTGGCGGTAGTGTTTGGCCACCTCTTCGAGGCGTTCCTCCGGGATGCCGCGGCCGCGCGTGACGTTGCGCAGGAACGGGATGACGTCGTCCTGGCCCTCCGGCCCGCCGAAACCGGCGAGCACAATGGCGTCGTAAGCGGTCACTACTGCAGCACCTCGACGAGCTCGGCCGTCGTGATGCGCCGACCCGTGTAGAACGGGACTTCCTCGCGGACATGGCGGCGCGCCTCGGTGTTGCGCAGCTCCCGCATCAGGTCCACCAGTTCGGTGAGCTCGTCGGATTCGATCGGCAGCAGCCACTCGTAGTCTCCGAGAGCGAAGGAGGAGACGGTGTTGGCGATGGCGCCGCGGAACGCAGCGCCCTTGCGCCCGTGGTCGGCGAGCATCTTGCTGCGCTCGGCCTCCGGCAGGAGGTACCACTCGTAGCTGCGCACGAACGGATAGACGGTGAGCCAGCCCTTGGGCTCGACCCCCCGCAGGAATCCGGGCACGTGGCTCTTGTTGAACTCGGCGTCGCGGTGAACGCCCATGGCGTTCCAGGTGGGGAGCAGGCTCTTGAGCAGGCGGCTGCGGCGCAGTTCCCGGTTGGCCCACTGCAGGGACTCCGCTTCGGCGGCGTGGGTCCACATCATCAGGTCCGCGTCGGCTCGAAGGCCCGACACGTCGTAGAACCCGCGCACGGTCACGCCCTCGGCTTCGACGAGCGCCACGACGTCGTCGAGTTCGTTCACGGCACGCGGAACGTCATGACCGTCGAGGTCGTCGGGGTTGCGCGGATCCTTCCGCAGCACCGTGAACAGGGTGAACCCCTGCGGTGATGCCACGGGGGCATCGCTCTCGGTGTGGGTGGCGGGCTGGGTCGTGTCTACTGCCTCTCCGGCAGCCGGGTGAGTCATAACCACTAGTCTCTACCGCTTTGCGGCCAGAGCCAAAAGCAGCTCAGCGCTTGAGGACCGACCTGGCCCCGATCCAGACCACGGCGCCGGCCACAGCGGCGGCTGCAGCGGCAAGGCCCAGCAGCGCGGCCGGGTTGTCTTCGCCCAGCTGGCGGAGGCGCTGCGCCATCCGCGCCTGGGCTCTGTGCGCCCGCTTAGGCAGGTTGAGCTTGTACTCGAGGGCGTCGAGCGTGGACGCCAACTCGGCGCGGGCGCGCACGGCCTCGGCGCGCAACTCGGTCTTGCCGTGGGCCGGGGGCGTGGCGTTTCCGGGGACAACCTTCGGTGCGGTGCTCGTGGACGGCCTCGCTGTCGGCCTCGCTGTCGGCCTCGCTGTCGGCCTCGCTGTCGGCTCAGTGCTCATAGTCGCCCACTCCCTTCAACGCATCGACGTCGGCTCGGATGCTCGCGGTCACGCCCTCCGGGTCGCTCTGCGTGCCCTTCTTGACCCGGTTCACGCCGATCAGGACAAGGACCACCGCGATCAACAGCAGCCCGAAGCCCACGATCAGCGTGGCCAGCCACAGCGGCAGGACGAGGGCCAGCGCGATCACCGCGAGCGCGATGAGCACGCCGGTCGCGAAGAAGGCGAAGACGCCCGCGACGGCGAAGAGTCCAAGCCCGATGCCGACGTTCCTGGCCTTGCCGGCCATCTCGGCCTTGAAGGCGTTGAGTTCCGCCCTGACCAGGCTGCTGATCTCTCCGGGCAGCTCTCCGAGCAGCACGAACACTGATTTTTTCGTCTTCGGGTTGAATCCACTGGTGCTCATGGAAGTCCCTCCCCCGCCGGTGGCGGCTAGTTGGCGGACGGCTCGGACGGCTTCGTAGCCGGCTTGGCTGCCGGCTTGGCCGGACGGGACTTGGCGCCCGTCGTGGGGCCCGCTGTTGCGTCCGTTGTTGCGCCCGCCTCGGCCACCTTGACCGCCGCGGCGGTGCGGGCGGCGGAGGCCGACTCGGACGGCGCCGGCTGAGCCCCGGCGGATCTGGCGGACTTGGCGGACTTGGCGGACCTCGCGGACTTGGCGGACTTGGCGGACTTCTCCTGGGCCTTGTCCTGGACCTGCGTGAAGACCTTCTTGCCGGCCTCGAAGAGCACCGACGGCACGTCGCCGATGGCCTCGAGGGCGAAATCGCGGACCTCGGTCACGCGGCGCTGCACCGGCTTGGCGTTCCACAGATCCTTCGCCGACGCGGCGATCTGCTCATAGCGCTGGCGCCCAGCACGCGCGCCCAGCACGTATCCGACCAGTCCGCCGGTGATGAACAGAAGCTTTCCCCGCATTGTCACTCCATTCGTCGACTTTCACGTGTGCACCAGCGTAGCCCGGTTGTCCAGCCCGGCCGCGGTGGATCAGAGACCGAGCGCGGCGTGCCGCACCCGGGAGGACGCGGCGAGGGCATCCGGGATCACGGAGGCCAGGCCCGTCCCGGCCAGCCAGGCGCCGGTGATGTCGATCCCCGGGATCGCCTCGAGGGTCTCGCGCACCCGGCGCACACGGCCGGCTGCGCCGATGGTCGCGGGTGAGAGGGCGTCACCCCAAACGGTTCGGGCGAACCCCCGCACCGCGGCGGGGTCGAGGTCGACGCCCAGCAGCGCCGAGGCGTCGCGCACGGCGAGGTCCCTGAGGTCGTCGTCGGAGAGGTGGGCGACGGGGCTCTCCTGCCCGGCCCGGCCGTAGGACAACCTCAGGACGTGCCGTCCGGGGCCGGCGGCCTCGGCCACCCAGGCCCACTTCGCGCTGACGTGGGTCAGCGCCTTCGCCGTGACACCGGGGGTACCCGCCCCCACGAGCACGCCGGTGCCGCGAGGGTGCTCGTCGAGGGCCGGGGCGTCGATGACGATCGTCGCAAGCTCGACGGCGGCCGGACGCGGCCAGTCGAGTTCGGCGAGCGCCAAGGCTTCGGGCGTGACGCCGGCGAGCAGGCGGAGGGCCTGCGCGCCGGGGGTCGCGATGATCACGAAGCGGCCCTCCAGGGTCGATCCGGTGGCAGTGGCAGCGCCGAGGAGAGCGGCGGCGGCCCCTTCGGCGGCCGGAGCGGCGGGGGCGGCCAGCGTCACCGTCCAGGTCGGCTCCTGCTCGCTTCCCGCCTCGCTTCCTTTCTCGCTTCCGACCGCGCCGCCGGTGCGTGCGAGGGCGGTGACCGGCGAGCCGGTGCGCACGTCGACTCCGTAGTGGTCGAGGTCGGCGAGCAACGCGTCGACGAGCCGCGACATCCCGCCGCGAAGCCCCCCGATGGCCGAGCCGGCCGGCGCCGCGGCGCGCATCGCGGTCACGGCCCCGGAGAGCGAGCCGGCGGTGGTGAGCGCCGCATTCAGGCCGGGGGCGACCAGATCGACCTCGAGGTCGGCGGCGGAGGCCGAATAGACCCCGCCCGCCACGGGCTCGACGAGCCGGTCGAGCACGCGTCGGCCCATCCGTTTCTCCACGAGCTCGCCGAGGCTGTGCTCGCGGCCGATCTTCAGCACGGGCATGAGCCGGTCGAGGTAGGCGCGCCAGGCGCCGCCCCAGCCGATCACCCGGCGCACGTCGTCGGCCAGCGGGGAGCCGGGGATGCCGAGCACGCCGGCCCGGGGCAGCGGCACGCTGACCGACCCGGGTGCCGAGCCGTTCGCGGGCAGGTGGAGCCAGGCGCCGGCCGGGTTCGGGGCGATGACCTCGCCGGACAGTCCCAGCCCGTCGATGAACTCGGCCACCGTGTTCCGCCGCACGGCGAAGCTTTCGGCACCGCTGTCGAGGGTCATCCCGGCAACCTCGTGGCCGGCGACCGCGCCGCCGACGGCATCCGTTGCCTCGAGCACGGTCACGCGCAGCCCGACGTGCGCGCAGGCCCGGGCCGCGACCAGGGCGGCCACTCCCCCGCCGATGACCAGGACGTCCCGCAGGCCGGCGCCTTCCGCTTCGCTCATGTCGGTCAGGCGGATGCTGCGCTGTGCTCGTGCACGAAGCCCACGATCCGGGTCAGCACGTCCGGGTCGGTTTCCGGCGGGACGCCGTGGCCGAGGTTGAGCACGTGCGCCGGCGCCAGGCGACCGCGCTCGAGCACGTCGCGCAGGTGAGCCTCGAGCACTGGCCACGGCGCTGCGAGGAGCGCGGGGTCGACGTTGCCCTGGATCGGAACGACGCCGCCGAGCCGGCGGTTAGCCTCGTCCAGCGGGATCCGGTAGTCGACGCCGACGACGTCAGCACCGATGCCGTGCATCTCCTTGAGCAGCTCGCCGGTGCCCACGCCGAAGTGCACGACGGGCACGTTGCGACGGATCTCGGTCGGGTCGGCGGCTGCGTCCGGCGTGCGCTCGATGTAGGTGAGGTCGCGCACGTGCGAGATCGCCTGCGCAGAGGCGGGGGCGACGTAGGCCGCGTAGTCCTCTCGCGACAGCGCGCCGGCCCAGGAGTCGAACAGCTGCGCGGCGCTGGCTCCGGCGAGCACCTGGGCGCGGAGGAACCGGCCGGTCACCTCGGCCGTCCAGTCCATCAGCGCCGCCCAGGCCTCGGGGTCCGCGTGCATGAGCGTGCGGGCGTGGATGTGATCCTTCGACGGCCCCCCCTCGACGAGGTAGGCGGCGAGGGTGAACGGCGCCCCGGCGAAACCGATCAGCGGGGTGCCGCCGAGCTCGGCGACCGTGCGGGCGACCGCCTCGGAGATCGGTGCCAGGGCGTCGTCGAGGATGGCCGGGTCGAGGGAGGTGAGCGCCGCGACATCCTTCGCCGTGCGCGTCGCCGTGCCGAGGACCGGGCCCTTGCCGGCCACGATCTCGACGTCGACGCCGACGAGCTTGAGCGGGACGACGATGTCGCTGAAGAAGATCCCCGCGTCGACGCCGTGGCGGCGCACCGGCTGCAGCGTGATTTCGCTGGCCAGCTCCGGGTCGAGGCAGACATCGAGCATCCGCGTGCCGACGCGAAGTTCGCGGTATTCGGGCAGCGAACGGCCCGCCTGGCGCATGAACCAGACCGGGGTCACATCGGGCCGGGTGCCCTGGTAGGCGCGGATGAGGCGGGAGTCGGCGGTCTGGCCGGAGGAGAGGGGATGCTGCGCGTCGAGGTTCACACCTTCGATTCTGTCAAACATCCATCGACGTAACGATTCGGGGGGTTCGGCGACCCGACGTAGAATCGAGGACGTGCTGATTTGTCTGTCCGCGAGTCACAAGAACTCCAGCTTCGATGTGCTGGAGAAATTGTCCGTCGGCGCCAGCGCCTCCGCGGACCGGATGCTCGAGCGCCACACCTCCCTCAGCGGAGCCGTCATCGTCGCCACCTGCAACCGGTTCGAGGCCTACCTCGACCTCGATGAGCCGTTCGGGGTCTCCCCACTGCCGGCCGTCTCCGCCGCCATCGAGGCGATCAGCGCCAGCACCGGCGTGGCCGCAGACACGCTCCGCGACACCCTCGACCTCGTGCACGGCAACGGCGTCGCCGAGCACCTGTTCGCCGTGACCAGCGGCCTTGAATCCGTCGTCGTCGGCGAGGGGGAGATTGCCGGGCAGGTGCGTCGCGCCCTCGAGCAGGCTCGCGCGCACGGCACCACCAGCGGTGAGCTGGAGCGCCTGTTCCAGCGCGCTTCGCAGACCTCCCGCGGTGTCAAGAACCGCACCGGCATCGGCGCGGCCGGGCGCTCTCTCGTGCGCCTCGCCCTCGAGCTGGCCGAAAGCCGAGTGAGCGACTGGGCAGAGACCCGGGTGCTTCTGGTCGGAACCGGACGCTACGCCGGCGCCTCGCTCGCCGCTTTGCGCGACCTCGGAGCCGAGAACGTTCGGGTCTACTCGCCGTCCGGCCGGGCCCTGAAGTTCGCCAGGTCGCACGGCATCGACGCCGTCCCCGAACTCGCGTTCGCCCGCGAAGCGGCCGAGTGCGACCTCATCCTCACCTGCACGACCGTCGACCACCACGTGATCGATGCCGCCCTTCTCGGCGCCGGACGGGCGCTCCTGGCCGAACGTGAGGCCCTGCAGGACGGCGTCACTCTCCTCGTGAGCCCGGCCGATGCCGCCGGGGTCGCCGCTGCGGATGCCGCTGCGGATGCCGTCGGGGACGCCGACCGGCCGGCTGCCGCGATCGACGCTCCGCGCCAGCTCATCATCGACCTCGGGCTGCCCCGCAACGTCGACCCTGACGTCAGCCTCGTACCCGGCATCGAACTCCTCGACCTCGAGACCATCCGCATCCATGCCCCGCTCGAAGAGCTGAACAGCACCAGCGAGGCACGACAACTCGTGACCAGGGCCGCCCGGAAGTTCACGGCCGTCACCGAGGAGCAGAGCCTGGCCCCGGCTGTCGTGGCGCTGCGCAGCTACGTCTTCGACATCCTCGACGCCGAAATCGGGCGGGCGCGCGGCCGCGGCGATGCGAGCGAGCAGACCGAAGCGGCGCTTCGACACCTTGCCGGGGTGCTGTTGCACACGCCGATGGTGCGATCGCGCTCCCTCGCCCGTGCCGGGGAGCAGGAGTCGTTCCTGACCGGCCTCGACGCCCTGTTCGGCATCCAGGTCTCCCTGCCGGCCGCGGGAACGGCGCAGGCCGGCCAGGAGGCCACGCCGGACTCCGCCCCGGACGCGGGCACCGCGGCCTCGTGACCAGGTCCGTCGGCGCCACACTGCCCGTCGACGCGCATGCGATCCGCACCGACCGCCTGCTGCTGCGCCCGCTGACCGAAGCCGACGCCGACGACGTCTTCTCCTACCAGTCCCTGCCGGAGGCGGTGCGCTACCTGCCGTGGCCGCTGCGCGACCGGGAGGAATCCCGCGAGCACACCCTGAAGCGGGCCGGTTTCACTCGCCTGGCCAACGACAAGGACGCGATCATCCTCGCGGCGGAGCTGCCGGGCCCGGACGGGGAGCCCGGCCCGGTGATCGGCGACCTGAGCATCTTCCTCCAGAGCGCCGTGAACGCCCAGGTGTCGATCGGCTGGGTGTTCCACCCGATCCTCCACGGCCGGGGCTACGCAACCGAGGCGGCCCGGGCCGTGCTCGAGTTCGTTTTCACCGAGATCGGTGCCCATCGGGTCTTCGCCGAGGTCGACCCCAGGAATACGCCATCCGTGGCGCTGTGCCGGCGGCTGGGCATGCGGCTGGAGGGGATCTTGGTCGAGAACGAGATCTTCAAGGGTGAGTGGAGCGACCTCGCCGTGTTCGCGATCCTGGATCGCGAGTGGGGTGACGCGCGCTAGCTGCGCCTGCTCGTCGCCGAGACTCGCCGTTTCTGCCGAGAATGGCCGTTGCACCGGCGACTCTCGGCAGGAACGGGGATTTTCGGCACGGGGCGCCGTCTGCGAGCATGGGCGGATGCGAGCGGTCTACTTCGAAGAATTCGGCACCCTGCCCGAGGTGCGCGAGGTGCCGGACCCGGTGCCGAGCCCGGCGGGCGTCATCGTGCGCGTCGAGGCGACGGGCCTGTGCCGCAGCGACTGGCACGGCTGGATGGGGCACGATTCCGACATCGCCCTGCCGCATGTCCCCGGGCACGAACTGGTCGGGGTGATCGAGGCGGTCGGCCCCGATGTGCGCCGCTTCTCGGTCGGCCAGCGGGTGACGGTGCCCTTCGTCTGCGCGTGCGGCGACTGCCCCGAGTGCGCGAGCGGCCAGGGCCAGGTCTGCCGGAACCAGACCCAGCCGGGGTTCACCCACTGGGGCTCGTACGCCGAGCTGGTCGCGCTGCACAACGCCGACGTCAACCTCGTTGCCCTGCCGGGCGACCTGGATGCCGGCGCGGCCGCCCTGCTCGGCTGCCGGTTCGCGACCTCCTACCGCGGGCTCGTGCACCAGGCCCGGCTGGCCGCCGGCGAGACGCTCGTGGTCGTCGGCTGCGGCGGGGTGGGACTCTCCGCCGTGATGATCGGCCGGGCCCTCGGCGCGGTCGTGATCGCCGTCGACATCAGCGCCGCGGCTCTCGACGCAGCGTCGCGGGTGGGAGCCGCGCACACCGTCAACTCCGCCGGACTCTCCGACGTCGAGGTCGTCGCGCGCATCCGCGCGCTCGCCCCCGACGGCGCGGAGGTCACGGTCGAGGCCCTCGGCCGGGAGAACACCGTGGGCATCGCCATCCGTTCGCTCGCCATCCGCGGACGGCACGTGCAGATCGGGCTGCTGGCCACAGACCCTCAGGTTCCTCTGGGCCTCGTCATCGCGCGGGAACTCACCGTGCTCGGCAGCCACGGGATGCCTGCCCACGACTACTCCGAGCTTCTCGCGCTCGTCGCCTACGGCCGGTTGCGACCGCAAGACCTGATCAGCACGAGAATCACCCTCGACGAGGCCCCCGCCGCCCTGGCCGCGATGTCGGCCGCGACCCCCGCCGCGGGCGTCACCCTGATCGAAGTGTCCCGCCCCGCCCGCTCCTGACTCCTCCGCTTCACCGCCGTCGCCGCGGTTCCGGCCCGCGGTTGTGGCAGTTGTGGGCAGTTGTGGTGGCGAACTCAGGAGAAACCGCACGGCCACGCGGATCGGCCGCGCCATTCCGCGGCGGCAGCCCACCGAACTACGGATTCTCCTGAGTTCGCCACCACGGAAGGGCTCAACGCCGCGGACGAGGCGCGGGGTTCAGGGTCGAGCGGGTCCTGCTAAGCGCCGCGGAGGCGCTCGGCGAGGTAGGCGTCGAGCTTGTCGAGCGGGATGCGCTCCTGCGCCATGGTGTCGCGGTCGCGCACGGTGACGGCCTGGTCCTCGAGCGAGTCGAAGTCGACCGTGACGCAGTACGGGGTGCCGATCTCGTCCTGCCGGCGGTAGCGGCGTCCGATCGCGCCGGCGTCGTCGAAGTCCACGTTCCAGGACTCGCGCAGCCGGGCCGCAAGGGTCTTGGCCATCGGCGAGAGGGCCTCGTTGCGCGACAGCGGGAGCACGGCGACCTTGACCGGAGCGAGGCGCGGGTCGAGCTTGAGCACGGTGCGCTTGTCCACGCCGCCCTTCGCGTTGGGCACTTCCTCCTCGTGGTACGCGTCCACGAGGAACGCCATCAGCGAGCGGGTCAGCCCGGCGGCCGGCTCGATCACGAAGGGAACCCAACGCTCGTTCTTCGTCTGGTCGAAGTACGAGAGGTCCTTGCCGGATGCCGCCGCGTGCGTCTTCAGGTCGAAGTCGGTGCGGTTCGCCACACCCTCGAGCTCGCCGAACTCGCTGCCGGTAAAACCGAAACGGTACTCGATGTCCACGGTGCGCTTGGAGTAGTGGGAGAGCTTCTCCTGCGGGTGCTCGAAGAGGCGCAGGTTCTCGGGATTGATGCCGAGACCGGTGTACCAGGCCAGCCGCGTGTCGATCCAGTACTGGTGCCATTCCTCGTCCGTGCCGGGCTCGACGAAGAATTCCATCTCCATCTGCTCGAACTCGCGGGTGCGGAAAATGAAGTTTCCGGGCGTGATCTCGTTGCGGAAGCTCTTGCCGGTCTGGCCGATCCCGAACGGCGGCTTCATCCGCGCCGCCTGCAGCACGTTGGCGAAGTTCACGAAGATGCCCTGCGCGGTCTCCGGGCGCAGGTAGTGCAGCCCGGATTCGTCGTCGACCGGGCCGAGGTAGGTCTTGAGCAGGCCGGAGAAGGCACGCGGCTCGGTCCAGGTGTTGCGGTTGCCGCAGTTCGGGCAGGGGATGCCGTCGAGTCCTCCCTCGGCGGCGCGGCCCTTCCTCTCCTCGAATTCCTCCTCGAGGTGGTCGGCGCGGAAGCGCTTGTGGCAGCTGGTGCACTCGACCAGCGGGTCGCTGAAGACCTCGACGTGGCCGGATGCCTCCCAGACCTGCTTGGGCAGGATGACGGATGAATCGAGCCCGACGACGTCCTCGCGCCCGGTGACCATGGTGCGCCACCACTGCCTCTTGATGTTCTCCTTGAGCTCAACCCCGAGCGGTCCGTAGTCCCAGGCGGACCGGGATCCGCCGTAGATTTCACCGGCCTGGAAGACGAACCCGCGGTGGCGGGCGAGGGCGATGACGGAATCAAGACGGGAGAGTGCGGCCACGGTGGCTCCAATGGTCGGGAAGGAAAAGGAGGGAAAGCCCCATTTTAGGCGCTCGTCCGGCGCCCGAACGCCCTGCTGCTAGCGTTGCCGAGGAAGTCCGCAGCCAGCCGCGGGTTCTCGAGGGAGCGAAAATGAGCACGACGCCGAGATCATCGAAGGATGCGAACGAGGATTCCACCGGTCTGCAACTGGTCCCGGATCGACTGCCCGTGGCCGTGGAGGAGAGCGTCCTCGAGGCCGAGCGCCGCAACTGGACTCCCGCGAAAATTGCACTCTGGGCAGGTATTTCCCTCGTCGGCGCCGTCAGCTGGGTCATGCTCGCCGTGGTTCGCGGCGAGACCGTCAACGCGGCCTGGTTCGTCTTCGCGGCCGTCGCCACCTACCTGATCGCCTACCGCTTCTACTCCCGCTTCATCGAGAAGCACCTGCTGCGGCCCGACGACCGCCGGGCGACCCCGGCCGAATACAAGGCCGACGGCAAGGACTACGCCGTCACCGACCGTCGGGTGCTCTTCGGGCACCACTTCGCCGCCATCGCCGGCGCCGGCCCGCTCGTCGGCCCGGTCCTGGCCGCCCAGATGGGCTACCTGCCCGGCACGATCTGGATCATCGTCGGCGTCATCCTCGCCGGAGCAGTGCAGGACTACCTGATCCTGTTCTTCTCCATGCGCCGCGGCGGCCGCTCCCTCGGCCAGATGGCCAGGGACGAGCTCGGCGTCATCGGCGGCACCGCCGCCCTCGTCGCGACCCTCGTGATCATGGTCATCATCGTGGCCATCCTCGCCCTCGTCGTCGTCAACGCGCTGGCGGAGAGCCCCTGGGGCGTCTTCTCGGTCTCGATGACCATCCCGATCGCCCTGCTGATGGGCGTCTACCTGCGTTTCTTCCGGCCGGGCAAGGTGACCGAGGTCTCGATCATCGGTTTCGTGCTGCTGATCGCCGCCATCATCGGCGGCGGGATGATCGCCGGCACCGAATGGGGTTCGGCCTTCTTCCTTCTCGACAAGGTCACGATCGCCTGGGGCATCATCATCTACGGCTTCATCGCCGCGATCCTGCCGGTCTGGCTGCTGCTGGCCCCGCGGGACTACCTCTCCACCTTCATGAAGATCGGCACGATCCTGATGCTGGCCGTCGCGATCGTCATCGTGCGGCCGGAGATCAACGTTCCCGCGGTCAGTGAGTTCGCGGCGGCCGGCGGTCCCGTGGTCAGCGGTTCGCTCTTCCCGTTCCTCTTCGTCACGATCGCCTGCGGCGCGCTGTCCGGATTCCACGCGCTGATCGCATCCGGCACCACGCCCAAGCTCGTCCAGAAGGAGCGCCAGACCCGGTTCATCGGCTACGGCGGCATGCTGATGGAGTCCTTCGTTGCGATCATGGCTCTCGTCGCCGCGCTGTCGATCGACCGCGGGATCTACTTCGCCATGAACTCCCCCGTCGCCCTCACCGGCGGTACGGTCGAGGGCGCCGTCGCCTTCGTCAACAGCCTGGGCCTGACCGGCGTCAACCTGACCCCCGACATGCTCACGCAGACGGCGAAGAATGTCGGCGAGGAATCGATCGTCTCCCGCACCGGTGGGGCGCCGACCCTCTCCGTCGGGCTGGCGCACATCATGCAGCAGGTGGCCGGCGGCACCGGGATGATGGCGTTCTGGTACCACTTCGCCATCATGTTCGAGGCGCTGTTCATCCTCACCGCCGTCGACGCCGGCACCCGGGTCGCCCGGTTCATGATGCAGGACAGCCTGGGCAACTTCTTCCCGAAGTTCAAGGACACCTCCTGGCGCGTGGGCGCCTGGCTCGCCACCGCGGTCATGGTGGGGGCGTGGGGCGCCGTGCTGCTGATGGGCGTGACCGACCCGCTGGGCGGGATCAACACGCTCTTCCCGCTGTTCGGCATCGCCAACCAGCTGCTGGCTGCGATCGCGCTGGCCGTCTCGATGGCCATCATCGCCAAGCGCGGCAACTTCCGCTACCTGTGGATCGTGGCCCTGCCCCTCTCGTTCGCCGCCGTCGTGACCATCTATGCGTCGTTCCTGAAGATCTTCTCGACCGTCCCGAACGTGGGCTACTTCGCGCAGAACAAGGCGTTCTCGGACGCCCTCGCGGCCGGGGAGACCAGCTTCGGCGCCGCCCCGACGGTGCAGGCTATGGAGGCCGTCGTGCGCAACACGATGGTGCAGGGGCTGCTCTCGATCCTCTTCGTCACACTCGCCATCATCGTCATCGCCACCGCGATCGTCGCCACCTGGAAGGCGTACCGCTCGGGCTCGAGCACGACCGACGAGGATCCGGCCGTGCAGTCCCGGATCTTCGGCCCGGCCGCGTTCGTGCCGACCGCAGCCGAGAAGGAGCTCGAGGTCCAGTGGGACGCACAGGCCGCTGAGCTGAAGGCGGCTCTTCCGCCGAGGGCAGCCCGGTCCGGCCGATGAGGGATGTCCTCGCCGCGGTACGCACCGGCGCCAGGGGAATCGCCTGGTTCGTCCGGGGCGTGCTCGGCGAGGACGCCTACGACAAGTACGTCGCGCACCACGCGGCGACCCACGGCGGGGCGGAGGCCGGAACCTGCGGCATCGGAGAGCCCGTGATGACAGAGCGCCAGTTCTGGCGCGACCAGACCGACCGGCAGCAGAAGAACCCGCAGAACCGCTGCTGCTGAGGGCGTCCCCGCCGTGCGCGGTCGGCCGGCCGGTCGGGAGGTCGGGAGGTCGGCCGGCCGGGAGTCCGGGAGCCCGGGAGTCCGGGAGTCCGGAGGCTAACTCAGGAGAATCCGTGATGTGGCCGACTGAGGCCGCTGAAAGACGGGGCGCGCGTTTGCCCGGTCCCGGTTTCTCCTGAATTAGCCGCAGGCGAGTGCGGCCAGGGCCGTGAGTCGCGGACCTCGGATTAGGCTCGGTCCATGAGCGAGTCCCTCCGTCGCATGCTTCGCGCCCTGCCGGATTTCCCCGCGGACCTTCCGGCTTTCGACCCGGCGAGTGCGCCGGCCGGCCCGGCCGCCCTGTTCGTGCAGTGGCTGCACGAGGCCCTGGCCGCCGGCGTGCCGCAACCGCACGCCTTCAGCCTGGCCACCGCGGATGCCGAGGGCAACCTGTCCTCCCGGATGCTCATCCTGAAGAACATCGACGACGAGGGCTGGCACTTCGCCACGGCGACCACCTCGCGGAAGGGCCGGGAACTGGCCGCCAACCCTCGGGCCGCCATGAACTTCTACTGGTCGCGGCTCGGCCGGCAGGTGCGGGTGAGCGGAACCGTGGCCCTGCTGTCGGCCGAGGCATCCGCCGCCGACTGGGCCGAACGCCCCGCGGCCGACGAGTCGGCCAATCCGAGCTGGCAGCTGTATGCCCTGCGGCCGACGGAGGTGGAGTTCTGGCAGGCCGGCGCCGACCGCAACCACATCCGGCACCGCTACAGCCTCTGACCGCTACAGCCCGTATGGTGGCCGGATGACGAAGACGGCACTCATCATCGGCGGAACCGGGCAGATCGGCCTGGCGGCCGCGGCCCGGCTGGCGACCTCCGACTGGGCTGTGACGGTCGCCCATCGCGGGCAGCACTCACCCGCGCTTTCGGCGGATGTTCGGAGCATCCGGTTCGACCGCGCCGACACGGCCGCGCTGCACGCAGCCGCCCGCGGCAACGACCTCGTGCTCGACACGGTTGCCTACGACACCGGCCACGCCGACCAGCTCGCCCGGCTGGCCGGCGACGTCGGCTCCCTCGTCGTCATCTCCACCGGATCCGTCTACCTCGGCCGGAACGGTTCCTACCTCGACGTGGCGACCGACGAGGTCTTCCCGGACTTCCCGGTGCCGCTCACCGAGGCCGACCCGACCGTGGACAATGCCGAGCAGAGCTATTCGCCGCTGAAGGCGGCGATGGAGCGCCGGCTGCTGGCCGCCGCCGACCTGCCGGTCAGCATCCTCCGGCCGGGCGCGATCCACGGGCCGCACAGCCCGGCGCTCCGCGAATGGTTCTTCATCAAGCGGGTGCTCGACGGCCGCCGCCGCGTGGTGCTCGCCTACGACGGCGCCAGCCGGTTCGCCACGTCGGCCACCGCGAACATCGCCGAGCTCGTGTCCCGGTGCGCCGAGCAGCCGGGCCGCCGCGTGCTCAACGCCGTCGACGACGAGGCGCTCACCGTGGCAGAGATCGGCCGGGCGGTGTTCGATGCGATGGGGCACGAGGCCGAGATCCTCTGTTTCGCCGGTCCGCCTCGGGACGGACTCGGATCGAGTCCCTGGGGCCTGGCGAACCCGATCGTGCTCAGCATGGCCGCCGCCCGCGAGCAGCTCGGCTACGCGCCGGTCGTGAGCTACGCGGAGGGCCTGGCCGACGACATCCGCTGGGTGACGGATGCCGTCGCCGCGGCCGAGCGCCGCGGCGAGTCCTGGCAGCAGCTCTTCCCGTCCATCGTCAAGCGCTACGGCGCGAACGGCTGGTTCCCCTACGCTGCCGAGGACGCGCACGCCGGCTCACCGGGCTGAGCGGCCGACCTCAGGTCGTCAGCGCGTAGGCCTGCCGCAGCCAGCCCGCGAGCTCGGCGTCGACCTCCGCCGTCGTGCGGATCACGATCTCGTTGTGCCAGCGGTTCTTTGAGACCTGCTCGGTCTTACGGATGCGCTCGCTCACGATCGGTTCGGACGTCACGAGGTTCAGCAGCACGGCGCCCGATCGCGGGTGGATTGCGAGGAACGCGCGACCGTTCGTCACGTGCAGGGAGCCCTGCTTCTCCTCGATCTCGTGTCCGCCGAGCTGGGCCAGGGCGCCCTGGAGGATCTCGAAGATCTCGCGGGCCGTGTCATCCGCCTGGATTCGTTCGATCGCCGTCGCCGCCATGCCCCCATAATCCCCCACACCCCCGCGAAACTGCAGTTGTGCGCGCTAAAACGCCCTCAGAACGCGCACAACTGCGGTTTCGCGGGAGGTGACGGGAGGTGGCGCGAGGGTCAGTGCACGTATTCGAGCAGGTCGAGGCCGATGGCCCGCATGCCGTCGAGCACGGAGAGGCGGGCGGAGAGCTTCGTGTCGGCAAACGACATCGACACTGCGTAGGTCACGCCGGCCCGCGGGCCGCGGAGGATGCCGACCTCGCTGCGCACGCCGGCATCCGTGCCCGTCTTGTTGACCAGCAGGATGCCGTGGTCGCCGTCCCGGTGCGACAGCGGGTCGAGCCCGAACGCACTGGCCACCATCGACAGGTCGGTGTTCAGGGACAGCCAGCCGATGACGCGTTCACTGGCCTCGGCGTCGACGATCTCGCCGCGGGCGAGCGCCGTGAGCAGCCAGGTGAGTTCCTTCGCGCTGCCGACCGAGAGCTGTGGGGCATCGTCCGGGCCGCGCTGGTCGCGGACGAGGTCGAGCAGGGCCGTGCGGGAGAGGCCGAGCTGCTCGGTGCGCGCCCGCACCGCGTCGAGTCCGACGGCGCGGATGAGCACGTTCGTGGCCAGGTTGTCGCTCGTGGCGCCGACGAGGGCGGCGAGGTCCGCGACCGGCAGCGAGGGCGCCTGCAGGTGCTGCCAGATTCCGGGGCCGCTCACCGCGTCCGCGGCGGTGCGATCGAGGATCGTGTAGACGCCGAAGTCGGCGTCGCGGAGGCGCGCGGCCACCTCGATCAGGAGGAGGATCTTGCCGATGCCCGCCGTCGGCATTTCGACGTGGTCGTCGACCGAGAACAGCACCCGGCCGGTCGTCAGGTCGGTCGCGCGCGCGGACACCTGCACGCCGTCCATCGCCAGTTCGCCGAGGGCCTGGAAGCCCCGGGCGAAGTTCTCGTGCGTCTCCGGACCCTTGTGCTTGCCTTTGCGCTCGGCGGAGTGCCTGGAGCGTCGCTCTGCATCCTGGATCGGCTTGGACAATTCGCGCGCGCTTTCTCTCGGTGCGGGCAAGAATACCCCGCGATCACCCTATGTCACAGGCCGGCGGGGGACCTCACCCGGCCGGCCTCACCAGATGGTGACGCGCTTCTCCGGGTCGAGCCAGAGCGCATCCGCCTCGGTGACCCCGAACGCCTCGTAGAACTCGTCGATGTTGCTGACGATCTGGTTGCAGCGGAACTCGTTGGGCGAGTGCGGGTCGATCGCCAGCAGGCGGATGACTTCCTCGTCGCGACCCTTCATCTGCCACGCCTGCGCCCAGGAGAGGAAGAAGCGCCGGGCACCGGTCATCCCGTCGATCACCGGCGGCTCCTGGCCGGCCAGCGACAGGAGGTAGGCCTTCCAGGCGATCGACAGGCCGCCCAGGTCGCCGATGTTTTCGCCGATGGTCAGGGCTCCGTTGACGTGGTGCTCGGGCACCTGCTTCGGGGCGAGGGCGTTGAACTGCTCGATCAGCGACCTGGTGCGCTCCTGGAACGCGGCCTTGTCTGCCTCGGTCCACCAGTCGATCAGCAGCCCGTCGCCGTCGTACTTGGAGCCCTGGTCGTCGAAGCCGTGGCCGATCTCGTGCCCGATGACGGCGCCGATGGCCCCGTAGTTGGCGGCCGAATCGCGGGCCTCGTCGAAGAAGGGGAACTGCAGGATGGCGGCCGGGAAGACGATCTCGTTGAAACCCGGGTTGTAGTACGCGTTGATCGTCTGCGGCGTCATGAACCACTCGTCACGGTCGAGCGGGTTGCCGATCTTGCCGAGTTCCCGGTGGAACTCGAACTCGCTGGCCGCCCGCACGTTCGCGATGAGGTCGCCGGCGTCGATCGTCAGGGTCGAGTAGTCGCGCCACTTCACCGGGTAGCCGATCTTGGGCGTGAACTTGTCGAGCTTCTCGAGAGCGCGGGTGCGCGTCTCGTCGGTCATCCATTCGAGCCCGGTGATGCTCTGCCGGTAGGCCTCGACGAGGTGGCCGACGAGCACGTCCATGCCGGCCTTGGCGCTGGGCTTGAAGTGCCGCTCCACGTAGATGCGGCCGACAGCCTCGCCGAGCGCGCCCTCGACGAGCGAGACGCCGCGCTTCCAGCGGTCGCGGATCTGCGGGGTGCCGCTGAGGGTGCGCCCGTAGAACTCGAAGTTGGCGGCGACGAAATCGCTCGAGAGGTACGCGGCGCTCGAACGGATGACCTGCCAGCGCAGCCAGTCCCGCCAGTCGTCGAGCCTGTCCTCGGTGAGCATCTCGGCGAGCCCGCTCACGAAGCTGGGCTGGCGCACGACGAGCTCCTCAAAGGCGGCCTCGGGGGCGTCGAGCCCCTCGAGCCAGAGGTGGAGGTCGGCCCCCGCGGCGAGCGCGGACACCTGCCCCCAGGTCTTGAGGTTGTAGGCGAGCTCGCTGTCGCGGGACTTCACGTTGTCCCAGTGGTGGCGGGCGAGCTCGGTCTCGAGGTCGAAGACGCGCTTGGCACGGGTCTCGGCGTCGCTGATGCCGGCGAGTCCGAACATCCGCGCCTGGAGGGTCAGGTAGGCGTCGCGGACGGAGGCGAACTTCTCCTCGCGGTAGTAGGACTCGTCGGGCAGGCCGATGCCGCCCTGCTCGACGAAGACGAGGTAGCGCTCGGGGTTGCCCGGATCGTTGTCGACGTAGAGGTGGAAAGCGCTGGCGACGCCCTTGCGCTCGAGCCGGCCGAGCGTGCCGAGCAGGATCGGAATCGAGGTGACGGCGTCGACCGTGGCGAGGTCGGCCTGAAGCGGCGTCGCGCCCAGCTTCTCCACGCGATCCTCGTCGAGGAAGCTGGCGTACAGGTCGCCGAACTTGCGTTCCTCGGTGCCTTCCGGGGCGGACTGGGCCTCGAGGATGATCTCCCGCACGGACTTCTCGGACTCCTCGGCGAGGAGGTAGAACGACCCCCACCGGGCCTTGTCGGCCGGAATCTCGCTGCGGGCGATCCATTTGCCGTTCACGTGTCGGAACAGATCGTCCTGCGGGCGGATGCCCGGGTCGAGTTCTGAAGTGTCGATTCCGGATGCGAGCCCCTGGTCAGTCATGCGCCCCAGCCTATTCGGTCCCTCCCCCGCCGAACTGTGAGTTCGGCACCTTCGCGGGCCCCGGGAAGGTGCCAAACTCACAGTTCGGCGGGATGGACGGGGGGATTGGGGGGCGGGATGGGCGGGGGTCAGAGGGCCAGGTCGCGGCGCCGGATGGCGGCGAGGGAGAGGGCGGCCAGGAGGGCGGCGAGGGCGAGCATCCACCAGGCGCCGGTCCAGTCGACGTCGACGGTGCCGAGGGCGGGGGTGTGGGTGAACGGCGAGAGGGCGCGCAGCCCGTCGGGGCCAGGGCTGGCCTGGCTTTCCTTCGACTGGTGCCCGGGCCTGACTACCCGCTGAACTAAAGTCGTGAGAATCACTATCACCCTGTTCCGCCGCCAGCCCGTGGACCGCGAGATCCTCCGTCTCGCCGTGCCCGCCGTCGGCGCGCTCATCGCCGAACCGCTGTTCCTGCTCGCCGACGCCGCCATGGTCGGCCACCTCGGCACGACACCCCTGGCCGGCCTCGGCCTGGCCAGCGCGGTGCTGCAGACGATCATCGGGCTGATGGTCTTCCTCGCCTACAGCACGACGCCGGCCGTGGCCCGGTGGCTGGGCGCGGGCGATCGGCGCCGGGCGGTCTCCGTCGGAATCGACGGGCTCTGGCTCGCCCTGGGCCTGGGTGTCGTGCTGGCCGTGGCCGGCTGGTTCGCCACGCCGGTGCTGGTCGGCGCCTTCGGCGCAGAGCCGGCCGTCACCGCGGCCGCCGCGACCTACCTCGCCATCTCGATGCTCGGCCTGCCCGCGATGCTGCTCGTCTTCGCCGCGACCGGCCTGCTCCGCGGCCTGCAGGACACCCGCACCCCGCTCTGGGTGGCCGGCCTCGGCTTCGCCGCGAACATCGTGCTCAACCTGTTGTTCATCTACGGCCTCGGCCTCGGGATCGCCGGCTCCGCGATCGGCACGGTCATCGCCCAGTGGGGCATGGTGGCGGTATACCTCATCGTCATCGTGCGGCAGGCGAGGCTGGACGGCGCGCGGCTCCGCCCGTACCGGGCCGGGATGCTGCTGGGCGCGGCATCCGGCGGCTGGCTGTTCCTGCGCACGGTCAGCCTGCGCGCGGCCATGCTGCTCGCGGTGTTCGTGGCGACGCGGCTCGGCTCCCCGGAACTGGCGGCCTTCCAGATCGCGATGACGCTGTTCGCGACGCTCGCGTTCGCCCTCGACGCCCTTGCGATCGCCGCGCAGGCGCTCGTCGGGCGCGGCCTCGGCGCCGGCGACCTGGCCGGCGTGCGCGCGGTGCTCCGCCGGTGCCTCGAGTGGGGCGTGCTCAGCGGGGCCGCGCTGGGCCTGCTCGTGATCGCGTTATCCGGCGTGCTCGGCGGGCTCTTCACCGGGGCCGGGGAGGTCAGCGACCTCCTGCCCCCGACGCTGATCGTGCTCGGGGCATCCGTTCCGCTCGGCGGGATCGTGTTCGTGCTCGACGGCGTGCTCATCGGCGCCGGGGACGCGCGCTACCTCGCCCTGACCGGCCTGGCGAACCTGGCCGCGTTCGTGCCGCTGGCCGTCGCCGTGCTGTGGGCGCCCCCGGGGTCCGCCGGCCTCGCGCTGCTCATGGCCGCGTTCGCGTTCGGCTACCTCGGCGCCCGCGCGGTCACCCTCGGCCTTCGCGCCCGCACCGTCCGCTGGATGGTCGTCGGCGCGCATCCGTCTGCCGGCGTCGGTTAGTTTGGTCAGGTCGCTTCGATCGAATCGGCTCGTTCTCCAGCATCAGGACCCCCAGTGACCCAGCCCGCCAACGCGTCCGGAGCCAACGCACCCAGGCCCGCCGTGCCAACGGACGGCCGCGTCCTGCTCGGCTGGCGCAACGCGGTCTTCGTCCTGTTCTTCGTCAGCGGTCTCAGCCTCGCCACCTGGTTCTCCCGGGTCCCCGTGATCCGCGACGGCCTCCAGCTCGATACCGCGCAGGTGGGCCTCGTGATCTTCGGGCTGTCGGGCGGCTCGGTCCTCGGCCTCCTGGTCGCAGCCTGGCTGCTCGCACGCTTCGGCGCCCGCCGGGCGATGCTGCTGGGCATGTCGGTCACGGCCGCCGGCCTCGCCCTGGTCGGAGTGGGTTCGAGCCTGCTTCCGTCCGCGCCGTTCGTGTTCATCGCCCTCGCACTCGTGGGCCTCGGGATGGGATCCGTCGACGTCATGATGAACGTCGAGGGCGCGGCGGCCGAACGGGAGATCGGCAAGACGCTCATGCCGCTGATGCACGCCTGCTTCAGCCTCGGCACGGTTGTGGGCGCGCTTGTCGGAAGCGGCGCATCGTTCGTGGGCCTGTCGGTCTTCTGGCACCTGTCCGGGACGGCGCTGCTCGTGCTCGCCACCACGGTCGCAGCCGTGCGCTTCATCCCCACGCGCGCCGACCTCGGCGACGACGCCGTGCTGCCCCACCCGACCGGTGTGGCGGTGCCGTGGCGGGCGCGCCTGCGCGAGAACCTGGCGGTCTGGAAGGACTCGACGGTGCTCCTGATCGGGGTGATCGTTTTCGGGATGACGTTCGCCGAGGGCTCCGCGAACGACTGGCTGGCGATCGCCGCCGTCGATGGGCACGGCTTCAGCAACTCAGCGGCCGCGATCGTCTTCGGCGTGTTCGTGACCGCGATGACTCTCGGCCGCGTGCTCGGCGGGCCGGTGCTCGACCGCTTTGGACGCGTGCCGGTGCTGCGCGCCTGCGCCGCACTGGGAATCGTCGGCCTGCTCGTCTTCATCCTCGCGCCGACCGGTTGGCTCGTCTTCGTCGGGGCGGCTCTCTGGGGGCTCGGCGCCTCCCTCGGCTTTCCGGTTGGCATGTCGGCCGCCGCCGACGGGTCGAAGAGCGCGGCGGCCCGGGTGAGCGCGGTCGCCATGATCGGCTACTTCGCATTCCTCGTCGGCCCGCCGGTTCTCGGCCTGCTCGGCGAGGCGGTCGGCATCCTGAACGCCCTCTACGTGATCCTCGCGCTCATGGTGCTGGCCGGCATCGTGGCGCCAGCCGCGCGGGAGTCGAGCAGGCCCGAAGCGCGCTGAGCGCGAACCCGAGGCACGAATTCGACGGGAGTTTCACGGGAAACGGGCCGGTCACGGGGCAGGCGGGCGGCGGCATCCGGAATCTCCGTCGAATTCGGAAGTGTTTCGGGAGAACGGGCCCCGCGGCGCGATTAGGCTCGACGGGTGCGCCTTGTGATAGCCAAATGCTCCGTCGATTACGCCGGGAGACTCAGCGCGCACCTGCCGCTGGCCACCCGCCTGCTCATGCTCAAATCGGACGGCAGCATCCTCGTGCACTCCGACGGCGGCTCGTACAAGCCGCTCAACTGGATGAGCCCGCCGTGCAGCCTGTCCGAATCCGAGCCCGACGAGTACCAGACGGATGCCGGCGTCACCGCCCTCTGGACGGTCACCCACGGCAAGACCGACGACCAGCTCATCGTCAGCATCTACGAGGTGCTGCACGACTCGGCGCATGAGCTCGGCATCGACCCCGGCCTGATCAAGGACGGCGTCGAGGCCCACCTGCAGAAGCTGCTGGCCGAGCACATCCACCTCCTCGGCGACGGTCACACCCTCGTGCGCCGCGAGTACATGACCGCCATCGGCCCGGTCGACATCCTGGCCCGGGATGCCGCGGGCGGCTCGGTCGCGGTCGAGCTCAAGCGGCGCGGTGACATCGACGGCGTGGAGCAGCTCACCCGCTACCTCGAGCTGATGAACCGCGACCCGCACCTGGCCCCCGTGGCCGGGGTCTTCGCCGCCCAGGAGATCAAACCGCAGGCGCGCATGCTCGCCGAGGATCGGGGCATCCGGTGCCTGCTGCTGGATTACGACGCGATGCGCGGGCTCGACGACACCCAGTCCCGCCTCTTCTAAAGTCCCGTTCACTTCCCCTTTCTCCCCCGAGAACGGCCCCGGACCGGGGCCCGTTCGGTGCATGGTGTGCACAGTCCCATCCGTGCACGCCTAGGATTGACGCGTGAATCCGACATTGACGCGCACCTGGAGCGCCATCCTCTTCGACCTCGACGGAACGATCACCGATTCCGCCCCGGCCATCACCAGCTCCCTCGCCCGCACCTTCGCCGCGCTGGGCCGCCCCGTCCCCTCCGACGCCGCACTCCTCGCCTACGTTGGGCCGCCCATGCTGGCCGCATTCCGCGAATACGCCGGGATGACGCCGGACGAAGCGACCGAGGCCCTCGCCGTCTACCGCGCGGACTACAAGGGCGCGTCGTCGCTCGACACCGCCGTCTACCCCGGTATCGCCGGCCTGCTCGAGCGGATCTACGCCATGGGCATCCCGCTCGCCCTGGCCACCAGCAAGCCCGAGCGCAGTGCGATCGATATCCTCGAACACTTCGGCCTCGACAAGTACTTCACCGTTGTGGTCGGCGCCTCCGAGAGCGAGACCCGCAGCGCCAAGGCCGACATCGTCGCCGAGGCCCTGCGCCGCCTCGAGGCGTCCGGGGCGAGCATCACCGCGCCGGTCATGGTCGGCGATCGCAGCTACGACGCCGAGGGTGCCGCCGCGAACGGCGTCCCCACGATCATGGTCGAGTGGGGCTACGGTTCCCCGGCCGAAGCTGCCGCGGCCACCGCGACCGTGTACTCGGTCGACCAGCTGGCCAAGCTGTTGCTGGGCTAGCGCCCCGCCTGGCGCGCCGCCTGGCGCGCCGCACCTCGCACCTCCCACCTCCCACCTCCCACCTCCCACCTCAGTTGCGGAAAAAGTACCTTCGTTTCAACAATGAGGGTACTTTTTCCGCATCTCAACCGCGCGGGGGCGCGGGGCGGGCGGGGATACTGGGATGAGACGAGCGGAAGGACACGCCATGGCCGCGGACACCCGGAATCCGAGCGCAGTTGAATCGAGTGCGACGGGCGCGAGCGCAGCCGAATCGAGCGCAATGGGCGCGAGCGCGTGGGACGCACGCTACCGCGAGGCGGGCAGGGGCGCTGGGACCCGGCTCTGGTCGGCGCTGCCGCCCGGGATCGTCCTCGACACGGTGTCCGGCTGGGCGCCGGGCCGGGCGCTCGACCTGGCGACGGGTGACGGCCGCACCGCGATCTGGCTGGCGACGCAGGGCTGGAGCGTGACCGGCGTCGACTTCTCGGCCGAGGCAATCGGCCTCGCCCGGACGCACGCCGACGACGCAGGAGCCGAGGTGACCTGGCTGGTCGCGGATGCCGTCAGCTGGGCCCCCGAGGATCGCTTCGACCTCGTCACGGTGATGTACCTGCACCTGCCGGAGGCGGACATCCGGCGCGTCCTCGCCCGGGCCGCGGGCTGGATCGCTCCCGGCGGGCACCTGCTCGTCGTCGGGCACGACCGGTTGAACCTGGGAACGGGGGCGCCCGGGCCGGGCAACCCGGACATCCTGTACACCCCCGAAATCCTGAGCTCGTCGGCCGGCGACCTGGACGTGCTGCGCTGCGAGACGGTCCCCCGCGACCTCGCCACGGATCCCGAGGGGCCGGATGAAGCGCACGGCACGGATGCCGCCCCCCGCGTCGCCCTCGACACCATCCTCGTCGCCTCTGCCCGGCCCCGGATCCAGTCCTGAAGCGCCAGCCCGCCGATTGAGATGCGGACAAAGTACCTTCCGTGCGCCCGGGAAGGTACTTTGTCCGCAACTCAGCGCCGCGAGGGGCCAGCGCAGAGAGGCCAGCGCAGAGAGGCCAGCGCAGAGAGGCCAGCGCAGAGAGGCCAGCGCAGAGAGGCCGCCGCCCCGGGCGGGGCGACGGCCTCAGGATCTGCCGGACCTGCCGGACCTGCCGGACCTGCCGGACCTGCAGGACCTGCCGGACCGCCTACTTACGCACGAGCGTCGCCACGGTGAAGCCGCCGGCGGCGATCGTAACTCGTCCGGCGCTGGTGATCGTGTCGCCCCGGGTCGGGACGAGTCGGCCGCTGGAGTCGTAGGCCCGCTGAACGAGCTTGTAGCCTTTCGGCACCACGACCGTGCGCAGGCTCGACACGGTGGCCGCGCTGACGTAGAGGGTCGAGTCCCCGGCCGGCCCGGAAACGGACACGGTCGAGACCAGCGGCTGGATCAACAGCGCGTCGAGCGATGCGTCGCCGTTGCTCGTGCCGACGACGCTGGTGGCGCCGGCCGGCAGGGTGCGGCCCAGTGCGAACGGGAACAGCTTGCCCGGGGCATCCGTGATGCCCTGGTCACCCGCGCCGCCGTTGGGCGTGCTGCCCAGGGCGGTCGTGCCGGCGGCCCAGCGCGTGGCCCCGGCGGGTGCCACGGCCTGGTTCACGATCGGGTAGACGTTGCGAGCCTGGTCGGCGGCGGGAACGGGGATGCTCACTGAGCCGCCGGCGCCGAGCGCCACGTACGCGCCCTTCGACCAGTTGGCCTCGCCCGTCCAGGCGGACGGGGGCGTCACAACGGATCCGGCGCCGCTGACGGCTCCGGATTCGGCCTCGACCACGCTCAGTCCCTTCGTGGCGACGGTCTCGTCGATGCCCAGCGCCTTCGTCTTCAGCGCCGGGTTCGCGTCCAGCACGAGCATGGAGAGCAGCGCGTGGATGGTCGATTCGGCACCCGAGTTGTGGTTCACCCGGCCGTCGTATTCGATCCCGTCGACCGTGGTTCCGGTGGTCGGGTCGTAGGCCGGGGCACCGCTGCGGTTCGCACCGAAGTACCAGCCGGCCGTGATCGCTGCCACGTCGAGGAGTCCGGGGGCCTTCGCGGCCTTCGCGGTCGCCACCAGCCCCTGCAGCCTCGAGTCGACGCCATAGGCGATCTGCGCCTCGCCCGGCGTGGGCGTCCAGGCGTTGTCCGGTCCGCCGGCGGCGAGCAGTTGCGGCGTGAACTGGGCGGCATCCTTGATGGCCGCGGTCAGCAGGTCGCTGCGGCCGAGCACGTCGGCGGCCGTGGCGACGGCGGCCGGGGCCATCCCGCCCCAGGCGTGCCAGAGCGTCTGCGACTTGTTCCACGGCAGCATCGCGCCGTACGGCCACTGGTTCACGGAGCCGGACGACATCCCGGCGACGCCCTCGGTCAGCTGGGTGAGTGCGGTGGTGGCGAGGTCGTCGCCGGGTTCGACCTGGGAGTAGGCGGCAAGCCCGAGCACGGCCTCGGCGGAGGCATCGGCCCCGCCGGCGATGAGCCAGGCCGGAACCTGCACGCCGTCGGCCACATCGAAGGTGCCGTACTTGCCGAGCGACTGCCGGTTCAGCGCGTCGAGGGACAGGTGGAGGCGATCCTGGAGGAAGGCGGCGAAGTCCGGATCGGCATCCTTGAAGGCCGCGTAGCCCTCGCCGAGTGCCCAGACGGTGCGGGCCACCCAGTACGACTCCGCGGAGTCGCTCGGATCCGGCAGCTCTTTCGGCGTGGCGCTGGGGGTCAGCGTGCCGTCGGCCTGCTGCCAGAGAATCACGTTGCCGGCGTTGGGGCCGGACGCGGTCTGCAGGTACGTCAGCGAGCGCAGGGTCTCGAAGGCGTGCTCGCGACTGCCGGCGTCGCCGGTCTGCTGCCAGTGGCGCAGGTAGACCACGGCCGTGCGGGCGATGTCGTCCGCGTTGTAGGCGCCCTGGCTCCAGTAGCCGGTCGCGGGGTCGAGCGATCCGCCTCCGACGCGACCGTAGCTGCCGTCGGGCTTCTTGTCGGCATACGTCCACGGGGCCTGCGCCGTGGGCCTGGTGTCGAGCTGGTACGTCGTGTGGCCCGGGGCCTCGGCCAGCGGAACGGTGTCGAGCAGGAAGTTCAGGTGGTTCAGGTTGGTCAGCGCCGGCGCCGACTGAACGGCGCCGGGAACAACGGATGCCACCGGTGCGGCGAGCGCGGCGGTGGCCGTTCCAGCTCCCAGCAGCAGCATCGACACCGCGGCGACGAGCGCCACCGGCCTCGTCAGTGATCGTGAGCGAACATCTTTGTACGTCATTTGTCTCTCCTGGTTCGGGCATCATTGCCGGCCTCCGCGCGGGCAAATCACTCGGACCCGCGTCCCTGAACCGGTTCAGCCTCCTCAACTAAACCGGTTAAGAGAACCGATGTCAAGGAATCCCGGCGCGTCGGATCGGGCCGCGCGGGAGGCCCCGGCAGCGCGCTGGGGCCCGCCGGACCCGCGGCCCGTCAGTCGTTGAGTTGCGGAGAAAGTACCTTCCGCGGGCCGACGAAGGTACTTTCTCCGCGACTCAACCCGAAAACGGCGCGAGCCCTGGAGGGTCGCGGCCAGGCCGGCGGCTGTGGCCAAACTCGCTCCTACGCGATGCTCGCTTTTGGCCGCGGCGGCGGCATCGACCGCAACGCCGTCTCCACGTCCCTCGCCGATTCCTTGCCGCCCATCGCGGGTATCCTGCTCATCGTGGGCGCCGGCGGAGGGTCCAAGCAGGTTCTCATCGACACCGGGATCGGAACCGTCATCGCCGACGCCGTCAACGGCAGCAGCGTCTCCGTGCTCGTGCTGGCCTGAATCGTGGCCGCCCTCGTGCGCGTGGCCACCGGCTCCGCCACGGTCGCGACCGTGACCGCCGCCGGCATCCGCGCGCCGGGTCGTCGAGCTTCGGCGCGGCGGGACCCGGCAGGTCGTCGGTGAGGCGAGGGAGTGCGGGCAGGGTGGCGCGGAGCCCCCTCGCTGATCTCACCCGGCTGAGCCGGGGCGGGGCCGGGGCCGGGGGCCGGCCGGGCATCAGAACCTACCCTCACGTTAGGGTAGAGTGGTAAGTCTGGAATCCCGCGGAAGGAGAATCCATGACTCAGCTCACTGACGTCTCCAAGCCACAGGTGCAGAGCTCCCCGGCGCACAACCCGGAGGCACAGAACCCCCAGGTGCAGGCGGAAGCCACCCGCCGGCGCACCTTCGCCGTGATCTCCCACCCCGACGCCGGCAAGTCAACGCTCACCGAGGCGCTGTTGCTGCACGCCCGCGCGATCACCAGCGCAGGCGCGACCCACGGCAAGGCCGGCCGACGCGGAACCGTGTCGGACTGGATGGCCATGGAACAGGCCAGAGGCATCTCGATCACCTCCGCGGCCATCCAGTTCGAGTACCGCAACAGCGTGATCAACCTGGTCGACACCCCCGGCCACGCCGACTTCTCCGAGGACACCTTCCGCGTGCTCTCGGCCGTCGACGCCGCGGTCATGCTCGTGGACGCGAGCAAGGGCCTCGAGGTGCAGACCATGAAACTCTTCGCCGTCTGCAAGCAGCGCGGCATCCCGGTGATCACGGTGATCAACAAGTGGGACCGGCCCGGATCCGCCGCGCTCGACCTGATGGACGAGATCCGCACCCGCACCGGCCTGGTGCCCACCCCGCTGACCTGGCCCGTCGGCATCGCCGGCGACTTCCGAGGCGTGATCGAACGCTCCACCGACGAGTTCATCCGCTTCACCCGCACCGCGGGCGGCGCGACCACGGCGGACTCCGAGCGGATCAGCGCCGCCGTCGCGGCCACCGAAGAGGGCGATGCCTGGGTCGCCGCCGCCGAGGAATCCGAGCTGCTGGCCGAGGAAGACCAGAACCACGACCAGGCCCGGTTCCTGGCCGGCGAAACGACCCCGGTGCTCTTCTCCGCGGCCGTGCTCAACTTCGGCGTGCAGCACATCCTCGACACGCTCGTCGACTTCGCCCCGGCCGCCGAGGCCAGGGAGGATGCCGGCGGCGGCCACCGGGCGGTGAGCTCGGAGTTCTCCGGCTTCGTCTTCAAGGTGCAGTCCGGCATGAACTCGTCGCACCGCGATTACGTCGCGTTCGTTCGGGTCTGCTCCGGACAGTTCCGCCGTGGCATGATCGTCACCCACGCCGCCTCCGGCCGGCCGTTCGCGACGAAATACGCGCAGCACCTGTTCGGCAAGGAACGCGAGGTGGCCGACGAGGCCTGGCCCGGCGACATCGTCGGACTGGTCAACGCCTCCGCGCTCCGCGTCGGCGACACCATCTTCGAGGGCGATGCCGTCACCTTCCCGCCGCTGCCGATCTTCGCCCCCGAGCATTTCCGGGTCGTGCGCCCCGCGGACACGAGCAAGCACAAGCAGTTCCGCCGCGGTATCGACCAGCTGGACCACGAGGGCGTCATCCAGGTCATGCGCTCGGAGCTCCGCGGCGACCAGGCTCCCGTGCTCGGCGCGGTCGGCCCGATGCAGTTCGAGGTCGTCGAAGAGCGGATGACCCACGACTTCGGCGCGGCCATCCGGATGGAGGCCCTGCCTTACCAGCTGGCCCGCCGCACCGACAAGGAAAGCGCCCTCATCCTCGGCCACGACCGGCAGGTCGAGGTGCTGATGCGCACCGACGGCACCCTGCTCGCCCTCTTCAGCACGCCCTGGCGCCTGCGCAACACCGAGCGGGACCACCCGGAGATCCTCCTGGAAGACCTCGCCGCCGGCGCCCCGACTCCCTAACCTCCGCTCAACCCCGCCATCCTCTTCGCCGAACCGTGAGTTTGGCACCTTCGTGGGGCCCGGGAAGGTGCCAAACTCACAGTTCGGCGGATGGGTTAAGCGACAAACGGCGAGGCCCCCGTGGGGGCCTCGCCGTTTGTTTCGCCGCGTGGGTTAGGCGTCGACGACGATCGAGGTGATGACGGGGTGGCGGCGGTACTTGCGCTGCATCCACCGGGTCACGCTGTCGCTGAAGATGTGCTCGAGTGCCGGGCCATCGACGATCTTGATCTTGTTGGCGACCCGCATCGCGTCGTCGATCGCCTTGGTCGCGCCGCGAACCCACTCGGCGTCGTGCACGAAACCGCGGGAGATGAACTCCACCGGCTCGGCCAGCAGCCCGGTCTTCGTGTTGAGGATGCCGAGGATGGTGATCGCGCCCTCTTCGGCGAGCTTCACCCGGTGCGCCATGGCCTCCTGCGAGACCTTCTGCGCGTCCTCGCCGCCGACGGTCATGCCGTCGACGAAGACGAGCTCGACCGGCACGCGGCCGGTGATCCGGGCCTTGCCGTCGATCAGGTCCACGACAACGCCGTCTTCCACGATCAGCACACGGTCGGCGTCGACGCCGGTGCGGATGGCGAGGTCCGCGTTGGCCTTGAGGTGGCGCCATTCACCGTGCACCGGCATGACGTTGGTCGGCTTCACGAGGTTGTAGCAGTAGACGAGTTCGCCGGCGCTGGCGTGGCCGGACACGTGCACCCGGGCGTTGCCCTTGTGCACCACGTTGGCGCCCCAGCGGGTCAGTCCGTTGATCACGCGGTAAATCGCGTTCTCGTTGCCGGGGATCAGCGAACTGGCCAGCAGTACCGTGTCGCCCTCGCCGATCTTGATCACGTGCTCGCGGTTGGCCATGCGGGACAGCGCGGCCATGGGCTCGCCCTGCGAGCCGGTGCAGATGAGCACGACCTTGTCGTCCTTCATCCGTTCGAGCGCCTTCATGTCCACGATGAGGCCCTTCGGGATGTTGAGGAAGCCCAGGTCGCCGGCGATGCCCATGTTGCGCACCATCGAGCGGCCGACGAACGCGACCTTGCGGTTGCTGCGGACCGCGGCGTCGATGACCTGCTGGATGCGGTGCACGTGGCTGGCGAAGCTCGAGACGATGATGCGGCGCGGGGCGGTTCGGAACACCGCGTCGATGGCGGGTCGGATCTCTTCCTCGGTCACCGTGAAACCGGGAACCTCGGCGTTGGTCGAGTCGGTCAGGAACAGGTCGACGCCCTCTTCACCGAGCCGGGCGAATCCGGGGAGGTCGGTGAGGCGCTTGTCGAGCGGGAACTGGTCCATCTTGAAGTCGCCGGTGTGCAGCACGAGGCCGGCCTCGGTGCGGATCGCGATCGCGAGTCCGTCGGGGATGGAGTGGTTCACGGCCAGGAACTCGAGGTCGAACGGTCCGGCGCTGCGGCGCTGGCCTTCCTCGACCTGCACCAGGCGCGGCGTGATGCGGTGCTCCTGCAGCTTGGCGCTGAGGAAGGCGAGGGTGAGCTCGGATCCGATGACGGGGATGTCCGACCGCTCACGCAGCAGGTACGGCACGCCGCCGATGTGGTCTTCGTGCCCGTGCGTGAGCACGATCGCTTCGATGTCCTGGAGGCGGTCCCGGATGGCCGAGAAGTCAGGCAGGATCACGTTGATGCCGGGCTGGTTCTCTTCGGGGAAGAGCACGCCGCAGTCGACGATGAGGAGCTTGCCCTTGTGCTCGAACACGGTCATGTTGCGACCGATTTCGCCCAGTCCTCCGAGCGCGATGACGCGGAGGCCGCGCTTCGGCAGGGGCGGCGGCGTGGACAGGTCGAGTTCGTGGTTACTCATGGATCTCATTTCTCAAATGTGAGACCGCGCGTCTGAGCGGGTCTCGATAGTCGGTGCCCACGGGAGCGGGCGATCCGTCGTGCATGTCTGGGGCGGCCCGGTCGGCGTTCGCCGGTCGGGCCGGGGTGGATTGCTATTGGTGACGCAAAAGTTCGAGGAACTCGTCGGCCATGTGGAGCTGCTCCTGGAGCTTCTCCCGCCGCGAGACGGCCTGCCCGATGAATTCTTCCAGTTCCAGGCGGACATCGGCATTGTCAGTGCCGGCGGCGCCGTTTTGCAGGGTGCCGATCACCCGCAGCAGTTCGATCATCTCGTCGAGGGTGAAGCTGAGCGGCTTCATCCGTCGGATGAGGTTCAGCCGGGAGAGGTCGTCCTGGGAGTAGAGGCGGAACCCGCCGTGGGTGCGACCGGAAGCCTTGAGGAGACCGATCTCGTCATAGTGACGGATGGTGCGCAGCGACAGTCCGGTCTTCTCGGCGAGTTCGCCGATGTGCATCGTCATTGCCACCGTGCCCGTGGGCGCGTCCGGCGCCGTGTTTCCCGTCATTCCGCACCCCCTCTTCATCGCTGAGTAACACACTACCCTAACGTTAGGGTAGTGTTCAGCGCATTCCACCCTCGCTCCGTGCCCGGAGCCCCGAGCCCTCCCCGGAGCCACGCATGGCCATCGCCCAGAAGTCCGCCGCGCCGAGCCGCTACGCCGCGGAACCGTCCGTCCTGACGGCGCTCCGCACCCCGCGCATCCTCACCCGCGAGGTGCTCGCCGGACTCGTCGTGGCCATGGCGCTCATCCCCGAGGCGATCTCGTTCTCGATCATCGCCGGCGTCGACCCGCGCGTGGGCTTGTTCTCCTCCTTCGTGATGGCGGTGTCCATCGCCTTCCTCGGCGGCCGTCCGGCCATGATCACCGCGGCAACCGGGGCCGTCGCGCTCGTGATCGCCCCAGTGGCACGCGACTACGGCATGGACTACTTCATCGCCACCGTCATCCTGGCCGGCATCTTCCAGGTCGTCCTCGGCGTCGTCGGGGTCGCGAAGCTCATGCGCTTCATCCCGCGCAGCGTCATGGTCGGGTTCGTCAATTCGCTGGCGATCCTGATCTTCCTCGCGCAGTTGCCGCATCTGCTCGACGTGCCGTTCATGGTCTATCCACTGGTCGCGATCGGCATCATCATCATGGTGGTCATGCCGCGTGTGACCCGGGTGGTGCCAGCCCCGCTGGTCGCGATCGTCGTGCTCACGATCGCCACCGTCACCCTCGCGATCAACGTGCCGACCGTCGGCGACCAGGGCGAGCTGCCCAGGAGCCTGCCGGAACTGTTCATCCCCAACGTGCCGCTGAGCGGGGAAACCTTCACGATCATCGCCCCGTTCGCGCTGGCGATGGCGATGGTGGGCATCCTCGAATCACTGATGACGGCCAAGCTCGTCGACGAGGTCACCGACACCCACTCCAACAAGACCCGCGAAACCTGGGGCCAGGGCGTCGCCAACATGCTGTCGGGCCTGTTCGGCGGCATGGGCGGCTGCGCGATGATCGGCCAGACCATGATCAACGTCAAGGCCTCCGGCGCCCGCACCCGCATCTCCACCTTCCTCGCCGGCATCTTCCTGCTCATCCTCGTCGTCGTGCTCGGCGACATGGTCGCCATCATGCCGATGGCAGCCCTGGTCGCCGTGATGATCATCGTCGCCATGCTCACCTTCGACTGGCACAGCATCCGTCCGGCCACGCTCAAACGGATGCCCCGGAGCGAGACCACGGTCATGGTCGCCACGGTCGCGGTCGTCGTCGTCAGCCACAACCTGGCCCTCGGCGTGATCGTGGGTGTGATCGTGGCGATGGTCGCCTTCGCCCGCCGCGTCGCCCACATCGTGAACGTGGACCGTGTCGTCGCCACCGACGAGCCGGTCCCGACGGCGTATTACACCGTCACCGGTGAGCTCTTCTTCGCCTCGAGCAACGACCTCACGACCCAGTTCGAGTACGCGGACGACCCGGAGCGCGTCGTGATCGACATGTCGAACTCCCACATCTGGGACGCATCAACGGTCGCCGCCCTCGACGCCATCACGAACAAGTACGAGCGCCACGGCAAACGCGCCGTGATCGAGGGCCTCAACGAATCCAGCACCGCCATGCACACCCGGCTCGCCGGAAAGATGGGCGCCGCCGACCACTAGCGACATCTCCCGGACGCCTCGGCCCCCGGTGCCCTAGATTTGTTCCCCTAGCAAGGGAGCACTCATGACGAGTTGGCGGATCCGGGACTTCCACGCGGACGACCTCGACGGCATCCTGGGCCTGTGGGAGGAAATCAAGGCCTCCAGGGCGGAGCCGGTCTACGGGCTCTCCGAGGTGCTGGCGTCCTGCCAGAAGGACCACGCCGTCGTCGCGGTGCACGGCGACCAGGTCATCGGTGCGGCCGTGGGCCGCGCGGCGCACGCCCAGGGCTGGATCGTCTTCCTGGCCACCACCGAGTCCTGGCAAAGCCAGGGCATCGGCACCGCCCTCCTGGCGGCCCTCGAGCGACGGATGGCCCCGGCCGGCCTGACGAAGTTGTCCGCGCTGATGCCGGAAACGCCGACCCGGGTCGACGCGTTCCTCAATCGCGGCTTCGAGGTCAAGAAGAACCTCCGCTACTTCGAGCGGCACATCCCGGTGCAGCGGGAGGAGCTGAAGTCGCTCAGCGAGCTGGGCGGGCGCGTGCTGCCGCGGGACCTCTGGGCCGCCGTCGGCGGGATGGCCAGGGAGAAGGAACTGCTCGAGCGGCGCCTGGTGATGCCGCTGGCCAAGCCGGACATGGCCGAGCAGTACGGCGTCGTCCCCCCGAAGGCCGTGGTGCTCTTCGGCCCTCCCGGCACCGGCAAGACGACGTTCGCGAAGGCGATCGCCTCGCGCCTGGAGTGGCCGTTCGTCGAGGTCTTCCCGTCCCGGCTCGCCGCCGATCCACTGGGCCTGGCCGGGGCGCTCCGGGAGACGTTCCGGAAGATCTCCGAGCTCGAACACGTGGTCGTCTTCATCGACGAGGTCGAAGAGATCGCGGCCCAGCGCGGGGGCGAGCCGCCCTCGGCGCTGCAGGGCGTCACCAACGAGCTGCTCAAGATCATCCCCGCCTTCCGGGAACAGTCCGGCCGGCTCCTGGTCTGCGCCACAAACTTCGTCCGGGCCCTCGACTCGGCGTTCCTGCGGCACGGGCGGTTCGACTATGTGATCCCGATCGGCCTGCCGGACGAGGCCGCCCGCCAGGCCATCTGGGAGCGGTACGTCCCGCCGACCGTGGCGGACACCGTCGACCTGGGCGCGCTCGTGGCCGCCAGCGCCGGATTCTCACCGGCCGACATCGAATACGCCGCCCGGAGGGCCTCCCAGGAGGCGCTGGAACAGGCGCTCTTCGGCGGCGAGGAGTCCCCGCCGGAGGGCCCCGGCACCCGGCACTACCTCTCGGCCATCGATGCCACCCGCACGACGGTCTCGTCGCAGGTCGCCGCGGAGTTCCTCGAGGACATCGAGCGGCTCGCCCGGCTCTGAGCCGGCGCAGGGCCCTGGCAGCGCGCAGGCAGCTCGGCTAGAGTCGGCCGGATGCGCTCACCATTGCCCGATGCCGGCCTGGCCCAGGACGAACCGATTCGCGGCGGAGGATTCGTGCGGGTGCGCGGCGCCCGTGAGAACAACCTGCGGAGCGTCGACCTCGACGTGCCCCGCGACGCGATCGTCGCCTTCACGGGCGTCTCCGGCTCCGGCAAGTCCTCCCTGGCGTTCGGGACCATCTTCGCCGAGGCCCAGCGGCGTTTCTTCGAGTCC
Source organism: Cryobacterium psychrotolerans (assembly GCF_900101115.1). Classification (GTDB taxonomy): domain Bacteria; phylum Actinomycetota; class Actinomycetes; order Actinomycetales; family Microbacteriaceae; genus Cryobacterium; species Cryobacterium psychrotolerans. Next base: position 47,855 of record NZ_FNFU01000005.1, read on the forward strand.
GTGGCTCCCTACGCCCGCCGGCTCATCCAGCAGGGCCATACCCCCCAGGTCGACGAGATCACCGGCCTTCCGCCCGCGGTCGCCCTCCAGCAGCGTCGGGGCACACCGAGTTCGCGCTCCACCGTCGGCACGCTCACCACCCTCTCCAACTCCCTGCGAATGCTCTATTCCCGCGCCGGCACATATCCCCCGGATGCCGCCGGGCGGCTGGAATCCGACTCCTTCTCGCCCAACACCGCGATGGGCGCCTGCCCGGATTGTCACGGCCTCGGCACCATGCACACCGTCAGCGAGTCCTCGCTCGTGCCCGACCCGAGCCTGAGCGTTCGCGACGGAGCCATCGCGGCCTGGCCGGGCGCCTGGCAGGGCAAGAACCTGCGGGACATCCTGATCGCCCTCGGCTACGACGTGGACACGGCCTGGCGCGACCTGCCCCGCCAGGCGCGGGACTGGATCCTCTTCACCGACGAGCAGCCCGTCGTGCAGATCACCCCGCAGCGGGACCGGGTGGCCAAGCCGTACCAGGGCAGGTTCTGGAGCGCGAAGAGCTACGTCCTGCACACGCTGGCCGATTCGAAGAGCCAGACGATGCGGCAGCGCGTGCTCCGTTTCGTCGAAACCGGACCCTGCCCCCTCTGCGGAGGCAGCGGCCTGAAGCCCGAGGCCCTCGCGGTCACCTTCGCCGGGCGCACCATCGCGGAGGTGAACGCACTGCCGCTCACGGCGCTGGCCGACGTCATCCGCCCCACCGCCGAGCTGAAAGAGGCCTCCGCTGCGAGCAGTTCGGCGTCATCCGGCGAGCTGACCGAGGTCGCCGTGACGCTCACCCGGGATCTGCTTCGCCGGGTCGAGGTGCTGGTCGAGCTGGGGCTGGGCTACCTCAGCCTCGGCCGGGCCACCCCCACCCTGTCGCCGGGCGAAATGCAGCGCCTGCGCATCGCCACCCAGCTGCGCTCCGGACTCTTCGGCGTCATCTATGTGCTGGATGAGCCCTCGGCCGGCCTGCACCCCGCCGACGCCGAGCCCCTGTTGCTCGTTCTCGAACAGCTGAGGAGCGCCGGCAACTCCGTCTTCGTCGTCGAGCACAATATGGATGTCGTCCGGCGGGCCGACTGGGTCGTCGACGTCGGGCCCCACGCGGGCGAGGGCGGCGGCGCCGTGCTCTACAGCGGCCCGGCGGCCGGCCTGGCCGAGGTGACCGCGTCGGTGACCCGCCGGTTCCTGTTCCCCGGCGGCTCCCCGTCGACTCCGGCCCGCGCCCTCCGGGAGCCGCAGGATTGGCTGCGCCTGCGCGGGATCACCCGGCACAATCTCCAGGGCCTCGACGCGGACATCCCGATCGGGGTGCTCACCGCCGTGACCGGCGTCTCGGGGTCGGGCAAGTCCACGCTGGTCAGCCAGGTGCTCGCCGACGCGGTCGGCAGCCGACTGCGCTCCGCGCCCGACGACACGGATGCCGCGGAGCAGGGCTCCGACGCGGACGCCGATGCCGGCGGCGGTGACCGGCCGAGGATCGACGAGGTCACCGGCCACGGCGCGTTCGACCGGCTGGTGCGGGTGGACCAGAAACCCATCGGTCGCACGCCGCGCTCGAACCTGGCCACCTACACGGGCCTGTTCGACGCCGTTCGCGCGGCCTTCGCGGCCACCGAGACCGCCCGCGCCCGCGGCTACGGCGCCGGCCGGTTCTCGTTCAACGTCGCCGGCGGTCGCTGCGAAACCTGCCTGGGTGAGGGTTTCGTCGCCGTCGAGCTCCTGTTCCTGCCGGGCAGCTACGCGCCCTGCCCGGCCTGCCTCGGCTCGCGCTATAACGCCGAAACGCTCGAGGTCACGTACCGGGGCAAGACCATCGCGGAGCTGCTGGGGCTCACGGTCACCGCCGCGGCCGCGTTCCTGGCCGACGTGGCCCCCGCCGCCCGAAGCCTGGCCACCCTCGAGGAAGTGGGGCTCGGCTACCTGCGGCTGGGCCAGCCGGCCACCGAGCTCTCCGGCGGCGAGGCGCAGCGGATCAAGCTCGCCACCGAACTGCAGCGGGCGTCCCGCGGGCACACGCTCTACTTGCTCGACGAACCGACGACCGGGCTGCACCCGGCGGATGTCGAGCTGCTGCTGACCCAGCTGGGCCGGCTGGTCGAGGCGGGCAACACCGTCGTCGTCGTCGAACACGAGATGGACGTCGTGGCGGCCGCGGACTGGGTCATCGACCTCGGCCCGGCCGGCGGGGACGCGGGCGGACGCATCATCGTCGCCGGCGTCCCCGCGACCGTCGCGGAGCATCCGACCAGCAGGACCGCGCCGTACCTCGCCGCCCGGATGGCCGCCTCGGCCCCGGGCGAATCGACCGCCTGAGGCGCTAGGGCTGGCCGGCCCGCTGGACCAGCCAGGAATACGGGTCAGTGGGCGTCGTTCCGTCGAGGAGGATCTCGAAGTGCAGGTGCGGACCCGTGCTCTGGCCGGTGGTGCCGACCTGGCCGAGCGTCTGCCCGACAGCGACGGATTGTCCCTGGCTGACGGCGAGGCTGCCCTCCTGCATGTGGCCGTACAGGCTGCTCACGAGCCGGCCGTCCACCTTGTGGTCGAGGATGACGTGCACGCCGAGGCCGCCGTTGTCATAGGCGACGGCGAAGCGCACGGTGCCGGCGGCGACCGCGTGGATCGGCGTGCCGGCGCCGGGATTCATGTCCAGTCCCTTGTGGAACGTGGAGCAGCCGGAGCAGGGGGCTTCGCGGGGGCCGTAACCTCCCGCGATCGGGACGTTGCCGGGGAACGGCCAGCGGACTGCGGCCCCGCTGGTGGCAGCCGAGGCGACCGCGGCCCTGGGCTTCGGCTTCGGCGGCGCGGCCTTGGTGGTGAACCCGTCGCGCACGATCGTGACGGTCGACGCGTTGCTGACCGGCAGGGTCTGGGCCCCGACCCGGGTCGCGGGGGACGCAGTCCCGAGCACGTCGACCGAGTCGGCATTCACGGCGTGTGCCGGCAGGGACACGCTCACGGTGAGGAGCGCGGTGAGAACCATGGCGGCGGTGCCGGCAGCGCTCTGGCGTAGTGTCGCCGGAATCCCGCTACTCATGGGCACCCAGCATCGGGGCGCCCTGCGTGGGGGCATGGTTCAGCAGCAGAATAGTTGGCATGGGCGTCATCTCTCATGTCGCGACAGGCGCGCGCGAACGCGATCAGGTCAGGTCAGGTGGCCGAGGACCCTCGCGCCGAACAGAAGGCAGTTTCAGCCGGGACCGGGGCCGGAAGACTGCGCGAACTGACGGGGAAGATGTCCTTCAATGCGACCGGCAGGTCTCCATGACGCCAAGCGCATATTCATCGAGGTTACGCGCCGACCCTGAGAGAACGGTGATTCCTGCTCACTTTCCCGCGAGCGACCCGCCTAGGACGTGCGCGAGGCGCCTTCGGGCTCGATGGGTTCGGGAGTGATCCGAAGCCCGGCCGGCGTATTCGAGAGCCGCACGAGTTCCTCCAGCCACGCTCGGTTCAGGCTGGGCTCCTTGCCGCCGAAGAACTCGAACTGCAGCGGGATGGCCGGGTGCAGCCAGATGGAACTGTGTCCGCTCCCCGACGCGGCCGAGTTGTCCCAGGAGAAGGTGAAACTCTCGCCTCGGCGCAACTTGGCCACGATCACGACCTTGAGGTGCGCCAGGACGCGATCGTCGAAGTCGACGGTGATCGACGGCGTTCCGTAAATGAACTTACCCACGGGATTCCTCCTCGTTGAGGCCATTCTCGATGTTGGCCACCTCGCGGTTGAAGGCTGCGGCATCCTTCTCGGCCTGGGGCGACGGCTTCGACACGGCCACGATCCCGATCTGCGGCAGGTCGGGCACCGGGAAGAGCCGGGCCTCCTCGTCTTCCGCCGAGAGGGGATCGGCGTCCGACACGTCGATTTGGGTGCCGGGGCCGAGAAGAAGAGTGTGCGTGGTCGTTGTGCCGTCCGACTCGAGCACGGGGATCTCCACTGCCACGCTGCCGGCGTCGCCGGCGACGCCGGTCGCGAACGTGAGAAGCGCCTCGGCGACCGCGCTGCCGGTGATGAGCGACCCGCCCGCGTAGGTTATGCGTTTCATGCTTAGACCCTAGCGCCGTGATCCGGCCCGGGGGTCGGGTTCGACATAGCGGTAGTACTCGATGCCCTCGTCGTGGAAGTCCGGCCCGGTCGATGTTCCCAGCCGGTCGACCACGAACTCGTCGCCGGAGAGCACGGCGACGAGGTCGGAGCGGTGTCCGTCATGCACGGCGATGTATTGCGCCTCGGTCAGGTCGACCGGGGCGGCCAGGGCGCTCTCGAAGTTGATCCGGGCCGCCGCGGCCTGCCAGCCCGGAACGACTCGCATCGGCAGGGCCTCCGCCGCGTCGCCGCTGCCATACCCGAGGGCGAGCCACTCCTGGCCGGCGAGTTCGAGCCCGTCGGCCCTCGCCTCCCGCAGACCGGAGGCGAGCCACGCCGGGAGTGCCGCCGTGTACAGGTTGCCGAGGTCACGCATGGCTTCGGAGCCGAGGCCGAGCTTGTCGTCCACCAGGGTTCCCCAGATCGCGGTGGTCCTCAGGTGCTTCCGCAGACGCCGGCTCAGCGGGAAGGCGTCGCCCAGGAAGCCGGCGGGGTCCGACGCGCCGCCGAGGACCGGTGCGGGGTCCCGGAGCTCGGCGATCAGGAGCTCCGCATCGATGCCGGCGTCGGCGCAGTGGGCGCGCAGCTCACCCTGGCCCGACTCCTCGTCGTCCGCGAGCGCGAACAGCCAGGCCATCACCCACCCGGTCACGGGCATCTGGTGGTACGGACGGTGCATGAAGACCGCGTCGACCTCGCGGAAGTAGTCGAGGCTGCGACCGGGGCGCTTCCGCAGCATGGCCGTCACGGCGTGATGGGTGGCGTCGATGTAGCAGCTGGTGGAGTAGCGCCCGTTGAACACCGGAAGGTCCTGGACCCGGCCGTCCTCGCGCGGCGGCTGGTCGCGAAAACGCGCGAACGGTTTGCGGAAATCGGCCACGCGGTAGGCGGAATCGCTGCCCGCGCCGGCCAGGTCAACCTCCAGCAGGCGGGCCTCGCCTTCCAGGAGCAGGGCGACGGCTCCGGCACCCTGGGTGGGCTCGCCGGTGCCCCCGCGGGCGTATTCGGCGATATCGGCGCAGACGACGATCGCCCGGCGACCCGCGCCGTCGGCGGCCAGGTAGCGCACGGCCGCCTTGATCCCGTACACGCCGCCGAGGCAGGCGTGCTTGAATTCGGGCACTTCGCAGTCGCGCGCCAGCTCCGGCATCCCGTTGGCCCGGAGGGCCTCGTTGACCATGCCCTTGATGATGACCGCCCCGGCGGAGTTGTCGCTGCTGGATTCGGTACCGAGGGCCAGAAGGCCGATGCCGGCCGGGTCGATGTCGTAGTCCCGGATCAGCCGCCAGACCGCGTTGGCCGCGAGCGTGTAGATGCTCTGCCCGGGGCCGCGCATCCGGAAACTGCGACCGACCACGTCCCGGATCTTGTCCCAGGGCTGGCCGTTCCACTCGCACCAGGCGTCCAGCCGTACCCGGTACGGCGGGACGTACAGGGAGATTCCACTAATTCCAGGCGTCAACTGTTTCCACTTCACGTTTCGGGTGGTTCGCGTCCGCGTCGGGTCGCGAGCGCTCCCCTCCATTATTCAGCGATCGGTTTGCGAAGTGTGGACCACAATCCATTTCGACGGCGACACCGGCGGCGGCGAGCCACCGGCTAAAATCAAGGGAATCCGATCGGAGCATCACTGTGGATCAACCCCTCGGCGGTGGCGCCACCGCCGTGGCCCGCGCGCACAGCAACATTGCCCTGGTCAAATACTGGGGCAAGCGAGACGCCGCGCTGAACACTCCTGCCGTTGGTTCGATCTCGGTCACCCTGGCTGCGCTGTACACCGATACGAGGGTGACGTTTCGCCCCGATCTCTCCGGCGATGAGTTCTGGCTGGACGGATCCCGCAGCGACGCCACGCGGGTCAGCCGCGTGCTCGACCTGGTGCGCCGGCGGGCCGCCACCGACCGGTACGCCGTCGTCTCGTCGACGAACAACTTCCCGACCGGAGCCGGCCTGGCCTCGTCGGCATCCGGCTTCGCCGCCCTTGCTGTGGCCGCGGCCGGCGCAAGCGGCCTCACGCTGGCCGACCGGGAACTGTCGATCCTGGCGCGCCACGGCTCCGGGTCGGCGGCCCGGTCCATCTTCGGGGGATTCGCCGAGATGCACGCCGGCGTCGCCGCCGATGGGTCGGACGCGTACGCGGAACAACTGCTCGAGCCGGCCGATTGGCCGTTGTCGGTCGCCGTGGCCATCACCGAGCGCGGCGAGAAGTCGATCAATTCCACAATCGGAATGGGTGAAAGCGCGACCACGTCGCCGTTCTACCAAGCCTGGCAGGACTCCGCCGCCGACGATCTCGCCGAGATGCGGGCCGCCATCGCAGCCCGGGACTTCGCCCGGCTCGGCGAGTTGTCCGAGTACAACTGCCTCAAGTTGCACGCGCTGATGCTGTCCACCCGGCCCGCCCTCATCTATTGGAATGCCGCCACCGTCGCCGCCATGCACGTCGTGCGCGGGCTGCGCGCCGACGGCGTGCCGGCCTACTTCACGATCGACGCCGGACCGCAGGTGAAGGTGCTCTGCCTCCCGGCCGACTCCGCGGCCGTCCGGGGCGCGCTGGCACTCGTCCCCGGGGTGCACGAGGTGCGGATGAGCGCACTCGGCCCGGGCGCGCACCGGCTGGAGTGAGCATGGCGGCCATCAGTACGTCCGCGCCCGGCAAGCTCTTCCTGCTCGGCGAGTACGCCGTTCTTGACGGGGCCCCGGCGCTCCTGGCGGCCGTGGACCGCCGCGCCCGGGTGACGATCGGCGACTCGGAATCCGGCTCCTGGCAGGTGAGCGCGCCGAACCTGGGCATCGTGAACCTCGCCCTCGGCGGCGACGGCGGCCTGCCGGCGGGCCTCGATGCCGCCGGGCGCTCGAAGCTTCGGGTGTTCGACGCGGTGCGTGAGGCCGTCCTGGCCCGCGCTCCTCGCCCGGCCCGGCCGCTCGCGATCACGATGGACAGCGGCGCGCTCTCGCGGGGCGGCCACAAACTGGGGCTGGGCTCGAGCGCCGCCGTTGCCGTCGCTCTGACCGCCGCACTGGCCACCGCGCTCGACCTCGACCTCGACCGGGAGGCGCTGTTCCGCCTGGCCGAGCAGGCTCATCGGCGCGCGCAAGGCGGCGTCGGCAGCGGCGGGGATGTCGCGGCGAGCGTGTACGGCGGGCTGATCCGGTATTCCCGCGGCGCCGTTCCCGTGCCTCTCCGGTGGCCGGAGGAGCTGAGCGTCCTGGCCGTGGTTACCGGCGAGGGCGCCCTGACCACCCGGCTGGTGGGCCGCGTGGCCGACTATGCCGCAGAGGATCCCGCCCGGTACCGGGCGGATATCGCCCGCCTGGCCGGCCTGGCCGAGCGCGCCGAGGCGTCGCTCGGCGATCCGGACGCATTCCTGCGCCTGGCCGGCGACTATTTCTCGGCGCTCACCGTGCTCGACACCCATGCCCGGGCGGGCATCGTCAGCGAGCGCCACCACGAGCTGCACGCGGTGGCGCGGCGAGAAGGCGGTGTCTTCAAGACCTCGGGGGCCGGCGGCGGCGACGTCGGCCTCGCCTTCAGCCACAGCGGGGAGCCCGCCGAACGGCTGGCCGCAGCCCTCGCCGGCGCCGGGGCCGCGGTCGTCCCGCTCGGCTTCTTCACCGCCGGCGTCCACGGAGGTTCCAGATCATGAGCCGGTCCCGCATCCCCGGGTTCTACCAGTTGTCGGTCGAGGACCGGCTGAAGCTCCTGCACGAACGCGGGGTACTGGATAACGCCCACTTCGCGGCACTGCGGGGCGGAACCGCCGCCCTCGATGTGGGCGCCGCGGACCGGCTGATCGAGAACGTCATCGGCGTGTTCTCCCTGCCCATGGGCCTCGGCCTCAACTTCCAGGTCAACGAACGCGACTACCTCGTGCCGATGGTGGTCGAGGAACCGTCGATCATCGCGGCGGTGAGCTCCACGGCGAAGCTGGTTCGGCAGGCCGGCGGTTTCTCCAGCGTCGCGGATGAGCCCCTGCTCATCGGCCAGGTCCAGGTGGTGGATGTCCCCGAGCCCGAACGCGCGCGGCTGGCCGTGCTCGCGCAGACACCGGAGATCCTGCGGCTGGCCAACAGCGGGCATCCGAACATGCTGGCGCGCGGCGGAGGCGCCCGGGACGTTGAGGTATTCCTCCGCGGGACGACGGCGTACAACGGCGAGCTGCTGGTCGTGCACCTCATGGTGGACACCCGGGACGCGATGGGCGCCAATCTCGTCAACTCGATGTGCGAGCGCATCGCGCCGCTGATCGAGGAGATCAGCCAGGGGCGGGTCTTCCTTCGCATCCTCTCGAACCTCACCGACCGGGCGCTGGTGCGTGCCCGCGCCGTGATTCCCCCCGGGCTGCTGGAGACCGGCGAGTTCTCGGGCGAACGGGTGCGGGACGGAATCGTGCTGGCGAACGAATTCGCCGCGATGGATCCCTACCGGGCGACCACGCACAACAAGGGCATCATGAACGGCATCGACGCCGTCGCGATCGCGACCGGAAACGACTGGCGCGCAATCGAGGCCGCCGCCCACGCGTATGCCGCGCGCGGCATACGTTACGCGCCGCTCACCGACTGGCGCACGGACGAAGACGGCAACCTGGTCGGCGAGCTGACCATCCCGTTGAAGGTCGGCACGGTCGGCGGGCAGGTCGAATCGAACCCGGCCGTGCGGCTGGCCCGCACGATCCTCGACGTCTCCTCCGCCCGGGAACTGGCCGAGGTGATGGCTGCCGTCGGCCTGGCCCAGAACCTGGCCGCGCTCAAGGCGCTGTCCACCACCGGCATCCAGCGGGGGCACATGCGGCTGCACGCTCGTGCCGTCGCGGCCGCCGCCGGAGCGAGCGGAGCCCGGTTTGACGAGGTCGTCGAGAGACTCATCGCCGACGGGGAGATCAAGGTCTGGAAGGCCCGCCAGATCATGGAGGCCCTGGGCGAGACCGTGGAGGGCGGCGCGCCCGCGGCGGGTGCGCCCCGGGCGGTTGTTCCCCCCGTGGCCGCGGTGCCCGCCCCGGGCGCCCACCTCGGGTACGGCAAGATCATCCTGCTGGGCGAGCATTCGGTCGTCTACGGTCACCACGCGATTGCCGCGCCGATCGGGCTGTCCGTCCGGGCGGAGGTCACCAGGGGATCGTCGGCGAGCGAACCGGTCATCTCCGACTGGGATGTCGATGGGTCCGTTCGCGAACCGATCCGGGAGAACATCTCACACCGGGTCGCGGCGCTGATCACCGAGCGCCTCGGCGTACCCGCGGCGGGGATGCGCGTCGACGTCTTCTCGGACCTGCCCCGGGCGAGCGGCCTGGGCGCCTCCGCCGCCTTCGCTGTGGCCGTGATCCGCGCGGTCGCCGCGTCGTTCGACATCCGGATCAGCGACGCCGCGGTGTCGCGCCTCGCCTTCGAATGCGAGCAGATCGTGCACGGCACGCCGTCGGGCATCGACAACACCGTCGCCACCTTCGGCAGGCCGATCCTGTTCCGCAAAACGGATGACGGCCGCCCCGAGATCAGCGACATCGTCACACCGCAGCCGATTCCGATCATCATCGGACTCTCCGGTGTGAGTGCGCTCACGTCGCAGACCGTGGGTCTGGTGCGGAGAGCCTGGCAGCGGAACCCGCGGCGCTACGACCAGATCTTCGCCCAGATCGACGGGCTCGTCCTGGCCGGAGTCGACGCGCTCCGACGCGGGGACATCGCCGACCTGGGCGAGCTGATGAACATCAACCAGGGCCTGCTCAATGCCCTGCAGGTGTCCAGTCCGGAGCTCGAGGAACTCGTCGCGATCGCCCGGCGGGCGGGCGCGCTCGGGGCGAAACTGACCGGCGGGGGCGGCGGAGGCGCCATGATCGCCGTTGCGGAACCCAGCGGCACGGAACCGATCATCGCCGCCATGCGCGGGGCCGGCTACACGACGTATCTCACCGAGATCCGCTAGCTCCGGCGGGCTAACCGTTCGGGTAGAGCAGCGGAAGCTGGAGTGTCAGCCAGGGGCTGAACGCCCACGGGGTGGCGTTCACGGCCGTGATCAGCTGCGGTCGCTCCGCCCATCGCCACTCCATCACCTCGTCGGCGTGGGGAGCGATGTCCGAGGCCGTGGTCGCCGTGTAGACCGGGCAGATCTCGTTCTCCACGATTCCCGAGGCGTCCACCGCGCGATAACGGAAGTCGGGCAGCGCCGGGGAAAGCGTGTCGATCTCGATGCCGAGTTCGTGTTCGGCCCGCCGCACCACGGCATCCGCCAGCGCCTCACCGGGGCCCGGATGACCGCAGAATGAGTTCGTCCAGACGCCGGGCCAGGCCTTCTTGGTCAGGGCCCGCCTCGTCACGAGGATGCGCCCGTCCCGGTCGAAGACGTGGCAGGAGAAAGCCAGGTGGAGCGGGGTGTCGAGGCCGTGCACGAATGCCTTGTCGGCGGTGCCGATCGGCGTTCCGTCCTCGGCGACCAGCACCACCAGTTCGCTGGGTTCCCCCGCGGGCTGCTCCCGGTCGCCTCGCAATCGATCCTCCACCACGTGCACCCATCCTCCGCAAAGTCCGCATCCCAAATCTACGCCAGCCCCTCACCTGCCGTCGCCGGCTGAGCCGCCCGAAGTGCTTCCCGCTGCGGCCCCGCTAGGCCGTGTTGAATAAGTCTGTGTTGATTCAGATCAACGTGGCGGCAAGGGTGATACCGGCTTCGCAGTTGCGCGCCGTCTTGTCGGAGCGAGGTCAAAGCCGACCACATCGAGCCCTGCGTCGCGGAGGCCTCCCGCGATGAGCGATCCTGCCTCGCCCAGACCGATTGCAGCAACTTTGATGGCCTGAGTCATGTGATCACTCTCGCAGAGCGACAAGCGGCCGGCCCGGATGTCAGTGCCACACGTCCGCCGCGACCTCGACGACCTCGCGGACCTTCGCCCACTGCTGTTCCTCACTCAGGTCGTTGCCGTCCTCTGTTGAGGCGAAGCCGCATTGCGGACTGAGCGCGAGCTGCTCCAGCGGCACGAACGTCGCCGCCTCCGCGATGCGTCGCTTCAGGAGCTCGCGGTCTTCCAGCTCGCCGCTCTTGGTCGTCACCAGCCCGAGCACCACGACCTTGTCCCCCGCGGGCAGATGGCGCAGCGGGGCGAAGGTACCGGCGCGCTCGCTGTCGTACTCGAGAAAATAGCCGTCGTAGTTGCACACCGAGAGCAACTGCTCAGCGACCGGTTCGTACCCGCCCGACGAGATCCACGTCGAGCGGAAGTTGCCGCGGCAGACATGCGTCGTCACCGTCATGTCGTCGGGCTTGCCCGCGAGCGAGGCGTTGATCAGAAGGGCGTAGCGCTCGGCCAGTCCGTCTGTGCGGATGCCGCGCTCCGCCGCCTTCGCGATCTCGACATCGGAGCACAGGTACGCCCACGCGGTGTCGTCGAACTGGAGGTAGCGGCATCCGGCATCGTAGAACGCGGCGATCGCATCGCGGTAGGCGCGGGCCAGATCGTCGAAGGTGTCCTCGGCGTCGTCGTAGGCCGCGGGGTTCACAGCGCCACTTTCCAGCCGGAAGTGCAGGACTGTCGGTGCGGGGATGGTCATCTTCGGCAGGACAGCGGTCGTGGACTGCAGGAAACGGTAGTGCTCGATCATGGGGTGGTCGGCCGGGAACCTGATTGGCCCAGTGACCCGCACGCCGCGTGAGCGCGTCTGGACGCCCTGGAACTGGATGCCGTGGTCGAGCTCAACGATCTCGACACCCTGCAGGCCGTCGAAGAAATCGAAGTGCCACCACGACCGGCGGAACTCCCCGTCGGTGGCGAGCTTGAGGCCGGCGTCGGCCTGCCGCGCCACGACCCGCACGATCTCTGCGTCCTCCACCTCGCGCAGCCCGGCGTCGCTCAGTGAGCCGGCCTCGTGTCGTGTTCGCGCATCCTTGAGCGACGGAGACCGGAGGAAACTGCCGACGATGTCTGCACGGAATGGCGGGTTGACGGTCATGAGATCAAAACTACCGCACGGAGAGAATGCCTGCCCGAATTCGCGGGCGCCGTCAGAACACCACGGTGGTGTTGCCCGAGCGCACCACGGTCGTCGCAGTGCCAGGCGACTGCTCGCGCGAGCACCTGCCGTTCGACGTCGGCTCGATACCGTGCGAGATCGGCAGCGGTTGCGGCGTGGGAGACGCGCACGACGTCCTGTTCGATGATGGGGCCTTCGTCGAGGTCTCTGGTGACGTAGTGCGCGGTCGCGCCGATGAGCTTGACGCCGCGCTCTTTGGCTTTCTGGTACGGGGCGGCTCCGATGAATGCGGGCAGGAACGAGCGGTGCCAGCTCCTCGACGGTGTGCGGTTTTTCGCCCATTTGAAGGGTCGTCTGGCCCATCACATGCCTCCTCATTGATGACATTGATTGCCGCTTCGCCGCCGTTCCGGCGTTTTCATCGACTCTCGTTTGCGACCTGGTCCAGATTCTCGAACTTCCGAATCGAACCACTAAGACGATCTTGTTTATAAGTAAACAAGATTGAACTATGCTGACTCTCGACTGCGGACTACGAAGTCTGCAAGCGATTATCAAGACACAGAGAGTTGCTTTGACTTATGGCTGAAACAATAGGGACCGTTCGTACCGGTCTGTTCATCGGGGGCGTCCAGCGCGACACGGTGGATGTGCTCGAGGTCGCAGATCCGGCCAAAGCCGGTCAGGTGGTTGGGTATGCGGCAGCTGCCACCACCGCGGATGTCGCGGATGCGGTGGCGGCGGCAAAAGCCGCATTCCCCGCATGGTCGGCGATGTCGGCCGTGGAGCGCGCCGCCATCATGGCCGAGGCGATTGCCGGGATCGCCGATGAGCGTGATGCAGATGCCGCGGTGCTGTCGCGGGAAAACGGGAAAGTCCGTTTTGAAGGCTGGATCGATTCGCTGGTGTTTGAGATCCGGTGGAACCTGGCATTGATGCTCGCCGGGGAAGTCGACACCGGGAAGACCCTCCCCGTGGTTCCGGGAATCCCGGTGTCCACCGAGGTGACGTACCAGGCACTCGGTGTGGTCAGCGTGATCGTGCCCTTCAACTGGCCGATCGCCATCCTCGGCGCGGCGCTGCCACACGCGTTGCTGGCGGGAAACACGGCGATCGTGAAGCCGCCGCCCTCGGCACCCCTGGCGACGACGCGCGTGGTGCAGCGGATTGCGGAGAAGCTCCCCGCCGGTGTGCTGAACATAGTCACCGGATTGGACCAGAACATGGCCGGGTTGATCGACAGCCCCGACATCGCGAAGGTGTGCTTCACCGGCAGCGTCAATGGCGGGAAGCGAATCATGGAGATGGCTTCCAAGTCGCTCACCCGTTTGACGCTCGAGCTGGGCGGGAATGACGCCGCGATCTTCCTCGAAGATGCCATCCTGGATGACACCCACCTCGACCGCCTGTACGCGGCGATCTTCGATACGACCGGGCAGATCTGCATGAACGCAAAGCGCGTCTACGTGCACTCCTCCCGCCTCGACGAACTCGTCCAGGGTCTGACGGCCCGCCTGGAGAAGGTGCAGCTCGGCTATGGCCTGGATGCCGACACGACCATGGGTCCGCTGCACTCTCCCGTACAGAAGGCCTTCGTCGACGAAATCATCCAGGACGCCAAGGACTCGGGTGCCGAGGTGCGCGAGTTCGGGCAGCTTCCCACCGGTGACCTCGCCGGCGGCAACTTCGTCCGCCCCGCCCTGGTGATCAACCCCGATCCGATGCTGCGTGTCGTGACTCTGGAACAGTTCGGCCCCGTCATCCCGATCATCCCGTTCACGACGGAAGCCGACGCTGTCGCCTCCGCGAACGACACGTGGGCCGGGCTCGGCGGTTCCGTCTGGACGGCGAGTCCCGAATCGGCAAGCCGCGTCGGCTCGCAACTGGCCTGCGGATACGTCTGGGTCAACGACCACGGCGCCACCCGCCTCGACCTCCGCGCTCCGTTCGGCGGTATGAAGCAGTCCGGTTTCGGACGGGAACAAGGAATCGAGGGCATTCGAGCCTTCCAGGACACCCGTGCCATCGCCACGATAGACGCAGCAGCACTCGCCGCGCAGGCGCACTGATGGAGGGCTGTGGCCGGCGCGCTCGGCTGATTCAATCGAGCCTGTCGGCCACGGCCCACTGTCCGGACCCCTCGTGATCGGCCCATCGACATGAAGAACGTCCCCAACCACAAAACCACGCGCACAGGGCCCAGCCCGGTCGCCGGGGTATCGCCCGCGCCGACGGAGGACGTGACCATCCTGGAGCCGTTGAGCGATGTCATCGATAGCGAGAGCTTCACTCCGCGTCTGCTCGCTCTTGTCTCGAACGCCCTGGTCTGGCGTGAATCATTGCTGCTGCGGCGCGAGTTCAACCTCGGAACGAATGACTGGCGCGTGATCTCCGCCCTCGCGATCCGGCCCGGGGCCGCATCGACGGAGATCGCGGACTTCGTTGGAATGAACAAGGCCGTTGTGTCCAAGGCCACAAACACGCTGATCAAACGGGAGTTGATTGTCCCCGCGGCAGGCCCCCGCGGTTCACGGCCGCTGTACCTGACGCGCGCGGGCGCGGAGATGCACGACCTGATGAAGCCCATCTCGCTCAAGGGGGAGGAAATCATTCTCAGCGACCTCACCACCGATGAGGTCACCGAGCTGAAGGCCCTACTGGCTCGGCTCCTGCGCAAGACGCCCGAATTGTCGAGCGTCGCCGACGCACCCGCCTAACAGATAGGTAAGCGGGACACCCGGCAAACGACGAAAGGCCCCCGATTTCTCGGGGGCCTTTCTTGTCCGCCTGGGTTTTGCAAACAAAAACCTCTTGTTCTGCACCAAACCCTGTGTGCGCGAGGGGGGACTTGAACCCCCACGTCCTTTCGAACACTGGCACCTGAAGCCAGCGCGTCTGCCAATTCCGCCACTCGCGCGAACTTGGAAATGCTAGCACTTTCAGCTGCCCCTTCGCCATTCGAGCCCCCGTCGGGCGCGCCCAGGGTCGATAAGCGGGGCGCGTTGCGCGGTGATTCGTGTCCTTCCCGGCGGCGCGGCGCGGGGCGCCCGGGGCGCCCGGGAGTTAGGCGCGGCATCGACCGCGCCCATATGATGACCTTTCGTGCGCTCAACCGCCGTTTCGGCGAGTTAACAAGTGAGCCAAGTAACATGCTCATAGCCAAACGGATCGGATCGGGAGACCTGTGGGCATACTGGACAATTTTGAAAAGGGCTTGGAACGTGCCGTCAACGGCGCTTTCGCGAAGACCTTCAAGTCGGGCGTGCAGCCGGTGGAGATCACCTCGGCGCTTCGGCGCGAGCTCGACACCCAGGCGGCCGTCGTTTCGCGCGACCGCATCCTCGCGCCCAACCGCTTCACGGTGCGCCTGGCGCGGGCCGACTTCTCGCGGATGACCGGGCTCGGCCGAACGCTGATCGACGAACTCACCCAGTTGGTGGAGCAGCACGCCCGCGAGCAGCGCTACCAGTTCGCCGGCGCGGTGGAGATCACCCTCGCCGAAGACCCCAGCCTGAGCGAAGGCATGGTGCAGATCGACTCCACCAACCTCACGGGCAAGGTGGCCTGGACGCCGGTGCTCGAGATCAACGGCAAGCGCCACCCGATCGTCAAGCCCCGCACCGTCATCGGCCGCGGCAGCGACGCCGACATCACCGTCGACGACAGCGGCACCTCGCGCCGCCACGTCGAAATCCTGTGGGACGGTTCACGGGCCAAGGTGCACGACCTCGATTCCACCAACGGTTCGCAGCTCAACGGCGAGCGGGTCACAACGGCCGCCCTCGAACCCGACTCGGTCGTCACCATTGGGCGCACCCGCATTGTCTTCCGCGTCGTCGCGCAGGCCGGGGCGGCCGACCAGGCCGCCGGCTTCTGGGGGCCCGGCAAATGAGCGTCAGCGAACTCACCCTGCTCGTGCTGCGCCTGGGCTTCCTGCTGCTGCTCTGGCTCTTCATCTTCGGCATCGTCTACGCGCTCCGCAGCGACCTGTTCGGCCAGCGGGTGCGCAAGATGGCGTCGGATGCCGCGGCAGCGACCCCCGCGCCGTCCCCGGTCTTCGCCGCATCCGCGAGCGCGCCCACCGAGGCCGTCTCCCGGCCCGTTGTGTCGCCCGGCAGCGGCGGAACCGAGAAGGCGACCGCGCAGAGCGCCTCCCGCCTGGTCATCACCTCCGGACCGAAGGCGGGCACCGAGTTCCCGCTCGGCGCCGAGCCGATCACGATCGGGCGCTCCAGCGACTCCAGCCTCGTCATCCGGGACGACTACACCTCCACCCACCACGCCAGGCTGATGCTGTGGCATGACGACTGGATGATCCAGGACCTCGACTCGACCAATGGCACCTTCCTGGCTGGGAGCCGGATCGCGGTGCCCACCCCCGTTCCCCTGAACACCGCAGTCAAGATTGGTGCCACCAGCTTCGAGCTTCGGCGGTAAGTGCATGGCGACAGTTAGCCACAGCGCAGCCGCGTCCCATGTTGGCAAGATCCGGTCCAACAACCAGGACTCCGGCTACGCAGGCAGCGCGCTCTTCATCGTCGCCGACGGCATGGGCGGTCACGCCGGCGGCGACGTCGCCTCCGCGATCGCGACGAAACGCGTCATGGAAGCCGACCAGCCCTACCAATCCGCGGCGGAGGCGGAATTCGCACTGCAGGCGGCGCTGATCGCGGCTAATTCACAGATCGCTGAATCGGTGTTCGAGCACGCCGAACTCACCGGGATGGGCACGACCGTCAGCGCCCTGGTCGTGCTCGACGACCAGGTCGCGATCGCGCACATCGGCGATTCCCGCATCTACCTGCTGCGTGACGGCGAACTGTCGCAGATCACCATCGACCACACGTTCGTGCAGCGCCTGGTCGACAGCGGCCGCATCACCGAGCAGGAGGCCATGGTGCATCCGCGCCGCTCGGTGCTGATGCGGGTGCTCGGCGACGTCGAGTCCGCGCCGGAGGTCGACACCTCCATCCTCGCCACGCGAACCGGCGACCGCTGGTTGCTCTGCTCCGACGGGCTGACCGGTGTCGTGTCCCACGCGTCGATCACCGCCGCCCTGTCCACCGGCGCGGATGCCCAGACCGTCGCCGACCGCCTGGTGAAGGAAACCCTCGAGGGCGGCGCCCCCGACAACGTCACGATCGTCATTGTCGACATCGGGCCAGAGGACGAGCGCGACGGCGCCCCGCTGCTGGTGGGCTCGGCGGCCGGGCAGCTCGCCTTCGGTGAGGAACCGGCCAGGAACCGGGCGCTGCGGCTGCCGGCCCTGCGGCTGCACCCCGTGCGCGAGACCCACTTCGAACCGGACTCGCAGGATTACCTGTCCGAACTGATCGAAGAAGACGAACGGCGCGCCCGCCGGCGCAAGCTCACCTGGCTGACCGCGATCATCCTGCTCGTTCTCGCGATCGCCGGAGCGGCCCTTCTCGGCTACCAGTGGACCCAAACCCGGTATTTCGTCGGCGTCGAGGGCAGCACCGTGGCGATCTATCGCGGCGTCAACCAGGACCTCGGACCGATCCAGCTCTCGAGCGTCTACGAAGACACCAACCTCGAAATCTCCGAACTCCGGGTCTATGACCGGGATCAGGTCGAGGAAACCATCAGCGCGTCCTCCCTGGAAGACGCGAAACTCATCGTCGAACGGCTCCAAAATGCCAGCAACAAGTAATCCGGCGGGCGCGGCGGACACGTCTGCGCGCCGGGCGCAACCGCGGACGGGCGTCTTCAAGCGCCTGCACCTTCCGCAGAAGCTGCGCAACCTCGAGCTCTTCCTGCTCGCCATCGCCTGCGCGATCAACGCCGCCGCCGTGGTGCTCGTGCAGCTCGGCGCGCTCGGCCGCATCGACACCACGCTCGTGCTGTTCGGCGCCGGCCTGTCCGTCCTGGTCTTCGCCCTGCACATCGTGCTGCGCATCGTCGCGAGCGAGGCCGACCCGTTCATCCTCCCGATCGTCACCCTGCTCAATGGCATCGGCATCGCCATGATCTACCGCATCGACGTGGCCAACAACGAAGGCGGCATCGGCAGTGCCTCGGTGCGGCAGACCATCTGGAGTGCGCTGGCCATCGCCATGGCGATCGTGGTCCTCCTGGTGATCCGCAACCACCGGGTGCTCTTCAAATACACCTACATCGCCGGGTTCGCCGCCGTGATCCTGCTGCTGCTGCCGCTCGTGCCCGGCCTCGGCCGGGAGGTCAGCGGCGCCCGCGTCTGGATCGGCATCGGCTCCTTCGCCACCTTCCAGCCGGGCGAAATAGCCAAAATCGCCCTCGCCATCTTCTTCGCCGGCTACCTCGTACGAAACCGCGACAGCCTCTCCATGGTCGGTAAGCGATTCCTCGGCATGCACTTCCCCCGGCTGCGGGACCTCGGCCCGATCCTCGTGCTCTGGGCACTGTCGATGTCGGTCATCATCTTCCAGCACGACCTCGGTACTGCGCTGCTCTACTTCGGCCTCTTCCTGGTCATGCTCTACCTCGCCACCGCACGCCTCAGCTGGGTGGTCCTCGGCATGGGCCTGTTCATCGGCGGTGCGGTCATCGCAAGCCAGACCCTCAGCTACGTCAACGGCCGCTTCACCAACTGGCTCGATGCGATGAACCCGGATGTCTACAATGCGCCCGGCGGCAGCTACCAGCTCGTGCAGGGTCTGTTCGGCCTCGCCAAGGGCGGCCTCATCGGCACCGGTCTCGGCCAGGGTCGCCCCGACATCACCCCGGTGCCCCAGAGCGACTACATCATCGCCAGCCTCGGCGAAGAGCTCGGACTGGCCGGCATCTTCGCGATCCTCGCCCTGTACCTGCTTTTCGTCGCCCGCGGATTCCGTATCGGCTTCGCCGGCCAGGACGACTTCGGCAAGCTGCTCGGCGTCGGCCTCGCCTTCGTCGTCGCCCTGCAGTGCTTCATCGTCATCGGCGGCGTCACCCGCATCATCCCGCTCACCGGCCTGACGACCCCGTTCCTGGCCGCCGGCGGATCCTCCCTCGTCGCCAACTGGATCATCGCGGCGCTCCTGCTCCGCCTGTCCGACACGGTGCGCAACCAACCCAGGCTGGTGGTCTGATGAATCGAGAACTCAAGCGCGTGAGCATGGTCGTGCTGCTCATGTTCGTCGCACTCCTCACGTCGACCACGGTGGTGCAGGCGTTCCAGGCGGACAACCTGGCCGCGGATGCCCGCAACACCCGCACCCTCTATGACAGCTTCCAGGTCGAACGCGGCGCCATCCTCGCCGACGGCAAGCCGATCGCCGAGTCGGTGCCGGCCGACGACGACTACAAGTTCCTGCGCACGTACAGCAACGGTCCGCTGTACGCGCCGGTGACCGGGTTCATCCCGATCAACGGCGCCCCCACGGGCCTGGAGCACGCCCTCAACGCGGAACTCACCGGAACGTCGAACTCGCAGTTCTTCGACAAGCTCAGCTCGATCATCACCGGGCAGAAGCCCCGCGGGGCGGCCGTGGGCACCACGATCGACCCGGTGACGCAGCAGGCCGCCTGGGACGCACTCGGCGATCTCAAGGGCGCCGTGATCGTGACCGAACCGAAGACCGGTCGCATCCTCGCCATGGTCTCGAAGCCCGGCTACGACCCCAACACGCTCACCGTGCACGACAACAAGAAGGTCACCGACGCCTACCAGGCACTGCTCGACAACCCCGACGACCCCCTGATCAACCGGGCGATCCGCGGCGACCTCAACCCTCCGGGTTCCGTGTTCAAGCTGGTCGTGACGGCCGCGGCGCTCGAGTCCGGCGAGTTCACCCCCGAAAGCACGTTCCCCAACCCCGCCACGCTCACCCTGCCCGGCTCCACGGCCGTGGTCACGAACTCGAGCCGGGGCACCTGCGGCGGCGGCGCCACCGTCACCCTGGCCACGGCGCTGCGGCTCTCCTGCAACATCCCGTTCGCCGAGCTGGGACTGCAGCTGGGGGACGCGGCGATTCGCGAGCAGGCCGAGAAGTTCGGCTTCAACTCCACGTATGGTGTCCCGCTGTCCGTCGCGGAGAGCGTCTACCCGAGAGACCTCGACAAGGCGCAGACCGCCCTCTCCGCCTTCGGCCAGTACGACGTGCGCGCGACGCCGATGCAGATGGCCATCGTGTCCGCCACCATCGCCAACGGCGGCATCGCCATGGAACCCAATCTCGTCGACGAGATCCTCGCCCCGAACCTCAGCCCGCTGGAGAGTTTCCAGGCGAAGGAGATGGCCACGGTGATCAGCCCCGAAACGGCCGCGACCATGACCCAAATGATGGTCAACGGAGTCAAGGACGGCGCCGCGAGCAATGCAAGAATAGACGGGGTTGACGTGGCCGGAAAGACGGGAACCGCACAGAACGGAAAGGATCTGCCGTACACCCTGTGGTTCACTGGATTTGCACCCGCGCAGGACCCGCAGTTTGCCATCACTGTCCTGATTGAGGACGGCGGGGGGCTCGGCCAGGAGGGGTACGGCAATCTTCTTGCCGCACCGGTTGCACAAGAGGTACTAGAGGCGGTGTTGGATAAATGAGACCCACAGCAGGGCTCACCTTCGGGGGACGATACGAGCTGCAGTCCAGGATCGCCATTGGCGGCATGGGCGAGGTGTGGCAATCCACCGACCTCGTCATCGGCCGCACGGTCGCCATCAAGATCCTCAAGGACGAATACCTCGGCGACCCGGGATTCCTCGAGCGTTTCCGCGCTGAGGCCCGCCACGCCGCCCTGGTGAACCACGAGGGCATCGCCAACGTCTTCGACTACGGAGAAGAAGAAGGCAGCGCCTTCCTGGTCATGGAGCTCGTGCCCGGTGAGGCACTCTCCACCATCCTCGAGCGCGAGCATGTGCTGTCGACCGACAAGGTGCTCGACATCGTCGCGCAGACGGCAGCAGCGCTGCACGCCGCGCACGCAGCCGGGCTGGTCCACCGCGACATCAAGCCGGGCAACCTGCTGATCACCCCCGACGGCCGCGTCAAGATCACCGACTTCGGAATCGCCCGCATCGCCGACCAGGTTCCGCTCACCGCGACCGGCCAGGTCATGGGCACCGTGCAGTACCTCTCGCCGGAGCAGGCCAGCGGCAAGTCCGCCTCGCCCACCACGGACATCTACTCGCTCGGCATCGTGGCGTATGAAAGCCTGGCCGGCCGACGCCCGTTCACGGGCGAGTCCCAGGTGGCCATCGCCATGGCGCAGATCAACGAAACCGCGCCCGACCTGCCGACCACGGTCTCCGAGCCGGTGCGCAACCTCGTCATTTCCTGCCTGGCCAAGAACCCCGCCGACCGCCCGGCCTCCGCCGCGCACCTGGCCCGCGCCGCGACGGCGCTGCGCCGAGGGGATGTCGCGGCCGCAGCGGCATCCGTGCCCGCGGTCATGGCCGGGATCACCCCGACCTCCGCAACAATGCTGATGCCCGGCGCCGGGTATGACCAGGCCACGACCGTGCTCCCGACTGCCTCGGCGCCCGGGACGCGCGCCGAGGCGGCCGCCGCCGAGGCCGCGACGAAGAAGAACAAGCGCAGCCCCTGGACCTGGCCGCTGATCGCCCTGATCGCCCTGCTCGCGATCGTGCTCACCGGAACGCTGATCGCCCTCTTCACCCAGGGGAACGAGACCCCGGTCGTGCCCCCGACGTCCACGGCGGCGTCGAGCACCCCGAAGGTGACGCCCACTGCCACGCCGACCGTCACTCCAACCCCGACGAGCACCGCGGTCAGCGTGCTGTCCAAGGACTTTGTGGGCCTGACCAGCGCCGAGGCACGCGACAAGCTCGTCGGCCTGGAACTCGTCGCCGACATGGTTCCCGGGAACATCGCCGATGCGCCGGACAAGGTCGACCGGGTCTACGACGTCAACCCGACCGGAACCGTCCAGAAGGGCACGAAGATCACGGTCAAGTACTTCGTTGCCGCACCCACACCCGATGCGCCGACCACTGCGCCGACCGTTGCCCCGGCCACGGCCGTGGCCGGCACCGACGTGGTCGTCACGTGGACCGCCCAGTCCTGCCCCAGCGGCCTGCAACTGACCGGCTACGAGGTGCTCGTCGAAGGTACCGGCGCGACCTCGCCCCCCGTTGCCAGCCCCGCAGCGACCACGACGTCGGTGACCACGGGTCCGGATGCGGGCACGTTCACCGTGAAGTTCCGCTACCTGTGCGGAGGCTTCCCGTCCGAATACTCGCCGGCATCCACCCCGGTGGTCGTCACGGCTGCGCCGTAGTCCATGCCCCGTGCGGGTACCATAGGCGAGATTGTGTTCGCGAGCTGGGAGTGATGCATTGACTGAGGTTGGCCGTTTGCTCGCTGGTCGCTACCGCGTAGGCGCGCTCATCGGCCGTGGCGGAATGGCGGATGTCCACGTCGGCACAGACTCACGCCTCGGGCGCACGGTGGCCATCAAGCTCCTCAAGTCGACCCTGGCCACCGACCCCGCGTTCCGCACCCGCTTCCGCCAGGAGGCCCAGGCCGCGGCCCGGATGGCTCACCCCACCATTGTGCGGGTCTTCGACGCCGGTGAAGAGACGGTCACCGAACCGGGCGGCCACGAGGCTCAGGTTCCCTTCATCGTCATGGAGCATGTCGACGGACGCCTGCTCAAGGACATCATCCGCGAGGGCCCCGTCGAGTCCGCCGAGGCCGTGCGCATCATCGAGGGCGTTCTCACGGCCCTCGAGTACTCCCACCGCGCCGGCGTCGTGCACCGAGACATCAAGCCGGGCAACATCATGATCACCAGGACCGGCCAGGTCAAGGTGATGGACTTCGGCATCGCCCGGGCGATCTCGAGCTCGGCGACCACGGTCGCCCAGACCACGGCGATCCTCGGCACTGCCGCCTACTTCTCGCCGGAGCAGGCCAAGGGCGAATCGGTCGATGCCCGCACCGACCTGTACTCCACCGGCGTCGTCCTGTTCGAGATGCTCACCGGACGGCCCCCGTTCCATGGCGACACCCCCGTCGCCGTCGCGTACCAGCACGTGAGCGAGGCCCCGGTCACACCGAGCTCGGTCAACCCGAAGGTCTCGCCGGCCCTCGACGCCGTCGTGCTGCGGGCCCTGACGAAGGACCGGTTCGCCCGGTACCAGAGCGCCGTCGAGTTCCGCGCCGACGTCGAGACAGCCGCCGCCGGGCACATCCCCGTGCATCGACCGCTCGACGAAACGGCCGCCGGGTTGTTCGGCCCGGCGCCCGTCATCGCATCCGGGTCCGAGCTCGCCCTCAAGCAGCTCGCCGAAGACCAGACGATGGTGCGCACCCAGCGCCGACCACCGGTGAGCTGGATCTGGGCCGGAATCGTGGCCGTCGTCGTGATCGTGGTCTCGGTGATGTTCTGGGTATTCAGTCTCACGCCGAGCGGCGACATCCCGGACAGTTCGCGCAAGGTGCCCACACTGACCGGGCAGAGCTACGACGCGGCGCAGAACTCCCTTCTCGACCTGGACCTCGCGGCCACGAAAGCCGAGGAGGCCAGCGCCACGGTTCCGAAGGACGAGGTCATCCGCACCGATCCGCCCGCCGGCACGATCGTGCAGCCGGCCGAGGTGATCAAGGTCTTCGTGTCGACCGGCGCCCAGCCGGTCGAGGTCCCTGATGTCACGAACCAGCCCGTCGAGGCCGCGGAAGCAGCCGTCAAGGGGGCCGGGCTCGAATCAGGCTCTGTCACCAAGGAGAACTCACCGACGATGGCCGCGGGCATCGTTCTGCGCACCGACCCGGAGGCCACCAGCACCGTCCAGGCCGGCTCCACGGTCAACTACGTGGTGTCCAGCGGGCTCGTGACCCTCATCGACCTCACCGGCCAGTCGCTCAGCGCGGCGAGCGATCTTCTCAGCGCACAGGACCTCCAGCTGGTTCCCATTCCGACGCCCGACTCCACGTGCGCCTCGGAGGCCGGTTCCCCGGTCACCAAGCAGTCACTGCCCCCGGGTGAAGTGCCCCAGAAGTCCGAGGTCCTCCTCACCTACTGCGCCGGCTAAATCCCGCGAAACTGCAGTTGTGCGCGCTAAACCCGCCGTTTAGCGCGCACAACTGCAGTTTCGCGGGATGTGCGGGCGGGAGAAGAAGGGGAGGTCAGCTGAGCTTGAGCAGCGGCGTGAGGCCCTTGGCCGTCTCGCGCGCCTCAGGCAGGCCGGCCAGGGCCAGCCAGTTGCCGAGCATCCGGTAGCCACCCTCGGTCAGCACGGACTCCGGGTGGAACTGCACCCCGAAGATGGGCGCTGACTCGTGCCGGAGTCCCATGATCACGCCGCCCTGCGTGCGTGAGGTGACGATGAGCTCGCGCGGAACCGTGGAATCGACCACGGCGAGGGAGTGGTACCTGGTCGCCGTGAAGGGCTGCGGCACTCCCTGGTAGAAGTCGCTTTCGTCGTGCGTGATCAGCGACGTCTTGCCGTGCATGAGTTCCTCGGCATTGGTCACGGTGGCCCCGAAGGCCTCCGCAATCGCCTGGTGGCCCAGGCAGACCCCGAGAAGCGGCGTGCCTGAGGCGAAGGCCGCCTCGACGATCGGAATGGAGACGCCCGCATTGGATGGCTTGCCGGGCCCCGGCGAGACAAGGACGCCGTCGTAGTGGGACAGTCGTTCGGCCGCCTCCGATGCGTCGAACGCGTCGTTGCGCAACACCTCGGTCTCCGCGCCGAGCTCCATCAGGTACCCGTTGAGGGTGTAGACAAAGCTGTCGTAATTGTCGAGAACCAGAATGCGGGTCATGAGCCGCCCACCGTCGCTTCCTCTGTGTTGATGATCTCGTCCACCCAGGGGAACACCCACGTGCTCAGGACGAGCAGAACGCCGGCCAGCAGGACAAGCAGGAGCAGTATCCGGAGCCAGGCCGGACCGGGCAGGATCTGCCACAGCGCTGCGTACATGTGAGCCTCCTAGCCCTTCGCCTGCGCGGCGATGATCGGTGCGAGCTCCGCGGGCGGGCCGGCGGATGTCGGCCGCCACGATTCGAAGACGCCGTAGGCGATGATCCGCTCCGCCGTCGAGTACAGCGGGTTGCAGCTGGTCAGGGTGATGAGGGCGTCGGTGGCGGCCTTGTCCACTGCGCCGGGAACCGGGGCGAGCACAGCCACCTCGCTCGGCGCAACGTATTCCATGTCCCGGAACCGGTAGGTGAAGTAGCCGTCGGCCGTTTGCACGTAGATTGCGTCGCCGAGTTGCAGTTCATTGATCAGGTGCATGCCCCCTCCGTAAGCGCTCCGGTGTGCGGCCACGGCGAAGTTGCCGACCTCACCGGGCATCTGGGTGTCGGGGTAGTGCCCGATGCCGAGGCGGGTGCTGTTCAGGACGCCCGTTCCGACACCCTCCGCGATGGTGCGGTGGTAGTCGGCACCGAAACGCGGCACGAAGAGCACGGCGAAGGCATCCCCGGCGCCCGGCGCCGCTGACACGATCGGGTCACCGTAGTCCGCGGGTACCGGGGCAGGCTTGTCGGCGTCCCGGGCGTTACGGTCCTGCGCGATCCAACCGTTGCTGAGGTCGGCGGCGGCCTTCGACTGCTCGCCCGCGACGAACGCGTCATTCCACCAGAGCTGCCAGCCGATGAAGAGGAGCACGACGGCGCCCGCGGTGATGAGCAACTCTCCGAGCACTCCCAATACGGTGACCGGGCGCCGAGACGACTTCCGGCCGCGTCTGCCACGGGCGGGCGCGGCGACAGGCTCGGCCATTTCGGTCATGACGTAATCCTAATCGGGCTCCCGCCGGGCTTTCCCCGAATGGCGGACCGGGGCCCGCCCAGCCGGGGACGCTAGAATCTGAGGCATGGCACGCACAAACCCCCGCACCAAGCCCGCACGCGACGTGGTTTCCCGCTCCGAAGACGCACCGAACCCGGTCTGGTTCAAGCCGGTCATGTTCGGCTTCATGCTCCTCGGCCTCGCCTGGATCATCGTCTTCTACGTGAGCCAGGGCGGTTTCCCCGTGCCGGCGCTCGGCTCCTGGAACATCCTGGTCGGCTTCGGGATCGCCTTCATCGGCTTCCTGATGACGACCCGCTGGCGCTGACTGTCCCCATTTCGGCGGACCAATTACACCGGTGTAATTATCCCCATGTGGAAACTCCTGTGGATAACTTTTCCACAGGCCTCTAGCCCAGTAGTTTCACGCAACTGAGGGCCGCCAGGATCAGCGCGAAAACAACGATCAACGCGGTCTGCAGGGTCGCCTGGGAGCGCTTCCTCGTCTGAACGAAGATGAGGCCCACGATCGCGCCGCCGATCAGCCCGCCGAGGTGCGCCTGCCAGGAGATGTTGGTCCCCGGCAGGAACCCGATGACGAAGTTGATGCCGAGGAGCACCAGCAGCTGGGTGGAGTTGCCCCCCAGGCGGCGCTGGATGACGAACATGGCGCCCACCAGCCCGAAGATTGCCCCGGATGCCCCCACAACGCCCACACGCGGGTCGGCGAGGAACAGGACGCCCAGGGAACCGGCCCACCCGCTCAGCAGGTAGAGCGCGAGGAAGCGCCAGCGTCCCAGCATGGCCTCCAGCTGCGGACCGAAGATCCACAGCATGTACATGTTCAGCAGCACGTGGAAGATGAAGCCGGTCGAATGAAGGAAGACGCTGGTGAGCATCCGCCAGGGCTCGAAGAGCGCGGGGTAGGAAAACGCACCGGCGTAGAAGAGCCTGTCCGTGACTCCGAGGCCCGGAATGAGTTGAAGCACGAACACGAAGAGCGTGACGGCAATGATGCCGTACGTGACGACGGGTGCGCCGCTGCCCGTGAGCCGGGTCAGCACGGCCGACTTCGTGCGCGGAGCGTTGCGGCGCTGCTCCTGCATGCATTCGGGGCAGATGACGCCGACGGCGGCCTGGGTCTGGCACTCAGGGCAGATCGTGCGTCCGCAGCGCTGGCACAGGATGTAACTGGGCCTGCCCGGATGCCGGTAGCAGTAATTCGCGGCGGTACCGGGCAGGTCGGTCATCCGGGGCGGGGCCTAGACCTGTTCGACGGTGACGCTCTCGATGAAGACATCGGAGAGCGGGCGGTCGCGGCCGTCGGTGGGGACCGTGGCCAGCTTCTCAACGATGGCGCGGGAATCCGCGTCCTCGACGGCGCCGAAGATGGTGTGCTTGCCCTGCAGCCAGGTGGTGGGAACAACGGTGATGAAGAACTGCGAGCCGTTGGTGCCGCGGCCGCCCTGGATGCCGGCGTTCGCCATGGCGAGCACGTAGGGCTGGGTGAAGTCGAGCTCCGGGTTGATTTCGTCGTCGAACTGGTAGCCGGGTCCGCCGGTGCCCTGGCCGAGGGGGTCGCCGGCCTGGATCATGAAGTCCTTGATGATGCGGTGGAAGACGGTGCCGTCGTAGAGGGGCGTCTTCGAGGTCTGGCCGGTGGCCGGGTGCTTCCATTCGATCTCGCCCGTGGCGAGGCCGACGAAGTTCTTCACGGTCTTCGGCGCGTGATTGCCGTAGAGGTTTACCTTGATCGGTCCGAGGGTCGTGTTCAGGGTGGCGACTGCGGTGTGCTTAGACATAACGGTAATTCTTGCACAGCACTATTGCCGTCTCCTGACGAGGATCCGATACCCAGAGCGCTCCCAGCCGATTCAGTGGCAAGATGGGTGTGTTCGCCACACGACATCGATGGAGGGTCCAGATGAGCCTGTCACGCAAGCGCCGCAAGGAACTTGACCGGCTGCGCAAGAGCGCAGACGAACTATGGAACCACCAGCAGGAGGTTCTCGACCGTGCGAATGAGATCGCACGCGAGGCCGCACGTCAGGCGGGGAGCCTGACTCGCGAGGAAGTCGTCCCTCGCGTACGCGAGGGATACGAGCACTACGTTCGCCCCGGAGTTCACGCGGGCCAGGAAGTCGCCGACAGCGTTCGCCGCCGCCTGGTCGAGGACGTGCTGCCCGGCATCGGGACCGCGATCGGCACGGTCATGTCGGTCGGGGACGTCGCCAAGGATGCGCGGGTGCGCGCCGCCATGAACCGCCTTCGCTTCCAGAAGCCCGTCGTGGTTGAGAAGCAGGGCCTGGGCGCCGGCACGTACATCGCCATCGGTATCGGCCTGGCCGCCGCAGCCGGCGTCGCCTACGCCGTCTGGCAGACGTTCCGTGCCGACGACGAGCTCTGGGTGGCCGCTGACGAGCCCGAGCGCACGCCGAACGAGGACTAACCGTCCATAGCTTCACCAGGGCCTGTATCTTCCGGATACGGGCCCTGGTCTGTTAACGGGTTTGATTCCGGCTCGTGCTCTTAAACGAAGAACGCCCGGCCGCTGGAGCGGGGCCGGGCGTCTGTCATGTGTGGAGCCACGGGGAATCGAACCCCGGACCTCCTGCTTGCAAAGCATTGCAAGACAAGGTTTTTTCGCAGGTCAGAGGCATTGTTGAAATCACCAAGGGCGCACCCGGGGCGCACCGGTCGACGATCGCTAATCGATTCGGGCGATCTGGCCTGCAACAGTGCGCAAAGTTTCAATGAGCTCAGCACGCTTCCCCGGCTGGTTCATGGCTTGCGGACCCGGATGCCAGGTCTCTACAACGTCGACCGCCGGACGCAGTGGTGATTTATCGATGTTCGCGCGCCAACCGCGCTGCGCGAACCGACCGGACAACACCACGGTCTCGAGCCGAGGAAGCATCTGAATCAGCTCGAGCAGAGCGCCCGCGCCCTCCGCCACCTCGGCCACCTTCGGCTTTACGGACGCCGCTCCGAGGTACCACGGGACAATGTTCCAGCCGATGTATCCGTCATGCAGGCCCGCGGCTTCCCTGGCGAGCCAGAGATTCTCTGCGGTCACGTCGTCGTTGTCGACGGAGATGAACCCGGACCCCGCGCGCAGACTGCCGGAGAGAGCATTCGTCATCGGTCCGGGCGCTTCGAGCACGAGCAGTATTCGAGCTTCTACGCCGGCCTCCGCGGGGTCGAAGCTTGGGACGACGCGGCCCGGCGTGCGTGCCGCCAGTGTTGCAGCCCAATCCCTCAGCGGCTGCACGCTGGCGACTTCGTCGAGCATCGCCAAGCGCTCGTCGCGGGTCTGGGCGGAGCGAAAGCCGCGCGGTGCGCTGAGGAACATAACCCTCAGCGTATCTATCGTCGCGGCACGAGCCATGCCCGATGGGGCAAATGGCGAGCGTCAAACGTACTAGCGCGCCTTCTGGGTCGCGCGTGTACGGAGAACTGCCCGTTCGCGCGAAATAACCTTGGCGCGCTCTCGCGCTGCTCGCGTGCTGCTGTGCGCTCGGTATTAAGTAGGAATGGGTGCAGCTGTTCGTTGTAGACACGCACTGCCGTACAGCGCATCAAGGCCGGGCTGAGAGAGTCGGCATGCGGATTGCTACCGGGGGCGAGAGGGCCTCTCCTACCGCGCACCAGCCACAAGCTCGTCCATCTTCGCCATGAGCGGTGCCAGGCCCGCAGGCGCGAGGTGGCCGTACTGATCGAGGGTGATCGACGGCCTGGAGTGCCCCATCGCGCGGGACACGGACAACAGGTCCGCTTCGGCTTCTGAGAGCGCAATGGCGGCGAAGGTGTGTCGGAGTCCATGGACGTTGATCCGCTTGACAGGCTCCTCGCGACTCTGGTTCGCACGAGCTACTGCACGAGTCACGGCGTCAGAGACGTAGCGTTTGCCGATGGCCTGACCAGGCATCCGGGGGCTCGGGAACATCCAGTCGGACTTGGGGCGATCACCGGCCTGTTGCTCGAGGAGCGGCAGCACGGCCATCAGGACGGGGAGGACGCGTCGACTCGCCCTAGTCTTCGTCGTATCGGTATCACCGCCAGAGTTCTTGACGCTGAGTTGACCACGTGAAAGGTCTCCGACGAGTAGCGTGCGGGCCTCGCCCGACCGCAGCCCCATGAGGCCGAGAACCGACAAGAGCGCCTTTTCCCTGTCGTTGGCCGCGGCACCGATCACAGCCATCAGCTCCGAAGACGACCAGTGCGGGAGCTCCTTGTGCCCGAGCGAGACGACGATGCCGTCGGTGGGGTCACTGTCGATGAGCTTGTCGCGGACGCCGCGCTTGATGGCAGCGCGAAACATCTCGAGCTGCTTCTTCCGACTCGAGCGGGCAATATCACTGCGCTGAGACCAGACCTCGATCTCCGTGGTGTCGATCGTTGAAACGAGCCGATCACCAAAGTGGTTTCGGACACCCCGGGCGTGGTGGTGATCGGCCTCGATGGTCTTCGGTGCCCGGTCGGACTTGGCAGCTAGATGCCGGGTGAGGAGGGTGTCGACGGTGAGCGAGTCCCGACGGATGCGTTGAGCCTTTGGGTCCTGCATCTGATTCGCGTCGTCGAGGAGCGCCTGAGCCTTCTTCTGCTCCTTATATGACTGCTTGCGCTGCAGGGCGTCCCGGCCTGTCCCGTCACGCCAGCGGCGCTGCCATCGGTCACGGCCTGCTTGCCGGCGTTGGGCGATCTCATCCTTGGAGAGGTTCTTCCAGAGGTCATGGACGGTCATCGCTCAGTCTCGGTTCGACGTGCGATCTCGGCGCGCAGCTCGTCGGTCGAGAACACAGCGAGCACCTGACGGGTTAGAGCCTCCCGCGCGGCGATGGCGGCCTGGGTGTCGAGGTCGGGAGCGGCCGAGGTGCTCTTCGCTCCAGTGAGGAGCTCGGCTGCCCTGTCCCGACCGAGGCTGCTGAGGACCGCTGGTCCAATCCCCAGGGCGGAGGCCAGTCGAACGAGCGTCTGGTCAGGCGGGACGGTCACCTTGGGCTCGCCGCTTCGGTATCGGATACCGGAGAGCGCAATACGTATGGCTCCGACACTGAGGCCGGTCGCGGCCGCCAAGTCGGCGGCGGTCAGACCCGACTTCTTGTAGGTGGCGTTAAGGATCAGCGACTCCGCGGGCGGCTGCACGCCCGATTCATCCGACGGTGACGGTTGCTCGTTGCTCGACGTGAAATTTCGTATGGCCATGTTGCCCTCCCGGAGTAGTCGTGAAATTTGCATGGTGGCTGATTCACCTAATACATGTTGCCACAAATCTACTACCACTGCCGCATCTGTAGTAGCTTGGTAGCATGACATTAACTACCCTGCTGCGACATGCCAAAGAGGAGTGCACCCTGCTCACCGTCAAGGACGTCGCTGAGCTCACCCATCTCACGGAGTGGTGGGTTCGCCAACTCATCGCGAAAGGAGAGATCCGCGCGATGAATGTCGGGTCCTACGGGAAGTCGACTAGGTGGCGAATCGACCCCGAGGACTTCAACGCCTGGCTGGCGAGCCGCGAGAACCGGCCCCGGGACCTTATGGAGTCTTGAGCACGCCCGCCCCCTAAACGCCACCTTCCACACCGCAGTCGTTCAAAAAACAAATGGGCCGCCGAGCTACCACTCGACGGCCCGACACGAAGACCTGATCAGGAGATCTATCGAATGCCAAGTGACATCATCTCACGTCCGAGCACGTTGGGGGACCCCGAAAAGGAGATCCAACACATCCCTGAGCCCCGCGGGGGGTTTGGGGGGATCGGGGGGAACCCGGATAGCTCCCCCAGTGCAAACGCACCCATTGCCCAGTCGGGCAACACTCACGCATTGGACCCGGGCAAGGCATGTTTTTCACATGAGCCCCCGATTCTGATCCCCCCAATCCCCCCAATCCCCCCGGGCTACGCGAATCTGTCGCCCGAGCATGCCACCGAGCTGGCCGCGAGCGGCATTCCTCCCGTGATCGCAGCGAGGCACGGGGTCTACACTGCCGAGCGCCGTGAGGACCTGCCTGAGTGGGCACACTGGATGGTCGACGTCCACGGCGACGACGTGCTCCCCGCGCTCGTGTACCCAATGATGGAGCCCGACGGCTCTGTGACCGGTCAGGTGAAGCCCCGGCCCGGCACCGTCGTCGACAAAAACGGCAAGACCATCAAGTACATCTCCCCCTCCGGCGGTGAGAACAGTCCTCAATTGCCGGTCATTCGAAAGGTTGACGCGCCTGTCGGCGTCCTGCTCGTCGAGGGCGTAAAGCAGGCCCTCGCCGCCGACGCCTGGGCGCCTGCCGAATGGTCGATTTACCGCTTCTGCGGCATCACCGGGTGGTCGCGCAACGGCCGACCCACCGCGTACCTGGAGGTCGTCGAGGACCTGGACGTGGTGATCGTGCCCGATGCCGATGCGGCAACGAACTCTCGTGTTTTCGACGGTGCTGTGAAGCTGGGGAAGGCGTGCAAGGAGTGGACCGAGAAGGTCTCCTTTACTCGGATCGAAGGTGCCGGCACCACCGGTATCGACGATCGCCTCGGCGAGCTGGACGGCGCCGAACGGCGCCGCAAGCGGTTCACGCGCTGGATCGCTAGGGCAACTGCTAAGCCCGCTGACAGCCGGCCCAAGGACGACACTCGCGCCTCGAGCGCGGCGGCCAGGAGCTCCGTGGCGGGTCGACCAGTGGTCAACGTCGGCGACGACCGCCTCAAAGTGACCGAGACGCTCGAGAAGATCCTGCGCGATACGTTCGATGGCACCGAGCTGTTCCGCCACGGCGACACGCTGGGGCACCTCGCGATCGACGAGGACGGGCCCGTCATCGAGAATCTGACCGACGGTGCGTTCAATAGGCTGTTGTCCCGGGCTGCCGAGACCATCAAGGTAAGCGACCGTGGGATCGAAAAACACGAGTGGCCCGACAGCAATACGCTCAAATCGCTCGTGGCCGGCTATCGCGGCTACACGCGGGTCGACGGCGTCTCGTCCGTCCCTGTGGTCCGCCGCGACGGGTCGATAGTCACCGAGACCGGCTACGACCCCCAGACCCGACTGTTCGTGGCGTTGAGCGACGACATCCAGGGGCTCGTCGTGCCCGAGAAGCCGACCAAAGCTGACATCGCGGAGGCGAAGCGGTGGCTGCTCGAAGAGCTACTCGTCGATGAGCGCAACAAGCCGATCCACGGGTTTTCCGGGTTCCCGTTCAAGGCAGACGCGGACGTCGCGCACGCCGTGGCGGCATACCTGACTCCTCTGATCCGCAAGCTGGTGCCGCTTGTCCCTCTCTGCGTAATCGACGGCCTCACCAGTCGTGTCGGCAAGGGCCTGTTCCTGGAGTGCCTGGTTCGGGTGATGACCGGCTCTCCGCCGGACCTGACGAACCTGCCGAGGGACGACGAGCAGGAGCTCCGGAAGTTGCTGACGTCTATGCTGCTGGCCGGGCGGACGTTCGTCGTGTTCGACGAGGCGCACGTCATCAACTCGGCGGTTCTGTGCCAGGCGCTGACTGCGCAGATCTGGTCGGACCGTCTCCTCGGCGGCAACAAACAGGCTCGCCTTCTGAACGTGGCTTCGTGGTACGCCGCGGGCAACAAGGTGGAGCGTTCCGGTGACGTTGCCAACCGTGGGTACTCCGTGCGCCTGCACACCAATGAGCCGAACCCACAGGGTCGCGCCAACTTCAAGCACGACCTGAATACATGGGTTCCCGAGCACCGCGCAGAACTACTTCGGTCGTGCCTGATCCTTGTCCGTGCCTGGTTCGCCGACGGCTGCCCAAAGCCGACCGGCGTGCCCGCGGTTCTCGGAGGATTCGAGCAGTGGCGCGAGGTCGTGGGCGGGATCCTTCAGGTCGCCGGCATCAAAGGGTTCCTTGAGTCGGTTGAGGATGAGAGGCTCGCTTCGAACTTCGAGGAGCAGTATCAGCGTGCGCACGTCGCGTCTTTGGCCGACAAATTCGGCATAGGCGTCCCGTTCACCTCCAAGCAGGGATCAATGTTCTTGGTGAACGACGCCGACGCCGAGGCGCCGTACGGCCAAGACGGGCTGAAGGACAAAGAAGATCCGCGTGCTCTCGGGCGATGCTGGAGGTCCATGACCGATGTCTGGTACGACAAACTTCGGCTGGTCAAGATCGGCCAGAGCCACGGGAACGTCGCCAACTGGATAATCGAGCAGCACGGTTCGGCCACCACTCTCGGCACCGCCATCACCGGTGCGGCATCCGTCGCTCCTCTGACCGTCGCCGCAGCGTCGACGAAGAAGCGCATCCCCGAGGAGTCCGGCCGTCCGATGCCGGTTATCACCGACATCGACGACGAGGAGGCTGCCTAATGCAAACTGTCTACTTCGACATTGAGACCGCTGATGCCGACGAGCTGTACACCTACGGCCCGAGTTTCTGTCGGCTCGCCGGCTATGCCGTCGACGATGGTCCCGTCGTGCTCACGACGGACATGGACGAGCTGTGCGCCGTTCTCCGGGACGCGGATCGCGTTGTGGCGCACAACGCGATCGCGTTCGACCTTGCAGCACTGGAGCACTGGCACGGGCTCGATGTCGGTTGCTTGGTCGACGAGGGCAGGGTCCGCGACACACTAATACTCGCGCGGCACAACGACCCCCCACTGTCCGGCCACACCGATGACCGTCGGTACAATCTCGACGCGATCGGGAAGCGGCTGTTCAGCCGGGGCAAGGACCTCTCGGCAACCGGCGAGTCAACCCTCAAGGGGCTGGCCCGCGAGTTCGGTGGTTACGACCGGATACCCGTCGACGACTCGTCGTATCGAAAGTACTTGGTCCGGGACGTAGAGCTCCTGCGGGCGGTCGCCGCTTACCTGAGTTGCGACACATACGCGCTCCGGGAGCACTGTGTCGTGTGGCGGCTGACCCACATAAGCAAGCACGGTTTCCGTGTGGACGTTGTTGAGGCCCGCCGACGGCTGGCGTCCCAACAAAAGCGGGTCGCCGTCCTGCAGCAGCGCATGGTGCAGGTATACGGACTCCCGATCGGGGGCAAGGCTCCCCAGCGGACGAAGGTCGGTGTCATCGCTCTCGAGAGGGCGTTCACCGACTGCGGCATCGAGCCGCCACGTACGCCGAAGGGGGCACTGGCGACCGGCAAAGACGTTCTAGCTGCCCTGCTCCAAGGGCATCCCTGCAACGAGTCGCTCGTCGAGCTGGTCGAGACATTGCGCGCGCTGAATGGGGAACGGTCGGTGACTCAGACGACCCTCGACCACACCGGTTCGGACGGTCGAGTGCACCCGTCGGTGGACGCACGGCAGACTACCGGGCGGATCTCGGTGACCAAGCCCGGCTTGACGGTCATGGGTAAGCGTGACCGTGCGAACGTGCTCGAGCGGTCGCTGCTGCTTCCCGACGAAGGCGAGGTTCTCGTGGCGTTCGACCTCAGCCAGGTCGATGCACGGGCGATCGCCGCACACTGCCAGGACGCCGCATACGTCTCCGCTTTCGAGCCCGGCAAGGACTATCACACCGAGATGGCGGTTGAACTTTTCGGCGACCCATCTCGCCGCAGCGACGCTAAGCCGGTCACCCATGCGACGACCTACGGCATGGGCGCCAGGGGTCTGGCCGCGTCGGCAGGGATCGGGCAGGCCGAGGCCCAGGCGCTGCTGAACACGCTGGACAGCCGCTTCCCCGGCCTCGCCCGCTTCAAGAAGCAAGTGCGGGCCGAGGCCGAGCGGAAGCACATCCTCTGGAATGCGTTCGGACGCCCGATGCGTGTGGAGAAGGGCAAGGAGTACACGAAGGCCCCGGCCGCCATCGGTCAGGGCACGGCGCGCGACCTAATGATGGAGGGCATCCTTCGCCTGCCCGGATGGCTGCTGCCGTGCCTGCGGGCGATCGTGCACGACGAGATTGTGCTGTCGGTCCCCACGGACCGCGCTGAGGAGGCCGAGACCGCGGTTCTGAAGGCCCTGCAGTTCTCCTTCGCCGTAACCGGTGCGGATGTTGCCGTCCTCGTCCTCGCCGACAAGTCCGAGCGCGGTCGCGACTGGGCGGACTGCTACCGGAGCGAGAAGGTGACGTGGCCCGAGGTTGCTCGCGACCACCGTGAGCAGCTGTCCTGCCTTGACGAGCACTGCACGTGGCACATCGAGAGAAACGAAACGAGGAGCGCAGCGTGAGGCTGTTGGCTCCCCGGAGTGCCTTCTCCAAAAGGCTCGGGCCAAACCGACCAGATCGGTGCCTGTGCGCCAGGCACCTGACCTTCACCCCTTCCGTGGTCAGGGTGCGCTGAACCCAAGTGGCCGGACCGCATCGCGGACGGCTTCGGCGAACTGGTTGCGGAAGTTCCCGAGCGGGAACGGGATCGGCTGGTCGTGAAGGAGCGGGGCGCCAGCCGCGATGAGTGCGGGCGCGAGCGCGCGGTAGCTCGGGGTGTGGCAGATGACGATGCCGCCGGGGGCGATGTCGAGGATCTCGTCGAGACGGGCGGGCACGCTATCACGGAGCGCACTTCGGCGGGCACGGCCGCCGAAGTGGTTCACCGGGTACGGTGCGAGGTCGATGAGCCAGACGCCATCGTCTTGGAGTCGGGTGAGAAGGTCCGTGCGGTCGTCGCCGGTGCTGACTTTCTGCCCATAGAGGGCCAGCACGACTCCGCGGAAAAGATTGTCGGCTCGGCTAACCGTCGGCGCGTAGAAGAACCGGCGCTCTGTGGCCGCAGCGCCCGGGTCCGGTGCCGACTCGGCGACGAGCAGAAGTCGCACGCGCTTGGGCTTCCACTGCTCGCGGAGATGCTGGTACCAGGCATGCTCGGCGTATGCGACGGTGGGGCCTTCGTCGTTGACCACGGGTGAATCCTCTCCTGTCGCCCTGTTCGGATGTGAGAACGTTCCTGGGCCGTGCAGGCCTCCGGCGACCTATCCGCCGGCTGCGGCCGAGCGGGCGCAGTTCCGCGGAAGCTCATGGTACCGCCCCATGCGCCCTCCGCATTTCGGTTGCAGGCCAGTTGGGTGCGCGCTGACGACCGTTGGCTTGAGCACCGGTCAGTGCAGGCCGAGCAGGTTTCGGTGAGCACGCGGCAGCCAGGGCGCCCGGAGGACGAGGGACACCCGGCAAGGCCCCCCATAGGGGCGTTGAAGGGCAAGGAGCGCAGTGACGCAGTAAGAGCCCAAGGAGCGCAGTGACGAGGGGGAGGAAGACACAGAGACCGAGCGAAGCGAGAGTCACTGGGGCGCCCGAATTCGTGTCGGCTACGCCGACCACCAAGCGAGATTTTCATGTAGCGAAGCGGAATGAAAAACGAAGCGAGGTGCCACGAACTCTTATGCCCTTTTCCTTTCTCCCTCGTATTCGGAGCTCCAGCGGAGAATCGAGGTCATAATTGCTGGTGTATCAGCGTAAATGGATGGTTCCACACCCTCTGTCAACACCCCGTCGCCGTAGGTGACAGCACTAGGGGGTGGTGACAGTGGCCTCCATTTCCGTTGGAAAGGCGGGGTTTGGTTGTCAACGGCTTTTCCGGTGCCTTGGCACCGTGTTGACAGCCATGGAGCGCAGCGACGCAGAGCGCGTTTCACCCTTTGACTCAATGCTCGTTTCACCCTGCCGTGGCCGCGGGCACGCGGTCACCTTTGCCTCACACTCAGCGCAGGTCGGAGCATCGCGGAGACCTCCCTCATGGCGACTTCTGCCGTGTCTGAGTCGTCTCGAAGAGGCTGCTCAGACGCTCCGTCTCGATCGACGCAGGAGTGAGAAGCGGGACCCGCGACAGCCTCGCAGAGGCGCTGGACAGCCTGGTGAGCTTCACCACATTGGAGACGCAGTCGACACGAATGTAGTCGCCTGGTTGGCCGCAGGCCCCGTTGCAGATCAGCTCCAGGGAACCAGCGTGGCAGCTGCCTGGTCGAGCATCGTATCTGCGCACGGGCCAGCGGGAACTAGCCCCTACAGCGGCTGCAATGGGTTTTGCGGGACCGTGCAAGGCGCGCGGCTTCCACGACCACAGGCACGCCTCTGAAGACGATCGGACGTCAGCGCGAGCGAGCGGCCGAATCAGCGCGGGACATGTTGACGATGCCGCGAGTATCCTCATCGAGGTCATGAACGTCGATATGGCCTGTGTCGATGCGTCGAACCAGTTCAGCCGACGCATCAAGCATTGGCAATCCGCGAACGATCGGGAAGTCGAAGTCGGACCGAATCGCCTTCGGGCGAAGCTTCTTCCCCGCCATCAGAGGGAAGCCAAGTGCGGGATCGGCGATATCGGCGCGCAGCATATTATTGAACGGCAGCCATGCGTATCCCCGGCCCTCGGCGAAGACGTCCCATCCGTTGGCCCGGTAGAAGTCCGCCTGGGACAGCGGCACATGGGCGACGATCACGTTCTGCCTCGAGAAGACGCTGCGCCGCTCGATATCTGCGACGAGCGCGCTGCCTATCCCTTCATGCCTTCGGTCGGGGTCAACCGCGAGGTACTGCAGGAGCATGGCTGAAGGGTCGATCTGCCCCGTGCCAGGGAAGGACGAAGGCACCGCGGCGGCAAAGCCGACCAATTCCCCACCCACTTCCGCGACGAGCGTGAACGAACGCAGCGGGGCTGCAACGCCTTCCGTCAGCGTCAAGGCTGCGAGCTCGGAGTCCTCGTACAGATAGCCGGCGTGATGTTCTCCCGCGATTGCGGGAAAGTACATTCGCTCGTACTCGAGGAGGGCCGAGATATCTGACGGCGTGCCGAAGCGGATGCTAACGCCTGCTGCTGGATCCATCCGATGAGAGTAGCCCAAACCGCGCCAACTGAGGCCGATTCCACCCTCCAGAGTGCGCTCCGTCCCCTCGTTCTCAATTCAGCCGCGTTTCGCTTCAAGGGGTTGCTATCCCCGCTATCGTCTCGCCGGGATCGGGAGCGCCTGCATCGCCGTCATCCCATCCAGCCCCGCGAAAACGTCCATGATGGATGACACTGTGGCACGCCAAACAGTGCTCAAATTGAGCGCCTGGCGCGTCTACACCTTTGAATTCGCTGGGAACCGAATGGCTCTTGGAGTGCCCACAGGGCTCCAAACGGTGCGCGATTCGTCACCATTTATTGTTGGTCTCCGAGCAGAATGTGCAGTGCGGAAACGCAGAAATGCCCTCAGTAGGTCCATCTACACGTGCGCAGGGACTCTGAGGAACTTCCTCTAGCGTTACCCCATGACCCGTTTGCCACCCGACTCCGACAGCCTCGACGGACGAGTTGGTCAGCCGGTATCAGGTGATGCCCTCCAGCGCCTCGGACAAGCGATAGCCAATCTGGCAGGCGACTCAAACTTCATAATCGATTCACTCACCGAACTAGCAATCGCCATGAGGCCCGTGTCGAAGAACAGGCTGACCAAGCAGCAGGAGCGATTCCTGATCGAATCCGGAACCTTCACCGCCGAAACGTTGGCCGCAACACAGAGGGAAGTGGACCGAGGTGGACTCCAGCTAGTGCAGCCGAGGCCTTCCTGTCGCACCTATGCGCCACCCTGGGGCCGGAAGACGTCACCGGCTTCCTCGGCTGGGACGAAGAAGCCGTTCAGACCGCCATCGCCGAGGGTCGCCTCTACGCC
Organism: Cryobacterium psychrotolerans; assembly: GCF_900101115.1. Taxonomy (GTDB): domain Bacteria; phylum Actinomycetota; class Actinomycetes; order Actinomycetales; family Microbacteriaceae; genus Cryobacterium; species Cryobacterium psychrotolerans. The sequence continues at coordinate 87,176 of NZ_FNFU01000005.1, forward strand.
GTTGAGATCTCTGGCCGGCTCCGCTTTCCGGTCTGGCAATTCAGTCTCGGATCCCCGGGGAAGCTACTCCCGGGCCTGGCCGAGGTCATCGAGGTCGTCACCCCGAGATGGGGCTGGACCAGCATTGCCGGGTTCATGGCTACGGTACAGTCGAGCCTTGTCGCCAAGGGGCGCAAGACACCCGTCGAGTGGCTACGCGACGGCGGCGACGTCCGCGCGGTGAGAGAGATCGTCGAGTCGGACGAGTGGCGGTGAGCAGGTTCTTCAACCTTGCTCAGGCCTCCACCAAGCGTTCCCCGCGGATTGCTCCCGAGACGGTTGGGAGTTCCAGCTAAATGGAACCACTGATGCCGGGCGATGAGACGCACGTGGTCGTGGCAGGCGACTGGCACGCAAACACCGCCTGGGTCGGCAAAGCCATCCCGTCGATTGCCCGCAATGCCCCTGAAATACGAACGATCCTCCACGTCGGAGGCTTCGGAATCTGGGCCGGCGCAGGCGGCCGCAAGTTCCTCGACGCCGTCGACTTCTGGTGCGTCCGGGCCGGCATCTCGCGCGTGCTCGTCACACCGGGCAACCACGAGGACTGGGATTGGCTGGACAGTGAGTTCAACTCTCAGCCCGGTGAGCCAGTGGCGCTGAGCGCAGTAGTTGAAGTCCTTCCCCGCGGTTATCGGTTCGAGATCGGCAACAGGACCTTCGCATCGTTCGGCGGCGCTGCCTCCGTGGACTATGAGATGCGATCAGCGGGTATCGACTGGTTCCCCGGCGAACTGCCCACGGAGCAGGACGTCGAGCGAGCCATCAGCGACGGCCCGGCAGATGTCCTACTAACACACGAGGCCATCGACGGTGGCACCCCGGCCTCGGAAGACATGCTCCGGTCCAATCCGATGCGGTGGAGCCCGGAGGCTCTGAACTACTCAAGCCGGTCACGCGCGCTCGTCACGAGGGTCTGGGACAGGGTCGCCCCGAAGTTGCTTTTCCACGGCCACATGCATCTAGCGGACGAGGTAGCGCTGCCTTCGGGTCAGCAGGTCATTTCGCTCGGCCGTGACGGTCAGGCGAGGAATCTCGCTCTCCTTGAGCTGTCGACGTTGAACTGGCAATGGCTCGAGCGCGCACCGAAGGAATCCAAGTGAGCGCCATCATCCTCGAGCTTCCCAAGAAGCGCAATGACGTGGCCCCAGGGAAATTCGGCAACGGGTCGTTGACCAATCGCGTTGGGCCGCCTACCAAGGCGAGGAAGCCGCGCGAGGTTGTGCGCACGTATCCGCTGCCGCAGTCCGCGAACGTGCGTAAAACAGAATCGATCGTAGCGATGCTTGCCCCATGGCAAGCGGGTCTGGTCCGAATCCATTCAGGGCTCACACGAGCGCGTTTTGAGGGCGCGCGCTTTCCGAAGTACCTCGACACGAAACCTCTCGCCGAAACGAGCGTCTTGACTCAGCGACAGTGGAAATCTGTTACGAATCAGGCGTTCAAGGAGACCCGGTCGTGGGAAGGGATGGCGAAGCTGCGCGTTGCTGTCCTGATTCGCGGCTCGAAATTACCAAAGAACACCCAATTCTGGCTTTATCAGGTGAACGCTTTCCGGGCGTGGTGGTTCAAAGACGGTTCCCTTCTCCTCCCAACGGATGAGGAGGCACCACCGGCAGCCGTGTATCGGTTGTCGCGCCAAATGATCAAGCAGGTGACTCGGACGCACCCGCGCCCGCGCCTGGGTTCCATTCGTACGATGCTGATGGACAGTCTGATTGTGAACGTGGAGCGTTCTCGCGCGAAGACCTTCGATTACTGGGTGAAGATTTCCACCCTGGATCGAGGTCACCGCGTCATGGTTCCGTTGTCGTCGTATGAGCACATGGAAACTGCACCCGGCCGGGTCCTGCATTACGCGCAAGTTCGCGTCGACACGGACAACCAGGTGAGCCTGAGCTTGCTGCGGAAGAACGCCCTCGCACCGCTGCGCGGGGACGGCGCAGTGGTGGGGTTGGATTGGGGCCTGTCGCACATGTTTGCGACGTCGGACGGGCAACTGCTCGGCAACACCATTTTCCCCTGGTTGAAGGAGCGTGACGCGGAACTTCTCGCACTGACGCGCGCCCTGCAGAAGCAAGGCATCAAGCTGCGCGCATCACGGCGTTACCGCGAGCTGACGCGCCGCATTCGCGAACACATGGTGAACGAGGTCAACCGAATCCTGAACCAGCTGTCCCGGCGCAACATTCGGGCGATCGTGGTCGAGAAACTCGACTTTCGCGGCGGCGGAATGAGCCCGAGCATGAACCATCTCCTGAGCAAATCCGCGAGAGCGACCGTCAGGGCAAAACTCACCTCCCTCACGGAAACGGCCGGCATCGCGGTGACATATGTGCACCCCGCCTATACAAGCCAGCAGTGCGCGAGCTGCACCAACATAGATTTCCGCAACCGGAGTGGAGAGCTCTTCCGCTGCCGGTTCTGCGGACGAGAATCCCACGCTGACGTCAACGGAGCACGAACAATTCTGGGACGTTCCCACAATGATTCTGTTCAACTCTGGATGTATCGCGGGATAGTCAAGAAGATCATCGACGCCCAATTCACCCAACGCTGGGGTTCACCCCCGACTGGGCTAACTCGGCGCCGAGAACCCTCTTCGACCCGCGCCTGAAAGCGCACACGGTCTTTGCAGTTGGCCTCTCCGGGCTCCCGCAGCCGGCAAACGCAATTCACGGCACCTCATGAAAGCGGAAACTGTTCAGGTAGTTGTACAGGTTTGGAAACCAAACCCGACAAGAACCTATGCGCCGATAGTGCGGATAAGTGCGATTATCGGGGGTAAAAAACCACCCCCTTGAAGTGAGGCGAGGCTGCGCAGAAAAAGGGGCTCGGGGCGACACTTTATTTGGCAACCCGCGCTCTGACCGCCCGGCGCGCATGTCACAAGGGTTTCAGCGCTTATACCCAAGTGACATGCCGCACGGCCTGGCGCTGCGGTCGGTGCTGCTACAGCTGGTCGGTGAAGCTGACCGTGAAGTCAGCCTCCGGAACGCTGAGGTCGATGCCCCAGTCATGCGCGTACTGCTCGACGAGAGCATCCAGTTCGGCCTCCTGCACGAGCAGCACGCCAGATTCCCAGAACTGCTTCTTCACGACGGGCCAAGAGACGGTCATCGACATGAACTCGCCGACGACAACGGCCACAGCGTCGAAATGAGCCCTCTGCTGAGTGGCCCGCTTCATGTAGCCCAGAACCTGCCTCAATACCGCAGGGAAGTCGTCGCCCATTGTGGGCTTCAGCTCGAGCCCAATCCGGGCGGTCGCGCCCTCAACAACGTCCGCGTTGAGGAGCCCCCACTTGCTGAAGTACCCACTTGTTGATCGGGGGCAGGTTGACTCGTGCTTCGTTTTGGAGGTGTAGCTCTCGAAGAGACTGAGCGCGCGATGGGCGGGTATCGCACGTTCGGGGAGCCTGCCTTGGAACGGCCGATAGCCCGGCAAATTGCGGTTGCGGTTGACCTCGGCGATTGCGGCGCGGTCCTCTACCTTCTGCTTTCGCGCGTGATGAAGACGACGGAACTCCTTAAGCGCGGCTAACGCGTCAGTATCATCCCGGTTTATCACCTCCACACCATGAGGCGGGAGCTCGTCAGGGACGTCAGGCAGTGGAATCGGCACGCAAGAGCAGCTCGGTTCGCTCGGGGGGTCCATCTCGCTCGATGCGCCGTAGTAACTGAACTGCACGTCCCAGGCGTTCACCTCAAAGGACCGCTGTTCGATCGACGGGTGCGAGGAAGTCACGTGACCGGCCAGGGCTGCGCCGACGAGGGATTCCGCCTCACTCTGGACTTCTGACGCCGTGCGCAGTTTGCGACCGGCAGAGAACATCGCCACAGCGGCGAGGCAGTAGGCGTCCTGGGTGAACTTCGCCTGGAGCGCGTTGTGTTCGGGGGTCTCGGCCGGCTCTGCTGTGGCGTTGCCCAGGCCGGCGACGCTGCCGTTCACGAAGAACTGGACGAGTGTCGGGTTCTTCTCCTGGAACCAGGGCTGGGCAAGCGCCCACTGCACGTAGGCAGGGTCGGTGGCCATGACCTCGGCCGCGGACTTGCCGCTGTGCTTGCCGAAGCGGATCATCGGCGGGTCTTCTACTCTGACGATCTCGGACATGGTTGATCCTCTTTCTGGGGTGTGTGGCTGGGTGGATCCACGAAGCCGTCGGCGGCGCCGGGCGGTTCGTGGGAGGGAACGTAGTGGGGACGCGTGTCGATGGTGCGCGCGTCGGTGCACGGCGGTCGAGCCGATGTCAGACCCGGGGCCGAGCATGGGTCCATGCAAACGTCGTCGTCGACCTGGTCCGCGCCGAACTTGGCGGGTGGCCGCGTACGCACTCAGATTGCGCAGCCGACGGACGGCAATCGACCTGTTCAAGCGGGTCAGTAATGCGGAACGGTGGCGCTAATTACCGGCTTACTAACTCCGACAAATCTCAGATTCATGTAGATATTTAGAGACGAATTTGCGCGGTAAGGGAGTAAGGTCACAAGCATTACTGCATTTCCGCGACAGCAATACCCGAAATTAGAATCTCTAGGAGCCGATATGAGCCAGGACATCGAGATCATCTCCTCTGCCGAGGACAGGGCCATGCGCGCCGCCGACCAGTTGGCCGCCGAAGGCGCCAGTGTGACGGCCGCAGCCGTGCGCCAGCGCAGCGCTGTCGCCATGTCAACGGCCGCGGCGGCAACGAAGGCCTGGAAAGCGCGCGAGAAGAAGGCCGTGGAGGATTCCACCGAGCCAGTGCCGGAACATCTCCAGGCTCGCTTCCTCTCTGTCCTCGAAGGGGTGTGGCGCGAAGCGCGCACTCTCACGCACGCGGAGGTCGATGAACTCCGAGTCGCCGGGGACACGAAGCTGCGCGCATCCGAGGAGGAAGTGGCACAACTCACCGCAGCGGTCGAGGAGCTTGAGCAGGAGAGCGAGCGTGCCGCAGAGAGGGCCGACGACCACGCGTCCCAGCTTGCAGCCGAACGATCGCGAGCAGACCGCGCCGAGGGTGCGCTGGCGGCTGTGACCGAAGAGCGAGACCGACTACTCGCCCAGCTCGATGCGGCTCGCGCCGCGACGGTCAGCTGACGCGGACCAGGTTGCAGTGATGGGAGTGGGGGGCATGGCAACAGGTATTGAGGGCGACGTCGCACGTATTGAGGCGGCACTGAACACGCCCACCCTGAAGCTTCTGGACCGCAAGTCCGCCGGCGTCATCATGCCCATCTTCGCCACCGTGTTCACGCAGGACACGCAGTCCATGCCGGTCGAGCGCTTCCACAGCGTCGTCGATGCTCTGCTCGACGAACTCCGAAGCACCGGGCACGCTGTGCCCGTGGGCGGCGGGAAAGCGCTGGCGATGCAGTGGGTGCGGGAGCGCTGGCTCTACCGCGATCCCGGCCGCGGCCAGGAGACTTACCAACTCACCGGCGACGCGAAGCAGGCGCTGGACTACGTGACGCGGGCGACCCGCACTCAGCTGAACGTCTCGGTGTCTCGCATCGAGACCATGCGACGTGTCGTCTCCGAAGCGGCCCTGGTGGCCAACCCGGACCGCGAAGAGCGCAAGCGCCGTCTCGCGGAGGAGATGAGCCGCCTTCAGGCTGAGTACGAGCGGCTGGACGGCGGCGGCGAGCTGCCGGGATCCTCGGAGTCCGAGCTGACCGAGCAGTTCGCGAATGTGCTGCGCGAACTCGACGGCCTCCCCTCCGACTTCCGCCGGGTCGAGGAGACTGTCCGGGATATGCACCGGGACATCACCAAGCGGTTCCGCGAAGAGGAACGTCCGGTCGGCGAAGTGGTGGATGACTATCTGGACCAGTCGGACAATCTGCTGACGGGGACCCCGGAGGGTCGCGCGTTCTCGGGGGCTCTGGAGCTGCTCCGCAAGCGCGATTGGCTGACGAGCATGCGCGTCGATCTTGAGACGATCCTCGCCCACCCTTGGGCGGGCACGTTGCTTCCCGATGAGCAGCGCCAGCTCAGGACGACTGTCGAGGTAATTCGGCATGGCATCTCCGATGTCCTCGGCCAGCGCACACGCCTCACGGCGACGCTGCGCGAGCACATCGAGAACTACGACCACATCAAGAACCGCGAGCTCGACGCTGCGCTGCGCTCGGCCGATCGCGAGATGCGCATCTGGATGCAGTCGGCCAGGGCCCGTGACCATGTCGAGGTGGAGATCATCCCGCCGGGCATGGACATTGCGGCGCTGCGGTTCCGGACGTTCGACCCCGAAAGCGAACGCGCGCCCGAGCCGCTCGAGGACGTTTCCCAGGGGGCTCCTGCGGCACTGTCTCTCGACGACATCCGGAAGCAGGGCGGGCCGTCGTTGGACCAGCTGCGTCGGCAGATTGAGGCGAGTCAGGCCGCGGGCGACCTTGAGTCTGCCGCAGCGCTGTTCAACACCCTGCCGGAGGACCTGCGCCGGCCGGTTGAGATCCTCGGCCTCTTGCACTTGTTCACCCGGATGGGCGGAGAGATCAACCCGGGGCTGCGTGAGTCAGTCTCCGCAACGCGGCCGGACGGGACCACCCGGCGGTTCCTCATCCCGACATCCACGCTCCAGGCAACCGAGAACGCTAATCCCGAGGGGGAACCACGATGACCGACACCCTGACAAACGACGAGGGCGTCCTCGCTGTCGACTCTGTCGACACAGACCCGATCGACGACCTTGAGGCGCTCGAGGCTTACGACGTGGATGCCTACGCCGTCGAGGCGGCGCCGAACTTCGAGGACGACGAAGCTGACCAGACCAGCCTGGCGATGTTCGAGGGGGACACGGGCACGCTGTATCCCGAGCAACGACGCTGCCTCCACGCGCTGCTGAAGCACCGGTACATCTCGGCCGATCGTCACCCTGAGCAGTGGGCGGTCCTCATCGTCAACCAGGACGTCATCAAGAGCCACTTGAACAATCTGTTCCTCGAACTCCACGTCGACCGCGACTTCCAGGTCGCGTTCAAGCGACAGGCCAGCGCGGAGACCGGGGATCCGCTCCCGTCACTCTTGCGCGACATCTCCCACACCAAGGAGGAGACCATCATGATGCTCTTCCTGCGGCAGAGGTTTTTCGCCCAGCGTCAGGAGGGCGAGGACATCGCGTTCGTGGACCGTCAGACGTTGCTCGACGATGTCGCCGACATGCGCCCCGAGCACGCCACGCACCGCGCCATGGACCAGAAACGGGCTGACAAGGCGATCGACGCTCTGGCCAGCGCCGGCGTGCTCCTGAAGACCGGGGACCCGGACCGATTCAGGATCTCGCCGATCATCGAGGTCCTCCTGCCGGTCGAGCGGGCCAACGTCCTGGCGACGTGGCTGATGGCCCAGAACGGCACCGATGCGCCTGACTCGGACGACGCCGACGCAGACAGCGACGCAGACAGCGACGCAGACAGCGACGCAGACAGCGACGCAGACAGCGACACCGACGGCACGCTCGACTTGCTGTTCGACATTGAGGAGGAAGACGCATGACGCTCGACCTGATGATCCCTGCGCAGCCGAGGCCGGGAACGGGCCATGCGCAGTGGCGTATTGAGGCGCTCCAGATGGCGAACTGGGGCGGTTTCCACGGTCGCACCGAGGTGCGCTTCTCACCCGGTTCCAACCTCATGTCCGGCGCGTCGGGATCGGGGAAGTCGACGGTGCTGGATGCGTATCTCGCACTGATGATGCCCTCTGACACGCCGTTCAACGGGGCCTCGAACGATGCGGGCGGGCGAGCCCGCTCGGCCGAGCAACGCAACCTGTTGACCTACCTGCGCGGCAAGATGGACACGAACCGTGTCGACGGCTCGGACGAGCTGCGCGACCAGGTGCTTCGCGGCGGCAAAGGCGAGCCCATCTGGGGTGCACTCGCCGGGACGTTCATCAACGACGACGGTCGGCGCTACACCGCCCTCCGGATGTACTTCGCCAAGGCAGGCGCGAGCGTGGGCGGCGACGTCACGACGACCTTTGCCACTGTCGAGGGGTATCTCGACATCTCCCGACTCGCCCCGCTGGCTGACACGCGGTTCGACAAGCGTGCGCTGAAGGCCGCCCTTCCGGGCCTGGTCACCTTCAACACGTTCTATGAGTTCGAGGACAACATCCACACGCGCCTGGGCATCGGCGGCGGTGACGGCGGCCGGAAGGCCATGCGACTGCTTGCCCGCGTCCAGGGAGGCATGCAGGTCAAGCGTGTCGACGGCCTCTACAAGTCGATGGTCCTCGAGGAGCCGATCACCTACCGGGTCGCCGACGACGCTCTTGCGCACTTCGCCGATCTGGAGGCCGCCTACCTCAAGATGACCGACGAGGCAGACAAGGTCAAGGCGCTGCGCCGGCTGCCCGGATTGCAGCAGGACCTGGCCGGGGCCGAGGCGAGAGAATTCCTGATCCGTCAGTTCGGCGCCGAGGATGCGGGCCCCTCGCCGTTCCGGCTCTGGATGCTGCGCACGGAGCGGGAGTTGCTCGACACCGCAGTGGCGGAGAACCGCCGGAAGCATGCCGAGACCACGACGACGTACACGCAGGCCAAGGCCGACGAAGCCGAATACGAACGCCAGCTCACCCAGATCGCCGAGGACAAGCGCAGCAACGGCGGCGATGCAATCGACGAGCGCAGGAGCGAGATGGCTCGCCTCAGCCGCAGCCGAGACGAGGTCTACAACTCCAACGTGAGGTTCCAGACGCGCACTGAGGCGATTGATCTGGTTGCGCCCGAGACCGTGGAGCAGTTCGCTGAGGCGCAGGTCGCCGCGGCGGACTTCTTGGCGGGGTTCGGCGCGCGTGAGGCGGCGCTCCTGGTGACGGAGGACGAGGTCCAGGACGAACGTGCCCCGTTGACCAGCCGCCAGGTGGATCTCATGAACGAGAAGAAGTCCCTCACCGGGCGCTCCGGGATGGTGCCGAAACGACTGCACGAGGCAAGGGTGCAGATGGCGCAGGCCGCAGGCCTCGACCCCATGGTCGACCTGCCGTTCGTGGCTGAGCTCCTCGACGTACTGCCGGAGGAATCGCGCTGGCGCTCGGCCGTCGAGAACACGCTCGGCGGTATCGCTCGGACCGTGTTGGTTGACCGGCAGACCCGAGACCGGCTCTCCGCCGCCATTGACGGGGTCCCGATCCGGCCGCGCATCCGCTACCAGGCGGTTAGCCTCGCCGAGCACGAGGACTGGCGAGGTGATCCCGACCACGTCTCGGGGAAGCTCGCGTTCAAGGATTCACCGTTCTCGCGCTGGGTTCAGGACCGGGTCGGCGACACCGGCGTCGACCACCTGTGCGTTCCCGACGCAGCCTCGCTCACCGGCCAGGGGGCGCGCGTCACCCCATCCGGGCAGACCCGCAACGGCGACAAGGGCGCGCACGGGGAGTCCGGGGAGGGCGACATCATCGGCTTCTCCAATGAGCACCGGCTTGCCGACATCGACCGGCTGCTGGCCGAGCTCGAACCCGAGATGGCCGCGATGCGGAAGCGTCTTGCCGACGTGCAGGCACGCCTGAGCGATCTCCGCCAGCAGAAGGACGCGCACGGCTACGTCCAGGACGCCACCTGGGCGGCTATCGACCATCTCGGCATCGACCGGCGCATCGTTGAACTCGAGGACGAGATCGCACGGCTGCGGTCCGCCAACAGGATCCTGGATGCGTTGCAGGCTGACGAGGAACGCATTAAGCCGCTGTTGAAGGAGGCCAATCGGGTCAAGGTCCTCGCCCACGAGGGCAGGAACAACCTGGAGGCCCGTCACGGCAATCTGGTGTCCGATCAGGACGAAGCCCAGGACGGTGTGGACGCGATCGTCAATGCGCAGACCGCCACCGTCACCGAGGCCCAGCAGGACTACCTGGATGCTCTGTTCACGGGCAACTGGGACGCCACGAGCCTGGACTCGTTCGCCAGGAACATGAACGCCCTGCGCAAACGTCTCGGGGAGGAGAGCGAGGCCGCGCGCAAGACCGCCCGCAACGCGGTGAGCGCGATGGAGAGCATGTTCGAGGCGTACAAGGACCGTTGGACGGAGCACAACCTCGGCGTCAAGGTCGCCTCCGCAGACGGCTACCGCGAGATCCTCGACCGGATCGAGTCGGAGGGGTTGTACGAGCGCCGGGATCGGTGGAGGCGTGAGTTCGCTGCCTGGTCCAGCGACGACCTGTTGCGCCTCAACGACGCGTTCGACACCGCACTCGAGGACATCGAGGACCGGCTTGCACCGATCAACCGGATTCTGGAGACGCTGCCGTTCGGCGGCAAGGGCATCCTTCAGATCAGCCTCCGTCGCTTGCAGAGCGACGAGCTGGGCAAGTTCCGTCGTGGTCTTCGCGAGCTCTCGTCTGGACTCGCACAGGAGCTCACCGAGCAGCAGGTTGAGAGCCGGTTCACGAAGCTTCAGGAGTTCATGACCCGTCTGCGCATTCCCGAAGGCCACACCAAGTCCTCGACCTCGCAGCGGGACCGGTACCTCGACGTGCGCCAGCATGTCGCCGTGACCGCGGTGTGTCTCGACGAGGATCGTCGCGAGATCGCCAACTACGACTCTCTCGGCGGTAAGTCCGGCGGGGAGACCCAGGAACTCATCGCGTTCATTGTTGGTTCGGCGCTGCGGTACCAGCTCGGTGACGAGTCGCGTTCACGGCCCCGGTTCGCGCCGGTGTTCCTCGACGAAGGGTTCGTCAAGTCCGACGGCGAGTTCGCCGGCCGGGCCGTCAAGGCATGGCAGGACCTCGGATTCCAGCTCGTCATCGGAGCGCCGCTCGACAAGGTGACGGCTCTTGAACCCCACATGGACCGGCTCCTCACCGTCACCAAGAACGAGCAGGGGTACTCCTACGTTCAGGATTTGCTCGACGAGCCTGACGGGCAGCTCGACGAGCTCGACGATCAGATCGCCGGAGACGCAGCATGAAGGCGCCTGACACCGTCGTCGCGGACATCCGGCGCCGGCTGAGTGATAGGTGGCACACGGACCTGGTCGGTGGGGAAGCAGCGTTCCCGCACGCGTTCCCCCTCGGGCGCTTGGACGCCGACGCTCTGCGTGACGACTACGCGCCCATCCACGCGTGGACGGTCGGCATGCAGGACTGGGCTCGGCGAACCGGCGTTGTGCTCGATTACACCAACCGGAGAGCCAAGGGCGGCACTGTGCAGGCCGTCCCGGCTCACGCCCGAGTCGAGTCCATCGACGACGCCGCCCGGATTGTGGGCGGGGACTGGTCTGACCGGCTCGGGCGGGCCCGCATGCGGCTGGCCATCCTGCGGGAGGGCTACCCCCAGATGATCGACATCGGTCGCACCCTGCGGCTCATCGACACGTACGCAGCGGTCGACTTCGGGTTGCTTCTCACCGTCGCCGATTGGTACCTCCAGGACCCGGCTCGCGCCGCGCTCGGCGTCACCCCGAGGCAGGTCCCGCTCCCAGGCGTGCACGCGAAGTGGCTCCAGTCGCACAAGGCCGGGGTCCAGGCGCTCACAGGGCTTGCAGACCTGAGCCTCTTGCCCGAGCACTCGTCGCGTATTCACTTCACCTACCTTGACCCCGATCACAGGGCTGCCGGTGGGCGCGTCCACGATTCGGCCACAGTGGGCGACTCCTTCGTGCCTGCTTATCAGCCCGAGGTCGTCATCATCTCGGAAAACAAAGACACAGCCATCCACTTCTTGCCCCTTGCCGGCGGCATCTCTGTCGAGGGCGTGGGCAAGGGCGGCAAGACGGTCGCGTCGTTCCCCTGGATCCGAGACGCGCCCGTGGTCGTCTACTGGGGCGACATCGACCGGGATGGGTACGAGATCTTGGACGGCTACCGCGCCGACTTCGATCGCGACGTCGACTCGATCCTGATGGACCCCGAGACCTACGAGGCGTATGAGCAGTTCGGTACTGACCTCGACAAGAATACGAAAGCGATCACGGCCGGAGCCCCGAGGCCAGGGACGAACCTCCATGCTGACGAACGGGCTGTGTATCTACGTGTTCTCGATGCTCAGCGCACCGGGCATCGGCGGGTCGAACAGGAACGGATTCCCTTGGGTCGGGCACTTGAGGCTGTGCAACTGGTCTGCAAGCAGTCCGTATCGGGTGTCTACGAGGGTCTGACGCCGTGACCGCATCGACGCCCGGGAGGATCGAGCACACACCGCCGTTCGCGACTTGTCTGCGCGACTTGAACGACCAGAGCGTTCGTGACGAGATCGTCTCGGAGGCGCGGAAGGACGCGAACGCGACGCTGCTGCGCAAGAGTCGTGCTTCTACCCGTGCGCGCCAAGCCAGCTAGACATGAATGAGGTCCTCACATCGTTTCAGTACCCGGTCTTCACGCGTGCCGTCGCGTACCTGCTGACGCCAGGGCAGAGTCTCAACCTCGTGTGGAGGCCAAGCGGTGTTGGTGATGTCAGCGTGCACAGCACCTAGATGGTGTTTGTCGTTGCTAAACACGAATTAGAGCGAGAACAGTGGTGATTAACTCCTTCAGCGCACACGGCCGCGCGCGCTGCGTAGGAGTGTGGGTCAGGCGGTGAGTGCCGCCGGCGCCCAGGCCGGCCAGGAAGGCTCGCCGATCAGCAGGCCATGTTCATACTCCGCGACGCGGCGGAACGGGTTGCTGGCCGTGCTGTTGTCGAAGAACTCAGTGCGATGAGCCGTCGTGCGGGCCGCTGCGATGAGGTCCCACAGTCGTGCGTACCGCTCGCGAATCTTCTGCTCGGGCACGTCATGACCGCCGTAACGCACGCGTTCAGCAACACGACTCACCGCCACGTCGACGGGAAGCAGGATCACGTGCAGATGCACGAGGTAACCGCGTGCAATCGCATCATCAACGAGGTCGAGTTTGCTCGGATGGCTGAACACCGTCTCAGTGATGAAAGATTTTCCGGCTGCCAGCAGCTGCACGCGCTCGTCGGCCGCGGCGCGAGATGCTTCGTAGGCATGCTCGGACTGGGCATCAGGCCAGCGCTCGGCGGCAATCACGTCGGCGTTCACAAACGGAAGGTGCGTCACCGGTTCCAGAAGGTGGGCGACGTAGGTGGACTTTCCCGAGCCGTTCGGCCCGGCGAGGAGGTGAAGGATCGGCACCTGTTAGGCGTCGTCTTGCTGAGCGTGGTGACGTTTGACCAGATGGCCCTGCGCGTCCGCTTCGCTCCATGAGCGTCCGGATTTCGCGAACTCGGTGGCGAGATTCAGCTTGGCCCGTCGCTCGTCCAGCTGCTCATCCCAGCTTGCCCGCACCACCGCCTGGTCACGTTCGCCGAGGTTGTCGTACTTGTAGCCGGCCTCGCCCGCGAGCACGCGCTGGACATCGCGGGGGCTTGTGCCAGGCGACGCCTCGAGCTCGCGCCCGATCCTGGCCCAATGGCTGATCTGCTGCGCAGCACTCCGGCTTGCAACAGCGCCAACTGATTTCGCGGCCTCAAAGAGGTCGCCGTCCACTCGCATCGGCATTGTGGTGCTCATGCTGTGAGTGTAGCAAACTGCTACAGGAAGGTCGAGATGTTTCGACGAGTGATTAGCGCAGTGGGGTGCGCAGCGGGTAGTGCAGCACGACCTCGCCGGCCAGGCTTCGACGATAGGACGCGTCATGGTCGTCGGCGCGGCTCGCGCGGTGGGCAACCGTGGCCATGTGACCGTTGGTGCCCCCGCACATCGCGCAGTGCTGCGGCGTGCTCGAGAATCTGCTGGCGTAGAGGCGCCGGGCGCCGCAGTCGTCGCAGATCCAGTTTCCGCAGGCGCGGCATGGTGCGGCCTCCAGAGTTGCCTCGGTATTCGACATTGGCTTGCACCCTTCGTGGGACGTATGCGCTATTGGTAGACCTCACGACGGTGCGCCACGCGGACCACCGTCACGACGGGGGCATCGTCGAGAAGCTCGTACAGCACCCGGTAATCGCCCACTCGAATTCGCCATGCGTTGCTTTCGCCCGTGAGCTTCTTGCAGCCGGCGGGCCGGGGATCGTGCTCCAGCTCGGCAATGCCGGCCAGGATGCGGCGGCGGATTCCGAGGTCAAGCTTTCTGATTTCTTTGGCGGCCGCGGTGGTGAACTCGACGCGGTAGGAACTCACTCGTGTTGCTCAGAACCCGTGAGTTCAGAAAGCAGTTCGCCCAGGCCGACGCGCTCACCGTCATCAGCGGTCTTCGCTGCTCGGTACTCGGCGACATCCCTGTGCATTTCGAGCTGCTCGAGGAGCTCAAGATCTTCGGGCCCGATCAGCACGGCCGCCAGCTTGCCATTCTTGGTGATCTGGACGCGCTCGTGACCATAACCGGCACGGTTCACAACATCAGCGAGATCCCCGCGGAGGGACCGAATCGTGACGGAAGAGGTGATGGTGTCCATGCTCTGATTCTAGCACCTGTGTACACATGCAACATAGGTGCAGGTGTGGACACACAACGCTCATGCCGTGAGAATACCGCTTGTGGTCCCGCTCCTGCGGAGTCCGTAGATGGCATCGTTTGAACCGTCACGCGACCACTCAGCGAGCCCCACGGCCAGAGGCTCCGCCGCGTTCATCATCACGCCGGGGCGGGAGCGGGTGTGAGCCCATTCACCCGATGCGGTCGCAGGGACCTTCAGGCGTCGCGTGAAGGTCTCTCTTGAGAGGCGTGCGTCCTCGGGGAATTCGGCGCCCATCCACTGCGTGTATAGGGCGTGAAGGAAGCCGGCTGGCAGGAATTCCCAGGCGAAACGATCGGCGAATGCTCGCCAGAACGAGCGCACTTGCTCGTCGGCGAGAGCGAGTTCTGAGCCGTAGCGTTGCCGCGTAGCGTTTCCTGACGCGGCTCCGAGTGCGTAGGCAATGTCCGCCCAGGAGTGGGTGCGCTGGGGGCCAGCGCGCAGCTGGGCAACGCAGGAGCGGAGCAGCTCGTCAACACAGTCGCGTGCGGCGCTCAGTGCGGTGAGTTCGTCGAGTGAGGCGGGGCTGTTGGGGCTCAGGCAGCGGAGCTCGCCGATGGCGGTGTTGAGGGTTTGCTCGGTGTTTCGCATGGTGTTCTCTCTTTTCTTGTGGATGTCCCGTAACGCTGGTTTGCAGCGCAGAACGGCAAAAGTACCGGCGAAAGTACCGTATTTTTTCAATAGCGCTGGCATGCTCGTGGGAGCAGATTGCCAGATGAGGGTGCGTTTATGGAGCACGCGGGCGGCAGGGCAGGTACCGTATTTATTTCGCAGATTTTCAAAAACGGTACGCACTTCAGGGCGCTTTGGCCTGTCTTTCCCTTTGACTGTCTATTTTCAGAAGAGAGAAAGAGAGAGATGTACCCTATGTACCGCCTGATCGCAGAAACCCTACACATGCGCGCCTGCGCACACGCACCTATAGAGTCCTGTCGAGATCGTGGTACAAACGGTACTTTTGCTCGTTTCCCCTGATCACGCAGCAGAACTGTGCATTTTCACGCGGTACCCAACTGGTAACACGCATGTAGCCCTGCGGTGATGAATTGCTCTTTCATCAGGGGTTTTAGTGGCGTCGATACGAGGGCCAGAGGTACCGCGACACGTACCGTTTTTGGGATAACGCAGTAAATGGCTCTCCTGAGGGTCATTTTCACCCCGCAGGCAGCCCAACGGCGAGCCTCAGACGAGCAGGTCGAGGTAGACCCGCACTGTCGCCGTGCCTGGCGCGATCTCGGTGAGGCCGTTGTCGACGATCGTGATGATCGAGGGGTCATCGGGGCCCTGTGCTGCATAGTCAGCGAAGCCGACCTCGCCGATGTTGAGCCCGGGGTCTCGGGCCCAGGCCCAGCGGGTGCTGAGGGGTTGCGCGAGCAACCAGGCGCCCAGCGCGTGCGCCACCTGTGCGGCGGTCTTGCCGGTGCTCATCGAGACATCCGTGTTGATCTCGATGTGCGGGGCCACTGCGCCGGGACGCCGGAAGCGATCTCTTTCGCGTGCGAGATCGAGGCCGGAGACTTGCAGCCGGCTGATCTCGCGAGGGCTGTCCTCGTAGTGCGCCGGCACGAAGCTGAGGGCCACCGCGTCGCCGACGGCGATCTCTGTGCTTGTGAGCCCCAGGGCCCTGATGCGCTCGAGCTCGATGGGCCGCTTGACGCGCCGGACGCTCTTGGTGAAGCTGCCACCGAGCCAGGCGCTCCAGGGGTCGCTGCTCAGGTCAGCGTGCACCATGGCCAGGCCAGAGGCGAGCGCCGCCGCGGCGACGGTGTCGAAGTGCGTGGACGGTTTGACGATGATCGTCTGGACGAGGCTCATGGCGATGCTCACTTTCTGGTCTCGCGGTGGGAGTGGGGGTGCGTAGCGCAGGATGAGCGTCAGCGCTGACCGTCACTGTCGGTATTAGGTGACTTATCGTGTGACGCAGCCCTGTCTTATGGGGTGTTTGATTGGTACGCTAAGTGCATGACAAATCTGGCAATGCGCCCACTGCGGCGCTCGGCGCACAAGGCCTCGGTGCAGTTGTCGTCGACGTCGATCGTGACGCGCCTTCAGGAGGTTCTCGGGCGTGATGTAGTCGCGATCATAACCAGCAAGACCCCCCGGCAGGTCTCGCGGTGGGTTGCAGGCGAAGCGAAGCCTCCTCTACAAGAACAACGCCTGCTGCGAGACACGTTCCAAGTCGTCGAGCTCCTGGCAGAGGTTGACCCGGATGAGGTCGTGCGCGCATGGTTCATCGGAATGAACCCGCAGTTGGACGACGCGGCGCCGGCAGAGTTAATCGCCGAGGGCCGAGTCCGTGATGTGATGGCTGCCGCGCGCGCGTTCGTTAATGCCGGTTGAACTTGCCCTGGTCTTCGCCCCATCCCCGCTGTGGCGGGTTGAGCGCACCGACCCGGCTCTTCGCTTCTCCCTGCTCAACCCCGTCGATGTGATGAATGACCGAGCCGGGAACCGGTTCGACATCCCCGGCGCTGGTGTCCTCTATGGCGCGACGAAAGCCGACGGCGGCTTCGCTGAAACATTGGCCGGTTTCCGTCCACGCGCGTCCATGGTCGGAGCGTTCAACAAGCTCACGCCGGAACCGGGCCGAGTACTCCCCGGGCAGGTCCCTGCGGCCTGGCTCAACACACGAAGGCTGCGGACCTTCGACGAGACGGGATCGCTACCGTTCGTTGATATCGAATCGCCGGCCACCCACGCCTACCTCACCGAGCAAGCCGCGACGGTTCTCCTGCACCAGGGGTTGGAAAACCTTGATGTCGCTGCCGTGCGGGGTCCGAACCGGCTCCTGACGCGCGCGATCGCAAGCTGGCTCTATTCCCGTACCGACGAACATGCACTCCCGCTCTACGCGGGGATCCGCTACGTGTCCCGGCTCGGTGACTTCGAGTGCTGGGCGATTTTTGACGGCACACCCGTTGAGGTTCGCTCGTCAGCCCCGGTGGATCCGACAGATCCGGCGCTCAGGAAGGTGCTCGAACTCTTCGGCATGTCAATTGCGTAGGTTTCGCTGTTGACGGCGGCTCGAGCAGGGTCGGCCAAGAGGGCCGTCAGGGCTGGTAGCCACTTTCGGAATCGGGCCTCTGAGTCTGGCCGGCGCCTTCGCCCAGCCCGTAGCGGTCGAGCACCATCCCGCGCAGCTCAGCTGTCGAGCTCGTAACCGAACGGATGCGCCGCGTCGACCTGCTGACCAGCCGCGACGTCGCTGCGGCCGTGCGGGCCACGAAGGCAGTGGCTCCACGCGAAGAGCGGCAGGCGCAGTTTGAACGCCTCGTGAAAGCTGTCGTGGCACAGGTGCGCCGCAATAGTGCGCGTTATGTCGTCGATGCGGAGATGGAGAACCGGGCGAGGGCTCATCGGGGAAAGCCGCATGTGCCCATCGAGTCAATGGTCGTGCGGCTGGCGATGCTGGAGATCATTGAGCGCATGCCGACAGACAGGCTGACCGTCGAGGATGCTCGGAATGCTGCCCGGGTCGCGAAGCTACACATTGAGATGGCTTTTCAGGTCCGTCCGGCCGCGGTGATCAATCGGATCCACCGGCTGCAACTCTTTTAGTTGACCGGCGCACGCCATCGCGGAGATGCTGGGGAATGGGGTGCTGCGACAGCATGACTGGTAACGGGATCGGCCAGATGCTCGTCGCGTCGTGCCAAACGGCGGTGAAGTCGGATCTGAGCGAGCTCCTGGGCTGTTCCGAAACCCCTCGCCAGGTGCCACCTGAACGGAGATCCACCTATAAACGCATTCGCGACTCCGCCGCCCTGTCTACGAGTGCGAACACCCGTGTGGGACTACCCGTACCGCCAACGATGGGCAGCGGGCTGACGACGATCATGCTACCCACGGGTGGAAGCTGGGCGAGGTTCTGCAACGAAGTCAGTCCGTATTTGTTCTTGCCCAGTAGGAAATAGTGCATCGGGAACGCGGGATCCAAGCCCGCGGCCCCGCCAGCGTCGATGCCCACGGTTTCGACGCCGAATCCCGAGATCTTGGTCTCGTCGGCGAGCCATTTGGCGCATTCGACCGAAACCCCCGGCGTGTGGGGCCCCGTCTCATCGGCGTTAAGGAACCTGGCCTCGTCCGAAGAATACTGGTCCCACCCGGTGCGGAACAGCAGCCACGTGTTCTCCGCGAGCTGCCCGTGTTCCATCTCCCACGCCTTCACATGCTCGACCTCGAGCAGGAAATCCGGGTTGTTTTCTGCCTCCGCGCTCAGGTCCATGACCGACGCAGATCCGATGAGTTTCTTGAGCGGGATGCTGGCCACGTCGTGACTGTCGCGGCCCGAGATCCAGTGGATGGGCGCATCGATGTGCGTCCCGACGTGCTCCCCGGTGTGGATGTTGTTGTGCTTCCAATACGGACCGGGGTCGTTGTACGCGCTGACTTCCTCAAGACTGAAGTCGACGAGGTTGGCGAAGGGAGCCGGAAGCCGCAACGCGGGCGTCGCGGCGCTGAGCCGGGTCGTAAGGTCGATGATCTCGACCGCTTCGGTTTGGATTGCATCTGCGAAGCCAGACAATAGCGAGCTTTCGTGCACAACAATCATATCCCGTGTCCCATCTTCCATCGACCGCGTCTGTCCTTCTGTGGACTAGATCGTGTCAGCAGCGCGTTCACATGTCAAGCTTCTATTACGGTCGTCAAGTTAGCGACCTGTGCAGTTCCGGCTCCGGCGCCGTGCGGCCACCTGAGCGGATGCAGGCAGCGTGGCGGGCGCGGATCTGGGGATACTCTAGGGCAATGATTGAACCCGACGAGTACCGTGCCGACGCAGCGAGGTCACGGCCGTGAGGTCGTCCGACACGGGCGGGGCCGAAGCGACTGTGAGCCCGCGGCACCAGCAGCTGATCGTCACGATCTACGGACTGTATGCGCGTGAAGAGGGCGTTTCGCTTCCCGTTGCGGCGCTCGTTCGGCTGATGGGCGACTTGGGCGTCGAGGCCGCCGGGGTGCGCTCCTCCGTGTCGCGGCTTAAGCGCCGGGGTGTGCTGGAGAGCCGGCGGAACGACGGCGTGGCCACCTATGCGATCTCCGCCGGCAGCGTGCAGATGTTTGCCGAAGGCGACACGCGCATCTTCGCGCCGGTCCGTGCGACGATCGAGGACAAATGGCTGCTGGCGGTGTTCTCTATTCCCGAATCGATCCGGGCGAAGCGGCACGTGCTTCGGTCCGAGCTGACACGCCTCGGTTACGGTTCGGTGACGCCCGGCGTCTGGATCGCACCCGCCAAGAGCTGGAAGCAGACCCGGGTGCAACTGCGGCGACTCGGCCTGGAGCAGTACGTGGACTTCTTCAGTGCCGACCACCTCGGAGCGGGGGAGCTGTACACCAAGGTCGCCGCCTGGTGGGACTTGGACGCGCTCGACCGGATGTACGCAGACTTCGTCGAGCGCTACGACGGCCTCCTCAGCCGCTGGCAGACCAGGCTCGCACAGTCGGCAGCGGCCGGCACGGACAACACGGCCAACGCGGCGAACATGAAGGATGCCTTCACTGACTACGTTCCGATGTTCACCGAGTGGCGGCGGCTACCGTACCTCGACCCGGGCCTGCCCCTGGAATACCTGCCCGCCGACTGGAATGGCGTGTCGGCCGAGGCGCTGTTCGGGTCCCTGCACAGTTTGCTGGGTCCGCTGGCCCACGGCTACGTGGCCGGGACTATTCACCAGAAATGACGGCCACGCCCTGGATCTCGATCAGAGCCTCGGGCTGCCAGAGCTTCGTGACGCCGATGCCGGCCATTGCGGGGTATCGGGTTCCGGCCAGTTCGCGCCAGACCCGCCCTATTTCGCGCCCGTTTGCCTGGTAGTCCTCGACGTCGGTCAGGTAGATCGTCACCGAGACGAGATCGTCGGGCGTGCCGCGGGCCTCCGTCAAGATATCCAGAACGTTCTGGAAGCACTGGCGGAACTGGGCCACGATGCCCCCGGGCACGATGGCGCCGTCGGCGTCCATCGCGGTCTGCCCTCCCAGATACAGGGTGTTGCCGGCGAGCACCCCGTGCGAGAAGCCGGAGGGGGCGGCCATGTGGGCGGGATTGACGAGGCGGTGGGTCACGTGCGGTCTCCTTCGTGGTGATGCGAGCGATGATGCGGATGCGTGCAAGTGGCGTACGTGTCAGCAGCAATTCGATCGCGGCAGTGCCGTTGGGCATTCCCTCGAGTCGCCTATTGTGCTAATTTCAGGAGCATATACTCTTTTCATAACGTTCGTCATGAAAGCGCAACACAGACACGCGTCAATACACAAAACACGCCAAATCATTCAATGAAGACTGAGGTGCAACTGCGATGAGGCTAGCAACCCTAGAGGTCAACGGCTCCTCGACGGCCGCCGTCGAGGTTAACGGGCTCTTCGTGTCGCTCCCCGCCGCCGATGTCGGCGCGCTCCTGAAGCAGCCGGACTGGCGCCAGGTCGTGGAGGCGCACCTGGCTGACGAACCCGCCGTGAGTGTGCGGGATGCCGACTACCGTGCCGTCATCCCCGCCCCGTCGAAGGTCCTCTGCTGCGGCCACAACTACTCCGAGCACATCCGCGAGCTCGGGCGGGAGCTGCCGCCGTTCCCCACCCTGTTCGCCAAGTTCGCCGACACGCTCACGGGCCCCTACGCGGAACTCGTGCTCGACGGCGAGTCCACCGAGATCGACTGGGAGGCCGAGCTGGCCGTTGTGGTCGGCGCCGAGGTCTACAAATGCACGCCGGAGGAGGCATCCGCGGCCATCGCCGGGTACACCGTCGCCAACGACGTCTCGATGCGGGATTGGCAGCGGCGCACGCTGCAGTGGCTGCAGGGCAAGGCGTTCGACGCCAGCACGCCGCTCGGCCCGGTGCTGGTGACCGCAGACGAGTGCAGCCCCGAGTCGGGCCTGGCGATCACCTGCACCGTCAACGGTGAGGTGGTGCAGGAGGGCTGCACCTCAACCCTCGTCTTCGACGCCGCAGCACTGATCTCCTACATCTCCACATTCACCGTGCTGCGCCCCGGCGATGTCGTGCTCACCGGCACGCCCGGGGGAGTGGGCATGGCCCGCAAGCCCCCGAGATTCCTCGCCGACGGCGATGTGCTCGTGACGGCCATCGAGGGAATCGGCGAACTGCGAAACCGGGTGCGGATGCCCGTGCGCGAGCCGGTCCTGAACTGAACCGCACCACTCCAAGCCACCCGCACCACCCACGAACCGACCGTTAAGAAGGGGCTGACCATGTCAGACATCGTTACCGAGAAGATCGTTCCCGTTGTGACTCGCCAGGGCCACGAGTACGGCGACACCGGACAGTCCGGCGGAGCGCACCGCGTCTCCGGCGTCAGCATCCAGCACACGCCGGCCACCAAGATCTGGTTCGGCAAGGTCACCAACCTTCCGGGCTACCGCTCGCTGCCGCACCACCACGGCGAGGCGGAGACCGGCGGTTATGTTCTCAAGGGGCTGGGCCGCATCTACTTCGGCGAGAACTACTCCGAGTTCATCGACATGAGCGAGGGTGACTTCGTCTTCGTGCCGCCGTTCATGCCGCACGTCGAGGTCAACATGAGCACCACCGAGGACCTCGTCTGGCTGACCACGCGCACCCCGGACAACATCGTGATCAACCTGGCCGATGTGGACGACTCCAGCCTTGAGGGCTATCGCCGCGCATGAGTGACACGGCTGAGGCCGCGCTGAGCGCGGCACGTTTCCTCGCGGCCATCGAGCTGGAGCCGACCGAGCCGGAGCACTTCGACCAGGCCTTCACCGCCGTCACCCAGTACGTGCCGTGGCCCAAGGCCTACGGCGGCGACCTGGTGGCCCAGGCGGCGATGGCGGCGATGCGAAGCGTCGACGCCGACCGCGAGCTGCACTCGATGCACAGCTATTTCATGCGGCCGGCCGACATTCTGCAGCCGCTTCGCTACGAGGTGGAGCATCTGCGGGACGGCCGCTCCTATTCGACCCGCCAGGTTCGCGCGTACCAGAACGGCAAGGTCGTCTACGCGGCCCTGGCGTCATTCCACGTGCCCGAGGAGGGACCGGAGTTCGCCGCGGAAATGCCCCTGCCCTACCGGGACCAGCTGCCCCAGCCGGAAGATCTGCCGTCGTCGGGGGAGACCCTCGCGGGCGTCGAGGGACCGGCCGCCGATTACTGGGGATCGGGTCGCAGCTTCGATATGCGCCACGTGTCGTCCCCGGTCTACCTGCAGTCCGGGGCGGACCGGCTGCCGCACCAGGCGGTCTGGATCAAGGCCTTCGAGGAGCTACCGGATGACCCGCACGTGCGGCGGGCCGCGCTCGCCTACGTCTGCGACTACACGATCCTGGAGCCCGTGCTGCGCGAACAGGGCAGCGCCTGGGCGGATGCCGGACTCGTCACGGCCAGCCTCGACCACTCGATGTGGTTCCACCGCGAGGGGCGGATGGACGACTGGGTGCTCTATGTGCAGGAGGCGGTCTCCACGCAGCGCAGCCGAGGGCTCGCCACCGGGCACTTCTACTCCCGCGACGGCGTCTTGCTGGCGACCGTGGCGCAGGAGGGCATGATCCGGAAGCTCAGGCAGGAATAGACAGCCAGCCTGAAAACGTGGCGTATTCGTTACGACCGTCACGCACATGACATATACGCTAACGTCAACGAACAGCGGCGGGTCCGGCACAGAGACGTCCCGGGCCGCGGTCGCACGGAAGGAAAGGTGCCCGATGGATCTCAGCGCTTCGGCTCACGTGGATACATTCGCCCGAGACAACCTGCCCCCCTCCGAGCTGTGGCCCACCATCGAGTTTACACTCCCGGAGCTGCAGTACCCGGACCGGCTGAACGCGGCCACCGTGCTCATCGACGATGCCGTCGCCACGTTCGGCGCCGACCGGCCGTGCCTGCTCACGCCGGACGGCATCCGCTGGACCTACGGCGACCTGCTCACGAAGGCCAACCAGGTTGCCCAGGTGCTGACCGAGGACTTCGGGGTGGTCCCGGGCAACCGGGTGCTGCTGCGCGGGCCGAACAACCCGTGGCTGGTGGCCTGCTGGCTCGGCGTGCTGAAGGCAGGCGGGGTCGTCGTCACCACCATGCAGGCCCTGCGCGCCCAGGAAATCGAAGCGCTCATCGCACTCACCGGGCCGGTCGTCGGAATCAGCGACCATCGTTTCGCCGACGAGCTGCACGCGGCCGCCGGCCCGAAGCTGGCACTGATCGCCTACGGCGGTGCGGCGGCGGACGACCTGGTCGCCCGGTGCGCGACGAAGTCCGGCGCGTTCGTCAACGTGCAGACGGCAGCGGATGATGTCGCCCTGCTGGGCCCCACGTCGGGAACCACCGGCACGCCCAAGATCACCATGCACTTCCACCGCGACATCCTGGCCAACGCCGACACCTTCGCCCGCCTCATCCTGCAACCCACGGTCGACGACGTCTTCTCCGGCTCCCCGCCCCTGGCGTTCACGTTCGGCCTCGGCGGCCTCGTCGTCTTCCCGCTGCGGTTCGGCGCCTCCTCGCTGCTGATCGAGCGCGCCACCCCCGTTGAGCTCGCGGAACTCACCCACGCGGCCGGGGTCACCATCCTCTCCACGGCACCCACCGCCTACCGGGCGATCCTGCGGGGCGGCAAGGCCGACCTGCTCCGCGGCATCCGCCGAGCCATCTCCGCCGGCGAGCACCTGCCCGGCTCGGTCTGGGCCGAGGTGCTCGAGAAGACCGGGCTGAAGCTGATCAACGGCATCGGATCGACCGAGATGCTGCACGTCTTCATCTCCGCCGCCGACGACGAGATCCGCCCCGGCGCCACGGGCAAGGCCGTCGCCGGATTCCGCGCGATGGTGATGGATGAGGACGGCAACGAGGCGCTGGTGAACCAGCTCGGCCGCCTGGCCGTGATCGGCCCAACCGGCTGCCGCTACCTCAACGACGACCGCCAGCTCAACTACGTCAAGAACGGCTGGAACGTCACCGGTGACACCTTCCGCCGCGACGAAGACGGCTACTTCTGGTACGAGGCCCGCTCGGACAGCATGATCGTCTCCTCCGGCTACAACATCGGCGCGCCCGAGGTCGAGGCGGCGCTCGGCCAGCACGACGACGTGGTCGAAAGCGCCGTGATCGGCAGACCCGACGCGGACCGCGGCAGCATCGTCAGCGCGTACGTGGTCCTGCGTGAGGGCGTGCCGGGCGACGACGCCAAGCGCAAGGAGCTCCAGGACTTCGTCAAGCAGACTATCGCCCCCTACAAATACCCGCGCGAGGTCACCTTCGTGACCGAACTGCCGCGCAACCCCAGCGGCAAACTCCAGCACTTCCAGTTGCGCGACCGCCTGGTCGCGAACGATGCCTGAGAACACGATGTCTGAGAAAGGACGTCCCATGCGTATTGCAGTAATCGGCGGAGGCCCCGGAGGGCTCTACTTCTCCGCCCTGATGAAGCAGCTCAAGCCGGAACACGAAATCGTCGTCTGGGAGCGCAACGCCGCCGACGACACGTTCGGCTTCGGCGTGGTCTTCAGCGACGAGACGCTCGGCGGGATCGAGAACGCCGACACCGTCATCGCCGCCGAGATGGCGAGCCAGTTCGCCCGCTGGACCGACATTGACGTGCACTTCAAGGGTGAAGCGCACACGGTCGGCGGTCAGGGCTTCGCGGCGATGAGTCGCAAGGAACTGCTCCGGCTCCTGCAGCTGCGGGCGATCGTTCTCGGCGTGGACGTGCGATTCTCGACCATGCCCCCCGACGTGGAGGAGCTCAGCCGTGACTACGACCTGGTGCTGGCCGCGGACGGGCTGAATTCGGGCATCCGCACCCGCTACGCCGACTCCTTCAAGCCGACGCTGGACCTGCGCACCTCCAAGTACATGTGGCTCGGCACGACGCAGGTCTTCGAGGCGTTCAAGTTCTTCGTCAAGGAGACCGAGTACGGCATCATGCAGATCCACGGCTACCCGTACTCCGACCAGGGCAGCACCTTCATCGTGGAGATGCACCCGGACGTGTGGGAACGCGCCGGCTTCGGCGCCAGCGCGAACAAGGCCTTCCCGCCCGGGGTCAGCGACGAGGGATCCATCGCGAAGATCCGCGAGATTTTCGCCGAGGAGCTGCAGGGCCACGAGGTGCTCTCCAACAACTCGAAGTGGATCAACTTCACCACCGTGCGGAACGAAAACTGGCGCCACAACAACATCGTGCTGCTGGGCGACGCGGCCCACACCGCGCACTTCTCGATCGGTTCCGGCACCAAGCTGGCCATGGAGGATGCCCTCGCCCTCGCGGCCTGCCTGCACGAGCACGCCGAGGTCGAGGATGCCCTCGCCGCCTACGAGACGGAACGCCGGCCCGTGGTCGAATCGACGCAGCGCGCGGCCCAGGCCAGCCTCGAATGGTTCGAGAACATCGGCCAGTACAAGGACCAGGACGCGATTCAGTTCTGTTTCAACCTGCTGACCCGCAGCCGCCGGATCACCCACGACAACCTCAAGCTGCGCGACCCCGGCTTCGCCGCCCTCGTCGACGCCGATTTCGCTGCGCGCCAGGGCGCGGGCGAGGTCGCGCCGGCCATGTTCCAGCCGCACCGCCTGGGCGAGCTGGAACTGCCCAACCGGGTCATCGTCTCCCCGATGGACATGTACTCCGCCGACGAGGGTGTCCCCGGCAACTTCCACCTCGTGCATCTGGGCTCCCTGGCCATAGGCGGTGCGGGGCTCGTGATGACGGAAATGGTGTGCGTCTCGCCGGAGGGGCGGATCACCCCCGGCTGCAGCGGCCTGTACACCGACCCGCAGCGCGAGAGCTGGCGGGAGATCGTGGGCTTCGTGCACGAGCGGTCCAACGCGAAAATCGGCGTGCAGCTGGGCCATTCCGGCAGGAAGGGCTCAACCAGGCTGATGTGGGAGGGCATCGACGTTCCCCTCGAGGAGGGCGGCTGGGAGACAATCAGCCCCTCCGCCATTGCCTACGGACCGGAGAGCGCCACTCCCCGGGAGATCACCCGGGCCGACATGGATGCCGTCCGCGACGAGTTCGTGAGCGCCGCCCGGCGGGCGGCCGACGCCGGCTTCGATCTGCTCGAGGTGCACTGCGCCCACGGCTACCTGCTGTCCTCCTTCCTGTCGCCGTTGGCGAATCAGCGAACGGATGCCTACGGCGGCAGCCTGGAGAACCGGCTGCGGTATCCGCTGGAGGTGTTCGACGCCGTGCGGGCGGTCTGGCCCGCCGAGCGCCCGATGAGCGTGCGCATCTCGGCCACCGACTGGGTGGACGGTGGGAACACCGAGGACGACGCCGTGGCGATCGCCGAGGCCTTCGTGAAGCACGGCGCCGACGCGATCGACGTGTCGACCGGGCAGGTCAGCAAGGCGGAACGTCCGGCCTACGGCCGGAGCTACCAGACCCCGTTCGCGGACCGCATCCGAAATGAGGTGGCGGTCAAGTACGGAGCGAGCGTCATCGCCGTCGGCGCGATTTCCTCCTACGACGACATGAACTCCATCCTGCTGGCCGGCCGGGCGGACATGTGCGCCCTGGGCCGCTCGCACCTCTACGACACCAAGTGGACGCTGCACGCCGCGGCGGAGCAGGAGTATGTCGGCCCGGGGGCAGAGTGGCCACTGCAGTTCCGGGCCGGGCGACGCAAACCGCCGACGGCGCGCACCGAGGCCGTGCGGCCCCGGCTGGAGCTGGTGCGCCACGATGAGCCGACCGAGCAGGGTCACCACGTTCGCTGGCTGCCGCAGCCGGCCGACCGGGCCCCGGAGAGCGTGGAGTCCGTGACGGTGTAGCCGGTACCGCCCGGCGGCGCGCTCGCTTCCCCCGGCGGGAGGCGGGCGCGCTACTTCGTGTCGGGGGTGAGCCTGTCGAGGAAGTGCTGCGGCCAGGGTCCGGCCTGGTCCTGGCCGGGGGCGATGTAGACGGTGACGAAGGTGCCGTGCGCGGCTGGGCTGCCTTCCCGCCCCTCGAACTCGTGGCCGTACGCGTCGAAGCGGAACGCCATCGAGGTGCGGCCGATCTTCTCGAGCGTCACGGTCGTGGTCACCCGCTGGCCGAACCACAGCCGTGCCGTGAAGTTGACGCTCTGCTGAACCCGCGGTGCGCGCGGGAAGTACTCCGGCAGGCCCAGCCCGCGGAAGAGCTCCGCCTCGCACGATTCGGCCCAGCGCAGCAGCACCGAATTGTGCTGGTGACCCCCGGCATCCGTGTCTACCCACTCCACCCTGCGGTTAATGCTGCAGCTGGAGGGTGTCGTGGTGATCGTCATGTGTGAGCTCCCGTGGTCTGTCGTGTTCCGGCTTTCGGAAACTCTATTGCGATTGCTTGACGGTCGTAAGTGAAAGTGTATGGTTGGGGGGCAGTGGGCGCTCCGTCCATGACCCCGCCCTGCATTGCCCCGACTCAAGGAAGAGTTCATGACGCAATCCCACGCCACACCGGCCGCCACGAAGGCCCTGCCGAAACGGAGCGGTGGCCTTGTGCTCGCGCTTTGCTTCTTCACCATTGTCTTCGACGGCTACGACCTCGTCGTCTTCGGCGCGACGGTGCCGACCCTGCTGGCTCACCCCACCTGGAACATCGACCCGGCCCAGGCCGGCCTGATCGGCAGCCTCGCGCTGATCGGAATGCTGATCGGCACGCTGACCGTCGGAGCGTTGACCGACGTGCTCGGCCGCCGCAAGATCATGCTGTTCTGCATCGCCTGGTTCTCCGTGTGCATGCTCGCTACGGCCGCGGCGCCGAACGAGACCGTATTCGCGGTGCTGCGTTTCCTGACCGGGCTTGGCCTGGGCGGCGTCGTGCCGACCTGCATCGCGCTGACCGTGGAGTACGCACCGAAGACACGGCGCCAGATCGCCAACGCGCTCATGTTCAGCGGCTACTCCGTCGGCGGCGTGGCCGCGGCCGTGCTCGCGATGTCGACCCTTCCGGCACTGGACTTCCGCTGGCTCTACGCAATCGGCGCCCTCCCGCTCGTCACCCTGCTGCCGATCGCCTACAAGTACCTCCCCGAGTCCATCGCCTTCCTCGCGAACCGGCGTTCGCCGGCCGAGGCCCGGGCGACGGCCGACCGGTTCGGCCTCGTCTACGCGGACATCGTCACCGACGCACCGGCCGTTGACGCACGGGCCGGCGCTTCGGCCGCCGCCGTGCCGGCCCGGCAGTCGAGCCTGAAAGACCTGTTCAGCGCCCGCTGGCGCCGGTCGACGATCCTCTTCGCCGCCGCGAACTTCTGCGGACTGCTGCTGGTCTACGGCCTGAACACCTGGCTGCCGCAGATCATGCGCGGCGCCGGCTTCGAACTCGGCCACGCGCTCGCGTTCCTCCTCGTGCTCAACCTCGGCGCGATCGTGGGCTCGATCGGCGCGTCGTGGGTGGCCGACCGGATCGGCATCAAGAAGGTCGTCACCGCCTCGTTCATCCTGGCGTGCATCTCGATCTTCCTGATCAGCCTCAACCTGCCGGTAGCCTTGCTCTTCGTGCTGGTGGCCTTCGCCGGCCTCGGCAGCGTCGGAACGCAGATCCTGGTCGGCGGCTTCTGCGCCACGCACTACCCGCAGCGCCTGAGCCCCACGGCCCTGGGCTGGTCGCTCGGCGTCGGGCGCATCGGCGCCATGATGGGCCCGATCATCGGCGGCGTCATCGCCAGCACCGCGCTCGGTTACCAGGCCAACTTCTACGTCTTCGCGGCCGTGGCCGTGCTGGGTGCCATCGTCGTGTCCTCCGTGTCCACACGCACGGGGGAGTCCCAGAAGGGTGCCGCCGCGGTCGAAACCGCGCCCGCGCAGGCATCCGTGTAATTGATACAACACGTGTAGTTGATACAACGCGTGTCGTTGTACGCCCGGCCGTCGGTGCCTTCCGGATCTCTTCCGCAAGGCGCCGGCGGCCACCCCCGCAGGCCCGATAGAGAAGTGGATCAAGCGAATGAACGTAGCGGAACTGGTCGGCCGGACGCTGGCGCAGCTGGGAGTGAGCCACGCCTTTGGAGTGGTCGGCAGCGGCAACTTCGAGGTCACGAACGCCCTGCGTCGCCATGGCGTGACCTACGTGGCCGCGCGGCACGAGGGGGGCGCCGCCACGATGGCCGACGCCTATTCGCGGATGTCCGGCGAGGTCACCGTCGTGTCCGTTCACCAGGGCTGCGGGCTGACCAACGCCATGACCGGAATCGGCGAAGCGGCCAAGAGCCGCACGCCGATGATCGTGCTGGCCGCTGAAACGGCCGGCTCGGCCGTGCGCTCGAATTTCACGATCGACCAGCAGGCACTGGCCCGCAGTGTGGGTGCCGTGGCCGAGCGGGTGCATTCCCCCGGCAGCGCCGTCGCCGACACCGTGCGGGCCTACCGCACGGCGCGCAGCGAACGCCGCACCGTGGTGCTGAACCTTCCCCTCGACGTGCAGGCGGCTCCGGCCCCGGAGGGCACGCCCGACATCGTGGCCGCCATCCCGTCGGCCCAACTGGTGCGTCCCTCGAACGAGGCCGTGCGCGAGCTGGTCCGGCTGATCCAGGCCGCCGCGCGCCCGGTCTTCGTCGCCGGCCGCGGCGGGCGCGACGCCCGCACGGAGATCCTCGAGCTGGCAGAGCAGGCCGGCGCGCTCGTGGCCACCTCGGCCGTGGCCAGCGGGTTGTTCAACGGCGAGCGATTCTCCCTCGGCATCTCCGGCGGATTCTCCTCACCGCAGACCGCCGAACTCATCAGCCAAGCCGACCTGATCATCGGGTTCGGCTGCACGCTGAACATGTGGACCATGCGCCACGGCGCCCTGATCTCGGAGCGTGCCCGCGTCGTGCAGGTCGACGTCGAAGACAGCGCCCTGGGCGCCAACCGGCCCATCGACCTCGGTGTGCTCGGCGATTGCGCGGCGACCGCGCGGGAGGCCCTCGCCGTACTGCGGGAGCACGGCGGGGCGGCCGACGAG
Source organism: Cryobacterium psychrotolerans (assembly GCF_900101115.1). Classification (GTDB taxonomy): domain Bacteria; phylum Actinomycetota; class Actinomycetes; order Actinomycetales; family Microbacteriaceae; genus Cryobacterium; species Cryobacterium psychrotolerans. The sequence goes on from NZ_FNFU01000005.1 coordinate 117,463, forward strand.
AAGTACCGCACGGAGCGAAACGCCACGCTGATCGCCGAGCACTCCCGCTGGCAGGACGTTCCGGTGGAGGACATCTCGATGGGGGGCCGCATCGACCCCCGGGTGCTGAGCATCGCCCTGGACGGCATCCTGCCGGCCGAGCGCATCCTGTCCATCGACTCGGGCAACTTCATGGGCTACCCGAGCACGCACCTGAGCGTTCCCGACGAGTTCGGCTTCTGCTTCACCCAGGCCTTCCAATCGATCGGGCTGGGCCTGTACACGGCCATCGGTGCGGCGCTGGCCCGGCCGGACCGGTTGCCCGTGCTGGGGACCGGCGACGGAGGCTTCCTGATGGGCATCTCCGAGCTGGAGACAGCCGTGCGGCTGAGTCTGCCGCTGGTCGTCATCGTCTACAACGACGCGGCCTACGGCGCCGAGGTGCACCACTTCACGGCGAAGGAGGACCTCGACACGGTCACGTTCCCCGACTCAGACCTGGCGGCCATCGCCCGCGGCTACGGCGCGCACGCCATCACGGTGCGCACGCCCACCGACCTGGACGCCGTGCAGGGCTGGCTGGATGGGCCCCGGAACGCGCCACTGGTCATTGACGCCAAGATCGCCAGCGACGGCGGAGCCTGGTGGCTGGCGGAGGCCTTCAAGGGGCACTGACCTACTCCGAGCGGTCCCTTCCGAACATGGGCACCACGGTATCCCACGCGGCTGACAGGCTGATCCCCTGACGGACTAGTAGCTGGGAGGCGTCGCCGCGATGATGAAGGTCGCCATGACGTTGCCCTCGTTGATGAGCCGGTGCGGAAGCCTGGAGTTGAAATGACAGCTGTCGCCTTCTGCCAGGCTGTAGCGCTTGCCCTGGACCTCCGCGACAAGGGCTCCCTCGATCACGACAACGCACTCTTCGGACGGGTGGCTCCACGGCTCTGCACTCGAGGCGCCCCCGGGCTTCAAGGATCCACGCAGGACCTCAAGCTGACCGTTTCCAGCGGAATGCCGGGAGTAGGTGATGTCCGCTGTGGGGGACGTGATGCGAACCTGGTGATCCTTTCTGACCACCGATACGCCGCCACCTTCGGGCTCCTGCTCAAACAGCTCGAATAGGGGCACGTCCAGAGCGCGCGAGATCTTGCGCAGTGTTTCGAGGCTTGGATCGGAGCGCCCCCTCTCGACCTGACTGATCAGCCCGGCGGACACCTCCGTCGCGAGCGCCAGCTCCGAAATGGTCATCCCTCGGTTGGCGCGCAACTCCCGAATGCGAAAGCCGTCCACAGGCACATTCCTTTCGGCGACATCTCGTGACCTTTGAAGAAAACATTAGTCACATTGAAAACAGTTGACCACACTAAACATCTGGGCATAGGCTCGCCAGCATGGAAACATCAGCCACCGCCGTACAAACCGCAGAACTCTTCGACGCAGAAGAATTTCGACGCCAGTTTCCGCCGCTCGAAAAAATGGTTCACCTGGCCAGCTGCAGCCAGGGCGCCCTGTCGACGCAACTGAATTCTAGTCTGAGCGACCTCACCAGCTCCCTGACCGATTCAGGCGCCCCATGGGGCCTCTGGATGGGTGAGGTCGAGAAACTGCGTGAACGGTTTGCGCGATTCATCAACGCCGACCCGGATGAGATTGCGATTGTCTCTTCTGCATCGGAGGGTGCCTACCAGGTGGCCTCCAGCTTCCGCTGGGACGAGCGACCGGGCATACTGACGTCCGCTCTCGAATTCCCCTCGGTGGGGCATGTCTGGCGCGCGCAAGCGGCGCAGGGATCCCAGGTGCACATGATCTCCGACCGAGTCGACGCGCTGAACGCAGTCGAGTGGGAGTCTGCCATCAACGATTCGCTGAGCCTCGTTTCGGCGCCGCTGGTGAGCTATCACGATGGCGCTCGCCCGCCGCTCAGGGAAATCACGGACCTTGCGCACACGGCGGGTGCACGGATGTTCGTTGATGCCTATCAAGGTGCCGGCGTGGTTCCGATCGACGTCAAGGAACTCGACTGCGACTATCTCGTGACCGGGTCGCTGAAGTACATGCTCGGTCTCGCCGGGGTGGCCTTTCTCTATGTGAAGGATGGGATCACCTCCGAGCGATCACCGGAACTCACCGGCTGGTTCGGTCGAGTCGACCCGTTCGCGTTTGACCCGGAACTCGTCGACTACCCCACAACCGCGCGCCGGTTCGAGGCCGGGACACCCGCCGTACCTGCCGTGTACGCAGCGAACGCGGGTCTCGGGATTCTCGAGCGAGTCGACCAGGCACAGGCGTATGAGCACGTGTCACGGCTGTCTGACCAGCTCGCGGCAGGACTCTCGGATCTTGGAATCCGGATGAGTCGGCCGGCCGATCCAGAGCATCGGGGACCGCAGGTCGCAATCTACGACGAGGATCCCGCAAGGCTGTCCCAATGGCTCTTCGAGCGGGGAATCGTGACCGCTCCTCGCGGCGAAATCCTCCGGCTGTCCCTGCACTACTACACAACGCCCGAGGACATCGAGACAGCACTGGCGGCACTTCGCCAGTTCCGATCCGTTCGCTAGGCGCCAGCCTCGGGGCCGCCGCCCACGATCACCTGCCGACAAGCATCCAACCACCTCGTATATGGGCAAAGGAGCCTAAAAATGATTGAGAGTTCTGAACGGCTTGAATTTAGGGGCGGAATCATGGGGGCTCTCATAGCTCCAGCCACCTTCCTGGTCGGAGTCATCGCCTACTTCGTGATCTTCCGGGTGTTCGACATGAACGCCCTCACGGCGTCCGGGCTGGCCGGCCTGCTGATCGCCGGGCTCTTCGCTCGCCGATACTCCCAATTCTGGGACAGCGTCATCCTGGGCGTCTCATCCCGGACCTCGATCACGCTCCTCCTGATCCTGTTGATCGTGAGTCTTGTCTCGGCCCTGATCAAACAGACGGGTGTCTCCGGCGGCTTCGTCTGGCTGGCCAGCAGCCTCGGCGTCTCCGGGGGCTGGTTCATCGCCGTCACGTTCATTGTGGTGTGCGCGATCGCGATGTCCACAGGAACCTCGATCGGCACGATGTTCACGGCGTTTCCGATCTTCTACCCGGCCGGCGTCATCCTCGGAGCGGACCCGCTGCTCCTGGCGGGCGCGATCCTGTCCGGCGCGTTGTTCGGCGACAACCTTGCCCCGATTTCGGACTCGACAATCGTTTCTTCGTCAACCCAGAAATATCGCAATAAGGAAGGTTCCGCTGAGATCGGCGGAGTCGTCAGGGCTCGGGCAAAGTACTCCCTGGTCGCTGCGGGCATCAGCGCCATCCTGTTCCTCGTCATCGGGTCGCTGCGTTCGGACGAGGGCGGGTCAACCGCGCAGGCGGATGTCTCGGGCACGCCGCTCAGCCTCATCATGCTCATCCCGATCGCCATCCTGCTCTTCGTCGCTTTCTGGAAGCGGGACATCTTCCTGGCGGCAACAATCGGCCTCATCTCGGGTATCGCGCTTGGCCTGCTCACAGGGCTCCTGAGTCTCTCGGATGTCATGTCCGCGAACGAGGACGGCACGCCCGGAGGATTCCTCGTGGCCGGAATCGCTGACATCCTCCCGCTCATCGGACTGGGGATCGTGATCTTTGGAATCATCGGTGTTCTGCAGCAGGCCGGTATCTTCGACCTCATCGTTGATGCCGTCGCAAAGTCTGCATTCGCTAAGACGCCTATGGGGGCTGAGATCGCAATTGGAGTCGGAGCGCTCGCGACGGCGACAATTTTCGCCGGCGTCAACGGGCCGTCGATGATCATGTTCGGCCCGGTCGCCGACCGCATCGGTGCCGCGGCGGGGCTGCACCCGTACCGGCGCGCGAACGTCATGGACTGTGTCACCCTCGGCCTCGGATCAGTGGTTCCGGTTGTGAGCTCCTTCCTGTTGATCGCCAGCCTGCTCACCCAGGGTCATGACAGCGCGCCCGTTCTGTCCGCGCCTTCGATCTTCCTGGCAGCGTTCTACCCGCTGGTGCTCACCTTGGTCATTCTTGTAGCGATTCTGACCGGATGGGGCCGGCGTTTTGAGGGGGCGAACGGCGAGGAGCGCAAGACTCCCTTGCCCGCGAGGATCAGCGACGATGAACTGGAAGCCAGCACGCGCGGCTAACCAGCGACAACGATGCATGGAGCCCGGCGTCCTGAACGTTCACACGTTCAGGACGCCGGGCTTTCGTGTCGGAACGGGCCGCGAACATTACCGGCGGAGGGTGGCCGACGGGTACTTGCCGTACGCCGCGTGGTAGCTGCCGGCGAATCGGCCCAGGTGCACGAAACCGCAGCCCGCCGCGATGTCGCTCACGCTGGCGACGGCGGGATCGGCGGCCAGCAACCGAGCCTGGGCGAGACCCAGTCTGACCTCGTGCAGCCGCTCGGACGGCGTCACGCCGAGCTCACGCCGCACGGTGTTCTGCAGGGTGCGCAGGGGCACGTTCAGGGCGTTCGCGATGTCGATGATGCTGAGCTCGTCCTGGGCGTGGTCGGCGAGCATCCGCTCGAAACGCCGCACGAGCCGTGACTGTAGGGTGCCGCCGGCCGCCGGCGACCCTCGGCCATCCGTCGCCCGGACCGCCGTGTTCCCCACGGCCAGCGGCGGACTCGATCGTGAACCGCCTCGCCAATAACGCCCGGGTCATCAATCTGGGTCAGATCAACATGCGCCGGCACCGCAACGACCAGGCCCGCGCCCACGAGACCTACTGGGAGTAACACCGGAGGTGGCACGGGCACAGCGCCCGGGCCGCTACCATCTCGTCAGAACTGCGCTACCAGGTGCCTGGACTAGCGCTACCATCAAGCGCTACTCGCCATTTGGATGGCGGAATCGCTCGGTTCTAAACCGTGCTGTCGCCGTCGCGCTTGATGGTTCGGCAGATGATTGAGCGGGCTAGCCCGAACAGTTTGCCTAGTTCGACTCTCGCGTGCGTCACCGTGCAGCGCTGCGCGACGGTCAGGCGCCTGGGGGCGGCAGTATTTCGGATTGGCCGGCGATAGTGGCTAGATGTCCAGTTTTTCAAGGGCTGCTTGGTAGGCCTCGTTGTAGGTCGGGTATTGGGCAACCTGGTCGAGAAGAGTGTCGATGGGGATTTGCGCGCGGATGGCTAGGGATGCCTGATGGATCCACTCGCCGGCTTGGGGTGCGATTGCCCATGCGCCGATGAGTACCTTGCGTTTGGTATCCACCAGCAAACCAAGGTGCCCACGGGGATCCTGTTCATATGTCCATGGGCGGGTGATGGCGTTGGCTAGGTCAATTTCCGTTGCCGCCGTAGGTAGCCCCTGTTGGTTGGCTTGGGTCTGGGTGATTCCGGCGGCGGCGATTTCCGGGTCAGCGAACACAACGCGGGGGATGCCGTCGTAGAAGGCTTCGCGGGTGCCGCCGAGAATGGCGTCTGCTGCGATGCGGCCCTGGTATTTGGCGACGTGGGTGAAGGGCATGATGCCGGTGACATCTCCAATCGCCCACACGTTCTCGGCCGCACGACAGTATTCGTCCACCTGTACCTGCCCGTGATCGCCCAGAGCGATACCAGCGTTTTCGAAGCCGAGGTTTCTGGTGCGAGGGGTGCGTCCGGTTGCGAAAATGACAACGTCGGCCGTCACGTCAGTGCCGTCATTAAGTTCAATCACGCTATGTTCGCCGGTGCGGTGTGCCTTGTGGGCGGTCACGCCCAGACGGATATCGATTCCGGACTCTGTCAGATACTTGTAGGTCAGCTCCCCGACCCTGGGCTCTTCGCGTTCCAGGACCCGGTCGCCGCGGTGGACGAGTGTGACCTTCACTCCGAAACGGGAGAGGAAGGTGCTGGTCTCGGTCCCGACGGCGCTACCGCCGATGATCACCGCACTCTTCGGCAGGGTCTTGGTCGTGTATGTTTCTCGGTTCGTCCAAGCGGTGATCTGATCGAGACCTTCGAGATCGGGGATGACCGCCTCCGAGCCGGTCGCGATAATGATGTGCTCTGCGGTCAGCTCGCGGTCCTGTACTTGGATCCGGCCGGGGCCCGTGATCCGGGCTTCGCCCTTAATTACGACGGCACCGTGGCGGGCATACCCGTCGACCTGTGCGCTGTCGTCGAGATTCCGGATCATGTAATCGCGGTACTCACTGGCCTCAGACCAGTCCAGTTCCGCGCCGGATACCCCGGCTGCCCGTTGGACTTCCGTGCGGGCTTCAGCTGGCCGCAACAGCGTCTTGGACGGAATGCAGGCCCAGTAGGCGCATTCACCGCCGATCAATTCCCGCTCGATGACCGCGACCTTCTTCCCTGCATTGAGCAGCCGGCTTGCGGCCACCTCCCCGCCAGGCCCCATGCCTAACACCGCAACATCAAAATGTTCGCTCACAATTTTCTCCTTAATCTCAGATGTCTAAATCAGGTTCAGTTTGTGGAGCTCTAACGGAGACTTCAGTGGACGCATTGGTGGCGGTGCCGTTGCAGCACTGCGGTCTTAGCAGCAGCCGTGCACCCCGTTGCCAGGTTGGGCGGACCGCTGCGGTGTCGTCTCCTTGAGCATCGTTTCGGCAATGGAGGTACCGAGCCGGTAAGCCTCGTCGACAGGTATCACGGAGCCGCCGGGGTGGCTGTCAAGCCAAGGCTTGGCTTCTTCAGGTGACGCGAAGAAGTGGACCTGGTTACAGAACGCCGAACGCACCGAGCTCATGTCTTCCGGATTGACCAGAGAGACCACAGCCGTGGCTGGCTCAACGCTCGTCACCCCGGAGGCGTCAACGCTTACCCGAACTGGAATTCCAGTTGCCCCGTAGGCCGATTCGATTCTCACGGATGATCCGAGGACGGCTGGCAGGATCAGGGTATCCAGAGCACACCACGTGTACAGCTGTTCACCGTTGACCTCGAGGCGGTGCGGAGTGGACCGAAGAGTCAGGCCCTGCCCGATAATCCGCCCGGACCCGTCGTACTCCGTATCGGGCACGGCTGCCAGAGCACGGTGAACGTCTTCGGCGGGCCGGCCGGACGCAGCCGCCAAGTCGGCAATGTCTACTGCGTCTCCCTTGGCCAGCAGCTTCATGAGCGGCAGCCAGAGCCAGGTTTCGAGTCCTGCATCGCCGGAGGTGAGTCGTTCTGTGACCTGATTGGTTTCATTCGTCATGATGAGCTCCTCTCTTTGTGAGGCTTAGGTGGTTAGGCGGCGCAGCAGGAGAGCTTGGAGACGTCCGTGTTATAGGACTGGCAGGCGATCTTGATGCCTTCGGCCATCGTCAGGTACGGGCTCCACATGGTGGCGACTTGGTCGACGGTCATCCCGGCTTCCAGGATGTAGCCGCCGGCCGCGGCGAGGTCACCGGCGTCTTTGGCGACGGCAGTGATCCCCACGATCCGCCGTGTCTCGGCGTCGGCGACGATCTTGATGAAGCCGCGGGTATCCCGGTTGACCAGGGCCCGGGGGACGTATCCCAGCGGCAACACCCGGCACTCACACCGGATGCCGGCCGCATTGGCTTCCTTGTCGGTCATACCTACCGCGGCCAGCGCGGGGCTGGTGAAGGTGACCCGGGGGAGGTGACGGTAGTCGACCACCCTCCCGGCATCGTTGAACGCGTTGTCCACCACAAGGGATCCATGGGAGGCGGCCACATACACGAACTCCGGGTGTCCGGTCACGTCCCCGGCACCCCAGATTCGCGGGTTCGAGCTGGCCAACATGGTGTTGACCACAATCTCGCCCTTCTCTCCCACGTTGACGCCGACCGCGCCCAGGTTCAGGCCCTCCGTCACGGGGCGCCGCCCTGTGGCGACCAGCAGTTTGCTGGCACGGAACTCTTCCCGCCCGCCTCCCGTCGTGGCCACAGCGACAACCTCGCCGGTGGACTCGTCAAGGTGCACGGCGGACACGGTGGCCCGGCGGATGACCCGCATACCCTCGTCCGCGAAGACGCCCATCAGGGTGCGGGACGCTTCCGGCTCCTCCGTCGAAGCCAGCCGTGAGCGGACCAGCATTGTCACCGTGGAGCCGAGTCGTGAGAAAAGCTGCGCCTGTTCCAACGCGACGTATCCACCGCCCAGGACCAGCAGCGACTCGGGCACCTCGTCAAGTTCCATGGCCGTCGTGGACGTCAGGTAGCCCACCTCCTCCAGACCCTCGATCGGAGGCGCCCACGGGGTCGACCCGGTTGCCACCAAATAGTGGGCGGCACGCACGGTTTCCACGGACCCATCGAAACCGGTGACTTCCAACACCGGCTCATTGGCAGTCCCGGCGAACACGGCAGTGCCTTGGCGCAGCTCCCAGCCGTACTCACCGATCAGGTCCACGTACTTGCCGGTCCGCATCGTTTCCACCAGGGAACGTTTGCCACCAATCAGCTCCGACATATTGACTGCGTCAGCGGAGGTAGAGATCCCCGGGAACCTTCCGGAATCCAGTGCGACGTGGCGCGCTTCGGCCGCAGCGAGCAAAGCTTTAGACGGAACGCAGCCAGTGTTCACGCAGGTCCCGCCGACGGTTCCGCGCTCAATCATCACGACCCGCTTACCCAAGTTCGTCGCTCGGATGGCGGCAGCGAACGCGCCCCCGCCGGAACCGATGACCGCCAAGTCAAAATCAAACACTGTTGCTTCAGACATGAATCCTCCGGAAATGCTGTGGACACACGAACCTGTCTTGGACAAGAACGTGCATGATTTTTTGGTGCTGGGCCTAGTCTGCACCTTCCCCTACACTGGAAGGTCAAGTGTGAAAATTCCCGCCGTTCGGAGGAGAGGTACATAGTGCGCATTGGTGAAGCGGCCGCGGCCGTTGGCATGACAACCAAAACCCTGAGATTTTACGAGGACCGGGGACTGCTACCCGCCGCTCAGCGGGCGGCCAATGGGTACCGATCCTATGGGGACGAAACAGTCACGCGGCTAGATTTCATCCGCCGGAGTCGTGGCGCGGGGCTGACCCTGGCCCAGATCAGTGACATCCTGCGCATCCGTGACGCCGGCCAGGCTCCCTGTACGCATGTGCGGGACCTTCTGGCCAGGCAACTGACGGATCTGGACTGGCAGATCGCCGAGCTGGTCGCTCTCAGATCCACCGTCGCCCGATTCCATGACACCGCCGCCGCCGCCGATCCTGCCGCGTGCGACTCCGAACGAATCTGCAGCTACCTCTGAAACGTTTTCAGCTCATCGGCTAGACATGCCGCGGCGCGGAAACAACCCGTCAGGGTTGTCGGCCTGCGCGATGGTCAGCAGAAAGATCCGCCACGCAGTGTGTCGCTGTTTGCTCGGGCTGTCGAGGTCCTCGACGATTGGCCGGGTCGCTTCAGCGATAGGCAGGGCGGTGAGCAGCGCTGGAGCGAGTACAGAACACCTGTGCGGCCGTCTTGCCGGTGCTCATGGTCACGTCCGTGTTGATCTCGATGTGCGGGGCCACGGCGCCGGGACGCCGGAAGCGATCTCTTTCGTGTGCGAGATCGAGGCCGGAGACTTGCAGCCGGCTGATCTCGCGCGGGCTGTCCTCGTGGTGCGCCGGCACCGACGACTCCGACAGAATCCAGCTGCTCCATCGCTCCCCATTCAGTAGTGCTTGAGGATGTACCTCCACGCCGAGTCCATCGGCTCTCCCGTCCGCGGCAGCGAGTACCGCTTGAACAGCGCGTTGAGCTCACGCTTCACGGCCTTCATCGACGACTCTTTCGATGTCCACTTTTCGTGCACCGCATGGCGCACGAGGGTGTCGATCTCGGCGACGATCTGGCCGACCATGACCGTCATGCCCTCCGGCGTGTTCTCCTCGAAGATGCGGGTAAGCATGCCGATGTTCGGGTCCGGCAGGTCGGCGAGAACTCCGTCCCCGTCGGCTTCCTCGGCGGTCTTTAGGTCGTTGGCGACTTCGAACAGTCTCGTCAGCCACACGACCGAGTCTTCCGCGGTAGCGATGACCCGCTGGCGCAGTTGGTCGAGACGTTCCGCTATTGACCCGTAGACGACTGCGTGGTGACCGCCACCCTCCAGCTTCCTGCGGATGCGGGCAGTGAGGCTGTCGACGATCTCCTGCGCTGACTTTCCCACATAGTCCTTCGGGACCGGTGGCAGCTGCCCGGCCTCCGTCATCTTCCGGATCGTCTCCGCGTCCGCAATCACCACGGCGATGTTCCGGTCATCCACGCGCACGTTCCGCATGTGTTGGTGGACCAGCTCACGGGTCTTCGGGCCCAGCCGCTCCCACAGGATGTCGTCCTCGTCCCCGCCGGTTGGGATCGCAGCGTACACCTGCGCGTACCAGGTGTAGTCGTCCTCCCAGCCAGATAGGCGTTCATCGGGGGCGAGCGTCTCCCACAGGCCCTGCGCGTACAGGAACTCGGCCCGGTACTCGGCACGGTCCTCGCTGTTCGCCGGCAGCCGTTCAAGGGCCGCCTGCAGCGAGCCCATCGTGCCGTCCCGGGTGATGCCGACAAATCGGCGCCGCATCTCTTTCAGTGCCGCGTCCAAGCCGGCCAGTAGTCCGTCCGTGTCGATCTGCCGTTGCGCGTGTTCCGGGTCGCTGGGGGCAATTGCTCGGGCGAACGCTCCGCCGAGACCGACATAGTCGACGATGGTGCCGTAGCGCTTCGTGAAGCCGGTCTGCGGGTTCCGCCAGGGACGGTTCGTACGGGTGATCGTCTGGAAGAGGGTGTGAAGCTTCAACGGCTTATCAAGGTACAGCACCCCCTCGATGGGGGCGTTGAACCCGGTGCCGAGCTTCGCGGTGACAATGAGGAACTTCAGCGGGTCGGTCGCGTCACGGAACCGGTCCAGCAGCACCTCCTCCTCGCCCTCGCTCATCTTGAACGCATCGAGCTCCGCCTTACCGGTCGCGGAGATCACCACCGCCGATTGATCGTCTCGTCCCGCGGCGGTCAGCGCGCCCCGCAGAGCCTCGTCGTAGAGGACGCAGAGTTCCTGATCGGCAACAACCACTTGAGCCTTCATGCCGTGCGGTTCGATCGCCTTATAGAAGTGGTCAACGACGTCGAAGGCGACGGCCGTGATCCGCTCCGGGTTGTGGAAGATCGCGCGTGCGTTTGCAACGCGGCGCGAGAAAGACTCTTTCTGTGCGTCGGTGAGTTCCTCCTCCTCGGCGAGAGTGTCGAACGCGGCGTCCAGTTCGGCCTTGGCGACATCGAACCGCACCGGACGCGGAATCACCCGCATGGGGACCGTGGTGCCGTCCGCGATGGACCGGTCTGAGTCGTACGTGTCGAGCGCCCATCCGGAGTCGCGCTCGTCACCGAACAGCTGGTACGTGTTCCGGTCGAGGTCCGCCACTGGCGTGCCGGTGAACCCGAAGCGGTGCGCGTTCGGGAGCGCCGAGCGCATGTCGGCGCCGAGCGCGCCCTCCTGGGTGCGGTGCGCCTCGTCGACGAGCACGACGATGTTCTCCCGCGCAGACAGGAGCCCGGCGTCCTTGAACTTGTGCACAGTCGTTGCAATGATCCCCCGCTCATCACCACGCAGCGCGGACTGAAGCGCGGCGGTGCTCGCCGCTTTCACGGGGGCTGGGACGCCGGCGGATGCGAATTGACTGAAGGTCTGCGTGACCAGCTGGGTGCGGTCGGCGACGGCGACGATCGTCGGGTTGTGCATTCGCGGGTCAAAGTAGAGGCGCGTGGCCACCCACGACATTGTGAGTGTCTTCCCGGACCCCTGCGTGTGGTAGATCAGTCCACGGCTGCGCGGCTCACTGGTCGCGCGGGCGACGATCTTCTCCACCGACTCGTACTGGAAGTACCGCGGCAGCAGCTTGATCGTCCGGACGGCACCATCATCCGACTGCAGGTCGTACATCGCGTAGTGCTCGATGAGGTTCAGCACCACCGTAGGAGACAGGAGCCCTGTGACCGACATCTTCACCCGGTCCCAGCCTTCGATGGTGGCAGGAACGGCACTGCTACCCCACCGTTCCCAGTGGTCGAGCGGGGTACGGACACCGGCGTACCGGAAGTCCTTGCCCTCGGTGGCAAACGACAGCAGGTTCGGGGTGAAGAACGCAGGCTGATGCTCCTCGTACGCCGTGTAGATATCCTTCGCCCCGTCCTTCCACGACTTCACGACGGACACGGGCGTTTTCGTCTCGCCGACGATGACGGGGATGCCGTTCACCCACAGGACTACGTCAAACCGGGCACCCAGGTAGGACACCTCGTCGGAGACGAGCAGCGCATTCCGCTCGGGGTGTTCAAAGTCCAGCAGCTGGAACGGCTCGTCATGGTTGGTGTCCGGCATGAGGACAGTCCCGCCACCGCGGAGCAGTTTAGTGAACTGTTCGTTGGCGCCCATGAGCCCCTCGGACGCCGCCGACAACGCCACCTGCCGGACCTTCGCGAGCACCGCATCCGTGCGACCCACCAGCGCAGGGTTCAGCCGCTCAATCGTATCCCGCAGGTCGGCCTCGATGAACACCTGCTGAGTTGTCCGCGGCAGGTCTTTCCCTGCTACGTACGTCCAGCCGGCACCCACCAGCAGTTGCACGAGCGCGGCTTGCACCGTGCCCTTCTCCGTATATCCGCTCATACCGCCTCCAAAAGGTAGTCATACGATGCCGGTATTTCATGCCCCCCCGACAGAAGCACGGTCAGCAGATTCGAGCGCAGGTTGCGGAGTGCAACAACAGTGGACCGCGCGGCGTCAGCGCTCTCCTGAGTTGAACGCAGCGGAGCAACGTACGCCCCTTGGGCTTCAAGTCTAGGTACGGGAATCATGATGCTCGAGATGCGTGCCTTGCTGATCTTCTGCATCGAGGCGCTCGTTCCCGAGGCGCGGGCCCTGATCTCCTCTCGGCCGTAATCAGAAGAGAGCACCTCGACGAGGAATGCTGAATCGATCTCGGCGGCATCGGGGACAAGGCGCCAGACCAGATCGGGCATGTAATAGTCGTCGTCCACGCCGCCAGCGATTGCGACGAAACCCACCCGGTCAGGGGTGTTCGACCGCGTCATCAAGATATCTCCATTGTGAACTCGCGCGCGTTCCGGGAGTGACACGTTGCCAGCCCGTTTGTGCTCACTGACGTCGAATCGCCCGTGACGGACAGCAGAGATGCGAAGCAGTCGCGGCCCACTGTCCTCGTTGCCAGCCGTTGCGACAGACACGCCTGACTCAATCGCCGTCAGCAAGTTGCCCAGAGGTTTCTTCTGACCGTCCAGTCGCGCCATTCGCAGGCGGTCCAGCAGCGATGCATCGGCCAATGCCTCCGCCTCAGCCGCATCGACCGCGTCGTCAATGGCCGTAGCGAGGTCCACGATGCGCTTCTGCTCCTCGAGTGGAGGGAGAACAATGGTGATTGTACTGAAGGCTTTCCACGACAGGCTCCGCCGGCGGTTGATAGAGCCTTGGGCACTGTCGGCGTATACCGTGAGCATCTCTTTGGAACGTAAAAGATGCTCGAGGTATCGCGGATCATCTTGCCGAGATGACCAGTTCATGACCGTGTACATCGGACTCACGACGCCATCGACGCCCGTGTTGTTGCGGGCAATTGAGCCTTCGTCGATGTGGATGGTCGAGTACACCCACGCACCAGCGGAAAGCGTCTTGTAGTTGGCGAGGTTGGCTGACGCGACCCTTTTGCCGAAGAACTCCTCTGCAGGCATCACGCCGTTGTGCTTGGAGATCGAGAACACTGGAGGCTCAGTAGCATGCTCGCCTAGGCGAGTTTTGCTGGGTTCGAACAACTCTCCCAACGTCACCTGCCGCCAGCCCTCACGCATCGAAACCCGCTTCCTTGAGACGAAGGTCGAGGGCGGCTCGCGCGACGTCCATCGCTTCTTGCGCTTCGCGGAGTGCCGCGAGTGCCGCGTCGACATCAGCCTCGGCCCTCGTCTCGGTTTGGATGTACCGGCCGATGTTGAGGTCGTACCCGTTCTCTTGGATCTCGGCGTGGTCGACAAGGCGGAGGTTGAGTCCTCCCTCACCGTCGATGTCCACGCCGCGCTTGTATGCGGCGTCGATCGCTTTGACGTCCTTGTCGCTGAGAGTGTTCTGATTCTTGCCAGGAATGAACTTGGCGCGGGCGTCGATGAACAGCACCTTGCCGTCCCGCTCTTCAGGCTTGCTGGCCCGGAAGATGAGGAGACAGACGGGGATGCTGGTGGAGTAGAAAAGGTTGTTGGGGAGCCCGATGACGGCTTCGAGCTTATTCTTCTCCACGACCCACTGACGCATCTCTGCTTCGCGGCCGCCGCGGAATAGGACGCCGTGGGGCATGATGACCCCAACGCGTCCCGTGCCGTCCTTCATGACGGAGAGCATGTGCTGAATCCAGGCCCAGTCGCCATTCTTCGCTGGCGGGACGATACCGCCGAGCGCACGCTTGTACGGGTCCTTCGCCCACTTGTCTGACGGCCAACTGTCGAGACTGAAAGGCGGGTTGGCGATGACAACGTCAAACTTGCGCAGCTTGCCAGCCTGGTCGAGGAGCTTGGGCTCACGAAAAGTGTCGCCGCGCTTAATCTCGAAGTCTTCCAGCCCATGCAAGTACAGGTTCATGCGTGCGATCCCCGCAGTAGTGAGGTTCTGCTCTTGCCCATACAGGAAAAGGGACCGCGGGTTGCCACCAGCCTCCTTCACTGCCTCGACGGTTTCCACGAGCATTCCTGCCGACCCGCACGCGGGGTCACAGACTGAGTGGCCGGGCTGCGGGTCAAGAATCTTGACTAACAGGTGAACGACGTGACGGGGTGTGAAGAACTCACCAGCCTTCTTGCCGGAGGCCTCAGCGAACTCCCGCAGGAGGTACTCGTACGCGGACCCGAGCATGTCACCCGAGACGTGGGCGGGGTCGAGGGTGATCTTCGGGTTATGGAACACCTTCAGAAGGGATCGGAGGGCATTCTCGGGGATGCGTTCGGTGTTCGCCCAGTTCACGTCACCGAAGACCCCTGCGAGTTTGCCGGGGTTGGCCTCCTGGATCGCGACCAGCGCCTTGTTGAGCGCCGCGCCAGTGTTCTTCGTGATCTCGTAGGTGTCATCCCAGTGGGAGCCGTCCGGGATAGTGAACGTCTGGTAATCCTCGTCCTCGAGCTCCTGGGACCAGTCGTCGCCGAGGTCATCCAGGGCCTGCTCGTGGTGGTAGTCGTAGACGTCGCTGATCCACTTGTAGAAAAGCACCGGAAACACGTACGCCTTGAAATCACCAGGGTCGACAGGCCCACGTAACGCGTTCGCGGCGGCCCACAGCGCCTGTTCGAGTTCACGCTGAGTGAGGTGGTCAAGGTGGGTAGGCGCAATTGTCATCGGGTCTCCTTGTTGCGTGCATGCAGGCGAGCGGGTCAACTCACACGCACGGTCCTACCGTATCGGGCGTCGAACAGTGCCGCTCGATGCCGCCCCTACCACGCCACACACGACAGGGAGAGGTTTCGCGCCGGCATCGATTGACTCCTCGACGAGCGAACTCAGACCTGAGTGCCATGCACGGCTTGCTCCACGCTGTACTACCAAACCGTGATCTCGCTTTGCAGAGAGGTCCATTTTGTACCCCACGGCGGGCGGTTGGCGGGATCGGCAAGCTCGGCGGCTACCTGCTGGCAGACGAACTGCGTCACACCCGCGACCGTCGGGCGGATCGCCTGATGATCGGACGCCTGCTTGGAAGCATCAGCGAAGGAGACACCCCCCGTGGAACGGACGTGCGTCAGCGCGTTTCGCCGAGCAACAAAGTCCTCCCGTGTCCAGTGGCGCGAAATATCCTCGAACCGCCGCTGTGTGAGGTGGGGGCGTGCCTGGTGCACCAACGTGCCGATGGATGTGGCCAGATTGGGTGGCTCGAACGGCCGTAACGACTCAGCAATGCCCGCGCCGCGCCAATGCGTCGCAGACCCGAGCATCTCCGGCCAAGGGGTCGGTCTCGGTAGCGCCGCGATATGCTCGACGAGGCCAATGTATGCCTTGGCGATATCGACATCGGCTGGCAACACCGCCGGAACAACTGGAAGCTCGATGTCGTAATCCCCGACGACCTTACCGAGTGTCCAGGCAACGACGGTAACGGCCAGCGGCTCAGGGAGAACCCCGATCTCCACACCCCGATCAGACCAATAACGGGCTCGAATGCGCTCACGTAGCTCATTGCTGAAGTCGCTGCTCGGCTCTTTCCGCATTAATGCCGCGAGAATCCAACTCGCAAGGTGTGCGTGCTCGTCTGTGATGCACATCATCGGTTGATACTCAGAAACGGATAGCCAGTGCATCCGATAGAGATCGGACGCCTCATCAAGCCACAGCAAGTCCAAGCCGCCCTCGACCAAACGGTCCTCTATGGTGTCCGCCCATGGCTTCTTGTCCTGTAGGAGGGAGTAAAGCTCGGCATAGACGAGCGGCGACAGCGAGCAGGTCAGGTCCACAGCACTCGCTCCAACCGATCCTCCAGCGGTGGTCGAATGGCGTGGACGGCGTCAACGTCGACCGGGTCGTAGACACGCTCGGTGACGCTCAGCTCACGGACGTCACGAAGACTGAGCCGCTGCATGGTGGTGCCCGTCAGACGAAGCGCACGCATCCCTCGGCCCGTCCGGCTATTCAGGTAGCGAGCAAGACCTGGGGCGAGTCGTCTTTCAAAGAGAGACAAGGCGTAGACACTGGAATCGACAACGAATCCTGGCGGCGCGACGACCGCGTGTGCCGAGCTCCCGTAGGCGGCCATCACGACGTCCGACTCCTCTGTAAGGAGCGCAGCACGGCTACTTTCGGGCGGACACCAGCGGCGAATCTTGCCGCTCCGAAGCCACCCAGCATCTGCGACCGGAAGATCGCCTGGGCTTGGCTCCGAACTCAAGGCATGAGCGGTGTCGGATCGTCCGCGCCGGTATTCCGCGACTAGGTCGGCGAGGGGGAACCCGTTGTCGAGGAGCACTGGACGCGAGGTTGCTAAGGCGAAACGCCATTCGGAGTTACGAAGATCAGTGACCCGCCACCACGATGTCGGCGACTCTTCTTCATCACCGATGATCTGCGCGATGATGTCTTGGAGTACTTGCTCAATTACTCGCTTCTTCTCGGGCGGGGCCCATGGGATCTGGAGCTCGAGAAGCGACACCCGCTTACCACGGAGCCCGGCTTGCGCGGTGGTTCCCATTGCCCGTAGCCGTTTGCCGTCTGGGGAGTTGAGAACACCCCACACCCAGGCCATGTCGGCGCCCAAGCGTAGTGCGGTGAACGAGCCCGAAACGAGCGAACCCTGCATGGCCTCGGTGACGAAGACAACTGGCAGGGACGGCGATGGCGGGACGAGCAAGTCCCCCGATCGGAGGCCGTGCTCGGCGAGCCCAACCTGAAAAACATTGCCAAGGTACCTGTCCGTACGACGCCGCACGCCACCCGTTCGCGGGTCCAACCCTCCGGGGATTACGACGAGTGCACCTTCGGTCGGCGTCGTCTTCGGGTAGATCACCGACGCCACCTCGCCAAGCGACACCAACGGATAGTCAACGGGCCACACGAATGCCTCGGCCGTCAGCCGGGAGATTGCCCAGTCGGGCTCGCCTTGAAGATCAACGATGGTCGGGCTGAACACCGTCAGCTCCCTGCCGAGGGCGCTTCAATGTGCGCCAAGGCTGCTTCCAGGGCGGCGCCGCCAGGAGCGAGCTGGGCTTCCCAGTCTGCTGCTAGTTGGGCGACAAACGTGCCGCTCGCCGGAGCATGATCGATGACCATGAGTACGGTAGAGATGCTTGTGTATGGCTGCAGGGCGCCCTCTAGTCCAATGAGTGCAGCGACCCGATAGTTCTCCGCGAGGAAGCGCCGGTAGGCCTCTCCCCTGGCACGGAAGGTGAAGCTACTCGGTACGAGCACGACCGCCCGGCCGCCCGGGTTGAGGCCGCGAAGAATGGCGTCGACAATGGCGACGTCGCCATCTCTCGCGCGCTCTCCATTCAGGAGCTCGGCTGGGCCTCCTTCGGACTGGAGTCGCATCCCCAAGGGCGGCAGGCTCACGATTACGTCCGCCGCCGCCGGCGCTAACAGATTTCCGCCCATTTCGAATCTAACGGGCACGGGACTCGAGAGGGCGATAGCCTCAGCAGCCTTGAGCAAGCTCGGGACACACTCTCGGCCGCGAAGCATGACGTGAGCGCCTTGCTGCACGGCCTCCTCGGCGACCGCCCAGAGAAGCGTGCCGAGGCCGGCAAACGGATCCACGACGGTGCCCGCAAGCTTCTGCCGAGCGAAGGCGGCCATTGCACTTACGAGCACAGGGTTGGGCGTGTAGATCGGTTCCCAGCGGCTCCGTTCAATCGCTGCGGCGACAAGGCGGCGCCCGGCGTGGAACATTGCCTGAGGCGCGACTTGGGCGTACTCACCCGGCGCGAGCTCGACACCGTGCTCGGTCGCCGAACGGACTAGTTCGGCCGCCTTGTCGATGATGGAACCGTCGGAACCCCGGCGAGGGTCCACCCCGTTCCACAGCGCGGACGTGAGTACGGACGTCACGAGTCCGGCATCCGCCAACAGACCTGCGGCACCGAAGCGCGGAGATTGTGGCGCATCAACGCGCATTACCGAACGAAACCCGTCGTCCGCACGGAACCATTCATCGTCGATGACCACGTAGTGATCGACCGTCCCGAGGAGGTCACGATATCGAGCCAGTTGAGGGAGGGCGAGCTGGGGCGGCTTGTTTGAACCCTGCTTGACCTCGACAATCACCCAAGGGACGAGCTCACCATCCGCGTTCGCAGCCCAGCCCAGAAGGTCGGGGCGGTGGTTGCGTAGCTCAGGGAGCCACGGCTCCACCTGGACAAACGCGTATCCCGCATCCTCGAGCATTCGCTGTGCTTGCATTTCCATCTGATTCACCTCCACGGTTCTGGGCAACTGAGCAACCTATCATGCTTCAGTCGCTTTGAGGAACATTGCCACCGAAGGCACCTCCTGGGGGCCGCCGCTTCGGCATCAGTGTTGCGCCCGACACGCCCCTTGAGACTCGCGCCTGCAAGACGGTTGCCGATCGAGACGCTGCGGCAGCGTTACGTGTCCGCGGCTGGCAGGCGTCCAGCAGGGTGTACCCGGGCGTACATAGAGACAGACAGCTCAAACCTTGTCCATCAGGGTGCCGCCGCGATAGAATTAGACACAGTTGACGGAAGGTCTAGGCATGAGCGAACACAAGGGTCAGGTTGTCGGCTACGTGCGGGTCAGTGCCGCCGACCAGAACGAAGCGCGGCAGCTCAAAGCGCTCGGCGCCGTCGATCGACTCTTCTCGGAGAAGGTCTCGGGCAAGAGCGCCGACGACCGCGCTCAGCTCCAGGAGATGCTCGCCTACGTCCGCGAGGGCGACAAGGTGCTCGTGCAGTCCCCCGACCGGCTCGCCCGCTCGACGACAGATCTGCTCGCCTTGGTCGAGAAGCTCAAGTCGAAGGGCGTCGCCCTGGAGTTCGTCGACAACCCGGCGCTGAACACCGACACCCCCCAGGGCGAGTTCATGTTAACAGTGCTCGCCGCGATCGCGCAGCTCGAACGCAAGACGATCCGCGAGCGCCAAGCAGAGGGAATCGCCATCGCGAAGCGGAAGGGTGTCTACGACCGGGCACCGAAGCTCACTGCGGAGCAGATCGAGGAGGCACGCCAGCGAGTCTCTGCCGACGTGCCTAAGACGAAGGTGGCCCGAGACCTCGGGGTGTCGCGGCAAACGCTCTATGCGGCGCTGACTGGCTCTGGGAAATACGCCGGTGTTTGAGCCCGCCGACGCGCAGTACAGAACTTGTCCTGCTTGCGGCGCCGATTGCCCTCCGAGTCGCTCGAGTCGGAGCAGGGCAGCAGGATTGCGTTCGCTTGCCCCGAACACGGAGCGCACACCATCGTGAACCCGTTCGAGGATGACCGATAGTGCTGCGCACTGTGACCAGAACAGAATGCACGGCAAGTCGAGGGGTCCAGTCGCGCGTGATCCTCGCTGGGCCGTTCGGGCCATATCCAGGATCGGCCGACAACCTCGACGCCGCCCTCACACGAGACCCGGGGCTGTTCACCGCGAGGTAGCGACTGTGCTGGACAGCGACGCCGAAGTGTTCTAGTCTTGATCCATCACGACTGGTCGTCATTCCCGATAAGGGGAGGCGGCCAGTTCTCTTTGTATGCTGATGTATATGGCGAGCACCTACGATAAGCCGTTCCTCACGTTGGAGGAGCAACTGGATCGCTTGCTGGAGCGCGGCATGAGTGTGTCCGACAACGAGGCAGGCATTCGGAAGCTTCAGGCCATTGGCTACTACCGGCTCTCCGGGTACTGGTACCCATTCAGGTTGATGCCCGAAGCTCATGAGGGTCCAAGGCCCTCTGCGTTTGCACCTGGAACTACGCTCGATGACGTTCTTGAGATCTACCACTTTGACGAGCGGCTACGCGTCGAGATGCTCCAGGCGATTGCGCGTATCGAGGTGTCCCTGCGGTTTTGGGTGGGTCACAGGCTCGGAAAGCGTGGCCCCTTTGCGCATACCGAGGCGAGTGAACTCGACCCGATTTGGCGTGAAGAGAAAAGTCGCAACTGCACGAACCCCAACTGTTCGGAATCGTGCTCTTGGCGCACCAGCGATCACGACGGATGGGTGGCAAAGCAACTACGAGTTGAGTCAATTTCGAATGAGGCATTCGTTGCCCACATCTACTCCAATTATGGCCAACCTCTTCCTGTGTGGGCTGCGACTGAGACGATGACGTTTGAAACGCTGAACCGCCTCTTCGGCGGCATGGTCCCACAGGATCGCGAGCAGATCTCCGTGGAGTTTGACCTGTTTAGGGACGATGGGAACGGGGATTCGGCAAGCTTCTCCAACTGGATCGAGCATTTGCGGCAAACGCGAAATTACTGTGCGCACCACGCAAGATTGTGGAACCGGAACCACACCGCGCCACTAGCGGTGCCTGACTCCGTGGAGGAATTGAAGCATCTTCTGGCCTCCGAGCCAAAGCCAACGGAGGCTCTTCCGGTTTCGAGAGCTGCAAGTCGCCTTTATGGAACGCTAACTCTGATCGCGTACCTCTCGGCACGTATTGATTTCTCAAATGAGTTACGGGACAGGCTACTGAAGCTTGTTCTAGAGTTCGCTGCCGGTAGACCAGAGCGTCTTCGCATGATGGGTTTCCCTCAAGGATGGGAAAATCAACAGATATGGGCGGAGGAGTATGCACGAGATTCTGATCGGGGCCATCAGGCCCGGCTACTTCGCAACGTCGAGCTTCTCTACACCGGTGATGCTTCAGCGCGACTTTTCGATAAGCCAACCGGAGGCGAACGACGGTCTCAACTGAACTTCTACCGGAAGAATGGTGCGGCGCTGTCTGTCCCAGGCACAGCGGCGCACCGATATCCTTCTTTTCAGTTCAACGAGGAAACTGGTGACCTACATGAAATTGTCGTTCTCGCA
The DNA here is from genome assembly GCF_900101115.1 of Cryobacterium psychrotolerans. Lineage (GTDB taxonomy): Bacteria > Actinomycetota > Actinomycetes > Actinomycetales > Microbacteriaceae > Cryobacterium > Cryobacterium psychrotolerans. The sequence goes on from NZ_FNFU01000005.1 coordinate 138,810, forward strand.
AACCGTAGGCTTCTGACTGGCGGTGACGCCACTGAAGAAAACAGATGGATTGCTCTCAGCTGGTGGATCTCGCCCATCCAGATTCAGGACGAAACGACTAGCCCCCATGGAGCGCTGCAAGCCGGGATTCTGACGAGACAAATTCTAGACACGCTCCTCACGCCTCGAGCTGACGAATAGTTCTCGATGGTGCTCGCCAAACCCCGCATCCATTCCGCAAATTTGGCGACAGCCTACGAGAGCAGATAACACCTGCGCGCTGCAGTCCCGCGCTACCCCTTCGCGGCCGCAGGATCGTCGCGGTTCAGCGTGCGGAGATTGTTGACCATTCGGGACACGGGATACGCCGTCACCGTTTTGGCGACAGCGACGGAGCTGCGGTCAAGCATCGACTGGGCTTCCTCCTTGTCGATGATTAGTGTTTGCCGAGTTCGCACGCGTGCTTGCCCCGAGGCGGACACCTGCTGCTTGCCTTCCAGGCCGGTGACGAGCCTCGGCACATGACCCACGCCTACGGCCACGACATCGCTCTCGACGCTTTCCGGTTGCCGCCCGATGGCATAGTCGTCATGTTGAACAACGCCGGACTGGCCCTGCAGAACCAGCTCCTCTGTCGACGCTCGTTGAAAAGTAGGCCGTTGGCGCTCTTCGAAAAGTAGGCCACCGTGGTTCATTTATTCTGCGGTGTTCTCGGGTCTGGCGGAAGGCAAAGTGGTGATTCCGCTGTCCTTGAGTCGGTAGCTGGCGCCCTTGAGCGAGATGACGTCAGCGTGGTGAACGATGCGGTCGATCATGGCCGCGGCCACGACCTGGTCGCCGAAGACGTCTCCCCAGCGGGCGAACGGCAGGTTGCTGGTCAGGATTAGCGAGGCGTGTTCGTAGCGGGATGAGACGAGTTGGAAGAACAGGTTCGCGGCGTCTTGCTCGAACGGGATGTAGCCGACCTCGTCGACGATGATCAGCCCGTAACGGCGCAGGCGCACGATCTCTTCTGCCAGCCGGCCGCGGTGGTGGGCGTCCTGGAGCCGGGCGACCCATTCGACTGCGGTGCCGAACAGGACCCGGTGGCCGGCGTGGGCGGCTTTGATGCCCAGGCCGATCGCGAGGTGTGTTTTCCCGGTTCCGGGAGGTCCGAGCAGGACGATGTTGCGGGCCTGCTCGAGGAAGAGGCCGCCGCCGAGGTGGATGATCTGGTCCCGTTTCAACGCGGGTTGGTGGTCGAAAATGAAGTCATCGAGGGTTTTGCGGGAGGGGAACCCGGCGGCGCGGATGCGCAGCTGGGCACCGGAAGCATCGCGGGCGGCGACTTCGCGGTCGAGGACCGCGGCGAGGTATTCCTCGTGGGACCAGCCCGCGTCTCGGGCTTGGTCCGCGAGGCGGGAAGCGGCGTCGCGGATGCGGGGTGCTTTCAGGGCGCGGGAGAGGAACTCGATCTGCTTGATCGTGTCGGCGCTCATCAGGCGACCTCCTCGCCCTGCTCAAAGCTGACGCCGAACGCCGCGTCGTAATCGGCCAGGTCCCGTTCCAACGACTCGGCAGCTTTCTCCGGGGTCGGCGTTTGGAAGCGGACCCGCAGTGATTTCGCCGCGCTCACGTGCTCCGGGTCGGTGATCGTTACTGCCGAACCCATCGCCCGTTCGTGGACGGCGATGACCTGTCCGTTGATCCGGACGGTGACCTGGGTCAGGTTCGCGTGAACGTCGACCATCCGGCCAATCGCCGAGGGGTCGACCGAGTAGTCGTTGCCGAAGACACGAACGTAGTAGTCCCGCGGCAGCCGGATCCGGGTGGTGAACCCGACCGGTGGTGGCGGTGGGACGGCCAGCATTCCGGCCCGGTCCTCGGCGACCCGGTCGATCGGCCGGGCGCGCAGCGAGCGAACCGTCCGGCTGTTGGCCGTCGGCAGCCACTGCGCCAGTTGCTCATTGAAGTCCGCGACGGAGGTGAACGTGCGGCCGGGCAGGAACGAGGTTTCCAGGAACTGGTTGGCCCGCTCGACGATCCCTTTCGATTCCGGGTCGAAGGGTTTCAACTGCACGATCTTCGTCGCTAACGCCCCGCAGAAAGCAGGCACTCCCTCCGCCAGCTTGTTGCGCCGGCCGATGCCGGCTTCGTTGTCCCAGATCAGCCGGTGCGGGACCGCCTCGAGCTGGCCCGAGAGCAGCGACCACATGCCGGCCAGCAGATCCGGTGTGGTCCGGGACGGCAGCATCACCCCGCTGATCAACCGGGAGAACGACGCCACGATCACCAGGACCGGCGGGGAGCCGACGCGGCCATCGCCGAGGGGAATATCCACCGGCGGGAACCACAAGTCGCATTGCGCCTGATCGCCGGCCCGGTAGGTGATCCGGTCCGCGGGGTCTTTCGGCGCGAACTCCGGCTTCAGTTGCGCGACCTTCTTCCGGAACCAGGACGACGAACCGGTCCAGCCCACGCGTTCGGCGACCACAGACGCGGGCATCGACGGTGTCGCTTTCAGCAGCCGGCGCACGTCGTCTTCGAATTCGTCGAAAACCGACGGACTCGGATCTCGGCGATACTGCGGCGGCCCTGCCGCCTGAACCGCGCGGGTCACGGTCACCCGCGACAGCCCCAGCTGCTTCGCAATCGCCCTCACCGACATGCCCTCACTGACGTGAAGGTGCCGAATCTCTGCCCAATCCTGCACTGTGATCACCCATCCAATCGTGGTGGGGTGGTCTACTTTTCAAAGAGCGTTACTGGTCTACTTTTCGAAGAGCGCTGACATCCTCCGCGCGCCGGACGAATCAGAGAGGACGCCTCAGGCCTTCCTTCTCGCGCGCAAGCACTAGCTCGCCGTGGAACGACCAGCGGGCTCCTCCGCATCGTTCCTGTGCGCCCAGAGGGCGCGAGAAGACTGCAGCTAGCTCAACCACTCGAAGTAGAACGTGCCTACCCCAACCGCAATGAGCACACCGGCAATAATCCAGAACCGCACGACGATGGTTACCTCGCCCCATCCCATCAACTCGAAGCTGTGGTGGATCGGGGTCATGGGAAAGATGCGCTTGCCGTGCGTGGCTTTGAAGTACGCGCGCTGGATGATGACCGAGCCGGCTTCGATGACGAACAGGCCCCCGATCAGAATGAGGAGCAGTTCGGTGTGGGTCTCAATGGCAAGGGCGCACAGTGCCCCGCCGAGACCCAGCGAGCCGGTGTCGCCCATGATGATCTTGGCTGGACTGGTGTTCCACCACAGGAACCCGATGAGAGCACCGCAGATCGCCGCAGCGACGATCGCAAGCGATAACGGATCGTTCGTTGTATAGCACTTGTCCAAATCGTCCGGGTTGATGGTGGGGCTGAAGCAGGACTGGTTGAACTGCCAGAAACCGATGAGCATATACGAGCCGACCGCGAGGATGGATGCCCCGGTCGCGAGCCCATCGAGGCCGTCCGCAAGGTTCACCCCGTTGGTTGTGGCCGTTGCAAGGAAGTTGATCCAGATCAGGTAGGCGATGACCCCGACCGCGGGTACGGCGGTCGCGATTCGAGCGAGGTCGAGCGCGGGAATGTCGCGGAAGGCCGAGATGGCCATCGATGCCGGAGCGTGACCACCCGTGGTCGGGACTTGAAGGGCGAGCAGACCGAAGGCGGACGCGACCACCGTCTGTCCTGCGATCTTGGCCCACCCGCCGAGCCCGAGGCTGCGTTGGTGATGCACTTTGAGGAAGTCGTCGACGAAACCAACGCCAGCCATGCCTATGAACATGAAAAGTACGAGCAGTGAGGATGCCGAGATGCCCTCGCCGCCGTTGACGATCGCCGAGACGAAGAATCCGAACAGCGTCGCAAGGAGGATGACAATGCCGCCCATTGAGGGCGTTCCACGCTTGGTGTGATGCAACTTGGGACCGTCATCGCGGACGAACTGGCCGAGTTCGAGCCGCTTGAACAAACGGACAAACAGCGGTGTCAGAAAAAGCGAGAAGGCAAGGGCAAGACCGCCGGCCGTTAGTAAAGTCCCCACCGCGCCAGTCTGGCAGGGGGCCGCCCACATGCCGGTCAGGCGGGGCCGAAGCGGCTTGCGTGATCCACGGTTAGGGGGCGGACGGCGCCTGGCCGTTGCGAGGGTGCCCGAAAGCGGAACCGCTACCGGGACGGTTCATGGCGATCGGTGCGTCCGGTAGCGACGTCGGTGGAGACACTTCGTCGGTCGACTGCCATACTGGGCTCGGCGGGGAGGGGACCTGATGCCACGACTGGCGACATCCGTTCTGGGGAGCATCGCTCTGGTGCTGGGACTGGTGGCCTGCTCGCCCCCGACAACCGAGACTCCACCGGTCGACACCGATGCCCACAGTGCTGCGCCCGTCCCGCCAGCCCCGTCCGACCGCGCGGCCAACGTCGTCATCCCCGACGGTGTCATCGGCACGGCCGAGCTCACGTCGGTCTCAAGGGACAACACCGTCTCCGGAACCGTCGTGGTCACGGCGGGAGGCGGCGGGTTCGACGTCGCACTGAAGGACTTCCGCTCGGACGTTCCCGGAGACGTGCAACTGTTCTTCAGTCCCTGGTCGGAGACCACGACCTGCCTGGCCGACATGTACAGCTTCTCGTTCGGCAACCTCTCCACGGACGCCGATCAGCCCGGGCTGAGCCTGGGCAACAGGGACTCCTCCCGGGGCGACCCCAGTTATTTTCTGACCGCCGTCATCACCGCGAACGCCCTGAGCACGACCGATCCTGACGGCTGCGTGCTCACTCCCCGGGCGGTCGGCACGATAACCTGGGACGTGCCGGACACCCGGCCCGGGCTGCTCGCCGTCGATACCGGCGCCCGCTTCGGCGCCGGAGGCGCCACCGCCACCGCCACCGCCACCGCCACCGCCACCGCCACCGCCACCGCCGATGGTGCCCCGCTCTCCTACCGCGCGGTCGCCGGCGACACGCTCAACGACATCGCCGACCGCTTCGGCATCACGTTCGACGACCTCGGGTTCCTCAACCCGCTCACGAGCCGCCAGCTCCAGGCCGGCGACGATCTGAACCTCCGGGTGGCGCTGCGCGGCGGCGGCTCGGTCCCGCCGCCCTGGGCCTGACCGCCGCTCCAGGGCATGAACCGCCGCTCAGGGGACAGTGGCGATTAGGGGCCTTCCGCGAACCATTCTGATTTCCCGAACATTGCCGAAGTGCTCGTCAATTTTGTCGGTTCCGTCTGGCGAGAACCCATTCCGGGCATAGAAAGCGTGTGCTCGAGGATTGTCGTCCAAGACCCAGAGTGAGGCCCCTCGACCGCCAAGGGCGACATCGAGGAGCTCCTGGCCAAGCCCTGACCCGTGGTGCGCGGCGAGCAGGTAAAGGCTGCCAAGCTCAAGATCCCTAACCGGCAGGCCTTCGCGCGGAGGACCCGTCGAGGCGAAACCGACGATATGCCCTTCAAGCTCCGCTACCCACAATTCGCCGAAGTTCGCTGTCAGGAACCGGGTCCACATCTTGGCCCGCTCGCTGGCGGGGAAGCTCTCGATAACACCTTCGGGAAATACGCCTGAATAGGTTTGGACATGCGCCTCGTAATGGACATGACCGATCTCGTCCACGTCCCCCAGTGATGCTTTCCTCACAGCGCCAGCCATAGGGACAGGCTAACCACCGATCAACGTTGGAAATCTCCCAACACGCGCGATGGACGCCGACCTGCTGAGCTCCCGATGCTGCCCGCATGCGGGACCCTCACGGATACAGATTCGCTCCCAGGTCATCAGGTCGCAGAAGAGCCGCTGGGGTCTCGCTTGGGAACACCTAACGGGATCGTCCCAGGCGCACGTGAATGCTGTGTTGAGGCATCGGCCATCGAGACGATGCCACAGAGTCATCAACGGCACTGCTGGCGTGATCAGTGAGTCGCTGCTCTCGCCGCGTCCGGTGCCCCCATCCTCTGCCGGCGCCGTTATTGCCTTGTCCTGCAGGGCTTGGCTGTAATACTGAGCGAGTGACTGATGAGGCGCTTGCGGCGAAGGCCGAGACGGACGGCTTGACCCCGACCACCAGAACTCCTCGTTTGGCGTTGCTCAGGCCGACTGTCAACGACCTCGATGAGTTGTTCCAGATGTATTCGGACCCGCGGCTTGCGGAAGCTGATCCGCTGATTGCTCACCCCTCGATCGCATATACCGAGAGCGCCCTGGAGCGCTAGATTGCGAATTGGGCGCGTGACGGGCACGGACTGTGGGTATTGCGAACCCTGCATGACCTGGGTCCGGGTGAATTCATCGGTGTTGGAGGGTGCAACTTGCTCTCTGAAACTGCGTGGAACTTATCGTTCAGCTTGCGACCCTCAGCCTGGGGGCACGGCTACGCCCAGGAGGCCGCTGCGTCGGGAATCGCTCAGGCGCTAGCGGTGCGTCCCCACCTGCCCATCACTGCTGTCGTGGCGCGAGGAAACATCCGTTCTCACCGCGCGGTTGAGCGAGCCGGGTTGCAGAGAATGTGGCAGGGGCCGGATAGCCACGATCCCAACCCAGCGGCAATAATGACGCTGTACTCGGATCGGGCGCTAGCCGATGAACAGATCAGTTGGCTTACTAGCTGACGTCATGGTTATTTGACACGTCAGGTCAGCGAGACACTGTGAGCGGCCATCTACGCGCTACAGCTCAGAAGGGATCGCAGAGGAACCCTCAACGGGAACGGGCATCGCTCTCTGTGGCGTCGCGCTTCTACCCCAGCAGTTGGCTTCGCACTGGTTCGAATCCGTTGACGGCCAATTCCCATTCCGGCCTGACTAACGATTCGCTCGTGAGCCGGAAGTGAATCTCGTCATTGACCTGCCCCGCGCGCCGAGAGGCGCGGTGGACTCCGTTTGGAACGTACCCAACTGCCTTCGAAACCCCAATGGAAGCAGCGTTCCACGCAGCCGCGCTTGTCTCGGCAAAGTCGGCACCCAAGTAGTCGAATGCGAACATAAGCATCGCTGCCCGCATCTCCTTTCCGAGACCGTTCCCCTGTGACTCCCTCGTGAGCCAGGAACCGGTCTCGACCGTCTTACGGGTCGAGAAAGCGACAGCCGACAGGTCCTGTGACCCGATTACTCGTCCGTCTAGAAGAACCGCAAAGGCTACATGCCAATTGTCTTGCGCAACCTTGGTGCGCAGCATCCACTGGTACTGGGCAAGGTTGCGAACCAGATCGCCCTTCGGTGCGTCAGTCCACGGAACCCCGAACGGCATCACCGCAGGGTCATGGATCCCTGCCACTGCGGCGTCAGCCAGACCTGCAAGATCTTCATCTCTCATTGGCCGCAGCGTAAGGCGCGGGGTCCGAAGGGTCAGATCGAACAACGGCCAGATTTCGCTGAGGTTGGGCATGGGGCTCACCATAGCGAACCCTTACTGGGTCAGGATGCGCCCACTACCTCGACTTTGAAGCCAGCTTCGTTCTCGAGGTAAACGGCGTAGTGGTCGGGGCCTCCTGCGTGGGGGTAACGATCCGCGTACAGGGAGCTCCAGCCGTGGCCTGGTGCTTCTCCAGCCAAGTGGTCGATGTCAGCCGGGGCGCCTCCGTGAAGCGCGACGTGGTTCAATCCGGGGAGCCTCCGGTCATGTGTGTCACCCGAGAGGGCCGGCGGTCGCGTGGTCACGAGGTAGACGTCGCCGCATCGCCAAGAGGTGCCGTTGTCCCACTCCTGATCGACCGACCATCCGAGCTGCGCGAGAAGCCAGCCCCAAGATTTTCGAGCGCTGTCGAGGTCACCGACCCAAATCTCAATGTGATGCAACCCAAATGCCATGTGGCCATCGTTCCACGGGCGGTGCGGATCTTCGCCCCAACACGGGAACCGCTTGCGGGCGTCTCCCATACTTTGCCCCGGCCAAGCTTGGATGTCGCAGAGCTCGCCAGATTAGGATCGGGCAGACTAACAAGATGACCGAAATCGTGGTGCGCGAGGCCGAACCGTTCGAGACGGAAGCTGTCGCGGGATTGCGCTGGCGCTGGGTTGTTGAGCGGGGTGGAATCCCGGTCACAACTCGGGAGGAGTTCGTAGACTCCTTGCTGGCTTTCGCCGCCGAGCACGAGCGCACCCACCACCGTGTCGTGGCTGTGCGCAATGGAATCGTCGTCGGCATGGCCTGGCTGGCTGTCCTGCCTCGAGTGCCAAGTCCTCGCGCCACCAATCGCGCTTCCGGAGATGTGCAGTGCGTGTACGTCGTCCCCGAAGAACGCAACTCTAACGTCGGCAGCAAAATGATGGACGCCATTCTGGACAAGGCTCGACAGCTCAACCTCGAGCACGTCACTGTGCATTCAAGCCCAGAGGCCATCCGCCTGTACGAACGCAATGGGTTCACGGCTACTTCGCGACTCTTGTTCGCTGATTTCGCGGGTCGCTGAGCCCTTTGCGCTTCACAGGGGCCGTGGCGCCCCAGTGAGACTGCCCTTATCCGGTCGCGGCGCCTGCGACGGTCGGGGGCACCTACCTGGCTAGTTCGAACCCGTTCAAGCTGGACTCTGTGTCGTCAATGACTCGATCTATCCATTCGAATCGATGTAGTTCTTTGATTTCGACTGGCCAGAACCAGCCGACATCGGACAATTCCCCTGCTTCGATAACGGGCGGCCCCTCGGCTAGGCGGCAGATGTATGCGGTCGTCACATAGCTCACCACGTCCCCGTTCGGATACTCGTTGGTCAAGTCGGCGCCACCGTAGCTATCGACGACGGCGAGAATGTCGATCGTGAGACCGAGCTCCTCCGTTACTTCCCTGAGGAGGGCAGCGCGGGGATCCTCAAGCGGTTCGATGCCACCGCCGACGAAACCCCACCTATCTCCCGCCACGTGCCGAGCAAGGAGATAACGGCCGGCACCGTCGATGATCACCGCGGTCACTCCGGGCAGGATCAGAAGTTGGGACCCGATGAGACTGCGAATCGCACTGACGTACTCGGAGAGTGGCATAGGACTCAGGCTAGGACACCGCTCCTGAATGTGGTCTCAAGTCCGTCGGCACTTCGTGCGAACCTCGGGACGGCTCCGCACACTGCTCGGATGTCAGCCCGTGACGTCGACCGAGCCAGGTTTCAGCGCGGAACCCAAGGGCGTTGACCGGCGACTGCACTTCCGCAAGTGAGCCTTTGTGAAGCGGAGCATGAATTTCGAAGATCGAGGACGTACCCGCCAGTATGGTGTGACGATGTCGACTTTCGTTCGTGCACGGTCCAATTCAGACAGTGCGCCTGTCGCGGTCATTCTTCCCGGCGCTGGCTACACAGCAATGGGCCCCCTCCTCTACTGGTGCGGAGAGATGCTGGCACAAGAGGGATGGCACGTGCAAGGCGTCGAATGGACAGTTGACGCCAGAGCGCTCAGCGATCCGCAGGCGTTCGTTGAGCAGGCCGTCGCTGAAGCTTTCGACGCTGCACCTCAGTCGTCGCGGCGGCTCATCGTCGCCAAGTCGCTCGGCTGCTTTGCCCTTCCGTGGGCGCGCCGCAACGGCATACCTGGCGTCTGGCTGACACCCGTGGTGACTAATGAGGACGTGCGACTGGCGCTAATCGAGGCCTCCGCCGCCGATATGGCAGTGGGCGGTGATGCTGACGCCGCATGGCTCCCCGAGGCGATCGCGAACACACGGGCGAACGTGATCTCGGTGCCGAAGGCAGACCATTCATTGGCTATTCCCGGAGATTGGCGCGGCTCGCTCACCGCCCAGACAGCAATATTCGAGACCATCGCGAATCACCTCACGACGACCTAGGAGCGACATCTCAGAGCGTGATCCCACCGCAAGGGACCCCAGCTTGAGTTCAATCACTGCCCGAAAGCAGGACTCTCAGCGGGCGCAAGCCGGACGGCTACTGCGACATTTCAACGCAAAGATGCGACCTGCCACGACCATGCCTGCGGTGTCCCAGAGGAAGGATCACCGACCAGATCAGACGAAACTCCCGTAAGCCGGACTCGGAACTCGAAAAGCTCTGCCAGCTCACCTCGAAGCTTGTCCGACTGTGCGCGATCGTACCCGCGCTATGTCGGCGTGGAGAATTCCAGATGGCCCGGCCCAATCCCAACCAGCACTTGAAGGCACTTGCTTCCATTGATCATCGAGATAGTCAGCGATGAGTTGGGCTCTCTCGACACGTTCGACGAGCGTGTGGGTATCCCGGACACGCGCACGTACTTCATCATCCAAGATCGGCAAGTCAACAGAGACCGCGTCTATATAAGTGAACTTGTCAGCCAGCGCCTTGTAACAGTAGGCGCCGACGGTCGTAATTCGGAACACTTCGTCATCGGTCTTACGACCATATTTTCTAGTCGAGTCAAGCAGCCGAAACCGCAGCGAGTACTCCAGCGCGTCTGAGACCTGCGCGGGCTCAAAGCCCATTGCCTGCAGGTACGAATACACATCGTGACCCGACACGTATCCATGTTCTGTTTCTAGCTCTCCGGCCTTCTGAATGTAAGCGAGGCAGAGCGGAATGAGGAAGTGCTCTTTTGCATCGCGACGCGTCAACCGAAAGAGGTTGGGAATCGGAGATGAGTCCGGATCATAATATCGATAGTCGCCAAACATCATCGAACGAAGAAATTCGTGGATAGGGATGGTGTAACTCCCAGACCGTCTCTGAACGTCGATGATTTTCTCGGTGTCTATGTGTCCGCTACCCACGAAGTCGGTGACAAATTGCAGCGCCATGCGCATGTTGCCTCCAGCGAGATTGTCGACGAGCCTCATTAGCTGGTCGTTGGTTCGAAAGTTCTCCGCCAGCGTTGTAAGGAAGACCTCAAGGCTGTCGCTGTTCACTTTGATGCCGTTGGGGAACGAGCCAAGGCGACCGCTGCTCTGCAACTGCCGAAGAGCAAACTCCACGCGTAACCGCAACATCACGTCCGTGCGAGGCGGTGAGATAGTGAACACCCGCGGGTGATAACCAGAAATTGCTCCTTCGCGCTCGGAGAGATAGAAGGTTTCTGGGCGCAACGTGACGAACACAGTAGCCGGCCATGACTGGGCCAATTCGTTTGCAATCAGGAAGACTTGGTTCTGATCTTCACCGCTTCGCTGGTCCACGTTGTCGAGGAAGATCACAATCTGGCGGCGCCATGACTTTCTGATCCACGCGAGGCTCTTCTCGATGTAGCTTGCGCGGTCCAAAATCGCGTTCTGTATGAACTGAATTCGTGCGCTGGCGTAGGCGGTCGCGTCCACATCCTTGAGAGAGCCCAAAGGGGATTCGTCGAATAACTTCGTATCCGCGCGCAGAGCGTCTTCTGCAAAGGCCAGGCCCAGGATGTTTGTGTCGTACTTGTCTCGCAATTGTTCAATGCAAGCGTCCAAGACATGGTCCGACAAAGCCTTGAGCGTCGATGAAGCTCCGAAGTCGACGTAGATACTTATGCTCTCCCCAAGCACTTCCTTAGCGTCGACGTGTATGAGGCGTTCGATGAATGTGCTCTTTCCTGAGCCCACATCGCCCAACAAAATCACAGGTCTGTTGGAGAGGGCTGCTTGCATCACATCGCTCGTGAAGCCCTTGGTCACTCCTTTTCGATCGCTGGCTTTCTGAACAGAAGCGCCGCCCAATTCCGAAAGCAGCTCATAACGCGCCGCCAGTATCTGCTTACTCACGTCGGCATATTGGGACAGAGCGCCACTCGAGGCATAGCACTCGCGCAGGAAATCCTCTTGGATGTCTTCTAAATCCTCCAGATCGCCGAGAAATAGGTCACTCAGTATCTGAAGCCCCGTTTGGATGTCGTTACGACGTTGACTGCCGGGGTAGTTGGGAAGCCGAAACGATAGTGGGTCAGGCGGGAGCGGCACTGCCGATTGCAGCGTTTGGTAAAGGGTGCGATCTGACATTCCCTGAGGCGAAAGATTGTTCCATAGGACCACGAATTCGTCCTGCATTGATTGCGGGGTTGCGAAGACAAGAGCACGGCCTTCCAACGGAGCAAGTCCATCCGTTCGGGACGCCAAAAAGATCACCAACTGGTGTCCGTTAAACGCCGAGGCGATTGGAATTCCCCGCTCCTGGGCGTACCTAGCCGCCTGTTGCAGAGCCTCCTTAAGCGGTTTGCCCGCAGCACCTGAAGCAATGCTCGGAATTGATACGACGCTGGAGGTCAATCCGACGGGAAGGCTGAACGCTCGTCCGGCTCTCTTAGCTTCCAGGACGAACTGAGCGCCCGACATTCCCACGCAGTAGTTCATGTAACCACTGTCAGTGTGAAGCTCGTTCTGGACAGCCGCAATCGGCCAGTGAAGGACGTCAGTGAGAAGTTTGTTGATGACACGGAAACGTGTGTCCGCTTCGTTCACGTCGTCAAGCGCGGCCTCCTCCATGACGGTCACCAGATCCCGCATGGCGGCGTGGCCGCGTTCAAACTTGTCCATAGGTGAAATCTATCGTTCGGTTGCACGACGAGTCGGAGGCTGAGCGGAGGCCGACCAAATGATCCACGATCGCCCGCAAGCCGGACCCTCAGCGCTACGTGAGTCGAGTCGGATCCGTAGCGGAGGTCAGCTGCCGCACCCTGACGGGCTGCCGGTCGAGCCACGGTTCGGTGAATTCGGGGGCGAAGTCGCGGGCCTCGGGCTGGAAGCAGAGGTAGCGCAGGATCTGGTGGTATCTCGAAACCCCGATGCCGAAGCGATGCCGGATCGCGTCGCGCTTCGATTCGCCGGCGCCGGGCGTCCACTTCATCTCGAACTCGAGAATCGCTCTGTGTCGTTCCGTGAACATGCACTCATGCTGGCATCGGTGACTGGTTTGGGCATGCGTGTCGCATACTGACTGGAAGGGGGCCCGTCAAAGCGGTCGCGAGACGGAATGTCGAGAGTTCGCCGACTCGTAAGTCGTCGTTGAGCCAGTCCGTTACTAGAGCTCGCACGGATGACTCACGGCCAGGAGTCGACCGGCGCCTATTCGTAGATTTCGACCAGACTGGCGGACTTCAGCTCGATCTGTGCGACGCCTTCGTACAGTGTGATTTCACCCGTCGTGCACAAAGTCGTTCCATGCGGGATGGGCTCCACGCCGCCGATGTCCCAAAGCACGATTTGGAATCGCCCGGTATCCGGGTAGTCGCGCCCAAGATTCAGGAAGACATCGTCGTTCGAGTTGCCGCTACCGGCTAGCGGTCCGCACACGTGCTGAGTCGTGCCGGCGTAGTTGACAGCCTCGTTCCACGCGATCTCGCCCCCTGGCTGATTCTCCACGGTGGAGGCGTCGACCGGCGACCCGGCAGTGCCGTCCGAGCAGAGGCCGTCCTCGCTCAGAAGAGCGATGGCCTCCCGTCCGATGTACTGGGTCAAGGAGTCGCAGGTGTCAGGGCCGAACTGCTCCGCACTCCCCTTCGTCGACGCATAGTCAGCGAAGACGTCGTATTCGGTCGTGCAGTTGTGGCTCAACCAGTCGATCTCTGAATTTATGGCCCCGGCGGTGTCATCTGCCCTTATTCGTTCCACCACCGTCGCCAGCGCATCGTCACAGGTGACCGACGGCTCGGACCGATTGTTGCTTCCTCCATAGCTGCTGCAGCTCGTGAGCAGCAGGACGGTCAACGGCGCCGCGAGCAGAATCGATAAGGCCCTGTCACGCATTCGCGTAGCGTGATCGAACGTTGTCATCGGGAATGCACCTCACGTTCGGGGCGGTGGAGTTGAGACCCTTCACCCTTGGCAAAGGGACAGCAATGAGCTCAGGTTAGCGACCAGGCAAGGCGCGCCGACCCACCGACTTCCCCCCAATTTAGGGATGACAGCAGTGCGCATTCGAATGCTGACGACCAATCGCACCTGCCCCCAGGCCGCACATGAAGTTGAACCTAGCTCTCCCCCGGCCTCGTCAGCAATGAAATCATCCTGTTCCCTTCTGAGCGCCATCAGGGAGAGGGTCGTCATGCGAGCCGAACGATGCGGCACCCCGGGCAGCACCAGTAGGGGCCTTCAACGGTGCCCTCGATCACCAAGGGCACCAAGCATCGTTCGCAGTTCGGCACACCCAGGTCGTCTTCCATGTCGGACACACTACGCGTGCACCCGTGCTTGGCCTCGAGATCCGCCAACAGGGCGTGGCACTCGACCGTCCCCGCTTCCGCGCCCAGCGTGACGGGATTACAGTTTTGTTATTTAGTTTACGTATTGCGTTTACGTATTACGTCGTCACCGATACGATATTGATATGAGCACCCTCGAAGTCACCGATGTGCGCACCTGTCGTTTCCCCGGCTGCGACGAGCCCGTTGATGCCACGCCTGGCGTTGGGCGACCCTCCGTCTATTGCACCGACCCCGCTCACAACAAGTCCGCCGCGTGGCGGGCACGCAATGCCGAGGCCGGCCAGGGCCAGCGCGCGGCCGAAGACGAGAAGTTCCCCGTCGATGCAGCCCTCCAGCGCGGCAGCATGCTGAAGGCCCAGGTCACCGGCATGGCCGAGCACTTTCAGCAGCAGCTCGCACTCCTCGTCAGCGAGCTGCACACGATCGCGGACCCCGACGCGGTCGCAGCGCAGATCGAGGCAGTGAAAGCTGGCGCTGCCGAGCAGGTCGCGTCTGCGGCCGCCCGCGCCAACCGGGCCGAGACCGCCATGCGTGAGGCCGAAGCCGAGCGCGCCGAGGCCGACGCAGCAGCTGAGGAATCCGCTGCCCAGGTCGACGACCTCCGCGCCGCCCTCGAGGCACTCGAGCAACGCGCTGCCACCCTGGAGAAGAATCTGGTCATCGCGAGCGAGGACACAGTGCGGGCCGCCACAGAGATCGCCACCCTGACAGAACAGGTAGCCGCACTGAGCGCCGAGAACACAGCCATGACAGCACAGCTCTTCGAGGCCCGGGAGGTCGTCACAACGACCGCAGCGGCCAAGGACGAGGCCCTGGCGACCGCGCGGGACGCGGCCGTGCGTGCGGACGCCGCCACTGCGCGCGCCGACCGTGCCGAGGCAGAGGCCGCGAGCACCCGCGGCCACCTTGACCAGGTCCGTACCGAGCGCGAGAACGCCCGGGCGGAAGCGCTCGTGCTCACCGGGAGCCTGGCAACGGTCATAAGCGAACGCGACAGTGCCACGGCCGCGGCGGCGAGGGAGCGTTCCAACGCCGAGCAGCGCGTCACCGACGTGCGGGACGCCCTGGAGCAGCAACTCGCACTGCTGCGTGCGGAGCCGGAGCAGTTGCGCACAGGTGAACGCGAATAAGGCGCAGCGCGGAGTGGCCGACTAGCTCGCCGCGGGGCCGTGCGGCATATGTACGTTTCTGAAACGCCGCCTAAGACCGGGTGCCGAACCTCACGGCAGCGCGGCGTCAGGGAGGAGCCTCAGGCGGCCCCTGCTACCCCCCGCCAAGGCCAAAGCTGGACCCGTGAACTCCGGGCGTCCCCCGCACGCCCTACGCGGCGCTGGGCGGCTCCGGAAGCTACGCCAAACTGGCAGCGGTCGGGACACGCCCCACGACGACAGTCCCTGGCGACGAAGGCGGCATCGCAATCCCCCAGGACGTCGAGATAACGTTCTGCAGCAGGGCTAGTTCCGGGGCGCACTCGGGGCGCACCGTCAGAAATGGGCGATTCAGTCCCCCGCGATTCCGGGGCACACAAGGCGCACCCAAGTACACACGTATTACTACCTAAGATCACCCAAGTGCTACCAACTCACGCACTCGTCGAGAAGCACTCGAGGAAAGCAAAAGGCCATCTCCTGTGTGGGAAATGGCCCTTGACCTAGGTAAATATCTAAATATCGGTTGTAGTCCGCGACCTGTTATGCGGATATTCATGTGTGGAGCCACGGGGAATCGAACCCCGGACCTCCTGCTTGCAAAGCAGGCGCTCTACCAATTGAGCTATGGCCCCGCGAATCACAGGTGACAAGTCACCTTGAGGTCGCACGTGGGGATACCGGGATTTGAACCTGGGACCTCTTCATTATCAGTGAAGCGCTCTAACCAACTGAGCTATATCCCCCTATTGGGCAGATTTGAGACTACCGGAACCAGCCGGTTTCTCCCAATCGAGACGAGAGAAAACCGCGGCTGGTTCCACGTGAAACGTGTATTTCTGCCTAGTTGTTGGTGAAACCGACGAGCAGTCCGCCGGTCATCTTCACACTGAGGTTGTACAGCAGGGCGAAAATGGCCCCCAACGCGGTGATGACGACCGTGTTGAGCACGGCCACCACGGTGGCGAAGCCCATGACGTTCCCGAGCGAGAGAATGCTCGCGAGGTCTGACGAGTCGCCGGCGATCGAGGTGTACAGGTCGTCGACCGTGTCGAAAATCATCGTCTGGTTGAGCACCGTGAAGATCAGGAACGTGGCCACGATCGTGACGACGGCCAGGCAGACGGCGACCAGGAACGAGAGCTTCACGCTCGACCAGAAGTCGATGTACACCAGCTTGAGGCGCACCTGCTTGGTGGACGGTCGGCGGGTCGACTTCTTGGCAAGCTTTTCTGCGACGCTACTCATCTACTGATTCTTCTTTCTCCGCGTCGCTCTCCGGTGCGGCCTCAACGAGTTCGGCCACCAGATTGCGTTCGGTGTTCTTCGCTATGGCAATGATCCTGTCCTGCAACGCGAATTTCGCGAAGACCACGCCCATCGTGTCGCGTCCCTTGGCCGGGACTTCCGCGACGTCAGAGCGTACCACCTTGCCGCTGGCCAGGACCACGAGCACCTCGTCGCCTTCATCGACGATCAGGGCGCCCACCAGGTCGCCCCGGTCCTCGTTGAGTTTGGCGACCTTGATGCCGAGGCCCCCGCGGTTCTGCAGGCGGTATTGGTCGGCCGCTGTGCGCTTGGCGTAGCCGCCTTCCGTGACCACGAAGACGAATCCGTCATTGGAGACAACGGATGCGTCGAGCAGTTTGTCTTCGCCCCGGAAGTGCATGCCGATGACGCCGGAGGTGCTGCGTCCCATCGGCCGCAGGGCCTCATCCGTCGCGGTGAACCGGATGGACATGCCCTTGCGGGAGACGAGCAGCAGGTCGGAATCGTCATTGACGAGCAGCGCGGAGACGAGTTCGTCGCCTTCTCTGAGCTTGATCGCGATGATCCCGCCGGTGCGGTTGGTGTCGTATTCGCGCAGCGCGGTCTTCTTGATCAGGCCGTCGCGGGTGGCGAGGGTGAGGTACTGGGCCACCCCGTAATCGCGGATGTCGAGGATCTGCGCGATTTCCTCACCCGGCTGCAGCGCGAGCAGGTTGGCGACGTGCTGGCCCTTCGCGTCGCGGCCGGATTCGACTGCTTCGTACGCCTTGGCGCGGTAGACCCGGCCGGTGTTCGTGAAGAACAGGAGCCAGTGGTGCGTGGTGGTGACGAAGAAGTGCTCCACGACGTCATCCGCCCGGAGCTGGGCTCCCTTGACGCCCTTGCCGCCACGGTGCTGGTTGCGGTAGTTGTCGCTCCTGGTGCGCTTGATGTAGCCGCCGCGGGTGACGGTGACGACCATCTCCTCTTCGGGGATGAGGTCCTCGATCGACATGTCGCCGTCGAAGCCGAACATGATCTCGGTGCGCCGGTCGTCGCCGAACTTGGCGGTGATCTCGCCGAGTTCTTCGCTGATGATCGTGCGCTGGCGCTCGGGGCTGGCCAGGATCGACTTGAACTCGGCGATCTGCAGCTCGAGTTCGGCGGCCTGGTCGATGATCTTCTGTCGTTCGAGGGCGGCCAGGCGACGCAGCTGCATGGTCAGGATCGCGTCGGCCTGGAGCTTGTCGACGTCGAGCAGGGCCATCAGGCCTTCGCGGGCGTCGTCGACGGTGTTCGACCGGCGGATGAGGGCGATTACCTCATCGAGCGCGTCGAGGGCCTTGAGGTAGCCGCGCAGGATGTGCGCGTCGGCCTCGGCCTTGTTCAGCCGGAACTGCGTGCGCCGGACGATGACCTCGATCTGGTGCGCGACCCACGCGGTGATGAAGCCGTCCAGGGCGAGCGTGCGCGGGATGCCGTCGACGATGGCGAGCATGTTCGCGCCGAAGTTGTCCTGCAGCTGGGTGTGCTTGTACAGGTTGTTCAGCACGACCTTGGCGACCGCATCGCGCTTGAGCACGATGACGAGGCGCTGGCCGGTGCGACCGGATGTCTCGTCGCGGATGTCGGCGATGCCGCTGATCTTGGCGTCCTTGACCAGGTCGGCGATCTTGATCGCGAGGTTGTCCGGGTTGACCTGGTAGGGCAGCTCGGTGATGACGAGGCAGGTGCGACCCTGGAGCTCCTCGATGTTGACCACGGCGCGCATCGTGATGGAGCCGCGGCCGGTGCGGTAGGCATCCTGGATGCCCTTGGTGCCGAGGATCTGGGCGCCGGTGGGGAAGTCGGGGCCCTTGATCCGCTGCATCAGGGCCTCGAGCAGCTCCTCACGGGTGGCCTCGGGGTTCTCGAGGTACCACAGCGCGCCGGCGGCCACCTCGCGCAGGTTGTGCGGCGGGATGTTCGTGGCCATGCCGACGGCGATGCCCACGGAGCCGTTGACCAGCAGGTTCGGGAACCGGGCGGGCAGCACGGTCGGCTCGAGCGTGCGGCCGTCGTAGTTGTCCTGGAAGTCGACGGTGTCTTCGTCGATGTCCCGCACCATCTCGAGCGCGAGCGGAGCCATCTTGGTTTCGGTGTACCGGGGGGCGGCGGCACCGTCGTTGCCGGGGGAGCCGAAGTTGCCCTGGCCGAGGGCCAGCGGGTACCGCAGGCTCCACGGCTGGACGAGCCGCACGAGGGCGTCGTAGATCGAAGAGTCACCGTGCGGGTGGAACTGCCCCATCACGTCGCCGACGACGCGGGCGCACTTCGAGAAGGCCTTGTCGGGGCGGTAGCCGCCGTCGAACATGGCGTAGATCACGCGGCGGTGCACGGGCTTCATACCGTCGCGCACGTCGGGCAGCGCGCGCCCGACGATGACGCTCATCGCGTAGTCGAGGTAGGACCGCTGCATTTCCAGCTGCAGGTCGACCTGGTCGATCTTGCCGTGCTGGATCAGGTGCTTCGCCGCGGCCGCGGCCTCGGCGGCCTCCACGGTGTTCTCGCCCGGGGTGTCGGGGGTGTCTTTAGATGTCAAGGAAACGCACGTCCTTCGCGTTCTTTTGGATGAAGTTACGGCGGGACTCGACGTCCTCGCCCATCAGGGTGGAGAAGATTTCGTCGGCAGCCGCCGCGTCATCGAGGGTGACCTGCAGCAGCGTGCGGGATTCCGGAGCCATGGTCGTTTCCCACAGTTCCTTGTAGTCCATCTCGCCAAGACCCTTGTAGCGCTGGATGCCGTTGTCCTTGGGAATCCGCTTGCCGGCCGCGGCGCCATCCGCCAGCAGGGCGTCGCGCTCTCGGTCCGAGTACACGTATTCGTGCGCCGAGTTGGCCCACTTCAGTCGGTACAGCGGCGGCTGGGCGAGGTAGACGTAGCCCAGGTCGATCAGCGGGCGCATATACCGGAACAGCAATGTAAGCAGCAGGGTGGTGATGTGCTGGCCGTCGACGTCGGCATCGGCCATCAGCACGATCTTGTGGTAACGCACCTTGTCCGGGTTGAATTCCTCGCCGATGCCGGCGCCGAACGCCGTGATCATGGCCTGCACCTCGTTATTGCCGAGCGCGCGGTCGAGGCGAGCCTTCTCGACGTTGAGGATCTTGCCTCGGAGGGGGAGGATCGCCTGGGTCTCGGGGTTGCGTCCCTGCACGGCGGAACCGCCGGCCGAGTCACCCTCGACGATGAAGATCTCGGAGAGGGAGGGGTCCTTGCTCTGGCAGTCCTTGAGCTTGCCGGGCATGCCGCCGCCCTCGAGCAGGCCCTTGCGGCGGGCCGTTTCCCGGGCCTTGCGCGCGGCCATCCGGGCGTTCGAGGCCTGGAGGGCCTTGCGGATGATCTCGCGGGCCGGGTTCGGGTTGCGGTTGAACCAGTCCGAGAGCTGGTCGCCCGCGACGCGCTGCACGAATGCCTTGGCCTCGGTGTTGCCCAGCTTGGTCTTCGTCTGTCCTTCGAACTGCGGTTCGGCGAGTTTGATCGACACGACGGCGGTCAGACCCTCGCGCACGTCGTCGCCGGTGAGGTTGTCATCCTTTTCCTTCAGGATGCCCTTCTCGCGGGCGTACTTGTTGACGAGCGTGGTGAGCGCGGCCCGGAAACCCTCTTCGTGGGTTCCACCCTCGTGGGTGTTGATCGTGTTCGCGTAGGTGTGCACGCTCTCCGTGTACGCGGTGGTCCACTGCATGGCCACTTCGAGCGCGATCTTGCGCTCCTTGTCTTCGAACTCGAAGGAGATGATTTCGTCGTTGACCAGGTCGGCCTTCTTGGCACGGTTCAGGTAGGCGACGTAGTCGACCAGGCCCTGCTCGTACATGAAGGTATTGGTGACGGGGTTGCCCTCGTCGTCAGCGTGTTCGGGCCGCTCGTCGGCGAGCGTGAGGCGCAGGCCCTTATTGAGGAAGGCCATCTGCTGGAACCGGGCGCGGAGCGTTTCGTAGTCGAACTCGACGGTCTCGAACGTTTCGGTGCTCGGCCAGAAGGTGATGGTCGTGCCGGTCTCGCTGGATTCTTCGCCCTTTTCCAGCGGAGCGTTGGGCACGCCGTCGGCGAAGCTCTGGCGCCAGACATGTCCCTGGCGGCGTACCTCGACCTCGAGGCGGGACGACAGCGCGTTGACGACCGAGCTTCCGACTCCGTGCAGTCCGCCGGAGACGGAGTAGCCGCCGCCGCCGAACTTTCCGCCGGCGTGCAGGACCGTCAGCACGACCTCAACTGTCGAGCGGCCCTCGGCCTTGTGGATGTCGACCGGGATGCCGCGGCCGTTGTCCTCGACCCGAACCGCGCCGTCGGCGAGGATACGAATTCCGATGGTGTCGCAGTATCCGGCCAGCGCCTCATCGACGGAGTTGTCGACGATCTCGTAGACGAGGTGGTGCAGCCCGCGGGGACCCGTCGAACCGATGTACATTCCGGGTCGTTTGCGTACGGCTTCAAGTCCTTCGAGAACCTGGATATCGTCTGCGCCGTATTCGTGCGCCGGCTCTGTCTTTGGTTCAACTGACATCTGAAATTGGGCTCCTGACCGTCGCACGGGCGACCATTCAGTCTACCAAACGGGCCGAGCGCTCCCGGCCACATACGCGCGTCTGGCGCGTTTTATTTGCGAGGGTGACCGAATTTGCCCGGTTACCCGTAGGTATCGCGTGGACCCCGCCCTGGAATTGATCTGGGGCCCTTTTTCCAGGAGGGGGCGTTGGGTCCCTGAAATCGGATTGACTCGATTCCGGCATCCGGATACTTCACGGCGATGTGATTCATGATCTCGACGCGCATCATCCTCAGCTGCGTGGCCCACGCGGTCGACTCGCAGCTCACGGTCAGCACACCGTCCTCGATTCCGGCGGGGGTGGAGTGTTTCGCGGTCTCCTCTCCGGCCAGCTCGACCCACGATGCGAGGAGTTCGGACTGGGCGAGGGGAGAGTTCCAGCCGAGTTGCCTGGTGAGCGAACTGATCGCATCGCCGAGCCCCCGCGGGTCGCGGCCGGCCCCGAACGGAACGCTGGAGCCGGTTTCGTCACGGGTGCGGCGCTTGCCCCTGGATCGTTTGGCATTCGGGTCGCCGAAGACGTCTTTGAAGCGCAGGTATACGCGGCCCGCTTCGCTCTGCTCAGCCATCGACAACAGCCCCCGCCCGGATGTGGACGGTGTGCGCCGCGAGGGCCTCTGGCACGTCCTCGAGAACGGCGGCCGTGATAATCACCTGTTCGAAACCCGCGACGGCATCGGCCAGGCGCCGGCGCCGGGATTGGTCGAGCTCGGCGAACACGTCGTCGAGGATCACAACCGGATCTCCGCTCGTGGAGTCGCGGCGCAAGAGCTCGGCCGAGGCGAGCTTCAGGGCCAGGGCGAACGACCACGATTCCCCGTGGCTCGCATAGCCCTTGGCAGGCAGGGCATTGAGCATGAAAACGAGGTCGTCCCGGTGCGGACCGGCCAGGGTCAACCCGCGCTCGAGTTCCTTCGGCCGCAGACTCGCCAGCGCCGCCCGGAAAAACTCCCGAGTCCCGGTGGTCGAGCCTGTCGCGGTGGTCGAGCCTGTCGAGACCCGGATTGCGCCCGCGTCGACCCCGGAATCTTCATCCGCCCCGAGGATGCTGAGCGAGGCGATCAGCGCCGGTCCATGGTCTTCGCCCGCCACGGACTGATAGGCCACGCGCAACGGTTCGCCGAGCTGGCGTACGAGTTCGGCGCGCTCGTCGATGATCTCGGAGCCCAGTTCGACGAGTCTCTCGTCCCAGATATCGAGTGTGCCCAGCGCATTCGGGCGCACGCCCGCCGCCCGGGCGGACTTCAAAAGAGTGTTCCGCTGTTTGAGCACCCGATCGTAGTCGGCCAGCACGGCGGAAATGCGCGGGGTGCGCAGCACGAGGAGCTGGTCGAGGAATCGTCGCCGACCGGATGGGTCGCCCCGGACCAGGGCGAGGTCCTCCGGTGCGAACAGCACGCTCGAGAAGTACCGCGGAAGTTCGCGGGTCTTGATCACGGATCGGTTGACCTGCGCCCGGTTCAGCCCCGATCGGTTGATCTGGACTTCGGTGAGAAGGTCCCGGCCGTTGTATTCGAGCCGCGCTCGAATGATCGCGGCGTCCTGGCCGGCCCGGATCATGGCACCGGTTGTCGACACCCGGTGCGAACCGAGGGTGCTGAGAAAGCCGAGGGCCTCGATCAAGTTCGTTTTTCCCTGACCGTTGCGTCCCACGACCAGGTTGGGTCCTGGCAGGAACGGAACGTCGACCTGCGCGTAATTGCGGAAGTCGGTGAGTGACAAGTGTGTGACCCTCACGCCGGGTCAGTCCGCCTTCTTCACGGCGTGGCCGCCGAACTGATGACGCAGGGCGGCGACGGCCTTCATGGCGGGTGAGTCATCCTGTCGAGACACAAACCGCGCGAAAATCGACGCGCTGATCGTCGGCACAGGGACACCGTTGGCAATCGCTTCCTCGATCGTCCACCGGCCTTCACCCGAATCCTCGACGTAGCCCTCGATGTCGGACAGGTCGGGATCTTCCTTGAGGGCGCTGACGAGAAGCTCCAGCATCCAGGAACGCACGACGGTTCCCCGCTGCCAGGCGGTGAAAACGGCCGGGACATCCGTCATCAGGTCGTCGCGTTTTTCCAGGAGTTCATACCCCTCGGCGTATGCTTGCATGAGCGCATATTCGATACCGTTGTGCACCATCTTCGCGTAGTGGCCGGCGCCGACGGCTCCCGCGTGAACGAAACCCTCTTCACGCGCGCCCTCCGGGCGCAGTGCGTCGAAGACAGGCATCGCCCGCTCGACCTGGTCCGCCGCGCCGCCGACCATCAGGCCGTATCCGTTCTTCAGTCCCCAGATTCCGCCCGACACGCCGGCATCGATGTAGTACACACCGGTCTTCTCCAGGAGTGCGGCATGGCGGAAGTCGTCGGTGAACCGTGAGTTACCTCCCTCGATGACAAGATCGCCGGCGGCCAGCAGCCCCGAGAGTTCCCCGACCACCGAGTCTGTGACCTCGCCCGCTGGGACCATTATCCAGACGATCCGGGGTGCCGGAAGGGCCTGGATGAGCTCGGCGACGGATGCGACGTCGGTCAGGTCCGGATTGCGGTCGTACCCCGTGACCTCAATGCCGCCCGCGCGCATCCGGGTGCGCATGTTCGCACCCATCCTGCCCAGGCCGATGATGCCAATGTGCATTTCGTGTCCTTTGACGGGAACTCGAGCCTCAGCGCAGGAGGAGGTTCGGCTGCAACAGGTACTTGTAGCTGTCGGCTCCCGGCTGGTCGCGTGAGTTCTGACTGGTGATGAGAACCGGGCCCGGCTTGTTCGGGTTCTCGGTTCTGGTGAACGAAATGCGCACGAACTCCGAGTGCACCGCTCCCAGTCCGTCCAGCAGGAACTGCGGCTTCAGGGAGACGACGGTCTCGGTGCCGGAGAGGATGGCGTCGATCTTCTCCGAAGCCTGGGCCTGTTCGGAGCCGATGGCCTCCAGGGTCAATCCGTCGGCGGCGAAGGTGAAACGCAGGGCTGCCTCCCGCTCGAGGACGAGCTGCACCCGGCGGGTCGCTTCGATGAGCTCCGCGGTGTTGATCACGGCGTAGTTGTCGACGGTCTCGGGGAACAAACGCCGGACGGGCGGGAAATTACCCTTGATCAGCAACGACGTCACGGTCTTCTTCTCCGCCGTGAAGGCGATGAGCTCACGGTCGTCGGTGCTCGTGATCGCCACCGAGATGGTTCCGCTGTGCCCGAATGTCTTGCCGACCTCCTGCAGGGTGCGGGCGGGAACCAGGGCGGTGATTGTGCCCTGGGCCTCGTTTGAGCCGCGATCCCAGTCGATTTCGCGAACGGCAACCCGATAGCGGTCAGTGGCAACCATGCTCAGGCTGTTCTCGCTGATTTCGAGTTGTACGCCCGTGATCACGGGGGTCACGTCGTCACGGGATGCCGCGACGGCGACCTGCGCGACGGCCATGGAGAATTCTTCGGCCGGCACGAGCCCGGACTGGGCTCCCACCTGCGGAATGCTCGGATATTCCTCGACCGGCATGGACAAGAGTGTGAAGTTCGCGGAGCCGCAGCTGACCGAGATGCGGGACTCGTTGGTCGAGAACCGAACGGGGGCATTCGGCATCCGGCTGGCAATCTCGGCGAGGAGCCGGCCGGAGACGAGGACCTTGCCGGTTTCTTCGACATCGGCGGCGATTTCGGTCTGGGCGGAAACCTCGTAGTCGAACGAGGACAGGATCAGCCCGGTCTCCGTCGCTTCGATCAGAACTCCACTGAGGATCGGCAGGGTGGTGCGCTGGGGGAGAAGCTTGACCGCGAACGATACAGCTTCGCTGAAAACGTCCCGGTTGGCGTGGAATCTCACGAAGTTACTCCTGTCGAAGGCGGTGGGTGGCTCAATGCTAGTCGTCTTCCGGAGCGGGCCGGTGACCAGTAGCGCTGGGCAGTAAAGGTTGTCGGATGGAGAGATATAAGAATTCTTGTTAATGGTCTTAACCGCTGTGGAAACTGTGGATAACTCTGTGGACACAGCGTGATCACTGGGAACTACACGTTTGTAAGTTGTTAGCGGCCTGTGGGATTAAATGACAAGGAGTTGCGAGGTCCGGATCGGCCCGAGACGAGTTTTCACAGGCGACCGTCGAGTTTCAACAGATTGCGACCTGTTGTTGTCAGAGTTTCCACAGGGTTTTCCACAGGTGGAAAACTCTGGGTTTTTGTCAGTTACTTGTACCGGTGGTTCTGTTTGATGCGGTTCGTGAGCTCAGTGACCTGGTTGTAGATGGAACGGCGCTCCTTCATCAGCTCGCTGATCTTCTTGTTCGCGTACATCACCGTCGTGTGGTCGCGGTTGCCGAACAGCTGGCCAATCTTGGGCAGCGAGAGATTCGTGAGCTCCCGGCACAGGTACATGGCTATCTGCCGGGCAGTGGCGACGGCCTGGGACCGGGAAGAGCCGTAGAGGTCATCGACGGTGAGTTTGAAGTAGTCGGCCGTGTTGGTGATGATGTCGACCGGTGCGATGACGTTGTCCTCATCGAGGGTGATCAGGTCCTTGAGTACCGTCTGAACCAGGTCCATATCAACCGGTGTGCGGTTCAGGCTGGCGAACGCCGTGACGCGAATGAGTGTTCCTTCGAGTTCCCGGATGTTGGAGGACACCTTTGAGGCCATGAACTCGAGGATGTCGTCGGGAACCTGGAGCTTCTCGCTCTGGGCCTTCTTGCGGAGGATGGCGATGCGGGTCTCGAGGTCGGGAGCCTGGACATCCGTGATCAGACCCCACTCGAAGCGCGACCGCATCCGGTCTTCGAAACCGGTCAGGTGCTTGGGCGGCAGGTCGCTGGTGATGACCACCTGCTTGTTGTGGTCGTGCAGGGTGTTGAAGGTGTGGAAGAAGGCTTCCTGTGTCTCCGCCTTGCCCTGCAGGAACTGGATGTCGTCAATCATCAGGATGTCGATGTTGCGATAGCGCGACTGGAAGGCGGACCCGCGGTTGTTGGCAATCGAGTTGATGAAGTCGTTCGTGAATTCCTCGGAACTGACATACCGAACGCGGATGCCCGGATACAGACTCATGGCGTAGTGGCCGATGGCGTGCAGGAGATGGGTCTTGCCGAGGCCACTCGAGCCGTAGATGAAGAGCGGGTTGTACGCCTTCGCGGGAGCCTCGGCCACAGCGACGGCTGCCGCATGGGCGAATCGATTGGACTGGCCGATCACGAAGTTGTCGAAGCTGTACTTGTTGTTGAGACGTGTGTCGTGGGGGCGCTCGGGCGAGGTGGTCTCAAAGACCGACAGCGGCGCGGCCGGTGTTTCGGCGATCGGGCGAGTGGGGGAGTCGAGCTGCGGCGGTTGCTGGGGACGCAACGATTCCTGTTCGAGTTCGGGATTGACCACCACGTAGAAACTGGATACCGCGCTGGCTTCGTCGAGCTGGCCCATCGCCATCAGCAGCGGAACGCGCATGCGCTGGTTCAGCATGCTCGCCGTGAATTCGTTGGGCACCTCCAGGTAGAAGGTTCCGGCCGCAATTCCCTTGGGTTCGACCAGGGTAAGAAAGCCGTAGAGCATCGGTGTGATGCTGTCGTCGGACTCCAGAGTGGTCAGCACCGACCGCCAGGTGTCCGTTATGGGCTGTTCTCCGTCTGCCATGATTGCCTAATCTCTGAAATTCCGACTGGGCCGGAAGCCGCTGGGTTGGTGCCGCGCTCTGGACATCGATTTAATCGCCGAACAAAGCATCCACAAAGTTATCCACCGCCTGTGTGTAAATCCGGTCTAATTCACAGGTTTCCTGCCCAAACCTGTGGATAACTTGTCCTCACGGTAGTCACTCGCCGATAGTCAGTCCAAATTAGCCACGATCCCGCCGCGTGTCACTCCGACGATTAGCGGAATTCTTGTGCAGAATCGGTCGTTTGGGCTTGCTGGGTTTGACCAGAACAGGGTGAGGCCGTAGTTTTAGTAGGTTGACCCCAGCCCGAGGGCTAGCTACTTCTTTCCCGGCCATTGTCCTGGCCTGCGGATATCCAACACGTGGAGATTGAGCAATGAGCAAGAGAACGTTCCAGCCGAACAACCGTCGTCGCGCGAAGGTGCATGGCTTCCGTTTGCGTATGCGCACCCGCGCCGGCCGCGCAATTCTCGGTGCCCGCCGTCGCAAGGGTCGCACCGAACTCTCCGCTTAGGCTCCGATGCTCGCCGGGGCCAATCGCATCACGAGCGGGAGCGACTACAAAGCCGTTGTTCGACGGGGTTTGCGCTACGTCGCACCCCATACGGTTACGTATGTTCGCAAGAGCCGTGAAGATTCCCCGGCGCGTTTTGGTTTCATCGTCGCAAAGAGTGTGGGTGGCGCAGTGAGCCGCAATCGCGTTCGTCGGCGGCTGAAGGCCGCGAGCTACGAGATCCTGACGTCGGTCCGACCGGGAACGGATGTCGTGGTGCGTGCTCTGCCCTCGGCGTTGGACACGAGCTGGCCCGCGCTCAAGGCCGAACTCTCCGATGCGCTCGTCAAGGGCGGCGCCCGGTAGATGGCCGTGAACAGGGTGATTGCGACGATTGTGCTGTTCCCCCGCAACATGGGGGTTCTCCTCCTGCGTGCGTACCGCGCTGTGATTTCCCCGCTCTATGGGGACGTCTGCCGGTACTACCCCTCGTGCTCGGCGTACACCCTGGGCGCGGTCCAGGAACACGGCCTCGTGATCGGATCTGCCCTCGGCGCGAGGCGTCTCGCCCGGTGTCATCCGTGGGCCGAAGGCGGAGTGGATGATGTCCCGCTCAAGCGCACACGCCGTTACCGAGTGACATCCTTTGGATTTGTTGTCGCACCAAGCCACGGAAAGGGCTGACCCGAAGTATGGACCTCCTAGGAATCATCCTCTGGCCACTGAAGTGGGCGGTGGAGCTGCTTCTTGTCGCTTTCCACTGGCTGTTCTCCAACATGGGCCTCGGCTACAACGACGGAATCACCTGGGTGCTGTCCATCGTCGGCCTCGTCATCGTCGTCCGAGCCGCCCTCATCCCGATCTTCGTCAGGCAGATCAAGAGCCAGCGCAAGATGCTCGAGGTTGCGCCGCAGCTCAAGAAGATCCAGGACAAGTACAAGGGAAAGAAGGACCAGTTCTCCCGCGAGTCCATGTCCCGCGAGACCATGGAGCTGTACAAGCGCACCGGAACGAATCCGCTGAGCTCCTGCCTTCCCCTGCTGCTGCAGATGCCCATC
Organism: Cryobacterium psychrotolerans; assembly: GCF_900101115.1. Lineage (GTDB taxonomy): Bacteria > Actinomycetota > Actinomycetes > Actinomycetales > Microbacteriaceae > Cryobacterium > Cryobacterium psychrotolerans. The sequence continues at coordinate 166,995 of NZ_FNFU01000005.1, forward strand.
TTCTTCGCCCTGTTCTCCGTGCTCAACGATGCCCAGCACCTCAAGGCCGGTGTCGGACCGCTCGACGTCGATCGGGCGCAGAGCTTCGGCAACGCATCCCTGTTCGGACAGGCCCCGCTGAGTGAGTCGTTCGCCAGCCAGTGGACACTCATGATGGCCGGTAACCCGTACAGCGTCGCCGTCATGGTCATCGCGGCCGTCATGGTCGTGCTGATGACCGCCTCGCAGTTCATCACCCAGCTGCAGATCGTCTCGAAGAACATGTCGCCGGAGACCAAGGCGAGCCCGATGTTCAAGCAGCAGCGCATCATGCTGTACCTGCTCCCCCTCGTCTTCGCCTTCTCGGGCGTCGCGTTCCCCCTCGGCGTCATGTTCTACTGGCTCACCTCCAACATTTGGACGATGGTTCAGCAGTTCATCGTGATCCGCAACATGCCCACCCCCGGAAGCGAGGCGGCCAAGGCCCGCGAGGAACGCCTGGCCCGCAAGGGAAAGCTTGTGGCGAAAGACGGCGACATCATCATCGTCGAGGAACCGAAGAAGCCCGCGCAGCGCCAGCAGCCGGTCGGCAAGAACCGTTCAAAAAAGCAACCCGGCCCGAAGAAGTAGACGAGAGACCGACGTGACTGACGTGACTGAAACCGACGCAACCGTGCCCGACACCGCAGCAGATTCCACCGTGCCCGAGACGCCCGTGAGCCCCGAGGGCGGCGCAGCCCACGGCGACGACTCCCCCACTGTCGACCAGCTCGAGCAGGAGGGCGACATCGCCGCGGATTACATTGAGGAGTTCCTCGACATCTGCGACCTGGACGGCGATATCGACATCGATGCCCGCAACGGCCGCGCCTATGTGTCGGTCAACGCCGCCGACGGAGACACGCTGCGCGTGCTGTCGAAGCCGGACACGGTCAACGCGCTCCAGGAGCTCACGCGCCTGGCCGTGCAGAACAAGACCGGCTCCTTCTCGCGCCTGATCCTGGACATCGGCGGGTCCCGTGAGGCACGCCAGGCCGAGCTGTCTGCGCTGGTCGGTCGCGCGATCGAACGCATCGAGGCCGGCGCCGCCGACGCGGCCCTGCCCCCCATGTCGTCGTATGAGCGCAAGCTCGTGCACGACCTGGTCTCGGAACGCGGTTTTGTATCCGAGTCCAATGGCGAGGGCCGCGACCGCCACACGGTCATCTCCCGCGCCTGATCAAACGCGACACGATGACGGAACAACTCGAGCACGAACCTGCCGCCGCAGCGGGACTCTTCGGGGAGAGAGTTGGGATCGCACGTGCGTTCGCGCACAATTTGGCTGATCAGGGCGAGATTCGTGGATTGATCGGGCCGCTGGAACTTCCTCGTCTGTGGAGCCGGCACATCCTGAATTGTGCGATCGTGGCCCCCCTGCTGCGGCCGGGCGTTGTCGGCGATGTCGGGTCGGGTGCGGGGTTGCCTGGCCTGGTGCTGGCGATTGCACGTCCCGATGTCTCGTTCGTGCTGATCGAACCGATGGAGCGCCGGGTTGCCTGGCTGAACGACCAGGTGGACGCACTTGGCCTCGAGAACACGACCGTGCTGCGGGCGAGGGCCGAGGATGTGCGCCTCGAGCAGCCGCTGGATCAGGTGACCGCTCGGGCCGTGAGCGCATTCCGGACCCTCATCCCCCTCACCGCTCCCCTGCTTCGGCCCGGCGGTGAGATGGTGCTCATGAAGGGCGCCGGCGCACAAGCGGAGGTCGACTCGGCGGCCAAGGCGATTCGCAAGTACCGGCTGAGCAATGTTGAGGTGATTACGCTCGGTGAGGGCGTGCTGGACGAGGTCACGAGGGTCATACGGGCTACAGTGGATTAGTCCCAGGTACCGCCACTCGCCGTCGGTGAGAGTCGGACCGAGGTTCCCTTTCGGGTGGCTCATCAACCGTCGAACGTAAAGGTTTCACGTGAAACATCCTGGTGAAGACCAGCAAGTCAGCAGCCCAGCGGGATTCGACACGCCGCTCGCTCGTGAGATTTCGGACCTGACCCGCCGACGCCAGGCGCTCGCCTCCGAACGCCTCCCCCAGCCCGAGAAAACTCGGGTTCTGACGGTGTCGAACCAGAAGGGCGGGGTGGGTAAGACGACCACCGCGGTCAATCTCGCCGCCGCGCTGGCGAGGCAGGGCGCCCGGGTGCTCGTGATCGACCTGGACCCGCAGGGCAACGCCTCAACGGCGCTCGGAGTCGAGCATCGGGCCGAAACCCGCAGCGTGTACGACGTCATCATCAACGACATGCCGCTCGCCGATGTCGTTCAGAAGAGCCCGGAATTCGGTGCGCTGTTCTGCGTTCCGGCGACGATTCACCTGGCTGGAGCGGAAATCGAACTGGTTTCGCTGGTTGCGCGCGAACAGCGGCTTCGACGCGCACTGGATCTGCATGTGCGCGAAATGACGGATCCGTATCACTATGTGTTCATCGACTGTCCCCCGTCGCTGGGCCTGCTGACAATCAATGCCTTCGTCGCTGCCCGGGAAGTTCTGATCCCGATCCAGTGTGAGTACTACGCGCTCGAGGGCCTGAGCCAGCTTCTCAAGAACATCGAACTCATCGAGAAGCACCTCAATCCCGACCTCGCGGTCTCAACGATCCTGCTCACGATGTACGACAGCCGAACGAACCTGGCCAACCAGGTGGCCCAGGATGTGCGCGACCACTTCCCGGATCAGGTGCTGGATACCCTGATTCCGCGTTCCGTGCGGGTGTCCGAGGCTCCGAGCTACGGGCAGAGTGTGATCAGTTACGATTTGAACTCCGCAGGATCGCTTTCCTACCTCGAAGCAGCGGCAGAAATCGCCCGGCGGGGCGCCCCAGAAACAGGAGCACAGCAATAATGGCGAAACGGACTGGCCTCGGCCGCGGCATTGGCGCATTGATTCCCGTTCAGGACCCGGCTCGGCTCTCCCGCCCGGTGGACGTCTTCTTCCCCTACGCGGAAGGGCAGGACCCCGACAAGGCGCCGGCCGCGGACGTGGCGGATGAACCGGAGGATCTCCTCCCCGTGCCCGGGGCCCGGCTCGCGCACCTCGACCCGGCCGATATCGTTCCGAACGCGGTTCAGCCCCGCACCGTCTTCGACGAGAGCGACCTGTCGGAACTGATCCACAGCATCCGCGAAGTCGGCGTCTTGCAGCCGATCGTGGTGCGACCGCTCCTGGAACAGCCGGGCAAGTACGAATTGGTCATGGGCGAACGTCGCCTGCGGGCGAGCAAGGCGATCGGGCTGCCGAGCATTCCCGCCGTTGTTCGTGAGACCGCGGATGTCGACATGCTCCGCGACGCCCTGCTCGAGAACCTGCACCGCGCACAGCTCAACCCGCTCGAAGAGGCGTCGGCGTACCAGCAACTGCTGGCCGACTTCGGCATCACGCAGGAGGAGCTCGCGACGCGGATTGGTCGGTCTCGGCCGCAAATCACGAATACCCTGCGTCTGCTGAAACTTCCGGAACCGGTGCAGCTTCGGGTGGCCGCGGGTGTGCTCAGTGCCGGCCACGCGCGGGCGATCCTGTCCGTGGGAGACCACCAGGGGATGTTGCGCCTCGCCGACAAGATCGTCAACGAAGACCTCTCGGTTCGCGCGGCCGAGGCGGCCGCGACCGCGGTGCCCAAAGCGGCGTCGACGCGCCCCGCGCCGGGGAAGCGGCAGGGTCACCTAGACGAGATCGCGGAACGCCTCGGCGACCGCCTCGACACGCGTGTGAAGATCAACTTGGGAGCAAGAAAAGGCCAGATCACAGTGGATTTCGCTACGATCGGTGACCTCAACCGCATCCTCGTCGTCCTGGGCGAGCCCGGCTTCGGAGCGAACTAGCTTTCGACCCGCAGGATCGTTCCTGACGAGGTGAAAACCGCCAAATTAACCTCAGTTCTGCGCCGGATCTGCAAACAGAAGCTGGCGTTGGGGCCGCCGATGATCGCCCCGGGCCGAGTCCGGCACGCAGGCTGAGGCCGCATGTTTCACGTGAAACATCTTCGCTGCCGACCGTTTCAGCGGTGCTGCTTGCGGGCTGCTTGCTGTGTTTCTCGTGGCGCAGCCAGCCGGAGTTCCGCGTTCCCCTATCTGCCGTATGGGGACGCGCGGGATGATTCGCCCACGGCGGGCGAAGGGACTTCACGAGCACGCCAGCGTGTCGGTAGTTTTGATCCTTTGGGCGGTCCCCGTTATGGGGGAGTGTACGTTTCACGTGAAACATCAGCACCCCCGACGACATCTGTGGTCTTCGGCGGGTCCAAGCGGCCCAGGCGGACCCAAATCGGTGAGACTTCGGCGCAGGGACGGAACCCCATGAACTCTCCCCTGCTGGTGCGATCATGACCACCTTGTGTAGGTTCGCGCTTCCGTCGGAGAGTGTTTCCCACGGCAGTAATCCGCGCACGAGTTCCATCAGGCCCGGGTCTCTTACGCGCACCGTGCCGCACGTTTCACGTGAAACATGCCCGATAGCGAGTGGTTCCGGGGCGGAGCGTGCCCTTGCAAGCCTGAATCTTTCCCCAACGCCGCCCGGGCGTGCCCCGATGTGACGCCGATTTCCCGCAGTGGAGGCCATCCTGAGGGCCGACTTTCCCTGTGTGTGCCGTATTGACGGGGATGGGGTCCATGAGTGCCCAGCAATGTTTCACGTGAAACATGCCCTCTGCGCGGCCGAGAGTTGCGGCCATTCCGCTGCACCCAGTAAGTCTTACAGAAAACATGCGAGTCGGTTCGCGCGTGCCAACTTAGGCTCCAGGCGTGCACGCACCGCTGTCGTGGTGAGGCTCCTTTCCGGAGAGAGAGCCGAACTTTGCAGATCGGCCCCGAAAATGCCCCGCCTGAAGGCGTTGTGGGGCAACGTTCCAAGAATGCAGCCCCAAAGACCATGGGGTTTCACGTGAAACATTGCCCCTGCTTGTCTCGGGACAGGTCTCGCGGGAACAGGTGGGTGACCCCGGGTGGCGATATCAGGACATTCGTGGGAGCTTGGTCATCCAGGGGCGCAGCCCCGGCCGACCAGGCCACTATCCCCAGAAATCGACCCGTCTCGCGTCGAACGTTTACGCTGGGTTGATCCAGCTAAGGGCCGTTTGCGGTGAACCAGCAGTGTTTCACGTGAAACATGACGAATCCGGACGCCACGAGTGGTCCCTGGCGCCCGGAACGTGTGGCCAACTCAGGAGATCCGTAGATTTTCGAGGGTCCGACCGGACTGCTCCGGCTGTCGCCGGCGGAATTTCCTGAGTTAGCCCCACGCTGGTGCTCTGCGCGGGACTGACAGCGGAACAGGTGGGCAGAACGGGGCGCGGGTGGGCGGAACGGGGCGCGGGTGGGCTGAACGGGTGGCGGATGGATCTTGGTCTGGTGTGACAAGGCGATGTGCCGTGGGCAAGCAGAGAAACACGTTGCGTTCGGCGTCCTGGGCGCCGGGAAAGAGTGACACTGAGGCACGCGATATCCCCGTACGGGAACCGGGGAGAGGTCAACTCAGGAGGTCCGGGGCCCGCAGGTGGTTTTCGCGCACTGGTTCGGCCCGCGTGGCCGGAATCTGCTGAGCTGGCTCCGGATGAACTCGGCCGTCGCCGGAGGCCGCGTGCGACGATCGGAGATTCGTGCACCGCATTCCGGTTTCCCGGGATGCCGGCCCGATAGCACTCGTCCTGCTGCGCTGCTGCAGCTGTTGCTAAGGAAGAAGCTGCTGCTGTCGCAAAGCAAGTAAATGACCGGATATGCAATTTGATCAGCAATTTTCTATAGACGACCTAGTGTGTCAGCGCGCGTCGATTACGCGGCTTGCATGAGCTGACACACCGGTCAGTCGGGCGACGCCGGGAGTGTTTCACGTGAAACATCGGCCGCACCCGCACCCGCACCCGCACCCGCACCCGGAGCACCACCGGGGCCCAGGTCGCACAAACAGTTCCCGGGCCTGCGGCGCCCCGGGGGAGGGGTTCTCCCTCGACGGATCCGGGACGGAAGAAAAAAATCAGGCTTCGGCGACAGCCGCCCGGGCGAGCGCCGCGTAGACCGCGCCGAGCGACTCGCCCGATGCCTCGATCGCCTGCGGGACCAGCGACGTCTCGGTCAGCCCGGGCAGAACATTGGCCTCCAGGAACCACGGCGTCCCCGCCGCGTCGACGATGAGGTCGATCCGGGACAGGTGGCGGAGGCCCAGGAGCGAATGGATCGCAACCGCAGTCGACTCGACAGCCGCAAGGACGGTCGGGTCCATGCGAGCGGGAGCGTAGAACAGGGTCTCGCCGGCGTTGTAGCGCGCCTCGAAGCTGTACACCCCGCTCAGGGGAACAATCTCGACCGCGGGGAGGGCGATGGGGCCCTCGCCCTTGTCGATAACCGTCACCGAAACCTCCGTGCCGGAGATGCGGGACTCGACCAGGGCGACATCGGCGTAGGCATAGGCGTCCACCATCGCGCGCGGCAGTCCGGCCGCGGCGGTGACGATAGTCACCCCCTGCGCGGACCCGCCCTGAGCCGGCTTGACCACGAGGGGCGCGGGCAGGGCGGCGAGCAGCCGTTCGAGAACACTCGTCGCGCCGAGGTCGCGGAAGGTCTCCTTCGAGAGGGCGACGGATGCCGGCGTCGCGTAACCGGCCCGGCGCACGAGTACCTTCGCCGTGGGCTTGGACCAGGCCAGGGCGGCCGCTTCGCCGCGCGCGCCGACGTGGGGGATACCCGTGGTCTCGATCAACGCGAGGAGCGCACCGTCTTCACCGGTCGCCCCGTGCAGCGTTGGCCAGATGACATCCGGGTTGCGATCGACGAGTTCGGAGAGCAGCCCGGCGTGCGGGTCGATCACCGTGACGTCGTGGCCCGCTCCGGTCAGGGCATCGGCCAGGCGGCGTCCCGAGCGAAGGGACACCTCACGTTCGTGCGAGATCCCGCCCGCCAGCACAACGATGTCGAGGGGTACGAATTCGGTCATGATCAGGGAGTTTCCTTGCTCTAACTGAGGCGGACGAGATCAGGAGGCGTCGGGCGGCGGGGAGCCGAAGCGCGAATCGGCGCTGGGGGCATGCAGTGAGCCGGTTCCGGCGAAGGTGTCGAGCAGGTCCAGTTCGTCCCGGATGACCGTGGCCAGCCTGCGCACACCGAGCCGGATCTGATCCGGGGTCGGGTAACAGAACGACAGGCGCATGTTCCGGCGCCCATCGCCGTTCGCGAAGAAGGCGGTCCCCGGCGTATAGGCCACGAGCTCGGTGACCGCTCGGGGAAGCATTGCCTTCGAGTCGAGCTCATCGGGCAGCGTGACCCAGACATAGAAGCCGCCGTTGGGGTTCGTCCAGGTCAGCTCCGGGAGGTATTCCTCCAGGGCGCCGACCAGGGCGTTCTTGCGCTCACGGTACACGTCGCGGAACGTGTTGATCTGACCCTTCCAATCGGCGGTGGACAGATACTCGGAGATCACGGACTGGGTAAACGAACTGGGCGACAACACGGCGGCCTCGTTCGCGAGCACGAGCTTCTCCCGGATGGCGTGCGGAGCGAGCGCCCAGCCGACGCGAAAGCCCGGTGCCAGGGTCTTGGAGAAGGTGCCCAGGTACACGACGCCGTCCTCTTCGACCGAGCGCATGGCATCCGGCGCGGGGCGGTCGAAGTACAACAATCCGTAGGGGTTGTCTTCCAGCACGAGGATGTCATTCTGCCTGGCGATCTCGAGCACCTCGAGGCGCCGCTCCCAGCTCAGAGTCACGCCGGCCGGGTTATGGAAACTCGGGATCGTGTACAGGAACTTGATCCTCTTCCCGGCGGACTTCAGCCGGGCAATGTGCTCGCGCAGCGCTTCCGGGATGAGACCGTTCTCGTCCATCGGGACGTGCTCGACCTCGGCCTGGTAGGACTTGAAGATGACGAGGGCCGTGACGTAGCTTGGCCCCTCGGAGAGGACAACGTCCCCCGGGTCGAGAAAGAGCTTGCTGACGAGTTCCAGCGCGTGCTGCGATCCGGTCGTCACAACGACATCGTCGGCGTTGGCCCGGATGCCTTCGAGCGCCATCACGTCGAGGATCTGCTCGCGCAGCAGGGGAATGCCCTGCCCCGAGCCGTACTGCAACGCCGCGGCGCCGCGCTCGCGCATGACACGTTCCATGGCGTCGATCACGAGGTTCTGCGGCAGGGCGGCCACGTACGGCATGCCGCCGGCCAGCGAGACGACCTCGGGGCGGGATGCCACGGCGAACAGGGCGCGCACCTCCGAGGCGCGCAATCCAGCGGCCCGGTCCGCGTAGTGGTGATACCACGGGTCGAGGTTGTTGCCGGCCTGGGAGGAGCCCTGTTCTGTCACGTCACGTCCGATCTGGTGTGCTCTTCATCGTATGGGGTCTTCTGCGGCGCCCTCGAAGTGTGTCCCGGCCGGGAGCACAAGAAAAGACCCGCCCGGCGTGAGCCGGACGGGTCTTCGTTCCTCAGGAACCAGCCGGTCGGCTACGCGAGGTAGGCGGCCAGGTCGGCTTCGAGGGCAGGCTTCGGCTTGGCGCCGATGACGGTCTTGACGACCTCGCCCTTCTGGAACACCTTCATCGCGGGGATGGAGGTGATCTGGTACTTCGCGGCCAGGCCCGGGTTGTCATCGACGTTCAGCTTGACGATGTCGAGCTTGTCGGCGTGCTCATGCGCGATCTGGTCCAGGATCGGGCTGACGGCGCGACAGGGGCCACACCACTCCGCCCAGAAGTCCACCAGAACGGTCTTCTCGTTTTTGATGACTTCCTGGTCGAAGGTTGCCTCTGTAACGGCACGTGCAGTCATGTCATTCTCCTTAGTTGGTAACGCTTGCAAGTTCGGTTTCGCCGGCCTTCGCCAGCAGATCCTCGGGAAGAGTGGAGAGGTAGTGCTCGGCGTCGAGCGCGGAGACACAACCGGATGCCGCGGCCGTCACGGCCTGGCGATAGGTGGGGTCGACCACGTCGCCGGCGGCGAAGACACCGGCCTGGCTGGTCTTGGACGAGCGGCCGCCGACGGAGATGGTGCCCTCGGGGGTGAGGTCCAGCTGGCCGTGCACGAGGTGCGTGCGCGGGTCGTTGCCAATGGCCACGAACAGCCCATCCAGTTCGAGGGTGCTCTCCGTGCCTGAGACGGTGTCGCGCAACTGGACGCCTTCAACGGCATCCGCGCCCAGGATGCCGACGACCTCGGAGTTCCAGATGAACTCGATCTTGTCGTTGGAGAAAGCGCGATCCTGCATGATCTTGGAAGCGCGCAGGGTGTCTTTTCGGTGAATGACATAGACCTTGCTGGCGAACCGAGTGAGGAAGGTCGCTTCTTCCATCGCCGAGTCCCCGCCGCCGACAACGGCGATGGTCTTGGCCTTGAAGAAGAAACCGTCGCACGTGGCGCACCAGGAGACTCCGTGGCCCGACAGTCGCTCTTCGTCGTCCAGGCCCAGCTTTCGGTACGCCGAGCCGGTGGCGACGATGACGGCCAGAGCCTCGTGCGTCTCGCCCGAGCCGAGGGTGACGGTCTTGATCGGGCCGGTGAGGTCAACGGCGGTGACGTCGTCGTAGACAACTTCGGTGCCGAACCGCTCGGCCTGCTCCTGCATCTTCGTCATGAGTTCCGGGCCCTGCACGCCATCGGTGAATCCGGGGAAGTTCTCGACGTCCGTCGTGTTCATCAGCTCGCCGCCGGCCTCGACCGAGCTGGCAATCAGCAGGGGCTTGAGGTTGGCCCGTGCGGCGTAAATGGCGGCCGTGTAGCCGGCGGGGCCGGAACCGATGATGATGATCTGGCGCACGCGTGCACACTCCTTGAATTCTGGGGGAAAGCCGGTAGAAGGCGATCGGGAACGTCGCTCACTGCCCGGTACAACACATCCTAATCGGATGCTATTCCGCGCCTTCCCCTCGGCGGGCGGGCGCACAGGAGGTTCGGAGGGGGCTCCCGCCGATTTGGTCTAGCGCCGGAGGCGGGCACGCAGCGGGACGATGACGGAGCGGAGTTCGGCACTGCGCATCAGCAGCAGCATCCCGAAGTAGGCCGCCGACATGACCACTCCGATGAGGAGCATCGACAGGATCGCCGGGATCCGGCCGGAGACGGCGAAGCCGCCCTCCCGGGCGCCGCCGAGTATCCAGAGCAGGGCCAGGCCGAGCGCGAGCGGCAGCAGCACGGCGACGAGGTATTTGGCCAGGCTGCCCAGGATGCGGCGTCCATCGATCCCCCCGAGGCGGCGATGCAGGAGCAGGGCAGCCAGCCCGGTCTGTGCGATGCCCGAGACCGTCACGACGAGTGCGATGCCGACCGCGATCCACTCCTTCGGCAGCAGCGTGCACCCCAGCACCCCGGCCACGATGAGCACGACCTGGAACAGCGTGAAGAAGAACGGCGTGCGCGTGTCACCCAGGGCGTAGAACGTGCGCTGGAGCACGAACAGGATGCAGAAGGCCACGAGGCCGAGAATGAAGGCGACAATCACGTTGCCGATGCCCTGCACCTGCTCGAACGGACGGACGAAGACGGCTGCGAACGGATAGGCGCAGACCGCGATCACGGCCGACGCGAGCACGATCAAGAGCGTCGTTCCGCGGATGGCGGACGAGGCATCCGTGCGCACCAGGTCGTACATGCCCCGCGAGGCATGTTCACTCATCCGGGTGAAGTACGCGGTGGCAACCGAGACGGTGATCACCGAATGCGGGAGCATGAAAATGAGCCAGGCCGTGGCGAGCACGAAGACGGATGCCTTGCCGGTGGCCACGAGGGCGACCTGCGTTTCGACGATCCCGGCGGCCGTACTCAGGATCAGCATTCCGAAGGTCCAGCCGGCCATCTTGCCTGCCGTGCCGAGACCGACTCCGCGGAAGTGGAAGTCCGGACGGTAGCGCAGCCCTGCTCGCCGCCAGAAGTAGAACAGTACGACCGCCTGCGCCACGACGCCGAGGGTGGCGCTGCCCGCGAGGAGGGCGATCATCTCTGGGCTGAAGGCGCCGGCGGGTCGCTGGCCGTTCGGGTCTGCGCCGAAGAGGAGACCGAAGATGACCAGGCCCGCGATGGCGACGATGTTGTTGAGCACCGGGACCCAGGTGGATGGACCGAACGACTTGCGAGCATTCAGCACCTCGCCCAGCAGCGTATACAGCCCGTAGAAGAAGATCTGGGGGAGGCACCAGTAAGCGAACGCGATTGCGAGGCCGAGCTGGTCGCCCTTCAGGGGGAGCCCGATGAACCCCGTGATGGCCGGGGCCAGCAGGGTGGCCAGGATCGTCGTCGCGCCGAGAATGAGCAGGGCCACGGTCAGGAGCTTGTTGATGTAGGCGGCGCCGCCGTCGGCGTTCAGGCTCGCTCGGACGATCTGCGGCACGAGTACCGCGGTGAGGATGCCGCCCGCGACGATGACGTAGACGGTGTTGGGCAGCTGGTTCGCGAGGGCGAAGGCGTCGGCGCCGTTGCCGATCGCACCGATCATCCCGGCGAGAACGATCAGTTTCACGAAGCCCAGAACCCGGGAAACGATCGTGCCCGAGGCGAGGAGGGCACTCGCCCGGCCGATTCCGCCGGTATCGGCGGTGTCGGCGGCGCTAACCACGCGGCTCCGCGGCGGGTGTGGTGACGTCATCGGTCGCCGCCCCCGTCCCTGTTCCGGTCCCGGCGACAGGCTCGGTCCCGGCGCCCGCGGAGGCCGCGCCTTCACGGCGGCGGCGCAGGATGTTGCGCCAGACGCCGAAACCGAAGAACAGCACGACGATGGCGGCGAAGATCAGGGCGCCCAGGCCCTCCCAGTCGGCGTGCACGCTCACCGCGATCTCCGCCGGACGGTCGATCCGCGTGCCGGCCGGTGTGTAGAGCGAGACGCGAAGCGTCACGTCTCCGTTGCCGACCGCGGCCGTCACCGGCACCTTCACGGTGCGCGCCGACTCGGCGTCAATGGTCGCCTCGACGTCATTCCCGACGACGAGACGGCCGTTGGAGGGCACGACCTGCACCCTGACGCTCACGGCCTGGCCGAGGGCGTTGCTCAAGGTGACCGGAATGTCCACCTTGCTGCCCACGACGTTGATCGGGCCCTTGGTGGTCACGGTGACGGACCTCAGCAGGGCGCCGGACGCGGCGGAACTCGCCGCGGTCGCCTGCTGCCAGGCTGCGGGATCGTCGGCCCACGACGCGGACAGCAGCGCCAGGAGTTCGAGCCGGTGTGCGCCCGTGACGCGCACGGGGTCCTCGAGGGCGGTGGCGAAGGCGCCGACCTCGGCCTCACGTCGAAGGAGCTGACGGCCCTGGTCCACCCGGGCTGCCGATTCCGCCTGGGCCTGGAAGGCCACGGTGGCGGCCTGCGGGGCGGAACGCGCTTCCCTCAGCGTGGCGGGGGTCTGCCACGGGAGGGCAGCGAGGGCGTCGAGGGTCTCGCCGAGCCGGTTGGGACTCGCCGGCCAGCCCCGGTCAAAGGTGGCGAGGAGGATGCGCGCGGTGCCCGGACGTTCCGCCGACACCACCGCCAATTGCGACGACGCCTCCGCCACCGCCTCGTGCCACTCGTCGTCGGTGGTTGCGCGCGCGGCCGTCCGCAACGCCCGGGAGATGGCGTCGTCGGTGGCGAGGCCCCGCCCGCTGCCGAGGGAGAGCACGGTGTTGGGCGTGGGGTCGTCCGCCGACTGGGTGACATTGCTGCCGCTGAGGATCGTCGTGGTGAGGCCGCTGGCGGCGAAGACGTCGAGATCGTTCTTCGCCACGACGCCGGCCGCCGGCCAGCCGATATCCGTCATCGTGTAGTCCCAGTCGAGCAGCCCCGCGCTCGTGGGTGGCGTCACCTCGCCCGGGGTCGGGGACGGCGAAGGAGTGGTCGCTTGACCGGGAGTCGGCGCGATGGTGCCGGGCGTCGGCTGGGGCGTGGCCGGGGCCTCGGTGAAGAGTTCGGGGTCGATGAGCCACTCGAACGAAATCGGGGAGAGCACCGTTTTCGAGCCGGCCTGGGCCTGCAGGGCGATGTCGGCGTCTGCATAGCTGAGAGGGAATATATCGTTCGTGGCCGCGGAGAGGCGGGAAAGCCACTCGGTTGCGCTCGGCGGCGCGGAGCTGCCCAGGATGCGGATCGACGCGATGATCATCGGATCGATCGCGATGGCAACGGGGCGGTCGATCACGCCGTCGAGCTGGCGTGAGAGCAGACCGGACTCCTGCGTGTACGTCTCCAGCTCCTCGGCCGGGATCAGGCCCGCCGATGACTGCGGGGCCGTGATCGGCATCGCAACGGCCAGCTTCACCGGGGTGACCGGGTCGCCGGAGTACCAGACGAAGGTGCCGCGTCCCTGCGCCAGCACCTCCCCGTCTGCCGTCAGGGTTGCCGCGATCCCGCGGGCTCCCCACGCATTCGCGGCACCGAGGCCGATGGCGTCGGCGGGCACGCTCAGCTTGACGCTCGCCGTGCTGCCGGGCTGGATGGTCGTCGTCGGGTGGCTCAGCATCCGGTCGCCCGGATCGCCGATGTCCTTGGGCTTCAGCCAGGAGTCCAGCGCGGACCGCGAAGTCAGCGCGCGCTTGGCCAGGTAGAGCTTGATGGTGCCGGCCGGAATTGAGTCTGCTGTGCTGTTTGTGATGCGCACCGTGACCGGAAGCGGCTGGCCGGGGCGCAGGATCGGCGACCCGGTGGGAAACACGTCGATGCTCACCGTGTCGGGCGGGGTCGCGGCCGCGTGGGCCGCGGAGGAGCCGGGGAACGTGCCGGCGAACCCGGTGAGGGCGAGGAGGAGGGTGACGAGCAGCACCGAAAGCGGCATCCGCAGTCGCGAGGTCAGGCTGCGCACGACCCCCGGGTGCACAGGCCGACGCGCGCGCTTAGTCCCGGCCTCCATAGAGGCGATTCTACGGCGTGCTTGCCGGGAGAAGCCTCCGCCGGGCAGCCAGTCGCTCCCCCCAGCAACTAACATGGGGAGATGCAGAGCGTCGCGGCAGCCCTCGCGCGGCTGGGCGACCTGGCTGCCTCCCCCACGGTGTCCCGACTGGCGAACGCATTCGCCGCCGCGGGGCACGAGCTTGCCCTCGTCGGCGGACCGGTGCGCGACGCCTTCCTCGATCGAGTCACCAACGACCTCGACTTCACGACGGATGCCTCTCCGGACCAGATCCTGAAGATCGTGAAGCCCCTCGCCGACGCGCATTGGGACATCGGTCGTGCGTTCGGCACCATCGGGGCAAAGGTCGGCGACGACACGGTCGAGATCACGACCTATCGCGCCGACAGCTACAACGGGCAGACGCGGCGGCCGGACGTGGTCTTCGGCGCGAGCCTCGAAGACGACCTCGTGCGGCGCGACTTCACCGTGAACGCGCTCGCCCTGCGGCTGCCCGAGGTGAAACTCGTCGACCCCTCCGGCGGCATCGACGACATGCTCGCCGGGATCCTGCGCACCCCCGCCGCGCCGGAGGTGTCTTTCGGTGACGACCCGCTGCGAATGATGCGGGCCGCCCGGTTCAGCGCTCAGCTCGGGTTCACCCTCGACCCGGACACCAGGGCCGCGATGACGGCCATGGCGGACAGCATCCGGATCATTTCGGCCGAGCGCGTGGGCGAGGAGCTGTCGAAGCTGCTGAAAGCGGACCGTCCGCGGTCCGGGATCGAAATCCTGGTGGAATCCGGGCTGGCCGAGATCGTGCTGCCCGAGATTCCGGCCCTCCGGCTCGAGGTCGACGAACACCACCACCACAAGGATGTCTACCAGCACACGTTGACCGTGCTGGAGCAGGCCATCGATTACGAACGGGAGCGCGGCAACCTGCCCGCGCCCGACCTGGTCGTGCGCCTGGCCGCCCTGCTTCATGACATCGGCAAGCCGGCCACGCGGCGGCTCGAGCCGGGCGGGGTGGTCAGTTTCTACCACCACGACGTGGTCGGTTCGAAGCTGGCGAAGAAGCGCCTGCGTGCCCTGCGTTTCGACAATGAGACGATCAACGCCGTGGGGCGGCTGGTCGAACTCCACCTGCGTTTCTTCGGCTACACCGAGGGCGCCTGGACCGACTCGGCCGTGCGCCGCTACGTGCGCGACGCCGGCGACCAGCTCGAGCGCCTGCACATCCTGACCCGGGCGGACGTGACCACGCGCAACCGCCGCAAGGCCGACCGGCTCGGCTTCGCCTACGACGACCTCGAGCAGCGGGTGGCCGAGCTGGCCGAGCAGGAGGAGATGGCGGCGGTTCGCCCCGATCTCGACGGCGAGCAGATCATGGCCATCCTCGGCGTGAAGCCCGGACGCGAGGTGGGCGAGGCCTACCGGTACCTGCTCGAGCAGCGTCTCGACGACGGGCCGCTGGGCGAGGAAGAGGCAACCCGGCGGTTGCAGGCCTGGTGGGCGGGGCGTGGCCGGTAGCGGTGTCGCCCGTCGTGGCGCGATCCGACGGCGCAACGCCCTCACCGGGTACTCGTTGCTGGCGCCGAGCCTCTTCGGTGTCGTCTGCTTCCTGCTGCTGCCGGTGCTCGTCGTCGTCTGGCTCAGCTTCCAGAGCTGGGACCTGATCGGGCCGATCTCCTACGTCGGCCTCGACAACTACCGGTCGGTGCTCACCGACGGCGTGTTCGGCAATTCGCTCCTGGTCACGCTGGTCTTCGTGGCGCTGGTGGTGCCGATCCAGACCGCCATCGGCCTGTGGGCGGCAACCCTCCTGACCCGCGGGCTGCCGGGCTCCGCCTGGTTCCGCACCATCTACGTGCTTCCGTGGATCGCCGCCCCGCTCGCCCTGGGCGTCGTCTGGAAATGGATCCTCGCGCCGACCGACGGGGCGCTGAACACGCTGATCGGCCAGCGGATCGAATGGCTGAGCGACCCCTCGCTCGCGCTGCCGTCGGTGGCCGCCGTCGTGATCTGGACCAACGTCGGCTACGTGACGCTCTTCTTCATGGCCGGGCTGCTGAACATCCCGGACCAGGTCCTCGAGGCGGCCAGGATCGACGGGGCCGGCGGCATGTCGCTGTTCTGGCAGATCAAACTGCCGCTGCTCCGGCCGACGATGTTCTTTGTGCTGGTGACGACCGTCATCTCGGCGTTCCAGGTCTTCGACCAGGTGTACGCGCTGACCCAGGGCGGTCCCGCCCGCACGACCGACGTCGTCGCGGCGCGCATCTACTATGAGGCCTTCAGCGCGTTCGACCTGGGCCGCGCGGCGGTGATGGCGGTCGTTCTCCTCGTCATCCTGGTCACGATCACGCTCGCCCAGCAGCTCTACTTCCGGCGGAGGGTCACCTATGAGATGGAGTGAGTCCTGATGCGCTGGACCCGGCCGGCCGCCGTCTACCTCGTGCTCGTGGCCGGGGCCGTTTTCACCCTGGCACCGTTCCTGCTGAGCGTCCTGACCGCGTTCAAGCCGAGGCAACAGTTCGCCCGGGAGTCGGCGCTCGCCTGGCCGGACCCGTTCACGCTCGATAACATCGTGGCGCTCATCACCGGTCCCGCGCAGTTCGGCCGCGCCATCCTGGTCACCCTGCTCGCGGCCACGCTCATCCTGGTCGGACAGCTGATCTCGTCGATCCTGGCCGCCTACGCGTTCGCGCGCGTCGACTTCCCCGGCCGCAACGCGCTGTTCTGGGTCTACCTGTCGACGCTGATGATTCCGCCGGTGGTGCTCGTGGTGCCGCTCTACCTGATGATGACCGAGGCCGGGCTGCGCAACAGCTTCTGGAGCCTCGTGCTGCCGTTCGCGTTCGCGTCGCCGTACGCGATCTTCCTGCTCCGCGAGTATTTCCGCGGCATCCCCCAGGAACTGATTGACGCGGCCCGGCTCGACGGCGCCAGCACCCTCGACGTGCTGGTCGAAATCGTCGTGCCGCTGTCCCGGCCGATCATCGCCACCCTGACACTCATCACGATCGTGAGCCACTGGAACAGTTTCATGTGGCCGCTCGTGGTCACCAGCGGCAGCGAATGGCGCGTTGTCACGGTGGCGACGGCATCCCTGCAAAGCCAGTTCAACGGCAATTGGACCCTCGTGATGGCGGCGACGACGCTCGCCCTGGTGCCGCTGCTCGTGCTCTTCCTCGTCTTCCAGCGGCAGTTCGTGCGTTCCATTACCTTCTCCGGGTTGAAGTAATCTGAGAGGAATTCCCGGCCGTTCGCCGGAGCAGCAGAGGAAACCATGCCCAAGCGTTCAACAGTTCTCGCCGCGGGTGCCGCGGCCGTCGTTCTCGTCATCGCCGGGGTCGTCACCGCGCTGACCGTGTCGGGCCAGGGCCCGGCCGACCAGACCACCGTCACCGTGCGGCTCTGGGACGACCAGGTCGCCAAGGCCTATGAAGCATCTTTCGCCGAATTCGAGAAGGACAACCCCGACGTCAACGTCGAGTTGAGCGTCATCCCCTGGGCGGACTACTGGGAGAAACTGCGCACGGATGTCGCGGGCCAGAGTGTCGACGACATCTTCTGGGTCGACGGCGGCAACTACCCCGTCTACGCCGACGCGGGCGCGCTGCTCGACATCGACAAGACGCTGGGGCCGGATGCCTCGTCCGCGTGGGCGCCGGCCGTGGTCGACCAGTACACGCGCGACGGGGTGCTCTGGGGAGTGCCGCAGCTGGCCGACCCCGGCATCGCTGTCTATTACAACGCCGAACTGCTCGCCGATGCCGGCCTCACCGCGGCGGACCTCGACGGCCTGCGCTGGGACCCGACCGGCGCCGATGACACACTCCTGCCCCTGCTGGAGAGGCTGACCCGGGACACCGCCGGGCAGACGGCCGACAGCGCCGGCTTCGACGGAAGCAGCCTGGCCCAGTTCGGCTACAACTCGGCCTACGACGTGCAGGCGATCCTGCTGAACTACCTGGCCTCGAACGGCGCGGAGTTCCAGGACGGCGAGGAGTACGCGTTCGCGTCGCCGAAGGGCGTTGAGGCCTTCCAGTACATGGTCGACCTGATCAATAAGCACCACGTGTCGCCGTCCGCCGCGGATACCAACACGAACGGTGACTTCAGCCGAGACCAGTTCCTGCAGGGCAAGATGGCGTTGTTCCAGAGCGGGGTGTACAACCTGGCCAACGTCAACGAGGGCGCCGACTTCGAATGGGGGGTCGCCCGGCTTCCGGCCGGACCGGCCGGCGCCATCAGCGGCGTCGACGGCATCGTCGCCGCGGGCAGCACGGCGTCCGAGCATCCCGCCGAGGTGAAGCGCGTGCTGGCCTGGCTGGGCAGCGCGAAGGGGTCGGGCTTCATCGGCGCCGGCGGTTCGGCCTCGCCGGCAGTGCTCGCCGCGCAGCAGGACTACTCGGACTACTGGGCGTCGCTGGACGTCGACATCAGCCCGTTCTACGACGTGCTCGAGAACGGCACGGCCCCGGCGCCGAAGGGATCCGGCTGGCCCGCCGCCGACAACGCGATGCGGCCGCTCCTGCAGGAGGTCTTCCTCGGGCGCACCCCCGTGGCCGAGGGCGTGCGCGCCGCCCAGGACGCGGCGAACGCCGCCACCGCAAAGTAGCCGCCCCCGCCCCCGCCCGCCCCGCCCCTTTCGCCGAGATTGACGGTTCCGGTCGAGTTTGCCCGGCACACCAGTCAAACTCGACCGCAACAGGCAACCTCGGCGGCACTAGCAGCCTCCTCCCGAGGATGCCGCGCCTGATCTTTGTGCACAGCTCGGCACCGCCACGCCGCCGCGACCAGGGCGCCTTGCATGATCGTCGGCATGGACAGCCGCGATCTCCCAACGCAGGCGGAGCTTGAGCTCACGCGCGACCAGGCCCTGGTCGGGCTGGACGGCCGGGCACTGCGCCGGGCACATCAGAACGGCGAGAAGAACCGCCTCTCGCGTGGCGTGTACCTTTCAGCTCGAGTGTGGGACGCAGCGGATGACGACGCCCGGTACCTCTTGCGGGTGAAGTCCGTCGTGCTGACCAGGCAGGCGCGCCCAGTGCTCTCACATTTCTCGGCCGCGCGGGTCTGGGGCATTCCCATCCTCGGGTCCTGGCCCCGCGAGGTTCACCTGATGGCCCGCGGCGGAGGGACTCGAGGGTCGAAGTACGGCATCGTCTGGCATCACGATTCGCTGCCGGACGATGAGGTCACGGACATCGACGGCTTCCTCGTGACCAGCAGGCTGCGCACGCTCGTCGACCTGGCTCGGAGCACCCGGTTCCTCTCGGCCGTGGTGAGCCTGGACGCCGGGCTCAGCGCCGCATACCGGCTGCCTGATGGGCAGCGCGACCGCGACATCGCCAAAGGAGAGCTCGTCGAAGCCGTCGCGCGCCTCGGCTCAGTTCGCGGATGTCGCGGCGCTCGGCTGGCCGCCGGCTTCGCGGACGGGCTGTCGGGCTCTCCGGGCGAATCCGCGAGCCGCGCGAACATCTTCCTGTCCGGCTTCCCGGCCCCGCTTCTGCAGGTGTCCTACCCACGAATCGAAGGTGGGGAGGACATCGTCGATTTCACCTGGGAGGCGCGGCACCATGTTCGCAGGGTCCCGGTCCTCGGAGAGTTCGACGGCAAGGTCAAGTACACCCGCAACGAATACACACACGGACTCCCGATCGAAGAAATCGTCTGGCGGGAGAAGGTTCGCGAAGACCGGCTCCGCGCCCCCGGACGCGGAATGGTCCGCTGGCTGTGGGATGTCGCGTTGAATCCCGTCGCTCTCCGGGCACGATTAATCAATGCCGGACTGAGGCCGGAGCGATGAGCCGGGGCGCCCACTTTGAGGCTTCCGGTCGAGTTTGCCCCGCGTACCGGGCAACCTCGACCGGAACGGTCAAACTCGGCGGGCGGGACGAAGGACGGGCGTGGTGGCGGAGGGCCGCCGCATCCGGTAGTCTGGGCAGGTTGTCTGTGCGCCGGATTCCCGGCCTCCGCGTTCAACACATGTCACAACCCTCCTGTTGCAGAGATTCTGCAGCCGTTTAGTCCGAAGGAGGTGGGTTAGTCATGCACCAGTACGAATTGATGGTTATCCTCGATCCCGAGATCGATGAGCGCACCGTAGCTCCCAGCCTTGACAAGTTCCTCAACGTTGTTCGCAACGATGGTGGAACCATTGACAAGGTTGATGTCTGGGGTCGTCGTCGTCTCGCGTACGAGATCAACAAGAAGTCCGAAGGCATCTACGCCGTCGTCGATTTCACCGCGAACGCATCCGCAACGGCCGAGCTCGACCGTCAGCTGAAGCTTTCCGAAGCAGTCATGCGCACCAAGGTTCTCCGCGCCGAAGAGGGCATTGCCCAGGTCGTCGTTGCGACCAAGCTCGCCGCAGAGAAGGCCGCCCGCAAGGCTGCCAACCCCAAGGTGATTGCCGCCAAGGCTGAAGCCGCGGCTGCCGCCCCGGCCGCCAAGGTTGCCGCAGCGGTCAAGCCTGCTGCAGCCAAGGCCGACGCTACCGAGGCTCCGGCCAAGGCAGAGGTCAAGGCCGAGGCCAAGACCGAAGCGAAGGCCGACGCCAAGGTTGCCGCTCCGGCCGCCAAGGTTGCCGCAGCAAAGCCCGCAGCCGCCAAGGCTGACGCCGACAAGGCAAGCGACAAGTAGCCCGTGGCCGGCGAGACCGTAATCACCGTGGTGGGCAACCTCACCAGCGATCCGGAACTGCGTTACACGCAGAACGGGCTGGCGGTTGCCAACTTCACCATCGCATCCACTCCGCGCAATTTCGATCGCGCAGCAAACGAGTGGAAAGATGGCGACGCATTGTTCCTGCGCGCGAGCGTTTGGCGTGAATTCGCTGAGCACGTCGCCGGATCATTGACCAAGGGTTCCCGTGTCATCGCTACCGGGCGTCTCAAACAGCGTTCGTATGAGACGAAGGAAGGTGAGAAGCGCACGAGCATGGAGCTCGAGATCGACGAAATTGGTCCTTCGCTGCGCTACGCAACCGCTTCGCTCACCCGCGCGCAGTCTTCATCTCGCGGCGGCGCACCCGCCTCGAGTGGCGGCGACGAGCCCTGGGCAGCCAGCGCTCCCGCCGCACCGGCAGCAGCTTCAGGCGGAGACGTCTGGAACAGCCCGGGAAACTTCAGCGACGAGACTCCCTTCTAAGCCCAACCTCACGGTTGTTGGCTGAATCACACTTTTTAGAAAGTTAGGAAATCATGGCTGGAAAGTCGAGCGGCGACCGCCGCAAGCCGCTTCGCGGAGCTAAGGGTGGCAAGAACGCCGCTCCCGCGAAGTCGATCCGGGTTGGTGTCATCGATTACAAAGATGTCCCCACTCTCCGGAAGTTCATCTCCGAGCGCGGAAAGATCCGTGCCCGCCGTATCACCGGCGTCTCCGTCCAGGAGCAGCGCCTCATCGCCCGTGCCGTCAAGAACGCCCGCGAAATGGCCTTGCTGCCCTACGCGGGCTCAGGCAGGTAAGGAGCCCTCATGTCAAAATTGATTCTGACGCACGAGGTCTCCGGACTCGGTGCACCCGGCGACGTCGTTGAAGTTAAGAACGGCTTCGCCCGCAACTATCTCGTTCCCCAGGGCTTCGCTGTTGCGTGGACCCGCGGTGGCGAGAAGCAGATCAACCAGATCAAGGCAGCCCGCGTAGCCCGCGAGCACGCCACCCTGGAAGAGGCGCAGGCCCTCAAGGCGGCCCTCGAGAACACCAAGGTCAAGCTCGTCGTCACGGCCGGCCAGGGCGGACGCCTCTTCGGCTCCGTCAAGACCACCGATGTCGCCGAAGCAGTCGCGGCTGCTGGTCTCGGTGCGATCGACAAGCGCAAGATCGAGCTCAGCCCGATCAAGATGGTCGGTGAGCACACGGCGACTGTTCGTCTCCGTGACGAGCTCAGCGCCACCATCACCCTGCTGGTGGTCGCCGCTAAGTAAGCGACGATCTCGGCGGCGTAGCGGCGGATCCCCTCGGGGGTTCGCCGCTACACCTGTTTAAGGTCCACCGCTACCCCTGGACAACGCCTCCAGCGCGCCCAGTGTGGGGGTCAATTCGGGCCGACTCATAGCGGCGTTTATACACAGGAATCACCAGCACACACAACGTTCAAGGCGCACTTTAGACAAGTATTTACACACAGGTGTGCATAGTTTTATTTCCTGGTCAAAAGGCATTTATTACGAAATGCTCTTAAGTTATCCCCAGATCAGTCCACAGGTTGTGCACAACTCCCACGGCGTTTCGCGCAGATTATCCACAGGCTTGTCCACAGGGCCGTTTGGCCCGGTGCACGCCGATCCCTAGTCTGGCAACGCGGGGTTTCCCGGAGTGCGCGCGCGCCGGGCCGCGACTGTCAGCGGGTCCTGATAAACCGGTAACAAATACACAAAAAGGAGGCGGAGTGTCGATCGCTCACCTGGGTCTGGCCGACCCGCGCAACGCAGATCCACGCGGTGCCACCGAATACCGTGAGCGCACCCCGCCGCACGACCTCCTCGCCGAACAGAGCGCCCTCGGGGGCATGATGCTGAGCAAGGACGCCGTCGCCGACGTCGTCGAGACGGTGCGCTCGACGGACTTCTACATCCCCAAGCACGAGATCATCTTCGACGCGATCCTCTCGCTCTACTCGCACGGCGAACCGACCGACGTCATCACCGTCACCGACGAACTCACGAAGATCGGCGAACTCTCCCGGGCCGGCGGCGCCGAGTACCTGCACACGCTCACCAGCCTCGTTCCCACCGCGGCCAACGCGGGCTTCTACTCCACAATCGTCGCCGAGCGGGCGCTGCTCCGCCGCCTCGTCGAGGCCGGCACCCGGATCGCGCAGATGGGCTACTCCGGCGAGGGCGAAGTGCTCGACCTGGTCAACACCGCGCAGGCCGAGATCTACTCCGTCACGGGCGGCACCCAGACCGAGGACTACGTCCCCCTCACCGACGCGGTCACCGCCGCGATCGACGAGATCGAGGCCGCCAAGCTCAAGGACGGCCAGATGAGCGGCGTCCCCACCGGGTTCGCCGACCTCGACGAGCTCACCAACGGGTTCCACGGCGGGCAGCTGATCATCGTCGCGGCCCGGCCGGCGCTCGGAAAGTCGACGCTCGCGCTCGACTTCGCCCGGTCCGCCTCGATCCACCACGACATGCCCAGCATCTTCTTCTCCCTCGAAATGGGACGCAGTGAGATCGCGATGCGCCTGCTCGCCGCGGAGGCATCCGTGCCGCTGCAGAGCATGCGTAAGGGAACCGTCGATGCCCGCGACTGGACGACGATCGCCCAGACCCGCGGCCGCATCAACGACGCCCCGCTCTACATCGACGACAGCCCCAACATGACCCTCGTGGAGATTCGCGCCAAGTGCCGTCGGCTCAAGCAGCGCGTCGGGCTCAAGATGGTCATCATCGACTACCTGCAGCTGATGACCTCCGGAAAGCGCGTCGAGTCACGCCAGCAGGAAGTCAGTGAGTTCTCCCGGGCGCTCAAGCTGCTGGCCAAGGAACTCCAGGTCCCCGTCATCGCGCTCTCGCAGCTCAACCGTGGCCCCGAGCAGCGCGCCGACAAGATGCCGGCCATCTCCGACCTCCGCGAGTCCGGCTCCCTCGAACAGGATGCCGACATGGTTATCCTGCTGCACCGCGAGAGTGCCTACGAAAAAGACAACCCGCGCGCGGGCGAGGCCGACCTGATCGTGGCCAAGCACCGCAACGGCCCCACGCGCACGGTCACGGTCGCCTTCCACGGCCACTACTCCCGCTTCGCGGACATGGTTCCCGGCGCGTAGCTAGCCCGCCGCTGTACTGCGCTGGCAAACAGTGCAGGAGGAACCATGGCCACCATCGAACGTGACGTCGTCATCATCGGCGCTGTTCTCGGAATGGCAACCGCGTCGCGGGCGTCGCCCCCGCTACGCTACGAGGACCAGTGCAGCACCGTCGCGCACGTGGTCGGGTCCGCTACCGGTCGCGACCGCCCCCGACGTACCGCAACGAAGGGGAAACCGTGAAAGTTGGAGTGCCACGAGAGAGCCGTGAGGGTGAGCGTCGCGTCGCGGCCACACCGGAGACGGTCGGCCAGCTGAAGGACCTTGGGGTCGAGATCCAGATCGAAGCCGGCGCCGGAACCGCGGCCGGCTACCCGGATTCTGCGTACACGGATGCCGGCGCCCGCGTCGTGCCGCAACTCGACACCGCCGGGCTCGACGTCTACTGCCACGTGCGGCCGCTCACGCCCGCACAAGCGACCGGCCTCAGCCGCGGCACGATCACGATCGGCCTGGCCTCGCCGGCCGCCGAGCTGGACACCGTGTCCGCCCTCGCCACCGCAGGCGTGACCGCCTTCGCGCTCGAATTGGTGCCGCGGATCTCCCGCGCCCAGTCGATGGACGCGCTCAGCTCCCAGTCCCTGGTCGCCGGCTACCGCGCGGTGCTCGAGGCGGCCATCCGTTTTCCCCGGTTCTTCCCGCTCTACATGACGGCGGCCGGCACGATCCCGCCGGCCCGAGTGCTCGTGCTCGGCGCCGGCGTCGCCGGCCTGCAGGCCATCGGCACCGCCAAGCGCCTCGGCGCGCGCGTCTCCGCCTACGACGTCCGCCCCGCCTCCGCCGACGAGGTCACGTCGATGGGCGGCACCTTCATCAACCTGGACCTCGACGCGGTCGAGGGAGCCGGCGGCTACGCCCGCGAGCTCAGCGAAGACCGGTCGGTGCGCCAGCGCGAGCTGCTCGCGCCGTACGTCGCCGCCGCGGACGTGCTCATCACCACCGCGGCCATCCCGGGCCGGCCGGCCCCGCTGCTGGTGACCGGCGCCATGGTCGCCGCCATGCGGGCCGGATCCGTCGTCATCGACCTCGCCGCCGAAACCGGCGGCAACGTCGAAGGCGTGGTCGCCGGGCAGGATGTCGGGGTCCCGACGACCGCGGGCGACGGGGCGGTGATCCTGGTCGGCATGAAGGACGCGCCATCCGCGATGCCCACCGACGCCTCCAGGCTGTACGCGAAGAACGTCGCCAACCTGCTCGCGCTGATGACCTCCGCCGACGGCATCGTCGCCCCCGATTTCACCGACGAGGTTCTCGCCGGTGCCTGTCTGACCCACGACGGCAAGGTCACACATGCGCCGACGGCCACCGCCCTGGAGGGAGAACGCTAATGGAACCGATCACACTCCTGACCGTGGTCGTGCTGTCCGTCTTCGTCGGCTTCGAGGTTGTCTCGAAGGTGTCGAGCACGCTGCACACCCCGCTGATGTCCGGCGCCAACGCGATCCACGGGATCATCCTGATCGGCGGGATCATCGTCGCCGGACAGACGACCGAACCCGGACTGCTGGTTGTCGCCCTGGTCGCCGTCGTGCTCGCCACCGCCAACCTCGTCGGCGGCTTCGTGGTGACCGACCGGATGCTGGGGATGTTCCGGGGCCGAAAGCCCACGACCGACGCCGGGAAGGGCACCAAATGAGCCTGCTGTCTCCCGAATGGACGGCGATCCTCTACCTGATCGCGGCCGTCTGCTTCATCCTGGCGCTCAAGGGACTCAACTCCCCGCGCACCGCCCGGCGAGGCAACCTGATCGGCGCCGCGGGGGCCCTGCTGGCCGTCGTGACGGTGTTCCTGTCGTCGAGGCTCGAGAACAT
This sequence comes from Cryobacterium psychrotolerans, assembly GCF_900101115.1. Lineage (GTDB taxonomy): Bacteria > Actinomycetota > Actinomycetes > Actinomycetales > Microbacteriaceae > Cryobacterium > Cryobacterium psychrotolerans. The sequence continues at coordinate 192,410 of NZ_FNFU01000005.1, forward strand.
TCCGCTCATCCTCGCGGCGATCGCCGTCGGCTCGGCCATTGCCGCTCCGATCGCCCGGCGCGTGCAAATGACCCAAATGCCTCAGCTTGTGGCCCTCTTCAACGGCGTCGGCGGCGGGGCGGCCGCGCTCGTGGCCGTGCTGGAACTCGGACACAACGCCGACACCTGGGTGCGGGTGGCCGTGGTCTTCACGATGCTCGTCGGCGCTGTGTCCTTCTCCGGTTCCGCCGTGACGGTGGCCAAGCTCCAGGAACTCATCACCACGCGACCGGTCATCTTCCCGGGCATGCGCTGGGTGATGTCGGCCGTGCTGATCGCAGCGCTCGTCGTCGGGGGCTTCGTCATCGCCACCGGGTCGGCCGGCTGGGCGATCGCCCTGCTGCTGCTCGGCCTCGCCGCGGGGCTCCTGCTCGTGCTGCCGGTCGGCGGGGCCGACGTGCCCATCGTCATCTCCCTGCTGAACGCCTTCACCGGGCTCGCGGTCGCGGCATCCGGAATCGTGCTCGGCAACCTGCTGCTCGTGGTCGCCGGCACCCTCGTCGGCGCCAGCGGCACGATCCTGACCCGCGCGATGGCATCCGCCATGGGCCGCGGCGTCAGCGGGATCATGTTCGGGGCGTTCCGCGGCGGATCGACCGCCGGGTCGACCGCGCAGAGCGACCGCCCGGTGCGCTCGTCAGGGCCGGAGGACGTCGCCGTGCTCCTCGCCTACGCCCAGCGGGTCGTGATCGTGCCCGGCTACGGGCTCGCCGTCGCCCAGGGCCAGCACACCATCGCCGAACTCGCCACCACCCTCGCCGCCCGTGGGGTCGAGGTTGACTTCGCTATCCACCCCGTCGCCGGCCGGATGCCGGGGCACATGAACGTGCTGCTGGCCGAGGCGAACGTGCCGTACGAGTCGCTCAAGGAGATGGCCGAGGTCAACCCGGAGTTCAAGCACGCGGATGTCGCCCTCGTCGTCGGTGCGAACGACGTGGTCAACCCGGCGGCCAAGTCCTCTCCCGGGTCACCCATCTACGGGATGCCGATCCTCGAGGTCGGGCAGGCGCGGCAGGTCATCTTCCTGAAACGCTCGATGCGCCCCGGCTTCGCCGGGATCGAGAACGAGTTGCTCTACGACCCGAAGACCTCGCTGCTCTTCGGCGACGCGAAGGATTCGCTGACCAAGGTGCTGGGGGCCGTCAACGCCCTCTGACCGGGCGACCTCTGTCGTTTGCCCGCCCGCTCCGGGGCCCGCACCGCCCGCGCGTAGACTGGGCCGGTACGAGATTCCGTAACGAAAGAGGTGCGCGTGGCGAAAGCCCAGGCAGCCGGCACCGTTGGTGCGCGGCTCGATGTCCGGTCCGGCGCGCGGTACTGGACGGTTCCCGTCATTCGTGCCGCCCTGGCCCTCATCCCGGCGGCGGTCATCACCTTCACGGCCGATCATGCCGCCCAGTTCGGGCTCCTGGTCTTCGGCGCGTTCGCCCTCGCCGGCGGCCTGCTGCTGGCCGGACTGAGTTGGCGCACGCTGGGCGACCCCCGCGAACGCATGCTCTTCGCGGTGCAGGGCGCGGTCGGCGTCGTTGCCGGAGCGCTCGCCCTCGCACTTAACGGTGGCGGGCTCGGCTTCTTCCTCTACCTGGTCAGCGTCTGGGCCGCAGTGACCGGCTTCCTCGAGCTGTACAGCGGTGTCCGCGTGCGCGGGCGGTCGGCATCCTCCCGGGACTGGATGCTCGTGGGCGGCCTGACCGCGGGGCTCTCCCTCGCCTTCCTGCTCTTGCCACCCAACGCCGTCGTCGCGGTCGGCCTGTTCGGCGCCTACCTTGTCATCCTGGGCGTGTACCTCGTCATTGCCGGCCTCTCCCTCAAGTGGGCGCCGACCGATGAGCCGGCCCCGGCATCCGTCCCCAACGATTTGGACCCTTCGTGACCCAGAACACCCCGCACCAGCCCAGCCGATCCGACAGGATGAAGCCGGCCGAGCTCATCGGATTCTCCGGAGTGCTGGCACTGGTCGTCGGACTCGTCGTGCTGATGAGCACGCGCCAGGTCGTGCTGTCCGTGATCTCCCTGGGCGTCACGTTCATCGTGGTGCTCATCTCCGTCGCCATGTTCACGCTGAACATGAAGCCGAACGACGCCGAGAAGACCGACCTCGACGAGCAGAACCACGGCGCCTAAGGCCCACCGAACACCGCCGAGTTTGTCCGTTCCGGTCGACCTTGCCTGGTGCGCCAGGCAAACTCGACCGGAAGTGCCAAACTCGGCGGATGCGCGGATGCGCGGATGCGCGGATGCGCGACTGCAGGCAAGCGGCGCGGGAGGGGTTAGCGCAGGTGGTCGATCAGGGGATCGGCCAGACCGACGTAGCCGGCCGGGGTGAGGGCGAGCAGACGCGCCCTGGCGGCGTCGCCGATCTCGAGGCCCGAGACGAACGCGGCCAGGTCGGCCTGCCCGATGCGCTTGCCGCGGGTCAGCTCCTTGAGCAGCGCGTAAGGGTCCGCGATCGTGGAGCGCCCGGCCGTCACCTCGGCGCGGATCACGGTCTGGATCGCTTCGCCCAGGATCTCCCAGTTCGCATCGAGGTCGGCCGCGAGCAGCACTCGGTCGATGTCGATCTCGCCGAGGCCGCGCACGATGTTGTCGAGGGCGAGCAGGGAGTGGCCGAATCCGACGCCGATGTTGCGCTGCGTGGTCGAGTCGGTCAGGTCGCGCTGCAGGCGCGAGGTGACCAGCGTGGCCGAGAGCGAGTCCAGGATGGCGCTCGAGAGCTCCAGGTTGGCCTCGGCGTTCTCGAACCGGATCGGGTTGATCTTGTGCGGCATCGTCGACGAGCCGGTCGCCCCGGCCTGCGGGATCTGACGGAAGTAGCCGATCGAGATGTAGCTCCAGATGTCCGTGGCCAGGTTGTGCAGCACCCGGTTGGCGTGCGAGACCCTGGTGTAGAGCTCGGCCTGCCAGTCGTGGGACTCGATCTGAGTCGTGAGCGGGTTCCAGGTGAGACCGAGGCCCTCGACGAACTCCCGTGAGATGGCCGGCCAGTCGACGGATGGCTCTGCCGCGACGTGGGCGGCGAACGTGCCGGTGGCGCCGCTGAACTTGCCGAGGTAGTCGTTGCCCTCGACCTGGCCGGCGATGCGTTCCAGGCGGTAGACGAAGACGGCGATTTCCTTGCCCATGGTCGTCGGCGTCGCCGGCTGGCCGTGGGTGCGGGCGAGCATGGCGTCCGCGCGGTATTCCACGGCCCGGCCGCGCAGGGCCTCGATGACGGCGCGAAGCTTGGGCAGCCAGACATCGCCCACGGCCGCGCGCACGGTCAGTGCGTAGGCCAGGTTGTTGATGTCTTCGCTGGTGGCCGCGAAGTGCGTGAGTTCGCTGATGTGCTCCAGGCCGAGGGGGACGAGGCGGCGGCGCACGAGGTACTCGACGGCCTTGACGTCGTGCCGGGTGGTGGCCTCGAGCGCGGCGAGCTCGTCGATTTCGGCCTGGCCGAAGGAGGTGACGATGTGGCGCAGGGCTGCCTTCTGCTCCGCGTCCAGCGGGGAGGAGCCGAACAGCTTGTGGTCCGTCAGCGTGATCAGCCATTCGACCTCGACCTGCACGCGTGCGCGGTTGAGTCCCGCCTCTGACAGGTACTCGCCCAGTTCGGTGACGGCTGCGCGGTAGCGGCCGTCGAGCGGGCTGAGGACCTGGGGGGGTAGTGGACTCATCGGACTCCCTGTCTGATTGCGGGTGCGAGCTGCTTGAAAAGCGCCTGGTTCGCACTGTCAATCATGCCTAAAACCGAGTCAAACAAAGCATCGTCGGAGTAATACGGGTCGGGAACGTCCTGGAGGACGGCCTGATCCGGGTCGAAACTGAGCAGCAGGCGCACCTTGCCGCGGTCGTGCTCCGTGCCCGCCCAGTTGCGCAGGATGCGTTCCTGCGAGCGGTCGAGCACCACGACGAGGTCGAGGTCGGTGAACCAGGTGGGGTCGAACTGGCGCGCACGGTGGTGGCTGCCGTCGTAGCCGCGTTTGGCGAGGGCGGTGATCGTGCGCCGGTCGGCCTGCTCGCCCACATGCCAGTCCCCGGTGCCGGCCGAACTCGTGGTGATCAGTCGACTCAACCCGGAGCGCGTGATCAGGTCGCGCAACATCACCTCCGCCATCGGCGAGCGGCAAATGTTGCCGGTGCACACGAAAATGATGCGGAAGGGTGTCGCCTCATCGGGGTTGAGGGCGGCGAAACTCATTCACCCATTGTGGACCCCGTTTCCTGTCCTGCACACCCGCCCTTTTCGTGAACACTGAACAAACCCGGGCGCGGCCGGGGGCGGGCGGGCGCGGTCGGGCAGGCTCGGGAAAGTCGATGGAGGAGGTGCCGTGGAGGGTCTTCTGCCTGCGGGACTGTTCGGCGACCCGACGGCAGCCGAGCGGGACGCCGAGCGTCTCTGGGCGCTGCGCGAGCAACGGATGCTGCTGCGCGACCTCCGAGACGAGGTGCACCTGGCAGCAGGCTCGGTGGCCGCCGCCGATCTGGGCGACTCGTGGCAGTCGGCGGCGCATCGGGGCTACGCGGCACGCCTCGGCGACCTGGCCGGCGACCTGTGCCGGGCCGGCCGGCAGCTCGACGACGCCCTCGACGCCGTGCACGCGTCCATTTCGAGGCTCACGGCCCCATGACCGGCCGGGCAGCGCAATGAACGGAGACGACGCCCCCGGCGCGCTCGTGCTCTCCGGCGGCGGCACCACGATGGTCTCCACCGACGCGCTCCTGGCGCAGGCGGCGCGGCTGGCGCTCCTGCGGGCCGACGCGAGGGACTGGCAGGCTCGACTGGAACGCATCCGCGCCCTGGAGGCCCTTCCGGCGCCGGCCTGGTCGGCCGAGGACCCAGGCCTCGCGGTGTTCGCGGCCCGGCAAACCATCGACGCGGTCGAAGCCCGCAGCGGGGAGCTGGCCGAATCGCTCGTGGTGGCCGCGGAGGCATACGGGCAGGCCGATCGCACCGCCGCGATGCTCGCCCGCATGACGGGGGCCTGGCTCGGGCACAGCCTGGGCCGGCTGGCTCCGCTGGTCTTCGCCGCCGCGATCCCGGCCGCCACGGCAGGCGCGGTGGCCTGGCTGCTCGGGGGCCTGCTGCGGCGCGACGCCCCCGGCACCGCCCGGAGCAGAGGCCCCGGCACCGCCCGGAGCCCGGGCCCGGACGTCGCCGGGCTGTGGATCGGTGACCCCCGCCTGCTGGCGAACCCGGCCGTGGTCGCCCTGGTGCGGGTGCTGGTGTCCTCGGTCGATGACGTGGCGGCCGGCGCGGTCGGTGTGCCCTTCCCGGTCTCCGCCGCCCTCGGCGACGAGGGGGCCGGGCTGTTCGGGGTGACGACGACCGCGGCCGGCACGCTCGCCGTGGCGCGTTCGATCGGGATGCTGCGGGAGACGCCGGTCACGGTCACCCGCGTCGGGAAGCCGCGACCGGCCAGGCCGCCGGGCGGGTTCGCGGACCTCGCCGCCCGGATCCCCCGCGTCTCAACGGGCGGGCCGCAGGTGCGCATCGAGCGGTACGGCGGCGCCGCGGACGCCGCCTGGCTGGTGTACATCGGCGGCACGGCCGAGTGGAGCCCGGTCTCCGCCGGCGAACCGTGGGACATGACCTCCAACATCACCGCGGTCGCCGAGCAGGGCGCGGGCTCGTACCGGGCGGTCGTCCAGGCCATGCACGAGGCCGGCATCCGCCCCACCGACGCGGTGATCCCGGTCGGCCACTCCCAGGGCGGCCTGGTCGCGGCGCAGCTGGCCGCGGCGGGGGAATTCAACACCGTCGCGGTGGCCACCTTCGGCGCACCGGTCGCCAAGGTGCCGGTGCCGCCCGGGCTGCCCGTGATCGCGGTGGAGCACTCCGAGGATCTCGTGCCCGCGCTCGGCGGCGCCGCCCGCGATGCCGCGGCCCGGCTCACCGTGAGCCGGGAGCTGTACGCCGACGCGGCGGTGCCCGCCTCGCCGCTACCGGCTCACGGACTGGTGACCTACCGGGAGACCGCCCGCATGATCGACGCCTCCCCGGCTCCGGCGCTGGCCGACTTCCGCACGCTGCTCGCGGCGACCGTGGGTACGGCCCCCGGCGTCGCCTCCCGGTGGCGGGGAACCCGATCGGGTTCTAGCGGCGCGCAGTGACCGGCCGCACGAGAATCCCGAGCAGCCAGCTGATGATGCCGAGCACGAGCGCGCCGAGCACGCCCCACCAGAAGTCGTCGACGACGAGGCCGAAGCCCATCAGCTCGGAGATCCAGGCGACGAGCATCAGGAGCAGGCCGTTCACGATCAGCGCGAGCAGGCCCAGGGTGAGGATGTACAGCGGCAACGCGATGATGCGGACGAGCGTGCCGATGACGGTGTTGACGAGGCCGAAGATCAGGGCAACCAGCGCGAAGGTCAGGACGGCTGCCACGGTCGTGTCCGCGTACGGCTCGACATGCACCCCGGTGACGATCAGGGTTGTCAGCCACAGCGCGACCGTGTTGAGGATCAGCTTGATCAGGAATCTGCCCATGCGTCCACTATGGCACCGGACCGGGGCCGTGCGCATGCGGTCAGGTGAATATGCCGCGGCGTAGACTCGCCGAGTGAGCCCCTCTGACCTGCCATCAGTCCGTCTGCGTCCCGAGATCGTTGCCCTGCCTGCTTACCGCCAGGGCAAACCGGCCGACGCGTCGGCGTTCAAGCTGTCGAGCAATGAGAACCCGTTCGACCCGCTCCCCAGCGTCATCGAGGCGGTGAACGCCGTCACCGCGTTCAACCGCTACCCGGATGCCTCCGCCCTGGCGCTCCGGGAACGCCTCGCCGCCAGGTTCGGTGTCGGTTCCGACGAGGTGCACGTCGGCTCCGGGTCGGTGGCGCTGCTGGCCCAGCTGATCCTCGCCGCGGCCGGACCCGGCGACGAGGTGCTGTACTCCTGGCGCTCGTTCGAGGCCTACCCCGGCCTCGTCACGGTCAGCGGGGCGACCAGCGTGCAGGTCCCGAACCGCGCCGACCATGGCCACGACCTGCCGGAGATGGCGGCGAATATCAGCGACCGCACCCGGGTCGTCATCGTCTGCAGCCCGAACAACCCGACCGGCACCATCGTCACGGCCGAGGAATTCGACGCGTTCATGGCCGTCGTTCCGCGGGACCTCCTCGTCATCCTCGACGAGGCCTATGCCGAGTTCGTGACCGCCCCCGACGCGGTCAACGGGCAATTGCTGCTCGCCCGGTACCCCAACCTGGTCGTGCTGCGCACCTTCTCCAAGGCCTTCGGGCTCGCCGGACTCCGGGTCGGCTACGCCCTCGGCCCGGTCCCGATCCTCGACGCCGCCCGCTCGACGGCGATCCCCCTCTCCGTCACCGGGCCCGCCGCCGCCGCCGCCATCGCCTCCCTCGACGTCGAACGCGAGCTGCTCGCCCGGGTCACGGTCATCGCCAAGCGCCGCGACGCGGCCTGGCGGGCGCTCGGCGAGCAGGGCTGGAACATCCCGAACCCCCAGGGCAACTTCCTCTGGCTGCCCACGGGCGAGCAGACGACCGAGGTCACCGACCGGCTCTTCGACGCAGGCCTCGTCGTGCGTGCCTTCCAGCCGGACGGCATCCGGGTCTCGATCGGCGAGGAAGCGGCTGTGGAGGAACTCCTACGGATCGCGGCTGACATTGTCGGAAATCTACCGACGGGCAACCCGGCCCGCCGGTTAGGTTAGAACCGTGGCAGCCACCCCCAATGACGCACTTCCGACCGTGCAGCTGCTCTCCACGGAGGGCGTGTTCCGGCCGAATGACGCCGCGGCCGAGTTCCTGCCCTACCTCGAGCGGCTGACCGAGGACGACCACCGCCGGTTCTACCGCGACATGGTCGTCGTGCGGAAGTTCGACACCGAAGCGGCCAACCTGCAGCGCCAGGGCCAGCTGGCCCTGTGGGTGCCCAGCCACGGCCAGGAGGCCGCCCAGGTCGGCTCCGCCTACGCGACCAGGCCGCAAGACCACGTCTTCCCCTCCTACCGCGAACACGTCGTCGGCATGATCAGGGGGCTCGACCCCGTCGACATCCTCCGGATGCTGCGCGGTGTCACCCTCGGCGGCTGGAACCCTGAGGACCACGGCAACTTCCACCTCTACACGCTCGTCCTCGCCTCGCAGACCCTGCACGCCACCGGCTACGCGATGGGCATGCAGCTTGACGGATCAACGGCCACCGGCAACCCGGAGACCGACCAGGCCGTGATCGTCTACTACGGCGACGGAGCGTCCTCGCAGGGCGACGCCAACGAGGCGCTCGTCTTCGCGGCCAGCTACCAGACCCCGCAGGTGTTCTTCCTGCAGAACAACCACTGGGCCATCTCGGTGCCGGTCACCCGCCAGTCGCGCACGCCTCTGTACCTCCGCGCGGGCGGCTTCGGCATCCCGGGAATCCAGGTCGACGGCAACGACGTGCTCGCCAGCTACGCCGTGACCGCCAAGTCGATGGACGACGCGCGCGCCGGCCGCGGCCCGGCCCTGATCGAGGCTCTCACCTACCGGGTCGGCGCCCACACCACGGCCGACGATCCGACCAAGTACCGCGACCCGGACGAGCTGGCCCGGTGGGTCGCCCGCGACCCGATCGCGCGGTTCCGCACCTATCTGCAGGGACTCGGCGTGGAGCAGGAGTTCCTCGACTCCGTCGATGAGGAAGCCGCCGACTACGCCTCCGATGTGCGCCGCCGGGCGCTGGAGATCCGCGCGCCGGAACGCTCGATCATCTTCGACAACGTCTACGCCGAGCCCCACCCGCTCATCACTGAACAGAAGACCTGGCTCGAACGCTACGAGGCATCCTTCGAAGGGGGCCAGGCATGAACGACGAGACGGTGACCACCGGCCCGACCGTCACCGACGGCGCCCCCGCGGCATCCGCGAACCTGCCCATGACGAAGGCCCTGAACGCCGGGCTCCGGCAGGCGATGCTGGCCGACCCGAAGGTGCTGCTGATGGGCGAGGACATCGGCCCGCTCGGCGGCGTCTTCCGCGTGACCGAGGGGCTCTTCGCCGAATTCGGCGACAAGCGCGTGCTGGACACCCCGCTGGCCGAATCCGGGATCATCGGCACGGCGATCGGCCTGGCCATGCGCGGCTTCCGCCCGGTCTGCGAGATCCAGTTCGACGGTTTTGTCTTCCCCGGCTTCGACCAGATCACCAGCCAGCTCGCCAGGATGCGGAACCGCCACGAGGGGCAGCTGGTCATGCCCGTCGTCATCCGCATCCCCTACGGCGGCCACATCGGTTCGATCGAGCACCACCAGGAGAGCCCGGAGGCGTACTTCGCGCACACGCCGGGCCTGCGCGTGGTCAGCCCGTCGAACCCGCACGACGCCTACTGGATGATGCAGGAGGCCATCGCCTCCGACGACCCGGTGATCTTTTTCGAGCCCAAGAGCCGGTACTGGCCCAAGGGCGAGGTGCAGTTCGGTGAGAGCGGCAGCCCGTTGCACGCGAGCCGCGTCGTGCGCACCGGCACGGATGTCACGGTCGTCGGCCACGGCGCCATGGTGAGCGTGCTGCTGCAGGCCGCCGACATCGCCCAGGCGGAGGGCATCAGCATCGAGGTCGTGGACCTGCGCTCGCTCTCCCCGATCGACTACGGACCGATCCTCGCCTCCGTGGAGAAGACGGCCCACCTGGTCGTCGCCCAGGAGGCGCACGGCTTCGTCAGCGTCGGCTCCGAAATCGCCGCGACCGTCGCCGAGAAGGCGTTCTACACGCTCGAGGCCCCCGTGCTGCGGGTCTCGGCCTTCGACACCCCGTTCCCGCCGGCGGCCGTCGAGACCCACTTCCTGCCGAGCCCCGACCGCGTCCTCGAGGCCATCGACCGCGCCCTCGCCTACTGACCCATGATTCGTCTCAAGGAAGGCACAGCATGACCGTGTCGAAGTTCACCCTCCCGGATGTCGGCGAAGGACTCACCGAGGCCGAGATCGTCGAGTGGAAGGTGGCTCCCGGCGACACGGTGACCATCAACCAGGTCCTCGTCGAGATCGAGACCGCCAAGTCGCTGGTCGAGCTGCCGTCCCCGTTCGTCGGCGTCGTCGGCGAGATCCTCGTGCCGGCCGGGACGACGGTGGACGTCGGGACGCCGATCATCACGATCCGGTCGGACGCGGCCTCGGACGCCGCCGCTGCGCCGGGGGCCGACGTGCCGGCGCCGATCAGGGAGGCTGCCGACGCGGCCGCCGATGTCGCCAACACGATCACCGAGGACGGATCGGCCGCGGTCCTCGTCGGCCGCGGCGCCGCGGCGACGATGCCGACCCGCCGCAAACGGCACAGCGGCGCCCGCGTGGCGCACGAGTCGATGGCCCCGCCCGCCGCGGCATCCGCTCGCCCGGCTGCCACCCCACTCCCGCAGCAGGTGCCCGGCGCCCCGGTGGGACCGGTGTTCGCCAAACCGCCGATCCGCAAGCTCGCCAAGGACCTCGGCGTCGACCTCTCCCAGGTCACCCCGACCGGCCCGATCGGGGACGTGACCCGCGAGGACGTGCTGCGCGAGGCGACCCAGGTGAGCGTTTTCCGCAACATCGAGACCCCGGAGTGGCCCGCCGACCGCGAGGAACGCATCCCGGTCAAGGGGGTGCGCAAGGCCATCGCCCAGGCCATGGTCAAGAGCGCGTTCACCGCGCCGCACGTGAGCCTCTTCGTCGACGTCGACGCCACCCGCACGATGGAGTTCGTGAAGCGACTCAAGGCGTCGACCGACTTCGCCGGGGTGCGGGTGTCGCCGCTGCTGATCATGGCCAAGGCCATGATCTGGGCGGTGCGCCGCAACCCCACCGTCAACTCGACCTTCACCGACGACGAGGTCATCATCCGGCACTACGTCAACCTGGGCATCGCCGCGGCGACACCGCGCGGGCTCATCGTGCCCAACATCAAGGAGGCCCAGGACATGAGCCTGCTCGAGCTGGCTTCTGCTCTCGAACGGCTCACGATCATCGCCCGCGACGGGAAGACGAGCCCCGCCGAGATGGCCGGCGGCACGATCACGATCACGAACATCGGCGTGTTCGGCATGGACACCGGAACGCCCATCCTCAATGCCGGCGAGGCCGGAATCGTCGCGCTGGGCACGATCAAGCAGAAACCGTGGGTCGTCGACGGTGAGGTCCGCGTGCGGTACGTCACCACGATCGGGGCGAGCTTCGACCACCGCGTCGTCGACGGGGATGTCGCCAGCCGGTTCCTCGCCGACGTGGCGAGCATCATCGAGGAACCGGCGCTGCTGCTCGAATAGCGGGCCGCAGTCGTCCGGGAAGCACGTCATCGGGGAAGCAGGGGAGGGGTCGATGGGGCATTCAGTCCGGGGCGCCACCCGCGGCGCCGGCGCCCGCATCCTCGGCACCCTTCTCCTGGGCGCCCTCCTCCTGTCGGGCTGCGTGGCCGAACCGGCACCGCAGACGGATGCCCCCGCAGCGAGCGAGCGCCCGAGCGTGCCCGGGCGGGTGCCCTCGCCCGTGCTCGACGCGACAACGGCCCGGCCGGGCACTCCGCTCACCGTGATAGCCGACGCCGATCCGGTGCGGAATGCCATCGCCGCCAGCGCCGCCCTGTACTCCGAGTCGCGGCTGGTCGTCACGGCGTCGGTGGGTGACCTGGCTGCCCAGCTCCTGGCCTCCTCTGCCGCGGTGGCGCTCGGTGTCCCGCTCCTGCTCACGCCAACGCCGGATGCGACGGCCGCGGCCGCAGCGCTTGAAGACGAACTCGGCCGCCTCGGGGCATCCCACCTGCTGAAGGTGGGCGGCGATCCCGCGGCCCGGCACGTCGGCACCGATGCGGCGGGGAGGGAGGAGTTCCACGTGGTCGCCTCGCCGGACGCGGTGGTCGCGATCCTGCCCCGCGAGCTCGCCGCGGAGGCGGTGACCGCGGACGCCGTGACCGCGGACGGCGCGCTCGCCGCGGTCGCGAAGCTGAAGCCCGGCACCCCGCTCCTGCTCGGACTGGCCGCGGGCGCCGACCCGATGCCGACCACGATGCCGACCACGACGCCGACCACGACGCCGACCACGACGCCGACGGCGCCTGCAGCGGCAGCGACGGACCGGCCGCCGGTGACGCTGCCGCGCGTGCGACGCAGCGTGCCGCGCACCGGAGTGCTGGTCCTGGCCGTGAACGACCCGGCCCAGCTGGCCGGGGCGGCCACGGCGCGTGCGGCAGGCGTCGACGTGCTGCCCGTGCCGGCCGACCACCCGAACCCGCAGGCATCCGCCGCACTGGTGACGGCGCTGGGCGCGGCCCGGCCGTCGGCCGTGCTCGCCCTCGGCGCCGCGTTCGCCGGCGAGGAGCGCCTGGCCTGGAAGGTCCGCGCCGCCGCCACCGGCGTCCAGCTGCCCGGCGGGGGGCAGGTGCTCTTCCCGGCCAGCCTGCTCGTTGCCTTGTACGGAACGCCGGGGACGTCGGCGCTCGGCGTGCTCGGCGAACAGGAGCTTCCGGCGGCGATCATCCGGGCCAGGAGCACGGCGAGCCAGTACGCGGAGCACACCGAACGCACCGTCGTGCCGATGATGGAGATCATCGCCACGGTCGCCGCCGGGGCGGAGGGGGCCGACGGGAACTACTCCAACGAGCTCTCCGCCGACCGCCTCCGACCGTGGGTCGAGGCAGCGGGCAAGGCCGGAATGTACGTGGTGCTCGACCTGCAGCCGGGGCGCACCGACTTCCTCACCCAGGCGAAGCGGTACGAGTCACTGCTCGTGCTGCCCCACGTGGGACTCGCCCTCGACCCGGAGTGGCGGCTCGGCAAGACCCAGCGGCACCTCGAGCAGATCGGATCGGTGGACGCCGCGGAGCTCAACACGGTGATCACCTGGCTCGCGGACCTGACCAGCACGCACGCGCTGCCACAGAAACTGGTCGTGCTGCATCAGTTCAGCCTGAAGATGATCCGGAATCGCGCCAGCCTCGACACCTCCCTCCCTGAACTCGCCCTCCTCCTGCACGTTGACGGGCTCGGCGGCCAACCGGCGAAGCAGGCCACCTGGCGGGCCCTGCGCGCCGGCGCGCCGGCCGGCATCTTCTGGGGCTGGAAGAACTTCATCGACGAGGACCAGCCGATGCTCACCCCGGCACAGACCATGGCGCAGGTCGCGCCGAGCCCGGACCTCATCACCTACCAGTGACCCGCCCTCGGGTCCTTTGACCCGGACTAATGGTTTTGACAATCATTATCAATAAGCGTAGTGTCGCACCGTGAGACCCAGACACCTGTCCCTTGCCGCCCTCGTGGCCGCGGCCGTCGTCCTGCTCTCCGGCTGCGGTACCGACCCGGACGCGTCTGACGCCGGGCTCGAGATCGTGGCAACGACCACGCAGGTAGCCGATTTCACCCGCGAGGTCGTCGGCGACACGGCCCACGTCGCGCTCACCCAGCTCGTCCGGCCCAACCAGAGCGTCCACGCCTTCGACCCGTCGGCCGCGGATCTGACCGCGCTCGGGCGGGCCGACGTGCTCGTCGTCAACGGCATCGGGCTCGAAACCTGGCTCGACGACGCCATCGAGGCATCCGGCTTCGACGGTGTCACGATTGACGCCAGCGAGGGGATCTCCCTGTTGGAAGACGACAATCCGCATGTCTGGACCGACCCGCGGAATGCTGACGCCATGGTGAACACCATCGCCTCGGGGCTTGGCAACGCCGACGCGCCGAACGCCGAAGCGTTCGACGCCAATGCGACGGCCTACGCGGACAAGCTCACCCGGCTCGATGACTGGACCCGCGCCAACGTGGACACCGTCCCCGCGGGCGATCGCCTGCTGGTGAGCAACCACGACGCCCTCGGCTACTTCACCGCCGCCTACGGCATCACCTACGTCGGATCCGTCATTCCGAGCTTCGACGACAACGCCGAGCCCAGCGCAGCCGAGATCGACAAGCTCGTGGCCGCGATCACCGCGACGGGCGTCAAGGCCGTGTTCTCCGAGGCGTCCCTCGACCCGAAAGCCGCGCAGACCATCGCGAGCGAGGCCGGGGTGCGTGTCTACTCCGGCGAGGATGCCCTCTACGTCGACTCGCTCGGCCCGGCCGGAAGTGAGGGAGAGACCTACCTCGCGGCGCAGGTGCACAATGTCATCGTCGTTCTCGAATCCTGGGGCGTCACACCCAGCCCCGTCCCGGCCGAGCTGGGATAGTGGTGCTGTGAACGAGAACCCTCCCGATCCGGCGCCCGCACTGGCGGTCTCCGGCGCCTCCTTCAGCTACGGCCGCGGGCCCGCCCTGGAGGACATCACCTTCGAGTTGCGACCCGGCGAAGCCGTTGCCCTGATCGGCCCGAACGGCTCGGGAAAATCAACGCTGCTCAAGGGCGTCCTCGGGCTGGTCCCGCGGGTCAGTGGCACCGTCACGGTGCTCGGCCAGTCCGCGGCGCCCGCCGGCTCGGTCGGCTACGTTCCCCAGACCGAAGACATTGACCCGCACTTCCCGATCACGCTCGAGCAGGTCGTCATGATGGGCCGCTACCGCTCCCTCGGCTGGCTGCGCCTGCCGTCCCGGCGTGACCGCGACGCGGTAGCGCACGCCCTGGAAACGGTGGGCCTGGGGCCGCTGGCGAAGAGCCGATTCGGTCAGCTTTCCGGCGGACAACAGAAGCGGGGCCTGCTCGCGCGGGCCGTCGTATCCGGCCCCCGCCTGCTGCTGCTCGACGAACCATTCAACGGCCTCGACCAGGAGAACCGCGACGCCCTGATCGGCACCATCGACCGGCTGAAGGCGGGCGGCCTCGCCGTGCTCGTGTCGACCCATGACCTGGAGCTCGCCCGGGCCGTCTGCGAAGAGGTGTTGCTGCTCAACGGCAGCCAGGTTGCCTTCGGACCGCGCGACGAGGTGCTGACCCTCGACAACGTGCAGCGCACCTTCCAGGACGTGGGCGTGGAGATGGACGAACACACCGTCGTCGTGCCCGGGCACGAGGGCCACTAGGTGGACCTCGCCGGCTTCCTGTTCGACGGCTTCGCGCTGCCGTTCATGGCCCGCGCGCTGGCCGTACTCGCCGCACTCAGCCTTGTCGCCGGGGTGGTCGGGGTGCTGGTCAACCTGCGCGGACTGGAGTTCATCAGCGACGGGCTCACCCATGCGGTCTTCCCCGGAATAGCCATCGGCTTCGTCTGGAGCGGGCAGGACGGACTCTTCGTCGGCGCGCTGATCGCCGCACTTGTCGCCTCCGTCGCCCTGACCCTGATCGCGCGCAGCAAGGTGCCGACGGATGCCGCCATCGCGGTCGTCTTCACGGCCATGTTCAGCATCGGCGTCGTCGTCGTTTCCCGTGAAGCCAACTACGCCGGGCAGCTCGAGCAGCTCCTGTTCGGGCGCCTGCTGACCGTCGGCCCGGCCGAGGTCGTGCAGACGATCGTGATCTGCGGCGTCGCCCTCCTGGTCGTGGCGCTCACCCTCAAGGAACAGGTCTTCCGGGCCTTCGACCACACCGGGTTCTCCGCGGCCGGCTATCGTCCGCTCCTGCTCGACCTGATGCTCAACGGTGCGATCGCCCTCGTCGTCGTGGCGGCGACGAGTGCGGTCGGCAACCTGCTCGTGCTCGCCGTGCTGATCGTCCCCGGTGCGGTGGCGCGCCTCCTCACCTCGCGGCTGTGGCTGCTCTTCCCCATCGCCGCGGTGTTCTCCGGGGTGGCGGCCTGGCTGGGGCTGGCGCTCGGCTATGCGGCATCCGTCGATCTCGGCATCGAGTTGTCGAGCGGCGCGACCGTCGTGCTCGTGCTGGTCGCGGGCTACGCCGTTGCTCTCCTCGCCCGGATCCTTGTCGACCGGCTGCGCGGCAGGACGGAGCGGTGATGGGCTACTTCGAGAAGGCTCTCCTCGCCGCCCTCGTGATCGGGGCGCTCTCCGGGCTGGTGGGCTCACTCGTCGTGTTGCGCCAGCGCACGTTCTTCGCCCAGGCGCTCACCCACGCGACCTTCCCGGGCGCCATCGCCGCAGCCATCCTCGGGGTCAGCATCCCCCTGGGCGCGGCCGTTGCGGCCGTCGCCATTGTCGGCATCATGACCGTGATCGGAAGGGTCGAGCGGCAGGGAGCCCAGGTTGCGTCGGGCATCGTGCTCACCGCCGGGTTCGCCCTCGGCGTGCTCCTCCAGGCCCTGAACCCGTCGTTGCCCGTGCAGGTCGACTCCTACCTGGTCGGGTCGATCCTCACCGTGACGACCGGCGACGTGCTCCTGGCCGCCGGCGTGCTCCTTCTCGCCGTCGCCGTCATGGTCTTCCTGGGCAAGGAGATCCTCTTCTCCACCTTCGACAAGAACGGATTCCGCGCCGCGGGCTACCGGGAATGGCCGATCGAACTGCTCAGCCTCGCCCTCATCACGGCGACGGTGGTCACGGCGATGCCGGCCGTCGGCGCCATCCTCGCCATCGCGCTCATCGCGGCGCCCGCGGCCGCCGCGCGCCAGCTCGCCCGCACGACGACCCAGATCTTCGTCGCCGCGCCGCTGGTCGGCGCGGCATCCGGGGCCATCGGCGTGCTGCTCTCCCGCGCCCTTGACGTGGCGGCCGGGCCGGCGATCGCCCTCACGGCGGCCGGCTTCTTCCTGGCGGCCCTCGGCGTTCACCGGCTCGGCCGGGCGCGGATACGGCCCCGAGCATGAAGCGAAACACCTGGCAGCGGGAAGCCGTGCGCGCGGCCCTCGACACGGCCGAGGGTTTCGTCAGCGCGCAGGGCCTGCACGCCACGCTGCACGCGACCGGCTCGCCGATCGGCCTCGCCACGGTGTACCGCGCCCTCGCCGACCTCGCCGCGGAGGGCGCCGCGGACTCCCTGCAGTCGCCGGAGGGCGAGAGCCTGTACCGGGCCTGCACGAACGACCACCACCACCACCTGATCTGCCGAAACTGCGGCCTGACGGTGGAGATCGAGGCGGATGCCGTGGAGATCTGGGCCAAGAACGTGGCCGCAGAGCACGGCTTCAGCCAGGCCGCCCATGTGGTCGACGTCTTCGGCCTCTGCGCCACCTGCGCCCCCGTCGCCCCCTCGCCGGGCCGGTTTGCGCGAGGCGCGTCGAGGCCGTAGAGTTGACCGTTGCTGCGCACATCCGTGCGTGCATTGCCGCAACGTGCCGCTCCCCACCAGGGAGAGCGCGGGCGTTCCGGCCGACAAGAGATCTTGGGAAGGGCATTCGCCCTTCGGTAATGGAGGAAAACCATGGCAGCTGTCTGCCAGGTGACTGGAGCCGTTCCCGGCTTCGGACACAACATTTCGCACTCGCACCGACGCACCAAGCGTCGCTTCGACCCGAATGTTCAGAAGAAGACATATTACGTACCCTCGCTCCGCCGGAACGTCACGCTGACCCTGTCGGCCAAGGGCATCAAGGTCATTGACGCACGCGGCATCGAGTCCGTCGTCAAGGACGTACTCGCTCGTGGGGTGAAGATCTAATGGCAAAGCAGCATGACGTCCGTCCGATCATCAAGCTTCGTTCGACCGCCGGAACGGGTTACACCTACGTGACCCGCAAGAACCGTCGCAACGACCCCGACCGTCTCGTACTCAAGAAGTACGACCCCGTAGTGCGCAAGCACGTTGACTTCCGTGAGGAGCGCTAAAAATGGCGAAGAAGAGCATGATTGCCAAGAACAACCAGCGCAAGGTAATCGTCGAACGATACGCCGCCAAGCGCCTCGAGCTGAAGAAGGCTCTCATCGACCCGAACGGCACCGATGAGTCCCGTGAGGCCGCTCGCCTGGGCCTGCAGAAGCTCCCCCGCAACGCTTCGCCGGTGCGCCTGCGCAACCGCGACGCGGTTGACGGACGCCCTCGCGGCCACCTCAGCAAGTTCGGTATCTCGCGCGTTCGCTTCCGCGACATGGCGCACCGGGGCGAGCTGCCCGGCATCACCAAGTCCAGCTGGTAGCACCCCGGACGGCCGCGTGAGCGGTCCTCCGTAACGTCCTCAGGGGATGTCGACTTCGGTCGGCATCCCCTGAGTCGTTCCGCGCAGAGCGAAATAAAAGCGACTCGCCGGGGAAAAGCGCTCCGAAACGCCGGAAATCCGCGGAATTCCGCCGATCTCTGTTAGATTCAACGCGGTCGAACCGACCAGCGGAGAAGCTCCCCGGAGTCAATTCGTTCACCCTAACTACCTGTTTCTACGAAGGTCCGAGGAGGACACTCAATGGCTGACAAGTCGCTGAACAAGACCGAGCTCGTTGCCAAGGTTGCCGCAGACTCTGGCCAGAGCCAGACTGCCGTCGACAGCGTTCTGAACGCTTTCTTCGCAACCCTCGCCGACACCGTTGCACACGACGGCAAGGTCACCATCCCGGGTTGGCTCGGAGTCGAGCGCACCGCTACCGCCGCGCGCACCGGCCGCAACCCGCAGACCGGCGAAGAGATCCAGATCGCCGCAGGCCACCGCGTCAAGCTGACCGCCGGCAGCAAGCTCAAGGCCGCCGCCAAGTAGCATTCGGTACCTGCACGACAGACGGGCGTCGACTTCGGTCGGCGCCCTCTTCTGTGCCCGGGCGCGGATCCGGCCGCGAGCCGGGGCGGGCCCGCACGGTTAGGCTGGCTGGGTGCCTCGTCTTGTCCGCCTCATCGGTCCGGCAGCCCTGCTGCTGGTGGCTCTGCTCGCGACTCTCGCCGGGCTCGCGTATGGCGGCGGTGCGGCCGCGCAGCTCCTCGCCGACCCGGGCCCCGTGGTGCGATGGAGCCTGCCCATCGCCAAACTGCTGGTCAACCTCGGCGCGGCCGGCACGATCGGCGCCCTCGTGCTCACCCTCTTCGCGTTGAGCCCCGGGGAACGTGAGTTCAACACCGCGCTCGACTTCTCCGCGGCATCCGCAGCCGTCTTCACCGTCGCCTCGGCGCTCACCGGGTTCCTCACCTTCCTGCAGGTGACGAACGTCTCGCTCAGCTTCGATGACACGTTCAGCGCGACGATGGGCCAATTCTTCAGCCAGATTGAAATCGGCCAGGCCTGGCTCGGCACCACCCTGATCGCCGCCGGCGTCACGGTGCTCTGCTTCGCGGTGCGCAACCAGACCGCGATCGTCTTCGTTGCGCTCCTCGCGGTCGCCGCGCTCGTGCCGATGGCGCTGCAGGGGCACTCCGCGGGCGCGACCGGCCACGATCAGGCGATCACCGCACTCGGCGTGCACCTGCTGTTCGCCGCCGTCTGGCTGGGTGGGCTGCTGACCGTCCTCGTGCTGCGCGGCAGCCTCACGGGCGATCGTCTCAGCGTGGTCCTGTCCCGCTATTCTTCCCTCGCACTGGTCTCCTTTATCGTGGTCGCCGTATCCGGCTACTTCAGCGCGGAGCTCCGCGTCGGCAGCCTCGAGCGGATCTTCAGCCCCTACGGCGTGCTCGTGCTGGTGAAGGTGGCGGCGTTGGTCGCCCTGGGCGGCTTCGGTGTGCTGCAGCGCCGGTTCGTCATCGGCCGGATGACGTCCGGACGGTCGGACTCCCGCCCGTGGCTCTGGTGGCTCATCACCGCGGAACTGGCCTTCATGGGCCTGGCCTCGGGCGTCGCGGCCGCGTTGGCGAAGACGGCCACGCCGGTCGTGCAGGTCACCGCCGCGGAGATCCCCACCTCGACGCCGGCGCAAATCCTGACCGGGGAGCTGCTGCCGCCCGAACTCACCTTCTCCCGCTACTTCACCGAGTGGAATTTCGACCCCGCCTGGGTGTTCTTCTGCGCCTTCGGCATATTCTTCTACCTGGCCGGGGTGCAGCGACTCCGCCGCCGCGGCGACAGCTGGCCGGTGTACCGCACCGTGCTGTGGGTCCTGGGCATGCTGGCCTTGTTCTACATCACCAACGGCGGCGTGAATGTGTACGGCAAGTACCTGTTCTCCACCCACATGCTCGCGCACATGGCCCTGACGATGCTCGTGCCGGTGCTCCTGGTTCCCGGGGCGCCGGTCACGCTCGCTGCGCGCGCCATTCGCAAGCGCCACGACGGCAGCCGCGGCCCGCGGGAGTGGATCCTGCTCGCCGTTCACTCGAAGCCCGCCGGGATCCTGGCGCATCCGTTCGTGGCGGCCATCGTCTTCGCCGCATCGCTGTGGGTCTTCTACTACTCGGCGTTGTTCAGCTGGGCGACCACAGACCACATCGGCCACGAGTGGATGGTCGTGCACTTCCTGATCACGGGATACCTGTTCGTGCAGTCGCTGATCGGCATCGATCCCGTGCCGTACCGGCTGCCCCACGCATTCCGATTGCTGCTCCTGCTGGGCACGATGGCGTTCCACGCGTTCTTCGGGGTGGCGCTGATGACCGGGACCGGGCTGCTGCTTGCCGACTGGTACGGGGCCATGGGGCGCGACTGGGGCCTGAGCGCCATCGCGGACCAGCAGGCCGGCGGCGGCATCGCCTGGAGCATCGGCGAGATTCCGACGATCGCGCTGGCCATCGCGGTGGTGATCCAGTGGAGCCGCGGAGACGAGAAGGAATCCCGGCGCATCGACCGAAATGCGGACCGCACGGGCGACGCCGACCTCGAGGCGTACAACGCGCGGCTCGCGCGTCTCGCGGCGCACGACCGGTAAACGCCCCGGGCAGGTGGTCGGGCCCAGTGCCCGGCCCGGCGGCCAGGCTAGTTGTTGTTCCCACGGAGGTTGTGTGCGTGGCGTGAGCTAAAAAGGTGAGGACCTCCGGTATCGATTGGGTTACCACACTCAAGCCGATGCCACGGA
>NZ_FNFU01000015.1 GCF_900101115.1 Cryobacterium psychrotolerans
CACCGGAGCCCACGGTAAGGTCGGCCGTGCCGCCACCCAGGCCCTGCTGGACGCCGGTCACGACGTCCTCGCGACGGACTTGACCCGCCCCGGATTTGAGCGACGCGCCGAAGGAACGGCCCGCTACCAGATGGCCGACCTGACGGATGCCGGAGAGGCGTTCGCCGTCGTGAGCGGCGTCGATGCCGTCGTGCACGTGGCTGCGATCCCGGAGCCAACCGGAAACCCCGCGCATGTCGTGTTCCGCACGAACCTGATGGCCACTTTCAACGTTCTCGAAGCGGCCGTCCGGTTCGGGGTGAAGCGCTTCGTCAACATCTCGAGCGAGACGGTCCCCGGTTTCTTCTTCCCGGAGCGGGACTTCCTGCCCGACTACGCCCCGGTCGACGAGGAACACCCGGCCCACCCGCAGGACCCCTACGCCCTGTCCAAGCACTTCGGCGAACAGCTGATGAACGCTGCGGTCGAGCGGTCGGACATCCGTTGCATCTCCCTGCGCCCGAGCTGGGTTCAGAACGAAGGCAACTACGAGCAGAACCTTGGGCCGCAGGTGCGCGACGCCGCGGTGCTCAGCCCGAATCTGTGGAGCTACATCGACGTCTATGATCTGGCAGACGCGATTGTGCTGGCCACCGAAGCCGACCTGCCCGGGCATGAGGTTTTCTACATTGCCTCACCGGACAACGTCGGTGGACGGGACTTCGGCGAGATCCTGCACAAGTACTACGGCGACACGATCGAGCTTCGACCAACTGATCGGCCTGACGCCTCGGGAATCTCCAGCGCGAAGGCGCAGCGCATGCTCGGCTGGACCCCGAAGCGGTCGTGGCGCGACTACCTCGACGCCGACGGCAACGCGCTTCCGCGCGGCTGAGCGCAGCCCACGATGCCGCTGACGGGCGGTGCAGACAATGCATCGCCCCGTCGGTACCACGCTGCCTTCGGCAAACCACATTCAGGCGAGTAGAACGACGTAAGAAACACGAGGAAACAGTGAGACGCAACAACGGCACCCTGCACCCACAACTTTCGCGAGTGATATCCGAGTGCGGGCACACCGACTCCATCGTCGTGGCCGATGCCGGCCTTCCCATTCCCTCATCAGTCGAGCGAATCGATCTGGCGTACCGAGCCGGAACACCGTCCTTCCTGGATGTTCTGGAAACGGTTCTGGCGGAGTTCGTTGTCGAGAAGGCCATAGTTTCGCTTGAAATGGTCGAGGATAGCCCCGAAATGTTGCAGGCAATCACGCAACGGTTGGTCGAGGTCGGTGTTTCAGTGGAGTTCGTGCCGCACACCGAGTTCAAGCAGAAGACCCACCAGGCTCGCGCGGTGGTTCGCTCCGGCGAGTTCACGCCGTACTCCAACGTTCTCTTATACTCGGGCGTTCCTTTCTAGGGAGGCCACCCGATTGGGAGCCTCGAAGGAAAAATTTCCGACGATGCAGGGAGCGAACCCGGAGAAGCCGACCCGACCAGGCGGCACCCGCAGACCACCGGACTACATAAACGAAATATGAGGCCACACCTTGACTATTGCCCCGCTAAGAATCGCAGCGATCCCAGGTGATGGCATCGGAGCGGAGGTGGTGGCCGCTGGGCGTCGCGTGATCGACGCGCTTGCCGCGGCATCGGATGGACGACTCGCCGTCGAGTGGACCGAATTTCCGTGGGGTTGTGGGTACTACGAAGCGACTGGGTCCATGATGCAAGAGGGTGGAGTGGCGGCTCTGCGAGACTTCGATGCCATCTACTTCGGCGCAGTAGGGTGGCCGACTGTGCCCGACCACGTGAGTTTATGGGGTCTGCGCATAGCCATCTGCCAGGGGCTTGACCAGTGGGCCAACGTCCGACCGGTCCGATTTCTCCCCGGCGTGAAAAGCCCGCTTCGGAAAGCCGACGAGGTTGAGCTTGATTGGATTGTCGTGCGCGAGAACAGCGAGGGCGAATATTCAGGCTTCGGCGGTCGAAATTTCGGAGGGCGTTTGCCTGGCGGAGAGATAGCCGTGCAATCCTCGGTCTTCACCGAAGTAGGTTGCGAACGAATCATCCGCTACGCCTTTGAGGTGGCTCGGACGCGTGTCCGCAAGAAGCTCACGAGTGTAACCAAGAGCAACGCGCAGCAGTACGGGATGGTGTTATGGGACGACGTTTTCAAGAGGGTTGCGCATGATTACCCCGATGTTGAGATCGACACCTGCCTTGTTGACGCGATGGCCGCACGCTTTGTGCTGCACCCCGAGCAGTTGTCTGTGGTGGTCGCCTCGAATCTCCACGCTGACATCTTGTCTGATCTCGGCAGCGCGCTGGCCGGAAGCCTCGGCCTGGCCGGTAGCGCCAACCTAAACCCGGAGCGGCGTACGCCGAGCATGTTCGAGGCCGTGCACGGCAGTGCGCCCGACATCGCCGGCCTTGGCATCGCGAATCCGATCGGGGCAATCGAGAGCGCGGCGCTCATGCTGCGCCATCTCGGTTTCCCAGCGGAGGCCGACTGTATCGAGCGTGCTATCGATCGCACGACCGCCGCCGGCGTGCTGCCCCGTGACCTGGGCGGGGAAGCGAACACCGCGGAAGTGACTGCGACGATTCTGCGTTTCCTCAACTGACTCAGGTGCGCCGGCCTAGTCATATGGTCGAGGCGACGCTCAGTCCAGACGGTGCGCGATGTCCCGAACGAGGCCAGCCTGTTACAGCTTCGTGTCGACGTGTCGCAGGTACTCATCGGTCACGGTGAAGGTGGCTGGGCCGGCGTGTGGTTCGCGGTGTTCGCTGCGGTCGCGGCATCCGGCGAGGCCGGCGCGGAGCTTGAGCGAGTCGAGGGTGGGCCAGAGTGCTCGTTGGTGCCAGTCCACGAGGGCGGAGGAGGCTTTGGCGGAGCGGGTGTCGTACGCAGCGCGGTGCGAGACCATGAGTGAGTATTTGCGGGTTCGGGGGCCGGTGAATATTGCCTTCGGGGGCCACTGGCGCCCGACCGCGCGAGCCTTTATGCCTTGACCTGGCCGGCGGTGTGTTCTCGCATGTTGTGGCCGCCGGTCTCGACCCAGATGGTGTTGTGCACGATGCGGTCCATGATCGCGTCGGCGTGAACCCCGGAACCGAGACGCTGGTGCCAATCCTTTTGGGCGTATTGGGTGCAGAACACCGTTGATGCTTGGTCGTAGCGGCGCTCGAGGAGTTCCAGAAGCATGCTCCTTGTGCTCTCGTCGGGCTCGTCGAGGAGCCATTCATCGATTACCAGGAGCTTGAATGCGGCGTACTTGTTCAAGAACTTCGTCGTGCCGGAGGGTTCATCGCGGGCCAGCTGCCAGGCCTCTTCGCGCTCCGGCATCCGAATGTAATGTGCTCGCACTCGGTGCAGGCACGCGGCCTACGCCAGCGCGCACCCCAGATGCGATTTCCCCGACCCGGTGAATCCTTGAAAAACGACGTTCTGCTGCCGGTCGATGAATGAGCACGTGCCCAGCCCCGCGATCATCGATCGGTCAAGGCCGCGTTCCTCGACGAGGTCCAGGCGGCGCAGGGCAGCGTTTGGATTTCGCAGGTTCGCCCGGCGGATCAGCCCCTCGACCTTGGTTTGGGTGAAGACGAAGTGGGCGTCATCGACGGCGAGTTTGATCTTCTCCTCGAATGCCAGACCGAGGGTGAGGGTGTCGTCCTGTGCGTCGAAGGCGTCCAACAGGGTGGCGACGCCCATTTCGCGGAGTTTGCGTTTGGTCTCGATATCCATCCGGCTCATCGTGCACCGCCTCCGGCGTAGTAGTCGGCGCCGCGGACATATCCGCCGGATTCGGGTTCGGTGGGTTCGAAGCGCGGAATCCTGCGGGTACCTTTCTTGTCTTGCCCGGTCTCCAAGATATGTTCGCGTGACCGAGGAACTCCTTAATATGAGGGAGAGGAACGCCGGCGCGCAGCATCTGCATCGCGCGGGCATGCCGAAGCTGGTGAGCATGGATCTTCTCCGGAAGCTCCGAACACTGCGCTCGTGCCGCGGCGGCATGTTTGTTCAGCAAGTAGGAGATGTTGTCCTGGCTCATCTGGTGGCGGCGACCTGCCCGGACCGTGAAGGACAACGGGGCTGTTGTCTCGGGGGCGCCGGGGTGGAACTCGCGTCGGTAGTGGTCGAGATGGCGTGCGGTCTTGTCCATCAGGGGAACGGTTCTGCTTTTGCGCCCTTTGCCGGTGAGCGTCACGCGGCTGGCGCCGATCGTGGTGTCGATATCGGCCGGGGTCAGGTCGAGGATTTCCTGGATCCGTGCTGCGGCATCGAAGGTGAGCAGGATGAGGGTGGTGTCCCTGCGACCGCGGCTGGTGTCTTGCCCGGGTGCGCGGATCAGCGCGTCGACGGCGGGCATGCTCAACCCGTCCGGAGCCCGCGCCGGTGTTCGGGCGGGCTTCACCTGTCTGACACCCAGCCAGATCGACACGAGCGACGCGCGATGTCAAGCTGAGTGGAGTCACTCGGGTGAGCTTGTGACGGCTGTGTCGGGGATGTTGATTCCGACGGTGCCGGCTGGTGCGGGTGTTCTTGGTCGCGCGCGGACTCGTTCCGGGTGCTTCTGGTGATAGTGCTGCAGGGCACGGTCGCGAATGCGGTGCGCATGCTTCCAGGAACCGTCGTGCACTTGCTGGGGTGTGAACAAAGCGATGCCGGAGTGCCTGTGGGTCGTGTTGTACCAGGGCACGTAGTCGGTCAGGTGATCGCGTGCGGTCTGGAGATTGTCGAAGATCCCTGGGTAGTTCGGCCGGTACTTCATCGTGCGGAACTCGGACTCGGAGAACGGGTTGTCGTTGGAGACATAGGGCCGGTTGTGGGTCTTGGTGACATTGTGCTCTTCGAGGAGCTCGGCCAGAGCGCTCGAGCGCATCGCGGGTCCGGAGTCGGCGTGCACGAACTGTGGGGTGCCGTGTTGACGGAACGCGGTCTGGAACATCTCCACGGCGAGGTGGTCGCTCTCGCGATCTTCGACCCGCCAGCCGGTGATCTTGCGGGACCAGATGTCGATGATCGTGTACGCCTTGAACGCTTTCCCCCGCCACGGAGAGCGCAGATCGGTGATGTCCCAACTCCAAACCTGGCCAGGCCCGGTCGCTATCAACACCGGCTTCTCCCGGGGTGTTCGGGACCCACGCCTCGTGGGCACCAGGGGGCGTGCGCTCTGATCCTCGATATCGGCGGCGATACGCCACCATGACCTGCGCCCGGCGAGCATTACACCCCGGTCCCATGCGGACGCGAACGTGTGATCGACAGAGTGTCCGCCCGCCCAGCCCGCCGTGATCTTCTCCGCGATCGCTCTCCGATCGGTTGTGGGGATACGAGACAGGTAAGCGCGATCTTTCTGCAGGACAGGCTCGGACACCCGTGCGCGGGGCGTATGCCGGTACTGCCATGTTGATCGTGCGACGCCGGCGATCGCCAACGCATTACGTTGCGAACCTGTCGTGCGCGTCAGCTCAGCTACGAGCTCGTTCTCCAACGTCAAGAATTCGACGGATCGGGGGTCGTCGGGTTGTCTGCGGGCTCTTCCTCGCTCATCGCGTGCAAGAGCCCGATAGCTTTTCCCAGCGCGGCATTGGTGTCCTCCAACTCGTGCACTCGCGCGCTCAGCCGCGCGACCTCAGCCGCGTGTGCCGCGTGCTCAGCCGCACGTGCTTTCTCCAGCGCAGTGCGCTTGCCCGGTGGAACAGTCATAGGACTACCCTCTCGCGGAATCAGCCCGCGATCGAGATCCCCCTCGTACACCGCGTCGCGCCAACGAGTGAGCGTGTGCCTCGAGACGCCGCGCTCCGCCAACCAGGCGCATTTCCGCCCGTACGGCAGCCCGTGGTACTCATGAACGAACTCGCGGATCTCCGCCGTGGTGAATCCTGGGCTTATCGACATTCCCCTGCCTCCTTCTGATCGTGAACTGACTCACAATCAGCCTGACGCAGAGGGTCGGGAATCGTTTGTGGCACCCAAAGTGGCACTTTTGGCGGTTAGCAGTATGTCTCGAAACAAAAAATGCCCCTGGTTTCCGCGGAAACTCAGGGGTTAAAGCTGGGGTACCTGGACTCGAACCAAGAACAACTGAACCAGAATCAGTCGTGTTGCCAATTACACCATACCCCAATGCCCGTTCCGAAGACCGGGCCGGGAGCTACTCTAGCCCATCCGGGCGGGCCCGGACAAACCCGCCGGTGAGTCGCGCGGGTCGCGCCGGCCTGCCCCTCAGTCGAAGCTGAACTCGTCGACGATCATGCACGTGCTGTCTCCCGAGCAGGTTGCCGTCACGGTGAGGTCGACCCCCAGGGCGTCGTCGGTGTGGATGCGGTACTCGTAGGCGGCGTCGGCCTTGAAGGCCTTCTCCGCGGCCGTCGGAAAGCCGGCGAGGTCGGCATCCGGGATGCCGTACCGGGCCGCGCGGCCCCGGAGGAGGTCGAGCGTGTTGCGGTAGCCGAGCACCCGGGTGGAATCCTCGACCCTCGCCGCGGCAAGGCGGCCGCCGGCGGTCGTGATCTCGATCGAGGTGCCGTTGAAGCGCATGCTGCCGCCCGGCCCGAGCACGGTGAGGTACTCGTAGACGCCCTCTGTGGGCGGCACGACCGTCAGTCGGCCGGAACGAGACAGCCCGAGCGGTTCGGCCGGGATCGGCACGGTGGTCGCGTCGATGGAGACCCTGCGCGTGTCGGCGATGTAGCTGAGGCCGTCGTCAGTGAAGAGCGAGGTGCCCTTGGCCGTCACCGCTCCGGCGGGGGCGGCCGTCGGGGCCGTGCCGACATCCGTGACCCGCGTGTTCACCGCAATCGTGAACGCGGCTCCGATCGCGGCCAGCAGCACCGCGGCGGGAATCCAGGATCGGATCGCCTTGCGGCGGCGCAGCTGCTCATGAGTTGGGGGCACCCGCATACTCTATGGGTGCGCGGGCGCCCCGGCCGTCGAACCGAACGGTCAGTCGACCAGCGTGGAGGCCAGGCGCGCGAGGCGCGCGACCGACTCCGTCTTGCCCAGGATCTCCATCGACTCGAACAGAGGCGGCGACACGCGCCGGCCGGAGACGGCCACCCGCAACGGTCCGAAGGCGACGCGGGGCTTGAGGCCCAGCCCGTCGATCAGCGTCTCGGTGAGCGTCGTGTGCACGCGGTCGGTGTTCCAGTCCGTCTCGGGGATGTCCAGGAGGGCGGCACTGGACGCGGCCAGGATCTCGCGGGCGTTCGCCGGGAGCGATTTGAGGGCATCCGCCTGGTATTCGAGCACGTCACCGGCGGTGAAGAGGAAGCCGAGCATGCCGGGCGCTTCGCCCAGCAGCGCGATGCGCTCCTGCACGAGGGGCGCTGCCGCCGTGAGGATGGCCTGCTCCTCGGCGCTGAGCGGCTCGCTGATGTCGCCGGCAGCGACGAGGTACGGAACGACCCGCTTCGCGAAGTCGGCGGGATCGAGCAGGCGGATGTGGTCACCGTTGATCGACTCGGCCTTCTTGAGGTCGAACCGGGCCGGGTTCGGCAGCACGTCGGCGACGTCGAACGCGGCGATCATCTCGTCGATCGAGAAGATGTCGCGGTCGCTGGCGAGCGACCAGCCGAGCAGCGAGAGGTAGTTGACGAGCCCCTCCGGGATGAAGCCGCGGGCGCGGTGGTGGAACAGGTTGGACTCGGGATCGCGCTTGGAGAGCTTCTTGTTGCCCTCGCCCATCACGTAGGGCAGGTGCCCGAAGCGCGGGATGAAGGTGGTCAGCCCGATGTCGATCAGCGCGTGGTACAACGCGATCTGCCTGGGCGTGGAGGAGAGCAGGTCCTCGCCGCGCAGCACGTGCGTGACGCCCATCAGCGCGTCGTCGACGGGGTTCACGAACGGGTAGAGCGGATGCCCGTTGGGCCGCACCAGCACGAAGTCGCTGAACGAACCGGCCGGGAAGGTGATCTCGCCGCGGACCAGGTCGTCGAAGGAGGTGTCGCCGCCCGGCACCTTGAGGCGGAGCGCCGGCTTGCGGCCCTCTGCGCGGTAGGCGGCCTTCTGCTCCTCGGTCAGGTTGCGCTCGAAGTTGTCGTAGCCCGTCTTCGGGTCGCGGCCGAGCGAGACGTTGCGCAGCTCGATCTCCTCGCCGCTGGCGAAGCTCTCGTAGAGGTGGCCGGAGACCTTGAGCTGCTCGATCACATCGCGGTAGATGTCGTAGCGCTGCGACTGGCGGTACGGCGCGTGCGGTCCGCCAACGTCGACGCCCTCGTCCGAGTCGAGTCGCAGCCAGCGCAACGCGTCGAGCAGCTGCAGGTAGCTTTCCTCGGTGTCGCGGGCCGGATCCGTGTCCTCGACCCGGAAGATGAACTTTCCGCCGGTGTGCCGGGCGTAGGCCCAGTTGAACAGGGCCGTGCGGATCAGCCCGACGTGCGGCGTTCCGGTGGGCGACGGGCAGAACCGAACACGGACATCGCTGCCGGTTGCGGTGGACACGGGGTATGAACTGGTCTCAGACATCACCCCCGATTCTACGCGTCGTTCGCCCCGGCGCCGGGGACCGCGGAATCGGGGGCCGACGGGTCGGGGGCCGCGAGCGCACCCAGCTGGCGCAGGGTCGCAGCGAGGGCCGGGACCCGGGTCGCCCCGGATGCGGTCACGGCGTGCACCGTGCGCTGGTCCCGGCCGGTCGTCGGCCGGATCACGATCCCGGCACGGACGCCGACGGATTCGACGGCGAGCATCGGCAGCATCGCGACGCCGATCCCCGCCTCTACCAGGCCCAGCACGGCCGCCACGTTGTCGGTCTCGTAGGCGATGCGGGGCGCGAAACCCTGGCGGCCGCAGAGCTCGAGGAGGTGGCCGCGGCACCGCGGGCATCCGCCGATCCAGTTCTCCTCGGCAAGGTCGCCGAGGTCGACGGCGTCGCGGCCGGCCAGCCGATGCGTCGTCGGCAGCACGAGCATCATCTCGTCGCGCCGCAGGGCGGTCACGGCCAGCCCCTCCGTGCCGGCGCGGTGCGGGTCGACCCGGTCGCCGGGGTAGCTGAAGGTGATCGCCAGGTCAGCCCGATGCTCGCGGACCGCGGCGACGGCCTCCGGCGGCTCCGCTTCCAGGTAGGTGATCCGGATTCCGGGGTGCCGCTCCGCCATGACGGCGAGCAGCCTGGGGACGAGAGCCGCGGACGCCGAGGGGAACGCGGCCAGTCGCACCCGGCCGGCGCGCAGGCCCTGCAGCTCGGCCAGTTCCCCGGCCGCGGCCTCCAGGGCGCTGGTGACGGCGACCGCGTGCCTGGCGAGCACGCTCCCGGCCTCGGTGAGTCGCACCGTGCGCCCGACGCGCTCGATCACGGCCATCCCGAGACGTTGTTCGAGTCGCTTGAGCTGCTGGCTGACGGCGGGCTGGCTGTAGCCGAGCGCGATCGCGGCGGCGGTGATCGAACCGTGCTCGGCCAGCGCGCGGACGACGCGCAGCGAGTGGGAGTCAAGATCGGACGGAGCGATGCGGGGCATCTGCGAAGAATAGCCGATGACGAATAACGGATGCTTATGCTTTGCATCGATCACTGGTCATTGTTGAATGGATGGCCCGGGCGCAGGCTTGACGTATGGACCCCGCACCATCCCCCACCGTCCCGCCCCCCGGCACCGCCATGCCCTCCGCCACCATTCCGCCCTCCGCGGGCATCGCAGCGTCCGGCCCGCGTGCCCGGCTCGGTGTCCGCGAGGCGCGCGGCCGGTTCAGCGGCGGGCGCGGCTACCTCGCCGCGTGCACGCTGGGCCTGCCGACCCGGGAGACCCTCGCTGCCATGCGGGCCGACGCCGAGGAGTGGTCGCTCGGCCGGGCCGACGCCGCAAGGTACGGCGCGGTGGTCGAGCGGGTTCGGTCGGGGTATGCGGGCCTGGTGAGCGTGCCCGTCGGCGCCGTCGCGATCGGCTCGCAGGCATCCGTCATGGCCGGACTTGTCGCGGCGAGCGTGCCGGACGGCGCCGAGGTGCTGTGCGTCGACGGCGACTTCAGCTCGATGGTGTTCCCGTTCCTCAGCCAGCGGCACCGCGGGGTGACCGTGCGCCATGTGCCCCTCGGCGAGCTGGCCGGGAGCATCACTGCGAACACGTGGCTCGTCGCCTGGTCGCTCGTGCAGTCGGCCACAGGAGCGATCGCCAACACGGAGGCCATCGTGGCGGCCGCGCACCGGTCAGGCACGTTCACCCTGTGCGATACGACGCAGGCGGCCGGCTGGATGCCCGTCGACGCGTCGCGGTTCGACGCGACGATCTGCCACAGCTATAAGTGGCTGTGCGCTCCGCGCGGGGCGGCCTTCCTCACCGTGAGCGCGCGGCTGGCCGAAGAGCTCAACCCCGCGCAGGCCGGCTGGTACGCCGGCGAGTCGCCCTGGGCATCCTGTTACGGCCCGGAGATGAACCTCGCGACCGACGCCCGCCGCTTCGACGTCTCCCCGGCGTGGCCGGCCTGGGTGGGCGCCGAACCCGCGATCGAGCTGTTCCGGAGCCTCGACCTGGCCGAGGTCCGCGCCCACGCCGTGGGGCTCGGCGACGCGCTCTGCGACGGCCTGGGGATCGACCGGCTCGGCCAGGCCATCGTGAGCTGGCCGGATGCCGACGGCCAGGGCCTCGGGCGCCTCACCGCCGCGGGGCTGGTCGCGTCCGGTCGCGCCGGCCGTGCCCGCGTGGCGTTCCACCTCTGGAACGACGAGGACGACGTCGCCGACGCGCTGACGGCCCTCGGCCGCTGACTGGCCGCTGGCTGGCCGCTGGCCATGCTCCTGACCGGCTCGCAAGCCGGTCAGGAGCTGAATCAGGCCTGAGCGGCAACGGCCTTGATGATCGCCGTGGCGAGAGCGGCGGAGGAGGCGGGGTTCTGACCCGTGTACAGGTTCCGGTCGATCTCCATGTGCTCGCCCCAGGGTGCCCCGGCGACGAAGTCGGCTCCGAGTTCGACCAGGCGGCTCTGCACGAGCCAGGGCGCCTTCGGGGCAAGCCCGCCCAGTGTCTCTTCCTCGTCGGTGAACCCGGTCATCCGGTAGCCGGTGAACGGCCAGGTTCCGTCGTCGCGACGCGCGGCGAGAAGTGCTGCCGGGGCGTGGCACAGCACACCGAGGATGCGACCCGAGTCGAGGGCCTCGGTCAGGATGCGGCCGGAGACTGCGTCGACCGCGAGGTCTTCCATCGGGCCGTGGCCGCCGGGGTAGAAGACGACGTCGTAGTCGGTGACGACGACATCGGAGATCGAGCGCGGCTCGTCGAGCTCGGAGCCGATCGACCCGAGATAGTCGACGATTTCGGCGGCCCGATCGACTCCTCCGGCGGCCTGGGGAGACAGGCTGCCGGCGTCGATGGTCGGGGCGACCCCGCCCGGGGTCGCGATCGTGATCTGCCAGCCGGCATCCGCGAACTGCCGGTGCGGCTCGGCGAGCTCCTCGGCCCAGTAACCGGTCGGGTGCAGCGTGCCGTCGTTGAGGGTCCAGTGGTCAGCGGCACTGACGACGAAAAGTACGGAATTCATGGGTTCTCCAAAGTGGTCTGGGGTGGATGAGTTGAGCGCGGTTTAGGCCGTGCGGACGACCATCTTGCCGGTGTTCTCGCCGCGCATCAGACCGAGGAATGCCCGGGCCGTGTTGTCGATCCCGTCGACGACGGTCTCGTCGAAGACGACCTCGCCGTTCGCGAGCCAGCCGGACATGTCGGCGGAGAAGGCCGGGAAGTGCTGCACGTAGTTGCCGACGGTGAACCCCTTCAGGCTCAGTCCGCGGGTGATGATGTTGGACATGTTGCGCGGTCCGGCGGGGGCATCGGTGCTGTTGTACAGCGAGATTGCGCCGCACAGCGCGGCCCGGCCGCCGTTGTTGAACGCCCCTAGCGCGGCTTCGAGGTGGTCGCCTCCGACATTGTCGAAGTACACGTCGATGCCCTCGGGTGCCGCGGCGGCGAGCTGGTTGGCGAGCGAGCCGTCCTTGTAGTTGAATGCGTCGTCGAAGCCGTACTTCTCGGTCAGGAGCGCGACCTTCTCGGCCGAGCCGGCGGAGCCGATCACGCGCCCGGCGCCCTTGAGCCTCGCGATCTGCCCGACCATGGTGCCGACGGCCCCGGCCGCACCGGACACGAACACCGTGTCGCCTTCCTTGAGGCCGGCGATCTCGAGCAGGCCGACGTACGCGGTGAGGGCGGTCATGCCGAGCACGCCGAGATAGGCGGAGAGTGGGACGCCTGGGATTTCGGGGACAACGCGGAACCCGGAGGCATCCTCCTGCACCAGGTCGCGCCAGCCGTGCTGGTGCACGACCACGTCGCCGACGGCGACGGCGTCAGAGGCGGATGCGATCACCCGGCCGACGGCCCCGCCGGTCATGGTCGCGCCGAGCGCGTAGGGCGCAGCGTAGGACTTGGCGTCGTTCATCCGTCCGCGCATGTAGGGGTCGACCGAGACGAACTCGTTGGCCACGCGCACCTGGCCCGGAGCGAGGTCGGGCAGGGTCACCTGCACCGTGCGGAAGTCGGCGGCGGTGGGCCAGCCGACCGGGCGGGCGACGAGCTGGGTCTGGGTGCTGATGGATGAGGCCATGGATGACTCCTCTGTTGCGTGTGGAACGAAGGTGTTTTTGGAACGACTGGTCCACTATATAGTGGACTGAGCGATACACAAACTGAACGAGACACGAACAGGAGGGCTCACCGTGGGACGGATCCAGGCATTCGACACCGTCGCCGTCGTTCAGGCCGCGCGCGACCTGTTCTGGGACAAAGGCTACGAGGCGACCTCGCTCGCCGACCTGGAGGCGGCGACCGGGCTGGCTCGATCGAGCCTCTATCACGCCTTCGGCAGCAAGCGCGGGCTCTTCGACGCGGCGGTTGCGGACTACCTCGATACGGTCATCCGGCCCAGGCTGCAGGTGTTGCTGACCGGCGCGACCGACACGAGCGCACTGCTCGCGTACCTCGACGGGCTGCGTCTCGCGGTGCAGAGGCGCGCGGACGCCTCAGACGGCTCGGACAGCCCGGACGGCTCCCGCGGCTCGAACAACTCGGGCGACTCCCGCGGCTCGGGCAACTCCCCCACGCGCGGCTGCCTTCTCATCAATTGCGCTGCAGGCCTGGCCGCCCATGACGACCCCGCCCGCGAGGTCGTCGACGGATACCGGGCCGAACTCGTGGCCGCGCTCAAGCATGCCCTCCTCTCGGCCGGGGCCGGGCAGCCCTTCCAGCCGACGCTCGTCGATGAGCGAGCGCGAACCCTCGCCTCCTTCACGATGAGCGCCATGCTTCTCGCCCGGGTCAACCCGGACGAATCGGCAGCACTTCTGGAAACGGCATCCGGCCTGGTGCGGTCCTGGATGCCCGAGGTCGGGTCGACGGCGTAGCCCCGAGTTGGCCGGAGGCGGCAGCCCGGTCTGCCGGGCCCGTCGGCCACTCCTCCACAGCCGCCGATCAGGCGGAGTTATCCACAGGAATTACGGGCTTGACCGGGTTATTCAGTCGTCGAGGAATGTCAGTGGGTACCCGGAGAATAGCTGCATGGACCCCCGCAATGCGCTCCAGCTGGCCTCCGTCGGCGACATCGTCGATGCGGTCGTCGCGGCGGATCGGCTGCTCGCGACGGTGAGCGCCCACCGGGCTGAACTCATCGACGAGGCGCGGCGGCGAAGCGAGCTGAGCGAAGCGACAACCGCCCGGCCGGCGGGCGCCCGGTGGGACGCCCGCACCATGGCGCGACGCGAGCTCCTGTCCGAGCTTGCCTGCGCACTCCGTCTCCCCCAGCGCAGCATGGAAACCCTGCTTGCCGAGAGCGAGGCCCTGGTGCACGAGTTGCCGGCCACCATGTCGGCGCTTCGCGCGGGCGAGATCAGCTACCGGCACGCGAAGGCCATGATCGATCACGCGGGGTCGCTCCCCGCCGAATCACGGAAGGAGTTCGAGGAG
Source organism: Cryobacterium psychrotolerans (assembly GCF_900101115.1). Taxonomy (GTDB): domain Bacteria; phylum Actinomycetota; class Actinomycetes; order Actinomycetales; family Microbacteriaceae; genus Cryobacterium; species Cryobacterium psychrotolerans. Next base: position 13,869 of record NZ_FNFU01000015.1, read on the forward strand.
GCCCTGCTGCCGCAAGCGAGTCGGCTCACCGTCGCCAAGTTCGACGGCACGGCGCGAAAGGCCAGGGAGCGCACTCATCCCGAGACGATCAGCACGAGGCACGAGAAATGCGCCGGCGACAGGGCTGTGCAGCTCGTGCCCGCCCGCGACGGAATGGCCTGGTTGAACGCATACCTGCCCACCGCCACCGCGCACTCCATCTACAACCGGATCAGCGATCTCGCGATCAGTCTCCAACGGCCCGACGAGACGCGCACCCTCACCCAGCTCAGGGCCGACGTGCTGTCCGAGCTGCTGATCGACGGTGTCGGTGCGCCCGGCACTCCGTCCGCCGGCCTCGGCCAGGGCGTCCGCGCTACGGTGCTGATCACCGTTCCGGTCATGACCCTCCTCGGCCACAGCGAGGAACCCGGCCACCTCGAAGGCTACGGACCGATCGACCCGGAAACCGCCAGGCGCCTGGCCGCGAAGGCGCCCAGCTTCATACGCATCCTCACCCACCCCGAGACCGGATGTGTGCTGTCGGTCGGCCGATCCCGCTACAAGGTGCCCAAAGACCTCCGCCGCTGGCTCAGGGTGCGCGACGAAACCTGCCGGTTCCCCGGCTGCAACCGCAGTGCCTCCCGCTGCGACATCGACCATGGCCTCGACTGGCAGTTCGGCGGGCGCACCGACTCCGACAACCTGGCCAATCTCTGCCCACCCGATCACGATCTGAAAAGCGAGACCGGCTGGAGCGTCAAACACGCCAGGGACGGCACCCTGAACTGGACCTCCCCCGGCGGCCGAACGTACAGCACCGACCCCGCGACCCCGATGGGGCCCGCCCCGCCCCCGCCGTTCTAGGCCTCGCCGGCTCCTGCACTCCCTCGCCGAACCGTGAGTTTGGCACCTTCCCGAGCACAACGAAGGTGCCGAACTCACGGTTCGGCGAGAGGGCGAGAGGGCGAGAGGGCGAGAGGCGAGAGGAGGTAGGAGGTTGGATGTAGGAGGGCGGGGCTACCGCGCGCGGCGCACCGGGTTCGACAGCGTGCCGATGCCCGGGATCTCGACCAGGACGGTGTCGCCGTCGGCGATGGCCCGGGAACGACCGGACGCGCCGGTCAGGATGACGTCGCCGGGCAGCATCGTGAAGACGCCCGAGACGAAGGAGACGAGCTCCGCGATCGAGTGGCGCATCAGTGCGATGTCGTCGCTCTGCACGTCCTCGCCGTTGACCTGGCCACGGATGACCGCCGCCGCGGCGTCGAACTCGGTGTCAATGACCGGCCCGAGGGGGCAGAACGAGTCGAAGCCCTTCGCCCTGGCCGGCTGCCCGTCGCGCTCCTGCAACTCGTGCGCGGTGACGTCGATCCCCACCGTGTAGCCGAGGATCACGTCTGCGGCCTGCTCGACCGGCACATTCTTCGCGATCTTGCCGATGACGATCCCGAGCACGCCTTCGGCCCGCACGTCGTTCACTCCGGCCGGGAGCACGATCGGGTCGCCGGGTCCGACGACGGCGGTGTTCGGCTTGAGGAACAGCACCGGTTCGCCCGGCTCCCCGTCCGCCTTCTCGTGCGCAGTGAGGAACGCGGCATTGGCCACCCCGACGATCTTCGACCGCGGGATCACCGGGACGAGCAGGCGCACGTCGTGCAGCGCCACCCGCTCCCCCGTCGGGTCGTAGCCGGCGAACATCGGATCGCCCTTGAGCACGACGAGTTCGTCCTCATCGACGATGCCGAACGCGATGATCTCCCCGCGGCTGAACCGCGCGATCTTCATGCCCGGGATTCCGGGGCGTCGAGCCGGGTGAGCCAGCCGTGGCGGTCGGGGCGACGGCCGTACTGGATGTCGGTGAGCTCCTGGCGGATCGCCATGGTGATTTCCCCGGCGGGCGCGTCGGCGTCGCCGATCTCCAGGTCCTTGCCCTTGAGCTGAGCGATCGGGGTCACGACGGCGGCGGTGCCGCAGGCGAAGACCTCGGTTATGGCGCCGGATGCCACGCCGTCGCGCCACTCGTCGAGAGTCACCTCGCGCTCTTCCACGGTCATCCCGCGGTCACGGGCGAGCTGCATGATGCTGTCGCGGGTGACGCCCTCGAGGATCGACCCGGTCAGTCGCGGCGTGACGAGCGTGTCGGTGCCGTGCACGAAGAACACGTTCATGCCGCCGAGTTCGTCGATGCGGGTGCCCGTCTCGCCGTCGAGGAAGAGCACCTGCGCGCATCCGTTCTCGTTCGCCTCCATCTGCGGAAGCAGCGACGCGGCGTAGTTGCCGCCGCACTTGGCGGCTCCGGTGCCGCCGCGCCCGGCGCGGGAGTAGTCGGCCGCCAGCCAGATCTTCACGGGGGCCACGCCGCCGTGGAAGTAGGCACCGGCCGGGCTGGCGATCACGTAGTAGCCCACCTTGTGCGCGGCGCGCACTCCGAGGAAGGTCTCGTTGGCGATCATGAACGGGCGCAGGTACAGGCTCGTCTCGGGAGCGGATGGCACCCAGTCGCCGTCGACGGCAACAATCTGCTTGATCGATTCGATGAAGTCGCGGGCGGGCAGCTCAGGCAGGGCGAGACGGCGTGCGGAACGCTGCATCCGCTCGGCGTTCTTCTCCGGGCGGAAGGTCCAGATCGAGCCGTCGGCGTGCCGGTAGGCCTTGAGTCCCTCGAAGATCTCCTGCGCGTAGTGCAGCACGGATGACGCCGGGTCGAGCATCAGCGGGCCGTACGCGGTGACGCGGGCGTCGTGCCAGCCCTCGTCGAGGGTCCAGTCGATCGTCACCATGTGATCGGTGAAGTTCTTGCCGAAGCCGGGGTCGGCGAGGATGGCCTCGCGCTCGGCGGCCGAGCGCGCGTGGGTCGACGGAGTGACGGTGAAGGTCAGCGGCGCTCGTTCGGTGGCAGCGGTCGCGGCAATTGTCTGGCTCACTGGAGTCCCTTTTCTGTCGGACGGGTCACGATGGTCTCGGTCAGGCGGGTCACGATCGCATCGCCCACATCGGCGGTGCTGCGCGGGGCCGAGTCAACGCCCCGGTCGGCGCGGTCGGCGATATCGGCGGTGACCGCCGCCTTCACCCGGGCGCCGGCCTCGGTCAGGCCGAGGTGGTCGAGCAGGAGCGCGACCGAGAGGATGGCTGCGGTGGGGTCGGCGAGTTGCTTGCCGGCGATGTCCGGAGCGGAACCGTGCACCGGCTCGAACATGCTGGGGAAGCGGCCGTCGGGGTTGATGTTCCCGGAGGCGGCAAGCCCGATGCCGCCGCTGATCGCCGCTGCCAGGTCGGTGAGGATGTCGCCGAACAGGTTGTCGGTGACGATCACGTCGAACCGGCTGGGCTGGGTGACCATGAAGATGGTCGCGGCGTCGACGTGCAGGTAGTCGACCGTGACATCCGGGTACTCGGTGGCCACGGCCAGCACGATCCGCTGCCACAGGCTCCCGGCGAAGACGAGCACGTTGGTCTTGTGCACGAGCGTCAGCCTGCGGGCGGGCCGCCCCTGCGCCACGGCGAACGCGTGGCGCACGACCCTTTCGACGCCGAAGGCCGTGTTGACCGACACCTCATTGGCCACCTCGTGCGAGGTGCCCTGGCGGATGGACCCGCCGTTGCCGACATACGGGCCCTCCGTTCCCTCGCGCACGACGACGAAGTCGACGGCACCGGGTGCCGCGAGCGGGCCGGGCACGCCGGGGAAGATCACGCTGGGGCGCAGGTTCACATAGTGGTCGAGCGAGAAGCGCAGCCCCAGCAGCAGACCACGCTCGATGTTCGCGTCGGCGAGCCGCGGATCGCCCGGAACCCCGCCCACTGCGCCAAGAAGAATCGCGTCGTGCGAAGCGATTGCTGCCAGGTCCGCGTCGGTCAGCACGTCGCCGGTTTCGAGGAACCTGGCCGCCCCGAGCGAGAACTCGGTCTTCTCGAAGGTGACCTCCTCGCGGGCGGTCACGGCATCCAGAACCTTGACTGCTTCGGCGATGACCTCGGGGCCAATCCCGTCTCCGGGGATGACAGCAAGCTTGATTTGACGTGACATTCGGCTCCGTATGTCTGAAAGTAACCAGTAGATAAACCCTACTGCCGCGAATCGTGTGTCTAAGCTGGACCAACCCTGACAACCGAAAGAAAGCAGAACACCATGAGTATCGGACTGGGAATTTTCCTTTTCGTCGTTGGCGCCATCCTTGTCTTCGCCCTCAACGTCAGCGTTGATGTCATCAACCTCGACCTCGTCGGCTACATCCTGATGGGTGCCGGAGCGGTCATCACGATCCTGGGTCTCGTCCTGATGACCCGCAAGCGCAGCAGCGTCGTCACCACGCGCAGCGCCGTTGACCCCGCCAGCGGCGAGCAGGTCACCCGCCACGAGAACAAGGCCAACGACATCTAAGTCAACGACATGCACGTGCGCGGCATCTAACCGTTCGACCAACGGTTCACGCACGAGGGAGGCCCCGGGGATCGCTCCCCGGGGCCTCTTCCCTGTCACGGACACCGCTTACCGGGCCTTGCGCAGCGTCAACCGGGCCACGCCGGCCGCCAGCAGCACGAGAGCGACCCCGATCCAGGCGCTGGGCCCGATTCCGCTGCCGAAGGCCGCCCGCGCCGACTCCAGGAGCGCCGCCGCGGCATCCGTCGGAAGCCCGGCGGCCACCGACACCGCGCCGCCGAGCGTCTCCCCTGCCGCGGCCTGCTCGGGGCTGGTCAGCCCATCGGGAAGCACAACGGCGTTGCGGTAGGAAGCGGTGAGGATCGAGCCGAGGACTGCCGTGCCGAGCACCGCGCCCAGCTCGTAGGCGGTCTCCCCGACGGCCGCGGCCGCGCCCATCTTCTCGGCCGGGGCGTTCGTCACGATGAGTTCGTTGGAGACCGTCTCCGCGGCTCCGATCCCGATGCCGAGGGCCACGAAGACCAGGGCCATGCCGACCGCATCGAGCGAGTCTCCGACCAGGGCGACGGCCGCGTAACCGCCGGCCGACACCAGCAGCGCGAGCGGGACAAGCACCGAGGGTCGCACCCGCCGGGCGATCGGCACGACGAGCAGGCCGGCGATCATCATGGTGACCAGGCCCGGCACGAGAACCACGCCCGCGTTCAGCGGCGACAGGCCCAGCACGAGCTGCAGGTACTGCGAGACGAAGAACAGCCCGCCGACGAGCGCGACCACGCTGAGCAGGTTGACGCCCACCGCCCCGCTGAACGCACCGCGGCGGAACAGCCGCAGGTCGAGCATGGGCTGGACGAGCCTGCGCTGCCGGCGCACGAAGAGGATGCCGAAACCGACTCCGAGCAGGATCGGCGCGAGGGTGGCGGGGCCAGGTCCGTGCTCCGCGACCACCTTGATGCCGAAGACGATGGGCAGCATCGTCACGATCGAGAACAGGATGCTCGGCACATCGATTCGCCCGGGATTCGGATCCCGGGACTCGGGGACGAGGAACGGCGCGAGCGCGAGCAGCGGCAGGAGCAGCGGAACGGCCAGGAGGAAAACCGAGCCCCAGGCGAAGTGCTGCAACAGCACCCCGCCCACGACGGGGCCGAGGGCGCTTCCGGCGGCGAAACCACTCGCCCAGACCGCGATGGCCAGTCGCCGCTGGTCGCGGTCGACGAAGACGGAGCGCAGCAGCGACAGGGTCGGCGGCATGAGCATGGCGCCGAAGATTCCGAGCACGGCCCGCGCCGCGATGAGCCACTCGATGGTCGGTGCCGCCGCCGCAACCACGGAGACCGCGCCGAAGCCGGCCGAGCCGATCAGCAGCAGCCGGCGCCGCCCGATCCGGTCACCGAGGCTGCCCATCGCGACGAGCAGCCCGGCCAGCATGAGCGGGTAGACGTCGATCATCCAGAGCAGTTGCGCGCCGGTGGGGCCGAGGTCCTCCGAGATCGCGGGCAGGGCGAGGTTGAGCACGGTGTTGTCGATCGACACCAGGAGCACCGGCAGCATGAGCACGGCCAGCGCCCACCACTGCCGGCGTCGGCGTGCGGCGACGTGCAGGGGCGAAGATGCGGTAATCGTAGGGCGTGACATGAACGGGCGGCTTTCTGGACTCGTGTTGCATTTACTATACCGTCCAGACGGTATAGTCATCCAGTGGGCAGGCTTGGCGCTCGCCTGAGCGGCGTGAGATCCGGCGAGGCAGGCGCCTCGGTACGATGGCCGCATGGCCTTGTCCTCCCCCGCACCGTCCACCCCCGCCTCCTCCCTCGCCGCGGTCCCCACCCGGGACCGGATCCTCGACGCCTTGGTGGCCGTGCTGATCGACCAGGGTGAGCGCGCCGCGACGCTGGATGCCGTCGCCGCCGCCGCCGGGGTGTCCAAGGGCGGCCTGCTCTATCACTTCGCCTCGAAGGATGCCCTCGTGGACGGCTTGATCGCGCGCCTCCGCGCGCTCGTCGGGGTCGACATCGACAACATCCGCTCGGCCCCGGCCGGCGTGGTCGACTATCTCATTCGCACCTCGGTCAGCGAGGGCACGCCCCTGGACCGGGCGATCGTCGCGGTCGCCCGGCTGGCGCAGGGGTCACATCCGAGCGCGAACCAGGCGCTCGCGGACATCCGTCGCCAGTGGCTCGCCGTCGTCGAGGAAGCCGTGGGCGACCCCGGCACGGCGGAGGCGATCATGCTGATCAGCGACGGCCTGTACTACGAGTCGACGCTGGCACACCCGGGCGCGCCGGCGACATCCGGCCAGGACGCCGCCGCGCTCGACCGGCTTCTCGGAGTGATCGAACGGCTGACCGCCACTGGGACCTGACGGCAGCGCTCGTAGGGCGAGCGCCCGTCGCGCTAGTCGGTGAGGTCGATCTCCACCAGGATGTCGGCCTCAATCGCGTCGCGCACGCTGGCCAGGAGACTGGCCGGAACCGGCGAGTCCACGGTCAGGATACTGAGCGCCTTGCCTCCGGCAACGTGGCGGGCGATCTGCATGCCGGCGATGTTGATCTGGGCATCGCCGAACTCGCGGCCGTAGACGGCCACGATGCCCGGGCGGTCCGTGTAGAGCATGACGATGAGGTTCTTCGCGAACGGGACCTCGACCTCGTAGCCGTTGACCTCGACGATCTTCTCCGCCTGCTTGGTGCCGGTCAGCGTGCCGGAGACGGAGACCTGCGAGCCGTCGGCGAGGGCGCCGCGCAGCGTGATCACGTTGCGGTATTCGGGCGACTCGGCCTCGGTGATCAGGCGCACGCTGACGCCGCGCTGCTCGGCGAGGAGCGGCGCGTTCACGTAGGACACGGTCTCGCTCACGACATTGGTGAAGATGCCCTTGAGCGCGGCCAGGCGGAGCACACTGACGTCGTAGTCGACAAGCTCGCCGCGCACCTCGACGTCGACACTCGTGAGCGGGCTGTGCTGCGCGAGCCCGGAGAACACCTGGCCGAGCTTCTCCACCAGCGGGATGCCGGGGCGAACATACGGGTCGATGACGCCGCCGGCGACGTTGACCGCGTCGGGCACGAGCTCGCCGGACAACGCCAGGCGCACCGACCTCGCGACGGAGACCCCGGCCTTCTCCTGGGCCTCGTCGGTCGACGCGCCGAGGTGGGGCGTGGTGATGATGTTGTCCAGGCCGAGCAGCGGAGATCCGGTCGGCGGCTCGCTGACGAACACGTCGAGGCCCGCGCCGGCGATCGTGCCGGTGGTCAGCGCCGTGAACAGGTCGTCCTCGTCGATCAGCCCGCCGCGGGCGACGTTGACGACGAACGCGGTCGGCTTCATCAGCTTGAACTGCGCCTCGCCGATCATGCCGGTGGTCTCCGGCGTCTTCGGCATGTGGATCGTGATGAAGTCGGACTGCGCGAGCAGTTCGTCCAGGCTGACCGGCACGACCCCGAGCTGCTGCGCCCGGGCCGACGTGATGTAGGGGTCATAGGCGATGACGTTGGTGCCGAACGCCTGCATACGGGCCGCGATGAGCGCGCCGATGCGGCCCAGCCCGATGATGCCGATGGTCTTTTCATACAGCTCGACACCGGTGTACGTGGAACGCTTCCACTGCCCCTCGGCCAGGGCGCCGTGCGCGGCCGGGATGTGGCGGGCCAGGCTGATGATGTGGCCGACGGTGAGTTCGGCGGCCGAGATGATGTTCGAGGTGGGCGCGTTGACGACCATGACGCCGGCGGTGGTGGCCGCCTTGATGTCGACGTTGTCGAGGCCGACGCCGGCGCGGGCGATGACCTTCAGCAGCGGCGCGGCCGCAATCGCCTCGGCATCCACCTTCGTCGCCGACCGCACGAGGATGGCGTGCGCCGTCGCAAGCTCGGCGATCAGCGCGACACGGTCCGTGCCGTCGACCTGGCGCACGTCGAAATCGGGGCCGAGGGCGTCGACGGTAGCGGGCGAGAGTTCTTCGGCGATCAGGACGACAGGCTTCGACACGAAAAGGGATCCTTCGTTTGCGACAGGCAAGGGATGTGCGCCGCGACCGTGGGGCGCCAGATACCAAATCAGCCTACTGGCTGCACAATGGACCGATGAGCAGCGTTACGTTTCCCGGCATCCAGTTGGCCCTCCGCCTGGTGCTGGCCCTCCTCTTCGTGGTGGCGGGAACCGCGCATTTTCTGCCCGGCGTGCAGCGCACAATGGCGGCGATGGTGCCGCCTCGCCTGCGCTGGAGCGGATTCGCCAACCCGCGCAACCTCGTCATCTTCACCGGGCTCTGCGAACTGGCCGGAGGAATCGGACTGCTCTACCCGCCGACGATTATGACGTCCGGCGTCTGCCTGGTGGTGTTCCTCGCCCTCGTCTTCCCGGCGAACGCGTATGCCGCCCGCCACCCGGAGCGTTTCGGGCGGGTCTCCATCCCCCTCGTGCCGCGCCTCATCGGCCAGCTCGCCCTGATGGTCCTCATCGCTCTCGCGATCGCCTAAAACCCCCGCGAAACCGCAGTTGTGCGCGCTAAAACGCCCGAATAACGCGCACAACTGCGGTTTCGCGGGGAGAGGACGGGGAGTGATGGGGGTTAGAGGAGGAGGGCGCCGAGGCCGAAGGTGAAGATGTCGAGGGTGAGCGCGGCGACCAGGCAGAGCCCGACGAGGAAGAGCACGGCCCGGGCCACGGCCGTGCGGCCCCGGCCGAGCCGGAATGCCAGCGCATAGACGACCACGGGCAGCAGAACACCGCCGATGAGCACGGCCCACGCGCCGCCGTTCAGTTGCGTGTCGAGGCCCTGCGCGGCGAGGTTGAGGCCGACCAGATTGGTGACGGCCTCCCAGACGTCCCAGGCGAAGAAGAGCCCGAAGAAGATGGCGATGGTGAGGCTCACCCACTGCGGCGTGGGTCGCCCGGTGCGGGCGGCCTCGACCTTCGCCTCGGATGCGTCGCTCATGAGATACCTCCGGTGCCGAGAATGAATGGGAGCGGCGCGAGCAGCACCGCGCCGGCGAGGAGCCAGCTGATGCGCGCGTTGCCGTGCCCGGAGGTGAGCCAGTAGGTCGCACCGAACCAGGCGGCGGGCGCCGCCACGGCGAGCCCAAGCCCCAGCGAAAACATGAACCTGGCCACCGGCTCGATCAGCGAGTTCTCGATCCGGCCGACGCCGAGGAACCAGCCGATCGTGTACAGCAGGTAGATCCCGGCGAAAACGCCCAGGGCGATAAGCGCGGCCGAACTCGCCGGGGCCGCTGCCTCGCGTGCCGCCTGCGCCTCCACCGCGGTCGTCGGCCCGGCGACGGACCACCCGTCCGGGATGTCGGCTGGCGGCTCGGCCTCGGGCGCCGGCTCGGGCGCCGGCTCGGCTACCGGCGCGGTTTCGGGCTCGGCCTTTGCCCCCGTCCCGGCATCCGGCCCGGCCTCGGGCGCGTGTTGCCCCCGGGCCGGTCCGGACGCGAGGGTCGGATCGTCGTCGCCGGCCCAGCCGAGGGCATCGTCATCCCGATGAGAAGTCATACCCCTAGGTTAGCGAGCGCGGGGGAGACTACCGGCTGATCACGACCTTGAGCGCCTTCGTTTCCGCCGCGCGGGAGAACGTGTCGTAGGCCTCGAGGAACTGGTCGAAGCTGAAATGGTGCGTCGCGAGCTTCTCGGCCGGGATCTTCTTCTGCGCCACCAGCTTCAGCAGCATGGGCGTCGTGTTGGCGTTGACCAGGCCCATGCTGATGTTGATGTTCTGGATCCACAGGTTCTCGAGGTGCAGCTCGACCGACTTGCCGTGCACGCCGACGTTGGCCACGTTTCCGCCAGGGCGCACGATGTCGGTGGCCATGGTGAAGGTCTGCGGGATGCCGACGGCCTCGATGGCGACATCGACCCCGGCACCGTCGGTCAGGGCGAAGACCTGTTCCTTCCAGTCGGCCGCATTGGAGAGCACCGTGTCCGTCGCCCCGAACCCCTTCGCCTGCTCGAGGCGGTTCGGATCCAGGTCGAGCGCGATGATGGTCGCGGCGCCGTAGAGTCCGGCCGTGGCGATCGCGGCCAGGCCGACCGGACCGGCCCCGATCACGGCCACCACATCGCCGGGCTTGACCCGGCCGTACTGCACGCCGATCTCGAACCCGGTCGGCAGGATGTCCGAGAGCATGACCGCCTGGTCATCGGTCACACCCGCCGGCATCTTGTGCAGGGAGTTCTCCGCATACGGCACGCGCACGAATTCGGCCTGGGTGCCGTCGATCAGGTGCCCGAAGACCCAGCCGATGCCCGACTGGCCTTCGTCGCCGAGGCAGTGCGAATACAGCTCCGACTTGCAGTTGGCACAGTGCCCGCAGGACTTGATGCAGGAAATAATGACCCGGTCGCCCACCGCGAGGCTGCTCACCGATGAGCCCACGGCCGTGATCGTTCCGACGCCTTCATGGCCGAGGATCCGGCCGACCTGCACTGCCGGCACATCGCCCTTGAGGATGTGCAGGTCCGTGCCGCAGATCGTGGTCGTATCGACCCGCACGATGGCGTCGGTGGCGTGCACGATCTCCGGGTCCGGAACGTCCTGCCAGGTCTTCTTGCCCGGACCGCCATAAACCAGTGCCTTCACAGTGACTCCCTCAGTGGATTTCTTTAAGTGGACTTCGTTCAGTGGATTTCGCTCCGGGCATCCGCCCGCCTGTGCCCACCGTACTCCCGGCGGCCGCCGCGGGGCTACGATCCCTGCATGGCGGATCAGACCAGGAATCCCTTCGCCCTCCCCGGTGCCGAGGCGCCGCGGGCAGGTCTGCGTGACGTGAACGGATGCCGGCTCCACACGGAGGTGCGCGGCAGCGGCCCGACGATCCTGATCATCGGCGCGGCGAGTGATGACGCGGAGATGTTCCGCCCCATCGCCGAACGGCTGACCGGGTTCACCGTTGTCACCTATGACCCGCGCGGCACCCTGCGGAGCAGCCGCGATGGCTGGCCCTGCGACTCCACGCGGCATGCGGAGGACGCCGCGGAGCTGCTCCGCACCCTCGGACTCGGCGCCGAAACACGCGCGGACGTCTTCGGCTCCAGCGCCGGCGGCATCGTTGCCCTGCAGCTGGCCCTGCGACACCCCGAGCTGGTGCGACGCGTCACCGTGTTCGAGCCGGGCTACTTCCAGCTGACGGCATCCGGCCGGGCCCTGGCCTCCCGCGTAGGCGCGCAGGTGGACCGGCACCTCGCCGCGCATCCCGGCGACTGGGCCGGGGCGATGGCGCTGGTGTCCGGCGTCGCGCGGGTCGAACGGCCCGACGACAAGCAGCCCGGCGTCACGCAGCCCGGCGCCCGGCCGTCCGGGCTGCTCGCCGCCCCGGCGGGCCTGGAATGGTACGCGGCACGCGGCGAAGCGCTGGCCGAGAACCTGATCAGGGGCGACCTCCCGGTCACCGGCGAGTCCGTCGACTTGCGGGCCCTGGCGACATCGGCCGCCGACATCCGCTTCGCGCTCGGAAGCGCGTCGCATCCCGTGTTCGGCGAGATCGCCCGCGAGCTGACCCGAGTGCGGCGGCGCCCGGGGTCGGCCGATCCCGAGGAACCCGACGTCATCGACGGCGTCGGCCACGTAGTCTGTTTCGCTCCGGAGCCGGTCGCCGAGTACATCCGGCGGCGGTGCGCCTAGATCAGCGGGATGTTGTGGTTGAGCCGGAAGATGTTCTCCGGGTCGAACTCGCGTTTCAGGGCCGCGAGGCGCTGCAGTTTCTCCGGACCGTAGACCGAGAGCGCCTGGGCCACGGGATCCCGCCCGCGCTCCTCGCCGAGGAAGTTCACGTACTGCCCGCCCGTCGAGTACGGCTCCATGTCGGCGGCCATCCCACGCACGAAGGCGGTGTGCGGCGCGTCGTCCGCGGCATCCGGCCAGTAGCCGTAGACATTGAGCCAGAACCGCGCGGAGCGGTTCGGGAAGGGCGTGGCGTCTTCGGGGACGCGGCCGAACGCGCCGCCCAGGTGGTGGATGTCGAAGCCCGTCCCCCGCCAGGTTTGTTCGGTTCCCCGACGCACGAGCGTCCCAATCACGTCGTCATCCAACCGGTCGAACGAGGTGTTCTTCCAGTACCCCCGGACGCCCTTCGGGAACATCTCGTCCGCGGCCGACTGCCACTCGGCCCAGCGGGCGGGCGGGGCGACTTCCGTGTCGGGCGGGGCGGCCGTCCGCAGCCGGTCGACGATCCGCTCGCCCTCCTCTGCATCCGGTGATGCCCAGACGAACCCCAGCAACATGTGCGGGTCACCGCCGAGTTCCCAGGTCTCCGGCGGAACAAAGAACGAGACGATCGAAGTCATCTCATCGGGCAGGTCGCGCGTCCAGGTGTCGTAGACCCGGAGAGCGTCGGCCCAGCCGTCCCGGCGGTAGACGAGGTTGCCGGAGAACACCTTCGAGGGCAGCGGATGCGCGCGAAAGGTGAATGAGGACACCACGCCGAAATTGCCTCCGCCTCCCCGGAGTCCCCAGAACAACTCCGGGTTCTCCCCGGCGCTCGCTCGCAGGACCTCGCCCGACGCCGTGACCAGCTCGGCCGAGAGGAGGTTATCGATCGTCAGGCCGTGGGCCCGGGTCAGCCAGCCGACTCCCCCGCCCAGCGTCAGGCCGGCCACGCCGGTTCCCGAGACCACCCCGACCGGCACGGCGAGGTTGTGCGGCCCGGTCGCCCGGTCGATGTCACCGAGCGTCGCCCCGGCCTGGGCCCGCACGGTGCCTCGTTCCTCGTCGACCTGCACGGCCTTCAGCCCGCCCAGGTCGAGCACGATGCCGCCCTCGACGGTTCCGTTGCCGGCGACGTTGTGCCCGCCTCCCCGCACCGCGAGGGGCAGCGCATGCTCCCTCGCGTACCGCACGGTCGGAGCAATGTCGGCCGGGGAGGCCGCCCGAACCACCGCCGCGGGCCGTCGATCGATCATCCCGTTCCAGACGCGCCTGGCCTCGTCGTACCCGGGGTCTTCGGCCAGCAGCACGCTTCCGGCGACCTGTCCCCGCAGGCCGTCGACAGCAGCCGAGGCCATGGTCTTCGGATCACCCATGTGTCTCACCTACAGATTTGCCGATACTGATGTGCCGATATCGATTTGCCGATACTTGCGTGTGTGTGCGGCTGGCCGCGCCGGCTGGTGAGCGCGGCCCGGATCATCCGCTTCGTCCATTATCGGCAGGGTGAAACACACTCGCAAGGACCACGTCCCGGACGGTCAGGCCCCGAAAGCGTCGATTCGCGCCGTCCCGTCGTAGCCGCCTTTCGGCGCGGGCAGCCCGAACAGCGCCCCCACCGTGGGCGCCACATCTATCGTGCGGGCGGGCTGGGAAGACGACCCTGCGAGAACCCGAGGGCTGCCACCGGCGATGAAGAAGGGGATCGGTTCGGTGGCCGGATGCCCGTGGTTGCCCGGAATCGGGTTGGACGCGACCCAGGGATCGGAGAAGCGCCAGCCCGTCCGGCAGAACGCGACCAGGTCGCCCGCCTCCGGGCCGAGGCGCAGGTCGGCGGGGTTCGAAATCGACAGCACTCCCGGGTGCGCGGCCACGAGACCGCGAATCTCGGCCACCCCGGCATCCCGAGCACCAGCGGGCCCCGTCCAATACAGCAGGTCGGCCCCGCCGTTTTGGGCGATGGCGACCCGATCGCGCAGGTCGGGACGTCCGGCGAGGATCTGATCCACGGAGATGACGTTCGACGGGATGGACCAATCCATGGAATGGTCCGCGAGCACGATGAGCACGCTGCTCTCCCAGGTGCCCGCCGCGACGAGATGATCCACGAATCGCCCGACCTGGTTGTCCGTGTCGCGGAGGGCCGTGGTCCGGGCGGCCTGCAGGGTCGTGCCGGAGACATCCGAATGCCCCACTCGGTCGACATCGCCGAGGTTCGTGAACACGAAATCGGGGTCCACCCGGTCGACCATGGCGATCAGCGCGTCCATCGTGAAGTTGTCGGGCGCGTGCCCCGTCACCGGGAGAAGCGGGGAGGGCTCCCAGCGGTAGGTGGCGCGCTCGCCGAAGATACCGAAGAGGTAGCGCTTGCTGAGCACCGATCCCGTCGAGAAGCCCTCATCCCTGAGCCGGTCGAGCAACGTCGGAAAGCGAAGGTCGGCGGGCCGGTCCAGATCGCGCACGACGGACTCTGCGCGGTCGTAGATCGAGTTGGCCGGAACCCCGGAGCGAATCGGTCGGACCCCGGTCATCATCATCACGTGGTTGGGGATGGTCTCCATGACGGGCAGGGAACGGGCGGCGGGGAAGTCGGTCCCGGCGGTGCGCAGCGCCGCCAGGCGGGGGGTGAGGGCCGAGGTGATCTCATCGGGGCGGCAACCGTCGACGACCAGCACGTACACCCGCGTTCGCGACGCCGGCGCCGTCACGCGGGTCGGCAGCGCGGATGCCTGGCCGGCGGTCCCCGCGGCGATGGAGAGAATGACGGAGGCCCCGCCTGCCGCGGCCAGTCTGAGGAACCGGCGGCGGTCGGAGTCCGGGAATCCGGACGGCGCGGCGTTCACAGGACGCGGCTCACGGCCTGGGTGCCGGCGGCAACCTGCCACGACGCGGACAGGGTGCTGGTCGCCGCCCTGCTCGTGCGGTCAGAGAGCACGTACCAGTCCATCCGCAGGGCGCCCGGCGTCACCTCCAGGACCGAGAATCCGTGCGAGTCGAAGTCCAGGTACTTGACGTGCGGGTTCGCGGCCTTGAAGGCCTCCTCGACGGCGACGGATGCCGTGCGCGGCTGGGTCCCGAGGATGTCGTCCAGGTTGTCGCTGGTCACTGAGGTGCAGACGAGTTCCGCGGCCACGGACGCGCCGTTCGACGGGTACGTCAGCGGGTCCGCCGGCACGTCGCAGGCCCAGCTGGAGTGGATGTCCCCGGTGAGGAAGACGGCATCCGTGATGGCGTTGTCGCGCAGGTGGCTGATCACCCGGCTGCGGTCCGCCGTGTAGCCATCCCACTGGTCCACGTTGTACGGGACGCCGTCGATCGTGGTCGACCCGAGCAGCTGCGAAACGGCGCCGACTTCCCGCGCGCTCAGCGTTGACGGGAAGCGGACGGGGGCGATCATGACGGGGTTGCCGATGAGTTTCCATTGCGTCTCGGCCCCGGAGAAACCGTCCAGCAGCCAGTCCATCTGCGCCGCACCGGTCAGGGTGCGTGCCGGGTCGCCAATCGCGGGATCGACCATGTTCGACGCCTGCTGGCTGCGGTAACTGCGCAGGTCCAGCATGGAAATGCTGGCCAGAGCGCCGTAACTGAAGCGGCGGTAGAGGTGGCCGCCCGGTTCGTATCGCACCGGCATCCACTCGGCGTAGGCCTGCTGGGATGCCGCCTGGCGCGACGCCCAGGACCCCTCCACGCCTTCCGTGTGGTTCTCGGCTCCCCCGGACCAGGCGTCGTTGGCGGACTCGTGATCGTCCCAGGTGACGACGAACGGAACCGCCGCATGCAACGCCTGCAGCTCGAGGTCGGTCTTGTACTGCGCGTGACGGCGCCGGTAGTGGGACAGCGTGGTCATTTCGACCGCCGGGTCGTGCGGCCGGACCACGACGTCCCGGGCCTGGTACTCGCCGGGGCCGTACTCGTAGAGGTAGTCACCCAGGTGCAGCACCACGTCCAGGTCGCCCCGGTCCGCGAGGTGGCGGTACGCGCTGAAGTAGCCGGCCTGCCAGTTGGCGCACGACACGACCCCCATCCGCAGTCGTTGAACGGCCGTTCCGGCCGCGGGCGCCGTGCGTGTGCGACCGGTTGCCGACGTCACTCCGGCCACGATGAATCGGTACCAGTAGGTCGTGCCCGGTCGCAGCCCGTGGGCCGCCACCTTGACGGTGTGGTCCCGTGCGGCGCCCGTGATGACGGAACCGCGCGCCGCGACCCGGTGGAAACCGGAGTCCTCTGCCACCTCCCACTTCACGGCCACGTCCGCGCCGACCCCCGATCCCGGCACGGCGTCCGCGGAGGGGGTCACCCGCGTCCAGAGCAGGATTCCGTCGGGCAGCGGGTCGCCGGAGGCTACGCCGTGCAGGAAACCGGGCACCACGGCGCCGGCCGCCTGGGCCGGCAGCGCGCCGGCTGTCGCGCCGGCTGTCGTCGCGGCGGCACCGGCAAAAGCCATGACGCCTGCGGAGCGGAGAAGATCTCGTCGATTGAAAGGACTCATACCCCCAGTCTGGGGGGGGCATATTCACGCGGCCGCGCATTCGAGGGGTCGTTCACCCGCTGTTCCCCCAGGATTCGTCCACCGTCCATGCCCCCGCGCCGGGATTCTTTGGGTGTACCGTGCGACGAGAGACCCCTGTTCGTGAACGGATGAGCGGAGCAAACGGATGCAACGAGTTCTCTGGCTGGGCGACGCGTCGCTGGCCGATTTGGGTGCCCTGGGCGGCAAGAACGCATCGCTCGGGGAGATGATCTCGCATCTGTCCTCCCTCGGGGTCACCGTGCCGATGGGTTTCGCCACCACATCGGACGCCTTCCGCGAGTTCCTGCTCGAGAACGGCGTCGACAAGCACGTCGACCGGGCGCTGCAGGGCCTCGACACGAACAACCTCGCGGCGCTGCAGACCGCCGGCGCCTCCATCCGCGCCGCGATCATCGCCGGCACACTCCCGCCTCCCCTCGAGGCCGAGGTGCGGGAGGCCTACGGCCAGCTGGAGAGCTGCAACCCGGCGGGCCTGAGCGTGGCCATGCGCTCCAGCGCCACCGCGGAGGACCTGCCCGAGGCATCCTTTGCCGGCCAGCAGGAGACTCTGCTCAATGTGCAGGGAATCGACGAGGTGCTGCGCCGCCTGCCCGAGGTCTTCGCGTCGCTGTTCACCGACCGGGCGATCGCCTACCGGGCACACCACAACGTGCCGACCCTCGGCATCGCGCTGTCGGTGGGGGTGCAGGTGATGGTTCGCTCCGACATCGGCGCATCCGGGGTGCTGTTCACGATCGACACCGAGTCCGGCTTCAAGGACCTCGTGTTGATCAACTCCGTCTACGGGCTCGGCGAAGCGATCGTGCAGGGTGCGGTCAACCCGGATGAATTCCGGGTATACAAGAGCTCCCTGGCCGCGGACAAGTACGCGATCCTCAGCCACGAGCTCGGCACCAAGGAGCAACGGATGGTCTACGCCGACGGGGCACAGGCGACCACGCGCTTCGAGCCGGTGCCGGTCGTCGACCAGCGCCGGTTCAGCATCACCGACGACGACGTGCACGAGCTCGCCCGGATGGCCGTGACGATTGAAAACCACTACGGCCGGGCGATGGACATCGAGTGGGGCAAGAGCGGCATCGACGGCCGTCTCTACATCCTCCAGGCCCGGCCGGAGACCGTGGAGTCCCGGGCCGGCACGGCTGGGGTCCTCCGCCAGTACCGCCTCACCGGGACGGCCCCGGAGCTGCTCTCCGGCCGGGCCGTGGGCCGCAAGATCGGCAGCGGGATCGCCCGGATCCTCGCGTCCACGGCGGAGATGGGGCGGCTGCAGCCGGGTGATGTTCTCGTCACGGACATGACGGACCCGGACTGGGAACCGGTCATCAAGAAGGCCAGCGCCATTGTCACGAACCGCGGCGGCCGCACCTGCCACGCGGCGATCATCGCCCGCGAGCTCGGGATTCCGGCCATCGTGGGCACCGCCTCCGGCACGACGGCCCTGTATGACGGGCAGCCGGTCACCGTCACCTGCGCCGAGGGAGAGACCGGCCGCGTCCTCGACGGGCTGGTCGACTTCACCGTTGATGAGGTCAGCATCAACGAGCTCCCGCCCATCGGGCCCCGCCTGATGCTCAACGTCGGCTCCCCCGACCAGGCCTTCTCCCTCGCGTCGCTGCCCCACCACGGCGTCGGCCTGGCCCGGCTCGAGTTCATCATCAGCACCCGCATCGGCATCCACCCCGCCGCGCTGATCGCGGTCGAGTCGGGCGACACCGCCGGGCTGACGGATGAGGTCGTCGCGGAAATCCACCAGAGAACGGATGCCTACGGCGGCGCGACCGCCTTCTACGTGAAGCGCCTCGCCGAGGGCATCGCGACCATCGCCGCCGCCTTCGCCCCCGAGCCCGTCATCGTCAGGTTCTCCGATTTCAAGTCCAACGAATACGCCAATCTGCTCGGCGGCCCGGCGTTCGAACCCGACGAGGAGAACCCGATGATCGGCTACCGGGGTGCATCCCGGTACGTGTCCGACGCCTTCCGGGAATGCTTCGACCTCGAGTGCCAGGCCGCCCTGTTCGTGCGGGACACGATGGGCTTGACCAACCTCAAACTCATGATTCCCTTCGTCCGGACGATCGCCGAAGCGGAGGGTGTGATCCGCATTCTCGCCGAGAACGGGCTGGAGCGCGGGCGCAACGGTTTGGAGGTCGTGATGATGTGCGAGGTCCCCTCGAACGCCGTCCTGGCCGACGAGTTCCTCGAGCACTTTGACGGGTTCTCGATCGGCTCGAACGACCTAACCCAGCTGACGCTCGGACTCGACCGGGACTCCGCGCTGGTGGCCGAGGCATTCGACGAGCGCGACCCGGCGGTGCTGAAGCTCATCTCCCTGGCTATCGCCGCGGGTAAGCGCGCCGGCAAGTATGTGGGCATCTGCGGCCAGGGGCCAAGCGACTACCCGGACTTCGCCCGCTGGCTCGCGGCCGAGGGGATCGACTCCATGTCGCTGTCGCCCGACACGCTCGTCTCGACCTGGCTGGCGTTGGCCGAACCCTGATCCGCGCCGGCCGGGCCCGGATCCGTCATCGTGCGGCGAATGGCCGCACAGACGACGAAGGCCCAGCCGAGGATCCCGGCCAGGCAGACCCGTTCTGCGAGCCCGAGCAGGGTCGGTTCGAACCGGTCGGACAGGCCGACGCCGAGCAGCCCGGCCGCCGCGACGGCGACGAGGGCCAGGGCGGCCGGGTAGATGCGACGGAGCTCGGGTGTGGCCCGGAGCCAGCCGGTCAGGAGCGCGAAGGCTGCGAGTGCGGCGAAGAAGCCGAGCGACGCCACGATGAGGTGCAGGGTGCCGGCAAGGGTGGAGGCCCGCAGGCCGAACTCCCCCGCTGGATTGATGTCCGTGGGAAGGAACGCCAGCGCCGCCGAGCACGCGCCGGCGACGATCAGCAGCACCAGCCCGGCTCCCCGGAGCCTCGTCGGGGGGCCGACGAGGCCGATGGCCGCGGCCGCGCAGAGCGTCAACCCGGCCCGGCCGAGGAAGTTGAGGTTCATGATCCAGCCGAAGGGACCGACCGCGAGGTTGCTCTCGGCGTCACTGACCACGCTGTAGTGCGGCGGCAGGCATTGGAGCACGACGTCCACGAGCACGTACACGACGACGCCGACCATCGCCGCAGTGGCGAAACGCCGCGCCGCATCCGGCGGCAGGGCCGGTCGAAACCGACCGGCCCTGCCGCGAACAATCACCTGGCGATACTCAGCGCGCGGCTTCGCCGTCGACGTAGTCGTCGTCGGCGGAGGCGTTCCAGGCGAACAGCTTGCGCAGCTCGCGGCCGGTGGCCTCGATCGGGTGCTCTTCGCCCTTCTTGCGCAGCGCCAGGAACTCCGGCGCGCCGGCGTCCTGGTCGGCGATGAAACGGGCGGCGAAGGCGCCGTTCTGGATGTCGGCCAGAACGGCCTTCATGTTCTCCTTGACGTGCGGGTCGATCACGCGCGGGCCGGAGACGTAGTCACCGTACTCGGCCGTGTCAGAGACGCTCCACCGCTGCTTGGCGATGCCGCCCTCCCACATCAGGTCGACGATGAGCTTGAGCTCATGCAGCACCTCGAAGTAGGCGACCTGCGGCTGGTAGCCGGCCTCGGTCAGAACCTCGAAGCCGTACTGGATCAGCTGCGACGCGCCGCCGCAGAGCACGGCCTGCTCGCCGAACAGGTCGGTTTCGGTCTCTTCGGTGAACGTGGTCTTGATGCCCGCGGCACGCAGCCCGCCGATGGCCTTGGCGTAGCTGAGGGTGAGCGGCCAGGCGCTGCCTGAGGCATCCTTCTCGACGGCGACGATGACGGGAACGCCGCGGCCGGCCTCGTACTCGCGGCGCACGGTGTGGCCGGGACCCTTCGGAGCGACCATGACGACATCCACACCCTCGGGGGCGGTGATGTAGCCGAAGCGGATGTTGAAGCCGTGGCCGAAGACGAGGGTCTTGCCCTGGGCGAGGTTCGGTTCCACGTCGTCGGCGAAGAGGTGGCGCTGCACCTGGTCGGGCGCGAGGATCACGATTACGTCGGCCCAGGCGGATGCCTCGGCGGCGCTCAGCACGGTGAAGCCCGCTTCCTCGGCCTTGGCCCTGGACTTCGAGCCTTCCTTGAGGCCGACGACAACCTCGACACCCGAGTCGCGCAGGTTCTGCGCGTGGGCGTGCCCCTGCGAGCCGTAGCCGATGACGGCCACCTTCTTGCCCTGGATGATCGACAGGTCGGCGTCTTTGTCGTAATAAATCTCAGCCAATGGGTTTCTCCTTGTTGGTTGTGGAAAAGGGTTAGTTCTTGAAAACGCGGTCGGTGATCGATTTGGAGCCGCGCCCGATGGCGAGCAGGCCCGACTGGGCGATCTCCTTGATTCCGTAAGGTTCGAGCACGCGCAGGAAGGCCTGGGTCTTGCCGGAGTCCCCGGTGACCTCGATCACGAGCGCATCCGTCGAGACGTCGACGACGCGGGCGCGGAAGAGCGTGACGGCCTCGAGCACCTGGGACCGGGTGGCGTTGTCGGCGCGAACCTTGATCAGGAGGTGTTCGCGCTGCACCGATTGCGACGGTTCGAGTTCGACGATCTTGATGACGTTGATCAGCTTGTTCAGCTGCTTCGTCACCTGCTCGAGCGGCACGTCTTCGACGTCGACGAGGATCGTGATCCGGGACAGGCCCTCGATTTCGCTGTGGCCGACGGCCAGGCTCTCGATGTTGAAGCCGCGCCGGGCGAACAGGCCGGCGACGCGGGTCAGCAGGCCCGGCTTGTTTTCAACGAGGAGGCTGAGAACGTGGGTGCTCATGGTTACTCCTCTTCCCAGGTCGGTGCGTGGTCTTTGGCGTACTGGACGTAACTGTTGCTGACGCCCTGCGGCACCATCGGCCAGACCATCGCGTCGCGGCTGACGATGAAGTCGATCACGACGGGCCGGTCATTGGTCGCCAGCGCGAGCTTGATCGCGTCGTCGACCTGGTCGGCGCTCGTGACCCGGATGGCGAGGGCACCGTAGGCTTCGGCCAGCTTCACGAAGTCGGGCACCATCGCGGTGCCATGGCCCGTGTTCAGGTCGGTGAAGGAGTGCCGTCCGTCGTAGAACAGCGACTGCCACTGGCGCACCATGCCGAGGGACGAGTTGTTGATGATCGCCACCTTGATCGGGATGTTGTTGATCGTGCAGGTGGCGAGCTCCTGGTTGGTCATCTGGAAGCATCCGTCGCCGTCGATGGCCCAGACCACGCGGTCGGGCTCGGCGACCTTGGCGCCCATCGCGGCGGGAACCGAGTAGCCCATGGTGCCGGCGCCGCCGGAGTTCAGCCAGGAGTTGGGGCGCTCGTACTTGATGTACTGGGCCGCCCACATCTGGTGCTGGCCGACGCCGGCCGCGTAGGTGCCTTCCGGCCCGGTCAGCTCGCCGATCCGCTTGATCACGTACTGGGGGGCGAGGAGGCCGTCGGAGGGCTCGGAGAAGCCCAGCGGGTACTCCTCACGCAGGCCGTTCAGGTACGACCACCAGACGCTGATGTCCGGCGTGGTCTCGGCCGCGGCCGCCGCATACGCCACCGTGAGGTCGGCGATGACGTCCTTGGCATCGCCGACTATCGGCACGTCGGCCGTGCGGATCTTCGAGATCTCCGCTGGGTCGACATCCACGTGCACGATCTTCGCGTTCGGGGCGAACTCGGACACCTTGCCGGTGACGCGGTCGTCGAACCGGGCGCCGAGCGACACGATCAGGTCGCTTTCCTGCAGCGCGAGGACGGCCGGCACCGTGCCGTGCATGCCGGGCATCCCGACGTGCTGCTCGTGCGAGTCGGGGAAGGCGCCGCGCGCCATCAGCGTGGTGACCACGGGGGCCCCGGTCAGTTCGGCCAGTTTCAGCAGCTCGGCCGATGCGTGGGCGCGGATGACGCCGC
This sequence comes from Cryobacterium psychrotolerans, assembly GCF_900101115.1. Classification (GTDB taxonomy): domain Bacteria; phylum Actinomycetota; class Actinomycetes; order Actinomycetales; family Microbacteriaceae; genus Cryobacterium; species Cryobacterium psychrotolerans. The sequence goes on from NZ_FNFU01000015.1 coordinate 36,291, forward strand.
CGCCGACGTAGAGCACGGGCTTCTTCGCTTCGACGAAGAGTTGCGCCGCGGCCTGCACCTGCTTGCCGTGCGCCTTGGTGATCGGCCGGTAGCCGGGCAGGTCGAGCTTGGGCGGCCAGATGAACGGTGCCAGGTTCTGCTGCGCGTCCTTGGTGATGTCCACGAGCACCGGGCCGGGCCGGCCGGTGGAGGCGATGTGATACGCCGCCGCGATGGCCGCCGGGATGTCTTCCGCACGGCGGACCAGGAAGGAGTGCTTCGTGATCGGCATCGTGATGCCGACGATGTCGGCCTCCTGGAACGCGTCGGTGCCCATCGAGGTCGAGAACACCTGGCCGGTGATGCAGAGGATGGGCACGGAGTCCATGTAGGCATCCGCGATCGCCGTGACCAGGTTGGTCGCCCCCGGTCCGGAGGTGGCGATGGCCACGCCGACGCGGCCGGTCGCCGCGGCGTAGCCCTCGGCCGCGTGGCCGGCGCCCTGCTCGTGTCGCACGAGGATGTGGCGGATGACGTCCTGGGTCATCAGCTCGTCGTAGAGCGGGATGACGGCGCCGCCGGGGATGCCGAAGACATCGGTGACCCCGAGGAGCGCGAGGGTGCGGATGATCGCCCCGGAACCCGTGAGGACTTCCGGCGCTGAACCGTGCGCACCTGACGTGTCGGGGGACGCGGAGGCGCGCGGTGTGGGCGATGGCACGGGCGAAGGTTCCGTGGTCATGGAAGGTTGAATCCCTACTTCAGATACGTGCGGTGAGCAGAAGGCCTAGCCGGTAACCGCGCCGAGAGCCGCGGATTGCACGAGCTTCGTGTACTTAGCCAGGACGCCACGGGTGTAGCGCGGAGGAAGCGGAGCCCAGCCGATGCGGCGGGTGGCCAGCTCATCAGGGTCGACCAGTAGGTCAAGCGTGCGAGCTGCGATATCGACCCGTATGAGATCACCATCGCGCACGAAGGCGATGGGACCTGCGTCCACCGCTTCGGGTGCTATGTGGCCGATACACAGTCCGGTTGTGCCGCCTGAGAATCGACCGTCAGTCAATAGTAGTACATCGGCACCGAGCCCGGCGCCCTTGATGGCGGCGGTGATCGAGAGCATCTCGCGCATGCCGGGACCGCCCTTCGGGCCCTCATAGCGGATGATCACGACGTCGCCCTTTTCGATGCGACCCTCGGTCAGGGCGTCCATCGCGCCGCGCTCTCGCTCGAACACACGCGCCGGACCTTCGAAGATGTCGGAGTCGAAACCGGCGGTCTTCACGACCGCGCCCTCGGGGGCCATCGTGCCCGTGAGCACGGTGATGCCGCCGCTGGCGTGGATCGGGTTGTCGAGGGTGCGCAGAACCTCGCCGTCGAGGGCGGGCGGGTCGATCTCGGCCAGGTTCTCGGCGACGGTCTTGCCGGTGACGGTGAGGGCGTCGCCGTGGATCAATCCGGCCTCGAGGAGCGCGCGCATGACCGCCGGCACCCCGCCGTGACGGTCGACGTCGTTCATGACGTACTTGCCGAAGGGCTTGAGGTCGCCAATGTGCGGAACCTTGTCGCCAATGCGGTTGAAGTCGTCGAGGGTGAGCTCGACCTCGGCCTCGCTGGCAATGGCCAGCAGGTGCAGCACGACGTTGGTGGATCCCCCGAAGGCCATGGCGACGGCGATCGCGTTCTCGAAGGCCTTCTTGGTCAGGATGTCCCTGGCCGTGATCCCGAGGCGCAGCAGGTTGACGACGGCCTCGCCGGAGCGGTGCGCGTAGTAGTCACGGCGGCGGTCGGCCGACGCCGGCGACGCGGAGCCGGGGAGGCTCATCCCGAGGGCCTCGGCGACGCTCGCCATTGTGTTGGCCGTGTACATGCCGCCACAGGCCCCCTCGCCGGGGGCGAAGGCACATTCGATCCGCTTCGCGTCCTCGACGCTCATCCGTCCGGCCTTCACCGCGCCGACGGCCTCGAAGGAGTCGATGATGGTGATGTCTTTTTCGGTTCCGTCCGAGAGCTTGACCCAGCCGGGGGCGATCGACCCGGCGTAGAGGAAGACGGAGGCCAGGTCCAGGCGCGCGGCGGCCATCAGCATCCCGGGCAGCGACTTGTCGCAGCCGGCCAGCAGCACCGAACCGTCGAGGCGCTCGGCCTGCATGACGACCTCGACGGAGTCGGCGATGACCTCGCGGGAGACGAGCGAGAAGTGCATGCCCTCATGGCCCATCGAGATGCCGTCGGAGACGGAAATCGTGCCGAACTGGAGCGGGTAGCCCCCACCGGAGTGCACGCCTTCCTTCGACGCCTGGGCCAGGCGGTCGAGGGACAGGTTGCACGGCGTGATCTCGTTCCACGAGCTGGCAATTCCGATCTGGGGCTTGTCCCAGTCGGCGTCCCCCATCCCCACGGCGCGCAGCATGCCGCGCGACGTGGTGGCTTCGATCCCGTCGGTGACGGCACGGCTGCGTGGTTTCAGATCGTTCTCAGGCATGCTCCGAGTCTAGAACGTCGGAACAAGGGTCACTGTTCGTGTGACGCCTCGTGTGATCAGGTGGCCGAATCGGAGGCGGCCGACCGGAAATCGGCGAGAAGCCGAAGCACCTCGGTGACCTCGCCCGGGCCGCGAACGCGGTAGCCGGCCAGCGACACCCCTGGCCCGATCTTGAGGCCGATGTCGCCCTCGCGAAGCACCGCGAACGCGTCCTCATCGGTCACGTCGTCGCCCGCGTAGAGCACCCGGTCGGCGCCCGTGTGATCCCGAAGGCGGGCCAGGGCTTCTCCCTTTGTACTCGCGCGGACGGAGAACTCGAGCACGTTCTTGCCCTCCCGGATGGTAAGTCCCGGTAGAAGCTGCTCTGTTTGCTCGCGCGCCTGGCGCTGGGCGGCCAGGCCGTCCTGCGGCGTCGCGAGCCGGGTGTGCAGCGCCAGGCCGGCCGGTTTGCGCTCGATCCAGGTGCCGGAGGTCGACCCGGCGATCCGGTCGAGCACGCCGGCGAGCGCGTCGAGCTGCTCGAGTTCGGCGGCGACCAGGTCCAGCTCGATCTCCGGGGTGTCCAGTTGCACCTCGATGCCGTGCGACCCCGTCAGCAGCACGTCACTTTGGGGCTGCGCGACGTGCTGCAGGCTCACCAGGGCGCGGCCGGAAACGAACGCGACGCGAACGCCGGGAAGGTCGAGCAGGCGCTGCACGGCCTCCCGGGTGCCTTCCACCGCGCGCGCCTCTTCCGGCCGGTCGACGTGCGGCGCCAGAGTGCCGTCGAAGTCGAGGGCCACCAGAAGCGTCTCCGCTCCGCTGATCTCACGCAGGGCTTCGGCGAGCTTGTCGGGTACTCCGGCGCGCACAACGGCTCCTTCGGTCAGGGTTCGGAGGAAGGATGCCGACCAGGCGGCGACATCGTTGTCAAAGACTTTGCGCCGCAGCGCGCGCATCCGGCGTGTGCGCTCGGTGCGGGGCATGGCGATGGCGCGGAGGATGGCGGCCTTCACACCGTCGATGTCATGGGGGTTGATCAGGATCGCCTGTTTGAGTTCGTCGGCGGCTCCGGCGAATTCGCTCAGCACGAGCACCCCGTCGCCGTCGAAGCGCACGGCCACGTACTCCTTGGCGACGAGGTTCATCCCGTCACGCAGTGCGGTCACGAGCATGACGTCGGCGGCCAGGTAGAGGGCGACCATCTCTTCCCGCGGGTACGCGTGGTGGTGGTAGCTGATGGCCGTGTGGCTGATGGTGGAGTAATCGCCGTTCAGGCGCCCGACGGCGAGCTCGATCTCGTCGCGCAGGGCAATGTATGTGCCGACCCGTTCCCGGGAGGGGCTCGCGACCTGCACCAGCGTGACATCCTCAACGCTCAGGCTGCCGTCTTCGAGCAGTTCCCCGAAGGCCTTGATGCGGTGCCCGATGCCCTTGGTGTAATCGAGCCGGTCGACGCCGAGCATGATCGTCCCGGGGTTGCCGAGGTCCGCACGGATCTGCCGGGCTCGCTCCTGGATATCCGGGCGCCTGGCCAGCGCCTCGTAGCTGGCCGCGTCGATCGAAATCGGGAAGTGCTTCGCGATCACGTGGCGCGAACCTGCGGCGTCGGGGACGTCGATGGCCACCCCGCGCGTCGTGTATCCGAACAGTCGTCGCACGGCGGCCGAGAAGTTGCCGGCGTCCGCGACCCTTTGGAAGCCGATCAGATCGGCGCCGAGAAGGCCGTCGAGGATCTGTTTGCGCCACGGCAGCTGGGCGTAGATTCCGTACGGCGGGAACGGGATGTGATTGAAGAACCCGATCAGCAGGTCGGGGCGCGCCTCGCGCAGCATCCGCGGCACGAGCTGGAGCTGATAGTCGTGCACCCAGACCGTGGCGCCCGGCGCAGCGGCCGAGGCCGCCCGTTCGGCGAATCGCCGATTCACCGCTACGTAGGAGTCCCACCATTCCCGGTGGTAGCTCGGCGGGGCGATCACGTCGTGGTACAGCGGCCAGAGCGTGTCGTTGGAGAAGCCCTCGTAGAACTGCTCCAGCTCGAGGGCGCTCAGCCGAACCGGGATGATCGAGATCCCGTTTTTCTCGAACGGGTCGAAACTCCGATCGGCGACCCCGGGCCAGCCGACCCAGGCGCCATCCGACGCCTGCATCAGGGGCTCCAGCGCGGTCACCAGCCCTCCCGGCGAGGTGCGCCAGGCGTCGGACCCGTCGGGATTCACCTCGTGGTCCACCGGCAGGCGGTTCGACACGACGACCAGGGGGTAAGCGCCCTGGGGCTCGGCGGACTGTCGGGGTTCGGCGGGAGTTGAAATGGGAGTGTCCGTTCCGCTGCGCGCGTGGTTGTCGAAGTGTGCTGCAAAATCTGGAGTTTACCAGCCGAGCCCATTCCGGGGCCGGGAAGAGCGATGCCGACCGGGAGGCCGCCGGGCCGGCCATCCACGCCGCGCCGCGCCCGAGTAGCCTAGGACCCAGACGAAACGGAGGCCCCATGCGCAAGTACATTTTCAACGGTCCCATGATCGGCGTCATCCTCGGCGGGTGGAGCACCCTCCAGGCCACCAGGAACCGCCCGCGCGATTGGCGACTCGCGCTGGTGTGGCTGGGCTGGGCGCTCAGCGCCGTCGCCGCCATCGACGCCGTCGTCGAAGACGCCAGGGCTCGCAAGATCAAGGCCTGAGCGGGCCGATCTCCCGGCGTGTCCGGCAGGGGGAACCGGGGCTCGTCAGCGAGAATTGAACCACTACAGTCGTACCGCTCGAAAGGGGTCCCGATGTTTGGTCGCCGACGTCGCGTCGCACCCGTCATTCAGGTGCCCGCGCCTGAACTCAGTGACGAGCAGATCTTCGACCTGCTGCATAGCAAGCTCACCGAACTCATCGGCGAACAAGGCCAGTGGACCCTCGTTTCCCGCAGCGTCGACGACACCGACGTCATCTTCCACGGACTCAAGGCGACGCAGATCGCTACGACGCTGACCGGCATCCTGAGCAGCCAGAAGGCCGAGCTTCGCGGCGAACGCACCGCCGAGCCGACCGCCCTGTCGTGGACACCCGCCCCGATCTCCGTGTGGGCCGAACCCGCACGCGCGGCTGCGGTTCCCGTGCTGCTCCCGACCCGCTCGGTCCGAAGCAGCGAGCCGGCCCGCCTCGTCGCGTAACGACGACTAGCCCAGGGCGCTCCAGCCCGACGGACCGGTTGTGCCCGCCGCGTAGTCTTCGAGCGCCGGCTTTCCCGCGCGCCAGGCCGCGAGCACGGGCGCCACGATTCGCCAGCATTGCTCCGCGACGTCGCCGCGCACGGAGAGCGCCGGATCGGAATCGAGCACACCTTCGAGCACCTCCCCATAGGCCAGCAGCTGGCCCGGGCCGAAGACCGCGCCGAGGCTGACCCGTTCGAGCACGTGCGGGTCTCCCGGGCCGTTGAGATTGAGTTCCAGTGACAGCTCGTCGGGCCCGAGGAAGATGCGCAGGACCGTCGGCTCTTCGTGTCCGGTCAGTCCCACCGGCAGGTGCGGAACGGGCTTGAAGGTGACGACGATCTCGCGGCGCCGCGCGGAGAGGGCCTTGCCCGACCGGAGCGTGAAGGGCACTCCGGCCCACCGCCAGTTGTTGATCTCGAAGGTGACCTCGGCGAGCGTCTCGGTGTCGTTGGCGGGGTCGACGCCCGGCTCATCGACGTAGGCCGGCACGGGTCGCGCGGCGACGACGCCCGCGCCGTAGCGGGCTCGGCGGCTCGACCGACGCGGGCTTCCGCCGCGCACCCGCGTGGCGCGCAGCACGATCCCCTTTGCGTCTCGCAGGTCTGCGGCCTCCAGCGTCGACGGCGGCTCCATGGCCAGCACGGCGAGCACCTGCAGGAGGTGGCTCTGGATCATGTCCACCAAAGCCCCGGCCCGGTCGTAGTATCCCGCTCGTCCCTCGAGTCCGAGCTGCTCGTCATAGACGATGTCGACACGCTCGATGTGGTCGTTGTTCCACAGCGGTTCGAAGATGCGGTTCGCGAACCGGAAGCCGAGCAGGTTGAACACCGTCGACCGGCCCAGAAAATGGTCGATGCGGTGGATACACTCTTCCGGAACGAGCCTGGCAAGGCTCGCGTTGAGCCGCACCGCACTGTCCTCGTCGAAACCGAACGGCTTCTCCAGGGCGAGCTGGGTGCCGCCGGGAAGTTCCAGCTCAGCAAGCGCATCGCAGACCAGCCCGGTCACGGCCGGCGGCAGCGCGAAGTAGACGGCCGGCGCCCCCTCGCACAGGGCGAGCAGCCCCTGCATCTCCTCGGGCCGGGTCACATCGGCCCGTCGGTACACCGTCGTGGCCACGAGGTGGTCGACGCAGGCGCCGGACGCCTCGGCGGCGGCGAAGGACTTCACGACGATCGCCCGCCACTCGGCAGGCGTGAGGTCGTCGCTGCCCGCACCGACCAGGCGCAACCGACGTACGTGCTGCTCGGTCAGGAGCTGCCCCAGCGCCGGCAAGAGGAGCCGGGAAGTGAGGTCTCCGCTTGCGCCGAGGATGAGGAGAGTCGCGATGGGCTGCGTCATACGCCCACCGTAGCTGTCCGGATGGCGCCGGGCATCAGGCACAGGAAAAGGGAGCCCCGCCGAAGCGGAGCCCCCTTCCCTGTGGAGCGTTGGAGTGCGGGATCAGGCCTTCCGGCTGCGGGTGAAAAGCCCGTAGATGAGCAGCACGACGATGGAACCGAGAATCGCGATGATCCAGGTCCGCCAGTCGAAGAACTCGCCCATTTCGACACCGAAGAGCAGGCTGGCAAGCCAGCCGCCGAGGAGCGCCCCAACCACGCCGAGGACCAGGGTGATGACCCAGCCGCCGCCCTGTGTGCCGGGCAGGAGTGCCTTCGCTATGGCGCCTGCGATTAGGCCGAGGAGGAGAAAGCCGAGAAAACTCATAATCGATACCCTTCTGTCGGCACCCACATTCTGGATGCGGCGGTGCGGCCGGCTGTGAATTTGCTGTCCGTGGAGGGCAGCTTATAGACTTTCCGCGATTTTGTTGTAGGTTCCCTTTTCCCCGGCGTGTCGCACGAATTCTAAATTGGGGAATATGACAAATCGGACACTCGCCGCACGCGACCTCGCACACATCGCCATCTTCGCCGCCCTGATCGCAGCCCTCGGTCTTCCCGGTGCGCTGTCTATCGGTGCCGTCGCGGTTCCGATCACCTTCCAGACCCTCGGCGTCATGCTCGCCGGTGCCATCCTCGGTGCGCGCAAGGGCTTCTTCGCGGTGGCATTGTTCCTCGCCCTGGCCGCGGCGGGCCTTCCCCTGCTGTCCGGCGGTCGCGGCGGGCTGCTCTGGTTCACCATCTCCCCCTCGACCGGCTACCTGTACGGCTGGCTGCTCGCCGCGGTCGTGATCGGCTACCTCACTGCGCGCCTGCTGCCGAGGTATCCGTTCTGGCCCGCCGTCGGAGCGACCGCGCTCGGCGGCATCGTCGCCGTCTATCTCATCGGAGTTCCGGTGACCGCGATCAACCTGGGCCTGCCCCTCTGGGTCGCGTTGTTCGACAGCGCGAAGTTCCTGCCCGGCGACCTGCTGAAGGTCGTCGTGACCGTGCTCGTTGCCCGCCAGGTGCACCGGGCCTACCCCGGACTCATCGCCCCGCTCGGCCGGCGGTCCGCGTCCAGCGCGGCGCCGGTCGCGGTCAGCGCTGAGCCCGCCAACGCAAAGCCGGCCAACGCAGAGAACGCGGGCCAGGGGTCTCGATGAGCGCAATCACCTTCGACCGGGTCTCACACTCGTTCGGCGAGAGGCAGGTGCTGCGGGGCATCGACCTGAGCCTCACCGAGCACCGCATCGGGATCGTCGGCGCCAACGGCTCCGGCAAGTCCACGCTGGTGCGCATGATCAACGGCCTCGTCGCACCGAGCAGCGGCACCGTGACCGTGGACGGGCTCGACGTGGCGAAGAAGGCTCGCGACGTGCGCCGCCTGGTCGGTTTCATCTTCACCAATCCCGACAACCAGATCGTCATGCCGACCGTGCAGGAGGACATCGCCTTCACGCTTCGGCGCCGCGGCCTGAGCGCCGCGGAGATCGCCGAGCGCACCACGGCCGCGTTGCACCGCTTCGGGCTCGCGGAACACGCAGACCATCCTGCTCACCTGCTCTCCGGTGGACAGAAGCAGCTCCTCGCCCTGGCCGCCGTGCTCGTCGCGGAACCGCAGGTGCTCGTCGCGGATGAGCCGACGACCCTGCTCGACGCCCGCAATGCCCGCCGCATCGGCGAGCTGCTGCACTCGATGAGCCAGCAGGTCATCGTGGTCACCCATCAGTTCGCGCTGATCGAGGGCTTCGACCGGGTGATCGTCATCGAGCACGGCGAAGTGGTCGCCGACGGAGTGCCCGAGGACTCCCTCGACTCGTACCGCGCGCTGCTGGCATGATCGGCCTCGCGTGATCGGCCTGTACTCCCCCGGCCGGTCGGTCATCCACCGGGCGCCCACCCTGCTGAAGCTGCTCCTGCTCTCGGTCGGCGTGGTGGTCGTCGGCGTGCTGGCGGAGCCCTGGCAGCTCGCCATCGCTGCGCTCGTCGTTCTCTCGCTCTTCGTCATCGCGCGCATTCCGCCGCGCGCCGCGGTGGCGCAGATCGCGCCGATCCTCTGGATGCTCGTGCTCGTCGTTCCGATTCAGGGGCTGCTGTCCGGATGGCTCGTCGCGGCCCTGATGGCCGGGCGACTCATCGTGGCAGTCGCCCTCGCCGCGCTGTTCACCCTCACCACGACCGTGACGGCCGTGCTCGAGGCCTTCCACCGCCTGCTGCGGCCGTTCGGGCGCTGGGTCGACGCCGACCGAATCGGCCTGCTGGTGGCCCTCACCATCCGCTGCATCCCGCTGGTGACCGAGATCGTGACCGAGGTGCTCGAGGCACGCCGCGCTCGAGGCACGCGCGGCTCCGTCATGGCGCTGGCCGTTCCCGTCGTCGTCCGGTCGCTGTACGCGGCGGATGCCCTGGGCGAGGCCCTCGTCGCCCGGGGCCTCGACGACTGAGCGGGTGTGCTGGGGCCACGTTCTGGCTGACTTGCGGAGAAAGTACCTTCGTCGCGCCAGTGAAGGTACTTTGTCCGCACCTCAGCGCGGAATTCCCGGAGTACATTGCCTGCATGGCTGCATGGGCACAGGTCGAATCAGAGATGCGTCTGAAGGAAGGAAGCTGGTCATGAGTACACTCGTTCTGTTTGACTCGAACTTCGGCAACACCCGGAAGATCGCCGAGACGGTTGCCGCGGAACTCGGAAACGACGCCACTGCGACCCCCCTGGCAGGCCTGGGACAGGGCGGTCTGGAGGGCGTGGACCTGCTCGTCGTCGGAAGCCCGATCAACGCGTGGAAACCCACCCCTCGGACGCAGGAGTTCCTCGACGGCCTCGGCGAGGGGTCCCTGCGCGGGGTCCGGGCCGCGGCCTTCGACACGCGCGTGAGGCTCTTCATCCACGGTGACGCCGCGGCGAAGATCTCCCACGCCCTCGAAAAGGCGGGAGCCCGGATCGTAGCGAGACCCCGCGGCTTCATTGTCGAGGGCCGGGAGGGGCCGCTCGCTGCCGGCGAGGTGGAGGGGGCAACCGCCTGGGCGCGGTCGATAGCGGTCGCCGCCCAGGGCTCCGGCCCGAGCGGCACGGACGTCACGGACTAGGCCGGCGGCGGCGTCTGCGCCGTCTTCTCGGCCGGTCCACGGCGGGCACGGGTGCGGTAATGCTGAACGGCGCCGCCCGCCGGGCAATGTGGTGGTCGGACCTCCGCTGCCTGGGCGCCGGGGCCTTCTGCGCCGGCAGGCCGAAGAACCACAGCTTGGCGACCTCCACCAGGACCAGGTAGACGACGAGCATCGCCAGAAGCGCAAGGAAGAACGGTACCGGAAGCGGGTCGAAGCCGAGCAGCCCCGCCAGCGGGGAGTACGGCAGGGAGATTCCGACGAACACCACGCTCAGGGCGGCCGTCGTGAGGCCGGCCGACGGGCGGCTGCGCAGGAACGGCACCCGGCGCGTTCGGATGACGAAGATGATCAGGGTCTGCGTGGCGAGCGACTCGATGAACCAGCCGGCCCGGAACTCGCCCGGCACGGCGTCGAAGACAAACAGCATCAGGGCGAAGGTCGCGAAGTCGAAGAGAGAGCTGATCGGGCCGAAGACCAGCATGAAGCGCCGGATGAGCCCGATGTTCCAGTGCGCCGGCGCCCGAAGCTGCTCCTCATCGACGTTGTCGCCGGGGATGGCCAGCTGCCCGGTGTCGTAGAGAAGGTTGTTCAGCAGGATCTGGCCGGGCAGCATCGGCAGGAAGCTCAGCACGACGGATGCCACCGCGGCGCTGAACATATTGCCGAAGTTGCTCGACGTCCCCATCAGCACGTACTTGATCGTGTTCGCGAAGATGCGCCTGCCCTCCATCACACCGTCCGCGAGCACTCCCAGATCCTTGTCGAGGAGCACCACGTCGGCGGCGTCCTTGGCTACGTCGGTGGCGCTGTCGACGGAAATGCCGATGTCCGCGTCGTGCAGCGCCAGCGCGTCGTTCACGCCGTCGCCGAGGAATCCGACGGCCCGGCCGCCTTCCCGGAGGAGCCGCACGATCCGCGCCTTCTGCTCCGGGGTCACCCGGGCGAAGATGCTCGCTTCCTCGGCCGCGGCGCCGAGCTCCGCATCCGACAACTCGTCGATCTGCGTGCCGGTGAGGGTGCCGCCCGAGAGCACATCGAGATCCGCGCATACCTTTTCCGCCACCCGGGCGTTGTCCCCGGTGGCGATCTTCACCGTGATTCCGAGCGCCTCCAGTCGGTCCAGCGACCGGCGGGCGTTGGCCTTCGGCGGGTCGAGGAAGACCAGGAAGCCGACCAAAACGAGGTGCTGCTCGTCCGCCGGCTGGATGGCGGCGAGCCCGGCGGCGGGCCGGGAGGCGACAGCGATCACCCGGGCGCCGGCATCGAACTGTTCGTCCAGTTGAGCCTCGGTCCCCGCCGGCGTTCCCACGCAGCGCCGGAGGACATCCTCGGGGGCGCCCTTGGTCACCAGGCGCACGCTGCCGGAGACTTCCCTGACCAGCACGCTGGTCATCCGCCGCTCATGGTCGAAGGGGATCACGTCGAGGCGCTCGTACCGGGCTGCCTGGAAGGTCTGTGCGCGCGGGGACTCCCAGAGCGCAGAGTCGAGGGGGTTCTGGCCCTCATCCGCAGGCCCGCCCGTCGCGTAGTCGGCTTCGGTGGCCAGCAGGCCCAGCACGTACACGTCCTCGGCCGAGGCGTCCGGCCCGATCGGCAGGGCGTCGGTGAACCTGATCCGCCCCTCGGTGAGCGTCCCTGTCTTGTCGGTGACCAGCACATCCATGTCGCCCAGGTCTTCGATGCAGACCAGTCGTTTGACGAGCACCTTTCGGCGAGCCAGCCGCCTCGTTCCCGTCGCGAGGCTGGTGCTGACCACGGCAGGAAGCAACTGCGGAGTGATGCCGACCGCGATGGCCAGGGAGAACAGCAGGGACTCAAGCACCGGGCGCTGCAGCAACAGGTTGGCGACGAAGATCAGCGAGGTCAGGCCGATCGCAACCTGCAGCAGAAGGATGGAGAAGCGTCGGAGCCCGAGCTGGAATTCGGTCTGCGGTTGCTGCTCCCCCAGCCCGAGGGCGATTCGGCCGAATTCTGCCCGTCCTCCGGTGGCGACCACGACGCCGACGCAGCTGCCGGCCTGGACGACCGTTCCCATACGGATGCAGGAGGCCAGCTCTCCCGGCTCCGCCGGCGTCGCGGCCGGGTTCTTGCTCACCGGGAGCGACTCGCCGGTGAGGATGCTTTCGTCGCAGAGCAGGTCTTCGCTGCTCAGCAACCGGATGTCCGCCGGCACGATCGCGCCGAGTCCCAGGTGCACGACGTCGCCGGGCACCAGGTCCACGACGTCGACCGGGCGGGCCGTGCCGTCGCGGACGACGACGGCGCGGTGCGTCACTCGGGAGTGCAGGGCCTGGGCGGCACGTTCCGCCCGGTACTCGTTGCTGAAACCGAGGCCGACGCTGACCACGAGGATCACGCCGATGACTATCGAGTTCGTGACATCGCCGAGGAAGAGCGATACGCCCGCGGTGATGACGAGGAGGATCAGGATGGGGCTGCGCAACTGCCGGGCGAGTACCGACCAGGCGCTGGCCCTGTGCGTCCGGACCGCGTTGGGTCCCAGCTCCCGCAGGCGCTGTGCCGCTTCCGCGCTCGTCAACCCGGCTTCGCGGGTGCCCAGCGCCCGCAGCGCCTCGACCGGACTCAGGCGCGCGGCATCGGCCAACGACTCCCGCACAGCCACGTCTCCTACGCCCACGTCCGGCATGGCCTCAGAATGTCCCACCCGCGCGCGGGCCGCCACTGGGCGCCGAAAGGCCCGCGTCAGCGCGACGCGGGCCTTCCGGATGAAACGAGGAGCCGTGCGGCCCTACTTGGCGGTCATGGAGTCGACGTACTCCTGGTTTTCACCGATCCACTTCTTGACGATCGGCGCGTAGTCCTGGCCGTCGTAATCGACGAACATGGCCTTCTCGAGCGAGTACAGCTTCTCGAGGTCCATGTCGAAGCCCTTGATCCACTTGGTGGCCTGCGGGAAGTCCTTGGCAACATCCTTCCTGCCGTAGGCGTGGATGCTTTCGACGTTCTTGAGGGTGCCCTCTGGGTCCTCGAGGGTCTTGATCGGCAGCGAGCTGTAGGCCCAGTGCGGCTCCCAGAGGGTGACGGCGATGTTCTCGCCGGCCTTGGTGGCCGCGGTCAGCTCGGTGAGCATGGCTGCGGTCGAGGAGGTGAGGTATTCCATCTTTTCGAGGCCGTAGGCCGGGATGACCCGGTCGGTGGTCGCCGCGGTCAGGCCGGCGCCGGGCTCGATTCCCACGATGCGGTTGCCGAACTTATCGGCGTTCTTGGCGAGCTCGTCGAGGGAGTCGATCGGAGCATCCTCGTTCACCGCGATGGTGAGCCGGGACTCTTCGTTCCAGGCGCCGAGGTCGACGATGTCATCGCCGTACTCCTTCACGTAGGAGGCGTGGGTTTCGGGCATCCACACGTCCAGGTTGAGGTCGTAGTCGCCGGTGGACAGGCCCGAGTACACCGGGGCCACGTCGGCGTATTCCAGCTCGACGTTGTAGCCCTTCTCGTCGAGAACGGCCTTCCATAGCTCGGAGGCGGCGACGCCTTCATCCCAGCCGTTGAACACGGCGATGGTGAGGTCCTTCTTGTCCTTGTTGCCGCCGCCGACGGACTCCTCAGCGGACGCGCAACCGGTGAGGGCGAGGAGCCCGACTGCTCCGGCGGCGATCAATGATCGTGAACGATTCTTCATGTTTTCCTTTCATGCCACCGCGATGGGTGGCCGGGTGTGAGGTGTGTGGGTCAGGCTGCCAATGCCTGCTGGCGGCCGCGTTTGCGCGCCCCGAGGAAGCGACCCAGGGGGGTGTCGCTCGTGCCGAGGGCCGCGGTCAGGCGGTCCAGGAAGATCGCGAGGATGACCACGGCAAGTCCGGCCTCAAAGCCGAGGGCGACGTCGATCCGGTTGAGGCTGGCGACCACCTGGGCACCGAGACCGCCGGCGCCGACCATTCCGGCGATGACGACCATCGACAGGGACAGCATGATGACCTGGTTGATTCCGGCCATGATCGTCGGCATCGCGAGCGGGAGCTGGATCTGGCGCAGGATGCGCCAGGGCGACGCGCCGAAGGCCTGCCCGGCCTCGACAACTTCCTTGTCAACCCCGCGAATGCCCAGTTCGGTGAGACGGACACCGGGTGCCATCGCGAAGATGATCGTCGCGACGATTCCGGGAACGACGCCGACGCGGAAGAGGATGAGCGCCGGGATCAGGTACACGAAGGCCGGCATCGTCTGCATGAAGTCCAGGACCGGTCGGATGATGCTTGACGCGGCCTTGGACTTCGCGGCCAGGATGCCCAGGGGAACGCTGATGGCGATGGCGAGCAGGCTGGCTACCAGCACGAGCGCCAGGGTGTCCATGGCGTTTTCCCACTGGTCGACGCCCACGATCAGGGCCAGCCCGACGACAGAGCCGACCGCGAATTTCCAGCCACGGGTGGCGTAGGCCAGCGCGGCGGCGATCACGATGATCACCCAGAAGGGCGGAGCGACCAGCAGGAAGGCCACGACCTCGAACGCGCCATCGAAGACCGCACGGATGATGTCGAAGAGGAAACCGAACGTGTCGGTGATGTACTCGATGAAGCCGTCGACCCAGGTGCCCAGGGGAATGCGGAAGTCGTTCACAGCTGTGCCCCTTCCAGCGCGGTTTCGCGCAGGGTTTCGGTGATCAGGCTGACGGAGATCGTTGCAGCCGGCTCGACGACGGGCAGTTCGCCCGTGTTGGTGGTGACGTTGCCGATCGCGGCTAGAAGCGTGACCCGCGGGATGACCCCGACCAGGCGATTCTTCTCATCGACGACGGCGATGGGCAGGTCGCTTTCGACCGAGGCCTCGACGAGATCGACCAGCGCCGTATCGGGAGTGACCGCCGTGGCGGTGTCGCGGATGATCGTTCGCAGGTCGGTTTCACCGGCCTTGACCAGCCGGAGCACGTCCCGGTCACGCACGACACCGGCGAAGGTGCGGTCGCGGTTGACGACGAACGTGGCCGAGGTCTGCAGGTCGCGCATGGTGCGAAGCGCCGCGCGCGGCCCGGCATTGATCGTGACGACGCTGCGCACGGGCTCCATGACACTCGAGGCGGTGAGAACCCGGGCCCGGTCGACATCCTGCACGAACTGGGCAACGTAGTCGTTCGCCGGGTCGGTCAGGATCTCTTCTGGCGTGCCGATCTGCACGATTCGGCCGTCGCGCATGACGGCGATGCGGTCGCCAAGGAACATGGCCTCGTTGAGGTCGTGGGTGATGAAGATGATGGTCTTGCCCAGTTCGGCCTGCAGCTCGATGAGCTGTTCCTGCATTTCGCGACGGATCAGCGGGTCCAGCGCCGAGAAGGCCTCGTCCATCAGAAGCACGTCGGTGTCGGCGGCCAGCGCACGGCCGAGGCCGACGCGCTGCCGCATTCCACCGGAGAGCTCCGACGGAAGGCTGTCGGCCCAGCCGTCGAGTCCGACCAGGCGGATGATCGTGCGGGCGCGCTCCAGGCGCTCCTCGCGACCAATTCCCTGCACTTCGAGGCCGTAGGCGACGTTGTCGATCACGGTGCGGTGCGGCAGCAGGGCGAAGTGCTGGAAGACCATGGAGATGCTGCTGCGGCGAATCTCACGCAGCGCCTTGGCCGGGATGCCCGTGATGGGCTTGCCGGCGACCGTGACGGTTCCGGAGGTGGCGTCGAGAAGGCCGTTGAGCATGCGGATGAGCGTGGACTTGCCCGATCCGGACAGGCCCATGACGACGAAGATCTCGCCGCGCTTGACCTCGAACGACGCGTCGATGACGGCGGCCGTACCGAGGGGGGAAACCTCCGACCTGCTGGCTCCTGCGCTAAGTTTCTTGACCATCTCGCTCGGGCGGCGCCCGAACGCTTTGTACAGTCGATCTGCCTTGACGGCAATAATTTCGGTCACGTGTTCTCCGTGCACGCCGAACGCCCACCGGTTTAACGGTCAACGCATCGAATGCAAGCTGTTGCCGGACGGGTAGGCAGTGACCGGCCACGGCGCGCTTCGATGAGCGGGGCTGGAGCGATCATGGGACCACTCGTCAGGGCCTCACCATACGATCACGGCCGTCCCGCGCGATTGTTTGCATCGGGGCTGTCGGCTGCGTGAGCGCGTCCTGGTGAAGGGTCGTAAGACCGTCGCCAACCCTAGCACACCCCCTTTTTGGGGGATGGCCGCGCTTTTTTGTCGCGAGGGGGATGGACGCGCGAGTGCCGCCCGGGAGTACTGCTGCCCGGACGGCACTGCCTTGCGCGTTCCCCCCAAGTTGTTTCGCCGGGTCAGGCGCCGACGGAGACCGGCTGCCTGGTGGCGTCGCCCTGGCCCTCGCCCTGGCCCTCGGCCTGGCCCTCGCTCTGGCCCCCGGCCTGGCCTTCGTGGTGTTCGAAGCTGTGGTGCGCCAGCATCGTGGACTCGTCGAAGGGCTCGAGGCGGTCGAGAACCCGGTCGACCTGCACCCGGTCGATTTCCCTCGTCCAGGTGCCGATAAGCACGGTGGCGACCGCGTTGCCGGTGAAGTTGGTCAGCGCGCGGGCCTCGGACATGAACCGGTCGATCCCCACGATGAAGCCGACGCCGTCGAGCAGTTGCGGAGCGTGAGCCTGCAGGCCGCCGGCGAGGGTCGCCAGCCCGGCTCCGGAGACGCCTGCCGCACCCTTCGAGGCGATGATCATGAAGACCAGAAGCCCGATCTGCTCCCCAAGCTGCAGGGGCTGGCCCAGCGCCGTAGCGATGAAGAGGGACGCCATCGTCAGGTAGATGGCCGTGCCGTCGAGGTTGAAGGAGTACCCGGTGGGGACCGTGACACCGACAACCGGCCGGGAGACGCCGAGGTGCTCCATCTTCGCGATCAGGCGAGGCAGGGCGGCCTCGGAAGACGAGGTGGAGAAGATGAGCAGGTATTCGCGTCCCAGGTACCGCATCAGCTTGAAGATGTTGACCCCGGTGACGATCTTCAGCAGCCCGCCGAGGATGACCACGATGAAGACGACGCAGGTGGCGTAGAAGGCCGCCATCAGGGTGAAGAGGCTGATCACGGCCTGGATGCCGGTCTCACCGACGACCGCGGCAATCGCGCCGAAGGCGCCGATGGGCGCAAGCCACATGACCATGATCAGGATGCGGAAGACGAGGGCCTGGACGTGGGCGATGCCGCGGAGGATCGGCAGCCCGGCCGGCCCCATCTTCTGCAGGGCGAAGCCGGCGATGAGCGCCACCATCAGGGTCTGGAGGATGTTGCCGGAGGTCAGCGAGGAGAAGAGTGTGGTCGGGATGATTCCGAGAATGAAGGTCTCGGTGTCGGAGGATTCCGTCACCTCGTAGCTGGCGCCGGCGATGTCCAGGCCCGCCCCCGGCTGGATGAGGTTGCCGACCAGCAGGCCGATGCCGAGAGCGAAGGTGGACATGACGAGGAAGTACCCGAGCGCCAGGCCGCCGATGCGTCCGACCGTTGCGGCCTTCGCGATGGATCCGATGCCGAGCACGATCGTGCAGAAGATGATCGGCGAGATCATCATCTTGATCAGGCCGATGAACGCAGCCCCGAGCGGCTTCAGCGAGACGGCGAACCCGTCCGGACCACCGAACATCAGTCCGACGACGACGCCCAGCACGACGGCGACGATGACCGCCGTGTACAGGTAGTGCGACTTGTCGAAACGCTTCTTGCGCTTCACGACGGGGGCAACTGGCGACGACGCCATGGGAGACTCCTTTGTCTAGGCTTGAGGGGGCCCTCACTGGGCCCACAGAAATCCGTGGTGCGTTCAAGAGTCGTTCACGGCGCCCGCACCGTCACGCTTGCGGTCATATTGTTCACGGAAAGGCGATTGCCATGAGTCACGGATGGAGCATCGCGCGCCGGCTCTTCCTGGCCCATGCCCTCTTCATCCTCGTGCTGGCGGCATTCGTCGGAACTGCATCCTTCGTCGACGCCCGTGATCGCGGATATTCGGAAACCGCGGATCGCATGCTGGCCGTGGCCACGGCCATCGCGGACAATCCCCTCGTGCTCGAGGCCAGCCGCGGAGCGGATCCGAGCGGTTCCCTCCAGCCGTATGCCCTGCGGGTGGCGGCGGACGCCGACCTCGACTTCATCACGATCATGGACACGGACCGCACCCGCTGGACCCACCCGACGACCTCGGAGATAGGCAAGGAGTACATCGGCGCGGTCGGACCGGCGCTCGCCGGAGAACCGCTCACCGAGGTCAGCACCGGCACGCTCGGGCCATCCGTGCGCGCCGTAGTTCCGGTCACCGACGAGCAGGGAGCCGTGCGGGCGCTCGTGGCCGTCGGAGTGACGACGAGCAACGTGACAATCGCGCTCAACGCCCGCTTGCCGGCGGTGCTCGGCCTGGCCCTGGCGCTCCTGGCCGCAGGGTCCATCGCGACCTGGCTGCTCGGGCGCTACCTGCGCCGGGTCACCCTCGGCTGGGGACCGGAACAACTGGCCCAGCTCTTCGTCTACCTCGACTCCGTGCTGCATTCCGTGCGCGAGGGGCTGGTGCTGGTCGACCCCCGGGGCGAGCTGGTGCTCTACAACGACCAGGCGGCCCGGCTGCTCGGCATCCCCCCGAGGTCGCCCGCGGGGGCGGCTGCCGGCGGAGCCCCGCTCCTGGCGGACCTGGACCTGCCGGCGAGCCTGGGCGAGCTGCTGCAGAGCGGCCGACCGGCGCGAGACGAGATCCATCCGACCGGGAGCCGGGTGCTGGTCGTCAGCCAGCAACCCGCGCTCGCGTCAGCGGCCGGCCGCGGCAAGCCCGCCGCGATGGGGTCGGTGGCCACCATCCGTGACCACACCGATCTCCAATCGCTGGGCAACGAGCTGCAGGGCATGCGCACCCTCTCGGATGCGCTTCGCGCCCAGACCCACGAACACTCCAACCGCCTGCACGTGCTTGTCTCCCTGATGGAACTGGGCCGGATCCCGGAGGCGCTCGAGTTCGCGACCCGGGACCTCGAGCTCAGCCAGCAGCTGACCGACGAACTGGTCACCTCCGTCGACGAACCGGTGATCGGCGCCCTCTTGATGGGCAAGGCCGCGCAGGCGCACGAGCTCGGGATCGCGCTCACGGTCGAGGCGTCGGGCAGCCTGTCGGATTCCGGGCTCCTGGTGCAGGACCTCGTCACGGTGCTCGGCAACCTGATGGACAACGCCCTCGACGCGGCCGTCTCGGGCGAGGCGCCGCGCACCGTGGACCTCCGCGTTAGTTCGACGGCGGATGCCCTGGTCATCGAGGTGGCCGACAGCGGTCCGGGCGTCGCCGCCGAGGCGGAGGAAGACGTGTTCCGGCCGGGATTCAGCACCAAGGATCCCGGCGCCTACGGCCGCGGCCTGGGCCTGGCCCTCGTACGGCAGACCGTGGCGCGCCTCGGCGGCAGCCTCGTCATCGGCCGGCACCAGGGGGCGGTTTTCACCGTCACGATCCCCACTCACCGCTCCCCCGAACCCACCCCCGCCGCAGACCAGGCGCAGGCACCTCGTGCCTGACCCGGTCGCGCCTGGGCCGGTTGCGTCTGGCCGCCTGATCCGCGTGCTCGTCGTGGAGGACGAGCCCCTCGTCGCCGAGGCCCACGCGGCCTACCTCGGTCGGCTCGAGGGCTTCGTGCACGCCGGGACCGCCGGCACCGGCCAGTTGGCACTCCGACAGCTTGCCGAAGCCGCCGAATCGGGGGCGCCGATCGACCTCGTGCTGATGGACATGAACCTGCCCGACCTGCACGGCCTCGACGTCTGCCGCCGCATCCGGGCGGCCGGACTGGCCACCGACATCATCGCGATCACCGCCGGCCGGGAGCTCCGCACCGTGCGCGGCGCAATCGCCGCCGGCGCCGTGCAGTACCTGATCAAGCCGTTCACCTACGCGCGTTTCGCCGAGAAACTCATCCAGTACCGCGACTTCCACCAGCAGCTGGGAGCCCAGCCGGCGGTGACGACGCAGTCGGAAGTGGACCTCGCCTTCGCCACGCTCCGCGCGCCCAGCGAGCTTCCCCCGCCCAAGGGCCTCTCCGCGGCGACGCTCGCCGCCGTCATCGAGTTCCTCAAGGCCGAACCCGGGCCTGCCTCCGCGAGCGAGGTCATGGAGCGGCTCGGCATGTCCCGGGTGACCGCGCGGCGATACCTGGAGTACCTGGCCGACGCCGGCGCCGTGCTCCGCACGCCCCGGTACGGCACGCCGGGGCGCCCCGAGAACGCGTACGCCTGGAAGTCGTCCGGCTGAACCTGTCCCGAAACTGAACCGTTCCCGAAAAGGGGCGTGCCTTCGACCGGGGAATGCGCCAGACTCAGCGGGATGAACGCAGATCTGTGGCTGCCGCTGCCGGCCGGGCTGGTCGGGCTGGCGCTCGGCGTGCCGCTCACAGGACTGGCCGCACGGATGCTGCGCGCGCCGCGCGACTTCGGCTGGCGGGTTCGCCTGGCCGCCAGCCTGGCGACCGGGGTGCTGTTTGCGCTGCTCGCCCTCGGGTTCGGCCCCAGCCCGGAACTTCCGGCTTACCTGCTGCTGGCCGCGGCATCCGTCGCGCTCAGCATCGTCGACGTCACTGAGAAGAGACTGCCCAACCCTCTGCTGCTCGCCACCACGGTGATCGTGGCGGTCGCCCTCGTGATCGCGGCCGCCGTCGGCGCCGACTGGGGCGCCGCGTTAGGCGCCCTGCTGGGCGGCGCCGCGCTGTTCGCGCTCTACCTGGTGCTCGCGCTCATCTCGCCGGCGGGCATCGGCTTGGGGGACGTGAAGCTCGCAGCGGTGATCGGGCTCGCCCTCGGCTACCTCGGCTGGGACACCTGGCTGATCGGGCTGGTCGCCGGATTCGTCGTCGGCAGCGCCATTTCTCTGGTCGCGCTGGCGCTGCGCCGGGTCAGCCTGCGCGGTTCCCTGCCATTCGGGCCTTCCATGCTGGCCGGGGCATATATCGCGATTCTCGTCGCCGTGCTCTGACCCGCGTTCGTGAGCTTGCTTCGCCACCCCCGTTCGGGTGCCCCGCGACTGGGGGAATGATGCGCACGGGAGACCGGCAGTATGGTGGCCTCCTTCCCGGCGATACCCGAAATCACAAGGGGTTAGACATGCGCACGATCCTCGACATCCTGGCCAGCCGTCTCCGCCATGCCGATGACCGCGAACGCGGCGCGACCGCGGTGGAATACGCCCTGATGGTGTCCCTGATCGCCCTGGTGATCTTCGGCTCCGTCGTAGTCTTCGGCGCCGCCGTCACCGGCATGTTCGGCGAGTACAACGCGAGCATGCCGTAAGCCCTGAATCCCTCTGCTCGCTGCCGGGACCGGCGGCGCAAGCCTCAGCGCGCCGGCGGCCCCGCCCTGCGCCCCCCTCCCCTCCCCGCCGTCCTCCCTCCACCCGCCACGCCGCTGGTCGCGTCGCCCTCGCACCCCCCGAACAGTGGCCCCCAAACAGGGGCCCCCCGTTCTGGGTGTTAGTGAGAAATCCTCAATCCGCATAGCTTGCCTTCATCCGCTCGGCTAACCAGGCCGGCTCTTCACAGAACGGAAACCCGACATGAAGTTCTTCACCAAAATCCAGGCCGCCGTCAACAGCCTGCGCACCGAAGACGACGGCGCCACCGCAGTCGAGTACGGCCTCATGGTCTCACTCATCGCCGTGGTCATCATCACCGCCGTTGCCCTCATCGGCACGAACCTCGACACGATGTTCACCGGCGTGGCCAACAACCTCTAACCACGAACCCGAGTAGGGCGGCGGCCTCCCGGAATCCGGGAGCCGCCGCCGCACTCTCCCCCACTCTCCCGATCTCCCCGTTGCCCCGCCCACCCGAAGGGCCATCCAGATGAAGCGTCTTCGCGATCGATTCAACGAACGCGGCGCGGCCGCCGTTGAGTTCGCGCTCATCCTCCCGGTGCTCCTGCTGCTCGTGATGGGGCTCATCGAGTTCAGCCGGGTCTTCAACATTCAAATCTCCCTGAGCAACGCGGCTCGGGAAGGCGCCAGGACCATGGCCATCCATGATGACCCCGCCCGCGCACGCACGGCCGCCAGCGCGGCCGCCCCGTCGATCAACCCCGCGATCGCTGACGGTCAAATCACGGTCAGCCCCGGCGCCTGCACGCCCGACGCGACCGTGGAAGTGACCATCGACTACAACGTCGCCCTCATGACGGGCTTCTTCGGCGCGACGATCCCCCTGACTGGAACTGGAGTAATGCTATGTGGTGGTTGACCAGCCGGCTTCGGCCCGAACGCGGCGCATCCGCGGTTATCGTCGGCATCATGCTGGTGCCGCTCATCGGATCTCTGGCGATCGCCCTCGACGTCGGCGCGCTGTACGCCGAACGCGCGCAACTGCAGAACGGGGCCGATGCCGCCGCCCTGGCGATCGCAATGGGTTGCGCGGACGACGGGGTATGCGATGCCCCTGGCGCCGCCGCCGCGAACTTCACGAACGACAACGCCAATGACGGTGCCGCGAACGTGCTCGCTCCGGTCATCGACCTCACCAACAGAACCGTGACCGTGACCGACTCGACGCGGGTCGCCGGCACGGATCAGGACGCCATCCAGCACCCGTTCGCTGCCATGCTCGGCATTACCGAGACGACCGTGGGCGCAACGGCGACTGCGGAGTGGGGCGGTATCCGCTCCGGCCCCGCGGTGTTGCCGCTCGCGCTGTCCTTTTGCGAATTCCAGCTGTTCGGCGAGCTGAACAACGAACAGAAGCTCACCATCCGCTACGACGAAAACCACCCGTGCACGAGAAACGGTATGGACATCCCCGGCGGATTCGGCTGGCTCGAGCAGACCGACGGCACCTGCGCGGCAACGGTGGCCGTTGACGGTTCCGTGCCGAGCGAGCCAGGCGTCGACTCCCCGAGCAACTGCGACGCGACCCTTCGCGCGCTCGAGGGCAGCACCGTCCTGATCCCGATCTTCGATGGGTCCACCGGCAACGGTGGTCCCGGCATCTTCCATATCTACGCCTTCGCCGCCTTCAGGGTCACCGGCTGGAAATTCGCCGGCGGCAACCGGTTCCCGCTGGTCAATGTGGATCGCTACCCGGGGTGCGACTGCTCCGGCGGCAACGAGCGATTCATCCAGGGCTTCTTCGAAGAATGGGTCACTATCGACTCGGCCTACGACATCGGCGGCCCCGACACCAACGTCACGACCGTCAACCTCACGAACTAGGAGATGTCATGAAAACCCGACTCATTGGAGCGATCGTCGCCATCGTGCTGGCGCTTGTCGGCACCGTCGTGCTCACCGGATATGTGCGGGGCGCTGATGCCCGCGCCGCGGACGGCGCCGCGTTCGTGCCGGTCTTCGTGGTCTCCGAGGAGATCCCGGAAGGAACCGCGGCGGAGGCGATCAGCGACTTCATCACGGTGAAGCAGTTGCCCGCGATGTCCGCGGTTCCGGGGCGGGTGACCAAGCTGTCGGCCCTGGCCGGCATGGTCACGGACGCCGCCCTGATGCCGGGCGAACAGCTCATCAAATCGCGCTGGGTCGACCCTGCCGAGCTCGCGGCCCGCGGCCAGGTCGACCTGCCGGACGGCATGCAGGCCCTGACGATCGCACTCCCCGTCGAACGAATCGTCGGCGGCACCGTCAAGGCGGGAGACACGGTGGGCATCGTCGTGGCGGCCACCGTGAAGATCGGGCAAGCCGCCGAGGACGTGTCGGTGAGTAAGCAGGTCTTCCACAAGGTGCTCGTAACGGCCGTGCACGAAGGAACCCAGACATCGCCCGCGAAAAACGATGAAGCGCAGTCCGAGCCGGTCGGCGAGATCATGGTCACCCTCGCCCGCACCACGCCCGACATCGAGAAGATCGTCTGGGGCCAGGAATTCGGCTCGGTCTGGCTGACGATTGAGCCCAAGGAAGCCACCGAAACCGGCTCCACCGTCGTCGACGCCGGAGACGTGTTCAAATGACCCACGCACCGGCAGGTCGATAATGCCGGCCTCCATCCGCCGCAGCCGGCCGAAGCCCGGGGTGCAGCGCAACCCTGACGTCGACCCAGACGTCGACATCGACATCGACAACGACAACGACAACGACAACGACAACGACAACGACAACGACCCAGAAGGTCACGTCGCGGTCCCAACGGCCCCCAGACTGGAACTGGTGCCCGAGCTGGCACCAGATCCGGAGCCCGAAGCCGACCTCGAAGCCGAAGACGAGGTCGAGGCCGAGGTCGAGGTCGAGTCACCGGCAGAGGGGACCTCCCCGGCCGCCGTCGCCCGGAACCGGGTCATCGCCGTCGTCTCGGCCAAGGGCGGCGTTGGGAAGACAACCATCGCCACGAACCTTGCCGTGGGGCTTGCCCAGGACTCACCGCTCGGAGTAGTGCTTATCGACGCGGACATGCAGTTCGGCGACGTTGCGACGGCTCTCTCCCTGGCACCGTCCCGCACCTTGCCCGACCTGGTATCCGGCGTCGTCCCCAACGACACCATGGTCCTGAAGACCTACCTCACCCCGCACCCCAGCGGCTTCTATGTCGTGTGCGGGGCGGAGACACCGGACGAGGGCGACCGGGTCACCGGAGACCAGCTGGCCAACCTGATCGCACAGCTGGCGACGGCCTTCCAGTATGTCATCATCGACACGTCGCCAGGCCTCGGGGACCACGCCCTGGCCGCAATAGAACTCGCCACGGACGCCGTCATGGTGTGCGACATGTCGGTGCCGAGCATTCGCGGGCTGCGCAAGGAGTTGTCCATCCTGGCCGACATCGGCATCATGCCGGCGTCCCGTCACGTTGTGCTGAACTTCGGCGATCACTCCAGCGGCATGTCCGTGCGCGACGTCGAGCAAACCATCGGCGTTCCGGTCGACATCGCGATTCGGCGCTCCAATCGAGTCGCCCTGTCAACGAATCGGGGGCTTCCGCTCCTCGCCGAGGGCGCGCGCAGTCCCGCGACCGGGGCATTCAAGGCGCTCGTGCGCCGATTTGATCCGACCGCTTCGCTGAAGGCCGGTCGCCGACACCGAAGGGTGGTTGTCTCATGAGACTGAACGAGCGAGTCGATACGATGCGCCAGGGGCCCCAGCATCTCGCTGAGAAGCGGCCCTCCAAAGCAAGCGCACCCAGGGCCGCCGAGGTCAGCGTGCCGCCGGTCGAACAGCTGCCCCCGCCGGCAGCCGCGCCTCACCGGGTGCCTGTGGCTGCGCCCGCGCCGACGCCCCCGGTCGACCCTCTCGCCGACATCAAGGAGAAGGCGGCGCAGGAGCTGTTCGCGCGGATCGGGTCGCGCCTGAACGACGCGAGCCTCACCGAAGAGCAGCTTCTCGCCTACGCACGCACCGAACTCAGCAAGATCGTTTCGGCCGAGCAGGTGCCGTTGAGCTCGCAGGAACGCGCCAGGCTCATCGCGGAGATCGGCTCGGACGTGCTCGGCTTTGGTCCGCTCGAAGCGCTGCTGAGCGACGACGACGTGACGGAGATCATGGTCAACGGCCACGAACAGATCTTCGTGGAGCGCCACGGGCACCTGACTCTCAGCGGGTCCCGCTTCACGAGCGAAGCCCAGTTGCGCCGCGTCATCGAGCGGATCGTCTCGAAGGTGGGTCGCCGCATCGATGAATCATCGCCGCTCGTGGATGCCCGGCTTGCCGACGGTTCGCGCGTCAACGCGATCATCCCGCCGCTCGCGGTCGACGGTTCGTCGCTGACGATTCGGAAGTTCGCCCGGGAACCCTTCACTGTTCACGACCTGGTGCGGTTCGGCACGTTGAGCCCCGATATGGCGCAAGTACTCGACGCCTGCGTCAAGGCCAAGCTGAACATCATCGTCTCGGGCGGTACCGGAACCGGCAAGACGACCCTGCTCAACGTGCTCTCTGCTTACATTCCCGAGGAAGAGCGCATCATCACCATCGAGGATGCGGTCGAGCTCCAGCTGCAGCAGGAACACGTCATCCGGCTCGAATCGCGGCCCTCGAACACCGAGGGAGTGGGTGAGGTCACCATCCGCGACCTGGTGCGCAACTCACTCCGGATGCGCCCGGATCGAATCGTCATCGGCGAATGCCGCGGCGGCGAGACCCTGGACATGCTGCAGGCCATGAATACCGGACATGAGGGGTCCATCTCGACGGTGCACTCCAATTCGCCGCGCGATGCGATCGCCAGGATGGAGACACTCGTGCTGATGGCCGGCATGGATCTGCCGCTTCGGGCCATCCGTGAGCAGATAGCATCCGCCATCGACGTCATCGTGCAGATCACCCGGATGAAGGACGGCACCCGGCGTGTCACGCACGTGACCGAGGTGCAGGGCATGGAGGGCGACATCGTCACCCTCCAGGACGCCTTCACCTTCGATTACGGCGCAGGCGTGGACCACGACGGACACTTTGTCGGTCATGCCGCCGCCACCGGAGTGCGCCCGCGGTTCGCCGACACGTTCCACGATCTCGGAATCGACCTGCCCGCGAGCGTCTTCCAGGCCGAACTGCTCACCAGGAGCCAGCGATGAATCCCGTCGTGCTCTATGGCGGAATCGCCATCGGACTGGCCGCGTTGCTCGTCTTCATCTTCGCGGTGATCGCGCCGGCCCCGCGCATCCCCCTCGAACGGCGGCGAGCCCCCGGCGCGGAGGAGACGACGACCCTGACCCGGATGACCGATCACACGACGGCAGCGATCGACCGGGCGATGAAACGACGCGGCAAGGCTCCGTTCAGCGCTGCCGAACTCGAGCAGGCCAACATTCGTATGCAGCCATCCGGCTTCGTTCTGCTGGTCGTCTCGGCCGCGATCGTGCTGGCGCTGCTGGGCCTGGTGCTCGGCAGCAACGGCCCGTTCGGTGTGCCGCTGATGGTCACCTTCGCGGCGCTCTCCCCCGTCGGCGCGAAGATCCTGATCAGCGTCCGCGCCTCCCGACGGCGCGCCAGGTTCGCGGACCAACTCGACGAATCACTCGGTCTTCTCGCCGGCGGTCTGCGCGCAGGGCACAGCCTGCTCCGCGCGCTCGACGCCGCTTCCCAGGAGACAGAGGCGCCGACCTCCGAGGAATTCGTCCGGGTCGTGAACGAAACCCGAATCGGGCGCGACCTGGGCGAGGCACTGGACAACACCGCTATTCGGATGCGCAGTGACGACTTCCGGTGGGTTGCGCAGGCCATCGCCATCAACCGTGAGGTCGGCGGCAACCTCTCCCAGGTGCTCGACCGGGTTGGCCACACCATCCGGGAGCGCAACGAAATTCGCCGGCAGGTGAAGGCGCTGGCCGCGGAAGGGAAGATGTCGGCGTGGGTGCTCATCATGCTCCCCATCGGAGTGTTCACGTTTCTGCTCCTGACGAAGCCGGACTATTTCGGCGCCTTCTTCGAGAACGTGTGGGGCATTCTGGCGCTGGTCGTCGCGGTCGTACTGCTCATTGTCGGCTCATTGTGGATGATGGCCGTCGTCAAGGTGAAGTTTTAGGAGAATCCAATGACGTCATTCATTGCCATCCTCGCGATTGCCGGCGGATTCGGGGCCCTGGTGGGAATCCTCGTCGGCAGCCGCCGCCCGCAACGGGTCACCGTTGGTCCTGAGGCCGCATCCGCTGCGGTTTCCATGGGCGCCTCCCTCGGTACCAGGATGCGCGACATCGCCCCGACCGGCTATGTCGGCATGCTCGCCCGCCAGGTGGCACTGGCGGGTCGCCCGCCCGCCTGGACCGTCGACAGGATCCTGATGGCCAAGCCCATCCTGGGCATCGTCGCGCTTCTCTTGTCGGGATGGTTCATCAGTGGCGATCCCGGCGTTCCACGCCTGGCCCTCGGGATCTTCGTCACCCTGTTGTGCTTCTTCCTGCCTGACCTGCTCATCCTCAGCAAGGCTCAGAAGCGGCAGGAGGAGATCCAGAACGCGCTCGCCGACACCCTCGACCAGATGACCATCGCCGTGGAAGCCGGCCTCGGCTTCGAGTCGGCCATGGCCAAGGCTGCGACGAACGGCAAAGGCCCCCTGGCAGAGGAGTTCATCCGCACCCTGCAGGACATGAGCATCGGCCAGGCCCGCAAGGCCGCCTACGAGGCGTTCTCCGAGCGCACCTCGTCTCCGGACCTCCGACGCTTCACCCGCTCGATCATCCAAGCGGATGCCTACGGCCTCGCGATTGCCGACGTCCTGCGCATCCAGGCCAGCGAGATGCGCCTGCGCCGCCGCCAGCGGGCCGAGGAGAAGGCAATGAAGGTGCCGGTCAAGGTCTTGTTCCCCCTGGTGTTCTGCATTCTCCCGGTGCTCTTCATCGTTCTGATGACACCGGCCGTGCTCGGCATGGTCAAGGCCTTCTCCTAGAGGATGGCCGTCATCACATTCCAGCCCGAGCCAATCTGCACGCGTGTGCCCAGGCCCGTTGCGGTGCCGCGGTACAGCCAGAGGTAGCCGCTCTTGTCACGGGCGACCACCTCGGTCCGGCCGTCGCCGTTCAAGTCGCCGCCCGCGGTGATGGCCGTCATCAGGTTCCAGCCGGAACCGATCTGAACCCTCGAGCCGAGCCCAGACCCGGTGCCGCGGTACTGCCAGAGGTAGCCGCTGGTGTCACGGGCGATGACATCCGCCCGGCCATCGCCGCTGAAGTCGCCGCCGGCGGCAATCGAGGTCATCCCGTTCCAGCCGGAGCCAATCTTGACCCGGGCGCCCAGGCCGGACCCCGTGCCGCCGTATAACCAGAGTGCGCCGGCCGAGTCCCGGGCGAGGACATCCGCCCGGCCATCGCCGGTGAAGTCGCCTCCGGCCGCGAGGGCCGTCATCGCTTTCCAGCCCCAGCCGATCCTGACCCGCGCGCCCAACCCCGAGTCGGTGCCACGGTAGAGCCAGAGATCGCCGGCCGCGTCGCGGGCGATCACATCCGCCCGGCCGTCCCCGCTGAAGTCCCCGCCGGCCATGATCGTCGTCATCGCGCCCCAGCTGGAGCCGATCCTGACCCGCGAACCCAGCCCTGAGCCGGTTCCCCGGTAGAGCCAGAGGTTCCCGGCCGAGTCCCTGGCCGCCACATCGGGGCGGCCGTCGCCGGTGAAGTCCTTCCAGGATGAGGGAGCGGGCGGGGTCAGAGGCGCAACGGTTGTCGCCGAGTAGGAAGCGAAATTCTGGGTGTAGTACGGCCTCCCGTCGGAGCCGTAGTAGTACCCGATGCCGATGTCGGTCGACTTCGACATGATGTTGGCGTAGTGCCCCGGGGAATTCAGCCAGGCGGGGGTCACTTTCTCGACGGCGTAACCGTAGGCGACGTTCTCGGCGCCGGACGATGCGCCCGCCGGATACTGCCTGAAGTAGTCGGGGTTGTGGCTCATCACACCGGAGTCGGACATCTTCTTCGTCCAGTTTTGGGCAACGGTGTTGAGCGACGCGTTGAGCCGGAGCGGTGCCAGGCCCTTGCCGGCGCGGGCCGCGTTCGTTTGGCCGAGAATCGTCCGACGGGCGGCGTCGAGTTCACTCGACGACGGCGCGGCGGTAGCGGCCTGCGGATCCAGGCCGACGGCGAGCCCGGACGTGAGGCCCACGATCAGCAGGGTTGCCAGCACGAGGCCGGGAAGTCTTCGCATCGGGGTTCCGTTCACCAGGTTGCAGCGTCAGTCAACACTGCGTCTTTCCCGACCGCGCCACCAGTCGGCGCTTCGGGGGACGGACCCACTTTAGGCTGAGTTGCGGACAAAGAACCTTCAATGTCGAAGCGAAGGTACTTTCTCCGCATCTCAGCCGGGGGGGGGTGGCTGGGAGAACAGGGGGGAACAAGCAGAAGGCCCGGGCCGCAATGCGGGCCGGGCCTTCTGTCCTCGTGCTGTGGTGCACCCCCCCGGACTTGAACCGGGAACCCACTGATTAAGAGTCAGTTGCTCTGCCAATTGAGCTAGAGGTGCATGCTTTCGGTTCGGGGTCTAACCCGAACCGAAGACCAACGATAACACCACGAACCCACAGTTCGCCAATCGAGGGCGCGTTCGGGAGAGTCGCCCCGGATTACTATCCTTGGGAGCGTGACCGAACCCCTGAACCCCTCGCTCGACGACGACCTGGCCCTGGCCCTCGAGCTCGCCGATCGGGCCGACGCCATTTCCCGTGAGCGCTTCCACGCCCTCGACCTGGTGATCACGACGAAGCCGGATCGCACCCCCGTGACGGATGCCGACCAGGCCGTGGAGCGCGCCATTCGCGCCGGTCTCGCCCAGCGGCGGCCGGGCGACGCCATCCTCGGCGAGGAATACGGCGCCGAGGGGTCCGGCTCGCGCCAGTGGATCATCGACCCGATCGACGGCACCGCCGGGTTCCTGCGCGGAATCCCGATCTGGGCGACGCTCATCGCCCTGGCCGTCGACGGCGTCCCGGTCGTCGGGGTGGTCAGCGCCCCCGCGCTCGGCAAGCGGTGGTGGGCGCGCACGGACGGCGGCGCCTGGATGCTCGACGAGCGCGCTCCCGATGCGGCGCCAGAGCGCCTGCGGGTTTCCGGGGTGGCGACGCTCGACGACGCGTCACTCAGTTACAACAGCATCCAGCAGTGGGACTCGGCCGGACGGCTCGACTCGCTCATCGCCCTCTCCCGCCAGGTCTGGCGCACCCGCGCGTACGGAGACATGTGGTCGTACATGCTGCTCGCCGAAGGGCACCTCGACATCGCCGGGGAGTTCGACCTGCAGCCCTACGACATGGCCGCGCTCGTGCCGATCGTGCAGGAAGCCGGCGGGCGGTTCACTTCGGTCGACGGGCAGGCGGGCCCCTGGCACGGTAGCGCCCTGGCCACCAACGGCCTGCTGCACGAGGCCGCACTCGAGGCGCTGAAGGCACCCGAATCGGCCGCACCCCGCGGCTAGGGCGTGTTGATCAAGTGATTTCGGGTGCGCCTGGGCGACCATTGATCATGCATGAGCGTGATGTGGTTTCTGATGAGGCGTGGGCCGTGATCGAGCCGTTGCTGCCACAGGTCCAGGGGCGAAGTCGGCCCTGGCTGGATCACCGTATGGTCGTCGAGGGGATCGCGTGGCGGTTTCGCACGGGTTCGCCCTGGCGTGATCTGCCGGAGCGGTTCGGGCCGTGGAATACCGTGTTCAAACGGTTTGACCGGTGGGCCAAGGACGGCACCTGGCAGAGGATTTTGACGGCCGTGCAGTCTCGCAGCGATCAGCTGGGGAAGCTGGACTGGGTCGTCTCGATCGACTC
>NZ_FNFU01000016.1 GCF_900101115.1 Cryobacterium psychrotolerans
CACCCGTTCGCCACTGATCCAAGAAGCAAGCTTCTCTTCACCGTTCGACTTGCATGTGTTAAGCACGCCGCCAGCGTTCGTCCTGAGCCAGGATCAAACTCTCCGTAAATGTTTGATTGCACGAAACCCGAAGGTAACGGCACATCTAGTGCAGAAAGCCGCCGGAATGGGCGAACAATCTGCAAGTTTGAAACTGACAGAACAAATCATTACTGACTTGCTTTGTTGTTTAAATGTTTTCCAAAGGAATCTCTTGGCATTCACCCGCTAGAAACGGGATCCAACCACGAGGTTTTTGGCATTTGACATTGTGCACGCTGTTGAGTTCTCAAGGATCGGACGCACCCAGGTTCAGGCCACGCTGTTTGACCAGCACTGCGGCTTTCGTTTTGGGGCAACCTGTCTAACTTATCTCACCGTTTTGACCCTGTCAAATCGAGCATTTCGCGTTCCTGGCGGTTGAAAAACACACGCAAAAACACGACTCGAACCTGTTAGGTCAGCTTGGTGAGCCGAAATCATCTTAGGCTTCCACGCACGTTCCTACAAGAGGAATCTGTGTGTGTAATGGCTGAGAGTTGGTCCCACTTGAGGCCGGGAAGCGCTGCGGCTTTCCGCACCTTTGGGGTACGTATAGATACATTACGGCGACGCGGAGCAGCCGTCAAAAGCACCGTCTTCTCGGGCGTGTCCGGCCCTTCGGGCCTTTTCCTGTCGCGGATCAGTAGCGGTAGTGGTCGACCTTGTACGGGCCCTCGATGGGCACGCCGATGTAGGCCGACTGCTCGGGGGTGAGCACGGTGAGCTCGACGCCGAGCGCGTCGAGGTGCAGCCGCGCGACCTTCTCGTCGAGGTGCTTGGGCAGCACGTACACGCCGACCGGGTAGTTCTCCGGGTAGCAGTAGAGCTCGATCTGCGCGAGCACCTGATTGGTGAACGAATTGCTCATCACGAAAGACGGGTGCCCGGTGGCGTTGCCCAGGTTCATCAGACGCCCTTCGGAGAGCACCAGTACGCTGCGTCCGCTGGGCAGGCGCCACTCGTGCACCTGCGGCTTGATCTCGACTCGCACGGCGCCGGCGAGCGTCTCGAGGGCGGCCATGTCGATCTCGTTGTCGAAGTGGCCGACGTTCGCGATGATCGCGAGGTGCTTCATCCGCAGCATGTGGTCGGTCGTGATGACGTTGAAGTTGCCGGTGCCGCTGACGAAGATGTCGACCTGGTCGACGACCGATTCGATCCGGGCGACCTGGAAGCCGTCCATGGCGGCCTGCAAGGCATTGATCGGGTCGATCTCGCTCACGATCACGCGAGCCCCCTGCCCGCGGAGCGCTTCGGCGGCGCCCTTGCCGACGTCCCCGTAGCCGGCGACGAAGACGACTTTGCCGCCGATCAGCACGTCGGTGGCGCGGTTGAGTCCGTCGGGCAGGGAGTGGCGGATGCCGTACTTGTTGTCGAACTTCGACTTGGTGACCGAGTCGTTCACGTTGATCGCCGGGAACAGCAGCTGCGAAGCGGCCGCCAGCTCGTAGAGCCGGTGCACTCCGGTGGTGGTTTCCTCGGTGACGCCGGCGATCGCCTCAGCGATCCCGGTCCAGCGGTCCGAGGACTCGGCCACTGACCGGCGGAGCGTCTCGAGCACCACCTTGTACTCGTGGCTGTCGGAGTCGGACGGCGTCGGCACCGCGCCGGCCAGCTCGAACTCCCGGCCCTTGTGCACGAGCATCGTGGCGTCCCCGCCGTCGTCGAGGATCATGTTCGGGCCGGTCCAGGACTCCCCCGCCGCGGCGGCTTCCGCGCTCCAGTCGAAGATCCGGTCGGTGCACCACCAGTATTCGTCGAGCGTCTCGCCCTTCCAGGCGAAGACGGGAACGCCGGCCGGGGCATCCGGGGTGCCGGTGGGACCGACGGCGATCGCGGCGGCCGCGTCATCCTGGGTGGAGAAGATGTTGCAGCTCGCCCAGCGCACCTGGGCGCCGAGCGCGACGAGGGTTTCGATCAGCACGGCGGTCTGCACGGTCATGTGCAGCGATCCGGCGATGCGGGCCCCGGCGAGAGGCTTCGTTTCGCCGAATTCGGTGCGCAGGGCCATCAGGCCGGGCATCTCGTTTTCGGCGAGGCGTAGCTGGTGGCGGCCCGCCTCCGCCAGGGAGAGGTCGGCGATCTTGAACGCGGGGGCGGTGGTCGAAGTCATGCGACCATCTTGCCATCCCGGGCCGAGACGGGCCGTCAGTTACTGGCCGCTCTGGTTTCTCGCTGGTATCTGGCTGGTATCTAGCTGAGTTGCGGAGAAAGTACCTTCGTTTTGCGATTGAGGGTACTTTTTCCGCAACTCAACTTGAACAGGAGCGCAGGAGCACAGGAGCGCAGGTGGCGCCAGGAGACTGCGGGGGCCGTCGCGGCTAGGAGGCTGCGGGGGTCCTCGCGGCAAGGAGGTCGACGGCGACGAGCTCTGCGATCTGCACCGCGTTCAGGGCGGCGCCCTTGCGCAGGTTGTCGTTGCTGATGAAGAGGGCGAGGCCCCGCCCGTTCGGCACGCCCGGGTCCTGGCGGATCCGGCCGACGAAGCTGGCATCCTGTCCCGCTGCCTGGAGCGGGGTGGGGATATCCGTCAGCTCGACGCCGGGAGCGTTCGCGAGCAGTGCCCGGGCGCGCGCGACGCTCAGCGGCTTGCCGAACTCGGCGTTGATGGAGAGCGAGTGGCCGGTGAAGACCGGCACGCGCACGCAGGTGCCGGAGACCAGCAGGTCAGGCAGTTCGAGGATCTTGCGGCTCTCGTTGCGGAGCTTCTTCTCCTCGTCGGTCTCGAATTCGCCGTCGTCGACGATGGAGCCGGCGAGCGGGATGACGTCGAAGGCGATGGGGCGGGCATAAACGACGGGTTCCGGCATGGTCACGGCCGACCCGTCGTGCACGAGCTGGAGCAGGTTCGCATCCTGGGCGGCGACGCGCACCTGGGTCGCCAGCTCGCGGGCGCCGGCGAGGCCGCTGCCCGAGACGGCCTGGAACGTGCTCACGATGAGGCGTTCGAGGCCGGCCTCGTCGTGCAACACCTTGAGAACGGGCATGGCCGCCATCGTGGTGCAGTTCGGGTTGGCGATGATGCCCTTGCCGGCCCGCTTGATCGCGCCGGGGTTGACCTCGCTTACAACCAGCGGCACGTCGGGGTCCATCCGCCAGCCGGAGGAGTTGTCGATCACGGTGACGCCGGCCGCTGCGAACCGGGGCGCCTGCGCCCTCGACAGCGTGGCGCCGGCGGAGAAGATCGCGACGTCCAGCCCGGTCGGATCGGCGGTCGCGGCATCCTCGACGACGATGTCCTCGCCGCGCCAGGGCAGGGTGGTGCCGGCGGACCGGGACGAGGCGAAGAAACGGATGCCGGCCACCGGGAAGTCGCGCTCCTCGAGCAGGCGGCGCACAACGGCCCCGACCTGGCCGGTTGCCCCCACGACGCCGATCTGGATGCCTGTGCTGCTGGTCACTGTGTCTTCCTAACGTGCTCGCCGGTCTTGTAGGCTGGGTTCGGGGGCTAACTCAGGACATTCTCTCAAATCCACCCTGATTCCGGCCGAATCTGCCCGATTCGGCCGGAATCTCCTGAGTTGGCCACAAGGGCGGCCGGGTAAGGAGGGTGCGGGCGGGTTGGGGGCCGGGGGCCGGGTTCGGGCTAGCGGCCGGTGCCGCCGTGGACGACGGCCTCGTCGTCGGTGTCGAGGCCGAAGGCGGTGTGCACGACGCGCAGGGCCTCCTGGATGGTGTCGGCCCGGGTGACGACGGAGATCCGAATCTCACTGGTGGAGATCATCTCGATGTTGATGCCGGCCAGGAAGAGCGCCTCGAACAGCTTCGCCGAGACCCCGGTGTTGGTGCGCATGCCGCCGCCGACGAGCGTGAGCTTACCGATCTGGTCGTCGTACTGCAGGCTCGAGAAGCCGACGAGCTCCTTGTCGTTGGTCAGCGCGGTCAGCGTCTGCTGGCCCTCCGACTTCGGCAGGGTGAACGAGATGTCGGTGACGCCGGTGGCGACGCCGGAGACGTTCTGCACGATCATGTCCACGTTCGCGTTGGCGCCGGCGACGATCTTGAAGATCTGGGCCGCCTTGCCCGGCACGTCGGGCACGCCGACGACCGTGATTTTGGCTTCGCTCAGGTCGGCGGCAATCCCGGCGATGATCGGCTCTTCCACTATCTCTCCATTCGGATCCACGAACTCGGTGTTGTAGACGATCGTGCCCTGGTTGTTGTTGAAGGACGACCGGACGTGCAGGGTCACGCCGTGACGACGTGCATATTCCACGGCTCGTATGTAGAGCACCTTGGCGCCGCCGGCCGCGAGCTCGAGCATTTCCTCGCTCGAGATGCGGTCGAGTTTTCGGGCCTGGGGCACGACTCGGGGGTCAGCCGTGAAGACCCCGTCGACGTCGGTGTAGATCTCGCAGATGTCGGCCGCGAGGGCTGCCGCGAGGGCGACGGCGGTGGTGTCCGAGCCGCCCCGGCCGAGCGTGGTGATGTCCATGGTGTCGCGGTTGAAACCCTGGAAGCCGGCGACGATGGCGACGGCGCCTCCGTCGAGGGCGTCACGGATGCGCCCGGGAGTCACGTCGACGATCCGGGCCGAGCCGTGGCGGGCATCCGTGATCATGCCGGCCTGGCTGCCGGTGAAGGAGAGCGCGTCGTAGCCCATGCTCTTGATGGCCATCGCGAGCAGCGCCATCGAGATTCGCTCCCCGGCGGTGAGGAGCATGTCGAGCTCGCGCGGGGCGGGGATCGGCGCGACCTCGTGGGCCAGATCGAGCAGCTCGTCGGTCGAATCGCCCATGGCCGAGACCACGACGACGACGTCGTTGCCCGCCTTGCGGGTGTCGACGATGCGCTTGGCCACGCGCTTGATGCTTTCCGCGTCGGCGACGGATGATCCGCCGAACTTCTGCACGATCAAGCTCACGTGGCACTCCTGAGGTTGGGTTCGCGGGCGTTGAGCCCAAACATCCATCATAAATGGACTTATATTCGCGGCCCGCCATGTGACGTTGCGGTGCTGCGGGGCGACGGGGCGGCGACCGCTTGGAGCCGTGGCTGGCCGGGCGGTCAGCTCGTAACGACGCGGCGACCCTCGAACGCGCGGCCGAGGGTGACCTCGTCGGCGTACTCGAGGTCCCCGCCGACGGGCAGGCCCGAGGCGAGGCGAGTGACGCGGATCTCGAGGGTGGTGAGCAGGCGCGACAGGTAGGTCGCCGTGGCCTCGCCCTCGAGGTTCGGGTCTGTGGCGATGATGACTTCCTGCACGGTGTTGTCGGCCAGGCGCTGCATCAGCTGGCGGATGCGCAGGTCGTCGGGGCCGATGCCGTCGATCGGGCTGATCGCCCCGCCGAGCACGTGGTACAGCCCGCGGAATTCGCGGGTGCGCTCGATCGCGACGACGTCCTTGGCCTCTTCGACCACGCAGATGATCGCGGGGTTGCGGCGGGGGTCACGGCAGATCATGCAGGTCTGTTGTTCGGACACATTGCCGCAGATGTCGCAGAAGCGCACCTTCTCACGCACCTCGAGCAGCACGTGTGCGAGGCGGCTCACGTCGAAGTTCTGGGTCTGCAGGATGTGGAAAGCGATGCGCTGGGCGGACTTCGGCCCGATTCCGGGCAGGCGGTTCAGCTCGTCGATGAGCTCCTGGACGATTCCTTCGTACATGGCTTAGTCGTTTCTCGGTCGGACGGCCGGCTCATGCGACTGTTCCTCGAGGAAGGTCGCGCCGAGGATCTCGCGCACCACCGACTCGCCGTAGCGCTGCTTCTCGGAGAAGGAGGGGGCGGATGAGGTCGCCGGGCGCTTGGCGGCGGGGGTGGGTGCGGCTGCGGGGGGTGCGGCGGCCTCGGCCGCTGGTGCGGGTGCGGCGGCGGGAGTGGGAGGTGCGGCGGCGGCAGGTGCGGCGGGGGCAGGTGCGGCGGGGGCCGAGGTTGCCTCGGACGAAGCCTCGGCGGGCGCGGTCGTCACGGCCGATACGGACGCAGCAGGGGCGGCGGATGAGGCGCCGCGGTCGTCGTACATCGGGTCTTCCGGCGGGGCGTCGTCGAACGGCGGCGGCTCCTCGTCGAACGGGGGCTCAGGGGCGGGCGCAGACTCGGGTGCCGGAGCGGACTCCCGTGCGGGCGCGGACCCGGGCGCGGACCCGGCTGCGGGCGCGGACCCGGGGATGGCGACCGTCGCCCAGCCGGTGGCGCCGGCCGGGGAGCCGACCGCCGGGGGCGACGCCGCAGAAGCCTGCGCCGCTGACTGGGCCGACGCTGCCTTCGCCGTCGACGCCGCGGATCGCGCGGGCTGCACGGCCGGCGCAGGTGCAGGTGCGGATGCAGGTGCGGACGCTGATGCAGGTGCGGTCGGCTCAGCGACGGCGGTCGGGGTTGCCGGCCGGCCCTGCTGCCCGGAGTGTCCCGCCGAGCCGGCGGGAGCATCCGCGTCGCCGCGGGCGATGAACTTGACCCGCAGGCCCAGCACGCTCACGATGGCCGCGCGCAGGTAGTCGCTGACGCCCTGGCCGGGGGCCGTCTGCTGTTTGAAGCTGGCGACGTCCGATTCGCTTGGGAAGGACATCACGAGCACGTCGTTCTCGCGCAGTTCGGCCACGCTCGCCGTGAAGACGACGAGCCAGGCGCTGAGTTTGGCCGCCTTGACGGCCTCGAGCACCTCGGGCCAGGCATCCTTCACCTGCTGGAGGGTGACGGGTCCGACCTGCTTGGGAGCGGCGGGGGCGGACGCGGCGGGGGCGGCTGCTGCCGGCGGGGATGCGGCGGCACCGCGGGCGGGCGGAGCGGCCGGCGGGGTCACGGAAGCCTGCCGTTCGGTCTGGGTGTCGGCGGAAACCGGAGTTGCCGTCCGGTTCACGGCGCGCGCGCCGGCGTTCGCGTTCGCGTTCGCTTCGGTGCTCGCGTTAGCTCCGGGGGTCGCGCCCGACGGGGCATCCGTTCGGCTTGCCGCGGGCGTCTGCATCGGCGCGTCGACGGGCACCTGGCCCGTGACTTCCTGTCCAGCAACTTCCTGTCCGGCGACGCCGATGCGCCGCTCGAGCCGCTCGACCCGGGCGAGCGCGCCGCGGTTCGAGTCGTCGCTGGCCGGGATGAGCGAGCGGGCGACCATGAGTTCGAGGTGCAGGCGCGGCGAGGTGGCGCCGGTCATTTCGGTGAGGGCGGCGTTCAGGATGTCCGCGGTGCGGGACAGCTCGGCCGGTCCGAACTTCGCGGCCTGCACGGCCATGTGGTCGAGCTCGTCCTGCGGCACGCCGCGGAGCACGGCCGCAGCGCCGGCCGCCGAGGTCGCGGCGACGACGATGAGGTCGCGCATCCGCTCGAGAAGATCTTCAACGAAGCGGCGTGGGTCCTGGCCGGTCTGGATCACGCGGTCGACGGCGTCGAAGGCAGAGGCGGAGTCGCGCGCGGCGATGGCGTCGATGGCCTCGTCGAGCAGGGCGCCGTGGGTGTAGCCGAGCAGGGCCACGGCGCGTTCGTACTCGATGACTTCCGAGTCGGAGCCGGCCATCAGCTGGTCGAGCAGCGACAGGGTGT
This sequence comes from Cryobacterium psychrotolerans, assembly GCF_900101115.1. Taxonomy (GTDB): domain Bacteria; phylum Actinomycetota; class Actinomycetes; order Actinomycetales; family Microbacteriaceae; genus Cryobacterium; species Cryobacterium psychrotolerans. The sequence continues at coordinate 7,557 of NZ_FNFU01000016.1, forward strand.
CGCGGGGGGATCCGCCGCCGGCGCGCACGACGAGCGGCAGCACGCCGGGTGCGACCTGCATGCCTTCGGCGTCGCACATCTTCTGCACGTATTCGAGCATCGGGGCGGGCGGAACAAGCCGGAACGGGTAGTGGTGGGTGCGCGAGCGGATGGTGCCGATGACCTTCTCGGGCTCGGTCGTCGCGAAGATGAACTTGATGTGCTCCGGCGGCTCCTCGACGATCTTGAGCAGCGCGTTGAAGCCCTGCGGCGTGACCATGTGCGCCTCGTCGAGGATGAAGATCTTGTAGCGGTCGCGGGCCGGCGCGAAGATGGCGCGCTCACGGATGTCGCGGGCATCGTCGACGCCGTTGTGGCTGGCCGCGTCGATCTCGACGACATCGAGCGAGCCGCCGCCGTCGCGGGAGAGCTCGACGCAACTGGGGCAGACGCCGCAGGGCGTGTCGGTGGGGCCTTCGGCGCAGTTCAGGCAGCGGGCGAGGATGCGCGCTGACGTGGTCTTGCCGCAGCCGCGGGGTCCGCTGAACAGGTACGCGTGGTTGACGCGGTTGGTGCGGAGCGCCGTCATGAGCGGATCGGTCACTTGTGACTGGCCGATCATTTCGGCAAACGTCTCTGGCCGGTAACGGCGATACAGTGCGGTGACCACAGGTCAATGGTAGTCGGCGCCGCTGACAAAGAGCCCCGGCTGCGCGCGGCGGGCGGGCGGGGGCGGGGCGCGGGTGGGGGCGGGGCGCCCGGGGCGGATGCGGCGTCGAGAGTCGCCGAATACGCCGAGAATCGCCGGCGCAACGGCGACTCTGGGCGGAAACGGCGATTCTCGGCGGATTCGGCGGGCTGGGGAATCTCCCCGGGCGGACGGACGGCCCGGGCGAGGGGGTTCCCCGGCCGGGCCGCCTGACGTGCCGGTCGGACTAGCCCTTGACGTACTGGTTCGGGTTGAGCACGTACTTCGTCGCCGCTCCGGCGTCGAATTCCGCATAGCCGCGCGGGGCATCCTCGAGGGTGATCGCCTTGGCGTTCACGGCCTTCGCGATCTGCACCTTGTCGTGCAGGATCGCCATCATCAGCTGCCGGTTGTACTTCATCACGGGGCACTGCCCGGTCGTGAAGGAGAGCGACTTCGCCCAGCCGAGGCCGAGCCGCAGCGACAGGTTTCCGGTCTGGGCGGCCGCATCGGCCGCACCCGGGTCGCCCGTGACGTAGAGCCCCGGGATGCCCATCGCGCCGCCGGCCGCGGTCACGGTCATCAGCGAGTTGAGCACGGTCGCGGGAGCCTCGGTGGACGCATCCTTGCCGTGTCCGCGGGCCTCGAACCCGACGGCGTCGACGCCCGCGTCGACCTCCGGCACACCGAGGATCTGCTCGATCTGGTCCTGCGGCTCCCCCTTGGTCAGGTTCACCGTCTCGCAGCCGAAGCTGCGGGCCTGGGCCAGTCGCTCCTCGTTGAGGTCGCCCACGATGACGACGGCTGCGCCGAGCAGCTGTGCGGACACGGCGGCGGCCAGCCCGACCGGGCCCGCCCCGGCCACGTAGACGGTGGAGCCGACGCCGACGCCGGCCGTCACGGCGCCGTGGAAGCCGGTGGGGAAAATGTCGGAGAGCATGGTCAGGTCCATGATCTTCTCGAGGGCCTGGTCGCGGTCGGGGAACTTCAGCAGGTTCCAGTCGGCGTAGGGAACGAGCACGTACTCCGCCTGGCCGCCTACCCAGCCGCCCATGTCGACGTAGCCGTAGGCGCTGCCCGGCCGGTCCGGGTTGACGTTGAGGCAGATTCCGGTCTTTCGTTCCTTACAGTTGCGGCATCGGCCACAGGAAATGTTGAACGGCACGGAGACAATGTCGCCAACCTTGATGAATTCGACGTCCGGGCCAGCCTCGACAACCTCGCCGGTGATCTCGTGGCCGAGCACCAAATCCGCCGGGGCTGTGGTGCGGCCTCGGACCATGTGCTGGTCGGATCCGCAGATGTTGGTGGTTACCGTCCTGAGGATCACCCCGTGCGGTACTTTTCGACCGACGTTCGCCGGATTGACTCCCGGCCCGTCTTTCAATTCAAAGGTGGGATAGTCGATGTCGATGACCTCGACGACTCCCGGGCTCTTGTAGGCAACGGCTCTATTCCCGGTCATGAAAGTACCTTCCTAGTTCGCTCAGCCGACCGGGGGTTATCGCCCGATCCGCGCATGGATTCCTCTAGTTGGTGCCCTTTGACTCCACTACACGTCGGCCGGATGCGCAACCCTTCGGCGATTCGAATCGCGGCCCGGCGGCGTGACATCCGCCGAGATTGACACTTGCGGCCGAGATCGCCTGGTGCGCCGGGCGATCTCGACCGGAACCGGCGAGCTCGGCGGATGCGGCGGCGGTCGGCGTGGCGGCGGGCGGCGAGAGTCGCCGAATACGCCGAGAATCGCCGGTGGACGGGGGACTCTCGGCGGAAACGGCGACTCTCGGCGTGAGCGGGCGCGCGGCGTGGGACGGGCAGGCGGCGGAGGGGCAGCGCGGCCCGCGACGCCGAGCGCGTGGCCGTGGCCGAGTCCGTGGCCGTGGCCGTTGCCGAGCCCGAGCGCGCGGCCGTGAGGAGGTACGCGCTAGAGGGCCGAGAGGGTCTGGCGGGCGATCTCGAGTTCCTCGTTGGTGGGGATGACGAGCACGGCCACGTCCGAGTCATCCGTTGAAATCAGGCGCGGGCCGCGGGCCGGCGACGCGTTACGCCCTGGATCGATCCGGATGCCGAACGCCTCGAGGCCGCCCAGCGAGCGTTCCCGCACCAGCGCATTGTTCTCGCCGACGCCGGCCGTGAACGAGATCACGTCGACCATGCCGAGCTGCGCGAAGTAGTTGCCGACATAGCCCTTGAGCCGGTGCAGATAGACGCCGAGCGCGAGCTCCGCCGGTCCGTCGCCGGCCGAGGCGGCCGTGATCACGTCGCGCATGTCACCGCGCCCGGTCAGGCCCAGCAGCCCGCTCCCCCGGTTCAGCAGCTCGTCGAGCTCGTCGATGCCGATGCCGGCCTTCCGGTGCAGGTGGAACAGCACACCCGGGTCGATGTCGCCCGAGCGCGTGCCCATCACGAGGCCCTCGAGCGGCGTCATCCCCATGCTCGTTTCGACCGAGAGCCCGCCGCGCACAGCGCAGACGGATGCCCCGTTGCCGAGGTGAAGGACGATCTGGTTGAGCTCTCCCAGCGGCCGGCCCAGGAACGCGGCCCCGGCGTGGGCGACGAAGCGGTGCGACGTGCCGTGGAAGCCGTAGCGGCGGATCCGGAAGCGCTCGGCCAGGTCGGCGTTGATCGCGTAGGTGAAGGCTTCGGCCGGAAGCGTCTGGTGGAAGGCGGTGTCGAAGACCGCGACGTGCGGCACGTCGGGGAAGCCCTGCTCCGCGGCCACGATGCCCTGCAGCGCGCCGGGGTTGTGCAGCGGGGCGAGCGCCGAGAGGTCGTCGATGTCGCGCCGCACGCCCGGGGTGATCCGGGTCGGTTCCTGGAACCGGGCGCCGCCGTGCACGACGCGATGGCCGACCGCGACGGGCGCGTGTTCACTGAGCGACGGACCGTGCTGCTCGAACGCGTCGAGCATGACCTGGAAGCCGATCGTGTGATCGGGAATCGGCAGTTCGCGGGTGAAGCGGGCCGAACCGGCGGATGCCGCGGAGCCGGACGAACCGGCGGATGCCGGGGAGCTCGCGGCCGCGTTACCGTCGCCGACCGTGTGCGTCGACTGCCCCATCGTCTCGCCGATGCGCTCGACGAGGCCGCCGGCCAGGACGGACTCCGTGTCCATCTCGATCAGCTGGTATTTGAAGGAGGACGACCCCGAGTTGACGACCAGGACCGCGGTCATGCGCTCGGCGCCGACAGGCCGGTCACCCAGTGGCTCTCGGTCGGCACCGTGGCCGAGTCCGAGTCCGAAGCCGCCGCCGTGGCCGAGTCCGAGTCCGAGAGCGAAACCGGCACCGCGGCCGAGCCAGAACCCGGCGCCGCGGCAGCAGCGGACGTCAGGGCCTGCTCGTCCGACAGCGCGGCGGCCTGGATCGCGGTGATCGCCACCGTGTTGACGATGTCCTGCACGAGCGCGCCACGGGAGAGGTCGTTGACCGGCTTCCGCAGGCCCTGCAACACGGGGCCGATCGCGACGGCTCCGGCGCTGCGCTGCACTGCCTTGTAGGTGTTGTTGCCGGTGTTGAGGTCGGGGAAGATGAAGACGGTGGCGCGGCCGGCCACGGCGGAACCGGGCATCTTCGTGGCCGCGACGGCGGCATCCGCTGCGGCGTCGTACTGGATCGGCCCCTCGACCGGCAGGTCGGGACGGCGTGCCCGCACGAGCGCGGTCGCGGCGCGCACCTTCTCGACGTCGGCGCCCTCACCGGACTCGCCGGTCGAGTACGACAGCATCGCCACGCGCGGGTCGATCCCGAACTGCCTGGCCGTCTCCGACGCGGAGATGGCGATGTCGGCGAGCTGCTCCGCGGTGGGGTCGGGGATGACCGCGCAGTCGCCGTAGACGAGCACCCGGTCGGCGAGCGCCATCAGGAACACGCTCGAGACGACGGATACGTCCGGCCGGGTCTTGATGATCTGCAGGCCGGGCCGGATGGTGTGCGCCGTCGTGTGCCCCGCGCCGGAGACCATGCCGTCGGCCAGGCCGAGCTGCACCATCATGGTGCCGAAGTAGGAGACGTCGGTGACGACATCCCGCGCCTGCTCGAGCGTGACGCCCTTGTGCGCCCGCAACTTCACGTAGGCCTCGGCGAACTTCAGCCGGAGCACGTCGTCGAAGGGGCTCAGCACGTGCGCCTTGGAGATGTCCAGGCCGAGCCCGATCGCGCGGGAGCGCACCTCGAACTCTTCGCCGAGGATGGTCAGTTCCACGACGTCGCGGGCGAGCAGGGTCGCGGCGGCGCGCAGGATCCGGTCGTCGTCGCCCTCCGGCAGCACGATGTGCTTGCGGTTCTGCCGGGCCCGCTCGAGCAGGGTGTACTCGAACATGAGCGGGGTGACGACGTCGGCCCGGCTCACCTTCAGCCGGTCGAGCAGGGCGGATGCGTCCACGTGCTTTTCGAACAGGGCCAACGCGGTGTCGTGCTTGCGCTGCGAGTCGGCGGCCAGCCGCCCGCGAGTGTGCGTGATCCGCAGCGCCGTCTCGTAGGAGCCCATGTCGGTGCGGATGATCGGCACCGAGGGCGCGAGGCCGTCGACGAGCCGCTCGATGACCTCCGGCAGCTCGAAGCCGCCATTCAGCACGACGCCGGCGATCGACGGGAAGGTGGCGGAGGAGTTGGCCAGGAGCACGGCGAGCAGCACGTCGGCGCGGTCGCTCGGGATGACGACGACCGACCCCTCGATCAGGCGCGGCAGCACATTGGCCATCGACATCGCGGCGACGACGACGCCGAGCGCCTCGCGCGAGAGCATCTCCGGTGCCCCGGTGACCAGGGTGCCGTCGATGGCCTCCATGATGCTGCGCATGCTCGGCGCCACGAGGTACGGGTCTTCGGGGATGATCCAGACCGGCACGTCGCTGGCCCCGGTGGGGAGCAGGGCCGGGTCGACGGCGACCGAGCGCACGGCGGCGACGAGTTCGTCACTGCGGTCCGGGTCGGCGCGGTTGACGATCATGGCCAGGAGCGAAACGTGCTCGTCGCGGAGTTCGGCGAGTGCGACATCCGTCAGCTGGCGGATGTCTTCCGGCGAGCGCGGATCGCTCTGGCCGAGCCGTTCACCCTTGGCGAACTGCTCGCCCTGGTTGGGGCCGACGCGGCCGCCGAGCACGAGCAGCACCGGGGCGCCGAGGTTCGCGGCGATGCGGGCGTTGAAGGCGAGTTCGGTGGGGCTGCCGACATCCGTGTAGTCGGAGCCGATCACGACGACGGCGTCGCACTGGGCCTCGACGGCCTTGTAGCGGGCCACGATCCGGGCGAGGGCCACCTCGGGGTTGGCGTGCACATCGTCGTAGGTGACGCCGACGCACTGCTCGTAGCTCAGCCCGGGCGCCGCGCCGGGGGCGGCACCGGCGGCGAGGTGGGCGCGAAGCAGTTCGAGCACGTAGTCGGGCTCGTGGGACGACCGGGCGATCGGCCGGAAGACGGCGACCCGCTCGATCGAGTGCGAGAGCGTGTCGAGCACGCCCAGGGCGATGCTCGACTTGCCGGTGTTCCCCTCCGCGGAGGTGATGTAGATGCTTCGTGCCACCCCTCTACAGTATCCGGCGCACGCGCTCGAGGCTGTCGGGCCCAAGCTCCGCCCGGGGCGCTGCGGTTTGAGTTGCGGAAAAAGTACCTTCAATTCGCCAACGAAGGTACTTTCTCCGCAACTCAGCGCGGGATCAAGAGGGAGGGAGGGAGGGAGGGAGGGAGGGAGGGAGGGAGGGAGGGAGAGCGCCAGGCTAGGTGTTGTCCCCGCCCGTGGCATCGGACGTGCCCGCGGCCTCTGAGCCGGCGCCTTGCCAGGTCCACTCGGTGACTTCGGGGATGTCTTCGCCGAAGTCGCGGGTGTACTGCGTGGCGCGGAGGCGGGCATCCTCCATGTCCTGCCGGAGCATCCCGGCGCGGGCGCCGAGCCCCGGCACCCGGTCGATCACGTCGATGACCAGGTGGTAGCGGTCGAGGTCGTTGAGCATGACCATGTCGAACGGGGTCGTGGTCGTGCCCTTCTCCTTGTACCCGCGCGCATGCAGGTTGTCGTGCCCGGTGCGGCGGTAGGTGAGCCGGTGGATCAGCCACGGGTAGCCGTGGTAGGCGAAGATGATCGGCTTGTCGGTGGTGAAGATGGAGTCGAACTCGCGGTCGCTCATCCCGTGCGGATGCTCGCTCTCCGACTGGAGCACCATCAGGTCGACGACGTTGACGACGCGCACCTTGAGCTCGGGCATCCGTTCGCGCAGGATGGATGCGGCGGCGAGCACCTCGAGGGTCGGCACGTCGCCGGCGGCGGCGAGCACGACATCCGGCTCGGACCCCGGCTCTTCGGTGCCGGCCCAGTCGAAGATGCCGGCGCCGCGGCTGCAGTGCGCGATCGCCTGGTCCATGGTCAGCCAGTTCGGGCCGGGTTGCTTGCCGGCGACGACGACGTTGACGTAGTCGACGCTGCGCAGGCAGTGGTCGTAGGTGGAGAGCAGGGTGTTCGCGTCGAACGGGAAATAGACGCGCACGACATCCGAACTCTTGTTGACTACGTGGTCGACGAAGCCGGGGTCCTGGTGCGAGAAGCCGTTGTGGTCCTGGCGCCAGACGTGCGAGCTGAGCAGGTAGTTCAGGCTCGACACCGGGCGGCGCCACGGGATCTCGCGGCTGACCCCCAGCCACTTCGCGTGCTGGTTGAACATCGAGTCGATGATGTGGATGAAGGCCTCGTAGCAGTTGAACAGGCCGTGGCGCCCGGTGAGCAGGTAGCCCTCGAGCCAGCCCTGGCACTGGTGCTCGCTGAGCATCTCCATCACCCGGCCGGCGCGGGCCAGGTTCGTGTCGCCGGGCAGCAGCTGCGCGCCCCACTGCTTGTCTGTCGCCTCGTAGACCGCCGGCGCGAGACGGTTCGACGCCGTCTCATCCGGCCCGAAGATGCGGAAGTTGTCGGGATTGTCACGGATGACGTCGGCCAGCCAGGTGCCGAGCACCCGGGTGGCCTCGCCGACGGTCGCGCCCGGCGAGGGCACGTCGACGGCGTAGTCGCGGAAGTCCGGCAAGCGCAGGTCGCGGCGGAGCACGCCGCCGTTGGCGACCGGGTTCGCGCTCATCCGCAGGTCGCCGCCGGGAGCATGGGCCGTGATCTCTGCGCTCGGCGCCCCGGACTCGTCGAAGAGTTCCTCCGGGCGGTAGGAGGCCATCCAGTTTTCCAGCAGCGCGGTGTGCGCCTCGGTGTCGCGGGCGTTGGCGAGCGGCACCTGGTGCGCCCGCCACGTGCCCTCGACCTGCACGCCATCGATGACGGGCGGGCAGGTCCAGCCCTTCGGCGTGCGCAGGATGATCATGGGCCAGCGCGGACGTTCGGTGTCGCCGGCCGCGGCGCGAAGCTTGATCGCGGCGATCTCGTTGAGCACCAGGTCGAGGGTCTGCGCCATCCGCTGGTGCACGATCATCGGGTCTTCGCCGTCGAAGCCGCCGGAGACGATGTGCGGCTGGTGCCCGTAGCCGCGCATCAGCTCGAGCAGCTCCGACTCGGGGATGCGGGCGAGCACGGTGGGGTTGGCGATCTTGTAGCCGTTGAGGTGAAGGATCGGCAGCACGACGCCGTCCTGCAGCGGGTTGACGAACTTGTTCGAGTGCCAGCTGGTGGCCAGCGGCCCGGTCTCGGCCTCGCCGTCGCCGACTACGGCGGCGACGAGCAAATCCGGGTTGTCGAAGGCCGCGCCATACGCGTGGCTGAGGGCGTAGCCGAGCTCGCCGCCCTCGTGGATCGAACCCGGCGTCTCCGGCGCGACGTGGCTCGGGATGCCGCCGGGGAAGGAGAACTGCCGGAACAGCCGCCGCATCCCGTCGACGCTCTGGTCGATGTCGGAGTACACCTCGGAGTAGGTGCCGTCGAGCCAGGCGCTCGCGACCAGGCCGGGGCCGCCGTGGCCGGGGCCGGTGACGTAGAGGGTGCTCTGGCTGCGCTCCCGGATGACCCGGTTCAGGTGCGCGTAGAGGAAGTTGAGGCCGGGGGTCGTGCCCCAGTGCCCGACCAGGCGACGTTTGACGTGTGCCGCGGTGAGCGGCTCACGCAGCAGCGGGTTGTCGAGCAGGTAGATCTGGCCGACCGAGAGGTAGTTGGCGGCCCGCCAGAACGCGTCGAGGCCGGCGAGCGCCGCGTCGTCGAGGGGCGCCGGCTGCCGGGTCGGCCAGGGGGTGGAAGCTGGGGCGGAAGCGCCGCGGGTTCCGGGGGTTCCGGGGGCGGAAGCGCCGGGGGAAGGCGGGGTGGAAGCTGTGAACGGGGAAGACATGGAGTCCCTTCGGCCATCGTGCAACGCGTGAGCCCTGCCCCGCCATCCTAGGGACGACCCTGCCCGGCGGGAAAGGGCGCGCGTCGGTCAGACGGAGACGTCCCGGCGGTTCAGCCCCACCACGGCGAGCGCGACGAGCAGGGCGCTGAGGCCGGCCAGCAGGGCGAACCCTCCCCAGTCGACCCCGTTGATCAGCGGCTGGTTGCCGTAGGCCCAGTGGTACGGGGAGAGCGTGTGCATCCATTCGAGGTTGTCGTCCTGGTTGCCGAGGGCGTTGAGCGTGTAGCCGAGCACCGCGACGGCGGCCCCCGCGACGAGCGCCGGCACGCGGCGACCGGTCCATGCCCCCACGCACAGCGCCATCGTGCCGGGCAGCAGGGCCAGCGCGGCAAAGATGACGGATGTCTCCAGCGCGTTGCCGACGTCGATGCCGAGATCCGATGGGCCGTTGAGCGCCAGCACGAGGGCGAGGGTGACGCCGGCGAGGATGATCACCTTGAGGGTCATCGCCAGGGCCCGCTCGAGCACGACCCGGCTGCGGGAGACCGCGTGGGCCAGGGTGAGTTCGAGCCGGCCGGCCTCCTCGTCGCCGCCGACGGCCTGTCCGCCCCAGCCGACCGCCGCGATGGTCAGGAACGCGAACCCCAGCAGGCCGTAAATCGTGGCCTGGACGTAGCCCGGGCCGGAGGCCATGAGGTCGTAATTCAGGGCCTTGATCAGGGCCTGCGGCATGCTTTCGATGACCTGGGCGATGCTCGCGTCGCCGAACGAGCGGTGCAGCGGCAGGTAGACGAGCGTCGTGCCGGCGATGGCCGCAGCCCAGCCGACAAGCCCGGGCCAGGTGTCCCTGGCCACCTTGGCGAAGAGGGGCAGGGAGCTAGACATGGCCCGCGCGGTCCGACGTCGGGGGTTCGGTCGGGGGTTCGGTGTCCGACTCCGCATAGAGAGTCAGCACGGCCTCCTCGAGGTTGGGTTCCTCGATCACGAGGTCCTGCAGCGGCAGCCCGGCGACGGCGGCCACGAACGGCCCGACCGCCCCGACCGCCCCGCTGAGGGTTGCCCGGCACTCGATGACCGGGCCGGTTTCCGCGCCGGTTTCCGCGCCGGTTCCCGCGCCGGTTCCCGGGCGGGTTCCCGGGCGGGTTTCCGGGCGGGTTTCCGGGCCGGGGGAAAGCCGGCGGGTGTCCAGACGACCGACGCCGGGGATCCCGGCCACGCGCAGGGCGACCTCCGTCTCCGACAGCCCGACGGTGACGATCCGCGCGTGGCGGACGGCGGACTCCCGCAGTTCGGCCACGGTGGCGGTCTTCACGACACTGCCCTGGCGGAGGATGGCCACCGAGTCGGCGGCATCCTGCACCTCGCTCAGCACGTGCGAACTGAGGAATATGGTCTGGCCGTTGGCGGTGGCTTCGCGGGCCATGGCCTGGAACTGCTGCTGCACCAGCGGGTCGAGGCCGCTGGTGGGCTCGTCGAGAACGAGCAGCCGCGGGCGGTGCATGAAGGCCTGGATCAGGCTGAGCTTCTGCTTGTTGCCCTTGGACAGCCGGCGCACGCGCTCGTCGAGGTCGAGCCCGAGGGTCGCCGCCAGCTCGTCGATGCGGCCGGGCTCCACCGGGCCGCTGATCGACGCGAAGTCGTTCAGCAGCCTTCTGGCGGTGAGCCCGCTCTGCAGGTGAAGCTCCCCGGGGAGGAAGCCGATCCGGCTGCGGAGGTCCGACCCTCCCGCGCGCGGCGAGACGTCGAGCACGCGGATCTCGCCCGACGTCGGACGGATGATGTCCAGCAGCAGCCGCATCAGGGTGGTCTTGCCCGCCCCGTTGGGGCCGATCACGCCGAAGACGCAGCCGGTCGGAATGGCCAGGTCGATGCCCGCCAGCGCGACGGTGCGGCCGAAGCGTTTCACCAGGCCTCGGGTCTCGACGGCGTAGTCGCCGGAGGATGTCGGGAGAGTCACGCCGACATCATGACACCGGCGCTGGCGGGCCAGAAGGGCACAAAAATGACTCCTCGCGCACCCACCAGAGCCCAGTTACCCTTGCTACGTTTCCGTCCTGGGGGAGTTGGCTGAGATAGCGCCACGCGAGGAGCCGCCCTTAGTTTAGGCGGGACAAGCGCGGCAGCCCAAACCGGGCGCGCGTGCCGGCGGTCGCGACGTGCGAGTTCGGCCTGCGGTGCGGCATCCGCGGGGGGCGCGTGGGGCTTGCGCGAGGCTCGCGTGCGGCCCTCGCGTGGCTCGCGTGCGGCCTGCGCGGGGCTCGCGTGCGGCTTTCAGGGGCCCCGGGACGGCCCTCGAGGAGCTCCGGGACGGCCAAACGAACCGGCGCGGCGGCATGCGGCGGAAACGGCCTCCGGAAACAGGTAAGATTCTCTGGTGCCGTTCCTCTCTCCGAGGATCGGCCGGCCAGGAGAATTCGCCTAGTGGCCTATGGCGCACGCTTGGAAAGCGTGTTGGGTGAAAGCCCTCGGGGGTTCGAATCCCCCATTCTCCGCCAAAGCAAATGCGTGTTGGGTGAAAGCACAGCGCCCACTCGCGGGGTTCGAATCCCCCACTCTCCACCAAAGCACATGCGTGTTGGGTGAAAGCACAGCGCCCACTCGCGGGGTTCGAATCCCCCACTCTCCACCAAAGCACATGCGTGTTGGGTGAAAGCACAGCGCCCACTCGCGGGGTTCGAATCCCCCACTCTCCACCACGTAGTCCCCGCGAAACTGCAGTTGTGCGCGCTAAAACACGCTGAGAACGCGCACAACTGCGGTTTCGCGGCGGGTGGGACGGCCGCGCCACGTTGAGTTGCGGAGAAAGCACCTTCGTTGGCGCGGGGAAGGTACTTTGTCCGCGACTCAGTTGCCGGCGGAGGCAAATGGCGGGCGGGCGATCGGGCAGGCCCCAGCCGCACGCCGTAGCGTGGGGGTATGACGATTTCTCCCCTTGTCGAGCCGGGCGCCGAGCTCAGCGCCGCCGAGTCCGCACGCACCGTCCGCCAGCGCGGGCTTCCCCCGCTCACCGAGATCGACCGCCGCCGGCTGGCCAGCGCCCGCGTGCTCGTCCTCGGAGCCGGACGGCTCGGATCTCCCGCCGTGCGCAACCTGGCCTCCGCCGGGGTCGGCACGATCGGGATCGTCGCCGCCGACGACATCGAGATTGAGCTTGACCCGAACACTGAACCGAACACCGGGGGCAACACCGCGCTTGCGCCCGTGTCTGCACGCGACTCGGTGCTCGAGTTCGCACCGGTGTCCGCACGCGCTTCTGCCACCGAGGCGGCGCCCGGATCCGGGTCCGCGCCCGAGTCCGCATCCGCGTCCGGGCCCGCCCCCGCGCCCGCAGTCGCGCCGGCGCAGCCCAGCAGGCGAGCCGGTCGCCACGCGGCGGAACCGGCGAAGGAGGCCCCGGCCGAGACCCCCGCCGACGCCGCTGCCGACGAGGTGGCCGAGCTCGCCGCCGAGGCCGCACCGGAGGCCGACATCATCCGTCACCCCGGCCGTCTCACCCCGGCCAACGCGTTCGAGATCCTCGCCGGCTACGACCTCGTGATCGATTGCGCCGACGACTTCCCCGCGCCGTTCCTCGCCAACGACACCTGCGCGGCCCTCGGACTGCCGCTGGTCTGGGCATCCGTGCTGCGCGGCGACGCCCAGCTGTCGGCCTTCTGGGCCCACCCTCCCGCCGGCAGCGACGTCACCGGCGTTCACCTGCGCGACCTCTACCCGGCCCCGCCCGCACCGGGCGAACGACCGGTCTTCCCCGATGCCGACGTGCTCGGCGCGCTCTGCGGCCAGGTCGGATCGCTTATGGCCGGCGAGGCGATCAAGCTCATCACCGGCATTGCCGAGCCGCTGCTCGGACGCCGCCTGGTCATCGACGCTCTGTCCGGTCGGTTCACCGAAACCCCGCTACTCGGCACGGGCGTGCCCGCGGCCTGCGCGATGCCGGCCGTGCCGACCGTCGGAGCGGTGCCCGCCGTCGGAGCCGTGCCCGCCGTCGGAGCCGTGCCCGCCGTCGGAGCCGTGCCCGCCGCCGGAGCCGCTCCGGCCGCCCTGCCCACGCTCTCCCCGGTCGAGCTCGTCGAACGGATGACGGCACTCGCGGCCGGCACGGACGCCCTGCTCGTCGTCGATGTGCGCGAGCCCGCCGAGCACGCCGAGAGCGCCGTGCCGGGCTCCCTGCTGCTGCCGCTCGACCGGATCCTCACAGCGGAGGGCAGGGAAGAGCTCCCCCGCGACATCTCGCTCGTGGTGCACTGCCACCGCGGAACCCGGGCCGACCGCGCCGCGACCGCCCTCCGCGACGCGGGCTTCACCGACGTGTCGGTGCTCTCCGGCGGAATCGTCGCCTGGGACCACGCCGTCGCCGGCGGCACCGCCCCCGGCCGCGGCAGCGAATGGGCCGACGCCCTGACGTCCCAGCCCGCCCCGGCCCAGGGCTGAGACATGACCGGCCACGAGCACAACGCCAGCCATGAACACGAGCACGACGGCCGGCGCGGCGACGCGCATCCGCACGGCCGCGACCACGAACACGCGCACCCCGCCCCCGCGGATGACTGCGCGATTCCGGCATCCGCCCGCAGCGTCGCCGAGCAGCAGGGCGCCGTGCTGGCAACCGTGGCGCCCCTGCCCCCGGCCCGCGTGACCCTCGACGAGGCGCGCGGCCTGGTGCTGGCCGAGGACATCCGCAGCGCCACCGACATTCCCCCGTTCGACAATTCGGCCATGGACGGTTACGCCGTGCGCCGGGTCGATGTGCAGCAGGCCTCCGCCGCGGCGCCGGTCACCCTGCCCGTGATCGCCGACCTCGCCGCCGGCACCGCCGACAACCCTCGGATCGGGGCCGGCCAGGTCGCCCGGATCATGACCGGGGCGCCCATGCCCGATGGCGCGGATGCCGTGGTGCCGATCGAAGACACCGACCGCGGCACCGACACGGTCACGATCGTTCGAGCGCCGGCGCCCTCCGCGCACCTGCGCCGAGCCGGCGAGGACGTGCGCGCGGGCGACACCGTGCTCGTGGCCGGCGTGCGGATGGGGCCGACGCGGCTGGCCGCAGCGGCGAGCGCCGGGGCGGGAACCGTTTCGGCGCATCCGGCCCCGCGAGTGGCCGTGATCTCGACCGGCAGCGAGCTCGTGCCGCCCGGCCAGGCCACCGGGCGCGGGCAGATCCCCGATTCCAACTCCTTCCTGCTCGCCGCCGCCGTCGCGGAGGCCGGCGGGGTGCCGGTTCGCCTCGGCTCCGTGGCCGACGACGAAGACGCACTCCGCGAGTTGCTGGCCGCGCAGGCCGGACTGGTGGACGCGTTCGTGCTCTCCGGCGGCGTCAGCGTCGGGGCCTACGACGTGGTCAAGGCGGTGCTCGCCCCACTCGGCACGATGCGTTTCGGGCCGGTCAGGATGCAGCCGGGCAAGCCCCAGGGCTTCGGCCGCTGGATGCCCGGACCGGACGGCTCTCCCGGGCCGGTCATCTTCGCCCTGCCCGGCAACCCGGTGAGCGCCTACGTCTCGTTCGAGGTGTTCGTGCGGCCGGCGCTGCGCCGGATGCAGGGCCACACCGACCTGCACCGGCCCACCGTGACCGCGACCGTGGCCGACGGCTGGACGTCGCCGTCCGGCCGGGCCCAGTACATGCCGGTCACCGTGGAGCGTGACGACGCGCTGACCCGGGTGCGCCGGGCCACCTCCGGCGGCTCGGGCTCGCACCTCGTCGCCGGGCTCGGCCAGGCGACCGGGCTGGCCATCGTGCCGGAGGATGTCACCCTGGTGGCCGCCGGCGACCTCGTCACGGTCATGCTCACGTCATGAGGCGCGACGGGGTCGTGCCCGCGGGGGTCGTGGCCGCTGGGGTCGTGCCCGACCTGATCGTGCTCGCCGGCGGCAGCGGCAGCCGGCTCGGCGGCGTGGACAAGGCGGCAGTCACGATCGCCGGACGCACGCTGCTCTCCCGCGCGCTCGATGCCCGCGCCCTGACCGCGCGCACCGTCGTCGTCGGGCCCGAATCCAGCCGGCCGGCCGCCGGGGCCGCCGCCGCAAAGGTGCTCTGGGCGCTCGAGGATCCGCCCCTCGGCGGGCCCGCGGCCGGCGTCGCGGCCGGCCTGGCCGCGCTCGAACGCGACGCGGCGGCCGGCGCCGACGCGGCAGCCCCGACCGCCGACTGGGTGCTGCTGCTGGCCTGCGACCTGCCCTGGGCTGCGGATGCCGCGCGCATCCTGCTCGACGCGGCGGAAGACGCTGCCGATGCCCCAGCCGACGCCGGCGCGCCCGACGCGCTCGACGGCATCCACCTCGTCGACGCCGACGGCCGGGACCAGTGGCTCGCCGGCCTGTACCGGGCGTCCGCCCTCCGCGCGGCCGTGCGGCGCGCCGGCGCCGACGTGCGCGGGGCGCGCATGCGCGACCTGCTCGCCGGTTTCAGGCTCCGCGGCATCCGCGACGACTCGAACGCCGGGAAGGACGTCGACACCTGGCAGGCTGTCGCCGCCACCGAGGTGCTCCTGGCCTCGCCGGCGAACACACCAGCGAACCCGCCGGCACCCGGATCCGACGCCGCCGCATCCGGCCCCGCCTGCGGGTAGTCCTCCGCGGTGCGGTTCCCAACTGCGGAGAATCTCGGGATCGGGTAGCGCATCCGCCGAACGGCGCCGCCCCTGGCGTTCCGCGACCGGAATCTTCGCAGTTTGGTACGCCGTCTGCGCATAACTCCGCCAAAAATTCAGGCGCGCGCCCTGAACCCGCGGAATCACGGGGTTGCTGCGGCGATCGCCGCGGATCTGGCGGAGTTATGAACCGCGGGCGCGACGAAAGCCCGGGCAAGCGGCGTTTCAGGGGGCCCAAACCTGCCGTTTCCCACGGTTCTTTCACACGAGTGCACTTTTCACGGCGTTCCTTGCTTGCCACGGCCATGCGGACCCGCCATGCTGACACTCAAGCGGGCCCCCGCGCCCGATCGCGTTGACGGCGAGGACGCACATGACGCCTGCAGTAACGTCCACTCTCAGCTCCGACCTCTCGAATTGGGACCCGGAGAACGAAGCGACCTGGGATTCCAGGCTCGCCTGGCGCACGCTGTGGATCACCACGTATTGCATGCTGCTCGGCTTCGCCACCTGGTACCTCGTCAGTGCGATCGCCCCGCGGCTAAACGACATCGGCTACGACCTCAGCCAGGAGCAGCTGTACTGGCTCGTCGCCGTCCCCGGGCTCGCCGGCGGCCTGCTGCGGCTGGTCTTCATGTTCCTCCCCCCGCTGATCGGCACCCGCGCCCTGGTCGCGATGTCATCCGCGCTGCTGCTGCTGCCCATGCTCGGCTGGACGCTGGCCGCCCGGGACACCTCGACCCCCTACTGGGTTCTGCTCGCGCTGGCCTTCGCGGCCGGCGTCGGCGGCGGCAGCTTCTCCGGGCTGATGGCATCCACCAGTTATTTCTTCCCCAAGCGCCTGGCTGGAACGGCGCTCGGCCTGCAGGCGGGCCTCGGCAACTTCGGCATCGGCCTGATCCAGGTGCTCACGCCGTGGATCGTCGGTTTCGGCCTGCTCGGCACGGCCGCGCTCACCCCGCAGAGCACCGCCGAAGGACAGTTCGTCTGGCTGCACAACGGCGGACTCGTGCTCGTCCCCTGGGTGCTGCTCGCCGTCGGGCTGTCCCTCTTCTACCTGCGCCGGGTGCCGATCAAGGCGAACTTCCGGCAGCAGATGGACATCTTCAGGATCAAGCACACCTGGATCATGACGGCCATCTACCTGATGAGCTTCGGCGCGTTCAGCGGGCTCGCCGCCCAGATGGGGCTGATGATCCTCAGCATCTACGGCGACTTCGAGAACGCGCCCGACCCGCTCGCCTTCGCCTTCATCGGGCCGGCCATGGGCGCCCTCGTGCGGGCCGGTGCCGGCCCCCTCTGCGACAAATGGGGCGGGGCGATCTTCACGTTCATCGGCGGGGTGGGGATGACAGTCGGGACAGTCATCACGATCTTCTTCCTCAGACCAACGAGCGTCGACCAGTTCTGGGGCTTCCTCATCGGGATGCTCATCATCTTCTTCTTCGCGGGGCTGGCCAACGCCGGTACGTTCAAACAGATGCCGATGATCTTCCCCAAGCGTCAGGCCGGCGGGGCCATCGGATGGACGGCCGCGATCGCGGCCTTCGGCCCGTTCATCGTGGGCATGGCGCTCACGGCCGTCAGCCCGACGGCCTTCTTCATCGGCTGCGCCGTCTGGTGTGCGTTCTGCACCGGCCTCGCCTGGTTCTTCTACGCCCGTCCCGGCGCCCCGAACCCCGGCTGACCCGCCCAAATCACGCCGTGAGATCAGGGTGCGGCGCCGGATTCTGGCACCGGCGAGCCCTCACGCATGTGGCACGCCCCGCCAGCGCGGGCTCCTGGTGCTCCTGTGGCGTCGGCCGGCCCCTGCCGGCTCCCGCGGCTCCGGCCGACTCCCGTGGCTCCGGGCCGACTCCCGTGGCTCCTGCCGGCTCCTGCCGGCTCCCGGCGGGGGCCAACTCAGGAGATCCGTGCCGCGCCGGCCCGACAGCCCTGGAATCCCGCGGTGCGCTACAGCGGCGTCCCCGATTCTCCTGAGTTCGCCACACACCCGCGCGGCGCGACCCGCGGCCGACTCGCCCAACCCGGCCCAACCGCCCGTGAGGGGTCGCAAATCGACCTTCCCGGGCCCAACGAAGGTCGATATGCGACCCCTCACGCGGGGAGAGTGGCGGGGTGCGGTTGGTGGAGGCGGCGAGCGGGCGCGGCGGGCGGGGGCGGAGGCGGGGGCGGCTAGCGGGGGGTGCGCTGGCGGGGGCGGAGACGGAGACGGAGACGGAGACGGGGGCGGGGACGGAGACGGAGACGGAGGCGGGGACGGAGACGGAGACGGAGGCGGGGGCGGCTAGCGGGGGGTGCGCTGGCGGGTGCGGGTGGGGGCGGCGGGGCGCTCGCTCTTTTCCCAGCCGCGGCGAGGGCCCCGGGAGCCCGAGCCGACAGTGTGCGCGTCGCGGGATCGGTAGACGATATACGGGCGCACGATGTAGCCGAGCGGCGCCGAGAACACGTGCACCAGCCGGGTGAACGGCCAGAGCAGGAACAGGGCGGTCGCCGAGAGCACGTGCAGCTGGAAGAAGAACGGCACGTTGGCCATCAGCGACGGGTCCGGCTGCAGGATGAGCAGCCCCCGGATCCACGGCGAGATCGTGCCGCGGTAGTCGTAGCCCGCGCCGAAGATCTGGTACATCACGGTCGCCAGCGTGCCGAAGCCGATCACCAGCGCGAGCAACAGGTACATCGTCTTGTCCATCACCGTCGTCGCCAGCATCACCCGGGGGGTCAGCCGGCGGCGGATCAGCAGCAGCACGATGCCGGCGATCGTGAGAACCGCAGCCACCGTGCCCAGCCAGGTGGCCCCGAGGTGGTACCAGTGCTCGGTGACCCCGAAGAACTCCAGCCACGCCTTCGGCACGAGCAGGCCCACGACGTGCCCGCCGAAGACCATCAGGATGCCGTAGTGGAACATCGGCGAGCCCCAGCGCAGCAGCCGATTCTCGTAGGTCTGGCTCGACCGCGAGGTCCAGCCGAACTGGTCGAAGCGGTAGCGCAGGATGTGCCCGACCACGAAGACCGCCATCGCCACGTACGGGAACGCGACCCAGAGCAGGATGTCCCAGGTGTTCATCGCCGTGCTCCCTCGCTTGATGCGGTCGCCCCGAACGGCGCCAGGTTGCCGAGGAAGGTCAGGCCGACCGTCTCGGTGGGCGGCCCCTCGTTGACCAGGGCCAGGTAGCGCTTCCGCGTCTCCTCGTCGATCTTCGGCAGCGACAGCGACACGGCCTCCAGCACATGCGCGTACGGGCTGGAGATCGTTTCCAGCGCGGTGCGCAGCACCTCGATGCCGTCGCGGTGGGCGGACAGCAGCTCCCGCGCGATCGGCGAGTCCGAGAGCGCCGAGAACTCGAGCACCATCGGCAGGTAGTCGGGCAGCTCGTCGGCAGCGGGCTCCCAGCCGGCCGCGCGGTACGCCTCGACGAAGCGCACGAGCGCCATGCCGCGCCTTCTCGTGTCGCCGGCGGCGTAGTAGCTCAGGTACGGGCAGCACTTGCGCTTGGTGTCGAAGGTCTGGATGAAGTGCACCTCCAGCTCCTGCCGGCCCATCGCATCCGCGGCCGCCAGGAACGTTTCGAACGCGGTGCGCAGCGGATGCGGCAGCCGCGTCACCGACTCGGCCACAACCGGAAAGCGCGCCCGGCGCTCCTCGCTCGGATAGTCGAGCAGGATCGACGCCGCCATGTGCGCGACGGCGGCATCCGTCTTCGACAGCGGGAGCGCCGCGACCTTCCGCACCGGGAGGAGCTTCACGCCGGGGCCCCCGAATCCTTCGGCGGGAACATGCCCGGCGGCACGGTGCCGCCGGTCCAGTTGAGCAGGTTCAGCCGCCCGGGCGTGGTCGGTTTGGTCTTCTCTCCGGTCTCTCCGCGCATCTCGTTGTAGTTGTCCACGGTCGAGTTCAGCGGCATCCCCGGGGTCTTCGCGTACGGGCCCCGCGCATGCGACGCATCCGCGCCCGGCCCGCCCATCCCCGGCCCGCCGTCGGTGTCGAGCGAGCAGGCCAGCTCCTCGAGCTCCCGCGCCGTCTCCAGGTGCGCCGCCGGGATCACGTACCGGTCCTCGTACTTGGCGATCGCCAGCAGCCGGTACATCGCCTGCATCTCGGTGCCGGTCATGCCCACGGATGCCGCGATCGCCTCGTCCGGCTCCCCGCCGAGGTTGATGTCGCGCATGTACGAGCGCATCGCGGCGAGCTTCCGCAGCGACGCCTCGACCGGAACCACGTCGCCGGCGGTGAACAGCCCGGCCAGGTACTCCACCGGGATGCGCAGCTTGTCGATCGCCGCGAACAGGGTGCGCGCGTCCTCGCCGTCGCTGCCGGTGCTCTTGATCACGTCGACCACCGGCGACAGCGGCGGGATGTACCAGACCATCGGCATCGTGCGGTACTCCGGATGCAGCGGCAGCGCGATCTTGTATTCGGAGATCATGGTGTAGATCGGGCTGTTCTGCGCGGCGAGGATCCAGTCGTCGGCGATCCCGTTTGCCGTGGCCGCGGCGATGACCGCCGGGTCGTGCGGGTCGAGGAACACGCCGCGCTGCGCATCGAGCAGGTCGTGGTCGTTCTCGATCGACGCCGCCGCGAGCACCGCGTCGGCGTCGTAGAGCATCAGGCCGAGGTAACGCAGCCGGCCCACGCAGGTCTCCGAGCAGATCGTCGGCTTGCCCTGCTCGATCAGCGGGTAGCAGAGCGTGCACTTCTCGGCCTTGCCGGTCTTGTGGTTGAAGTAGACCTTCTTGTACGGGCAGGCGGACACGCACATGCGCCAGCCGCGGCATCCGTCTTCGTCGACGAGCACGATGCCGTCTTCCTCGCGCTTGTACATCGCGCCGGAGGGGCAGGCGGCGACGCAGGAGGGGTTCAGGCAGTGCTCGCAGATGCGCGGCAGGTAAAACATGAAGGTCTCTTCGAACTCCATCTTCACGTGCTCGCTCATGGTCGCCAGGATCGGGTCTTCGGCGGCGGTCTCCTGCGAGCCGCCGAGGTTGTCGTCCCAGTTGCCCGACCATTTAATGTCCATGTTCTTGCCGGTGAGCAGCGACTTCGGCCGGGCGACGGGGCTCTGCGTGCTCAGCGGGGCCTTCGTGAGCATGTCGTAGTCGTAGGTCCACGGCTCGTAGTAGTCGTCGATGCCGGGCAGGTCGGGGTTGTTGAAGATGTTCATCAGTTTCTTCAGCCGGCCGCCGCCGCGCAGGCTCAGCCGTCCGCGCTTGTTCCTGGCCCAGCCGCCCTTCCACTTCTCCTGGTCCTCGTACCGGCGCGGATAGCCCACGCCCGGCCGGGTCTCCACGTTGTTGAACCACACGTATTCGACGCCGGTGCGGTTGGTCCACACCTGCTTGCAGGTGACCGAACAGGTGTGACAGCCGATGCACTTGTCGAGATTCATGATCATCGACATCTGGGCCATGACGCGCATTAGTAGACCACTTCCTGGCTGCGACGACGGATCACGGTGACCTCGTCTCGTTGGTTCCCGGTCGGACCGAGGTAGTTGAAGGCGAACGACAGCTGGGCGTAGCCGCCGATCAGGTGGCTGGGCTTCAGCAGGATGCGGGTGAGCGAGTTGTTCGTGCCGCCCCGCTGTCCGCTCGTCTCGGCGATCGGCACGTTGATCGTGCGATCCTTCGCGTGGTACATGTACACCGTGCCCTCCGGCATCCGGTGCGAGACGATCGCCCGGGCCACGACGACGCCGTTGCGGTTGTACGACTCGATCCACTCGTTGTCGCGCACGCCGATCTTGTCGGCGTCGAGCGGCGACATCCAGATGGTCGGTCCGCCGCGGGAGAGCGAGAGCATCATCAGGTTGTCCTGGTACTCGGAGTGGATCGACCACTTCGAGTGCGGGGTGAGGTAGCGCACGGCCACCTCCGCGCGGCCGGCCGACCCGGTCGCGCCGGTGGGAGCCGTGGACCCGACGATCGAGTCGTTGAACAGGCGGTGCATGTCCAGCGGCGGCCGGAAGATCGGCAGCTGTTCGCCGAGTTCGATCATCCAGTCGTGGTCGAGGTAGAAGTGTTGCCGCCCGGTGAGGGTGTGCCAGGGCTTGAGGTGCTCCACGTTGATCGTGAAGGCGCTGTAGCGGCGCCCGCCGTGCTCACTGCCCGACCACTCCGGGGAGGTGAGCACCGGCACCGGCGCGCCCTGAACATCCGGGTAGGAGAAGCGCCGGCCCTCGTTGTCGCTGGCGAGGTGCGCGAGCTTCATGCCGGTGCGTTTCTCCAGCTGCCGGAAGCCCTGCGTGCCGAGCCGGCCGTTGGTCGTGCCGGAGAGGGCGAGCACCATCTCGCAGGCGTGGATGGCGGTGGTCAGTTTCGGCCGGCCGACGGCCGTGCCCGACTCGACCAGGCCGTTCTTCGTGCCGAGGTAGGCGACCTCGACGTCGGGGGTGAACTTCACGCCCTTGGTGACCATGCCGAGTTTCTCGGTCAGCGGGCCGAGCGCGCCGAGCATCTCGGCGAAGGCCGGGTAGTCGCGTTCGACCACGACGAGCTTCGGCATCGTCACGCCGGGCACGAGCGGCTGGTCGTGCCGCACGATCCCGTGCGGGGTGGCCATCGCGTCGGGGGTGTCGTGCAGCAGCGGGGTGGCCACGAGGTCCTTCCGCACGCCGAGGTGGCCCACCGACATCTCCGAGATCTTCTTCGCCAGGATGTGGAAGATGTCGAAGTCGGTCTTCGCCTGCCACGGCGGGGAGATCGCCGGGTTGAAGGAGTGGATGAACGGATGCATGTCCGTCGTCGAGAGGTCGTTCTTCTCGTACCAGGTGGCCGGCGGCAGCACCACGTCGCTGAACAGCGTGGTCGAGGTCATCCGGAAGTCGCTCGTGACCATCAGGTCGAGCTTTCCCTCCGGGGCGCTCTCGTGCCATTTCATGGTGTTCGGCCGTTTCTCCGGCGGCGATTCGGCCCCGCGGATCGCGCTCGTCGTGCCAAGCAGGTGCTTGAGGAAGTACTCGTTGCCCTTGCCGGAGGAGCCGATCACGTTCGCCCGCCAGATCACGAGCACCCGCGGGAAGTTCTCCGGGGCATCCGGGTCTTCGCAGGCGTAGGCCAGGCTGCCGTCGGTGAGCGAGTCGACCACGTACTGCGCCGGCTCGACCCCGGCCGCCGCGGCGTCGTCGACGAGGTCGAGCGAGTTGCGGTTGAAGGTGGGGTAGCTGGGCATCCAGCCCCGCTTGGCCGAATCGACCAGGCAGTCGGCGGTCGTGCGGCCGGCGAAGGCGCCGGTGCCGAGCGGGCTGGCCAGCGTGTCGGCGGCGAGGCCGTCGTAGCGCCACTGGTCGGTGGCGAGGTAGAAATAGCCCGTCCCGATCATCTGCCGGGGCGGGCGCACCCAGTCGAGCCCGAAGGCGTACTGCGCCCAGCCGGTCAGCGGGCGCACCTTCTCCTGGCCGACGTAGTGCGCCCAGCCGCCGCCGTTGACGCCCTGGCAGCCGGTCATGGTGGTCAGCGCGAGGAAGGCGCGGTAGATGGTGTCGGAGTGGAACCAGTGGTTGGTGCCGGCGCCCATCAGGATCATCGAGCGCCCGCCCGAATCCTCGGCGTTCTGCGCGAACTCGCGGCCGATCCGCTCGGCGGCCTGCATCGGCACCGAGGTGATCTCCTCCTGCCAGGCCGGGGTGCCCGGGCAGCTCGCGTCGTCGTAGCCGGTCGGCCAGACGCCGGGAAGACCCGGGCGGCCGACCGCGTACTGGGCCAGGAGCAGGTCGAAGACGGTCGTCACCAGCTGGCCGGCCACCTCGCGCACCGGCACGCCGCGACGGATGACGCCCGCGCCGCCGGCGTGCTGCTCGCCCTCGGTCTCCGGGGCGAGGTCGAACCGGGGCAGGTCGATCAGGGCGGCGGCCCGGTCATAGTCCGGGGCATCCATGATCGAGAGCAGCGGGTCGACGCCCTCCAGATCGAGGTTCCACTTGCCGACGTCGGCCTCGGAGAAGCGGTGGCCGATCGACCCATTGGGCACGACCGCGGTGCCGTCCTGGTCGAGCAGCACGGGCTTGAACGCGGCGGCGGCCAGCCCGGCCGGCGACCCGGGCAGGGCGTCGGCGGTGAGGAACTTGCCCGGAACGTACGCGTCGCCGCGCTTGACCAGCGAGATCAGGTAGGCCGAGTCGCTGAACTTCTTCAGGTAGTCGACGAAGCGGGGCGTGCGACGGTCGACCAGAAACTCGGTGAGCACGACGTGGCCCATGGCCAGCGCGAGGGCGCCGTCCGTTCCCGGGTGCACGGCCAGCCACTCATCGGCGAACTTGGTGTTGTCGGCGTAGTCGGGCGAGACGGCGATGACCTTCTGGCCGCGGTAGCGGGCCTCGACCATGAAGTGCGCGTCGGGCGTGCGGGTGACCGGCACGTTCGAGCCCCACATGATCAGGTAGGAGGAGTTCCACCAGTCGGCCGACTCCGGCACGTCGGTCTGGTCGCCGAAGACCTGCGGCGAGGCGACCGGCAGGTCGGCGTACCAGTCGTAGAACGAGAGCATCGTGCCGCCGAGCATGGAGATAAACCGGTTGCCCACCCCCTGCGAGACGATCGACATCGCCGGGATCGGCGAGAACCCGGCGATCCGGTCGGGCCCGTAGGTCTTGATCGTGTGCACGTGGGCGGCGGCGACGATCTCCGCCGCCTCGTCCCAGTTCGCACGCACCAGACCGCCCTTGCCGCGGGCGCTCTTGTAGGCGCGGGCGGTCTCCGGGTTGCCGGTGACCTCGGCCCAGGCGAGCACCGGGTCGCCCGTCTTCGCCTTCGCGGCGCGGTAGGCCTCCAGCAGCACGCCGCGCACATAGGGGTACTTCACCCGGGTCGGCGAGTAGGTGTACCAGCTGAACGCGGCACCGCGGGGGCATCCGCGCGGCTCGTACTCCGGGGAGTCGGGGCCGACCGTGGGGTAGTCGGTCTGCTGGGTCTCCCAGGTGATGATGCCGTCCTTGACGTACACCTTCCAGGAGCAGGAGCCGGTGCAGTTGACGCCGTGGGTGGAGCGCACCTCTTTGTCGTGGGTCCAGCGGTCGCGGTAGAACGAGTCGGCGTCGCGGCCGCCCTTGTGGAAGACCGAGCGCAGGTCGCTCGAGGTCTCACCGCGGCGCAGGAAGCGCCCGAGCTTCAGGATCGCGTCGGTGGCGGGGCCGTCTGTGCCGGCTCGGTTCGCCCCGGTTCGGGTGGAAATTGATCCGCTTCGATCTGTCACGTCGCACTCCCTGGAACTGAGGTGAACTTCCGACTGCTGTGCTTCCGAACTGCCGTGCTTCCGAACTGCCGGGCGAGCGAAATCCGGTGGCGTCGCAACGGCCGCGGCGACGACCCTGTCGTTCGACAGTGTCCTCGCTCGCGCGGAGGGAGACAAGCACAAAACACCGTGAATAATATTTCAGCGCCCGTTCGGGTCGCTCAGCCCTGGCTGAGTTGCGGAGAAAGTACCTTCATTTCGCGCGGGAAGGTACTTTCTCCGCAAGTCAGTGCTGCGGACCGGTGTCGGAGCAGTGCAGGTCGAGCGTGCAGGTGTTGGGGCTACTGAACGGATGCAGCTCCTCCGCCGAGAGGGGGCCGTCCGCTTGCTCGAGGATGCCGCGCAGCAGCCCGAAGTGCACCCGGCAGACCTCGGGATGCTCCGTGACCAGGTCGGCGAACGGGCAGCCGTGCAGGTGGACGTGCAGCCCGTCCTCGGACACGCTGCCGTCGAACCCGACGTCATCCAGGTGGTCGTCGAGCGCATCCAGTTGTCGGCTCAGCGACGGCGACGGCCGGCACGGCGCCGGCTCGGCCGACAGCATGCGCCGCACCTGCTCTCCGTGGCGCAGCGCCGCGGCGACCTTCGCTTCCCGGATCGATCCGGCCCGGTGGTCCGCGCCACGGGGCGCGGCGTAGACGATCCGCGGGCGCCCCTTGCCGTCGCGCGGTTCGGTCTCGGAGGTGACGAAGCCGGCGTCGATCAGGCGGTGCAGGTGCTCCCGCGCGGTGTTGGGGTGCAGGCCGGTGGCCTCGGCCAGCTGCTCGACGGTCATCGCCCCCTGCCGCTGCAGCAGATCGAGCAGGGTGATCCTGCGCAGCGACGCGAGCGTGCGGTAGCTCGGGGCGCGGGCGGGGCACATCTGCCCATTATGCGCCAGCGGGCGTTCGGGAGGTAAGGCGGCGGGCCGGAGCGGACTATTCGGTTCCCGCGCGCGGTGCCCGCCGCGGGGGCGGCGGCGGAACATTCTTCGCCAGGGCGATGTCGGCCAGCAGGATCGTGACGAGGCCGCGCCGGGTCTCGACCACGCAGCTCGCGTCGTCGACGGAGCGCAGGTAGCCGACCGCATCCGTGAACCCGCCCTCGATGCGGCGGCGCACGACGATGCGCGTGCCGGGGAGCGTGCCCGAGACGAACCGCACGGCGTCGGCGGACATCAGCGCAGCAGGCTGAACGCTTCGACCCGCCTGGACTCGCCGGCGACGAGGATGGTGTCGCCCGCCTCGAGCACCGTGTCGACGGTCGTGTAGCTCCAGCCCGAGCCCGGCCGGTTGTAGGCCGTGACGGTGACGAAGTGCGTCGCCCGCACCCGGGCCTGGCCCAGCGGCACGCCGACGAGGTCCGGCGGCGTCGCCATCTTCACGAGGGCGAAGTTCTCGCCGATCTCGATGTAATCCTGCATCACCCCTCGAACGAGGTGCGCGACCCGCTTGCCCATCTCCTTCTCCGGCCGCACGACGTGGGCGACGCCCAGCTGCTCGAGGATCTTGCCGTGCGGCTCGCTCACCGCCTTGGCCCAGATGTTGGGGATCCCCATCTTGAGCAGCAGGGAGGCCGTGAGGATGTTGGCCTGGATGTCGCCGCCGATGGCCACGACGACGCTGCTGAAGTCGGGCACCGACAGCTGGCGGAGGGTTTCCTCCTTGGTCGAGTCGGCGCGCACGACGTGGGTGAGCAGGCCGTTGTGCGCCTGCACGATGTCCTCGTCCGCGTCGATGCCGAGCACCTCGGTTCCGCTCTCCATGAGTTCGATGGCGAGCGAGCTGCCGAACCGGCCGAGGCCGATCACGACCACGGCGTCTTCCTCGGCCATGCGGGCGGGCTGGCTGTGACCAAAAAGCGAAAACTTAGCCAATGATGGGCCTCTCCTTCGGGAGTTCGTACGTGCTGCGGCGCTGCCGGAGGGCGAGCGCCGATGCCAGGGCGACCGGCCCGAGCCGGCCAATGAACATGAGCAGCATCAGGATGACCTGGCCGGCCGCGGGCAGCCCCGCCGTGATCCCGGTCGACAGGCCGACGGTGCCGAAGGCCGAGATCGACTCGAAGAGCAGCCGGTCCAGTGAAATGTCGGTGAGGAGCATCAGGGCGGCGGTGGAGATGACGACCACGCCGACGGCGAGCAGAACGATCGCGATGGCCTGGCGGTGCACGGCCCGGGAGAGCCGCTTGCCGAACACGTTCACCGAAACCTCGCCGCGAACCTCCGCGAGCAGGATGAAGAACAGCACCGCGAAAGTGGTGACCTTGATGCCGCCCGCGGTTCCGGCCGGACCACCGCCGATCAGCATGAGCACGTCCAGGCCGAGCAGGCTGGCCGAGTCCATCGCGCCCGTGTCGACGCTGTTGAAACCCGCCGTCCTCGCCTGCACCGACTGGAAGAACCCGACGAGGATCTTGTCCTGCCAGACCAGCGGGCCCAGCGTTGCGGGGTTGGACCACTCCACCGCGGTGAGGTAGACCGTGCCGGCCACCAGCAGGGTGATCGTCGCCGCGAGCACGATCCGGGTGTTCATGTTCCAGAGCAGCGGCGAGCGGAGGTGCTTGCGCAGCTGCACGATGACCGGGAAACCGATGCCGCCGAGGATGACCGCGAACGCGATCGGGAGGCAGACGAACGGATCCGTCGCAAACGAGATGAGGTTGTCGCTGAACAGCGCGAATCCGGCGTTATTGAACGACGAGACGGAGTGGAACACGCCGAGCCAGATCGCCCGCCCGACCGGTTCGCCGTAACCGGTGAGGAACCGCAGGCTGAGGATCAGCGCCACCGCGAACTCGATGGCGAGGGACATCACGACGACGCCCCGCACGAGGCCCTTGACATCCTCGAGTCCGACGCTCTTGATCTCTGAGGCGGCGTTGATCCTCGACCGGAGCGACATCTTGCGCGCGATCGTGAGGCCGACCACCGAGGCGAAGGTCATGATCCCGAACCCGCCGACCTGGATCAAAAGCAGGATGACGACCTGCCCGAACGGGGTCCAGTAGGTCGCGGTGTCGACGACGGTGAGCCCGGTCACGCACACGGCGGAGGTCGCGGTGAAGATGGCCTCAAGGAACGTCGCGCCGCCGGCGCCCGCCTTCGCGATCGGCAGCATGAGCAGGGCCGTGCCGATCAGGATGGTGCCGGCGAATCCGCCGGCGACCACCTGTGCCGGGTGAGGCCGCCGGCGCGTCTTCACTCCGCCCGGGGGGCTCGACCGTAGGTGCACTGGCCTACTCTACGCCGGGAATCCGTCCGCGCAGGCCGCCTTTCTCGCCTCGGATTCCGCCGGGTTCCGTCGCCGCCCGATCGCAGGCCACGACCGCGATCCGAGCCTCCGTGGCGGCCCGGCCACCGGCATCCCCACCAGCATTGCCCCCGAAAAGGGCAGATCCGACCAAACCGGATTGCGGCGGGCTCCGGACCACTTATGCGGCCCGGGTGAAACCGAGGCCGGGACAGAACTAACGAATAGGAGTTCAACATGAAGAACATCACCAGGAAGATCAGCGTTTTCGGAGCAACCGGTGCCGCGGCAACCGCCCTCATCGTCGGCGGCATGATCGCCCCGGCCCAGGCTTCGACCCTCGACGACGCGCAGGGGTCCAACGCGACCAGCGCGACCTCATCGATCGACGGCGCCCTCTCCGGGAACGCGAACGGCAACGGTGCCTCGACCGGCCCGCTGCTCGGCGGCTCCGTGCTCAGCGGCCCCGTGCTCAACGGCCCCGTCGTGGACCGCTCGCTGACCAGCGACATCAATGATGTGGCTTCGGGCAACGCCATCGCCAGCGGCAACGATGTGCCGGTGGCCTCGGGGAATGACACCTCGGTGAGCGCACCCGTGACCGCTCCCGTCACGGCCCCCGTTGATGCTCCGGTCGACGCTGCGGTCGATGCTCCGGTCGGCTCCGCGAACGACACCGACCTCGGTGGAGTGTCGGGCGACATCGGAGCCGGTGTCACCGACGTCGTCGACGGCGCCCTGGGCGACCTCGACCTCGGTGCCGTGCTCGGCGACTAACAGATCCGCGCCGGCCGATCCGGTGGCGACAGGGCGGTTTCCTCCGGGGAGCCGCCCTGTCGCGTGCCCGCGTGCCCCCCCCCGTTCTGTGGCTACGCGCCGCGGCCCCCGTGCGCCAGACTGGGTGCGGGGCGGAAGAACAGGGCGAAACAATGACGGTTCAGCTGGGAGAACGCACCCGTGCCGCCGCCGTGCGCCCGCACCCCTACCCGTTCCAGCAGTGGACCATCGCGATCCTCCTGCTGATGGCCCCGATCTTCGCCGTGTTGTACTGGCTCACCGTGCCGACGGGGTCCTGGCTGCCGGTCGCCGTGGCGCAGGCCGCCCTGACCCTGTTCTTTGGGCTCGCCGTGATCTCGTACTACCTGACCGCCATCTGGGCTGATGACGCCGGGCTGACCACCCGGGACGTCTTCGGCCGCCGACGCACCTACCCGGTCGACGGCATCGGCGGCGTGGTCCGGCTCGACCTGTACCGGAGTGGCTCCCTCGACGTTCGCCCCCAGCTATTCCTCGTCGACCCTGACGGTCGCCTGCTGACCCGGATGCACGGAACCTGCTGGGAAATCGAGGCCATGGATGCGGTCGCGAACGCGCTCGGCGTGCCGGTGATGCAGGGACCGGAGCCCCTGACCCTGCGCGACCTCAGCCAGAGCCGGCCCGAGCTGCTGCACTGGTTCGAACGGCGATTCGCCGCGCTTTCGGTAGATTACTGACCGAACTGGGGGTGCCCGGTGCGGGAAACCCCCCCGAACGGTGTCTACGCGCCGGCCTGTCGATGGGTCATACTTCCATAAGCCGGATGGGGGGAGCCAGGGTGAGATTCACTGGGGTGAGAGGGGTGCGCCAGCACGCTCTCCGACCCCGCGGGCGTCTCCTCCGGCATTCGGCGATCGCCATGCTGGCCCTCTTCTCCCCTATCTTCGCCGTGCTCTACTGGCTGACCATCCCCGAAGGCACCTGGCTGCCCGTTGTGGTGGCCCAGGCCGGCGTGACCGCGGTGTTCGGCCTCGGCGTGCTTGCGTACCATCGCACCGGCATTTGGGTGGACCACTCGGGCATCACCGAACGCGGGTTCTTCGGGCGCGTCGACAGCTTCCCGGCTGCCAGCGTCGGCAGCATCCTGATGCTCGACCTGTACCTGGGCGACGCGCTGGACACGAACGCGCACCTCTTCGTCGTGGGCGTCGACGGACGGCGCCTCGTTCGGATGCGCGGGCAGTACTATTCCCACGCCGCGATGGACACCGTGCTCGAACAGCTCGGCGCGCCGGTCGTGCGCGTGACGGAGCCGATGACCCTCCGCGAGCTGAACCGGGCACGCCCGGAGCTGCTCTACTGGTTCGAGCGCCGCCTGGTCGACCGCACCGCCTGACCCGGACGTCTAGCGGCGCCGCCGGGTGCCGAAGATGCCGGTCACAATCCCGGTGAGGATCGTCCTGGTCGCCCGGGAGCCGAGCACCTCCTCGAGCACGGTCTTCTGCGGCTTCGACGTGGCTCGGGTACGGGTGCGCGACTGCGTCCGGGTCTGGCGCATCAGGCGGTCGTATTCGGCCTGTGCCTTCTTTTCCGCCCTGGCCTGCTCGGTCGCCGCGGCCTGCTCGGCCTTCTCCTGCTCGGCCGCAGCCCTGGCCCGGTCGAGCTGCTCCTGCGCGTCGACCGCGGCCTGGTTTGCGGCGGCCAGTTTCTTGGCCAGCATCTCCCGGGCCGAATCGCGGTCGATCGCGGTGCCGTACCGGGCGAGCAGTGGCGAGGCCAGGACCGACCGGTCGATCTGCTCCGGCGCCGTCGGCGACATCAGGCCCTGCGGGGCCCGTAGCCGGGTCCACGCCACCGGGCTCGGCGCGCCCTTCTCGTTCATCACGGTCACGATCGCCTCGCCGGTGCCGAGTCCGGTGAGCACCTCGTCGAGGTCGTAGCCGGAGTTCGGGAACGTCGACACGGTCGCCCGCAACGCCTTCGCGTCATCCGGGGTGAACGCCCGCAGCTGATGCTGCACGCGCGAGCCGAGCTGGGCGAGCACGTCGCCCGGCACGTCCTTGGGGGTCTGGGTGACGAAGAAGATGCCCACGCCCTTCGACCGGATCAGGCGCACCGTCTGCGTGATCGAGGCGAGGAAATCCTTCGACGCGTCGTTGAACAGCAGGTGCGCCTCGTCGAAGAAGAACACCAGCCTGGGCTTCTCGAGGTCGCCGACCTCGGGCAGGTCGTTGAAGAGGTCGGCGAGCAGCCACATCAGGAAGGTCGAGAACAGGGCGGGCCGGTCGGCCACGCCGGGCACCTCGAGCAGACTGACGATCCCCCGGCCGTCGGCGGCGGTGCGCAGGAACTCCATCGTGTCGATCTCGGGCTCGCCGAAGAACACGTCGGCGCCCTGGTTGGCGAAGGTGATCAGTTCCCGCAGGATCACCCCGACCGTGGCCGCGGACAGGCCGCCGAGCTCGGTGAGCTCGCCCTTGCCCGCGTCGCTGACCAGGTAGCTGAGCACGGCCCGCAGGTCGGTCAGGTCGAGCAGGGGCAGGCCGGCCTGGTCGGCGTAGTGGAAGACGAGGCCGAGGCTCGACTCCTGCACGTCGTTCAGGCCGAGGACCTTGCTCAGCAGCAGCGGCCCGAAGCCGGTCACGGTCGCGCGGATCGGGATGCCCCGGCCGATGCCGCCGAGGGAGAAGTACTCCGTGGGCGAGGCCGCGGGGACCCAGTCCTGGCCGATGGCGGCGGTGCGGGCGAGGAGCTTCGCGCTCGGGGTGCCGGCGCTGGCGATGCCGGACAGGTCGCCCTTGATGTCGGCCGCGAAGACCGGCACGCCGTGGGCGGAGAGCTGCTCGGCCAGCACCTGGAGGGTCCTCGTCTTGCCTGTTCCGGTGGCGCCGGCGACGAGGCCGTGCCGGTTGGTCATCGCCAGAGGGATCCGGATCGGCACATCGGGGCGGGCATCACCGTTGACCAGGGCGCCCAGCTCGAGCGCTGGGGCGTCGAACGCGTACCCGGCCCGGATCCGGTCGACCTCGGCGTCGTCGAGCGGTGCGGGCGCGCCGGGGAGCGGCGCGGGCGCGCCGGCCGGGCGTTGCGCCGCGGCCGCCGCGATCGCGGCATCCTGTGCCCGCTTGACGGCGGCCTCTGCGTCCGCCTGGGCCTTCTTCGCTGCGGCGAGCGCGAGCTCCGCCTGGGCCTGCAGCTCGGCCACCGGATCCACGGAATCGCTCGGAGTCATGGCGGCAGCCTAGACCCGCTGCCGACCGGGAGACCAGCCAGTTCGCGCGGGAGCCGGCCTTGTGCGGGAACGTCGTTCGGTCCTTACTGGTGGGACCAGACCAGACGGAAGGACACCTCGATGTTCGCACGAGTCAGCACCTACGAGACCAGCCCGGAGAGCAGGCTCGACGAAGCCAGTACCAAGGAAATCACGGACCGCGTGCTCGCTCTCCCCGGGAACCGCGGCATCTATTTCCTGACCAGCACCGAGCCGGGCAAGGCCCTCTCGATCACGCTGTGGGACAGCGCGGACAGCCTCTCCGCGAGCCAGCAGGCCGCGAACACGATCCGCGCCGATGCCAGCTCCGAGCAGGCAATGCGGATCGTCGGCGTCGAGGAGTTCGAGGTCTCCGCGAGCAGCCTGAAGGATTAACCGCGGAGGGTGACCGGGGCGACGAGCGCCCAGTCGCGCACGAGATCCTCCCGCACGGTGACCCCGGTGCCGGGCCCGGTGGGCACGGCGAGCTGACCGGCGTGCTCCCCCGTGCCGAGCACGAAGGGCTCCTCGACCAGGTCCTCGGCGAAGTAGCGGCTGCTCGCCGAGGTGTCGCCGGGCAGGATGAAGCCGGGCAGCGCCGCGAGCGCCACATTCGCCGCCCGGCCGACGCCGGTCTCCAGCATCCCGCCGCACCACACCGGCACCTCGTGCGCCACGCAGAGGTCGTGGATGCGCACCGATTCGAGGTAGCCGCCGACCCGGCCCGGCTTGATGTTGATGACGGACGTCGCGCCGCGTTCGATGGCATCCAGGGCCACGCCCACGCTGACGATCGACTCGTCGAGGCAGACCGGCGTCTCGATCGCCCTGGCGAGGGCCACGTGGGTGGCGATGTCCTCCTCGACGAAGGGCTGTTCGATCAGCACGAGGTTGAACGGATCGAGCCGGCCCAGGTGGGCGATGTCGGCGGCCGAGTAGGCGGTGTTCGCGTCGACCTGCAGGAGCATGTCCGGCCCGATCAGTTCGCGTACCGCGTATACCGGGATGAGGTCCCAGCCGGGTTTGATCTTGAGCTTGATCCGCCGGTAGCCCTCGTCGACATAGCCCGACACCTCGTCGAGCAGGGTGTCGAGGTCGGGGCTGATCCCCACCGAGACGCCGCAGTCGACCCAGTCGGTGACGGCGCCGAGGTAGCCGCCGAACGAGACGCCGGATGCGCGGAGCTGTGCGTCGAGGACGGCCGCCTCGAGCGCGGCCTTCGCCATCCGGTGGCCCACGACGAACGCGGTGAGCGGACCTACCGTCTCGGCGGTGACATCCGTCGCCTTCAGCAGGGCCGGGGCCAGGTAGCTGCGGATGACGTGCTCGGCGCCCTCGACGTACTCGGAGCTGTAGAGCGGCCCCTCCATCGCGACGCACTCGGCCCAGCCCTCGGCCTCGCTCGTGCGCACATGCACGAGCAGGAGCACGCGCGTGGTCTGCCGGGCGAAGGACGTCTCGAACGGCCGCACGAGCGGCATCGCCACGCGGTGCAGGGTGATCGATTCAAGTTTCATTGACGGGCTCCGTCGGTCGGGTCGGCCGGGTCCGGGGTGAACACGTAGTCGTTGTCGGCGTTGAGCTCCGGGCGCAGGCCCTGGGCCATCGCGGCGTGGAACATCACCCTCGATTCCTCACGGAGCAGCTCTGCGGCACGGGGATCGTCGGCCCGCAGGTGTTCGAAGTCGACGTTCAGCGGAAGACTGCCGGTCGTCGACCAGGCCTGCTGTGGCCGGCCGGCGAGCGCCCGGCGCACGCGGGGCGAATCCAGCCGCCACTTCACCTCGAAGCGGTCGCTGCGGTCGCTGCCGCTGACGGCGTCGTCGAGGCGCCCGTAGAAGTCGGGCAGGAACTTGACCACTTCGGCGCCCAGTTTGACCAGGTTGAAGTGGGCGTTGCGGCGGATGAGCGGGTCGAAGGTCCACCGCATGTCGGCGACTCCCTGCTGCAGGCACACGGACCGCTGGAAGAGCTTGAGGGCGTAGCCGACTCCGCCGCTTCGTCGCCACGGCACGACGGCCGCCATGTGCGAATGCAGGTGGACTCCGTCGGACCAGCCGAGGAAGCCGAGCGTGGCCCCGACCGGCTTCCCGGCCGCGGTCGCGATCAGCACGGTGTTGCCCGCGTAGTCCAGGGCGAGCAGCATCGACCGGTCCGGGCTGCGGCCGGGACCCCAGGTGCGCTCGAACATGCCGATGATGGCGTTCATATCGCCGGGGTCGGCCATCCGCACGACCACGCCCGCGGCCTCGGCCGCCGCATCGGCCTGGCGGCCGGCTTCGGCCACGATTTCCGGATCAACTGACATGCAACGAGTAGACCACATCCGGCCGCCCGGGTCAGCCCCGCGTCCTGCCGAATCCGACGGACATTCCGGCCGGGAGGCTAGTGGCCGCGGCCGGAGACGACGTCGGCGATCGAGGCGAGGGGCGATGTGGTGCGGCGGCGGGTCAGCTCGGCGCGATCCGCCCGGGAGTAGGCCTGGTACAGCGCGTGCACCGCGAGCCAGCGCAGCGGCTCGGGCTCCCAGTTGCGCACCCGGTGGTTCACCCAGGGCAGCCCGGTGAGCGCGCTCTGCCGGCCGAGGATGAGGTCCCGCAGCGTGCGGCCGGCCAGGTTCGTCGTGGTCACCCCGGTGCCGACGTAGCCGCCGGCCCAGGCCAGGCCGGTGCCGCGGTCGAGGCCCACGGTGGCCGCCCAGTCCCGGGGCACGCCCAGCACACCCGACCAGGCGTGGTCGATGGCCGCGCCCTTCGTCGCCGGGAAGAAGCGGGTCAGGATGCCGCGCAGCGCCTCGACCGTGCTCGCCGGGGTCTGCCCGTCCGAGTCCGTCTTCGAGCCGAACCGGTACGGCACGCCGCGGCCGCCGATCGCGATGCGGTCGTCAATGGTGCGCTGCGCGTACATGTAGGCGTGGGCCATGTCGCCGAGGGTTTCGCGGCCGGTCCAGCCGATCCGCTCCCAGACGTCGGCGCCGAGCGGCTCGGTGGCGATCAGCGAGGAGTTCATCGGCAGCCAGGCGCGGTGCAGGGCCTTGAGCCCGGCCGTGAAACCCTCCGTGGCGCGCACGACGAACTCGGCCTCGACGGTGCCATGCTCGGTGATCGCCCGGTGCGGGGCGATCTCGCTCACGGTGGTGTCCTCGAAGATCTCCACGCCCAGCGCCTCGACCACCCGGGCGAGCCCGAAGGCGA
Organism: Cryobacterium psychrotolerans; assembly: GCF_900101115.1. Classification (GTDB taxonomy): domain Bacteria; phylum Actinomycetota; class Actinomycetes; order Actinomycetales; family Microbacteriaceae; genus Cryobacterium; species Cryobacterium psychrotolerans. Next base: position 42,721 of record NZ_FNFU01000016.1, read on the forward strand.
GCTTGGCCGGCTGGATGCGCGCGCAGTGCGGGTGCCACATCGCGCCGGTGGTGCCGACCACGTTGATCCGGGCGGTGGCTTCCGCCCGGGAGAGGAGTTGGACATCCGCCATCGACCACTGCTGTTCGGCGCGCGCGGCGGCCTCGAGCCGGCGTTGCTGCGGTTCGTCGTAGGCGACCGTGAACTCGCCGCCCTTGACGATGTCGGCGTCGATGCCCTCGGCCGCTGCGACCCGGATCACCTCGTCGACGGTCTCGTTCATCCGGGCCTGGAACCGTTCGGCGGCCTCGCGCCCGTGGCTCTTCACGTACTGCTCGCGGCCGCCGGTGATCGAATTGGTGAGCCAGCCGCCGTTGCGCCCGGATGCCCCGTAGCCGGCGAACCGCTGCTCCAGGATCACGATCCGCAGCGCCGGGGCGGCCTTCTTCAGGTAGTACGCGGTCCACAGCCCGGTGTACCCGGCGCCGACGATGCAGACATCGGCGCGCGTCGAACCCGGCAGGGCCGCGCGCGGCGCGGGCCGCCCGATCTGCTCCCACCAGAACGACACTTCCCCGTTGATCACGTCGCTCCTCCCCCGCAAACGCGCCCCCGGCATCCCGCGAAACCGCAGTTGTGTGCGTTATAACGACGTTTTAGCGCGCACAACTGCAGTTTCGCGGGGGTGGGGAGGGGGGTCACAGGCGGTCCTGGAGGCCCCAGGGCTGGCCGTAGCCGCCCTCGGACTCCGGCGCGGACATCAGGTCGAGGAACGGTTTCGCGTCGAAGGCCTCCGGGCCGAGCACGCCGATGCCGCCCCAGGTGCCCGCGGCGAGCAACTCGAGCGCGATGACCGGGTTCAGCGCGGTCTGCCAGACGACGCACTGGGCGTCGTACTCGGCCATCGTCCACTCGTTGTCGGCCACGTGGTACAGGTACACCTCGCGCGGGGCGCCGTCCGGGCCGGTGCCGGTGACCCACACGCCGGCGCAGGTCTTGCCGGTCATCCGCGGGCCGATCGTGGCCGGGTCGGGCAGGCAGGCGGCGACGACATCTCGCGGCGCCACCATGGCCGGGCCGGAGGCGGTGCGCACGCGCACCGGGTCGACGCTGTCGAGGCCGAGCAGGTGCAGGGTCTTCAGCACGCCGATGAACTCCTCGCCGAGACCGTACTTGAAGGTGACCCGTTTGGCGTCGAGCCAGCGCGGCATCAGAAGCACCTCCTCGTGCTCCACGTTGACGCACTCGACCGGGCCGATGCCCTCCGGGAAGTCGAACATCTCCGGCTCGCTGAACGGCGGGGTGGTGAACCAGCCCCTGTCCTTCTCGAAGATGACGGGCGGGTTCAGGCACTCCTCGATCGTGGTCCAGATGCTGAAGGACGGCGCGAAGATCTCGTTGCCGGCCTCGTCGCGCACCACCAGGTTGGCGCCGTCGCGGGTGCCGAGCTCGTCGATCTCGCTGAACAGGTGATCGGATGCGTAGCGCGCGAACACGTCGGAGAGCCCGGGCTCCACGCCCATGCCCACCAGGGCGAGACGGCCGGCGGTTTCCCAGTCGCCGGCCTGGGCGAACTGGTCGTCGCCGAGCTTGACCCCGGTCTGCGCCGTCGGGTCGGTCGGGTGCGGCTCGGAGAGGCTCATCGCCATGTCGAGGTAGTCCGCGCCCGCGGCCAGCGCACCGGCGAAGATGGTGGGCACGAACTTGGGCTCGACGGCGTTCATCACGTGCGTTGCGCCGTGTTCACGGGCGACGGATGCGACCCGGTCCGGGTCGGAGGCGTCGATCTGCGCGGCGGTGAACCGACCGGCGACATCCGCCCCGTGCCGCGCCAGGATCGCCGCGATCGTACGCTCGGCGCGGCCGAGGTCGTAGTCGCTGACGATGACGTGCTCGTAAAAGGAACGGCGGGCGATGATCTTCGCGAACGCGTCACCGACGCCACCCGCACCGACAAGAAGAATCTTCATCCCTCGACGCTATCGTGCGGCATCCGTCGCTGTCTGCCCCGCCTACTGCCGAATTCGACGGAGATTCTGACCGCCAGCGAGCTTTTACGACGTTTCGGGGCTTATTTCGGAGTTTCTCCGTCGAAATCGGCGGGTTTGGGCTGCGTCGTCGCGGGCGGCGGATGCGCGGCCGACCGGCGGTGCAGGGCCAATTCGTGCTCGCCGTCGAGTTTCGCGGCGAACGGCGCCCAGACCACGATCGCGACGCCGACGCCGAGCAGGGCGCCGCCGATCGTGTCGGAGAGCCAGTGGGCGCCGAGGTAGGTGCGGCTGAACATCATCAGGACCACGTAGGCGGCCCCCGCGATCCAGACCCAGAGCCGCGGAAAGATGATGGCCAGGGTGACGGCCATGGTCGCGGCGTTGCCGACGTGTCCGGAGGGGAAAGACCCGAAGTCGACCTGCACAAGGATGTCTTCCGGCCGCGCCCGGCCGAACGACTTCTTGAGCAGCTGAACCATGCCCGAGCTCACCAGCGTGGCCGCGAGGTAGTACCCGGCCGCCCAGGGACGCTTCATGATCAGCAGCACGACGATGATCACGGTCGGGATCACTAGGATTCCGAGGAGATTGCCGCCGAGGGAGTTCATCAGGTACGACAGGAAGTCCAGGACCGGCCCGCGATCTTCGGCCACCTCGGTCATCCACTGGGTGTCGAAGGGGAACGGCGCGCCCTTGTCCCGGACCACGACGATGAAGCCGATCAGGGCGGCCAGGACCACCGCCACGACTCCGCTCACGATCCACCACCAGTGAGCGACGCGCTTCGCTGGCGGTCGGGCGGCGACTTCCGGGTGTTTCTGGCTGTCGTCCATCCGTCAATGGTAGAGCGGCGGCTGCGGGTACTGCCACCCTCAGCGTCGTCCCGCGAGCTGAGTCGCGGACAAAGTACCTTCGTTCGGCCCGGGAAGGTACTTTGTCCGCAACTCAGCGAAGTGCAGGGCAGGGGCAGGGGGCAGGGGGCCAGCGCTGCGGCTAGTGCGAGAGCGCGGCCACCCGGTGCGGCCGCACGACAAACCACAGCGCGAGGATCGAGACGAGGGCGGTCGACCCCATCACGGCGCCCATCGGGATGGCGTTGCCCACGCCGAGAAGCCCGACGACCGGGGAGATGAGGCCGGCAACGCCGAAGTTCCCGGCGCCGAGGAGGGAGGCCGCGGTCCCGGCCTCGTGCCCGTGCGCGTTGAGGGCGATCACCTGAACGCTCGGCAGCGTGAAGCCGCAGGCGGCGATGAAGAACCACAACGGAACGAGGATGCCCCAGAGCCCGGCGCCGGCGGAGTCCAGCAGCACGATGGCCGCCGCGGTGACCGCCAGTACGACGGTCGACACGGTGAGGATCCACTGCGGTCCCACGTTCCACCGGTGCATCAGCCGCGAGCTCAGCTGCACGCCGAGAACGATGCCGAGGGAGTTGACGGCGAAGAGCATGCCGTACTGCTGCGGGCTGAAGGAGTACACCTGCTGGAACAGGAAGGAGGAGGCCGACAGGTAGGAGAACAGCCCGGTGAAGGTCATCGCGCCGATGATCGCGACGCCGACGAACGTGCGGTCACCCAGCACCGACCGGTACCGCTGCGCCAGCGAGTTGTGCCCAACGGCGTGGCGTGCGCTCTCCGGCAGCGTCTCGACGATCCAGAGCGCAACGGCCACGATCACCACGGCGCCATAGGCGGCGAGCACCCAGAAGATGCCGCGCCAGCTCATCACGAGCAGCAACTGCGAGCCGATCACCGGGGCGAGCACGGGCGCCAGCCCGCTCACCAGCGCAAGGCGGGACAGCATCCGCACCAGCGGCTTGCCGCCGAAGAGGTCCCGCACCATCGCCAGCGCGACGACCGCGCCGGCCGCTGCGCCGAAGCCCTGCAGCAGGCGGAAGACCCCGAGCCAGACGATGTCCTGCGACAGCGCCGCGCCCACGCTGGCCAGGATGTGGAACCCGGTCGCCAGCATGAGCGGCAAACGCCGCCCGACCTTGTCGCTCCACGGCCCCACGACCAGCTGCCCGAAGCCGAAACCGATCATCGTTCCGGTCAGGGTGAGCTGGATGGCGGCGGCCGAGACCCCGAGTTCGTTCTCCAGGGTCGGGAAGGCCGGAAGGTACAGGTCGATCGTGAACGGACCGAGTGCCGTGAGCGCGCCCAGCACAATGATGTAGACCAGTCGCTGGCCGCGGGAGAGCGCATCCCCCGGGTGGCGCGCTGTCGAGGCCAGCTGCGCCTTCGAAATCACAGGGATGATGCCAGTAGTCAATTCGGGGACCTCGGTCTTGATGGGGGAAACGCACGGATGCGCGGCGAGCACGCGGCCCGGGTCACAGGCGTCGGCACCAGCAGCGGAAAGAGGACCGCCCGTTGAGTCAAGGCGAGACCCACTCCCGGTATTCCCGTTCGGGGGCCGGGAATCCGTTCGGATTGTCCAGCAGCCGCTCGAAAGCGAGCTCGGCCGCGCCGATCATGAGCAGGTTGGAGCCGAGCTCAGCGGCGCTGATCCGCACGCTGCCAAAGGATGCGCCGAGCGCCATCGACGACACCCTGGCGAGCAGGCGCTCCGGGTCGACGGCGTGGAGCGCGGCGAGGAAACCGCCCAGCACCACGAGCTGGGGGTTGAGGATGTTCACGGCACCCGCGAGCGCGACCGCCAGGTGGCCCTGCTGGCGATCGACCTCGGCCCGGACGGCGGGCGAATCGGAGGCCAGCAGCGCCTGCTCCAGCTCGTCGGCATCCGCGCTCACCAGGCCGAGCGCATCCAGCAGCTCGCGCCGGGTCACCTCGGCCTCCAGCGTTCCGGCGATCCCGGCGGAATCCGTGCGGTCGCTCGCGCTCACCCGCGTGTGCCCGAATTCCCCTGCGTAGCCGGCGACGCCGCCCACTGCGTTCCCGCCGACGATCATGCCGCCGCCGATTCCGCTCGCGCCGCCGTTGAGGTAGATCACATCCGCCATGCCCCTGCCCGCACCGAAGTAGCGCTCGGCCATCGCTCCCAGGCCGGCGTCATTCGCGGCGCGAACCGGGTAGCCGGTGGCCCGCTCGAGCATCTCGGTGAGCGGCGCATCCACCCAGCCGAGGTGCGGCGCGTGGCGCACGAGGCCGTCGTGAGCCCGCACGAGCCCGGGAACGGCGACGCCGATTCCGACGACCCGGAAGGCCGACTCAAGTTCTCCGCGCATCCCCTCGATGACCGCCGCGGCAATGTTCACGGCCTCCGTCACGCTCGGCGAGCGTTCCGTGGGGTAACGGATGCGCCGGTGCACGCTCCCGTCGAGCCCGACGATGCCGATGGTGACGGCGTCGATCTCGGGGTTCACGGCGAGCGCGACGACCCGCCCGCTGACGGCCACGATCGGGCTGGGCCGGCCGACCCGATTGGTGGCGTCCGGCTCGCGCTCCTCGACCAGGCCCAGGTCGGTCAGTTCGCCGACGAGCGCGGCGATGGTGGAGCGGTTCAGTCCGGTCAGGCGGGTGAGCCGGGAGCGCGAGGCTGCGCCGTCGCGGTGCACGAGCCGGAGGATGACGGAGAGGTTGCGCCGGCGCACGTCGTCATGGCTGGATCCCTGCACCTGTCCTCCGCCGCTGATCGTTCCACCCCGGCTCCCCATGATACGTTGCCACTCTCAACAAATCAGGGAGAGCATCGAATGAGAATTGTTGTCACCGGCGGAAGCGGAAAACTCGGCCGCAGCGTCGTCACTCGCCTGCGGGGCGAGGGCCACCAGGTCGTCGTCTTCGACAAGGAAGGCGCGCGCGGGCCCGGTTTCCTCGGCATCGACCTCACCGACTACGGCCAGGTCGTCGACGCGATCTTCGGCATCGACGACGTGGCGCCCGGCTTCGATGCCATCGTGCATCTGGGGGCGATCCCGGCCTCCGGCCTCCGCCCCGACGTGGCGACCTTCCACAACAACATGCTCGCCACCTACAACGTGTTCCAGGCGGCCCGGCGGGCGGGCATCAAGAGCATCGTCTACGCCTCGAGCGAGACCGTGCTCGGACTGCCGTTCGACATCGACCCGCCGTACCTGCCGGTGGACGAGGAATACCCGGCCCGCCCGGAGAGCACCTACTCGCTGGTCAAGCACCTCGAGGAGCAGCTCGCGATCCAGCTCGTGCGCTGGGACCCCGAGCTCAGCATCAGCGCCCTGCGGTTCTCCAACGTGATGGACCCCGAGGACTACGCGGCGTTCCCCGCCTGGGACGCCGACCCGATGCTCCGCAAGTGGAACCTCTGGGGCTACATCGACGGCCGCGACGGCGCCCAGGCCGTGTCGCGGGCGCTGGCCACGGCCAGGCCCGGCTTCGAGGCGTACATCATCGCGAACGCCGACACGGTGATGAGCCGCTCGAGCGCGTCGCTGGCCGCGGAGGTCTTCCCTGGCGTGCCGGTCGCCGCCGGCCTCGGCGAGCACGACACGCTGCTCTCGATCGGGAAGGCGAAACGGATGCTCGGCTACGCGCCCGAGCACAGCTGGCGGGACCACGAGGCGCCGACCGGCTGACGCGGGCCGCGGGTCTACACGCCGAAGACCGTCCGGTCCAGGAAGTCGTTCCGGAACTTCCACTCGGGGTCCAGCCGCGCGGCGAGCGCCCTGAAGTCGGGCAGCTTCTCGTACAGCGGCGCCAGCGTCGCGGCTTCGGCGTGGAACAGCTTTCCCCAGTGCGGCCGGGCCGCGAACGGAGCCAGCCGCGCTTCGATCAGCGGCAGCAGGTTCTGCACCGCTTCTGCTTCCGGCTTCCAGGTGAGGTGGAGGCCGATCCCGGCCCGCCCGTAGTTCGGGCTGAGCCAGAGGTCGTCGGCCGCCACCGTGCGGATTTCACTCACCTGCAGGAGCGGTGAGATCTGCCCGGCCAGGTCCCGCATGACCTCGATCGCGGCGACGGCATGCTCGCCGGGCAACAGGTATTCGCTCTGCAGCTCGTCGCCGCTGCTCGGCGTGAATCCCATCCTGAAGTGCGCCAGCCGGTCCGACCACGGGCCGGGCACGCCGAGCTGCTTCGTGCAGTTTTCCGCGCTGACCCCGGGCAGGGGATGCCGGTCGCTCGTGGCCGCCGTGCCGCCGAAGAACTCCGGGCGGCCCTCGAAGCGCGCCCCGGCATCCGTTCGACTCTTCAGCCACGCCTGCCCGACGGTGTCGCCGCGCCAGTCGGTGAACAGGCTGACGCTGTAGGCGCTAGCGGACACCTCGTCGAAGCGCTCGAGCACCCGCGCCCAGGGCAGGTTGTCGAAGACGTCCTGGCGCACCTCGAAGGCGGGCTGGATGTCCAGGGTCACCCGCGTGACGACGCCCAGGGCGCCGAGCCCGACGACCATCCCGGCGAAATCGGGGGTGTCGGCGCGGGAGACGGTGAGCAGGTCCCCGCCGGACGTCACGAGCTGCAGGGCGCGGACGGCGGTGGCCAGGTTGCCGTTGCGGTTGCCCGACCCGTGGGTGGCCGTGGCGATGGCGCCGGCCACGGAGATGTGGGGCAGGGAGGCGAGGTTGTGCAGGGCGAACCCCTGCCGGTTCAGGGCCTCGGCGAGCACGCCGTAGGTGGTTCCGCCGCTGACGGAGACGGTGGCGGCCCGGCTGTCCACGACGATGTCGGGGGCCAGGTTCTCGAGTGAGATCAGCACCCCGGCCGAGTCGGCGCCGTCGTTGAAGGAGTGGCGCGAGCCGAGGGCGTGCACGTGCGCCGCTGATGCGACGACCTCCCGCACCTGGTCGAGCGTGGCCGGTCGCCGGATGGCCGTCGCGCCGTAGCGGTGGTTGCCCGCCCAATTGCGTACTTCGGTCACGGCTTGCGCCTCCACTCGGTTCATCCTGGTTCCAGCCGGGTCGATTCCAGCGGGGTCGATTCCAGCCGGGTCGATTCCAGCGGGGTCGATTCCAGCCGGCACATTTGATGCAACTCACAACATAACAACAAGGCCGCGGGATGGGGGGCGTGACGCCCTGGCCCGCGACCCTCCCGCTACCCACCCGTAACCCTCTCGGGGTCGGCCCCGGCGCGTTCGCCCGCGTCGGTTCCGGCGCGCTCGCCCGCGGCAGCCTTGGCGCGTACGCCGGCCGGCGGACATTGACATCGCCCGGGAAAGGAATATGTTTATACCCAGAACATTTACCGTGGGCGGTCCCGCCCGCGCCGATCCCGATTCCCCAGGAGCACTCGATGGCGATCGCCCCCACCCCCGACGACAGGTTCTCTTTCGGCCTCTGGACGGTCGGCTACACCGGCGCCGACCCGTTCGGCGGTCCGACCCGGCCGCCCCTGGACACGGTCGAGGCCGTCACCCGCCTCGCCGAACTGGGCGCCTACGGGCTCACCTTCCACGACGACGACCTGTTCCCCTTCGGCTCGTCCGACGCCGTGCGGCAGACCGAGATCGACCGCCTCAAGCAGGCGCTCGCCGACACCGGCCTGGTCGTTCCGATGATCACCACCAACCTGTTCAGCGCGCCCGTGTTCAAGGACGGCGGTTTCACCTCCAACGACCGCGCGGTGCGCCGTTTCGCGCTGCGGAAGGTGCTGCGCAACATCGACCTCGCCGCCGAGCTCGGCGCGCAGACGTTCGTGATGTGGGGCGGGCGTGAGGGCGCCGAGTACGACGCGGCCAAGGACATCCGCTCCGCGCTCGCCCGCTACCGCGAGGCCGTCAACCTGCTCGGCGACTATGTCACCGATCGCGGGTACGACATTCGGTTCGCGATCGAGCCGAAGCCGAACGAGCCGCGCGGGGACATCCTGCTGCCGACCGTCGGGCACGCCATGGCGTTCATCGAGACGCTCGAGCGGCCGGAGCTGGTCGGTGTGAACCCCGAGGTCGGGCACGAGCAGATGGCCGGGCTCAACTTCACCGCGGGCATCGCCCAGGCGCTGGATGCCGGCAAGCTGTTCCACATCGACCTGAACGGCCAGCGCGGGATCAAGTACGACCAGGATCTCGTCTTCGGCCACGGCGACCTGCACAATGCGTTCTCCCTCGTCGACCTGCTCGAGAACGGCGGCCCGGGCGGCGGGCGCGCCTACGACGGGCCGCGCCACTTCGACTACAAGCCCTCCCGCACCGAGGACACCGCCGGCGTCTGGGATTCGGCCGCGGCGAACATGCGCACCTACCTACTGCTCAAGGAGCGCGCGGTCGCGTTCCGCGCCGACCCGGAGGTGCAGGAGGCGCTCGCGGCGTCGCGCGTGCCGGAGCTGGCGCAGCCGACCCTGGCGGCGGGCGAGAGCTACGACGACCTGCTCGCCGACCCGGCGTCGTACGAGTCGTTCGCGCCGGACGCCTACTTCGGCGCCCGGGGCTTCGGCTTCGTGCGGCTGCAGCAGTTGGCGCTCGAGCACCTCCTCGGCGCCCGCTGACCCGACTGCCGGCCGCCCGTCACCCCTTCCCTCCCCGTGGCCAACCCGGTGAAGGGGTGCCGGTGCCCTCCCCCTTCCCCCCGGGGGCCAACTCAGGAGATTCGGTATCCGCGGCGCCGGCAGCCGCGGAATCCTGCGGGAGTCGGTCGGCGGCATCCGGATTCTCCTGAGTTCGCCACAGGAACCAGCGCACCACAGGAACCAGTTCGCCACAGGAACCAGCGCACCACAGGAACCAGTTCGCCACAGGAACCAGTTCGCCACAGGAACCAGCCCACAGACGCACCACCCACTGAGCGGAGAATGACGCCATGACGCTGGTTGCCGGAGTCGACTCGTCGACGCAGAGCTGCAAGATCGTGATTCGGGATGCCGCGACCGGAGCCTTCGTGCGGAGCGGGCGCGCTCCGCACCCGGCCGGCACCGAGGTCGACCCCGCCGCCTGGTGGGACGCCCTGCTGCTGGCGATCGCCGACGCGGGCGGCCTCGCCGATGTCGCCGCGATCTCGGTCGCGGCGCAGCAGCACGGCATGGTCGCCCTCGACGACGCCGGGCGGGTCATCCGGCCGGCCCTGCTCTGGAACGACACCCGCAGCGCCCCGGCAGCCGCCGCGCTGGTGGCCGAGGTCGGCGCCGGCGAGTACGCGCGCCGGGCCGGCTCCGTGCCGGTCGCCTCGTTCACGGTGACGAAACTGCGCTGGCTGCGGGACGCCGAACCGGCCCATGCCGCGCGCGTGGCCGCCGTCGCCCTCCCCCACGACTGGCTCGGCTGGCGGCTGCGCGGATTCGGCCCGGCGGGCGAGAGCCCGCTCGGCCCGGTGCTCACCGAGCTGACCACCGACCGCTCCGACGCGAGCGGCACCGGCTACTGGTCGCCCCGCACCGGCCAGTACGACCTGGACCTGTTCGAGCGCGCGCTCGGGCACTCCGCGTTCCTCCCCCGCGTGCTCGGCCCGGCCGACAGCCCCGGCGCCACCGCCGCCTTCCCCGTGCGCTCCCCCTTCCCGGGTTCCCAATTCGACGGAGATTCCGGCTGGAGCGCCCAGGACACGCAGGACACGCAGGACACGCAGGACACGCAGGACACGCAGGACACGCAGGACCACCCTCCCACCCCCGGCAGCCGGAGCGAGGTGCCGGCCGGGATCGTCGTGGGGGCCGGCGCCGGCGACAATGCGGGCGCGGCGCTGGGCCTCGGCTCCGGAGCGGGCGACGTGGTCGTGTCCATCGGCACGAGCGGCACCGTCTTCGCCGTCACCGACGAGCCCGCGGCGGATGCGACCGGCACCGTCGCCGGGTTCGCCGACGCGAGCGGCCTGTTCCTGCCTCTCGTGGCCACGCTCAACGCCGCCCGGGTGCTCGACTCGATCGCCGGGCTCCTCGGCGTCGACCACACCGAGCTCGGCCGGCTCGCCCTCAGGGCGGAGCCCGGCGCGGGCGGCTTGGTGCTGCAGCCCTGGTTCGAGGGCGAGCGCACGCCGAATCTGCCGGATGCCACGGCATCCGTGTTCGGGATGACCCTGGCCTCGACGACGAGGCCAAACCTCGCGCGCGCTGCGTTCGAGGGGCTGCTCTGCGGGCTCGCCGAGGGTCTCGACGCCGTTCGCGGGCAGGGCGTCGAGGCCGAGCGCATCCTGCTGATCGGCGGGGCCGCGCAGAACCCGGCGCTCCAGGCGATCGCCGCGCAGGTGTTCGACCGCCCGATCGTGGTTCCGGCGCCCGGCGAGTACGTGGCCGACGGCGCGGCGACTCAGGCCGCCTGGGCTCTCACCGGCGAGCGCCCGGCGTGGCCGCTGGCCCTGGCGGCGCGGCCGGCAGGCGACTTCCGTCCCGTCATCCGGGCCCAGTACGCCGAGCGCGCCCGGCACATCCGATAGGCCGCCGTCCGCCGGCGGCCCCTGTCATCATGCCTCCAGCACCGCACCCTGGGCCGCTTCCGACCGCCACCGGCCAACGCGCCGCGCGCCGCCCCGCGCGCCGCCGCAACCGCGCGCCGCCCCTAGACCAGCGTCTCGCCGATGTACCCGCCCTCCGCGCACCCCGGCGGGATGGCGAACACCGCCGAACCGATCGGGGTGGTCCACTCGCCCAGCAGGTCGAGCTCGTCGAGGCGCCGCTGGATCGGGACGAACTGCCGGTCGACATCCGCCTGGAACGATGCGAAGAGCAAACCCGCGTTGGAGATGCTGCCGCCGGTCGGGGCGTCGTTGTAGTTGTAGCCGCGGCGCAGGATGCGTTCGTTCGGGTCGGCGGATCGGGCGCGGCGCAGGTGCGAGAACTCCGGGATCACGGGGAACCCGATCGCGGTCTTCGCGGCGAAGTCCGGCTCGTCCGTTTCCCGGCTGCCGGTCAGCGGAGCACCGTTGGTCAGGGTGCGCCCGACGGACGCCTCCCGCCCCGGCCGGTCGAGCCCGTCCCACTTGTCGAGGTCCATCCGGATGCGCCGCAGCACGAATCCGGTGCCGCCCGCCAGCCAGCCGGGGCCGTCCGCCGCGCCCCAGACCAGCTTCTCGAAGTCCGGCGTGCCCGGGACCAGGTTGACGGTCCCGTCGACCTGGCCGAAGAGGTTGCGCATCGTCGTGCCCGGTTTCTCCGAGCCTGACGCCCGGCGGAATCCGGTCTGAACCCAGCGCAGCGCCCCGAACGACCGGCTGTCCTTCAGGAGCATCCGGGTCGCGTGGGCGACCGTGAGCGGGTCGTCGGAGCCCACCTGGAGGAGCAGGTCCCCGCCGCCCCAGGCCGGCTCGAGCCGGTCCACGCCGAAGGCGGGCAGCGGCCGCAGCCAGCCGGGCGCCGCGCCGCCGGCCCGCTCGACGAGGCGTCGGCCGAAGCCGATCGTCACCGTGAGCCGGGCCGGCCGGACCGCGAGTTCGGGCTCCGCGTCAGCCAGTGCACCCTCCCCCTGGCTGAGCCGCGCCGCGTCGTCCGTGAGGATCCGCAGCATCCGTCGCAGCGCCGCCTTGTCGGTCTGGTCGGCGAGGTCGAGGGCCAGGTAGGTGACGTGCGCCTGCGGGGCGGTCTCGATGCCGGCCTGATGCGCCCCGTAGAAGGGTACCGTCGCCGCCCCGGTGAGGGCCGCCTCGGCCGGGGGCTCTGCCGCCTGGCCGCCTGCACGGCCGGCCAGGTCGATGCCGATGGCCCCGGCCGCGCCGATGCCCGCTGCCGCGCCGCCGAGGAGGAGGTGCCTCCGGCTGAGGCGGCCGCCGGCCGCCGGCTGCTGGTCGGCCGCCGGTTGCTGGCCGGCCGGCACTAGTTGCCCATGTCCGTGTCGCCCTCGTAGGACTCGTTTCCGCCGGAGAAGTCCTTGGCGGGGGCGTCGAACTCGAAGGTCGATCCGTCGGACAGGGTCAACGTGAACGTGACCTCGTCGCCGGCCTTCACCGGGTTCGCGAGGCCCATCAGCATGATGTGGTTCGCGCCAGGGGCGAGTTCGAACGAGTCGCCGGCCGGAACGACGTAGCCGCCGTCCGTCTCCTGCATGACCGTCTCGCCGGAGTCGTTGGCGACCGTTTCGTGCAGCTCGACCGTGGCCGACGCCGGGGTGGCCGCGGACACGATGGTCACGTCCTCGTCACCCGTGTTCTCGAGCACACCGAATGCGGCCGACATGCCGCCGTCTGCGGCCTTCATCCAGGCCCCGTCAATGGCCAGCGAGTCGGCCTGCTTCGTGGCGGTGGTGGCGGGGGCCGCGGGGGCGGCTGTGCCGGCGCAGCTCGTGAGCGTGAGCACGACCGCGGCGGCGACGACGGCGAAACGGGTGGCGGGGGTGATCTTCATGTGCTGGTTCTCCTGGGCAGGTCGGTGTGCGCGTCGGTGTGCGGGGTCGATTGTGTTGTGAATGAGTGGGTTCCGGGCCGGCGATGTGCGGGTCACGGGCGGCTCTTCTTCCTGCGCAGCACGGCGAAGACGGCGAAGGCGGCGAGCCCGATGCCGGCCCCGATGAGGCCGACGCCCCACAGGGGCAGCCCGCCGGTTTCGGCGGCGGATGCCTCGGCGCGCGCATCCGGGTGCTCGGACTCCGAGTGCGTCCCGGCTTCCTCGTCCTCGCCGGCTTCCTCACCGGTGGAGCTGCCTGCTCCCGGCGCCTCCGCCGGCGGCTCGTCCCCCACGGAGAAGCGGAAGGATCCCGAGATGGGGTGTCCGTCCGCGGACACCACCCGCCAGCGCACGTCGAAGGTGCCGTCGGGCAGGCCGGTCTTGAGCGGCTGCACGACGGTTGCGCCGTCGATGGCCATCGGCCCGTCTACCCAGTCCTCTCCGCTCTCGTCGACGACGAGCATGAGCGCGCCGACGGCGATCACCTCGTCCGTGAACTGCATGGTGACGTCGGCGGGTGCCGTGTCGAGCTGCTCGGACTCGGCCGGAGCGGTATAGGTGACCTGGTCGTGCGCGTTGGCGGCAGGCACGAAGGGGCCCAGCACGGCGAGGGCGGCCAGCGCCAGGGCGGCGGCGGCGCGGCGTTTGCGATGGGGGTGAGGGTGGGGATGGGGATGGGGATGGGGGTGGGAATGGACATGGAGCTGGGTCATGAGGCTGTTCCTCCAGAGAGGGGTGGAGCCAGGGTCGCGGGACCCCGGGCTTGCGGGCTTGCGGGCTTGCGGGCTTGCGGCTCGCGGATGCGGTGCGCGGAACGACCGTCCGGGGCCGGAGGTGGCCTGAGGTGGCCTGAGTTCACCCGAGGGCGCCGAATTCGCGCCGGTCAGTCCCGGTGCCGGCCGATAGGGGCGCGTAGCCCCCGGCGGACCAGTCGGGCGAGGCGAGGTGAGGGGCGAGGCCAGACGCGGCCAGCTCGAGCCAGGCGAGGCCGGCTCAGGCCGGGCGAGGTCGGGCTCAGGTCAGGCCGGGCGAGGCCGGACTCAGGTCAGGTCAGGTCAGCCCAGGTCAGGTCAGGTCAGAAGACGGGACGCGGCCGCGGCGGTCCGCGATGGGGCGTGCTCGAGAGCAGAACGCCCAGGTCGGTGGGAACGAATACCGCCGCGAGCGCGGCGCGCACGGCGCCGGCATCCAGTCGCACCGGCACGACGGCGAAACCGGCGATGAGCACGGCGGCCAGCCTGGTCCGGGTGAATTCGACCAGCGACCAGAACGTCTTCTCGCCACGGCGGAGGGCGACGATCGTCACGACGGCGGCGAGCGCGTGGGCGACCCACATCCAGGCTCCGAGGTGCGCGAGGCCATGGGAGGCGACGGCCGGAGCGGCCGCGGCCACGGATACCACTCCCGCGTGGTGGGACGCGCCCGTCTGCGTCAGCGTGGGGGCGCCGGCGGCGCCCATGCCGAACAGGAGGTGGAACAGGAACTGGCTGAAGCCGACGGACACCGACAGCCGCACCAGCGAGAGGGACTTGCCGGCCAGGGCGATGCTGACCGGCACGGCGAACGCCATCGCGAGCGCGACGCCCATCAGCCCCGGTGTGCTCCCGCCGCCGACGAGATGCGAGAAGGCCGCGACGAAGACGGCCACGGATGCGGTCAGCCATCCCCTGGCCAGCCTCGCCCACCTGGTAGTCATCACATGTCTCCAACACGGCAGCACCCTCGCCTGTGGAGGGGCTCTTCACTGTCCATCCTACCGACGCGGCCCGCGTCGGCCCGAACGTACACTGGCAGGGACGGGAGGCACGGCATGCGCATCTACGGAAGTACGACGGACGACGCGACCCGCTGCGTGCACTACGCCACCGCCCTCGACATCGTCGCGATCAAGTTCCGGTGCTGCGGCCGCTACTACCCGTGTTACCAGTGCCACGCCGAGGGCGAGACGCACCCGGCCGTGCGGTGGCCGGCGGCGGAATGGTCGGAACGAGCCATCCTCTGCGGCGAATGCCGCACCGAGCTGACGATCACGGCCTACCGGCAGACCACCTCCTGCCCGGCCTGCGGCGCCGCGTTCAACGAGCGCTGCGGCCTCCATGCCCACCTCTACTTCGAGGTCCCCGAGCCGGCGCCTGAGCCGACCCCCGAGCCGGCCACAGTACCCCCGGAGGGTATCCGGGAGTAGCGCTACACTGGCGGCACACTGCAACCGAGGAGGGATTCCGCGGATGGGCCAGCCGACCGAGACGGCCGTGATCGAGGTCAAGGGCGTGCACTGGGCCTCGTCCAAGGCCGTCGCCGAATCCGTGCTCGGGCGTCGGCCCGGGGTGAGCAGGGTCGAGGCGAACCCGGTGGCCCAGACCGCCACCGTGACCTTCGGTCCGGAGCAGACGTCGATTGCCGAGCTGGCCCGCTGGGTTCGGGACTGTGGCTACCACTGCGCCGGCCGCTCCGTCCCCGAGCACATCTGCGACCCGATGGCGGAGGCACACGCGGCGGCGCCCACCGAGGCGGCTGCCGCCCCGGCCCCCGCCGGCCACGCCGATCACGCAGCCCATGCGGATCACGCAGTCGACGCCGATCACGCAGGCCACGCCGGCCATGCCCCGCCCGCAACCCGGAGCGCGCAGGAGGCCATGGGCCACGGCGGCCACGGCGAGATGTCCATGGACGCCATGATCCGCGACATGCGCAACCGGTTCGCCGTCGCCGCCGTGCTGTCGGTGCCGATCACGCTGTGGTCGCCGATCGGGCGCGAGGTGCTCGGCTTCACCGTTCCGGCGCCCTTCGGCCTCCGCGACGACGTCTTCGCGCTGATCCTCTCCCTCCCGGTGATCTTCTACGCGGCCTGGATCTTCTTCGACGGCGCGTACCGGGCGCTGCGGGCGCGCACGCTCGACATGATGGTGCTCGTCGCCGTCGGCGTGGGGGCCGGCTGGCTCTACAGCCTGGTCGTGACGCTCACCGGCGGCGGCGAAGTCTTCTACGAGGCGGCCACCGTGCTGGCCAGCTTCGTGCTGCTCGGGCACTGGTTCGAGATGCGCGCGCGCGGCGGGGCGAACGATGCCGTGCGCACCCTGCTCGAGCTCGCCCCGCCCCTGGCGCTGGTGATCCGTGACGGGCAAACGGTGGAGGTGCCGCGCTCCGAAGTGCTCCCCCGGGGAGCTGATGCTGGTGCGCCCGGGGGCCAGGATACCGACCGACGGCGTGGTCGAGGAGGGCGAGTCCGAGATCGACGAGTCCATGATCACCGGGGAGAGCCTCCCGGTTGCCAAGGCCGTCGGCTCCAACGTGATCGGCGCCACCGTGAACACGACCGGAACGCTCCGGGTGCGCGCCACGAAGGTCGGGGCGGACGCCGCGCTGGCCCGGATCGTGGCGCTGGTCCAGGAGGCGCAGAACTCGAAGGCGCCCGGGCAGCGGCTGGCCGACCGCGCGGCATTCTGGCTGGTGCTCGTCGCCCTGATCGGCGGCGGCGTCACCCTCGGGGCCTGGCTGCTGGCCGGCGCCGCGCTCCCCACCGCCATCCTGTTCGCGATCACCGTCGTCGTCATCACCTGCCCGGATGCCCTCGGCCTGGCCACTCCGACGGCCATCATGGTGGGCACGGGGCTCGGCGCGAAACGCGGCGTGCTGTTCAAGAACGCCGGCGCCCTCGAGACCTCGGCGCGGATCGACACGGTCGTGCTGGACAAGACCGGCACGCTCACCCGGGGCCAGCCGGAGGTCACGGATGTCATCGCCGTCGGCATCGACGAAGACTCGCTCCTCACCCTCGTCGCCGCAGTGGAACGGGAGTCGGAGCATCCGCTCGCCGCCGCCATCGTCGCCTACGCCGAAGCCGGCCACGCGCCCTCGCCGAACCGTGAGTTCGGCACCTTCGTTGGGGAACGAAGGTTCCAAACTCACAGTTCGGCGGGGACCCCGGCCGCGTCGAATTTCCGGAACGTTCCCGGGCATGGCGCCGGAGCAACGGTGCAGGGGCGGCGCGTGTTCGTCGGCAGCCGCAAGCTGATGCTCGCGCAGGGCATCGACCTCGCACCGGTGGCGGCGCAGCGGGACGAACTGGCGTCGACGGGGCGAACGGCGGTGCTCGTCGCCGTCGACGGCCGGGCGGTCGGCGTCATCGCCCTGGCCGACGCGCCTCGCGAGAGCGCGGCCGCTGCGGTGGCCGCGCTGCACGACGCCGGCATCCGCGTCGTCATGCTCACCGGCGACAACGAGGCCACCGCCAGGCGCATCGCCGAGAAACTGGGCATCGACACCGTGATCGCCGAGGTGCTGCCCGAAGACAAGGCAGCGAAGATCGCCGAGCTGCAGGCGTCGGGCAAACGCGTCGCGATGGTCGGCGACGGCGTCAACGACGCCCCGGCGCTGGCGCAGGCCGACCTCGGCATCGCCATCGGCGCAGGCACGGATGTCGCCATCGAGACGGCGGACGTCGTGCTGATGCGCTCCGATCCGCTCGACGTGCCGGTGGCCCTGCGCATCGGAAAGGGCACCCTGCGCAAGATGCGGCAGAACCTCGGCTGGGCCATCGGCTACAACGTGATCGCGCTCCCGATCGCCGCCGGCGTGTTCTACCCGTCGCTCGGCCTCATGCTCAGCCCGGAGATCGCGGCGATCTCGATGTCCGGCTCGAGCGTCATCGTCGCCGTCAACGCGCTGCTGCTCAAGCGGCTTCCGCTGCCCCTGCCGGCCGGGGCCGGCCGAGCCTAGCTGGCGGCGAGCAGGTCCTTGAAGTCCTGGATCTCCGCCTCCTGGGCCGCCACGATGGCCTCGGCCAGGGCCTTCACCTCGGCGTTCTTGCCGGTCTTCAGCTCGGTCCGGGCCATCGCGATCGCGCCCTCATGGTGGATCAGCATCTGCTGCAGGAACAGCCTGCCGGCCTCCGGGCCCGTCGCGTCCTCGAGCGCGGACATGTCCTCCTCGGACATCATCCCGTCGGTCCCGTGGTCCATGTCGGCCATGCTCCGGTCGGCGCCCCAGGCGTCGAGCCAGGCCTCCATCTGCTGGATTTCCGGCTCCTGGGCGGCCTTGATCCCGGTGGCGAGGTCGACCACGTCCTGGTCGACGCCGTCCGTTTCGAGGATGATGTCGCTCATCTCCACGGCCTGCTCGTGGTGGGGGATCATCATCTGCGCGAACGCGACGTCCGCCGCGTTGAAGGATTCCGAGGCCGCCGGGGCATCCGAGGCACCGGACGTGGCGCCGGCGCAGCCGCTGAGGGCGAGCGCGGCGGCCACCACCGCCGCGGCCAGGAGGGAGGTGCGAGAGGTGTGACGTCCGTTCGTGAGCATGGTTCTATCCAATCATGGTGCAGCGGCGGGAAGCGAGGAGCCGTTCGAGGTCAGCGCGCGGCGGCGAGGTCCCGCCGCTCGGCGGAGTCGGCCTGCGCCGCGGGCGCGTCGACGCGGAGCCCGCGGAAGCCCCGCAGCCGGAGGCTGTTGCTCACCACGAACACCGACGACAAGCCCATCGCCGCGCCGGCGATCAGGGGGTTGAGCAGGCCGAGCATGGCCAGCGGGATCGCGGCCACGTTGTAGGCGAAGGCCCAGAACAGGTTGGCCTTGATGGTGGCCAGGGTGCGCCGGGACAGCCGGATGGCATCCGCGGCGGCGACGAGGTCGCTCCGCACCAGGGTCAGGTCGCTGGCCTCGATCGCGACATCGGTGCCGGTGCCCATGGCGATGCCGAGGTCGGCCGTGGCGAGCGCGACGGCGTCGTTCACGCCGTCTCCGACCATCGCGACGACCCGGCCCTCCCGCTGCAGTTCGCGGATGACCTCGGCCTTCTCGGCCGGGAGCACGTCGGCGCGCACCTCGGTGATGCCGACCTCGGCCGCGACCGCCCGGGCGACGATCTCGTTGTCGCCAGTCAGCAGCAGCGGGCGCAGGCCCAGGCGGCGGAACTCGGCGACGGCCGCCGCGCTGTTCGCCTTGACCACGTCGGAGACGGCGAGGATGCCCCTGGCCTGCCCGTCCCAGGCGACCGCGACGGCGGTCTGCCCTCGGGACGCGAACAGGGCGAGGGCGTCGGCGAGCTCGGCCGGAAGCGTGATGCTCCACTGGTCGGCGAGCCAGCGCGGGCGTCCGACCAGCACGAGGTGCCCGTCGACGACGGCCTGCACGCCGAGGCCGTCTTCCGAGGCGAATGATTCGGCGGTGGGGAGCGCGGCCACGCGGTCCAGCGCCCCGGCGGCGATCGCCGCGGCGATGGGGTGCTCCGAGCCGGTCTCGGCGGCGCCGGCGAGGCGCAGCAGCTCGCCTTCGGCCACGCCTGCGGCGGGAACGGCGGCGACGAGGGTCATCCGGCCGGTGGTCACGGTGCCGGTCTTGTCCAGCACGATGGTGTCGACGCGGCGGGTCGATTCGAGGATCTGCGGCCCCTTGATCAGGATGCCGAGCTGGGCGCCGCGCCCGGTGCCGACGAGCAGGGCGGTTGGGGTGGCCAGCCCGAGGGCGCAGGGGCAGGCGATGATCAGGGTCGCCACGGCCGCCGTGAAGGCCACGACCGGGCCGGCGCCGACGAGGAGCCAGACCGCGAGGGTGGCCAGGGACAGCCCGATCACGATCGGCACGAAGATCGCCGAGACCCGGTCGGCCAGGCGCTGCACGTCGGCCTTGCCGGCCTGCGCCTTCTCGACGAGCCGCCCGATCTGGGCGAGTTCGGTGTCCGAGCCGACCCGGGTGGCCCGCACGACGAGCCGGCCGCCGGAGTTGAGCGTGGCACCGACGACGATCGCGCCGGGGCCGACCTCCACCGGCACGGCCTCGCCGGTGAGCATGCTCGCGTCGACGGCGGAGTTACCCTCGACGACCTCGCCGTCGGTGGCGATCTTCTCGCCGGGGCGCACGACGAACAGGTCGCCGACCATCAGCGAGGCGGTCGGGACCCGGGTTTCGACGCCGTCCCGGAGCAGCGTTGCTTCCTTCGCGCCCAGTTCGAGCAGCGCCTTGAGCGCCGCGCCGGAGCGTTTCTTGGCCCTGGCCTCGAAGTAGCGTCCGGCCAGGATGAAGACGGTGACCGCGGATGCGACCTCCAGGTAGATCTCGTCGGCCCCGGCCCCCGGCTCCGCCGTGAAGGAGAACTCCATCGTCATGCCGGCCATCCCGGCCATGCCGAAGAACAGCGCGTAGAGCGACCAGCCGAGCGAGGCGAGCACGCCGACGCTGATCAGGGTGTCCAT
>NZ_FNFU01000028.1 GCF_900101115.1 Cryobacterium psychrotolerans
TGACCTACAGCGGTCACCCGCTGGCGATGGCGTCCATCGTGGCCGCGCTCGACGCGATGGAGGACGAGGGCATCGTGGAGAACGCGGCCCGGATCGGCCGCGATGTGCTGGCGCCGGGGCTTGCCGAGTTGCAGGCGAAGCACCCGGTCATCGGTGAGGTGCGCGGTGAGGGTGTGTTCTGGGCGCTCGAACTCGTCGCCGACCGGGAGACCCGGGAGCCGCTCAACGGCGCGGTGATGGGGCGGATCAAGGCGGAGCTGCTCGGCCGGGGCCTGCTGCCGTTCCTCGCGGACAACCGCATCCACGTCGTGCCGCCTTGCGTGGTGACCGATGACGAGGTCGCCGAGGCCCTGGCCGTCTACGACGAGGTGCTCGGCCTCGACCTGCTCAACTGATCGGTGGTCGAGCTTGTCGAGACCCTGATCTCGACAAGCTCGATCACCGCGACACCCGCAAACCACAACACCGACAGAATCGACAGATGACAATGAACGCTATTCCCACAATCAGCCACTGGATCGACGGGGCCGCCGCCGCCGGCACCTCGACCCGCACCGCGCCGGTGTTCAACCCGGCCACGGGCCAGGTCGCCAAAAACGTGAGCCTGGCCAGCACGGCCGACGTCGACGTCGCGATTGCGTCGGCCCTGGCCGCTTTCCCGGCCTGGCGTGACACCTCGCAGGCCAAGCGCCAGAGCATCATGTTCAATTTCCGTGAGCTGCTCAACGCCCGGAAGGGCGAGCTGGCCGACATCCTCACCGCCGAGCACGGCAAGGTGAGCGCGGATGCGCTCGGCGAGATCACGAGGGGCCTGGAGGTTGTCGAGTTCGCGCTCGGGATGCCGCACCTGATGAAGGGCGACTACTCGGAGAACGTGTCGACGGGTGTTGACGTGTACACGCTCAAGCAGGCCCTCGGTGTGGTGGGCATCATCAGCCCGTTCAATTTCCCGGCGATGGTGCCGCTGTGGTACTTCCCGATCGCGATCGCGGCCGGGAACACGGTCGTGCTCAAGCCCAGCGAGAAGGACCCGTCGGCGTCGAACTGGATGGCCGCCCTGTTCACCGAGGCGGGCCTGCCCGACGGTGTTTTGAACGTCGTGCACGGCGACAAGGAGGCCGTCGACGCTCTGCTGGTGAACCCCGCCGTGCAGGCGATTTCGTTCGTCGGGTCGACCCCGATCGCGAAGTACATCTACGAGACCGCGGCGCTCCACGGCAAGCGGGTGCAGGCCCTCGGCGGGGCGAAGAACCACATGCTGGTGCTGCCGGACGCGGACCTGGACCTCGCCGCGGACGCGGCGGTCAACGCCGGGTTCGGCTCGGCCGGTGAGCGGTGCATGGCGATCAGCGTGATCGTGGCCGTCGAGCCCGTCGCGGACGAGCTGATCGCGAAGATCACCGAGCGGATGAAGGGCCTCAAGGTCGGCGACGGCATGCGCGGCTGCGACATGGGCCCGCTGATCACGAAGGTGCACCGCGACAAGGTCGCCTCGTACATCGACGTTGCGGCCGCGGACGGGGCCGAGGTCGTCGTCGACGGTCGCGGCATCGAGGTCGATGGGGACGCATCCGGTTTCTGGCTCGGCCCGACCCTGTTCGACAAGGTCGGTACCGACTCGGCCGTGTACCAGGATGAGATCTTCGGCCCGGTGCTCTCGGTGGTCCGCGTCGCCACGTACACCGAGGGCCTCGACCTGATCAACAGCAGCCAGTACGGCAACGGCACGGCGATCTTCACCAACGACGGCGGGGCGGCCCGCCGTTTCCAGAACGAGGTGCAGGCCGGGATGGTGGGCATCAACGTGCCGATCCCGGTGCCGGTGGCGTACCACTCCTTCGGTGGCTGGAAGAACTCGCTCTTCGGTGACGCGAAGGCCTATGGCCCTGCCGGGGTCGCTTTTTACACCCGGGAGAAGGCCGTGACCAGCCGCTGGCTCGACCCGAGCCACGGCGGCATCAACCTGGGCTTCCCCCAGAACGACTAGCGGACCGCGGCAGGAGTCCGGCAGGCAGGAGTCACGCAGCGTCGGAGGACACCGGCAGGTTGGCCAGGCGCCATTCCAGCATGCCCTCGTGCAAGCGCGCTGCGGGGCGGCCGTCCTGGCGCAGCAGGGTGACGGCCTCGTAGGCGAGCACGCAGTACGCGCCGCGGCAGTAGGCGACGATGTCGCGGCCCAGCGGCAACTCGCCGAGTCTGGCACTGAGTTCCTCAAGCGGAATGGAGAGGGCGCCGGGGATGTGTGCGGCCCGGAATTCCTGCCGCGGCCTGACGTCCAGCACGGTGACCGTCCCCGCCTGTGCGCGGGCGAGGAGGTCCTCACGCGTGATCTCCTGGGGCGCGTCGCCGTCGTCCGCGTCGAATTCGCCCTGCCCGAGGTACGCGATGCGCTTCTGCTCCACCTCGGCAAGGTGGTTCCGGGCGACGGTGCGCATCAGGCTGTACAGCCTGGCGACATCGTCTCCGGCAAGTTGGTAGTGAATCCGGGTGCCCTCCCGGCGGGTGGACACCAGGCCGGCTTGCTTGAGGGCCTGCAGGTGGGCGGATGCCGTGCTCAGCCCCAGGCCGGCCGCCGTCGCCAGCGACTCCACGGTGCGTTCGCCCTGGGCGAGAAGGTCGATCAGCTCCAGGCGCTTCCCGCTGCCCAGCGCCTTGCCGACGCGGGCAAACTGCTCGAACAGCGCCGACTTCTTCTCCCGATCGCCCATGTGTGTTCCTCCCGGTTCCCTTCATACTAGTATCTACTAGTAATCCATGGTTTTATGGAATATTGAGTGTTCCCGCCGAATAGCGGGGTCGTGCGACCTGAGGAGTGCGTGCACCATGGCAACGCTGCGTCTTGTCCCCACCATCGCCAGGAGGGCCGCGTGATCAAGCTGGGTCTACGGCAGAACTTCGCCCAGTTCATGCTGCTCGTCGCCGTCAATGCGCTGGTCGGCGGTACCCTCGGCCAGGAGCGCACTGTGCTGCCGCTGCTGGCAGACGAGGTCTTCCACCTCGACCGGTACACGGGCGCGCTGACCTACATCCTGGCCTTCGGCCTGGCCAAGGCCGGCACTAACTACTTCGCCGGCACCCTCTCCGACCGCTACGGCCGAAAGCCCGTGCTGATCGCCGGCTGGCTGATCGCCATTCCTGTGCCGCTGATTCTGATCCTCGGCCCGACCTGGGGCTGGATAGTCGCGGCCAACGTGATCCTCGGCATCAGCCAGGGACTGACCTGGTCGACGACCGTGATGATGAAAATGGACCTCGTCGGCCCGAAGCAGCGCGGCCTGGCCATGGGTTTCAACGAGGCGGCCGGCTACCTCGGTGTCGCGGCCACGGCCCTGGCTACCGGATACATCGCCGCGGAGTACGGGCTGCGCCCCGGCCCGTTCCTGCTCGGGGCCGCCTTCATCGCCCTGGGCCTCGGGCTCTCCGTGCTCTTCGTGCGCGAAACGCACCACCACGCGAAGACCGAGGCGGCCAACCACGTGTCCGTGCACGCCCACGCCGGCTCCCTCAGCGACCGGCAGGTCTTCACCCTCACGAGCTTCCGGGACCGCTCCCTATCGTCGATCAGCCAGGCCGGGATGGTCAACAACCTCAACGACGGCCTGGCCTGGGGGCTCTTCCCCATCCTGTTCGCCTCAGCCGGGCTCAGCCTCGAGCGCATCGGCATCCTGGCCGCCGTCTACCCGGCGGTCTGGGGAGCCGGACAGCTGATCACCGGAGGCCTCTCCGACCGGATCGGCCGCAAGTGGTTGATCGTCGGCGGAATGATCGTGCAGGCGGTCGCCCTGGGCATGGTCGCCGTCGGGGACAGTTTCGGGATCTGGCTGGCAGCCGCCGTGCTGCTCGGGGCGGGCACCGCCATGGTCTACCCGACGCTTCTCGCCGCGATCGGCGACGTCGCCCACCCCGAATGGCGGGCCCGCTCGGTGGGCGCCTACCGTCTGTGGCGTGACGGCGGCTTCGCGGTCGGGGCGCTGCTGTCCGGACTGATCGCGGACGCCTTCGGCATTCCGGCCGCTGTCGCCGTGGTCGCGGCCCTGACCGCGGCATCCGGACTCGTCGTGGCCGTGCGGATGCGGGGCAACGACCACATTCGCGCTCGCGTCTGAACCGCCGGGTGGGCGCTCAACCGGCCTCGACGCCCTGGAGAGGGGGATCAGGATCTTCCCGCTCTCGGTCTCGGTCATCCTGTTCTGCATCGTCGGAACCCGGCGTCGCGGTCATGGTCGCCGCGGCGGATTGTGCGCTGGTCAGATCGTGCTCGAGGCCGTCACCAATAACTAAAAGAAATCGCTCCTGAGACTGCTCAGGAGCGATTTCTTGCTGTGCCGGTGAAACCTAGTCGCGGTAGGACTTCCGGTCCGGCCGGTCGCCGCGGTCGTCGCGGCGGGGTGCACCGCCGCGGTCGGGACGGATCTCGATGAGCTTGCCGCTGATGCGGGTGTTTTCCAGCTTGCTCAGAACATCGCCGCGGAGGTCAGCGGGGAGTTCCACGATCGAGTACTCCGGGTTGATCTGGATGTGGCCGAAGTCTTCCCGACTCAGTCCGCCTTCGTTGGCGATCGCGCCGACAATCTGCCGGGGCTCCACCTTGTGCCGCTTACCGACCTCGATCCGGTACGACGCCATCGGCTTGCCGGTCGAACGAACCGGACGCTCACTCCGCAGGACGCGGTCTCCGCGGTCGTCACGGCCACCTCTGTCGCCGCGCTCCGGACGCTCGGCGCGATCCGGGCGGTCACCGCGGTCGCGGTCGACTCGCTCGTGACGCTGCGCTCGGGCGTCCTCGGGGGAGAGCAGCAGCGGCGTCTCGCCCTGCGCGACAACCGCGAGGGCGGCGGCAACATCGGCCTCGGGCACGTCGTGGTGCTCGACGTAGTGCCCGATGATGTCGCGGAACGTCGCGATCCGATCGGCCTGGCTGAGGGCCTCGGTGATCGCATCGTCGAAGCGGGCCAGTCGGGTGACGTTCACATCTTCGAAGCTCGGCAGCTGCATCTGCGTCAGCGGCTGGCGGGTCGCCCGCTCGATGGCGTTGAGCAGGTGGCGCTCGCGCGGCGTGACGAAGCTGATCGCGGCGCCGCTGCGGCCCGCCCGGCCGGTGCGGCCGATGCGGTGCACGTAGGACTCGGTGTCGATGGGGATGTCGTAGTTGACGACGTGGCTGATCCGCTCGACGTCGAGGCCGCGGGCCGCGACATCCGTGGCGACCAGGATGTCGAGCTTGCCCGACTTGAGCTGGTTGACGGTGCGCTCACGCTGCACCTGGGGCACGTCGCCGTTGATCGCCATCGCCGAGTAGCCGCGGGCGCGCAGCTTCTCGGCGAGCGTCTCCGTCTCGTTCTTGGTGCGGGTGAACACGATCATGCCCTCGAAGTTCTCCACCTCGAGGATGCGGGTGAGAGCGTCGACCTTCTGCGGGTAGGACACCATCAGGTAGCGCTGGGTCGTGTTCACGGAGGTCGTGGTCTTGTTTTTGACCGTGATCTCTTCGGGGTCGTTCAGGTACTGTTTCGAGATCCGTCGGATCTGCGCGGGCATGGTGGCCGAGAACAGCGCGACTTGCTTGTCTTCCGGAGTGTCCTTGAGGATGGTCTCGACGTCCTCGGCGAAGCCCATCTTGAGCATCTCGTCGGCCTCGTCGAGCACCAGGTACTTGAGCTGCGAGAGGTCGAGGGTGCCCTTTTCGAGGTGGTCCATGATGCGGCCGGGCGTGCCGACGACGATGTGGACACCACGGCGCAGGGCGGAGAGCTGCGTGCCGTAACCCTGGCCGCCGTAGACGGGCAGCACGTGCACGCCGCGCATGTGCGCCGCGTACTTCTCGAATGCCTCACAGACCTGCAGGGCGAGCTCACGGGTGGGCGCGAGGACCAGCGCCTGGGGGCTCTTCTGCGACACGTCGAGGCGCGACAGGATCGGCAACGCGAAAGCGGCCGTCTTTCCCGTGCCGGTCTGGGCGAGGCCGACCACGTCGCGGCCGGAGAGGAGAGGAGGAATCGTTGCGGCCTGGATGGCCGACGGGGTCTCGTAGCCGACGTCCTTGAGCGCCTTGAGCATCGCATCACTGAGCCCGAGGTCGGAGAAGGTTATCGTTTCGCGGGCAGTGTTTGCCTCGGGCGCGGTTGGGTCAGGAGACGTCATACTCTAACGGTACTCGTTAGAAGTGTGCGAACGGTGCGTGGGGCCGGATGCTCCCGCTCAACCGTGCTGTGTTCCGACGAAATAGGCGGTGACAACTCCGCGGGTGCGGAGCGGCCCGGCGCCCGATATCGGTGCGACCTCGACGGTCCACCGCGGTGAGGCTCGATCGACGCCGTCGGCGCTCTCGGCCCAGATTGCCTCGCCTCCCTCGCACGAGTACGTCCCGTACCAGCCGGGGTGCCGGGCCAGGTCGTTCCAGACGCCTCCGCTGCGGATTCGGCAGCGATCGCCATCGCTCAGGAGCAGGCCCAGCGCTTGCGCCTGCGGCGGCGCGGATACCGCGGGAACGCTGCCGACGGTCGGCATCCGGACGAGGCTCTTCTCCCACGGGTCGCCGTAACAGACAACGGACGACGGGGACGGATCCGGCCAGCAGGCGACGGCGTAGGCGCTCGACGGTACGCAGGCCAGGATGTCGTCGTCGACGGCGACCGGGGACGGCCGCGGGTTCAACGAGGTGGCGCCGCAGTCGACGGTGACGGACGTGTCCTCGGTGACGCTGAAGCCCGGGGCCGGCAGGCCGACCGGGGTCACGGGCCGAATCACCACGCGCTCGGTTGCGGCCGTGGGCTCCGCCGACCTGAACGTGGTCGACGGCTGCGTGGCGCAGCCGGCCAGGAACAGGAGCGGAAGGGCCAGGGTGGTGGGGAGCAGGGTGGTCAGGAGCAGTGAGCGCATCAGCCCTCCGTCTCGTGACGAACGCATCCATATCCCGCCGCCTCGGGCGCGGCCACACCGACGATCAACTCGCCCGCGCCAGCGGCCGAGGCGAGCCGCGCTACGCGATTGGCCATACACCGGATTTTACGCCGGACCGGTCCGCGTGGTCAGTGGGAGGGGAACCCGATTGGGCCCCCCAAAAAAGCCCCTGGGGGTATGGCACAAACTGCGGATAGGCATACCATCGGCACAAACCAGGTGCCGGCATCCGGGCCAAGGGAGGTCAGAATGGCTCTCAAGCGAATCAACGCCTACTTCACGGGCGTCACCGAAACGGACGACGGGGACTTCCTCACCTGGGACAGCGTCGCCGTGATCAGCACGATCGACGAGCAGGACCAGTACACGGAGGTCGCGCGGCTGCCGGCCAGCGACGTCATTCGCGCGGAGGAGTTCACCTTCGACTCGGACGAATACGACATCCTGTTCGATCGCATCGTGGACGAGTTGGACAGCACCGTCGAGGAGTACGCCCAGGACAACGGCCTGACCATCACCGGCCGGGACAGCGACGACCAGTTCTTCTGGGACGTCGCACCAGCAGCCTGAGCGAAGCGGTGCGCGGCCCGCCTCGACCTCTCCTGCGCTGACCCTTTCGCCCCTGAAAGATGGCTGCAACTGACGATTTCATCCCCCGGGCGGCTTAATCGGAACGGAAAACATCCGCCGGATATCGAGTCGAGCAGCATCGATCCGCCGATACTGCGGCAGACTGTAACCACGCGAGAGTGGTTGTCCGCTCTCGGTTGGCGTTAACGAAGACACCTACAGGAGCGATCATGAGCAAATATGTCGTCACGAACCCCGCAACCGGCGTCAAGGGATCGAGCTTTCCCCTGACAACAGATGATGAGGTGACCGACGCCATTGGGGCTGCGGATCGTACTCACAGTGAGCTCCGCGGCACGTCGGTTGCCGAACGGGCAGCCCTCATGCAGCGAGTCGCGGACCTGCACACCGAGCGGCGCGAGCACCTGGCCGAACTCATCGTGCGCGAGATGGGCAAGCCGCTCGAGCAGGCCTTCGGCGAGGTTGATTTCGCGGCGGACATCTACTCGTACTACGCCACCCACGGCGAGGCTTTCCTCGCCGATGAACCGATCGAGCTGCTCGGCGGCGAGGGCTCCGCGTTCATCCGCAATGCATCGCTCGGTGTGCTCCTCGGGATCATGCCGTGGAACTTCCCCTACTACCAGGTCGCCCGTTTCGCCGGCCCGAACCTGGTTCTCGGCAACACGATCCTGCTCAAGCACGCCTCGCAGTGCCCCGAGTCCGCCGCCGCCATCGAGCAGATCTTTGCGGATGCCGGTTTCCCCGCCGGCGCGTACCGCAACCTCTACGCATCCAACGCCCAGATCGCCGACATCATCATCCCGGACCCCCGGGTCTGCGGCGTTTCGCTGACCGGTTCGGAGGGGGCCGGCGCCGCCGTCGCGGAGGTCGCCGGCCGCAACCTCAAGAAGGTCGTGCTCGAACTGGGCGGATCCGACCCGTTCATTCTGCTCAGCACGGACAACCTCGAGGAAGCCGTCGACGCGGCCGTTGACGCTCGCCTGGACAACTCCGGCCAGTCCTGCAACGCCGCCAAGCGCTTCATCGTGATCGACGGCCTGTACGAGGCCTTCCTGGAGAGCTTCACGGCGAAGATCACCGGCAACGTCCCCGCAGACCCCACGTCGCCGGAGACCACGCTGGGGCCGCTCTCCTCGGTCGGGGCCGCCGAGAACCTCGAGGAGCAGCTTCAGCGCGCGGAGGCCCAGGGCGCGACCGTTGCCGCGCGGGGGAGCCGCAAGGGCGCCTTCTTCTCGCCGACGGTCCTCACCGGCGTCTCCCCGCAGAGCGACGCCTACCGGGAGGAGTTCTTCGGCCCGGTCGCCGCGATCTACCGCGTGCAGAACGAGGCCGAGGCGGTGCAGGTGGCCAACGACATCCCGTACGGGCTGGGTTCCTACCTCTTCACCACCGACCCGGAGCAGGCCCTGCGCGTCGCCGACCAGATCGAGGCGGGGATGGTCTTCATCAACGGCTCGCTCCTCGACGGCGCGGAGCTTCCCTTCGGTGGAGTGAAACGGTCCGGATTCGGCCGCGAGCTGGGACGCTTCGGCATCGCGGAGTTCGCCAACAAGAAGCTCATTCGCATTCTCAAGTAGCAGGATGCCGCGCGCCCGGCCACGCGGGCGACGCGGCGGGGGCGTTCGCGGGATGATGGGACCATGCCGAACACCGACCAGCAGCCCTGGCTGAAGAACTACCAGCCGGGAGTCCCGGCCGAGATCGACCTGCCCACGGAGTCGCTCGTAGCGATGCTCGAGCGCTCCGTGGCCGAGGCCGGTGACCGGCCGGCCATGGAGTTCTTCGGGCGGCGCACGACCTACACGCAGCTCGGCGACGAGATCGACCGGGCCGCCGAGGGCCTGCGCCACCTCGGGGTGCGGGCGGGCGACCGGGTCGCCATCATCCTGCCGAACTGTCCCCAGCACGTCGTCGCCTTCTACGCGGTGCTGCGCCTGGGCGCCGTGGTGGTGGAGCACAATCCGCTGTACACCTCCCGGGAGCTGCGCCACCAGTTCGAGGACCACCAGGCCCGCGTCGTGATCGCCTGGGACAAATCCGCGGCGCAAGTCAAGTCCTTCCCGGCCGACATCGAGATCGACCACGTCGTCTCGGTCAACCTCCTCGAGGCGTTCCCCACGGTCAAGCGCCTCGCGCTGCACCTGCCGGTGAAGAGCCTGCGCGAGTCGCGGGAGGCCCTGACCGGCCCCGCGCCGGGAACCATCCCCTGGAAGCAGCTGCTCGGCCACGGTCGAATCGACCCCGAGCATCCCCGCCCGTCGGTGGGCGACCTGGCGGCCATCCAGTACACCTCCGGCACCACGGGCAACCCCAAGGGCGCCATGCTCACCCACTTCAACCTCTACTCCAACGCACTGCAGGGCGAGGCGTGGATGCAGGGGGCCGAGTACCGCAAGGAGGTGTTCTACGCGATCCTGCCGATGTTCCACGCCTTCGGTATGACGCTCTACCTCACCTACGGCATCCGCAAGCAGGCCCTGCTCGTGCTCTTCCCCAAGTTCGACCCGGACCTGGTGCTCGACGCCATGAAGAAGTCGCCGGCGACCGTCTATTGCGCCGTCCCGCCGATCTACGAGCGCACCGCGATCGCCGCGAAGGAGAAGGGGATCTCGCTGCGGTCGTGCCGGTTCTGCATCTCGGGCGCGATGAACCTGCCCGACCACGTCGTGGAGCTGTGGGAGTCGGTGTCCGGCGGACTACTGGTGGAGGGCTACGGGATGACCGAGTCTTCCCCGGTGGCCCTGGGCAACCCGTTCCACCCGACCAGGCGCACCGGCACGATCGGCGTGCCGTTCCCGTCGACCCGGATGAAGGTCGTCGACCTGGACGACCCCACCATCGAGGTGCCGCAGGGCCAGCCGGGGGAGTTGCTGCTGAAGGGCCCGCAGGTCTTCCAGGGTTACTGGAACAACCCCGAAGAAACCGCGAAGGCCCTCCTGCTGGATGGCTGGCTGCGAACCGGGGACATCGTGACCGTGGACGAGGACGGGTTCACGACGATCGTGGACCGAGCCAAGGAGCTCGTCATCACGGGCGGATTCAACGTCTCGCCATCCGAAGTCGAGGCCGTCCTGCGGCTGCACCCGTCGGTGGCCGATGCCGCCGTTTTCGGTAAGGCGCTCGAGCGGGGCGGGGAGCTGGTCGTCGCCGCGGTCGAACTCCGGCCGGGATCGGAGCTCGACGAGGAAGGCCTGCGGGCGCACTGCCGCGACCACCTCGCGGCCTACAAGATTCCGCGACGGATCGTGCGGGTGCAGGAGATGCCGCGCTCGATGCTCGGCAAGATCCTGCGCAAGAAGGTGCGCGAGCAGGTTCTGCCGGGACTCTGAAGCCGCTGTCCGACCCTCAAGTCCGGCCCTCAGTCTCGACCCTCAAGCCCGGCCGGCGTCCTCCGCTGATCGAGCGGCCTCCAGGCCGTCGAGGATGACGCGGAGCCCGAACGTGAACTCGTTGCCGTAGGCGTAGCCCGGCTGCAGGATGAGGGTGACCCCCATCTCGGCGAGATGAGGGAACGCTGCCATCATGCCCTGCCGGGCGAGGATGTCCTCGGTGGTCGCGCCGATGTCACCGGACTCGTCCATCGGCAGGGACGCCTCCTGAAGCGCGAACCCGTGCACGTAGCTGTCGATGAGGGACATCGCGTGGGCGGCCATTGCCATGGAGAAACCGGCGTGACGGAGGCATCCGATGACGGCGTCGAGGTGCAGCATCGTGGTCTGCGTGGTTCGGGAGTCGACCATGCTGATGGCCCACGGGTGCCGTCCGAGAACGCTCCGCACGGATTCCGCGCGTTCGCGCATCGCCGCCTTCCACTCCGCGTCGGCGGCGGGCAGCGTCATTTCGCTGAGGACGTTCTCGATCATTCCGTCGAGGATGTCGTCCTTGCTCTTCACGTGGTAGTAGAGCGACATCGCCTCGACCCCGAGCTCTCGGGCCAGCTTGCGCATGCTGAGCGACTCGATCCCGTCCGCGTCCGCGAGCGCCACGGCCACCTGCACCGCGCGGTCCCTGGTCACGGGTTCCCGGGATGTCGTATTGGACGTTGCTGCAGCCACCGTGCCTCCGATTTTCGTGCCATTTCTTCTGGGCCTAGACGCCCCTTACATCGTATGGTACGTTCTCATCAACAGCCTTACACTGTATGGTACTGATCCTGGAAAGGACAAATCGTGCACACTCCGCTCACCGCCGACTGGGACGCGTCACAGATGCCCGACCTGGCCGGCAAGACCATCATCGTCACCGGCGCCAACAGCGGTATTGGCCTCGAAGCCGCACGCGCCTTCGCCGCCCATGGCGCCCACGTGGTCCTGGCCGTTCGCGACCAGGCGAGGGGAGACGCCGCAGCTGCCACGATCGCCGGGTCCGGGATCGCCGGGTCAACGGAGGTGCGCCGACTCGATCTGGCCGACCTCGCGTCGGTGCGGGCGTTCGCGGCCGGCTGGATCGGCGACATCCACATTCTCGTCAACAACGCCGGCATCCTGGTGCCGCCGTTCGGGCACACCGCCGACGGCTTTGAACTGCAGTTCGGCACCAACCACCTCGGGCACTTCGCCCTGACGAACCTGCTCCTGCCGCACATCACCGGTCGCGTTGTGACGGTCGCGAGCAGCGTCCACCGCTCGGGCCGGATCGACTTCGACGACCTCAACTGGAGCGCCCGCCGTTATGGCGGCGGGGCGGCCGCCTACGGGCAGTCGAAGCTCGCGAACCTGCTCTTCACCCTGGAGTTGCAGCGGCGCCTGGCGGCGTCCGGGTCGGGCGTCATCGCGACTGCGGCTCACCCCGGCATGGCGGCGACGAACCTGGGGTCGAGCTCCCAGAACCCGGTGCTCAACGTCGTGGCGCGGCTCGCGGTTCGCCTGTTCGCCCAGGACGCCGTGAGCGGGGCCGCCCCGACCCTGTTCGCCGCGACCGAGCCGATCCCCGGCGGAAGCTACGCCGGGCCGGGCGGGCGGCGCGAAATGGTGGGACCACCCCGGCTCGTCGGCCGTTCGAGCGCGGCCTCCGACCGTGTCGCCGCAGCCCGGCTGTGGGCGGCATCCGAAGAACTGACCGATGTCCGATACCCGCTTCAGCAGTCGCAGATGAACATTCCCAGCACATCCAGCACATCCAGCACATCCAGCACATCCAGCACATCCAACGGAAAGGCATAAGGCAATGACTGAGACAACGAACCCCACACTCGTCCGCACTGAACGAGCACAGGCGACAACGATGAAGGCAATCGTTCAGCACGCCTACGGCTCGGCCGATGTTCTGCGGCTCGAGGACGTCGACAGGCCGGCAATCAAGGACGATGAGGTGCTCATTCGCGTCCGCGCCGCCGCCGTCAACCACGCCGACTGGGTCATGACCACGGGCCTGCCCCTCGTCGGCCGACTGACATTTGGCGTCCGCAAACCGAAAGTGATTGTTCGAGGCGCGGATGTCTCGGGGCACGTCGAGGCGGTCGGCAAGAGCGTGACGGATTTTCAACCGGGCGACGAGGTGTACGCCCAGGTCGAGACCGGAAGCTTTGCCGAATACGCCCGCGTCCCGGCGCACCTGTTGTCGCGTAAGCCGGCAAACCTCTCGTTCGAGCAGGCCGCCGCGGTGCCCCTGTCGGCGAACACCGCCCTCCAGGGCCTCCGCGACGCCGGAAAGCTGAAGCCGGGGCAGAAGGTACTGATCACCGGCGCCTCGGGCGGCGTCGGCACCTTCGCGATCCAGATCGCGAAGGCGCTCGGCGCAGAGGTGACCGGCGTGTGCAGCGCACGCAACGCAGAACTGGTGCGGTCGCTCGGCGCGGATCACGTGGTCGACTACACGCGGGAGGACTTCACACAGAGCGGGCAGCGCTACGACCTCATATTCGACTTGATCGGGAATCACTCGCTGGGTGGATGCCGGCGCGCACTGACGGACACCGGCACTCTCGTACTGTCCAGCGGCACCGGCGGGCGGGTCTTCGGCCCCATGGGCCGCATCATCAGGGCGCTGCTCCTCTCGCCATTGGTGGGTCAGACGATGCGTCCGTTTGTGGGAACTCCAAACAAGGAGAATCTCGAACTGCTCCGGGGCCTCATCGAAGCCGGCGCCGTCACGCCCGCCATCGACAGGACTTATCCGCTCAGCGAAACGGCCGAAGCCATCCGCTACTTCGCCGAGGAACACGCGCACGGCAAGGTCGTCATCTCCGTCAAGGAGCAGGGCAAATGACCGGTCCTGTGCTCGCCGCCCGAGGCATCCGCAAGTCCTATGGGCGCGGCGCCTCGCGTTTCGACGCGCTCGACGGGGTCTCGGTGGAAATCACGGCGGGGGAGTCACTCGCCATCGTGGGGAAGAGCGGTTCGGGCAAGTCGACGCTGATGCATCTCCTGGCACTGCTCGACCGGCCCGACGAAGGCGCGCTGATGGTCGGGGGAACGGATGCCACGAAGTTGAACGTCAGGTAGGTGAACCGGCTGCGCAATGAGGATTTCGGCTTCGTGTTCCAGCAGTTCTTCCTCAACCCGAACGCGTCGGTGCTCGAGAACGTCGTGCTGCCGCTGAAGATCGCCGGAGTCGGCGCCCGGGAACGCAAGGCCCGCGGTATTGCGGTCCTTGCGCAGCTGGAACTCGACGACAAGGCCAGGAACAAGGCGATCGACCTCTCCGGCGGGCAGAAGCAGCGCGTGGTCATCGCCCGCGCGCTGGTCAACAACCCGAAGGTGATCTTTGCCGACGAGCCAACCGGCAACCTCGACTCGGCGACCGGTCGCCTCGTCGAAGACATGCTCTTCACCCTCAACAAGGAGCACGGCATCACCCTCGTGATCGTGACCCACGACACAGAACTCGCCGCGCGATGCGACCGGCAGATGTTCATCCGCGACGGGCGCGAAGTTCGCTCCCTCGACAATCAGGGAGCTGCAGCGTGAACATCATCGACATCATCGGAACCGCGATCGGCAACAGCCTGCGCAGCAAACTCCGGATGACCCTCACCGTGGTCGCGATCTTCATCGGAGCCTTCACCCTCACCATCACGAGTGCCATTGGAACGGGCATCTCCGGATACATCGACAGCCAGGTCGCCGCGGTGGGCGCGAAGGACGTGCTCTCGATCACGAAGGCAGCCGACGACGCGACACCCACGGATGCGGGGCCGGCGGCCTACGATCCCGACCAGGCCCTGGCCGGCGCCGGATTCGAGGGTGACGGGTCGGAGTTCGCCAACCGCGTTCTCAGCGCCGACGACCTCGCGACCATCGAGCGCGCGGACGGGATCCTCGACGTCAGCGCGGTGCTCCAGGTGACACCGCAGTACGTCGAGTACGCCGACAACGGCAAGTTCGAACTTGCCGTCAACGCGAACGCGTTCCTGACCACCCCCGACCTGGCCGCCGGTTCCCAGCTTCAGCGCGATGGTGGCGACGGCGAAATCCTCCTCGTCACCTCGTACCTCGACACCCTCGGCTTCGCGGACGCGGAAGCCGCCGTCGGTCAGACCGTCACCATCGGCATCGCCGACTACCTCGGCGAGATGCATGAGGTGAGTGCCACCGTGGCGGGCGTTCAGAACGAGTCGCTCCTTGCGGCCGGGGCCGGCCTCAACCTGGCCCTCACGGATGAACTCTACGAGGCGCAGAACATCGGCAAGCCGACCAACGCCGGCGTGGGCTCGTTGCTCGCGACCGCGCATTTCGATCCCGCCGCCAGCGGAGAGCAGATCGACGCGATCAAGGCCGAGCTCGCGGACCAGGGCTACGCGGCCCTGACCGTGGCCGACCAGATCGGGCTGATCCAGACCGTGATCAGCGGGATCATCGGCGTGCTCAACGCCTTCGCCATCATCGCGCTGATCGCCGCCGGGTTCGGGATCATCAACACGCTGCTGATGAGCGTGCAGGAGCGAACCCGCGAGATCGGCCTGATGAAGGCCATGGGCATGAATGGCGGGCGCATCTACGCCCTGTTCAGCACCGAAGCGGTCTTCATCGGGTTCCTCGGCAGCGTCATCGGGGCGGTCGCCGCAATCGGTGTCGGTGCCCTCGCCAACGGCATCCTCGCCGGCACCGTGCTGGCCGACCTCGAGGGGCTCGTGGTGCTCCAGTTCGCGCCGGGACCGGTCGGAGTGATCATCCTCCTGGTGATGTTGATCGCCTTCCTCGCCGGAACCATCCCGGCACGGCGGGCAGCCCGCCAGAACCCGATCGACGCGCTGAGGTACGAGTAACTCAGTCGCTCTGAGTCGCTGTGCAGGTCGGTCCGGGGCTCACAGGGACTACTCCTCGGGCACCGTGGCCGCGACCACGGCGAGCACGTTGGCGGCGGGATCCCTGAACCAGGCGATTGCGGCGCCGTCGTCCTCGTCGCGCATGATGCCCTTCGCGTCGTTGGGCGGCATGTCGGGGAGCTCGTCGTCGCCGTAGATCTTCGTCGTGACGCCTCGTGCGTTGAGCTCGTCGACGGTCTTCTCGACGTCGTCGGTCACGAAGTTCAGCACGGTGAAGCTCGCCGGCACGTGGTCGGGTTTCGCGTAGATGAACACCCGGCCGCCGATTCCGAGTCGAACGTCGAGGTTGCCCATCATCCCGTCCCGCACCTCGAGGCCGAGGGTGTCGCCGTAGAAACGCCTCGCCTCATCGATGTTGTCCACCGAGAACGAGCTGAAGGCCTCGGATGTGGTGAACATAGCTGTGTCCTTCCAGAGGGTGTATCGATAGGGGAACGTTGTCGAGACTTGCACCCTCGGCCGGAGCCGTCTAGGGTGCGCTCCCGACGGCGCCTGGCCCTACCGCGCCCTCTTTGGGAGGATTATTCTGAAGATTTCAGGCCGTCCACGCCCGGTGGGCCGCGTGCCCGGAGCTCCTGCCAATCGGCCCTTCCAGAGTCAAAAGAGGAAGTCATGTCAGACACGATGTCCGCGTTGCAGGTCAAGTCCTTCGATGCTCCCGACGAGCGTCGCGCGCCGGAGAAGACCAACCTGGACCTCAACCATCTCGGTGAGTACACGATCGGCCGGATGACGATGGAGCCCGGGTGGGCCTGGTCGGAGTGCATCAAGCCGGTCGTGCACACCGATTCCTGCCGGCTCCTGCATATCGGCTACTGCGTCGCGGGAACCCTTGAAACGGTGCTGGATGACGGCACCCGAGCCACCATCAAGGCCGGTGACTCTTACTTGATCCCGCCGGGCCATGACGCCCATGTCGTGGGCGATGAGGCGTTCGTCGGGATCGAGTTCGCCAGCGCCGCGCAGTACGGAGTCCCGGCCCGGTAGCCGGGACCGCTCGCCCGGATGCCGCGGCCGCGGCATCCGGGCGCTTTGTACGGGCGGGGTCAGAATGGGCGCATGCCCTTCGTACTCCACGTCGTCCGGTCGGCCATTGCGCCGCTCACCCACACGCGGCTTTTCCGCCTGGTGGCGCCGCGAGCGATGCCCCCGATCGAACGGCTGCTGAAGCGCCTGAGCCGGGGCCGGGTGCAACTCAGCGGAATGCTCGTGCCGTCGCTGGTACTCCACTCGACCGGCGCGAAGACCGGTCTCGCGCGCGACACGGTGCTCATGTACACCCCCGACGGGCACGGGCGCGCGATCGTGGCGGGGACGAGCTTTGCCAGGGGGCGACATCCGGCGTGGACCTACAATCTGCTGGCGCACCCGGATGCGGCCATCAGCGTGCGCGGCCGGCTCCTGCCAGTGCGGGCCACGCTGATCGACGACGCCGATCGGGACGAGACGTGGCGCCGGATCGAGCGGCAGTGGCCGGGCTACCGAGACTACGAGCGGGAGTCGGGCCGGGTCGTGCGCCTGTTCCTGCTCCGGCCGGTGCGGGAGCGCCCGGGCACAGGCAAGGCATAGCCAGAGCCGTGTTTGAGCGGTAAAACTACCTCATGACGACGTCGCCGTTGGTGCTCGGGCCCATGCTGCGGTACGTCGACGACGTGTCCGCGAGCATCTGGTGCGAGACGCGGGAGTCGGCAACGGTCGTCGTCAACGCGGGGAACCGGTCCTGGGCGGCGCGCACGTTCGCCGTGCACGGGCACCACTACGCCCTGGTCGAGGTCAACGGCCTGGCACCGGGCACCGTCACGCCCTACACGGTGCAGGTGGCGGGGGCGGATGCCTGGCCCGCGGCCGGCACGGTGTTTCCGGCATCCGTCATTGCCACCCTGAGAGAGGGCCGGCCGCTGCGGATGTCCTTCGGGTCCTGCCGCACCAGCGTGCCGCATGACGAGGGCGGCAACCGCAAGCACGGCGTCGATGCCCTGAGGGCGTATGCGCTGCAGATGGCCTCGAACGACAGCTCGCTATCCTGGCCGGATCTGGTGCTCTTCCTCGGCGACCAGGTGCACGCCGACCTGACCTACGAGGAATACGCGCACCTCTACAACCTGGCCTGGTCGGACGAGGCGAACCGGTGGCTCCTCAGCACCGTGCCCACCGCGATGATCTTCGATGACCACGATGTGCGCGACGACTGGAACGCCTCGCTCAGTTGGAAGCGCGCCATGGAGGAGACATTTTGGTGGCACGGACGGATCGTGGCCGGCCTGGCCTCGTACTGGGTTTACCAGCACCTCGGCAACCTCTCGCCCCGGCAGCGAGCCGACGATGCGATCTGGCGGCGGATCGCGGCGCATGAGGGCGAGGCCGAGCTGGACCTGAGTTCCGTGCTCGACGAGTTCGCCGAGCGATGCGACCGGGAGCCGACCAGCTACCGCTGGAGCTTCTGCCGGGACTTCGGTGACGTTCGCCTGATCGTCGTCGATTCCCGGGCGGCGCGCGAGCTCGCGCCGGAGCGGCGAGCCTTGCTCGATGAGGAGGAGACTGCCTGGCCGGACAGCCGGATGCGGGGTGGATTCCGCCACCTCCTGATCGGGACCTCCCTGCCGTTCCTGCTCCCGACCGGGCTGCACCACATGGAGTCCTGGAACGAGGCGATTTCCGAGGGCGCCTGGGGGAGGGTTGTCGCGGGCGTCGGCGAACGGCTCCGCCAGGCGCTGGACCTCGAGCACTGGGGGCCTTCCAGAAGAGCTTCCGCCGGGTGGCGGCGATGGCCGAGGAAGTCGCCGACGGCAAACGAGGCCGCGCCCCGGAGACCGTCACCTTCCTCTCCGGGGACGTGCACTACTCCTACGTTGCCGAGGTGCAGAGGGCGTCGGGAAGCCGCATCATCCAGGCCGTGTGCTCGCCGATCCGCAACCCGCTGCCCGTGGCCATGCGATCCTTCTCCGCCGTGCTCTCCTATGGGATCGCAACCCGGCTGAGCGCCTTGCTGGCCCGCTTGGCCGGGGTCGCCGATCCGCCGTTCCACTGGGCGGGAATGAAGGGGCCCTGGTTCGAAAACTGCCTGGCGACCCTTGCCGACACTCCCGAAGGTCTGAAAGTGTGGTGGGTGTCCGGCGTCGTGCACGACGGTGACCAGCTGCATCCGCGGGTGGAAGAACTCGCCGCGCTCACCGTGAGGCCTCGGCGCCGAGGCTCCGCGTGACCCAAGAAGAGAAGGAAGCTCCAGATGGCATTCATCACCGTTGGGCAGGAAAACAGCACCGAGATCGAGCTCTACTACGAGGACCACGGCACCGGCCAGGCGGTCGTGCTCATCCACGGCTACCCGCTGGACGGCCATTCCTGGGAGAGGCAGTCGAGGGCGCTCCTCGAGGCGGGGTACCGGGTGATCACCTACGATCGGCGTGGATTCGGCGCGTCCAGCCAGCCCACCGTCGGCTATGACTACGACACCTTCGCGGCCGACCTGAACACCCTGTTGACGACGCTCGACCTCCGTGACGTCGTGCTCGTGGGGTTCTCCATGGGCACGGGGGAGCTGGCCCGCTATGTGAGCACCTACGGCGCGGAACGCGTCGCGAAGCTCGCCTTCCTCGCCTCGCTGGAGCCGTTCCTGCTCCTTACCGATGACAACCCGTCCGGTGTGCCGCAGGAGGTCTTCGACGGCATCGCCGCCGCGGCGAAGGGCGACCGCTACGCCTGGTTCACGGACTTCTTCCAGAACTTCTACAACCTCGACGAGAACCTCGGCAGCCGGATCAGTGAGGAAGCCGTCCGCGGCAGCTGGAGCGTTGCTGCGACAAGTGCGGCCATCGCCGCCTACGCCGTTGTGCCCACCTGGTACGAGGACTTCCGTCCCGACCTCGCGAAGATCCGCGAAGTGACCCTGCCCACCCTCATCGCGCACGGCGACAGCGACCGAATCCTGCCCATCGACTCCACGGGGCGCCCGTTCCACGCGGCCCTCCCGGACGCCGAGTACGCGGAGATCGCCGGAGCCCCGCACGGGATGCTGTGGACCCACGCGGACGAGGTAAACAGCCTGCTGCTGGCCTTCCTGGCCCGGTAGCCGCCGGCCAGTCCTCGCGACCAACGCGGCACTTTGGGGCCGCGGAATGACACGGCCGGGAGGCGGTGCTCGGCTAGGGCGTGTCTCCTAATCGAATCGTGATTCGTTTGGGAGGGTGGAGGAATGTCGCGTACTGCTCTCCTGACCGATCACCAGTGGGCTCGGATCGAATCGTTGATGCCGAGCTCGGATGGCAGTGCGGGGCGACCGTTCCGGGATCATCGCTCGATCGTGGAGGGCATCATTTACCGGTTCCGGGCGGGAATTCCGTGGCGGGATCTGCCGGAGAATTTCGGTCCGTGGCAGACGGTCTGGAAACGGCATCGCCGGTTCAGCGGCGACGGGACCTGGGACAAGATCCACTCCCGCTTGCTGGCCGAAGCCG
>NZ_FNFU01000018.1 GCF_900101115.1 Cryobacterium psychrotolerans
AGTCGATCATCCCGACCGCGTCGGCCTCGGCCAGCAACCGGGAGTGGATCTTGTCCCAGGTCCCGTCGCAGCTAAACCGGCGATGCCGTTTCCAGACCGTCTGCCACGGACCGAAATTCTCCGGCAGATCCCGCCACGGAATTCCCGCCCGGAA
This sequence comes from Cryobacterium psychrotolerans, assembly GCF_900101115.1. Taxonomy (GTDB): domain Bacteria; phylum Actinomycetota; class Actinomycetes; order Actinomycetales; family Microbacteriaceae; genus Cryobacterium; species Cryobacterium psychrotolerans. The sequence goes on from NZ_FNFU01000018.1 coordinate 155, forward strand.
CCGGTAAATGATGCCCTCCAGGATCGAGCGATGATCCCGGAACGGTCGCCCCGCACTGCCATCCGAGCTCGGCATCAACGATTCGATCCGAGCCCACTGGTGATCGGTCAGCAAAGCAGTACGAGACATCCCTCCACCCTCCCAAACGAATCACGATTCGATTAGGAGACACGCCCTAGGGGAGCACGCCCATTCACCGACGGACAGGACGCATACATGCGCTATCGCACTCTCGGAAACAGCGGGGCGGTCGTCTCGACCTACGCCCTCGGTACGATGACCTTCGGCGCGGAGGCCGACTCCAACACCTCCCACGCGCTGCTCGACACCTTTGAGGCCGCCGGCGGCACTCTCGTCGACACCGCGGATGTCTACAGCGCCGGCGTCTCAGAACAGATCATCGGCACCTGGCTCGCGGCGCACCCGGTGGAACGCGAGCAGATCGTGCTCACCACCAAGGGCCGTTTCCCCATGGGTAGTGGCCCAACGACCTCGGCACCAGCCGCCGCCACCTGATTCGCGCCCTCGATGACTCCCTGCGCCGCCTCGGCACCGAACACATCGACCTCTACCAACTGCACGCCTGGGACCCGGTCACCCCGCTCGAGGAAACCCTGCGCTTCCTCGACGACGCCATCCGCGGGGGCAAGATCGGCTACTGGGGCGTCTCCAACTTCACCGGATGGCAGCTCACCAAGGCCGCGCACCGGGCACAGGCGCTCGGCTTCACCCCGCCGGTCACCCTCCAGCCGCAATACAGCCTGCTGGTGCGCGAAATCGAGAGCGAAATCGTGCCAGCCGCCCTCGACGCCGGCCTCGGGCTGCTGCCCTGGTCGCCCCTCGGCGGCGGCTGGCTCACCGGCAAATACCAGCGCGACGTGGACCCGACCGGCGCCACCCGCCTCGGCGAGGACCCGCAGCGCGGCATGGAAGCGTGGCTGCCGCGCAATGAACTCGACCGCACCTGGCGGATCGTCGACACCGTCGCCGCGGTGGCCGCAGAGATCGGTGCGACGAGCGGGCAGGTCTCCCTGGCGTGGCTCGAAGCGCAACCGGGCGTCACCGCGGTGATCCTGGGGGCGCGCACGGTGGCTCAACTGAGCGAGAACCTGGACGCGGCATCCGTGGCGCTGAGCCCGACGCAGCTCGAGCGGTTGAGCAAGGTCAGCGCCCCCGTCGTCTCGGACTACCCCTACGGGACCGCGGCGCTCGAACAGCGCGGCCGCCGGCTGCCCGGCGGCCGCTGACCCCGGCCGTTGCCACAACGGATGCCCGCCACCGGAAGGCCCCTCACATGCTGACTCCCGCCCAGATTCACGACCTGCCCAAGGTCGAACTGCACCTGCATATAGAAGGGACGCTGGAGCCGGAGCTGATTATGCAGCTCGCAGAGCGCAACGGCATCCGCTTGCCCTGGGCCGACATTGAGGAGCTGCGCCGGCAGTACGAATTCACCGACCTCCAGTCGTTCTTGAACCTGTACTACGCCAACATGGCGGTGCTGCAGACCGAGGCCGACTTCGCCGATCTGACCCGCGCCTATCTGCGGCGCGCGCAGGCGGCCGGCGTGCGGCACGCCGAGATCTTTATGGACCCGCAGGCGCACACCGTGCGCGGGGTGGACCTCGCAACCTGCGTGAACGGGGTGGCGTCGGCGATTGCCGAGAGCGAAGCCGAATTCGGAGTGTCTTCGGCCCTGATCGTGACCTTTTTGCGCGACCGTGAGGCCGCCGAGGCCCTCACGATGATGCACGACCTCATCGAGATGCGGGCGCCGATCGTGGGCATCGGGCTGGACTCGGCCGAGGTCGGGCATCCGCCGATCGACTTTGTCGAGGTCTTCGCGCTTGCCCGCGAGCACGGTCTGCAGTGTGTGGCGCACGCCGGTGAGGAGGGCCCGCCGGCGTATGTGTGGCAGGCGCTCGAGCTGTTGCAGGTGTCGCGTATCGACCACGGCATCCGCAGCCTCGAAGATGAGCTCGTGGAACACCTGGTCAAGCACCAGATCCCGCTCACCGTGTGCCCATTCTCGAACGTGCGGCTGCGCGTGGTCGACACGCTCGCCGACCACCCGCTGCCGGCGATGCTGGCCCGCGGACTGGCCGTCACCGTTAACTCCGATGACCCGGCGTACTTCGGCGGTTACCTCGACGACAACTTCACGGCCCTCACCGACACCCTCAGTTTCGGTGCCGAGGAGGTCGCAACCCTCGCCCGCAACGCGGTGCGGGCATCCTTCCTGACAGCGGATGCCCAGGCCCCCCTGTTGATGGAGATCAACGAGTGGCTCTCCGCCCAGCTCTGAACCCGCCGCTGTGTGGCCGCAGGGGCCTGGCCCACGAGGCCGAGGCGCGCGAGCGGATCCAGCCGGTCGATGAGGCTTTTGTGTGCAGTTCGTGATCTGTAGCTGTTGCCGAGTGTGATGGTGACGGTCAGGGTCGTGGTTTCGGTCGGGTTGTGTGCGCGGTCGCTGGGCTGTTTTCTCGGGCTTTCCGGTTGCGGAGGACGCGCAACACGATCGGCAGGATTGCGGGGAGGTAGCGAAGGAAGCGGAACACGGTGTCCTTCCGGTTTGGGGGTGGACGCCGGCCCCGCCGGTGGGCGGGGCCGGCGAAGAGAGCTGGTGATTCGGCGTCGGTAGGCTCGCCCGAGGGGAGGCGGGCGTGACGCTGCTGCCGGAGAGGGGTTCAGCCGACGCCTTATTTCCGGAAGTTCTTGATGGTGGTCTGCAAGAGTCCTGCGATCGGTCTCTGCTGCTCTCCCTGCTGTGCGGCAAGCACGATGATGACGAGTGTGAGTGCGGGGGTGGCCCATTGCAGGATGCGCTGCTGACGCTGCGCCGACGCGAGGCGGTCGGAGCTACCGTGCGCGGGTTCGGTGACGCCCTCGGTCGGTTCGCCTTGGTGGTCGTTGATGGTCCGGCCGAGAATTCCGGAGTATGCGGTGGTCGCACCGGCGAGGACGGTCACGATGATCTTCCAGGTCGTGTTGGTTCGGCTTTCCTCCTGCGCGGAGAGGCGGGTCTTGTTGGCTCTGATGAGCCCGATGCCGCCGATACCGTGGGCGAGGAGCGCAGCTATCTGTACCGGCGCCCATTTGGCCCAGCCGAGCGACGAAAGCCGGAGCCGCTCGCGGGGTGACGATGCCTCGGCTGTCGCACCGTTCAGGCCGACGGCACCCATCAGGGAACCGCCAAACCATGCGGCTAGTCCGAGATCGTGCAAGCTTCTGACGAATGTGTTGCGACCACTCATGGGGGCCTCCTTCGTTGTGAAATGAAAACGACACTTCGCTCACAGTCATACGTAGATCGATTTTTCAGGGTGGACAGTACCACGATCACGGCTGGCAAGACAGGATCCGGGTGATGAATCATCGCTCGCGAAACGGTGTGCCTCGTGATCGTGTACGTGGAGTTGTGGGGTGTCACGCGAGTCGGCGTTGGTTGTGCGCACGGTTCGCGCGGAGGCCGGAGTTGTGGGAGATGTAGGGCAACAGAATCCGGGGGCTTGACATGTCTGGTTGGTCGCGCGCTACTGGTGAAAACACATGCTCGGGCGCAGTTCGCGTTCGATAAGACGAAGGAGCTTGACATGTCTGACACAACAACATCAAGCGCGTCCCACACTCAGGACAGCGGCACCGGTAAGACGACGATTGAAAATAGCGTGGTCGCGAAGGTCGCCGGGATCGCCGCGAAAGACGTCGCAGGCGTTTATGCGCTCGGTGGCGGGGCGCAGCGGGTGGTCGGTGCCATCCGCGGGCTGGCCGGTGCGGAATCGCAGTCGCAGGGCATCAGCGTTGAAGTTGGCGAGACGCAGGTCGCAGTGGATGTGACCATGGTTGCCGAGTACCCGCTGCCATTGCAGGATCTGGCCGAGCGTGTCCGACAGTCGGTGATCCGCGCGATTGAGACAATCGTGGGCATGGAGGTCACCGAGGTGAACGTGACCATCAACGACGTGCACATTCCCGCCGATGATGACGACGACACCGAGAAGCGTGTCCAGTGAACGCCACCACGGCCGGGATCCTGATCGGGGCCATACTCGTGATCGTGTGGATCACGTTGGGCTTTGGCGCGTTCGTGCTCGTCCTGGTGGGGATGATCGTGGGCGGGATCGTCGGCCGAATCGTTGACGGCAAGCTCGACCTCCCGGGTGTTGTGGATGCCGTCCGAGGTAGGCGCTCCTCGTCATGAGCGATGCAGAGTTCTCGTCCCGTGCCGTCCAGCGGGGGCGCACGAGGATCACCGCGCGTGCTCTGGAGAAGATTGTGTCTGCGGTCGCTGCGGATGCGTTCGGTGTTGAGCAGAAGCGGGTGTCGCTGCAGATTGAGGATGCGCGCGGCGAGCTGAGTCTGTGGGTCAAGACACCGTTGCCGGTCCCGTCATTGGAGGAGATCCGCGAAGATCCAGCCCGAGTCGCAGACGGTGGCGGCCCGGTCTTGGAGCGGGCGAATCGGGCGCAGGAGAACATCCGAGAGCACGTTCAAAGGATCACCGGATCCGCGGTGGCACGGGTGATGGTGGAGATCACCGGTGCGGACGTCACCCCGCAGAGGAGAGTGAAATGACATCCGAGCAAGCTACCTACGCCCGGGTGATTCGTCGTGAAACGCATTCGCCCCGGTCGGGATTGGCCATCGTCCTCGCGGTCATCCTCATCCTGGTCTGCGCGTGGCTGGGCACCGAAATCGTGCTCGCCCTGCTGGGGCGGCCTGCCCTGCTGGTTGCCCCTGTCGACATGGGCCGCGGGGTCGTCGCGATCGGTCGGTATCCGACCGTGCCCGTCATCATCGCCGGTGTGATCGTGGCAATCATCGGGTTGATTTTGGTGGTCGTGTCTGTCTCGGCCGGTCGGCGTGCCCGCCATGTGCTTCCGTCGCAGCGCAGCGCGATCGTCGTCGATGACGAGGTCATCGCTTCAGCGCTGGCACGGCAGGCTTCCTACGCCGGCAATATTGATCCGGATGATGTCGAGGTCCGTGTTTCCCGACGGTCGGCGTCGGTGCGCATCCGGCCCACCTCGGGGCAGTCCGTGGACAAAGATGCAATCGAACACGCGGTCACTGAGATGCTGGAGCGCTATCAGACCGCCCCGGCGTTGCACGCACGGGTGTCGGTGCAGAAGGAAGCGAAGGTTGGCGCGTGAACGACACCAACCGTGCCACGAACCGGATCCTCATCCTCGTCATCGGCATGATCACCCTGGCCGTCGGTGCCGGGAGCATTCTCCTCGGGATCGCCGGCCCGGTGCGATCCGGGTGGCGACGCGCTGCCCCGGATGTGTCTCAGCAGATCGCGGACACGTTCGCGGCCGCGACGATTCCCGGAACCTCGAGCAGCTGGCTCTCGGTGGCGGGCGTGGCTGTGCTGATCGTGTTGGTCGTGCTGCTGATCGTATTCATCCTGCGACAAGGCAACGGGCGCACCAGGCACCTGCTCCGCAGCGAACCCGGCGAGCACGGCGGGGTCGCCATCGACGCCGCGTTCGCCGAGCAGTCGCTGCAGAACTTTCTCGACACCAAGTCCGAGCTGGTCGCCTCCCATGTCTCGACCTACCAGGTTCGGAACACACCCGTACTGAAAGTCGTCGTCACATGCCGGCGGGGAGTTTCTCCCAAAGACGTCGGGGACGTTATCGATTCCTCCCTCGCATCACTGGATCACCTCCTGGGCCAGCACCTGTCCACGTTCGTGCAGATCAGCGGCGGGTTCCGCGCTCGCATGACCAAATCCACCCGGCTGCAATAGATCGAGGCGCGGCCGGGACCGAGTGCGGGGGAGGGGAGAACGCCGCGTGTCGTCGGGGCCTCTCATCAGGGCTTTGTCGCATCCGGGGCGGGTTGTTACTCTGACCCAATGAAGAACTTTGACACCGTTGTCATCGGTGCGGGCGTCTCTGGGTTAACCGCCGCGCGGCTGTTGGCGCGGCAAGGGCAACCTCAACATCAAACCCATCCGCGACACCCAGAAGAACTGGACCTCAGGTCGTATCGAAACCCAGCGCACAGACTTCCAGCCCGACCCTGGCAAGAAGATGGCAGTCGAGGCCCGCATCCAGATGCCGAACGTCACCGGCACAGCGGCGCAGGGCTACTGGCCGGCGTTCTGGATGCTCGGCGCTCCATTCCGCGGTAACTACACGAACTGGCCGTCGGTGGGCGAGATGGACATCATGGAAAACGTCAACGGCGTGAACACGGTCTGGGCGACGTTGCACTGCGGCACGAGCCCCGGCGGTCCGTGCAACGTGCCCACGGGTCTCGGCGGCAGCACGACGTGCCCAGGTGCCCCGTGCCAGTCGGCGTTCCATGTCTACCGAATTGAGTGGGACCGCAGGGGCGCGAGCGAACAGCTCCGTTGGTCCGTGGACGGCGTCGTCTACCACATCGTCAATCAGGGCGATGTAGACGCCACGACGTGGGCCAATGCCACCGGCCACGGCTTCTTCATCATCCTCAATGTGGCCATTGGCGGCAGCTGGCCGGGTCGCCCCAGTGGGCTGACAAAGTCGGGGATACCCATGCTCGTTGACTACGTTTCGGTATATAAGAGCATTTAGGCTCTTCGGCACGAGGCGGGCGGTCCGTATGTGCGGGCCGCTCGCCGCCGCACCGGATCGACCTTCCCCCTCGGGGGCCGCACCGCACCGAGGCGCCCGGACTGCCTGCGAATACGGGAATGCAGTCTCGCTTCACGAGGTTGACCGATATATCGTTAAGTATCGCCGAGCCTGGATGGCTGTGGCGCTGAGGAGGAAGATCATGAGCAATTCATTCATGGGGGATGGGTTCGGGGGACGCCGCGGCGGCGGCGGAGAAGGCTGGCCGGGTTCCGTGGTGTGGGACGCGATGGAGCAGCTGCGCGGCCAGTTCGACCGCAAGGCCGGCCCGAGGATGGGCCGCGGCGACGTGCGCGCGGCGGTGCTTGCGCTGCTCGCCGAGAAGCCGATGCACGGCTATCAGATCATCCAGGAGATCGAGGAACGCAGCAATGGTGCGTGGAAGCCGAGTCCCGGCTCGGTGTATCCCACGCTTCAGCTGCTGGCGGACGAGGGCGTCATCGCCGCCGAGGAGTCCAACGGTCGCAAGACCTACTCGCTCACCGACGAGGGGCGACAGATGGCGGATGCCGCGGCAGATCAGCCTGCGCCGTGGGAGGCGCCGAGTGCTCGGGACAGCGGGCGGGCGAGCGCGCTGCCCAAGGCCGGCATCGACCTGGCCCAGGCAGCCGCACAGGTCGGGCGCTCCGGCAGCCCGGAGCAGGTGAAACAGGCTGTTGCCGTTCTGGAAGAGGCACGTCGTAAGCTCTATTCCATCCTCGCCCAGGACTGACCGAGTGCTCACAGCACGTCGGCATCAAGGAGATCAGATGACCGACGTCGGGAACATGCGCGCCCGCACCCGCAGGATCCTGTGGTTCGCCGCCCGCCATCTGGCGCAGACGTGGTGGTACGAACTGTTTCTGCCGCGGGTCGGGCTCGCGCGGGTCGCAGCGCGAAACAGGTCGGCGCGCCTGCAGCGCATTGCGCAGCGCTTCCACGTGCTCGCTGTCGACCTCGGCGGCCTGATGATCAAGGTCGGCCAGTTCATGTCGTCGCGCCTCGACGTGCTGCCGCCGGAGATCACGAAGGAGCTCGAGGGTCTGCAGGACGAGGTTCCGCCGGTGCCGTTCCCGGAGATCCGAACCCTCGCGGAAGCCGAGCTGGGTGTGACGCTCGAGCGAGCGTTCTCGTTCATCGATCCAACGCCGGTGGCCGCGGCATCCCTCGGTCAGGTGCACCGCGCTCGGCTCTCGGAAACGGATGCCGCCGACACCGGCCTGCTCGACGTGGTCGTCAAGATTCAACGGCCGGGCATCCGCACGATCGTCGATGTCGACCTCAGCGCTCTGCGCCGTGTCGCCCGCTGGCTCAGCCACATTCGCCTGGTCTCGGATCGCGTCGACGTGCCCGCCCTCGTCGAGGAGTTCGCGGTCACGAGTCTCGAGGAGATCGACTACCTGCACGAGGCGGCGAACGCCGAGCGGTTCGCTCAGTCCTTCGCAGGCGACGCCCGGGTCGGCGTTCCCGACCTGGTGTGGGAGCGCACCACCAGGCGGGTGCTGACCCTGCAGGATGTGACCGCCATCAAGATCAACGATGTGGACGGGCTGAGGGCGGCCGGCATCGACCCGGCCGAAGTGGCCACCGAGTTCGCGGCCGTCATGTTCGACCAGCTTTTCGTGCACGGCTACTTCCACGCCGACCCGCACCCCGGCAACATCTTCGTCACGCCCCTTCGCGACGCCGGTGTGCCCGGAGCGGGCGGCAGCCGGGGCTGGAAGTTCACCTTCATCGACTTCGGGATGATGGGCGACGTGCCCGATGCCCTGCGGGAGGGTCTTCGGAAGCTGCTCATCGCCGCCGCGTCACGCAACGGCAAGGGGATGGTGGACGGCATCCGCGAGGTGGGTGTGCTCCTGCCCTCCGCTGACACCGCGGAACTCGAGCGGGCGATGACGAAGCTGTTCGCCCGGTTCGGCGGGATGGGTTTCGCCGAGTTGCAGGATGTCGACCCGCGCGAGTTCCGCGCCTTCGCCCTCGAGTTCGGTGATGTGGTGCGCTCGCTGCCGTTTCAGCTTCCGGAGAACTTCCTGCTCATCGTGCGCGCGATGTCGCTGACCTCGGGGATGTGCAGTTCGCTCGACCCCGCCTTCAATATCTGGAATTCCGTCGAGCCGTATTCCGCCCAACTGATCCGGGCCGAGGGCGGGAACCTGGTGCAGACGGTGGCAAAGGAAGCGATGTCGGCCGCGGGCATCATCGCGCGGCTGCCCCAGCGGCTTGACAACCTCACCACGCGGATCGAAGAGGGTACGGTCTCGGTGCAGACCCCGCGGCTCGAGCGTCGCCTGGCCGACCTCGAGCGAACGGGACGGCGGATCGTCTCGGCAATCCTCTTCGCCGCCCTGCTGATCGGCGGCATCCTGCTGCGCGCCGAGGATGCCGTGATCGGAACGGTGCTCATCGCCGTTTCTGCGCTCCCGCTGCTCCACGCCCTCTTCGCCCGGATCCTGGCGCGGCGCGGCCCTCTGCCCTAGCTGGTGGCCCGGCGCACCAGAGCCTCAAGGCGCCGGCTGTGCGCGCCGCGCCAGTACACCCGACCACAACCGGTGTACCGCGAAAACGAGCGATAGGTGCGAGCGGTGCCTGGCTCGAGCTGGGCCGCGACCTCTGTGGCGGACACCTCTTCGAGGAGTGCCCCGCAGCGCAGGCATCGCGTCCACGGTGCGAGTCGCGGGGCGAAGCGACTGAGGATGTCGTCGAGTTGCGCGTCCACGTCGTCTGTGCGGATGAGCGCACCGTCGTGCACGTTTCTGCGGAAGAGCAGTCCGCGGTCCAGGGTGAGCAACTCCCGCTGCTCGGTCGCGGAACGGGTGGCAAGGCTGGAGTCATCGCCATCGGGCTCATAGGCCGCGTCGATGCCGAGTAGGCGCATCCGTCGCGCCAGCGTGCGCTGACGCGTGTCCGATGTGCGTCGTGCGAAGTGCCTCGCGGCCGATCCTCCGGCCGTCGACGGATGCGGCCCCGACCTCAGTCAGCGGCACGCCCAGGACCTGAAGGAGGTGTGCCACCGTTTCTGTGGGAGCTGCATCACGCACGACGCGGTCTCCCCGGTCTCGCCTGGGCAGCAGGGACCGGAGTGAGGGATCGACCTCGACAATGACGAACGGCACGTCGACATCGTGCCTGCAGCTCACTCCGGGAGCAAGACACCGGTCGCGATTCCAGTTGGGCGTACGACCGCTATGCTCGCTTCATGACCTGGCTCCCGATTCAACCCTGCCCGCCGGGCGGGAGTTGTACCGGAAGGACCACACCACGGTCGAACACCCCTGGCCGCTGAAGAACAAGCTGCCCGCTGGACACCAGCCCTTCACGAAATGGGAGCTCCTCGAGATGCTCGAGGAGCTCCCGGACCCTGAGACGCCGATTTGGATCGACAACTACTGGCAGATTCGCCGTCAGATCACGCAGCGGCCCGTTGACCTGATGTACATCGCCACGGATGGCTTCCACATCGGATAGCGATTGACCGGGCCGTCTCTGAGCGGGCGGCCCGGTCATGGAAGAATTTCGGATGCTGCGTGGGGTCGTACGGTGCGCTCCCGCGAGTGACCGGCGCACCGATCGGGTGCAGAATGACCGCATGGCGACGAATTCATCTTTACCGGCGCCTGCGCCGCCCACCCCGGTTGAGCAGGGTCGCGCCGCCCTTGCCCGCCATGCGTGGGGGGAGGCATTCGAACAGCTGACCAAGGCCGACGCCCAGGGTCAGCTTGATGGGGGCGACCTCGAGCTCCTGGCGACAGCGGCGTGGTGGACGGGTCAGCTGCCCCAGGCCATCGAGGTCCGCGAACGCAGCTATGCCGCTGCGATGAAGGCCAACCGGCTCGAGGCGGCCGTCATGGCGGCGGTCAGCCTGGCGCGTGACAACGTCTACCGGGCTGCCGATTCCATGTCGGCCGCCTGGGCCCGCCGCGCCGAGCGATCGCTGGAAAATGTGCCTGAAAACGCCGCGCATGGCTGGCTCGCGATCGTGCGTTCGTTCCGCGCCGCCATGTCGGCGATATCGATACCGCGCTCGCGGCGGCGACCCTGGCCGAGGAGATCGGGCGGCGATTGGAGGATCGGGATGTTGCGGTGATGGCCCAGGCGGAACGCGGGTTCGCGCTGGTCAACCGGGGTCATGTCGACGAAGGGCTTGCCCTGGTCGACGAGTCCAGCGTGGCGGCGGTCGCCGGTGAGCTCGAGCCGGGCACGGCAGGCGGAATCTGCTGCACGACCATCGGCACGTGCGCGAGTCTGGGTGAGTGGCGACGCGCGGCCGAGTGGACCGAGGCGCAGGATCGCTGGTGCAAACGGGAGGGCATCAACGGGTTCCCGGGCATGTGTCGCCTCTATCGATCCGAGATCAAGCAGCTGCGCGGCCAGTGGCTGGAAGCGGAGGCCGAGGCGCGCCGGGCATCGATCGAACTCGAGAACTTCATTTCGGCCGCGGCCGCCCTGGCGCTCTACCGGATCGGTGCGATTCGCCTCCAGCGTGGCGACCTGGAGGCTGCCGAGGAGGTCCTGACGCAGGCGCACGCCCGCGGGACGAAGACCGAGCCGGCGTTCTCGCTGCTGTGCCTCGCGCAGGGACGCACTGAAGTTGCAGCGGCGTCCATTCGGCGCGCCCTCGAGGACCCGCCGAGAACGACGTCCTGGGACGCGCCGCCGGACACGCCGCTGATGCGGATGCCCCTGCTGCGGGCCCAGATCGAGATCGCCCTGGCGGCGAAAGATCTCGCGACTGCGCGCGCGGCCGTCGATGAGCTCGAGGCGCTCGCGGGCCGGTTCGGCAGCCAGGCGATCGGGGCCGGCGTCGCAAGCGCGCGCGGCATGTTCCAGCTGGCCTCGGGTGGCGCGCCGGTCGCCGAGGTCGCCCTCCGCACCGCCGTCGAGGCGTGGACGAGACTGGAGGCGCCGCACGAGGCAGCGCGGGCGTGGATGGGGCTGGCCCAGGCGTGCGCGGCGAACGACAACGCGGACCGAGCCGCGGTCGAACTGCGGGCCGCCGCCGACACATTCGAGCACCTCGGTGCCCTCATCGACCTGTCGAGGGCCCGAGAGCTCCTCGCCTCCCTCGGCGACGAGGGAGGCGGCGCACCGAGGCACACCGACGCCCGGCAGCTGAAGGCGTTCGTCTTCACCGACATCGTCGACTCGACAAAGCTGGGCGAGCTGCTCGGCGACGAGGCCTGGGGGAAGCTCATGCGCTGGCACGATCAGGCGGTGCGATCGGCCGTAGCGGAGCACGGCGGGGAGGAACTCAAGAAGATCGGAGACGGTTTCTTCCTCGCCTTCGACGACACGGACCGCGCGATCGAGGCGAGATCGCCCTCCAGCGCCGCCTGGCCCAGCAACGTGACACCCAGGGTTTCGCCCCGTCAATCCGGGTCGGCATCCACGCCGCCGAGGCGACGCGGCTCGCCTCGGACTATTCGGGCACGGGCGTGAACATCGCCGCCCGGATCGCGGCAGCAGCCTCCGGGTCCGAGATCCTGGTCAGTGAAACGAGCCTTGCGGGCAGCCGGCGCTCGTTCGGCGAGACCGGACGTCGCACACTCGAACTGAAGGGCATCTCAGTGCCAACAACGGTCGTTTCGATCGACTGGCGCTGAGCGGTCGCGCCCTCAACAGAGCGGTTACTGTGGTGCCTATGTCTGGTCAGAACGAGGAGCAGGATCCGGGATCACCGTCGGCCTCGCGGTCACGACCGCCGGCAGACGAAAGCGACCGCGGTCCAGAGCGGCGGGAGCGCCGGTGGAGGAGTCGACTGCTTCATCAGGTGGGCGATGCCACCTCGCTCGCGACGGTGGGGCTGGCGGTCGCATCTCTCACGGCGCTGTGGCTGGCGGTGGGCTTCTTCTTTGCCTTTCCGTCCTGGTGGAACAATGTGCTGTACAGCGTGACGTCCTCGATCACGCTCGTCATGGTGTTCGTGATCCAGCACACCCAGGCCCGACAGCAGGCCGCGACACAGCGCAAACTCGACGAGATGGTGCGAGCCCTTCCGGCCGCGAACAATCGGCTCATTGCCGTTGAGGAGGCCGCCTCCGACGTGGAACTAGAGAACCTGGCGGACAGCAATCTCGATCACCGCAAGCAAGCAGAAACCGAAACCCAGCAATAAGTGTGAGCATGAACCCGTCGTGTCAACGACCCACTGTTCATCCGGCGACGGCCGGACCGTTTCCCCGAATGAACCCGGCGACGGCCGGAGCGAGCGATGCCCCCGCCTCGGCTGGGGTGCGCTTGGTTCCACTGATCTCGAACGAATGGTTCGCGTCGGTCAGCCACTGAAGCGTGGCCGTTGCGCCGATTCATTCGACGACCTGGTCGAGCTCGTCTCGGGTGGCGAACGGGTCGCGCGTGCCCTGCAGGAACAGCGTCGGCAGGTCGATTCCGTACCGGTGCTCGTCGCGCATCGTCTCCGGCTTGCCGGGCGGATGCAACGGGTAGCCGAGCAGGACCAGGCCTGCTGCCGCCATGCCGGCGGCCACCGCCATCGAGGCCATGCGCCCGCCGAAGGACTTGCCTCCCGCCCAGACGGGTTCGCCTGGGGAACGGGAGATCGCGACATCCATGGCCGCCCTCTCTGAGGACTCCATGCGTACATGATGCCCTCCCGCAGCTTCCCGCGGTGCAGGCCTACTTATACATGGCGATGAAGCGGCCGACCACGCCGCCGGCGCGCAGCTTGTCGATCGCCTCGGGGATCTCGGCCTGGGTGATCAGGTTCATCGGCGGGTTGAGCTGGCCCGACTTCATCAGCTTCCGCGCGGCATTGATGCTTCAATCGCACCTGCATCGTGCAACGCTGGTGGCATGGATCTGGAGGTGTCGCCCGCGCTCACGATTCCCGCGTCGGAACTCGGCTGGCGGTTCTCGCGTTCGTCCGGGCCCGGCGGCCAGCACGTCAACACCTCCGACAGTCGCGTCGAGCTCTTCTGGAACGTCGCCGACTCGGCGGCACTCGACGATGACCAGCGGATGCTGCTGCTCACGCGACTCGGGCGTCGCCTCGTCGCCGGGGTGATCACCGTGGCCGCCTCCGAGCGGCGCTCGCAGCTGCGCAACCGCGAGATCGCCCTGGCCAAGCTCGCCGACCTCGTGGCCGCGGGCCTTGCCCCCGATGCGGCTCCCCGCCGCCCGACCAAACCCACCCGGGGCTCGGGCCGGCGGCACCTCGCCGCCAAGCAACAGCGCTCGGCGACGAAACGGCAGCGGCAGCGGCCGTCCGCCGAGTAGCACCGTCCAGCCTGCAGGCTCCAGCCTTTGGTCCCTCGCATAGGTGAGGACGGCCGGCGAACAGTCATACGCCTGCTGTGGAAGCGCGTCGAGCGCGTCGAAGAAGCGCCGTTGCCCCGCGGAACTAGCCCCGGTTTTGTTGTTCAGTCAGCTTCACTGCGAGCAGGTTTGCGGCTTCTCCCGGTGTCAGAGTCAGAATGCTGGCCTCGTCCACGCCGAGTTCGCTGAGTGCTCGGATGAGGTAGAGCGGCAGAGCGTTATCGGCGCACTGGTTCTTGGGTGCGCCCCGATCGGGGAGCCGCCCTTTGCGGACGCACGCCCAGAAGATATCCACGGTCACTTCGAGCTGCTCTCGTAAGATATGTGACCACATGCTTGGAGAGTATGTCGATTTGTCGAGGGGCTTCGAGATGCGGGTTCGAAGGATTCGCCCGTCCCATAGCGTCAACTCGTACGTGCGATGGTGCGATACCGGCCGGCCCGTAGCTCCGCGAACGATGCTCCAGCCTTCTCCCTCGCAGAACTCGTCGTGGTGCTCACGCGTGGCAGCCGGGTGCTTACTCACCACCGCACTCAAGCCAATCGAGGAGCTGATCCTCGTCGGAGAGCTTGATCAGCTGAACGAGCGCCCAATTGGCCGTGTGGTTGGGTGCACCCTGGAGCCGGTCCTCCCAATCATCCGCGTATTCCCGCAGTGACAGAGCGAGGTCTGCGAGAGCGCCAGAGATATCCTCGCCCTCCGAGACAAAGGGGCGGTCCTGCATGAGGGCGATCGTACGCCCGTCCTCCCTGTACACCTTCACACGGGGCAGGACCGTGCGGTGGAAGTATCCGCGGAGCTTCTCGGCCGGCATAACTGCCGACAAGTGGGCGTCGCGGAGCACGGTAACGATGCGCCCCTGCTCAGTGGCGTCGAGGACGTCCTTGAGGTGCAGACGTGCGTCAGTGAACGAGCCGTAGTCGGCTGTGATTGGCATGGCTCTTCTTCTCCGTTGGGGACGTACATGAAGTACATCACGTACATCGTAGCGCGTCCAGCCGGCTACCGGGCGAGCAGCATCTGCCGGAAGAACGCAGCCAGCGCCGCGGTCGCCGTCAGCGGCAACACGTTCGCCACGTACTGGTCCGGACGCACCACCACAACCGCGCCACCGCGGTTGATGCCGCGGAGCTCGAAGATGTCGTGCTCCGGGTCTGCGGCGTACACCTTCTCGTAGTCGATCAGCGCGAACGGACCGGTCTTCGGCAGGAACGCGCCGGGAACCCGGCCGATGTCCACGCCGGCGTGCGCCTGCTGGTAGACCACCTTGACGTCGAAGACGCTGTCGATGTCGCTCCCCGCGGGAGTGTGCACGAGAAGCGGCGAATCAGGCGAGGTCTGCATCCAGTGCGCCCAGTCCGCCAGCGCCGAGGGCTCACCGGATGCGGCGGCATCCGCGAACGCGTACACGCGCCAGCGCCCATCGGCGCGGTGGTGGTGCCCCAGCTGCACCGGGTTGGCGTCCGCGACGCGAACCACCGGGGCGGACTTGAAGCGCTTGCCGACCGGGAACCCGGTGGCGAGTTCCTGGTGGGTCGACTCGCCAATCAGCATCGACGCCGGGTACTGCGTCATGAAACCGGCAGGGAACTCGGCGGTCTTCGTGTAGAACTCCTCCAACGGCACGTCGAGCTCCTCCGGCTTTTTCGCCATCAGGCTCGACCACTCCTTGTCGAAGTCGATGAGGTTCCTGGCGATGACCTGACGCTCGGCCGAGTAGGTGCCGAGCAGGGTTTCGGGGCTGCGGCCGTCGAGCACATGGCCGAGCTTCCAGCCCAGGTTGAAGCCGTCCTGCATCGAGACGTTCATGCCCTGGCCGGCCTTGGCGCTGTGCGTGTGGCACGCGTCACCGGTGATGAAGACGCGCGGCGTGCGGGTGCCGATCTCGTGGGGGAGCACGTCGTCGAATCGGTCGGTGAGACGATGGGCGACCTCGTACACGCTGTGCCAGGCGACGTTCTTCACGTCCAGCGTGTAGGGGTGCAGGATCGCGTTCGCTTTCCCGATGATTTCGTCGATCGTCGTTTTTCGCACGGCCCCATTGTCGTCGTCGGCCACGTCGCCCAGGTCGACGTACATGCGGAACAGGTAGCCGCCCTCGCGCGGAATGAGCAGGATGCTTCCGCCCGAGCCGGACTGGATCGCGCATTTCGTGCGAATGTCCGGGAAGTCGGTGACCGCGAGCACGTCCATGACCCCCCAGGCGTGCTTTGCCTGGTCGCCGGCGAGCGTGCAGCCGATG
This sequence comes from Cryobacterium psychrotolerans, assembly GCF_900101115.1. GTDB lineage: Bacteria > Actinomycetota > Actinomycetes > Actinomycetales > Microbacteriaceae > Cryobacterium > Cryobacterium psychrotolerans. Next base: position 16,275 of record NZ_FNFU01000018.1, read on the forward strand.
GAGTCGCGCACGCCACTGCGGGCACCGTCGGCGCCGACCACGTATTTGGCGTGAACGGTGCGCTCCTGTCCCGCCCGTTCCCCGGTGGTGTGCGCGAGCGTCACCGTGACGGGATATTCGCCCTCGTTGCTATTCGACAGGCCGCGGAACTCCAGGCCGAAATCAGGCTTCATTCGCGTCGGCGAATTGGCCATCACCTCGGCGAAGTAGTCCAACACGCGCGCCTGGTTGACGATGAGGTGCGGGAACTCGCTGATGCCGGTGGGGTCATCCACCGCGCGAGCGGTGCGGATGATGCGCGACCGGTCGCTCGGGTCCGGCTTCCAGAATGCCATCTCGGTAATGCGGTAGGCCTCGGCGATGATGCGCTCCGCGAAACCGAACGCCTGGAAGGTCTCGACGCTGCGGGCCTGGATACCGTCGGCCTGCCCGATCGGAAGGCGTGCGCCGCGGCGCTCCACGATACGAGTCGTGATACCCGGGAACTGGGAGAGCTGGGCTGCGGTGATCATGCCCGCTGGGCCCGTTCCGACGATGAGCACGTCGACATTCTCGGGGAGCTCGTCGGGACGGTCGAGGCCGACCCCTGCGGCGTCCTGGATGCGCGGGTCTGTGGATACGTATCCGTGGTGGTGGAACTGCACGGCTTCCTCACTTCGTTGTGGGCGAATCGGACATCACTGTCGCTGTATCTTCGATAATCCAACGCGCAGTTCTTTTGTCGCTTTCTGAATCGTATATCATCTGGCTGGCCGCGGTGCTGTGCGACGAAGACGCGCCCGAACAACGCCCGGGACTGGTGCCGAGGCGCGGGGGTGTCGCTTTGCGGGCACTGCGGCTATCTTTATGCCGATGGAGTAGTCAGGAAGACCTCGTGGAAACGGAGGATCGGATGGGTACGGACAGCCGGGCACGGGTGATCGTGCGAGAGGGACCATGGGGATTCGTCTTCTTGTTGGCGTACATCGGAGCCGCCATCTACTTCATCTCGATGTCAAGCGGATCATTCTGGGGCGTCATCCTCGGACTGCTCCAGGCGGCCGTCTGGCCGGTCTACGTCATCTACCACGTGTTGGTGCTGATCGGCGCCTGATCGCCCCGCCTGAGCCCAGGCTGCTACCCGTGCGTTTCCGCAACGGGTTCGTCGCAGCGCGGTAGCCTGTCGGCCATGAGCCTCGACCCCGCCCTGCTCGACTGGATGCTCGACGCCGACCCGGCGCTGCGCTGGCGGGTCGAGCGCGACCTGGCCGGCGCGCCACCCGACGTGTGGGGCGCGACCCGGGCCCGAATCGCGACGGAGGGGTTCGGTGCGCGGCTGCTCGCGCTGCAGGAGCCGGACGGGCAGTGGGCGGGCGGGGCGTACTTCCCGAAGGACTTCGACTTCGAGGGCCCCGAGGCGGCCGATGACGCGGGACAGCCGTACACCGCGACGACGTGGTCGCTCAACGCGCTCCGCGACTGGGGCCTGGATGCCGCCGTCCTGGCCGGCACGGCCGACCTGCTCGCCGCGAACAGCCGCTGGGAATACGAGAACCTGCCGTATTGGGGAGGCGAAGTCGACTGCTGCATCAACGCGTTCACGCTCGCCAACGGCGTCTGGCTCGGGGCGGATGTCTCCGGCATCGCCCAGTGGTTCCTCGACCACCAGATGGCCGAAGGCGGCTGGAACTGCGAGTGGGTCGAGGGCTCGACCCGGTCGTCATTCCACTCCACGCTCAACTCGCTGAAGGGCCTGCTGTACTACGAGGCTGCGACCGGAGGCAGCGACGCGCAGCGCGCTGCCCGACGAGCCGGTGAGGAATACCTGCTGCAGCGTCGGCTGCTGCGCCGGCTGTCCACCGGCGAGCCCGTCGCTCCATGGGCGACGCGGTTCGTGTACCCGTTCCGCTGGTTCTACAGTGTGCTGAACGCGGCGGACTACTTCCGGGCGGCGGCGCTGCACGACGGGACGGCCCCCGATCCGCGGCTCGCCGACGCCATCGAGGTAATCCGCGCCGCCCGGCGCCCCGACGGCACCTGGCTGCAGGAGCGCCGCCACCCCGGGCGGGTGTGGTTCGAGGTCGATGTGCCGGCCGGCGAGCCGTCCAGGTGGCTCACGTTCTACGGCACGCGGGTGCTCGAGTGGTGGGATGCTTCCTTAGCTTCCGGGTCCTGAGATTCTGGGTTCGAAGACCACCACGGCCGTCTCCGTCGGCCGGCGGCGGGCGTAGCCGTCGAGATCCTTGTCGAGTGACCGCCAGAGGTCCCAGAGCCGGGCACGGTCCGCCCCGGTCGCGGCGTGGGCGACGACCTCACGGGTCCCGTCGGTGAGCTGCACCCGGGCCTGCGGGTGCGCCTGCAGGTTCAGCCACCACGCGGGTTCTCCTTCGCCCCAGCCGTTCATCGCCATGGTCACCAGGTTCGGGCCGTCCTCGAAATAGCCGACGATCACCGAGCGCTCCTGACCGCTGCGGCGCCCGATTGTGGTCAATCGCAGTGCGCCCCAACGCTCGGCCCGAGCGGGCCACAGGCCGCGACGCCCGCCGGTGAACCGGACCAGGGCCCGGTGCACCTTCCAGAAGAGCACGATGAACCATCGCGGCTGAAGTCGCGGGGTCCGTTCGCTCTCACCAGGCATCCTGATCAGCCCCTTCCGTCGTCGACACCGGTCATGGTAGCGGGGTCTGGTCACCCGCGCGCCCTGCCTGGAGGCGACGTCACGGCATGTAGTCCCGGTCGGCCGTTCCTCGTGGTGCCTGCCGGCGAGCATGAACAACTGCGGTGTATTGTGCGGCCGCCGCGGGCCGGTTGCCAGCTTGAGGCAATAGGTTTTTTCCATGGATAGGATCGCCCTTCCCCTGGATTGGATTGCCAATGAAATGCCCCACCGATGACACTCTCCTGGTCATGACAGACCGCTCGGGGATCGAAATTGACTACTGCCCCCAGTGCCGGGGTGTGTGGTTGGACCGTGGCGAACTCGACAAGATCATCGAGCGATCTTCGATCGCTGCCGTGCCGCAGGCATCCGCCCAGCCTCCAGCCGGCTACCCGGCGAACGACGGCTGGTCACGCGGCCGCACGGACGACGCACACGGCCAGTCCCACGGCGGTTACTCGGACGGGCGAAAGCGCAAGAAAGAGAACTGGCTCAGCGAGCTCTTCGATTGAGCCGAATCCGGCAATCACCAGGGCAGCGATCGAATCCGCCCACCCCCACCCCCGCAGAGAGTTGAGCAGCAGTCCACCGAGGTGCGCTGCGGACAGATAGCTGCACATCAGGGTCTGCTTCGAGTCCGCCACGGCCGACGCCGACCCCAGCTCACGGCCGGTGCGGCGCTCCAGCCAGCTCAGCACCGGCATGACGGCAGCCAGCGCGATCCCGACCGGGCTGTGCTCCGCTTCGCGAAGGCCAGAGATCGACGGGTCGGCATCGACAATCACGTGGGCGGCCAGGCCGAAGAACGCGTACGCGATGACGCGTTTCGTTTTCGGGCGGATCGGTGTCGCGAACGTCGACGACCATGCACTGACTATACAGTCACCACTGATCTGTGGAGGCCTCACCGCCAGGTGCGCCGTGCGTCGGACTAAGACCGTCTGAGCCGTGCCGCAGCCGCTTCCCGCACGACGTGCGTGAGGCCGTCGAGCAGGGGAGAGGCGAGGTTCCACCGCTGCCAGTAGAGCCGAACGTCGACCGGATGCTTCGGCGCGAGCTCCACGAGGGCGCCGGCGCGGAGGTGGGCGTCGGCCTGCTGCTCGGGCAGAAGACCCCAGCCGAGTCCAAGCACAATCGAGCGGGCGAAGTCGGCGGAGGTCGGGATGAGGTGCCGAGGTCCGGACGGCTCGCGGCCGGTTGCCGTGCGCACAAAATCGCGCTGCAGCTCGTCCTTCCGGTCGAAGTCGACGACTGGGATGCGGTCGAGGTCGGCGAGGTCGCCGCGGGGGTTCCAGCGTGAGAGGAAGGCGGGGGAGGCGACGGCCTTGTAACGCATGACCCCGAGCAGACTCGACGTGCATCCCTGCACGGCCTGTTCTGCCGCTGTCACTGCGGCCATGACGGTGCCGGAGCGAAGGAGGGAGACGGTGTACTCCTCATCGTCACGGTGCACGTCGAAGATGGCGCCGAAGCGCTCGTGGGCGGTTGCGAGGGCGGGCAGGAACCAGGTCGCGAGTGAGTCCGCATTGACGGCGACGGCGATCGAGTACGTCGCCTGTTCCTGGCCGTCCTCGCCCAGATCCCGGCGAAGGTCTTTGCCGAGGAGATCCACTTCGCGTGCGTAGCGCGCCACGCTTTCGCCCGCGGCGGTGGCCCGGGCGGGATTCGTGCGTTGCACGAGCAGCTGCCCGGTCGCCTCCTCCATCGCCTTGATGCGCTGGGATACTGCAGAGGCGGTGACGTGCAGGCGCACAGCGGCGGCGTCGAACGTGCCCTCGTCAAGGACCGCCACGAGGGTCCGCAGATGTTCGAGGGAATACGACGGCATTAGCTCTCCTAACGGTGAGTAAGAAACATTAGCTGTTCTGTCGTCAGGCGGCTGAGTAGGGTCGAGGAATAATGCAGATCGTGATTGCGCCCTTGTTGATGGGCCTCGGAACCGGGCTCGCCCTCATCGTCGCCATCGGGGCCCAGAACGCGTTTGTTCTGCGGCTCGGCATCGCCGGCCGGGGCCGGGAGATCCTCGCCGTCGTCGCTATCTGCGCCGCATCCGACATCGCGCTCATCGCCGCCGGGGTGCTCGGCATCGGTTCCGTGGTCGAGCGCTTTCCCGTGGCGCTCATCGTGCTGCGCTTTGTCGGCGCTGCCTTCCTGATCGGCTACGGAGTGCTGGCCGCTCGCCGCGCGGTGCACCCAGGTGCGCTGCGCGTCGACGACGGCGCGGTGCCGCCGGCTCCGGGCGCTGCCGAGGCTCAGGGCGGCAGCACGCTGACCGTCGAACGCCCAATCCGTCTCCGCGCAGCGGTGGTGACCGCACTGGCTTTCACCTGGCTCAACCCGCACGTGTACCTCGACACCCTGATTTTCGCCGGATCGATCGCCAACCAGCAGGGTCCTGACCTGCGCTGGTGGTGGGCGGCCGGCGCCATGATCGCGAGCCTCGTCTGGTTCTTCGCCCTTGGCTTCGGCGCCCGCCTGCTCCGGCCGATCTTCGCTCGTCCGGGGGCATGGCGCGTTCTGGACATCTGCATCGCAGTGGGAATGATCGGCCTCGGGCTTGGCCTCGCAATCGCCGGCTGACCGACCGAGCCTGCCGGCATCCGAACCCCTTGCGGCACCACGTCAGGAAAGCTAAAGTACAACCAAATGGTTGTAGAAAGCGTAGTGGACGACGAAGCGGACCGCATCTTTCATGCGCTCGCCGATGCGACGCGCCGGGACATCGTGGTGCGTGTCGTCCAGCAGGAGCAGTCGGTGTCGACGCTCGCCGCAGGCTATGCCATGAGTTTCGCGGCGGTCCAGAAGCACGTGGCAGTGCTCGAGCGGGCGGCCCTGGTCGTCAAGGAACGCCGGGGGAGGGAGCAGATCGTGCACGGAAACCTCGAAACCGTCCGCCGGGCCACCCGCCTGCTTCAGCGCTACGAGGAACTCTGGCGGTATCGCGTGCAGAACATCAGCAGCATCCTGTCCGAAGACCGAGAAGAAGACCGAGAAGAAGACCGAGAAACGGAAAACGAGTAAAGGAGAGAGTTCATGACTGTCGTCAGTTCACACAAAGACCCGGAGGCGCTGACCCTCACGTTCGTGGCCGAGTTCGACGCGAGCGTGGAACGGGTGTGGCAGGTGTGGGAGGATCCCCGCCAGCTCGAGCGGTGGTGGGGCCCGCCCACGTGGCCGGCCACCTTCGACCGGCACGACTTCGTGCAGGGTGGCCGGTCGAACTACTACATGACCGGCCCCGATGGCGAGAAGGCCCGCGGCTGGTGGGTGATCACGTCGATCCAGCCGCCGCACCGGCTGGAGTTCGACGACGGTTTCGCCGACGAAAACGGTGAGCCCGCCCGCGACATGGGCGCCACCCACGGTGTCGTGACGTTGGAAGCATCCGAGGTTGGCACCCGGATGACCGCCGTCACCACGTTCGAGAGCGTGGAGCAGCTCGAGAAGATGTCGGCCATGGGCATGGAGGAAGGCATGCGGGAGGCGCTGAGCCAGATCGATGCGCTGCTGGCCGAAGTGAGGGCCTGACCGGTCCGGTCAGGCCTGGGCGTCTGCGGGCACCTCGACCGGGCGGCCGTCCTGCAGGGCGCGCAGGGCCGGGATGCCGACCGGCTCGGCCGAAAGCAGGGGGACAACGGCCAGCCTGTCCGCGTAGCGGCTCTGCACCTGGTCGATCTCTGCCAGCTCGTTCGCGGCCCGCGCCCGGAGGAAGGGGGAGTCCGGCGCCGCGGCCGCGATTGAGTTGTTGATGATCCAGGCCCACGGCGTGATGCCGGCGCGGCGCAGGTCTTCCTGCAGCTCGGCTGCCTCGAGCACCGGGGTGGTCTCGGCGAGGGTGACGAGCAGCACCTTCGTCTGCTCCGGGTCCTGCAGCTTCATCATCGGGGTGGTGAGGTGCATGGTGCTCCCGACCTGGCGCTTGACCTCCCGGTCGTAGGAGCCGGTCGCGTCGAGGAGGAGCAGGGTGTGGCCGGTCGGCGCCGTGTCCATCACCACGAATTTGCTCTTCGCCTCCCGGATGACGCGGGAGAACGCCTGGAACACGGCGATCTCCTCGGTGCACGGGGAGCGGAGGTCCTCCGCCAGCATGGCCAGGCCCTGCTCGTCGAGGTGGGCGCCCTTGCTGCGCATGACCGAGTCGGTGTAGCGCTGGATCTCTACGGCGGGGTCGATGCGGGAGACTTCGAGGTTGTCGGCGCCGCCGTGGAGGGTGTCGGCCAGGTGCGCAGCGGGGTCCGTCGTCGTCAGGTGCACCGGGAGTCCGCGATCGGCGAGGGCGACGGCGATGGCTGCCGCCATGGTGGTCTTGCCGACGCCGCCCTTGCCCATCAGCATGACGAGCCCGTGGCCTGCGGCGGCGATGTCGTCAACGAGGGCCGACAGCGGCGCGTCCGGCGTGACCAGCGAGGCATCCGCGGGGTCGGTGGGGGAGTTCCCGGGCTGGAGCAGGCTCCGCAGGGCGGGCAGGCCCACCATGTTGTTGCTCTTCAGGTCGATGTGGTCCGTCGGCAGCGCTTTCACGGCCTCGGACATGTCCGCGAGGGCGAGGCGTTCGCGGCTGTGGATGGACGTCGCCAGGGGGTCGGTCCCCGCGACGTCGGCGGGAAGGATGCCGTTGACGACCAGATACTGGTTGCCCATGCCGATCGCGGCCAGTTCCGTGTGGGTTCGGGCTGCCTCCTGCAGCGTGGACTGCTGGGCCCGGGCGACCAGGACCAGCCGGGTGCGCGCCGGGTCGGCGAGGGCGGAGACGGCTTCGGCGTAGATCGCCCGCTGCTTTTCCAGCCCGGAGAGCGGGCCCAGGCAGGAGGGGTCACCCTTGCCTTCGTTGAGGAAGTCCGTCCAGGATCCCGGCAGCCGCAGCAGCCGGATCGTGTGGCCGGTCGGGGCCGTGTCGAAGATGATGTGGTCGTAGGCGGCGGTCCAGGCGGCATCCGTGAGGAGGTCGGTGAACTCGTTGAACGAGGCGATTTCGGTGGTGCAGGCGCCGGAGAGCTGTTCCTCGATCGAGGCGACGGCCGCGGCCGGGAGCACGCCGCGTACCGGTCCGACGATGCGTTCCCGGTACTGCTGCACGGCCTGCTCCGGATCGATTTCCAGCGCGGACAGACCTGGCACGGAGTCGATCGGGGTCACGGTGTTGCCGATGGTGACGCCGAAGACCTGGCCCACGTTGGAGGCCGGGTCGGTGCTGACGAGCAGAACGGATGCCCCGGCATCGGCCAGACGCACGGCCGTCGCGCACGCGACGGAGGTCTTGCCGACCCCGCCCTTGCCGGTGAAGAAGAGGAAGCGCGGGGCGGCGTCGAGGAACTTCAGAGCAGTCATTATCGTTCTAGCAGCAGCTGGTTCCGCCGCAGCAGGCGGAATCGCCTTGTTCCGTGGCGGCGGCCGCGGCGGTGGCCGTGGCGGTGGCCATGGGCAGCAATCGTGCCGCGGGGACCGGGGCAACGGCAAGGCCGGCCCAGCGGGCCAGCTCGGCGCGGGTCGGGTAGCGGCCGGTCAGCACGGTGGCGCCGTTGACGAGCACGACGGGGAGCCCTTCCTCGCCGGCCGTGTGCAGGAAGGTGCGGGCGGTGTCGTTTTCGGCGAAAGCCAGCGGCTCCTGGGCGAGGTTGAACCGTGCGACGTCGCCACCTTCGGTGCGTACCCAGTCCATGTCGGCCGAGAACGTGATGAGCTGCTGGTCGACGTCCACGCCGCAGATGCCCGTGCCGCAGCACAGACCGGGTTCGAAGATCTGGATGTTAGTCATGAGTCAACCGTTCCTTAGTCGCCGTTGTCAGAGACAGAATGCTCGTGGTGGCGGTCTGCCCACTATATCGACGGTTGTCGATGCAGCGCAACGTGTGGACCTGCCAATCGCCGGTGTACTTCAGGCCGGGGAGGCCGTCCGCCGTGAGGGGACTCAGGCCGTGACGGATGGCGCCGCCTCGTGTCGCTCGTACGAGGCCAGTCCGTGCGCCGAGAGGTAGTGTTCGGCGTCCAGGGCGGCGGCGCAGCCCGTGCCGGCGGCGGTGACCGCCTGGCGGTAGCGGCGGTCGACCAGGTCGCCGCAGGCGAAAACGCCGGGAAGATTCGTTTCGGTGGTCGGGTGGCCCACGAGCACGTAACCGTCGGCGTCGAGGTTCACCTGGCCGGTGACGAGTTCGCTGCGAGGGTCGTGCCCAATCGCGATGAACAGCCCGGTGGCACCCATCGCGGAGAGCTCACCGGTCACGGTGTCGCGCAGCGTCAGGCCGGTCAGGGTCTCGTCGCCGGTGGCCTCGACGACTTCGCTGTTCCAGCGGGGGTGGATCTTCGGATTCGCCAGGGCGCGTTCCTGCATGATCTTCGAGCCCCGGAACGAGTCCCGGCGGTGGATCAGGGTCACGGAGTCGGCGAAGCGGGTGAGGAACATGGCTTCCTCCAGCGCGGAGTCGCCGCCACCGACGACGGCGATGTCCTGGCCGCGGAAGAAGAATCCGTCGCAGGTGGCGCACCAGGACACACCGTGCCCGGTGAGGTGTTCCTCCCCTTTCACTCCCAGTTTCCGGTAGGCGGAGCCCATGGCGAGCACGACGGCGTGCGCCTGATAGGTGGTTCCGTTGCCGGTTGTGACGGTCTTGATGTCGCCGGTCAGGTCGACAGTGACGGCATCGTCATAGACGAGCCGTGCGCCGAATCGCTCGGCCTGCGCGCGCATCTCCTCCATCAGGTCGGGTCCCATGATCCCGTCGCGGAATCCGGGGAAATTCTCGACCTCCGTGGTGGTCATCAGGGCGCCACCCATCTCGACGGAGCTCGTGAGCACGACCGGATCAAGCCCGGCGCGGGCCAGATAGGTCGCCGCGGTGTAGCCGGCCGGGCCGGACCCGACGACGATCACGTTTTCGACGCTCATGCTTGTTTGTCCTTTGGGGAGAGTGTTTCGAGGAGGTGCTCGACCCGGTCCTTGATCTGGTCGCGAATCACGCGGACCTCGTCGAGCGGCAAGTCAGCAGGATCCGTGAGCGCCCAGTCCTGGTACTGCTTGCCGGGGTAGATCGGGCAGGCGTCACCGCACCCCATGGTGATGACGACGTCTGCGGCCTGCACGACGTCGTCGGTGAGCGGTTTCGGGAACGCCTCGCTGAAATCGAGTCCGATTTCGGCCATCACCGCCACGACCTGCGGGTTGAGTTCAGGGGAGGGCGCGGAGCCCGCGGAACGTACGTGAACGGCCCCACCGGAGAGCGCGTTGGTGAGCACGGCCGCCATCTGGGACCGGCCGGCGTTTTGCTCGCAGACGAACAACACCTCGGGAACCGGGTGCTCGATGGCGCCTTTGGCCTGCGCGAGCGCGGTCAAACGGTCCGTGGCGAACCGGATCGTGTTCGTCACCAGGTACGCCTTCACTTTCGACGTGCGCAGCAGCGACACGTAGGACTCGAGCACATAGCGCTCGATCGTTTCGGCGCCGAAGACGCCGGCGAACTTCACGGTCAGGTCCCGGGCGAGGCGCTTCAGGTGCTCCTCCGGAAAGGTCAGGCCCGGCAGGGCCCGGTGCGCGCCGGCGTCGCTCATTGTTCGCGCGTCTTAGGCCGCGGCGGGAAGGATCTCGGCGAGCAGCTTCTCGATCCGTGCCTTGATCTCGTCACGGATCGGGCGGACCGACTCGATGCCCTGGCCGGCCGGGTCGTCGAGTTCCCAGTCCTCGTAACGCTTGCCGGGGAAGATCGGGCAGACGTCGCCGCAGCCCATGGTGATCACCACATCGGATTCCTTCACGGCGTCCGTGGTGAGCACCTTGGGCACGTTACCGGCGATGTCGATGCCCTCTTCGGCCATGGCCTCGATCGCAACCGGGTTGATCTGGTCTTTGGGGGCGGAGCCCGCGGAGAGAACCTCAACGCGGCCGTGGGACAGGGCGGCCAGGTAGCCGGCGGCCATCTGCGAACGGCCTGCGTTGTGGACGCAGACGAAAAGTACGGTGGGCTTGTCAGGCATGGCGTTTCCTTTGCTCGTGGCGGCTTGACTAAAGCATAGACGGCCATCTATGGGTTGTGAAGAGTTCAGACGGAAATTCAGCTGCCGTTCACCCTGGCGGCCGACATCTCAATCTCGGTCAGCAGGTCACGCACTCGCCGGGTGATGTCGTCGCGAACCGCGCGCACGCCGTCGAGGGGCAGGCCGACCGGGTCGGCGAGATCCCAGTCGAGGTAGCGGCGGCCGGGGTAGACGGGGCAGGCGTCGCCGCAGCCCATCGTGATCACGTAGTCGGCGGCGCGCACGACTTCGTCGGTCAGCGGTTTGGGGTACTCGCCGGCGATCGGGATGCCGACCTCGTCGAGCACGTTGATCACGAGCGGATTCACGAGCTCGGCGGGCTCGGACCCTGCGGTCCTGACGCGCACTCGGTCCCCGGCGAGCGACCGAAGGATCGCGGAGGCCATTTGGGACCGTCCGGCGTTCTGCACGCAGACGAAGAGCACCTCGGGCGTCTCGTCGGTGACCAGGTTTTCGACGGTCGCCAGGGCGCTGAGCCGTTCACCGGCGAACCGGCTGGTGAGGGACGGCAGGTAGCGGGTGATTCGGGCTCGCTCGGCCAGGAGCGCGTAGCTTTCCCCGACATAGCGGTCGATTGTCTCCACGGAGAAAACGCCGCGGAATCGCATCGCGAGGTCCTCGGTGATGCGCTCCAGCACCGCCGGTGCCAGCGGAATCGGTGGCGCACCCCGGCGCGCGCGCAGCACCTCGGTCACGTCCGCCTGTCGGCCCGGCGCGACGGAATACCAGGCGACGCGGCCGTCCTGCTCGCGCTCGAGGAGACCCTCTTCGACCATGACCCGCATGTGGTGGCTCACGGTCGGCTGGCTCAGCCCCAGCGCAGTGGCGAGCTGTCCGACGAGGGCACGGCCGCCGGGACTGTCGACGACCATCCCGAGCAGCTGCACCCTGGTCGGATCCGTCAGCACCTTCAGGCTCCGGGCGATACCTGCAGCGGCGTCGCGAGTCGGAATGGCCATGAGCGTGAGTATAATCGGGCGAGTGCCGCCGCAGCCTGTGGTGCATCAGCAGCAGCTCGACGCGCCGCCACCGCCGGTGGAGCAGACGCCGGTGACCGGGAGAACGAGCTGCACCTGCCGGGCGGCAACACGGTTGCCCGCGAGTTCGTCCGCGATCGAGCGCACCTGCTCGTAACCGGTCGCGAGGAGGAACGTGGGCGCGCGTCCGTAGCTCTTCATGCCGACGATGAAGAAATCCCGCTCGGGCTGGGTCAGCTCGGCCACCCCGTGCGGCGACACGGTGCCGCAGCTGTGCAGGTTCGGGTCGATCAGCGGAGCGAGGGCAGCGGGGGCCTCCACGATCTCATCGAGGGAGAGACGGATCTCGCGCAGCATGTCGAGGTTGGGCCGGAATCCGGTCGCATTCACGATGACATCCGCGCGGACGTGTTCCAGGCCTCCGCGGCGGTTTCCGACGATGTCGACGCCGTCGCCGTCTCGCTCCAGTCCGACGATTTCGAATCCGTCCACCTGGCTGATCGCGCCGGATTCGGCGAGGCGGCTGACGGAAGCCCCGATCGACGCGCGAGCCTGAAGCTCGTCGTCGGCCGAGCCGAACACTCGCACCGCTGCTGTGTTGCGAATGATCCAGGTCACGGTAGTGCCGGGCTCATCTCGCGCAAGTTGCGCCAGGTTGATCAGGGTGTTGGCCGCGGAGTGCCCCGCTCCGACGACGGCCGTGTGCTTGCGGGCGAAACGGTGACGTTCGGCGCCGAGGACGTCGGGCAGGGCATGGCTGACGAGGTCGGCGACGCCTCCAAATCCCAGCGGGTCGAGGCCGTTCGAGCCCAGGCTGTTGGGGTTCAGGTACGTCCCGGAGGCGTCGATGACGGCGGCCGCGCGGACATCCGTGATCTCCCCGTCGACTCCGGCAAGGCGCAGGATGAATGCGCGGGATCCGCGGCCGACGGTGCGGGTGCGGTCCATCCCTTCACGGCTGACCGCTGTGACGGTCGTACCGGTGCGGATGCGGGACGCGATGGCGTCCAGGGCGGCCAACGGCTCGAGGTAGTGGGCGATCAGCTCGCTCCCGGTCGGAAGTGAGGACTCGTCGGGCTCGGTCCAGCCGCTGGCCAGCAGGAGTCGCCCGGCCGCGGGATCGACGAGATGCTTCCAAGGGGAGAACAGCCGGGTGTGCCCCCAGGCGGCCATGCTGCTGGCGATGCTCTCGCCGGCCTCGTAGACGATGAAGTCGATGCCGCGCTCGTGCAATTGTGCGGCGGCGGCGAGCCCGATCGGTCCCGCGCCGATGATCGCCACGGGCAATGTGCCGAGGTGAAGGTTTCGGGCTGCAGGAGCCGTCAGGTCGATGAGTGTCATGTCGATGCCGTCCCTCTATATTGATTGTTGTCGATGAATGAATCCTGCCCCACAATATCGACAGATGTCAATGTTGACTTATGCTGGGCACATGTCCACTCCCACCTTGCTTCCGCTGGCCGAGACCGAGGTCTGCCGGGCTCCGCTGACCCGGCAGCCCCTTGACGCGGAGCAGGCGGTGGACCTCGCCCGTCTCCTGAAGGCCCTGGCCGATCCCGCGAGGTTGCGGTTGTTGTCGATCGTTGCGGCTTCCGAAGGCCAGCAGGCGTGCGTGTGCGACCTGACCGAGCCCGTCGGCCTCAGCCAGCCCACGATCTCTCACCACCTCAAGGTGCTCATGGAGGCGGGTTTCCTCAGCAGGTCCAAGCGCGGCACCTGGGCCTATTACGCCCTGGTCCCCGGGGCACTTGACTCCGTCGCGACCGTGCTCGTCACGGCATGAGCGAATTCGCCCGGCGAGTTTCTGCCGAGTTTCTGGGGAGCCTGCTGCTGGCCGCACTCGTCGTGGGTTCCGGCATCGCGGCGCAGCAGCTTTCCCCGAGCGACGTGGGATTGCAGCTGCTCCAGAACGCCCTCGCCACGGCGCTGGGACTGTTCGCGATCATTCTGATCTTCGCGCCGGTCAGTGGCGCCCACTTCAACCCGGTCGTCTCTCTCGTCGACGCGGCGCTCGGGCACCGGGCCTGGCGCGACGTGGCGGCCTACGTGCCGGCGCAGATCCTCGGCTGCATCTCCGGAGCGGTCGTCGCGAACCTGATGTTCGGGCTTCCGGCTGCGAGCATCAGCGCGACCGAGCGCCTCACGGCCCCGCATCTGCTGGCTGAGGTCGTGGCCACCGCGGGACTCGTGCTCGTGATCTTCGCTCTCGTCCGATCGGGCCGGGGTCACCTCGCGCCGGCCGCGGTCGGCGCCTACATCGGCGCCGCATACTTCTTCACGAGTTCCACCAGCTTCGCGAACCCGGCGATCACCATCGGCCGGATGTTCTCCGACACCTTCGCCGGCATCGCCCCGTCCGCAGCGCCGGGCTACATCGCCGCGCAGCTGGCCGGGGGACTGCTCGGCTTCGCCCTGGTGCGGCTCTTCTACCCGAGCGCCGGCCAGGGCGTCCGAGCCGCACAGGCGAAGGCCCCGGATCCGGCGGCGGCACTCCCGTAGGTTTCGGGCGCCGGGATCACAGGGCGACAAATACCCCCTGGGGTATAGTTCATCCTGTTCGAGGCAGTCAACGAAGGAGAACTCCCATGTGCGGTGCAGCCGAATGACGAGTTCCGCGGAACGTGCGGACGAGGCCCCCGTCATCGGGGAGTTCGTCGACGGCATCACCATTCCCGTCATCAACGAACGCGCCGTGCGCGCGTCCGCGGGGCTGCTGTTCCTGTTCGGGACCATCGGGTTCATGACCGCGGCGCTGACGGGGGACTTCCAACTCCTGCGCATGTTCGGCATGACATTCATGCTCGACATGATGATGCGCTTGTTCGTCGGCACCCGGTTCACGCCGAGCCTGATCATCGGTTCGCTCATCGTTCGGCGTCAACGCCCCGAATGGGTCGGTGCCGAGCAGAAGAAGCTCGCCTGGACATTCGGCCTCGTGATGGCGTTCGTCTCGTGCGCCGCGATGGGTTTCCTGGGCCTCAGCGGGGAGATCACGCTGGCGCTCTGCAGCGTGTGCCTGGTCCTGCTGTTCATCGAGAGCGCCTTCGGGATCTGCGTCGGTTGCGAATTCCAACGGCTGTTCAGCAAGACGAAGCCGGAACTCTGCTCGGGCGACACCTGCACGTACGTGCCGCCGAAGCGCGGTGAGCGCCATTCGGTGTCGTCGGCGTCCGAGCGTGACGGACAGCCAGGCGAGCTCAAGCGATCGTAGGGTGACGATCGCCGCGCAGCGGCGACTACGGTTGAGGAGGCCCGAGAGAGGACTTCCATCAATGAGTGAAATCGCGGGCGAACTGGCGCGGGTGCGCGAAGCCTTCGACAGACCCACGCTGCGCCTGCTGGACCGCAAGTGGGCGCCGTTTGTGCTCGCCGTGTTCAAGTCCTCGTTCAGCCGCGACCGGCGCAGTGTGCAGGCCGACCTGCTGCACACCCAGGTTGACGCCTACCTGGCCGACCTGCGCACGGTCGGCAGCGATGTCCCGCCGGGCAAGAACGGCCGGGCCCTCTGCGTGCAGTGGATGAACGACCAGTGGCTCTACCGGGAGACGGGGGAGGGCGACGAGGAACACTATTCGCTCACCTCGCACGCGCTGGAAGCGCTGCTCCTGGTCGAGAGCCTGTCCCGGGACCGCGCGCTCATCAGCGAGAGCCGCCTCACCACGATCGTCGACACTGTTCGCCACCGCGCGACGCAGGCCAACCCTGACCGCGAGGAACGCATCCGTCGTCTCGACCTCGAGATCGCCGAGAAGACGAGCGAGCGCGATCGCCTCGAGGGCGGCGGCGAGATCGCCCCGGTGTCGAACGAGGCGATGCTCGAGGGCTACGCGAACCTCGTCGACCTGATCAACCAGCTGCCGAGCGACTTCAAACGCGTCGAAGAGTCGGTTGCCGCCATGCACCGGCAGATCGTGAACGACTTCCGCGGCGAGGAACGCCCGATCAGCGAGGTTCTCGACGAGTACCTCTCCAAGACGGATGCTCTCATGTCTGCGACTCCGGAGGGTCGCGCCTTCGAGGGGGCCTTCACCCTGCTGCGCAACGACGCGCTGCTGCAGGAGCTCAAAAGCGATCTCGAGACGATCCTGCTGCACCCGTTCGCCCTCGAGCTCACCGCCAACGAGCGACGCGGTCTCATGGGCACCGTGCGCCTGATCCGCAAGGGCATCGACGACGTGCTGACCCAGCGGAACGGGCTGAGCGAGACCCTGCGCGAGCACATCGTCAACCACGATGTCGTCAAGGACCGCGAACTCGAACGCCTGCTGCGCGAGATCAACAAGGAGCTCGCGACCTGGATGCAGACCGCCGGCCCGCGTTCGGTCGTGACGGCCGAACTCATGCCGGGAACACTCGAGGTCGAGCACCTCCGGGAACGGTTCTACGACCCGGCTGCGCACCTGCCGCCGCCGGACCTCGAGGACGTCTCCGACGACGCGCCCGAGCCGCCGAGCCTCGACGACATGCGCAAACAGGGCGGCCCGCTCCTCGAGGAGCTGCGCGACGCCATCGTGACGGCCTTCACCGACGGGGACGCCGCATCCGTCGGTGATGCGTTCAACGACCTGGATGCGAACCTCCGCCGTCCGGTCGAGATCCTCGGGATGCTGCAGATCGCCACCCAGATCGACGCGGTCAGCCGTGCGCAAACACTCGAACGGTTCGAAACCGTGAGGCCGGATGGCTCCATCCGCAGCTTCGAGGTGCCACGAATCATGTTGAACGAGCACGAAACCGCGGCACTGGCCGCCCTGAACTATGGACCCGATCATGACGCCTGAATTGACCGACGAGTGGACCGCCGAGCACGCTGACGACGAGCGCGCGGACGAGGAGAATGCGACGCCGGACGACTCGTCGCAGAGCTTCTCGCTGTTCGAGGGCGACGAGGGCGGACTCACCGTGGAGCAGCGCCGAACCCTGGTGCTGCTGCTCAAGCACCGGTACATCTCCGCGGCCCTCCAGCCGGCGGAATGGCGCACCCTCCTGGCCTCCCGGAGCCTGCTCAAGTCGCGCCTGAACGACGTATTCCTCGACCTGCATGTAGACCTCCATTACGAGGTGGCGTTCAAGCGGCAGGCGGTCGCGGAGGGCGGCGACCGGTTCCCCACCCTCCTGCACGATGTCTCGTACACCCGGGAGGAGACGATCCTGCTCGTGCTGCTGCGCCAGCGGTTCCGCAGCGAGCGCGCCAACGGCCACGACATCGTCATTGTCGACCGCGACAACCTGGTCGACAACGTGGCACATTTCCGCCCGGAGCACGCCACCGACCGCTGGGGAGATGCCCGCAAGGCCACCGCGGCCGTCGACAGCCTCGCCAAGGCCCGGGTCCTGCTGAAAACGAGCGACCCCGACCGGTTCCGCATTTCCGCCGTGATCGAGGTGCTGCTGCCCGTCGACCGGCTGAACGAACTGCTGGAATGGCTGGTCACCCAGAACGGCGACGACGCCGAATTAGAAGAGACCGACGAGACCGCCGAGCCCCGACTGGAGGCCATCTCATGACCATGACCGATTCCCCGCTGTTCTACGCCGATGGCCTCACCGAAGGCACCACCCAGTGGAAGGCCGAGTCGTTCCAGATGGTCAACTGGGGTGGCTTCCAGGGGCACCACGAGGTCGCCTTCGCGCCCTCGGCCACCCTGGTCTCCGGCGCATCCGGCACCGGGAAGAGCAGCCTCCTCGACGCCTACCTGGCGCTGATGATGCCCTCCGATACCCCCTTCAACGGAGCATCCAACGACGCCGGCTCCGGGCGCGCGCGCAGCGTCGACCAGCGCAACCTGATGACCTACCTCAAGGGCAAGACCGACTCCAACCGGGAAGCCGGAACGGGCCAGATGCGCGACCAGGTGCTGCGCGGCGTGAACGCGTCTACCTGGGGCGCGGTGTCGATGACGTTCGTCGATGACAACCAGCGTCGGTTCACCGTGCTGCGGGCCTACTTCGTGCCTCGCGGCGGCAGCAAGTTCGCCGACATCACCATGAAGATGGCCACCAGGGACGGCTACCTCGACCTTCGCGACCTGGCCGAGGCCACCGAGTCCCGGTTCGACAAGCGGGCGCTGAAGGCCCGGTTCCCCGACCTGGATGTCTTCGACACCTATGCGGCGTTCGCCCAGACCCTCTACACGCGCCTCGGCATCGGAGCCAACGGCGAGGGCGGCAAGGCCTTGCGCCTGCTCGCACGCATCCAGGCCGGACAGCAGGTCAAGACCGTGGACGGTCTCTACAAGTCGATGGTGCTGGAGGAACCCGCCACCTTCGCAGCCGCCGACAAGGCCGTCGACCACTTCGAGGACCTGGAACGCTCCTATGGGGCCATGGTCACCGAGGCGCAGAAGGCCAGGGTGCTCGAACGGTTGCCCGACCTGCACCGCGACTACGAGACGGCCACCGAGAAGGCCGACCTGATCGACACCTTCGGGGTACACCGCTCCGGGGACACGCCTTTCGGCCTGTGGCAGCTCCAGGCGGAACGGCGCCTGCTCGAGGGGGCCGCCGACGCCAACCGGGAGCAGCGCCGTGGCAACCGGGCGGAGTCGACCGCGGCGCGGGATGCCGAGAGCGAGTTGAAGACGCGGGTCGCCGACCTCCAGGACCGGCAGAGGGAGAACGGCGGCGAGGTGCTTGTGCGCCTGCAGAACGAACTCGGCCAGCTCAGCAACAAACGCGACGACGTGGCCGGCGTCCGGGCGAAGTTCGACGAACGCATCCGGCCCCTGTCCGCATCGATCGGCTCGCCGGAGGAATTCGGAGCCGCGCAGGGCGCCGCCGAAGCCTTCCTGGCCGGGTTCCCCCGCGCGGAGGCCGGCCTGGAGGCGGAGCGGGCGACGCTGCACCGCAGGTCGTACCCGGTCGAAGAGAGCATTCGAACCCTCAAGACGGAACACGCGTTCCTGACCGGGCGCGCGAGCCTGGTTCCCCAGCACCTGCACAACGCGCGCCTGATGATCGCCGAGGCGGCGGGCATCCCGGCCGAAGAACTGCCGTTCGTGGCCGAGCTGATCGAGATCGCGCCCGGCGAGGAACAGTGGCGCCAGGCGGCCGAGGTGACGTTGGCCCCCGTCGTTCGGGTCATGCTCGTCGACGAGACCCGGCTCGCGTCGCTGAGCCAGGCCATCGACCCGCTCCACATCCCGGTGCGCATCCACTTCGAAGGGGTCGCCCTGCACGCGCACCAGGAGATGGTGGGCGACGCCCGGTTCGTTTCCGGCAAGCTCGTCTACAAGGATTCGCCCTTCAGCCGTTGGGTGCAGGATCGCGTGCAGGCGTCGAACCTGGATGCGCAGTGCGTGGCCACCCCCGCCGAACTGGTGGGGGACGGGCCCCGGGTCACGCCGAGCGGGCAGACCCGCAACGGCAAGCGCGGTGCCCACGGCTGGAACAGCGACCAGAAGTCGATCATCGGTTTTTCCAGCCGAGCTCGCCTGGAGGAGATCACCGAGGAGCTGGCCCGGCTGAAGGCGACCGCCGACGCGTCGTCGGTGGAGGCATCCGCCCTCGGGAACCGCATCGCCGACCTTCGCGCACGGAAGGTCGCCCACCAGTACGTCATCGACATCGCCTGGCCGACCATCGATGTGGATGGTGCGGAAGCCAGGATCCGCGACAAGGAGGCCGAGCAGGAGCGCCTGCTGGCCAACAGCGACGTGCTGCGCGGGCTGAAGGACGAGGAAATTCGGCTGTCCGCCGAGCTGGAGCGAGCCCAGAAACGCAAGCACGTCACCGATCTCGACGCACAGGGCCTGCGCGACGAACAGGAATTGATCGTGGACCGCCAGGATGCCGTCAGCGGCACTCTCGATCGCATCGACCGGGGCCAGTCCGTGACCTTGTCGGAGGAGCACTCGGCCCACCTGGACGCGCAGTTCGCGTTCGTCGGCGACAAGGATGACCTCGCCGCGTTCGAGGGCGCGGTCAAGCGTCTTCGCGAGCGGCTCACCGAGCAGTCCGCCCAGGACCGCGACAACGCCGCGAGCGCCCGGGACTCCCTGGTTCGCATCTTCGAGACCTTCCAGGGTCGCTGGCCTGACCCCAACATCGGCGTCTCGCTGGACTCGTACACGAGCTACCGGGATATCCTCGACGCCGTTCACACGCTGGGCCTGCACGAGCGACGGCAGGAGTGGAAGCGGCGGCTTTCGCTCTGGAGCGGCCAGGACCTCGTTCCCCTGATGGGAGCCTTCACCACCTCCATCGAGGAGATCGAGGATCGGCTCCGGCCGATCAACGAGATCCTTGCCACGCTGCCGTTCGGGGCCGGGCGCGATCGCCTGAAGATCGCGCTGCGCCGACTCCACCGCGACGACGCCACGTCGTTCCGCACGGAGCTCAAGGCCCTGTCCTCCGCGGCCGCCCAGGACCTCACCGAGGGCGAGACCGAGAGCCGCTTCACACGGTTGCAGGCCTTCATGGGCCTGATTCGCCGGCCCGAGAGCGGTTCCAGGCAGGAGTCGCAGCGCGATCTTCTTCTCGATGTGCGCAAGCACGTGGAAATCACCGCCGTGCGCACCACGCCCGAGGGGGTGGAGGCCAGCACCTACTCGTCCCTCGGCGGCAAGAGCGGCGGGGAGTCGCAGGAACTCGTGGCGTTCGTCGTGGGGGCGGCGCTGCGCTTCCAGCTCGGCGATGAAAGCCGCACCCGGCCGCGTTTCGCGCCCGTCTTCCTCGACGAGGGCTTCGTGAAGTCGGACTCGGAGTTCGCCGGCCGGGCCGTCGCGGCCTGGAAGGGGCTGGGCTTCCAACTCATCATCGGTTCCCCGCTCGACAAGGTCACCGCGCTGGAGCCGCACATGGAACTGGTGCTGTCGATGACCAAGAACAACAGCACCGGATTCTCGTACATCACCCCGCTGTCCTCCCCGCCACCGGCGTGAGGTGGGCATCCCCTGGTGAATCGCGGACAAGTTGAGTTGCGGACAAAGCACCTTAAAATTCAAATCGAAGGCACATTCTCCGCAACTCAGACAGAAGGACCCGAGCGCGGGGATTCTCGCAGCAACTCCCTCGCTCCGCGCTCAATGAGCACAGGGATATAGGCGCGAACCGGATTCCCGGCGAGAGCCGCACGCCTCTCGTGTACCGCCCGTTCAACGGTTGACCGCGGCATGTCCGGGAACTTCTCGGCGAGCCGATCAATCACGTGTGCCACGGCCCGGTCCTCTTCCTCAGCAGTCACTTCAGCGCTTCCAATCGCAACCGGCCGAGCGGGGGACATGACGTCGTCGGATGCCGCAGCAGAGCTCAATTCCGGCAGGGGAAGGTAATACGCGGAGGTGTAGCGGGCATGGTCGCCGGTGAGAGCCCAGACGGAGCCGCGGCGCCGACCAGGATGTGGTTCCACAGAAGTCCGGTCATGTTTGGCGAGCTCGGTCAGGACCCCGGACACGACGTCCTCGTGTGTGCAGAGAACGGTCCCGATACCACGTGCGTCCTCGATGAGCCGCATGGCCTTCCCGATGCGGCCGTCGGACAGGTCAGCGGAAGCTTCCACGCTGAGCGTTTCGCTCCGCGCCAGAGGTTCGACGGTCTCCATGCACCGTGCGGCGGGTGCGGAAAGAATCCGGTCAATTTCGAAGAACGATCCCAGATCTACCAGGGACCGGGCCATTGATCTTCCTTCGGAGGCAAGGGGGCGATCGTTTTCGGAGTGCTCCCATTGCTCCCGAGGCAGCGCCGCAGCGCCGCGCACCAGTAGCAGCATTCTCTCTTTGGCCGGCACCGGGCAGACGCCCAATTCCTTCGCCACCAGGGCGCCCAGGGCCAGGACGACGGGCCGTTCCCGGGCCTGCGTCAGTGTGCGCAGGGCGAGCGGGAGCGCGAGCCAGCGAGCATCGTCGACCTCGTCGTTGGCGGCGAAGACACCGGCATCCACGGTCACGGCCCAATAGCGAACGGTCTTGACCCGGCGCGTCCGGTCCAGGTAGACGACGTGGGGCAATTCGGCACCGGGGCGGCAGTCGAACCCGGTCTCTTCACGAACTTCCCGCAGAGCACAGTCCGCGTCCGATTCGCCGGGTTCGGCTTTGCCCTTGGGAATGGACCAGTCGTCCTGGTTGCGCCGGTGGACGAGTAATACCTCCGGATTTCCGTCTCGGCCGATGCGCCACGGCAGGGCGCCGGACGTCTTGACGCGGGCCAGCATGATCGTCCCGGAGCGGGTCACAGCAGGCCTCCAGCCGGAATCGGCTTCGGTGCGACATGTTTGGGGTAGGCCCGGTTGGCCGGGATATCCTGCAGCCCGTCGAGCCGGCTGTAGAGGCCACCGGCCGCGATCAAATCGGCATGCTTGCCCGTCTCGACGATCCGACCATGGTCGATCACATAGATGACGTCGGCGCGACGGAGCGTGGACAGCCGGTGGGCGATCACAATCACGCTCCGGCCGATCATCAGCCGGTCCAGGCCGCGCATGACGTATTGCTCGGAGATTGCGTCGAGGCCTGACGTCGGCTCGTCGAGGATCACGATCGGTGTGTCGCGCACCAGCGCGCGGGCGATCGCAATGCGTTGGCGCTGACCGCCGGATAGGCTGACCCCCCGCTCGGCCACCGGAGTGTCATAGCCGAGAGGCAGGGCTCGGACGAATTCGTCAACGTGGGCGGCCTCCGCGGCCGCGAAAACCTGCTCGCGGGTGGGGTGATCCGAACCGTAGGCGATGTTGTCGTAGATGGTGCCGCGGAACAGGATCGAGTCCTGCAAGACCATCGAGATCTGCGTGCGAACCGTCGCGAGTTGCAGGTCACGGATGTCCGTGCCGTCAAGCAGTACCGCCCCCTGGGTCACGTCGTACAGACGCGGAATCAGGCTGACGAGTGTGGATTTCCCGGCCCCGGTCGGGCCGGCGATCGCGACCATCCGGCCAGGCTCTACCCGGAGATTGATCGAGTGCAGCACTTCAGAGCCGGCGTAGCCAAAACTCACCCCCCGCAGCTCTACCGCGCCTGTGAGCGCCGGGGCCGGCCGGGCACCCGGGCGGTCGATGATTTCGGGGGCGGTACTGAGAATTTCCAGGAGGCGTTCTGCACTCACCTGACCCCGGCTGATGACCGTGGTGAGTTTGGCCAGTTCCTTCATGGGGTCGTAGAGAGCCTTCAAATAGGCCAGGAACACCAGCAGCAGGCCCAGCGTCATCGTGCCATCCAGCACCCGCCTCACCCCAAACCACAGAACGAGCACCGTGCCGAGGACGACTATGACATCCACCAGCGGAGAGAGCGCCGACTGGAGCCTGACCAGCCGCAGGCCGGCATTCATCCGGGCGCCGTTCCGATCCCGGAAGTCGGCCTCATGGCGCCCTTCGCTGGTTGAGGATTGCATCACCCGGACCGAGGAGAACGTCTCCGCCATTGCCGATGCGATATCACTGTCCTTGTTGCGCGCAGCCCGGGAGGCCGCCTTGACGCGCGGTCGATAGATCACCACCATGGCAAACAAGAGGGGCGCGACGGCCAACGCAATCAGAGCGAAGGTAGGGTCCACGACCAGACAAATCGTCGCGATGAAACCCAGGATGAGAACGTTGGGAACAAGAACCGCCATGATCGAAATGATCATGGCGCGCAAGTAGTCAATGTCCGTGGTCGTTCGCGTGACCAAATCGCCCAGGCGTTGCTTGTCGTGGAAAGACAAGGACAAACGTTGAAGGTGGGCGAACACGTCAACCCGGATGCTCGCCGTCATCCTCTCCCCGACGCCATTGAGCAGCCGGGACCCCAGATACCTGGCGCCGGCATTGACAAGCGTGAAGACGAGCAAACTCGCGAGGGCCACGCTCAGCAGCTGCAGGCGGTCCAACCCGTCCGCACCGAACGCTCGCAGCAGGCCATTCTTATCGGAGGCTTCCGAGGTCTTGAGAACGTCGTCAACGATCACTTTCAGGGGCCACGGCAGCACCACCTGCATGACGGCGGCCAGAACAACCAAAATGACGCCCCCCGTCAACGCCCGGGCATGGGGTGCCATCGAGCGTCGAAACCGCCACAAGGGGAGAAACACAGGAAGCCTCCTACGTACGCGCCCACCCAAACTCCAACACGAAGGAAGAAGCCTTCCTGCGAGGTCAACCTATCCGGATCACCTTCACCGCCCAACCCCTGATCGGACGGCAGCGTTCAGGCTCTCTTTCGTCAGCCATGCCGCTTGCGCCGCGAGCATAAATGATGCAGTGTGATAGAAAAGATTGAACGCACTTGAACGCACTCTGATGCGATCTGGCTGACGAGGGGGTGCTGTGTCCAATCACAAGAAAAGTACCGCCACGACGAGCACCCTCGCGCGCGTGAATCAAACCGCCATTCTTGAGGAACTTCGCAAATCGGGCGCGCTCTCGAGGCAGCAGCTCGGCGCTGCCACAGGGCTCAGCCCGGCAACGATCAACCGGCTCACGGCGACCCTGATCGAGCAGGGCATTGTCGTGCCTGCCGGCCAGGAGCCCTCAACCGGAGGTAGACCGTCGGTTCTGCTGCGCTATGCGGGGGGTACCCGATTGGTCGCGGCTCTGCAACTGCACCCGAACAAGGCCTCGGGGATCCTCGTCGATTTCGACGGCACGGTCGTCTTCAGACGTGAAGTCGACTTTGGCCCTCGGTTGTTTCCCCTCGGCTCGCTCGACGCGGCGGAAGGCGACCACTACCAGCAGGGTCGCCTGGACAAGATGATTGAGTTGTTCGATTCCCTCATTCTGACCGCCGAGACGATGGGAACGCCCTGCCTCGCGGTCGGCGTTGCCGTGCCGGGCGTGGTTCACTACCCCGAGGGCAGCCTGGAACGGATACCCGAGCTGGGTTGGACTGAAGTTCCCCTCGGCCGATTGCTTCGCGAACGCACCGCACTTCCGGTCGTGGTGGACAACGACGCAAACGCGCTGGCATTCGGCGAGCTCCACCGGGGGGCAGGGCGTGGGCTCACGAGCCTCGTCGCGCTGTTGTTCCTGGAGAGCGGTCTCGGTGCAGGCATCATCACAAATGGCGAACTGCACCGCGGTGCGCGTGCCGGGGCGGGGGAGATCGGCTACCTCCTGATGGAGCGCTCGTCCCTGGAGCGCTCGTACTCCGAATACGGGGACCTTGAGGATCGACTTGGCCCGATTGCCCTGACGAAGCGGGCGCGCGAGCGGGGGATTGCGATCCCGGAGAGGGGCGTGCTCAACGCTGGGGATATTTTCGAACTGGCCGGGCGTGGGGATGCGGCCGCCCGAGAACTCTCGGAGGAGATTCTCGACATGGTGGCGATTGCCATCGCGGCGATGGTCATCATCCTCGACCCGGAGTTGGTCGTGGTGGGCGGAAGCATGGTGGGACGTGCGAACAGCGTGATCCCCGCGATTCAGCAGCGGCTGACCGGACGCATCATGCACGTTCCCCGCGTTGAGGCGGCGACTCACCGCGATGATGCGGTACTTCTCGGGGCGGCTGAACTTGCGGCAGCCGAGGTCAACGGCTTCGCCTACATCGCCGGCCGCTAGCGAGACCAGCCGCGGCACGTGGCACGGGCCTCGTTCAGATAACGACCCGTCGGCCCGCTTGACACGTCGTCATTCCTGCGGCTAGGTTTACATCAACTTCTTATCACTTAGATAGGAAAGAAGTGTCAGGGTTGCTCCGCCGGTCCTGGAATGATGAGGAGCAACGTTGCTGGTCGGCATCGACATTGGCGGAACGAAGACCCACGTCCTGATCGAGGACGCGGGCAGGGTCGTTCTGGACCGGTCTGTGCCCACGAGCGGCTGGCAGCGCGGCGGACTACTGGACGACACTGAGAATGTCGTCCGATTGGTCGATCTCTTCCGCGAGGTCGCCGGAGCCACAGATGCTCCTCTCCTGATCGGCGCCCACGGACTGGACAGCGAATGGCAACGCCTGGAGTTTGAAGCGCGTCTGGCTGAAAATCACCGCGGCGCGATCCGCGCGGTCAACGATGTAGAACTCCTCGGACCCGCTGCGGGATTCGACGAGGCCATCGCGGTTGTCGTCGGCACGGGCTCCAAAGTCGTGGCGCACGCGGGCGACGGCGAGCTTATTTCCGCCGGCGGCCACGGCTTTCTGCTCAGCGACCCCGGCAGCGCTGCCGCGCTCGCTCGGGACGCCGTCCGCGCCGTGCTCGGCGCCCTCGATGAGGGTAGGGAGGTGGACCTGCTCGGTCGCGAACTGATGACGCACTTCGGAGTCGAGGACGAGATCGCACTCTCCTATGCCTTCACGGCGAATCCGCGCCTGACGACATGGGGAAGCCTCGCTCCGCTCGTCTTTGCCTGCGCGGATGCCGGCAGTGAGTTGGCCGCATCCGTCGTAGACAACGCCGCGAAGGAACTCGCGTCGGACGTCGGGCTCGTCTGTCGTCGGGGCGCCCTGGGGTCAGATGTCGTCTGCGCCGGCGGAGTCGTCACGAACCAGCCGCGCCTGTATCAGGCGCTTCTGAGCCATATCGAGGATCTCGACCTCGGGTTGACGGTGCACCTTTTGTCGGTTGCCCCCGTTGCGGGAGCGATCGAGCTAGCCAGAAAACTTCCCATCCAGACGCTATTCAATGATTCAAGGAGGAATGCATGATGCACAGGACAAAACGGGCACACCGCTCAATCGCAGGGATCGGCCTGGTGGCGGCGGCAGCACTGGTGCTGTCGGGCTGCAGCGTCACCGGCGCCGGCACGTCTAGCGGCGACACGGAGGGCGACGGCACGGGGACCATCAACGCGTTGTTCATGAAGCAGGCCGGTTACTCCGAAAGTGACGTCGCCGGGATGATCAAGGACTTCGAGTCGAAGAACCCGAAGATAACCGTGAAGCCGACGTTCGTCGCCTACGAGGCCCTGCACGACAAGATCGTCACCTCGGCGCCGGCAGGCACGTACGACGTGGTTCACCTCGACGTGATCTGGCCCGCCGACTTTGCGTCGAAGGGCATCATCACGGACGTCACGGAACGGTTCCCCGAGAGCTGGAAGTCCGAGATGCTGGGTGGCGCGCTCACGTCTGCTGAATATCAGGGCAAGTTCTACGGCGTGCCGTGGGGCCCATCGACGAAGATGTTCTTCTTCAACAAGGAGATGGTCGCCAAGGTCGGCGCCAGCCAGAGCGACCTCACGACCTGGGACGGCGTTCTCGCCGTTGCCAGGAAGATCAAGGATGCCGGCCTGGTGAAGTACCCGCTCGCCTGGAGCTGGTCCCAGGCGGAGGCCCTCGTGTGTGATTACGCCCAGTTGCTGGGCGCATTCGGGGGAGAGTTCACCGACTCCAGCGGCAAGTTGGTCACCAACGAGGGCGCCGGTGTCGAAGCGCTCGCCTGGATGAAGAAGACCATCGACGACGGCCTGACCGACCCCGCCTCCCTGACCTTCCTCGAAGACGATGCGAACAAGTCCATGGCTGCAGGCAAGACGGCCATGGAGATCAACTGGGAGTCAACCTTCCGCGACCAGAACGATCCGTCCATTTCCAAGGTGGTCGGCCAGGTCGTTGTCACACCCACGCCGGCAGGTCCGAACGGAGACCACCCGGGTGTGAATGGTTCGATGGCACTGGCGATCGGCGCGAAGTCGAAGCACCAGCTTGCCGCCTGGAAGTTCATTGAGTACATGACGAGCCAGTCCGTCCAGGAGCAGTACGTCAAGAGCTCGATGACCAACTGGAAGTCGAGCTACACCAAGCCGGAGGTCACCGAGTCGAACCCCGAGGTCTTCGAGACCGCCGGAGTCGCCTACGACTCGATGATCCTCCGCCCGCCGGTGCCGAACTACAACTCGGTCTCCCAGACTCTGCAGGTTGAAATCCAGAACGCACTGCTGGGAAAGAAGACCCCGCAGCAGGCGATGGATGACGCTGTCGCAGCGGCGAACGCGAACCTCGGGTAGCGAACATGTCAGTTGTCAGCGCGGAGAATACCGACACGCTTGGGGGGAGTCCTTCCCCGGGAAACCCTCCTCGGCGCAGAAGAGAGAAGCAGGGCCGGCTGGCCTTTTGGCTGCTGCTTCCCGCGGCGGTGGCAGTCTTCGGCGTGATCATTTATCCGATCATCCGGACCCTGTTCATCTCCTTCTTCGAGGTCACCTCCGCGCTGGCAACAGACACCCCCTTCGTCGGCATCGACAACTACGTACACGTGCTCACCAGCGCTTCCTTCTGGGACTCGATGGGGCGCACGCTGTACTTCACGATCGTTTCGACCGCGCTTGAGCTCACGTTCGGCCTGATCGTCGCCGGCCTGCTCAACGCGAAGCTCAAGGCCCGTTGGCTGTTCCGGGCGATCGTGGTCATCCCCTGGGCAATTCCGACAATCGTCAATGCGGCCATGTGGAAGGGCATTTTCAACGCGCAATACGGTTCCTTGAACGCACTGCTCACGCAACTGGGAATCATCGACGAATACCAGGCCTGGCTCGGCGATCCGACCACGGCGCTGAACATGGTGATCCTGGCGGACGTATGGAAGACGACTCCGCTCGTCGCCTTCTTCCTCCTCGCCGGACTCACGTCGATACCGCCGGAGCTTTACGAGGCCGCCAAACTGGATCGCGCGCGCTGGCCGCGCATTTTTCGTTCGGTCGTTTTGCCCATGCTGGTTCCTTCGATCTCGATAGTCCTGGTGCTTCGAACGGTCGAGGCGTTCAAGGTCTTCGACATCATTTACGCGATGACGCGCGGCGGCCCGGCAAACGGCACCCAGACGGTGGCCTATTACGCCTACACGACCGCATTCTCCGATCAAAACTTCGGCGTCGGCTCTGCGCTTTCGTACATCATCGTGGTCGTCATTCTGGCCCTCAGCGCGATATACCTCCGACTGCTCCGCAGATCAGAAATGAGTCTCTTGTGAAGAGATCCACTCGGAATTCGATCCTTGTTCACGCCGCGGCGGGTGTCGTCTCGCTTCTGATCCTCGCGCCGTTTGCCTGGATGATCATGGCGAGCGTGACGCCGCAGCGCGTCCTGATCACGACACCCCTTCGCTGGATCCCGGACGAGTTCGATTTCAGCCGCTATTCCCAGATCTTCACCGGCGGCTCGGATAGCGTCGGTGCGACGTTCCGTGCGGCGATGGTGAACTCGGCCGTTGTCGCGGTCGGCACGGTCTCGATCTCCATGGTCGTCGGCATCCTGGGCGCGTACGCCTTCGCCCGGTTGCGGTTCCGCTTCCGGCGCGCAACTCTCATGGTCTTCCTGGCGACCTACATGCTCCCGCAAATCGCGCTCCTGATCCCGCTCTACCTCATCCTCAATTCGCTCAACCTCCTGGACACAACGACCGGGCTCATCCTCGTGGACTGCGCGCTTGTCATCCCGTTCGTGCTCTGGATCCTCAGCAACTACTTCATGACGATTCCCGAAGAATTGGAGGAAGCGGCCCGCATCGACGGCACGACCCGCCTGGGCGCATTGTACTGGGTCGTCCTTCCCGCTGCTCGACCGGGGATCTTCGCGGCGATCATGTTCTCGTTCCTGTTGGCGTGGGACGAGTTCATGTACGCGCTCATCTTCACGTCGTCGGATGCCGCCAAGACACTTCCCGTCGCCATCAGCGAATTCGCCGGTCGCTACACGACCGACTTCGGGCTCGTCGCGGCCGGCGGCATCCTCGCTGCCCTTCCGCCACTCGTCGTCGCCATCGTTTTCCAGCGCTTTGTCGTGTCCGGCATGGCTGCCGGGGCAGTCAAGGGATAAGGGCCACTCATGTCCAACAACGCACTGTTCGTCGACGCCGTGCGCGCCCAACCGCAGGAGCTCGCTCTCGTCCATTCCGCTGTGACGCGCGACCTGAAGCGCGCTCGCATGGCCGAGTGGATGCCGGGCGAAACCGTCGCGGTCGTCGCTATGGGCGCATCCAGCCACACCGGCAACGCGTTCGTCACGGTGTTGTCGAAGGCCGGGTTCCGGGCCGTCAATCTCACGGCCTCGGATGTCCTGCTGGCTGCCGACGGATTCCAGCCGGCCGACCACTACGTGGTCGTCTCCGAGTCCGGGCGGAGCCCCGAGACCATCGAGGCGGCCCGCGGGCTGACCGTCGGGCGCCGAATCGGCATCAGCAACTTTCCCCAAGCCCAGATCGGGGAGGTGATTGATTCTCCGCTCGGCCTGGGCGGCTTCAACGACTCGCCCGTCTATACGATCGGCTATACGGCAACGCTGTTGGCGTACGCGCTGCTACTGGATCGTCTGGCAATCGTGCCCGCCGGCCCGGAGGTCGAGCAGATTCCCGCGATCGTCGAAGGCGCCTTGAACGCCTTCGACTCGATTGCCGAGAGCGTGAGCCGTTTCGTCGGAGAGGCGGACGCCATCGATGTGATCGGCAGGGGAACATCCTTTGCGTCGGCGGCCGAAACGGCGCTCCTGATCCGGGAGGGGCTGCGCATCCCGAGCGGAAGCTACGAGACGTTCCAATACCTGCATGGACCGATGGAATCGGCTGCACCGGGGACCGTCCTGATCATCTTCGGGGACGGGCGGGAACTCACTGTTCCGGACTCCGTAGTGGACTCGGGCGTGCGCGTCATACTCGTGACGGCCGCGCCGGAAAGTGCGATCCCATCCGCAGGTCACGCTAATCTGACGATTGTGCCCCTGGACCCCGGCCTGGACGGTTTCGTGCGGCCGATCGTCGAGATTGTGTTCTCGCAGCTCCTGCTCGCGCATGCGATGGGCCGCAAGCCCTTTCCGATCGAAGAGTTCATCTACGAGCAGCACGATACAAAGGTCGAGGAAATGGATGTCGGCCGGGAGGCCTGATTGAGCGCCTGGCCTCAGGTGTACCAGCAGCAATGACGACGAGTGCGGAGACAGGCGTGGACTGGATGTGGTGGGTTGGCCAGACCCTGGGATTCATGGGCATCGCCGTCATCCTCTGGTCGCACTGGTCGAGGCAACGCCGCACCACCGTCGTCCGGAATGCGGTGGCGTCCGTCATCCTGTCTGCCTCGTACTTGTTCCTGGGCATGCCCGGGACCGCCGCGATACCCGCGATCGCAGCCGTGCGAGGCTGGATGCTTGCCCGCCCTGACGAGCCTGCGTGGGTGCGGGGCCGCTGGTGGACTCCGGCGTTCGTCACCGCCATCTGGGTCGCATACCTGGGGCTCAACGGAATACCGACCTGGTGGGCCGCGTGGCTACCGATTCTCGGTTCGGGGCTCGTCATCGTCGCGCTGTCGCTTCGCGACGTGCTGCACGTCAAAGCCGTGATGTTCTTCGGCGTGGCCACCTGGGTCACCTATGAGATCGCCTTCGGCCTGTGGGGCGTCCTCGGCGGAGAGGTCATCGGACTGGGCCTGATTGGAACTGCATTCGTGATGATCCTGCGACAGCGTCGCGCGCTCGCCGGCTCCGCTCTCCCCGTGGGTCAGGGAACGTATCGCCGCGACCTGTCGTAGGCCCACAGCGCAATGGCAAGGGAGGCCCGATCATTGTCTTCCAGTGGGTTGCGGCCGACGATATCCGCGATGCGTCCGAGTCGATGGCGGACCGTGTTGACATGAAGATACTGGGCCTCGGCGGTCGCCTGCAGGGACCCCTGCTGCTCGATGAACGTTCGGAGGGTTGCCAGGAGCTGGCTTCCGCGACGGGCGTCATGCTCGAGCAGCGGACGAACGAGCTGGTCGATGAAGGGAACCAGCCTCACGGGCGGTTGTTGCTCGAGCAGCCCGGTCAGGCTGGTCAGGCTTTCCGGGCCGGCAACCTTGCCGTGACGGCGCGCGAGGCGAAGCGTTGCGCGGGCTTCCCCGATTCCGCGGGAGATTTGGGAGACGTCGACCGGGCTCCCGTGGCCGCAGACCAGGCCCAGATCGCGGGCAGTGTCGTAGACGGCTTCCGGGCCGGTTGTGACGACGAAGGTCGCTTCGGGGGCGTCTGCGATCAACGTGCCGGGCAGGTGCGCGGCGAGGAGGGGTGCCGTCTCGGCCGGCCAGGCCGAGATTGTCAGGGACTTCCCAACCAGGCCGGCCCTCTGCAACTCCGGCATCAGGGCAGCCGAATCGGCGAGCCCCTCGGAGACCAGGGCGAACAACTGGCCGATGCGCTGGCGGGCCGCATTGTCGCGGTCCACCCTCTCGTGCCTGGCGATTTCGAGCACCCGGCCGATCTGGCCGAGCACGTCGGCATCGGGCGAGGGAGGCTGACCCTGCCAGGCCAGGAGGTTTCCTTCCGCGGTCCTGACCGACAGCGACCCCGGGGTGTCGTCAACCACCGCGTTGAGGGTTGCGGTCGGCGGCGGCTCCGTGGCCGGATCGACGAGCTGGTAGCTGAGCGAACCCCCGAGGGCCGCGGAAGACACGCTCAGGATGTCTTCCATCGGCGCGTTCTCGCGAAGGGCCGCGAGCAGCGTGCTGACCAGCTCTGCATTCCGCTGGCTGCTGCCGGACTGAGCTCGAACGCGCGCGTCGGCGAGAACATCATTGATCGCCAGGAAGGGGACCCCGTGCGCCATTTCGATGAGGGGCACGGACAGTCTGCGGCATTCCCTGATCAATGCCCGGGGGATCTGAGTGTGGACTTCGCCGATACCGAGACAGATCCCGGCCGAGCCGGTCGCGTGGACCGCCTCAACCAACCTCGCGCAACTGGCGGTGGTGAGAAGCGCCGACCCGACCGTGCAGACCAGCTCGGATCCGCGCAGATGTGGTCTGGGGTCGGTCATTTCCGTGGCGTGCGCCCAGCTGACGACCCGGGGGAGCGCCCACTCGGAGCCGACGACGAGGCGAAGCCCCAGCTCGGCCACATCGACGAGCTCCCCGAGTTCCAGGCCAAAGGCGGGAGTGATCAATTTAGTCACTTCTACTATCCTCAACTCGAAATACCGGAAAAAACTGCCAATAAGCGTGGATGCGCCTGCAATTGCTTGTGGCTTCCTACAATATCACCCGCTGTTGCCGGTGGTTCTTCCTAAGTTGTGGGCGAAAGTGGCCGCCGCATCCCGAATCAATTCATAATTGCGAGAGTCGAAGGAGACCACACCATGACCCACACCGAAACGGTCGCTGCCACCGAAGGCATCACCCTCAAGCGAGATTTCAATCTCTTCTCATCCTTTGCGTTCGGTTTCGCCTTCATTTCGCCGATCGTCGCGCTGTATGGGATCTTCGGCGTCGCGCTGTCCATCGCCGGCCCGTCCTTCTGGTGGGGTTTCCTCATCGTCTTCGGCGGTCAGCTCCTGGTCGCCCTCGTCTTCGCGATGCTGGTCTCTCGCTGGCCCATCGAGGGGTCGATCTACCAGTGGTCGGCTCGCCTCGGGGGCAAGGCATTCGGCTGGTTTGCCGGCTGGGCGTACATGTGGACCCTGCTCATCGCGATGGCAACCGTCGCCATCGCGGCGGCGGGCTTCATCGCCAACGTCATTGGGATCGAGAACCCCACCGGAGTAGACAAGGCATGGATTGCGCTCGTGGTCCTGGTGCTCGGAACGGCCGTGAACCTGGCCGGACGAATGGTGTTGAAGGTCTTCATGATCGGCAGCATCGTGGCTGAAATCGTCGGCTCGCTCGGCCTCGGCACCTGGCTCCTGTTCTTCCACCAGCACAACTCCATCAGCGTGCTGTTCGATGGGAGTGCGGGCCTCGCACCGGGCACGGACTACCTGTCCCTCAGCGGTCCATTCCTGCTCGCAATGGTGTTCATCGGCTTCTCCTTCGTCGGGTTCGAGAGCGCCGGCGCGATTGCCGAAGAAGTCAATGAGCCGCGCAAGAACCTCCCCAAGGCGATCCTTTTCGCACTCATCTTCATCGCGGTGGTCGTCATGTACACGAGCCTCGCCCTCATCCTCGCCGTCCCGGACCTTGACGCCGTGCGCAGCGGCAGCGTCGCGGACCCGGTGAACTTCACTCTGACCTCGCAGCTCGGCAGCCAGATCGCCAAGCCGGTTGAGATCCTCTTCGTCATCGGCTTCCTGGCCAGCTTCCTGGCCCTGCAAACCTCGGCCTCACGAATGATCTGGTCCTTCGCGAGGGATGGCGCACTGCCGGCCTCGAAGATGCTGTCCCGGCTGAGTCGGAAACAGCGCCAGCCCGTGGGCCCCTTGCTGATCACGATGGTCGTCGGCGGCGCCTTGTTCCTCCTGAGCGACGTGGCTGAGAACGTCTACACGCTGATGCTGAACTTCACCTCCGGCGGATTCTTCCTCTCATTCTTGTTCCCGCTCGTCGGATTCGTTGTTGTGAATCTGCGTGGACGCTGGCGTGCCGGCCCGTTCACCCTCGGCAAGGCAACGCTCCCGCTCGCCGTTGTCGCGCTGATCTGGGCTACCTTCGAGTTCCTCAATATCGCCTGGCCGCGGCCCGTGTACGAAGAGTCCTTCCTCGACTGGTCGATCTGGATCGCCGTAGCCGTGCTGAGCATCGTTGGAACGGTGATCTACCTGTCCGTGCACAAGCGCATTCCCGTTGTCACCGGACTGGAGTACCGGATGCCCGAAGAGCTCCTGCCTCCGGAGAACCTCTCGGAAAAGGAACCGCAATTCTCATGAGCCATGACCCGGCGGCACTCAAGGTGGCCATCGTGACGGGCACCGCCAGCGGAATCGGGGCGGCTGCCGCCGCGGAGCTCGAGTCCCGCGGCTGGACCGTCGCCGGGTTCGACCTGAGACCTTCGCCGCAGTGTTCCTTCGACGCGTGCGTCGACATGGCCAACCCGGAGGAGGTCAGGGCCGCGGTCGCCCGTGTCGTGCAGGAAGTCGGGCCGGTTTCGGCCGCGGTTTCGGCCGCCGGCTACTACGAAATGCTGCCCGTGTCCGAGATCACGCTCGACCACTGGCGCCGGATGCTCTCGGTGCATGTCGGCGGATTCGTCAACCTGAGTCGCGCGGTGATGCCGGGAATGACAACGGCCGGCGGCGGGTCGATTGTGGCCATCACGAGCGAACTGGCCATCGGCGGCGGGTCGCATGACGCGCACTACGCGGCGGCCAAAGGCGCCTTGCTCGGCCTCGTGCGCAGCCTCGCCGCGGAGTCCGCACCCAGCGGAATCCGGGTCAATGCCGTCGCGCCGGGCCCAACCGACACGCCCTTGCTCGCGGCCGACTCGCCGTGGCGCGCCCCGGAATACCTCTCCACTCTTCCCCTGGGCAGGCTGACCTCGCCGGAGGAAGTCGCGATCTGCATCGCATTCCTTCTCGACGAGGGCACATTCTGTGTCGGGGAAACCCTCAACCCCAATGCCGGAGCGGTGATCTGATGCCCGAGAATCCAGGCCATTCTTACCCCGATCTCGAAGGCAAGGTCGTTCTCGTCACCGGCGCTGCGCAGGGCATGGGAGCGGCGCACGCCCGCCGGCTTTCCGCCTCGGGCGCCACCGTGGCGGTGAACGACCGCGAGGCTTCGGCCGAACTCGCAGCCCTCGCCGCCGAGCTGTCAGGACTGGCCGTACCCGGGGACGTGTCGGACCCGGATCAGGTGCGCGCGCTGGTGCAGCGGGTCGAACAGGAACTTGGCCCGGTGGACGTTTTGGTCGCCAACCACGCCTTCATGACCATGGGGCCGTTCCTGGACGCGGACCCCGAGGACTGGTGGAAAGTCATCGACACCAACCTCGGCGGCACGTTCCACCTCGTCCAGGCTGTGCTGCCGGGGATGCGACGTCGCGGAGCCGGACGCATCGTGGTGATCTCCAGCGAGTGGGGTGTCACGGGGTGGCCGGACGCGACGGCCTACTCGGCCTCGAAGGCCGGCCTGATCTCGCTGGTCAAGACGCTGGGCCGCGAACTGGCCCCCGAGGGCATCATCGTCAACGCGGTCGCACCCGGAGTGACGGACACCCCTCAGCTCGAGGTCGATGCCGGAAGCGCCGGGATCTCCCTGGACGAGATGCGGGCCGTCTATGCCGGCAGCATCCCCCTGGGCCGGATCGGCACGTCGCCCGAAATCGCGGCGGCGGTCGCGTTACTGTGCGATTTCCGACTCTCCGCGATCATCGGCCAGGTGGTGCAGGTCAACGGCGGCTCCACGAGAGGGCGGGCGTGAGCATGCCCCCGATTCCAGATTCTTCACGCCTCCGGGCGGCACAGCACACAGAAGGAAAAACGCCATGAACACTCCCGACATCAGCGCCGGAAGCACGCCGGTGGGCCAGGTCGACGGCCAGAAGTCCCCGCGCTACGCCGGCCTGACCACGTTCGCCCGGCTGCCCCGACTCGAGGACGTGCCGGACTATGACGTGGCGGTTGTGGGCATCCCCTTCGACGCGGGGGTCACCTACCGTCCCGGAGCGCGCTTCGGCCCCTCGGCGATTCGTGAGGCGTCCCGCCTGCTCCGCCCGTACAACCCCGC
The DNA here is from genome assembly GCF_900101115.1 of Cryobacterium psychrotolerans. GTDB lineage: Bacteria > Actinomycetota > Actinomycetes > Actinomycetales > Microbacteriaceae > Cryobacterium > Cryobacterium psychrotolerans. The sequence goes on from NZ_FNFU01000018.1 coordinate 52,162, forward strand.
CCTCGACTCGATGCCCTTCGCAGATGCGCAGGTGGTCGATGCGGGCGACATCGCCTGCAACCCCTTCGACATCGTCGAGGCGCTCGGTGAGATCGAGGCGGGGCTCGCCGAGCTGATGGCGGACGGCCGCATCGTCCTGGCCCTCGGCGGCGACCACACCGTCGCGCTCCCGGCGCTGCGGGCGGCCCACGCCCAGCACGGCCCGGTCGCCCTGGTGCATTTTGACGCACACCTCGACACGTGGGACACCTACTTCGGCGCGCCGTACACGCACGGCACCCCCTTCCGCCGCGCGTCGGAGGAAGGGCTGATCCGCAAGGACCGGTCGGCCCATGTCGGAATCCGCGGATCGCTGTACGACCCGGCGGATCTCACCGATGATGAGAAAATGGGTTTCACCATCGTGCACTGCCGCGACTTCGACCGCATCGGGGTCGAAGGCATCCTGGAGCGAGTGCTGGAGCGGGTCGGCGACGCTCCCGTGTACATCTCGATCGACATCGATGTGCTGGATCCGGCATTCGCGCCCGCCACCGGCACGCCGGAAGCCGGCGGCATGACAAGCCGGGAGCTCCTCGCGGTGCTCAGGGGGTTCCGCCACAACAAGATCGTCGGCGCCGACATTGTCGAGGTGTCCCCGGCCTACGACCACGCGGCCATCACGGCCGTGGCGGCCGCGAATCTTGCCTATGAGCTGATCACGATCATGTCTGCGCAGCGCCGCGAATGACTGCCGCAGGCCCCATCCGATGGCCGGAGGGGAAGCAGTCGGCAGCGGCATTCACCTTCGATGTGGATGCCGAGTCGGCCGTGCTCTGGAACGCACCTGGGAACGCCGACCGGATGAGCGTGATGAGCCACCAGGCCTACGGCCCGCTCGTGGGCGTTCCCCGGCTGTTGCGGATGCTCGACCATCATCAGATCCGATCCACGTTCTTCGTCCCGGGGTACACGGCCCACCGGTATCCGGGAATTGTCAGGGACATCGCCAGGGCCGGCCACGAAATCGCACACCACGGCTACCTGCACGAGCAGCCGAGCGCCGTCGACCTCGCCGGTCAGATCGACAACCTCGATCGGGGACTGGACGCGCTGGCTGAGGTGGCCGGCGTGCGGCCGGTTGGCTACCGGGCGCCGATGTGGGATCTGTCCTGGGAGACCCCGGCGCTGCTGGCCGCGCGTGGATTCCTCTACGACTCGAGCCTGATGGACGCCGATGTTCCCTACGAGCTTGCGATCACGCCGGGCTCCGGGGAGTCGATCGTTGAAATCCCCATCCAGTGGGCGCTGGACGACTGGGAGCAGTACTGCTTCCTCCCGGACATCTCGGGCAGCGGCCTGATCGAGACGCCGGCCAAGGCCCGCGAGCTCTGGACCAGCGAATTCGAGGGGCTCCACGACGAAGGCGGATGCTGGGTGCTCACGAATCATCCCTTCCTCTCCGGCCGCCCGGGGAGAGCCAGGCAGCTGGGCGAGCTCATGGCCGAGGTCATGGCAACCCCGGGTGTGTGGGTCGCGTCCCTCGAGGAAATCGCGCAGCACACCCGCAGCCTCGGGCTCGCACCACGGTCAATCGTCCGGCCGGAACTCTGACGCGGAACTGCAACAGCCCCGCATCAAGCCACTCGCACCAAGCCACCCGGAACCGCTGCTCCACCGCCCAACCTCACTACAGAAAGACACTCGATAATCGTGACTGCCACAACCGTCAATGACACCACGGTCACTGACTCCACCGCCAATGCCACCGCCGCCAATGCCACCGCAGGGGCGGGGCTTGACCAGCGCACGGTCGAGCTCGATCGTGCCTTCGTTTTCCACTCCTGGTCCGCGCAGGGCGCCCTCAACCCGCTCGTGATCGCCGGCGGGCTGGGCTCTCGCGTGTGGGACAACGCCGGTCGCAGCTACCTCGACTTCTCGAGCCAGCTGGTGAACGTCAACATCGGCCACCAGCATCCGGCCGTCGTCAAGGCGATCATCGACGAGGTCGGGACGCTGGCGACCGTCGCTCCGTCGACAGCCAACCTGGCCAGGGGCGAGGCAGCCAAGCGCATCGTCGGCCGGGCGCCGGAACGGTTCAACAAGGTCTTCTTCACCAACGGTGGGGCGGATGCGATCGAGAATGCGATCCGGATGGCGCGGCTGCACACCGGTCGCGACAAGGTGCTCTCGACCTACCGCTCGTACCACGGCAACACCGGTTCGGCCATTGTCGCCACCGGAGACTGGCGCCGCATCCCGAACGAATTCGCGCGCGGACACGTGCACTTCTTCGGCCCGTATCTCTACCGCAGTGAGTTCTGGGCGACATCGCCGGAGCAGGAATGCGAACGCGCCCTGCGCCACCTGGAGCGCATGATCCAGAGCGAGGGCCCCACGTCGATTGCGGCCGTGCTGATCGAATCGATCCCGGGCACGGCCGGCGTGCTGGTGCCGCCGCCCGGGTATCTGGCGGGGGTGCGGGCGCTGTGCGACCGTTACGGCATCCTGCTGATCCTGGACGAGGTCATGGCCGGGTTCGGGCGCACCGGGCGCTGGTTCGCGTTCGAGGGCTACGACGTCGTTCCTGACCTGATCACCTTCGCCAAGGGCGTCAACTCGGGCTACGTTCCGACCGGCGGCGTTATCATCTCGGATTCGATCGCGCACACCTTCGATACGAGCGTCTTCCCTGGCGGCCTGACCTACAGCGGTCACCCGCTGGCGATGGCGTCCATCGTGGCCGCGCTCGACGCGATGGAGGACGAGGGCATCGTGGAGAACGCGGCCCGGATCGGCCGCGATGTGCTGGCGCCGGGGCTTGCCGAGTTGCAGGCGAAGCACCCGGTCATCGGTGAGGTGCGCGGTGAGGGTGTGTTCTGGGCGCTCGAACTCGTCGCCGACCGGGAGACCCGGGAGCCGCTCAACGGCGCGGTGATGGGGCGGATCAAGGCGGAGCTGCTCGGCCGGGGCCTGCTGCCGTTCCTCGCGGACAACCGCATCCACGTCGTGCCGCCTTGCGTGGTGACCGATGACGAGGTCGCCGAGGCCCTGGCCGTCTACGACGAGGTGCTCGGCCTCGACCTGCTCAACTGATCGGTGGTCGAGCTTGTCGAGACCCTGATCTCGACAAGCTCGATCACCGCGACACCCGCAAACCACAACACCGACAGAATCGACAGATGACAATGAACGCTATTCCCACAATCAGCCACTGGATCGACGGGGCCGCCGCCGCCGGCACCTCGACCCGCACCGCGCCGGTGTTCAACCCGGCCACGGGCCAGGTCGCCAAAAACGTGAGCCTGGCCAGCACGGCCGACGTCGACGTCGCGATTGCGTCGGCCCTGGCCGCTTTCCCGGCCTGGCGTGACACCTCGCAGGCCAAGCGCCAGAGCATCATGTTCAATTTCCGTGAGCTGCTCAACGCCCGGAAGGGCGAGCTGGCCGACATCCTCACCGCCGAGCACGGCAAGGTGAGCGCGGATGCGCTCGGCGAGATCACGAGGGGCCTGGAGGTTGTCGAGTTCGCGCTCGGGATGCCGCACCTGATGAAGGGCGACTACTCGGAGAACGTGTCGACGGGTGTTGACGTGTACACGCTCAAGCAGGCCCTCGGTGTGGTGGGCATCATCAGCCCGTTCAATTTCCCGGCGATGGTGCCGCTGTGGTACTTCCCGATCGCGATCGCGGCCGGGAACACGGTCGTGCTCAAGCCCAGCGAGAAGGACCCGTCGGCGTCGAACTGGATGGCCGCCCTGTTCACCGAGGCGGGCCTGCCCGACGGTGTTTTGAACGTCGTGCACGGCGACAAGGAGGCCGTCGACGCTCTGCTGGTGAACCCCGCCGTGCAGGCGATTTCGTTCGTCGGGTCGACCCCGATCGCGAAGTACATCTACGAGACCGCGGCGCTCCACGGCAAGCGGGTGCAGGCCCTCGGCGGGGCGAAGAACCACATGCTGGTGCTGCCGGACGCGGACCTGGACCTCGCCGCGGACGCGGCGGTCAACGCCGGGTTCGGCTCGGCCGGTGAGCGGTGCATGGCGATCAGCGTGATCGTGGCCGTCGAGCCCGTCGCGGACGAGCTGATCGCGAAGATCACCGAGCGGATGAAGGGCCTCAAGGTCGGCGACGGCATGCGCGGCTGCGACATGGGCCCGCTGATCACGAAGGTGCACCGCGACAAGGTCGCCTCGTACATCGACGTTGCGGCCGCGGACGGGGCCGAGGTCGTCGTCGACGGTCGCGGCATCGAGGTCGATGGGGACGCATCCGGTTTCTGGCTCGGCCCGACCCTGTTCGACAAGGTCGGTACCGACTCGGCCGTGTACCAGGATGAGATCTTCGGCCCGGTGCTCTCGGTGGTCCGCGTCGCCACGTACACCGAGGGCCTCGACCTGATCAACAGCAGCCAGTACGGCAACGGCACGGCGATCTTCACCAACGACGGCGGGGCGGCCCGCCGTTTCCAGAACGAGGTGCAGGCCGGGATGGTGGGCATCAACGTGCCGATCCCGGTGCCGGTGGCGTACCACTCCTTCGGTGGCTGGAAGAACTCGCTCTTCGGTGACGCGAAGGCCTATGGCCCTGCCGGGGTCGCTTTTTACACCCGGGAGAAGGCCGTGACCAGCCGCTGGCTCGACCCGAGCCACGGCGGCATCAACCTGGGCTTCCCCCAGAACGACTAGCGGA
>NZ_FNFU01000019.1 GCF_900101115.1 Cryobacterium psychrotolerans
GTCCCTCTCCGGCGGCTCCCGAGCCGACTCCCGCCGACTCGTGGACGTCGGCACAATGATGGCCGAAGCCGAAGCCGCCGAACAGCTCGCCAGACAAGCCGCCGAACAAGCCGCCGACCAGGCCGCGGAACACCCCGAGTGGGACCTCCCGGCCGCCGCCCTCGAAGCGCCCTGGCACGCGCCACTCGGCGACGCCGTCACCGCCGGCCGGATCGGCCTCGACACCGCCGGCTTCCTCCGCAAGGGCCTCGGCGAACCAGCCGCCGGCGTCACCCCGGAGATGCTCCACGACGCCCTGACCGCCCTGATCGAACGCTGCACGGACCTCCGCACCGCCGATCGCGGAATTGCCGCCCGCCAGGGCCTGAACGCGGAACAGGCCTTCACCGCCGCCCGCCACGCCCGCGACCAGATCGACACCAACGGGATCGCCGCCCGCGCCGACGCCCTGCGCGCCGCCCAATACCTCCGCACCTGGCGCAAGCCCAACGGCATGGTCCACGGCGACTTCGACCTCAACCCCGAAAACGGCACCTTCCTCCTCGAAGTCCTCGCCCAGATCACCGGACCCCGCCGCGGCGGCCCCCGCTTCGTCGACAAAGAACGAAAGGCCCGAGCCCAGAAAATCATCGACGACCCCCGCAGCACCAACCAAATCCACGCCGAAACCCTCATCGAACTCATCCACATCGCCGTCAACGCCGACCCCGGCACCGTGTTCTCCGGCTCCCGGCCCACCGCACGAGTGGTCGTGCAACGGGGCACCCCCGGCACCCAGACCGGGAACGGGACGAGCCAGACCGGGAACGGGACGACCACGACCGGGAACGGCAGCACGACCGACCACGGCGCACTCCACGACCACGGCGCGATCGAGGGCCACCCCGACCCGATCCCCCAAGCCGACATCGACCGGCACCTCTGCGACGGATTCACCGCGATCGCCTTCGACGACGACCAGGTCGTCGACATCGGCCGGGAAAAACGCCTCTTCACCGAACGCCAAAAACTCGCCCTCGCCGTCCGCGACGGCGGCTGCCTCTGGCCCGGCTGCGACAAACCCCCCTCCTGGACAGAAGCGCATCACATCAACGAATGGCTCGCCAAGGTCGGCCTCACCAACATCGCCGACGGCATCCTGCTCTGCAGACCAGACCATCTCCGCCTCCATAACGAAGGCTGGACGATCAAACGAGAGGCAACCGGAACCTACTGGCTCGTTCCCCCACCCGGGAAAGACCCCGACCAAACCCCGATCCGCCTCGCCAGCAAAGCGGCCCTGCACCTTAGCTCCCCCGTCACCCTCCCCGCCATCGAGGCGGACGCAGACACAGACACAGACACAGACACAGACACAGACACGACTGGCAGTGTCCGGTCAAACAGCGCCTAGGCGGACGGAGCGCAATTCACGACAGCGCCCGGATCCCCGCCGCGACGCCTGCCGCCGCAATAACGACCAGGATGAACGGCACGCGCAGCGCGAACAGTGCGATCGCCACGACGACCGCGGGAACCCGGGCGTCGACCACGATCTCCTCGCCGGCGCCGAAGGTCTGCACGGCCGCGAGGGCAGCCAGGAGGGCGATCGTCAAGAGGTCGGCCACGCGTGCCGCGGCGGGTTTCTCCAGCAGGCTGGGCGGAACCAGGTATCCGGCGACCTTGAGGGCCAGCACCGCGATGGAAGCGAGGATGATGATCTGCCAGAACGTCAAGAGGCCGTCTCCACGCGCGTGCCGGACGCCGGCAGGGCGGCACCCGGAACCGGCAGGACGTCTTCCGGAACCGGCAGGGTGGCGTCGGACATCGACGGGGCCGCGCCGGGAACCGGTGCGGGGCCATCCGGTGTCCCCAGCCAATTGAACAGGCCGATGGCGACCGCGACGAGCGCGGCGACCAGCACGGGCAGGCCGGGCATCAGCACGGGGGTCAGAACCACCGCGACCACTGCCGCGGCGACAGCCACCGCTCCCGCCTGCACCCGCTTCAGTCGTGGCCAGAGCAAACCGACGAATGCGGCGGCGGCCGCGGCATCCAGACCAAAGGCACGCGTATCACCGAGTGCCTCGCCGATAAGCGCGCCCGCCAGTGTGGTGAGGTTCCAGCCCACAAAGACGGCGATGCCGGTCACCCAGAAACCGGTCCGCCGGCTGCGGGGCGTCGGCTGGGCGAGGGCAACGGCGGTTGATTCATCGATGGTGATCCAGGCGGCGGCGAGCCGTTTCCACGGGCCACCGCCGACGATGGGCGCGGTGCGGATCCCGTAGATGCCGTTGCGCGTGCCCAGGAGGGCCGCACCGGCAATGGCGGCGGGACCGGCTGCCGCACCGCCGGCGGCAAGAACCCCGACGAGGGCGAACTGCGACCCTCCCGAGAACATGACGAGGCTGATGAAGCAGGTCTGCCAGATGTCCAGACCGGACGCCACCGACAGCGCCCCGAAAGAAATCCCGTAGGCCGCGGTAGCGAGGCCGACCGCCAGGCCGGCTCGCGCGGCCGACCTGTGGTGGCGGTCGAAGCCGCCGGGGTCATTCATGTGGGCGGCCCTTCAGCGACCGAGGTCGACGCCGTGGACGCCGTTGTGGAACCGCAGCGAGGGGAAAATTGCCGACACCGAGAAACCGACGCCCGGTACCGTGCGCGCACTGAAGACGCCGCCGAAAGCCTGGGTGCGTTCCCGCATCTGGGTGAGGCCGGCGCCGGTGAGGCTGCCACTGAGAGATTTCAGATCATCATCGATCGTGTACGAGGTGCGTGCCGCGATGTCGCCCTCGCTGCCTCCCTCGCGTCGGGCGGCGGCCCGGATGCCATCGTCATCGACGAGCAGCTGCAGACCGCCCTGGGTCCAGGTGAAGGAAATCCGTGCCGAGGTGCCGACGCCGCCGTGGACGAGTGTGTTGGCCAGCGCGCTCTGCAGGATCCGGTAGATCGCCAACTCTGCCCCCGGCTTCAGCGGAAACTTCTCCCCCGACTCCGTGAGGCTCACCTCGAGCCCCGCATCCCGCATGACCCGAACCAGGTCTTCCGTGGACTGCAGGTTTGGCGTTGGCCGGTTGGATGCTTCACCGTCGCGCACGAGCGTCAGCACCCGGCGCATATCGGCCAGGGCGATCCGCCCGTCGTCGACGAGCGCGGCCGCCGCACGAACGACCGTCGACGGGTCGCTCCTGGCCGCGTACTTCGCACCCTCGGCGCGCGTGATCAGCTGGGCGAGCGAGAGGATGGCGCCATCCTGCAGCTCGCCGATGATGCCCAGGCGCCCTTGCTGCTCGGCGAGGGCGAGCTCCAGCTCGATGCGCAGGCGTTCGGCGGCAATGCGGTCGAAGACGGTGTGCCGGGCCTTCGCGGCGGCCCTGATCCAGAGCACGAGCAGCGCCGCGACAGTCAGGGCGAGGACGGCACTGAGGATGAGCCAGGGGTCCACCCGAACCGCCTTTCGTCGTGCACGCCTTCTGCGGCGAGGGAAGAAAAAAGGCCGTCCAGGGTGGAGCCCGGAACGGCCTTTCGCTCCCCGAGTTGGACTCGAACCAACAACCTGCCGGTTAACAGCCGGCTGCTCTGCCAATTGAGCTATCGAGGAATGCTTTGAACATGAAACGCTTGAACACAGCGTTGCTACTTTACCAAAGGTTCACCGTGTGCCAAATCCACTCGGCCCGTCAGTAGCCGGACCGGGGGTCGACAACGCCGACGAAGCGCCCATCGTCAAGGAAAGCACGCGTATTGAGGCGAATTCTCTCGGCGAGCAGGGGCGCTGTCATCTCGGGCGTGTCGGCCATGTGCGGCGTGACCAGGCAGCGAGGTTCGCTCCACAACGGATGCCCGTCCGGCAGCGGCTCCGGATCGGTCACGTCGAGCGCTGCACCGGCAATCTCGCCCGCAGCGAGGGCAGCCACGAGGGCGTCGGTGTCGACGAGGGCTCCCCGGCCGACGTTGACCAGGTTCGCGTGCGCCGGCATGAGGGCGAACTCCTCGGCGCCGAGCAGCTGCCGGGTTCCGGCAGTGAGCGCGGCGGCCACGACGACCACGTCCGCATCGGGGAGCACGTCGTGGAGGGCATCCGTCTGCACGGTGCGCGCGGCCCCGGGCACCGGCGCCGCGATTCGGCGGACGACCGTGACGACGGCGCCGAAGGGTGCGATGAGGCGGATCAGTTCGAGCGCGATGCCGCCGGCGCCGATGATCACGATGTTACGGCCGTACAGAGAACTGCCCTCGGGAACGGCGTTCCAGTTTGCTGCCCGCGCGCGTTTCTGCAGCACGCGCAAGAGGGCGAGGGTGAGCGCCAGCGCGTGCTCGGCGACTGGCTGGGCGTAGGCACCCTTTGCGCTCGTCCAGAGCAGTCGGGGCCGGGCCTGTGCGGCCAGGACACCGCTGAACCCGTCGACCCCGGCCCAGGGCAGCTGCACCCATTCGATCTGGGGGTTCGCCGCCAGCGTGGCCCCGAGATCGTCGGCACGGCTGTACGAGAGCCAGATCAGCCCTCGGGTCTCGGCAGAGAGCTCGGCGACCTGGCCGCCGGCGTCGCGAACGGCCGCGGCGAAGACCCCGGAGGCAGTCGGCAGGACCGCGATGGGGCCGGGCGTGGGTCGTTCCGCCGGCGGAAGCGCGGTGACGCCGCCGGCCAGCACGGCCCGGTGCTGCCCCGTCAAGCGCACGGTCGTCGCCTGAGCGACGGTCTCAGTATCCGTTGACATGCTCCGCCATCCCGCCGCCGGTCGCCGCGACCTCCTCGGTCTCGGCGGCCTCCTCGGCCACGGCAAGGTGCACCCGGGCGGCCGGTCCTTCTCCGGACAGTGCAGCCCCGAGGCCCGCCACGTAGGGGTGCCACGGGTTGTCGAAGACCTCGTCGATCGTGCCGAGACCCACCAGGACGCCCTGGTACATCACGCCGATCCGGTTCGCAACGCGGCGCAGGACGGCCAGGTCGCTGCTGATCACGAGCGCCGAGAAGGCTCGTTCGCGCTGCAGCTCACCGATCAGGTCGATCACGGCGTTGCGCACGGTGACGTCAACTCCGGCGGTGGGCTCATCGGCGATGAGCAGCGACGGGCCGAACACGAGGGCCCGGGCCAGTGCGACGCGCTGGCGCTGCCCGCCGCTCAGCTCGTAGGGGAACTTGCCGAGCAGGGACAAGGGCAGCCGCACCGCGTCCACCATCGTGGCAACCCGGGTGTCGAGTTCCTTGCGGTCGAAGCGCTGGTCCCGTTCGAGCACGGGTTCAGCGACGATCTCGGCGACGGTCATGCTGGGCGGAAGCGTGTCTGCGGCGTCCTGCGCCACCAGGCCCACCCCGTAGGTCAGGCGGGCAAGCGCCCGTCGGCCGATCCGCCGGAGCGGGATGCCGAGCACCGCCGCCTCTCCCCCGGTGATCTGCGCCCGCACTCCCCCGAAGCCGCCCGAATAGGCGGCGCCGGAGAGCACGCGGGCGATCGTGCTCTTACCCGAGCCGCTCTCGCCGAGGAGTCCGAGCACCTCACCGGGCGCGACGCGCAGGGTGAGCCCATGCACGGCCACGAAGGCCGGGCTGGCACCATGAGCCGGGTACTCGATCGTCAGGTCACTCGTGGTGATCGGGTAGTCCGGTGCGGCGCCGCGTGTCATGGGTCTATCCTGCCGCACGCAGCTTGCGCAGACCCTCCCGACGCTGGGCCTGTTCGGCCGGATCCGGCACCGGCAGCGAAGCGAGCAGCCGCTGGGTGTAGGGATCCTTCGGCGCGCCGAGGACTTCGGCGCCGGTGCCCTCCTCCACCAGCTTGCCCTTGTACAGCACAGCGATGCGGTCGGCGAGGATGTCGACGACGGCCAGGTCGTGGCTGATGAACAGCGCCGCGAAGCCGAACTCCCGCTGAAGTTCCGCGAAGAGCTCCAACACGCGGGCCTGAACCGAGACGTCCAGGGCCGACGTGGGCTCATCGGCGATAAGCAACGAGGGTTCGAGGGCGAGGGAACGTGCCAGGCTGGCACGCTGGCGCTGCCCACCGCTGAGCTCGTGCGGGTAACGGTCGCCGTAGGCGCGTGGCAGCTGAACGGCCTCGAGGAGTTCGTTCACCCGCGCCCGGGCCGCCCCGGGGTTGGACGCCCGGCCGTGCACGACGAGCGGCTCCGCGACACATTCGGCAATGGTCAGCAGCGGGTTGAAGCTCGACGCCGGGTCCTGGAAGACGAAGCCGATGTCGCTGCGAAACTTCTTGAACTCTCGTTCCTTGAACCCGTGCATCTCGTGACCGAGGACCTTGAGCGAGCCGCCCGTGACCCGGGTCAGGCCGGCGATGGCGCGACCGGTCGTGGTCTTGCCCGATCCGCTCTCGCCGACCAGGCCGAGCACCTCGCCGGGGCGGATCGAGAAGCTGATCCCGTCGACCGCCGTGAAGCCGTGGCGGCCGAGCCGGCCGGGGTATTCGATCCGCAGGTCTTTGGCCTCGACGACGGGCGTCTGCTCGGCCCAGCCGGGTGCGCGAGCCTCCGCCCTGGCCGCGGCCCGGACGATGCCCTGCCCCACGTGCGGCACGGCCGCCAGCAGCTTCTTCGTGTACTCGTGCTGGGGCGAGCTGAACAGCTTCTGCGCCGGGGCCTCTTCGACCACCTTGCCCTCGAACATCACGGCGACGCGGTCGGCCAGGTCGGCGACGACACCCATGTTGTGGGTGATCAACACGATTGCGGTGCCGAATTCGTCGCGGACGCGGCGGAGCAGGTCGAGGATTTCGGCCTGCACGGTCACGTCGAGCGCCGTCGTCGGCTCGTCCGCGACGATGAGCCCCGGGTCGAGCACCAGGGCCATGGCGATGACGACGCGTTGCTTCTGCCCGCCGGAGAACTGGTGCGGGTAGTAGTTGACGCGGGTCTCGGGGTCGGGGATGCCGACGCGACCGAGGATCTCGATCGCCTTGACCCTGGCCTCCTTCTTGCTGAACTGGCCGTGGGCACGGATGCCCTCTGCGATCTGCCAGCCGACGGTGTACACCGGGTTCAGCGCGGTCGAGGGCTCCTGGAAGACCATCGAGACGTCCGTGCCGCGCACCTGGCGCAGCTGCTGCTTGGTGAGCGAGACGATGTTGCTCTCGCTGGAGCCGTCCTTGCTGCTGAGGATGACGGCGCCGTTCATGGTCGCCGTCTCCGGCAGCAGGCCGAGGATCGTCTTGGCGGTGACGGTCTTTCCGCTGCCGCTCTCCCCGACGATGGCGAGGACTTCACCGGGGGCGACGGTCAGGCTGACGTCGTCGACGGCCTTGACCGCGCCGGCGTCCGTGGCGAAGGAGATGCCCAGGTTCGTGATCGTGAGGACATTGTTCATGGCCTGGTTTCCAATCCTGTGTCGGGGTGCGTTGCGTTGCTCTCCAGCCCGTCCAGGCCACCGGGGCCGGCGACGAGGGTGCCACCGGGAACGACGGAGGTTTCTGCGACCAGACCCGACGCCTGGGCGACGCGGCGTCGGCCACGCAGACGCGGGTCGGCCAGGTCGTTGAGGCTCTCGCCCACAAGGGTGATGCCGAGCACCACGAGAACGATCGCGAGGCCGGGGAACAGTGACGTCCACCAGATCCCGCTCGTGACATCCGACAGGGCCTTGTTGAGGTCGTAGCCCCACTCGGCCGCGGCGGTCGGCTCGATGCCGAAGCCGACGAAGCCGAGACCCGCGAGGGTGAGGATCGCCTCGGAGGCGTTGAGCGTGAAGATCAGCGGCAGCGTGCGGGTGGCGTTGCGCAGCACGTGCCGGAACATGATCCGGCTGTTGCTGGCGCCGAGCACGCGAGCGGATTCCACGTAGGCTTCCGCCTTGATCCGCACGGTTTCCGCGCGAATCACCCGGAAGTACTGCGGGATGAACACCACGGTGATCGAGATCGCCGCGGCCAGCACACCGCCGATCAGGTCGGACCGCCCACCGGAGATCACGATCGACATCACGATGGCCAGCAGCAGCGACGGAAAGGCGTACACGGCGTCGGAGACGACGACGAGCACGCGGTCGAGCCAGCCGCCGAAGTATCCGGAGACCAGGCCGAGCACCACGCCGGCGAAGATTGACAGGACCACGGCGACAACGATCACGAAGATCGCAGTCTGCGCACCCCAGAGCACCCGGGACAGCACGTCGTACCCGCCCACCGTTGTGCCGAAGAGATGCTCGCCGCTCGGGGGCTGCTGCGAACCGAACCGGCCGCTCTCATCACGCAACTGGCTGAAGCCGTAGGGTGCGAGCAGGGGGGCGAAGATCGCGGTCAGGATGAAGACGCCGGTGATGACGAGGCCGGCGACGAGCATCCCGCGCTGCAGTCCGACGCTCTGGCGCAACTGGTGGATGACGGGCAGGCGGGAGAACAGGCCGGGCTTGCGCGGGACTGTCAGGTCGGAGGTCGAGGTCATGACTAGTACCTCACTCTCGGGTCGATGATCGCCGCAATGATGTCGACGATGAAGTTGGACAGGGCGACGATGACGGCGAGCAGGGCGACGATGCCCTGCACGGCGACGTAGTCGCGAGCCTTGATGAACTCAATCAGCACGAAGCCGAGGCCCTTCCATTCGAAGGTGGTCTCGGTCAGCACCGCGCCGCCGAGCAGCAAGGCGATCTGCAGGCCGATGACGGTGATGATCGGGATGAGCGCCGGACGATAGGCGTGCTTGCTCACGAGCCGGAACTCGCTCACTCCGCGCGACCGGGCTGCGTCGACATAGTCCGTGCCGAGCGTGCCGATGACGTTCGTGCGGACGAGCCGCAGGAAGACACCGGCGGTAAGGAGGCCGAGGGCAAGGGACGGCAGCACGGCGTGCTGGAGCACGTCGATGAGCACGTCGGTGTTCCCGGCCTGAAAGGCAACCTGGATGGCGTCGATCGTGTAGAGGCCTGTCGGGTTCGTCAGGAGCTGCATCTCGAGTTCCGAGCCGGTCGTGGCGCGCCCGGCGACGGGGAGCACGTTGAGCCAGACCGCGAAGACGAGCTTGAAGAGCAGGCCGGAGAAGAACACCGGGGTGGCGTAGCAGAGGATCGCGAAGACCCGCAGGAGCGCGTCCTGACCCTTGTCCCGGAAGTACGCGGCGACCATGCCGAGCGGAATGCCGACGATGAACGCGACGAGGAGCCCGTAGAACGCGAGCTCCGCAGTGGCCACACCGTAGGCCAGGAGCACCTCGGAGACCGGACGGTTCGTGCTGATCGTGGTGCCGAAGTTGCCGGTGAAGATCTGGCCGAGGTACTCGACGTACTGCACCAGGATCGGACGGTCGTAGCCGGCCGCGTGGATCCGTTCCGCCAGCTGCTCCGGACCCAGGCGTCCGCCCAGGGCCGCCGTGATCGGGTCACCGGTGGCGCGCATCAGCCAGAACACCATGGAGACCAGGATGAAGATGGTCGGGAAGATGAGCAGGAACCGGATCAGCAGGTAGCGCCCGATCCCACCCCCGGCTGGTTTGCTCTTGCGCCCAGCCGGCCGGCCGGCCGGGACTGCCGGCGTCGTTGCCACAGTGGTCATTCTTCTTACCTCACGATTACAAAGAGAAGGGGCACCCGGCGAGAACGCCGGGCACCCCCACTTACCGAACTAGAGAAGACTCTAGTCTCTGAATCGCTTAACCCTTGGACAAAGCGGCGTAGCGGAACTTGAACGACGCGTCGAGCGTGTCTTCCACGCCCGCGACGTCTTTTCCGGTGACGGCAACCTGCGCGCCCTGGAGAAGGGGCACGGTCGACAGGTCGGCCGCGACCTTGTCCTGGATCTCCTCGATCAGCTTGGCGCGCTCCTCCGGGTCAGCCGTGACGCCCTGCTTCAGGATCAGGTCGTTGACTTCCTGGTTGTTGTAGTGGTTCTTCAGGAAGCCACCCTCGAGGAAGAACGGGGTCAGGTAGTTGTCGGCGTCGGAGTAGTCCGGGAACCAGCCGAGCTGGTACGCCGGGTAGGCGTCCGTGGTGCGGTCCTTCGCGTACTGAACCCACTCGGTCGACTGGAGCTTGACCGAGAACAGTCCGGAAGCCTCAAGCTGGTCCTTGACGAGTGCGTACTCGTCGGCGGAGCCGGGGCCGTAGTGGTCCGGGTTGTACTGGAGGTTGAGCTCGACCGGGGTGGTCACGCCGGCATCCTCGAGAACAGCCTTCGCCTTGTCGGCGTCCGGTGCGCCCTCGCCGTCGCCGTAGAGGCCCTTGAGGGACTCCGTGGCGCCGGTCAGGCCCTCGGGAACGAAGGAGAACAGCGGGGTGTAGGTGCCCTTGTACACCTGGTCGGCGATTTCTTCACGGTCGACGAGGTTGGCGACAGCCTGGCGCACGGCCAGTGCCTTGGCCGGGTCGGCGTCGGCGGTCTTCGCACCGAACGGCTGCGTGTCGAAGTTGAACGTGATGTAACGGATTTCGCCACCCGGTCCGTCAACGACCTTGACCTTGTCGTTTCCGCGCAGGTCCTCGATGTCGGTGGCCGACAGGCTGCGGAATGCAACGTCGATGTTGCCCTCCTGCACGTCGAGCTTCAGGTTCGAGGCCTCGGTGTAGTACTTGACACGGACGACGTCGGTCTCCGCGGCTCCGAGGAGGCCCTCGTAGTCCTTGTTCGCCTTGTAGCCGATGAGGTTGTTGAAGTCGTAGCTCGTGATGACGTACTGGCCTGCGAAGGCGTTGGCCTCCACGATGTCGTCGTCGGGCGTCAGCGCGTCGGCGGAGAAGGACTCCTCGTCGACGATCGGGCCGGCCGGGCTCGACAGGATCTGCGGGAAGATCTGGTCATTGGCGGCCTTGAGGGTGAAGACGACGGTGGTGTCGTCCGGCGCCGCGGTGCTGGCGAGGTTGTAGAGCAGCGAGGAAGGCCCGTTGTCGGCGGCGATCTTCAGCTGGCGATCGAAGCTGAACTTCACGTCGGAGGACGTGAGGTCGTTGCCGTTGGCCCACTTGAGGCCAGGCTTCAGGGTGACCGTGTACTCGGTCGGCGCCGTGAACTCGGCCTTGGTCGCGATGTCGGGTTCGACGTCCGGGCTGCCGTACGGGGTGTTCATCAGGAAGGGAAAGACCTGGTTCTGAACGGAGAACGAACCGTTGTCGTACGAGCCGGCCGGGTCAAGCGTGGTGACCTTGTCCGTCGTGCCGATGGTGATCGGTCCGCCGGCCTTGGTGTCGCCGCCGGTTGAGCCGCCGGCGGAGCAGCCTGCAAGCACGAGTGCCGCGGCTGCGAAGGCAGCCGATGCAGCGAGTGCGCGCTTGCGGTTTGTGGATGCGGATGTCATATCCGAAACCTCTTCCTGTAGGTGATTCCTTAGGTGTGTCTTATGCCCGGCGCGCGCGATAACGGCAGCCGTGCATAGCTGTAAGCATAGAATTAGCACAGAACGGGCGGTTCAGTGGCGCCACACGGGGCATCTTTACAGACCTGCAACCTAACCGAGTCGCCCAGCGACGGACTTCACTCCTCGCGGAGGTTGCGCCGTTCGGCTTCGACGCGCACGAGTTCACGCTGCAGGGTGGAGTAGACCTCGCGGTTGGCGGCATCCGTGCGTTGCAATCTGCCCAGCAGCTCCGCCTTCTGTCGCAGCAGGTCTCGGTCGACCAGGGCGATCGTGATGTCTCGCACGTAGCGATCGATGTCGCGCTGGGTGCGTTCGGGCAGCGGCGCCATGGCCAGCTGCCTGACCAGGTTCGCGAGCTGCTCCGGCACCTCGGCGACGACAAGGTCCAGCCAGTCCGGGTCCGCCACGTGCGGCAGGCTGGCGAGAATCCCGTCCCGCACGACGGCGAGTGACGGGTTGGCGAACGTCGTGTGCACCGCGCGGGCCAGGAGCTCGGGGGTGACGACGCCCGGATGCTGCAGGATCGCCATCAGGCCGTCCCGCTCCAGGCGTGTGACCGGGTCGGTCGGCAGCTCCAGGAGCGAGAAGGGTTTCTCGGCCGGGGCGCTGTCAGCGCCCTCCCGGCGACTCGCCGCGGCGGCGGGCTCGGGGGCGCGGCCGCGGGCCTGGGCGGCCGTGACGGCCTTCTTCACCTCGCCCAGCTCCATGCCGAGCATCCTGGAGAGCTCGTGGGTGTAGCCGGGACGCAGCGCCGGGTCCCGGATGTCGCCGACGATCGGCGCGGCGGCGCGGAGGGCCGCGACCCGCCCCTCGACCGTGTCGAGGTTGTACTGGCCGAGCAGCTGGCGGATCATGAACTCGAACATCGGCTTCTTCGAGTCGACAAGACGGCGCACCGCGTCGTCGCCGCGGTGCAAGCGCAGGTCGCACGGGTCGAGGCCGTCCGGCCCGACGGCGACGAAGGTCTGCGCGGCGAAGCGCTGCTCCTCGCTGAACGCGCGGACGGCGGCCTTCTGGCCGGCGGCATCCGGGTCGAAGGTGAAAACGACCTCGCCGAGGCGGCTGTCATCGCCAAGCACGCGGCGCAGCACCTTGATGTGGTCGACGCCGAACGAGGTGCCGCAGGTGGCGACGGCCGTGGTGACCCCGGCCATGTGGCAGGCCATCACGTCGGTGTAGCCCTCGACCACGACGACCTGGTGGCTGCGGGAGATGTCGCGCTTGGCCAGGTCGAGGCCGTAGAGCACCTGGGCCTTGTGGTAGACCGGCGTCTCCGGGGTGTTCAGGTACTTGGGGCCTTTGTCGTCCTCGAGCAGCTTGCGCGCCCCGAAGCCGATGGTCTGCCCGGTGATGTCCCGGATGGGCCACACCAGCCGGCCGCGGAACCGGTCGTAGACGCCGCTCGACCCCTCGCGGCTGGAGACGAGGCCGGAGAGGGTGAGCTCCTCTGTGGAGAATCCCCTGCCGCGCAGGTGGTTGGTGAGCTCATCCCAGCTCTTGGGAGCGAAACCGACCCCGAATCGTTCGGCGGCTGTGGCGTCGAAGCCGCGCTCGCCGAGGAAAGTGCGGCCGACCTGTGCGCCCGTGCTACCGAGCTGTTCGACGAAGAAGTCGGCGGCGGCCTGGTTGGCGGCCAGCAGGCGGGCGCGGTTGCTGTGGTCGGGGGCTCCCCCGCCGTCCTCGTAGTGAAGCTGCAGGCCGACCCGGCCAGCCAGCCGTTCGACGGCCTCGGAGAAGCTGACGTGGTCCATCTTCTGCAGGAACGAGTAGACGTCGCCGCTCTCGCCGCAGCCGAAGCAGTGGTAGAAGCCGACCTGGGGGCGCACGTGGAAGCTGGGGCTGCGTTCGTCGTGGAAGGGGCACAGGCCCTTCATCGATCCGACGCCGGCGGACTTGAGGCTCACGTAGTCGCCGATGATGTCGGCGATGTTCGTGCGGGCCTTGACCTCTTCGATGTCGCTCTGTCGGATCAGGCCTGCCATGGCTGAATGCTCCTCCCGCCCATGTCAGTCCTGCACGAGACGTTCGTACCAGGCCAGTGCGGACTGGTCGGTGAGGCTGGCCACCTGGTCGACGACGACCCGCTTGCGGGCGTCGTCATCCGGCGCGGCCTGCCAGTCCTCGCGGAAGCCGGGGTCGAGCTGAGCGTCGCCGGTGGCGAGCAGGGCGTCGGCGAGGAGCGTGAGCACCTGCCGCTGCTGGACGTAGATCGGCTTGCGCGTGTTCCGGGTCATCACGAAGGCCGCCACGATGCCCTTCAGCACCGCGATTTCGGCCTGGATCTCGATCGGCACGACCACGTGCGCCCCGAACCGGATGAGGCGCTCCCCCGGGTAGGCCTCGCGCGTTGCCCGCACGGCCGCGCCGGAGAATCGGCCGATGAGCTGGCTGGTGAGGTTCTTCAGGCGCCCCTGGTCGCGCCGGCCGGCGGTCCAGCCGTCGAGCCAGACATCGAGGGAGTCCAGGCGGTCAAAGGCCCGGATCAGCTGGTCGTAGGTGAGCTCGCCGCCGATCCACTCGTACATCGACGAGACGAGTTCGTCGTGGTCGACCCTGCTGCCCAGGGCGGCGACATCCACATAGCCGTTCACCACGGCATCCTCGAAATCGTGCACGGAGTAGGCGATGTCGTCAGAAAGGTCCATGACCTGGGCCTCGATGCAGAGCTGCCGGTCCGGCGCCCCACTGCGCAGCCACTCGAAGGCGGCGACGTCCTCGGCGTAGAAGCCGAACTTCGCGCGGCCGCTCGGGTCATTGACCGAGGAGCCCTCCGGCCACGGGTATTTGCAACTCGCGTCGAGGCTGGCCCGGGTGAGGTTCAGCCCGTAGCTGCGGCCGTCGTCGCCGAAGACCTTGGGTTCGAGGCGGGTGAGCAGGCGCAGGGTCTGGGCGTTGCCCTCGAACCCGCCCACGTCGAGCGACCAGGTGTTGAGCGCCTTCTCGCCGTTGTGGCCGAACGGCGGATGCCCGATGTCGTGCGCGAGGCAGGCCGTGTCGACGATGTCGGGGTCGAGGCCGAGCCGCAGGGCGAGCTCACGGCCGATCTGGGCGACCTCGAGCGAGTGGGTCAGCCGGTTGCGGGCGAAGTCGAGGCCAGCCGTCGGGCTGAGCACCTGCGTCTTCGCGGCCAGGCGACGGAGGGCACTGGAGTGCAGGAGGCGGGCGCGGTCGCGCGCGAAATCGCTGCGGCCCGAATTGTGTTCCTCCGGCAGCCAGCGCTCCTCGTCGTGCGTGCCGTACCCCGTAGCGTTAGCCACCGCTTGTGTCCCCTTCACCCTCGGTCAGATTGGCACGTTCCGCTCCGGCCAGCTCCTGGGAATCCAGCCAGTGCTCCGGCAGCGCCGTTCTCTTCGGCGTCCCGGCCCGACCGCGAGGCCCCTCGGCGCCTTCACCCGGGTAGGGCAGGGTGCCGTCGAGGGTTGCCAGCAGCTCTTCGAGCTGGGCCAGCGAGCCCACCGTGGCCAGGCTGGCCCGGAGGTCTCCGCCCACGGGGTAGCCCTTGAAGTACCATGCCACGTGCTTGCGCACATCGCGGCAGGCGCGCTCTTCGCTGTCGAAGAACTCGGTGAGCAGTTCCGCGTGCCGATAGAAGGTCGCCGCGACCTGGCCGAGGTCGGGCTGAATTTTCGCCGTCTCCAGGTCACCGCGGAAGGCGGCGGCCAGGTCGCCGAACAGCCACGGGCGCCCCAGGCAGCCCCGGCCGACGACGACGCCGTCGCAGCCGGTCTCCCCGACCATCCGCAGGGCGTCCTCGGCAGACCAGATGTCGCCGTTGCCCAACACGGGCGGGCCGGAGATCGCATTCTTGAGCTTTTCGATGGCCGACCAGTCGGCCTGGCCGGAATAGAACTCGGCTGCGGTGCGGGCGTGCAGGGCAATCGCCGCGACGCCGGCGCCCTCGGCCGCCTTGCCGGCCTCCAGGTAGGTGAGGTGGTCGGAGTCGATGCCCTTGCGCATCTTGATGGTGAGCGGAATCGGACCCGCCGCCTTCACCGCTGCCTCGACGATCTGACGGAACAGGCCGAGTTTCCACGGCAGCGCCGCTCCCCCGCCCTTGCGGGTGACCTTGGGGACCGGGCATCCGAAGTTCAGGTCGATGTGGTCTGCCCGGTCTTCGGCGACGAGCATGGTGACGGCCTCGGCGACCGTTTTCGGGTCGACCCCGTAGAGCTGGATGGAGCGCGTCGATTCGCTCTCGTGGTGATTGATCAGTCGCATCGAGCCCGGCGTGCGTTCGACCAGGGCGCGGGAGGTGATCATCTCGCTGACATAAAGCCCGGCGCCGAATTCGCGGCACAGCCTGCGGAACGCGGTATTGGTGATGCCGGCCATGGGCGCCAGGACGACGGGGACGTCGAGTTCAAGGGGGCCGATGCGTAGCGCCGGCGTAGTCGCTGTGCCTGCCGGCGTAGTCGCTGCTGAAGGAATCATCGTCATCAATTCTCCCAGACTTTAAATACCACCGCGAAACCGCAGTTGTGCTCGATATGAACGCGCCATAACGCGCACAACTGCGGTTTCGCGGTGGGTGGCGGGGCTAGGAACCGCAGGCGGAGCCGCCGCAGCAGCCGCCGCCGGACTGACCGAGCAGCTCGATCTCGGGGACGGTGGCGTCGGTGGCGTCGGTGGGAACTTCCTGGGTGGTGGTTGCGTCAGTCATGCGCTGTTCTCCTCGGATTTATCGGTCCGCGCCTGGCGGAGGGCTTGGGCAAAGGTATCAGGATCCTGCGCTCCGGAGATGCCGTATCGTCCGTCGATCACAAAGAAGGGGACGCCCTGGATGCCGTAGGCGGTGGCCTGGGCGACATCCGCCTTGACGTCGCCCAGGAATTCATGGTCGGTGAGCGCCCGCACGACGTCTGCCCGGTCCAGGCCGATGCCCTCGGCGAGGTCGGCCAGATCCGCGATCCGCCCGACATGGCCGCCGTCGACGAAGTACGACTTGAGCAGGGCTTCCTTCATGTCGAGCTGGCGCCCGCGGGATTTGGCGTAGTGCAGCAGCTCGTGGGAAATGACCGTGTTGGTCTGGTGCACGGCGTCATAGTCGTAGTGGAGACCGACGCTTTCGGCGATCCCGGTGACGCGTTCGAGCATCTCTTCGACCTGCGCGAGCGGCAGTCCCTTGCGCTGGCTCAGGTATTCGACCGGGCTGCCCTCGAAGTCGACCGGGGTATCCGGTGCGAGCTCGAAGCTGTGATATTCGACCTCGATCTCCCCGCCTTCGATGTCAGCGCCGAAGAGGGCGGCCCCGGCCTCGAACTTGCGCTTCCCGATGTAGCACCAGGGGCACTGCACGTCGGACCAGATGTCTACTTTGATGGTTTCGCTCACTCTGGCGCAACCGTGCCCGGTCGTCGGAATATTCCCGCTCAGGTGGCGGGCGTGTCGACGGCGCCGCCGTAGCGGCGGTTCCGTGAGGCGTACAGCTCGATGGCCTGCCAGAGGTCGGCGCGGGTGAAGTCCGGCCAGAGCGTGTCGAGGAAGACCATTTCGGCGTACGCGCTCTGCCAGAGCAGGAAGTTGCTGGTGCGCTGCTCGCCGGAGCTCCGCACGAACAGGTCCACGTCGGGCAGGTCCGCGGTGTACAGGTGCCGCTGGATGGCCTTCTCGGTGATGCCGGACGGCTTCAGCCTGCCCGCGGCGACGTCCTCGGCGAGGGCGCGCACGGCATCCGTGATCTCGGTGCGGCCGCCGTAGTTCACGCACATGGTGAGCGTGAGCACGTCGTTGCCGGCGGTGAGCCTCTCGGCATACTGCAGTTCGTTGATGACGGATGCCCAGAGCCGGGGCTTCCGGCCGGCCCACCGCACGCGCACCCCCCACTCGTTCAGCTGATCCCGGCGGCGGTGCAGCACGTCCCGGTTGAAGCCCATCAGGAAGCGGACCTCGTCGGGCGAGCGCTTCCAGTTCTCGGTGGAGAACGCGTAGACGCTGAGCTGCTTCACGCCGATCTGGATGGCCCCGGCGACGACGTCGAGCAGCGCCGCCTCCCCCGCCTTGTGCCCCTCGACGCGGGGCAGGCCGCGGGCGTTGGCCCAGCGGCCGTTGCCGTCCATGACGACGGCGACGTGCCCGGGAACGGCCCCGGACGGCAGCGACGAAGGGTACAGGCCCGTCCAGTCGAGCGGTTTGAAGGGGACGGCGTCTTTGTGGGTGAACGGTTTGGGGCCGCGGCTGAACGGGTTCAGGGTCATTTGCTGACATGCTCCAGTGATCGGAGGCCGCGTTCCAGGTGGAACTGCGTGTACGCGGCGACGACGCCGGTGGCCTGGGCCTGGGTGCGCTCGGGTGTGGCCTTCGCGTGCTCCCAGTCTCCGGTGAGCAGGGCGCTCAGGAGGGCGACCGCCTCGACGTCGAGGCGCGGCGACCCGGGCGGAGCGCAGTCATCGCAGACGATGCCGCCCAGTTGCACGACGACGGCGGAATGGTCGCCGACCGTGCCGCACCGCGCGCAGTCCTGGAAGCTCGGCGCCCAACCGGCCATCGACAGGGCTCGGAGCAGGTACGAGTCGAGGGTGAGGCCGGCGCCGTGCTCGCGACGCGACAGCGAGCGGAGCGCGCCGACGAGCAGCAGGTACTGCTGCAGGGAGCCTTCGGACTCGGTGAGTTTGTCGGCGGTTTCGACCATCACGCTGGCCGCGGTGTAGCTGGGGTAGTCCGCCGTGATCAGGGCACCGTAGGAACCGAGCGACTCCGCCTGGGTGATGATGTCGAGGCTGCGGCCCTCATACAACTGCACGTCGGCGACCATGAATGGTTCGAGCCGGGCGCCGAATTTCGACGCTGTGCGCCGGACCCCCTTGGCGACGGCCCTGACCTTGCCGTGCTGCCGGGTGAGCAGGGTGACGATGCGGTCGGCTTCACCCAGTTTGTGGGTGCGCAGCACGACGGCTTCATCACGGTAGACAGGCACGGGGCAATTCTCCCACTATCGGCCGGGGAGCGGGTGAAGGGCGCGGTCGGCGGGCTCGTTGCGTGGTACTAGTTGTTAGTGCCCTCCACCCTTTTCACGATTCCCCTCTGGCTCGACCTTGCCGCCGTCGGGATCGGGGCGATCCAGGGCGCCATGTTCGCCGGCCGTTTCAAGGACGCCCGGTTCGACCTGCTCGGCGTAGCCCTGATCGGCGTCGTGGTCGGCCTGGGCGGCGGACTCCTGCGCGACATCTTCCTCGGCGGCGTTCCGGCCGCGCTGCTGAGCAATTGGTACCTCCCGGTGGCGACCGGCGCTGCGCTCCTCGGCATGCTGCTGCAGAGCCACTTCAACCGTCTGGGCCCACTGATCATCGGGCTCGACGCTGTGACGATTGGGCTGTTCGGCGCCATCGGCACCTCGAAGGCGCTCGCCGCCGGTCTCCCCGAGGTCCCCTCCCTCTTCGTCGGCGTGGTCTCGGCCGTCGGCGGTTCGGCCGTGCGGGACATGATGCTCAACGTGCCCATCGCGGTCATGCACGTCGGCTCGCACTACGCGGTTGCCGCGGGAGTCGGCAGCGGCCTGCTCGTCATGCTCTTCCTGCTGGATGTGCCGATCACGATCGCCGGGATCGTCTGCGTTGTCGCGACCACCGTCATCCGGGTGCTCTCGGCGCGGTACGGATGGAGCCTCCCGCAGCAGCGGGCGATCGGCAGCTGGCCGCGGTGGCGCCGCACGGACGGCCGCACGGAGGGCCGCCCGGCGCCGCGCGCGGCGGGCCGCCGCTGGCGCTGGGGCCCCTAGCCAGGTCGACCGAATACGGGTGTCGTTCGGCCCGGAGGAGGCATACGCTGTGCGTGTGACCAGAGCCCAGCGGGTGCTTCTCGTCGCCATCATCGTCACCTTCGTGGCGTTCCTCGATGGCGCGGTCATCAACGTCGCGCTGCCGGCCATGCGCGAGGACCTGGGCGGCGGACTCGCGTTGCAGCAGTGGGTCGTCGACGGCTACCTGATCACGCTGGGCGCATTCATCCTGATCGCCGGATCCCTGTCGGACTCGTTCGGCCGGATGCGGATTATGCGCATCGGCCTTTACGGCTTCGGGGCCACCTCCCTGCTCTGCGCGGTCGCCCCGACGGCGCTGGTGCTCGTCATCGCCCGTATCCTGCAGGGCGCGGCCGGGGCCCTGCTCGTGCCGAGTTCGCTCGCGCTGATCATCTCGACGTTCGCCCCGTCCGAACAGGGCAAGGCCATCGGCAAGTGGACGGCGTGGACGACCGCCGCGTTCGTCGTCGGGCCGCTCGTCGGCGGCATGCTCGTCGACGCGGCATCCTGGCGGCTCATCTTCGCGATCAATGTGCTGCCGATAGCGGTTGCCTTGTGGCTGCTTGCGGGCCTGGGCACCGACGCGCCCAATCCGGCCCGGCCGCGCGTCGACGTCGTGGGCGCCATCCTCGGCGTACTGGGCCTCGGCGGCCCCGTCTTCGCCCTGATCGAACAGGGACGCCTGGGCTGGTCGAGCCCGGCCATCTACCTGCCGTTCGTGCTCGGGATTGCCTGCTTCGCCGCCTTCCTCTGGTGGGAGAACCGCTGCGACGATCCGATGATGCCGCTCGAAATGTTCACCGTGCGCAACTTCGGCATGGGCAACATCGCCACCGTCTTCATTTATGCGGCGTTCACCTTCGGTCCTTTCGTGCTCACGGTGTTCCTGCAGGAGGTCGGCGGGTACACCGCGCTTGCGGCCGGCGTGGCCACACTGCCCGCGGTGGTGCTGCTGATCCTGCTCGCCTCCTGGTTCGGCGCCCGGGCCGATCGGATCGGGCCGCGCCTGTTCATGACGGTCGGCCCGCTCGTCTGCGCGGTCGGCTTTCTCCTCACCCTGACCATGACCTCGGAGGCCGCCTATTGGACGCAGGTCCTGCCCGGTATCTCCGTCTTCGGCCTCGGCATGGCCATCACGGTCGCTCCCCTGACCACGGCGATCCTGGGCGCCGTCGACCCGGCCAGGGCGGGCATCGGCTCTGCCATCAACAATGCCGTCGCCCGGGTCGCCGGGCTCATCGCGGTCGCCTGCACGGGAATCATCGTCGGTTCGGCGCTCGACCTGAACGGCTACCTGCGGGCGGCGATGGTCACTTCGGCGCTCCTGGTGGTGGGCGGCCTCGTCTCCCTGGCGGGCATCCGCAATCCCACGCTGACCGGTGCGGGGTCGGCGGTGTCGGCGGAGCCCACCCCGTAAATCCGGTTCGCCTACGCAGCCGAGTCGGGCTCTTCCATCCACCACTCCGTGAACTCGTTCGCCCGGCCGTCCGGAGCCAGCCGGATTACCCAGAGGTTCCGGTAGCTCGGCCCGTCGCGGTAGACCGTCGTCGCCAGGACGACGGCTACATCGTCGGTGATCGCCAGTGGCGCCCAGCGGAACGAGGTCTCCCCCGGTTCGTCGGCGGCGAACAGCCACTCGGCGACGATGGCATCCTGCCCGACCCAGGGGTCGGCGTAGGGCTCGGTTCGGTACACGGCCCGCTCGGTGAACAGCGCCCGGATGTCCCCTGGCCGGTTTGATTCCCAGGCGCGGCGGTAACCGTCAATCCACGAGGCAAGCGCCGCTAGTTCAGCCATGGCACTGTTCTACCCCGTGAGGGCCTCGGCGGACAGGCCACTGGTATTTCATCCCCTGCGGGGTGAGACTGGAAGGCAACGGTTCACGTCTCATGGAGGTTCCTCATGACACAACACTCGGCCGGCGCGCCGGAGCTGATGCCGGTGCTTTCCCGAGGGAAGCACCGCACCCCGCGGAGCGGCGGATGCTTCATGGAATTCGCGTCCTACCTCGCAGGCGAATCCTGGAGCGACCATCCGGCCTGCACGCACCCGACGCTCGCGTCGATGGCGAGGATGGTGAACGACTGCACCTCCGACGCGGCCCGGTCCCGGCTGACGAGCCTGATTCCGTCCGTCATCGGCCTGCGCGGCGACGACCCGCGAGTCGAGTTGCTTGTCGCCCTGCGCGCGGCAACCCAGGCACTGCCGGTCGCCAGCATGGAGCGCCAGCGTGCCCTGGCGGTGGGCATCCTCACCTGCGAACGCAACCTCGCCGGGATGGACGCCGGGTCTTCGGCGAACGTCACGGAACAGGTCAGGGAGGCCTTCCGGCGGGCGCCGGACACCGAGCGCTGGGCGCGGGACTTCATCGGGTTCGTCGGCTCCCGGCCCCGCTCGAAATTCACCACCCACAGTGCCGAGTCGATCCTGCGCATTTCCGTTCCGGGCATCGCGGAGGCCTGCGTGCCCGACACGGACGCGCGCCTGTACGACCTCCTCGCCCGGGCCATCGAAGATTGCACCCGCATCCTCGGGGCGCCGGCGACGGCTCGCTCCGCGTCGGTCCCGGTCCTGCGCTGACAACCGCTGACAAACGCTGAAAAACGCTGACAACGACGGGGCGGGGCCGGCTGGTGATCCAGCCGGCCCCGCCCCGCAACCGGTCCCGGTCCCGTGCCCTGTCGCGGGCGGTGCTGTCCTAGGCCGTGGCGAGTTCGCGGTTGCCGACCTCGGCACGAACGCCGCGGTTGACCGCCGACACGACCGACTTCAGCGACGCGGTGGAGATGTCAGCGTCGATTCCCACTCCCCAGTAGCGCTTGCCGTTGACGTCGAGTTCGACGTAGGCGGCAGCGAGGGCGTCCCCGCCGGCCGACATGGCGTGCTCGACGTAGTCATAAAGCGTGATCTCGATGCCCCGCTCCGCCATCACGCCGAGGAACGCCGCGATCGGGCCGTTGCCCGACCCGGTCGCATTGGCCACGGAGTCGTCGTCGCGCAGGTCGACCGTGAGCTCGACCGTGCCGGACAGGTCGCTGGCGGTGCGGGTCGAGTAGAGCTCGAACCGCCCCCACTTGGCATCCGGGTTGGACCGCTTCGCCGGCAGGTACTCGTCGTTGAAGATGTCCCAGATCTGCTCGCTCGTCACCTCGCCGCCCTCGGCGTCGGTCTTGGCCTGGACGACGCCGGAGAATTCGATCTGCAGCTTGCGCGGCAGGTCGAGGGCGTGGTCGGTCTTCAGCAGGTAGGCCACGCCGCCCTTGCCGGACTGCGAGTTGACGCGGATGACGGCCTCGTAGCTGCGGCCGAGGTCCTTCGGGTCGATCGGCAGGTAGGGCACGGCCCACGCCAGCTCGTCAACGGAGCGGCCCTGCGCCGCGGCATCCGCGGCCATCGCCTCGAAGCCCTTCTTGATGGCGTCCTGGTGTGAACCGCTGAAGGCGGTGAACACGAGGTCGCCCGCCCACGGGCTGCGCTCGGGCACGGGCAGCTGGTTGCAGTATTCAGCCGTGCGCTTGATCTCGTCGATATTGCCGAAGTCGATCTGCGGGTCGATGCCCTGCGTGAACATGTTGATGCCGAGGGCGACGAGGTCGACGTTGCCGGTGCGCTCGCCGTTGCCGAACAGGCAGCCCTCGATGCGGTCGGCCCCGGCCAGGTAGCCGAGCTCCGCTGCGGCGATCGCGGTGCCGCGGTCGTTGTGCGGGTGCAGCGACAGGATGATGTTCTCGCGGTGGGCGAGGTGACGGGACATCCACTCGATCGAGTCCGCGTAGACGTTCGGGGTGGCCATTTCGACGGTAGCGGGCAGGTTGATGATGACCTTGCGCTCCGGCGTCGGCTCGAGGATCTCGATGACCTGGTTGCACACGTCTACCGCGAACTCGAGCTCCGTGCCGGTGTAGCTCTCCGGCGAGTACTCGTAGTAGACGGTCGTTCCCGGGATAGTCGCCTCGGCCGCGCGGCAGAGGCGCGCGCCGGACAGGGCGATGTCGGTGATGCCCTGCTTGTCCTGGCGGAAGACGACCTCGCGCTGCAACACACTCGTGGAGTTGTAGAAGTGCACGATGGCCTGCTTCGCCCCTGCGATGGACTCGTAGGTGCGGTGGATCAGGTGCTCGCGAGCCTGGGTGAGCACCTGGATGGTCACGTCATCCGGGATGGCGTCGTCTTCGATCAGGCTGCGCACGAAGTCGAAGTCGGTCTGGCTGGCGGACGGGAAGCCGACCTCGATCTCCTTGTAGCCCATCCGGACCAGCAGGTCGAACATGATGCGCTTGCGCTCGGGGCTCATCGGGTCGATGAGTGCCTGGTTGCCGTCGCGCAGGTCGACCGCGCACCAGCGCGGGGCCTGAACGATGTGCCTGTCCGGCCAGGTGCGGTCGGGCAGCGAGACCCGGAACTGCTCGTGGTACGGACGGTACTTGTGGATCGGCATGGCCGATGCGGTCTGGTTGTTCTTCATGATCCCTGATCTCCTCGCGAATGGTGGTCAGCCCACGACAGACTCCGCGACGAGTGAGGCCTCAGATTAGGTCTCGTCGCGGCAGCTAAGGAGGAGCACACCGAACAGCACCATTTCAGGCTAGCACCGTTCGCCGGCCAACGGATGCCAGCCGCGAGAATCGTCGTTTCCGCCGAGAGTCGCCGTTGGACCGGCGATTCTCGGCGGAAACGGCGACTCTGGGCGAGCGGCCGGGACGGCTAGAAGCCGAGGCGGCCGAGCTGCTTCGCGTCGCGCTGCCACTCCTTGGCGACCTTGACCCGGAGCGAGAGGAAGACCCGCTTGCCGACGAGCGGTTCGATCTGCTTGCGGGCGCGCACGCCGACATCCTTCAGCCGGCTGCCCGACTTTCCGATGATGATGCCCTTCTGGCTGTCCCGTTCGACGAACAGGTTGGCGTAGATCTCGACCAGCTCCTGGTCGTCGCGCTCGATCATGTCGTCGATGGTCACGGCGATGGAGTGCGGCAGCTCGTCGGTGACGCCCTCGAGCGCGGCCTCGCGGATGTACTCCGAGATGCGCGACTCCAGGGTCTCGTCGGTCACCGTGTCCGCCGGGTACAGCGGGGCATCGGCGGTCGGCAGCAGACGCAGGAGCTCGGCGCTGAGTACGTCGAGCTGGATGCGGCTCTGGGAGGAGATCGGCACGATCGCCTCCCAATCCCGCAGCTGCGACACCGCCAGGAGCTGCGCGGCCACGTTGGTCTTGGACGAGGCGTCGATTTTGGTGACGATGGCCACCTTCTTCGCGCGCGGGAAGGAATCCAGCTGCTCGTTGATGAACCGGTCGCCCGGGCCGATCGGCTCGTTGGCCGGGATGCACAGCCCCACGACGTCGACCCCGGCCAGCGTGGTCTGCACGAGGCTGTTCAGACGTTCGCCGAGCAGCGTGCGCGGCCGGTGGATGCCCGGGGTGTCGACCAGGATCAGCTGCCCGTTCTTCTGGTGCACGATGCCGCGGATGGCGCGGCGCGTGGTCTGCGGCTTCGACGAGGTGATCGCGACCTTCTCCCCCACCAGTGCGTTCGTCAGCGTGGACTTGCCGACGTTCGGCCTGCCCACGAAGGACACGAATCCCGCTCGGTACGCGTCTTCTTTAGCCATGGCCATTTGCTCCTTCATCGTCCGACATTCCCAGGAATGCGGTCTGCGCATCAATCAGCGCTTCGTCTCGTTCCACCAGCACGGTGCTAATTCTCTTGCGTCGGCCCTCGGTGCGCTCGGCGGTGAGCACCAGGCCGCTCACCGAGGCGACGGATCCGGCGACCGGCAGGCGTCCGAGCGTCTTCGCCAGCAGCCCGCCCACCGAGTCGACGTCGTCGTCGTCCAGGTCGAGGTCGAACAGTTCGCCGAGCTCGTCGACGGGAAGCCGCGCGGCCACCCGGAAGCGTCCGCCGCCGAGGTCCTCGACCTCCACGACGTCCCGGTCGTACTCGTCGGAGATGTCGCCGACGAGTTCCTCGATCAGGTCCTCCAGGGTGACCAGGCCGGCGATGCCGCCGTACTCGTCGACCACCATCGCAAGGTGGTTGGACTCCAGCTGCATCTGGCGCAGCAGGTCGTCGGCCTTCTTCGATTCGGGCACGAAGACGGCGGGCCGGGCCAGTTCGCCCACGGTCAGCTGCTCCACGTTCAACGGCCGCTCATAGACGAGCCTGGCCACATCGCGCAGGTACAGGATGCCGGTGACGTCGTCGACCTCGCCGTCGACGACGGGCACCCGGGAGTAGCCCTTGCTCAGGAAGATGCCCATGGCGGCGCCGATGGACGCGCCGGCGTCGATGGTCACCATGTCGGTGCGCGGGATCATCACCTCGCGCACGACGGTGTCGTTGAACTCGAAGATCGAGTGGATGAGTTCCCGGTCCTCCTCCTCCAGCACGTCGAGTTCGGTGGCCTCGTCCACCATGCTCAGCAGCTGGTTCTCCGAGGTGAAGGTGGCGAGGCGGGTGCGGCCGGGTGTCACCCGGTTGCCCAGCGCGACCAGGGCGTTCGCGATCGGACCGAGCAGCACCCGGACGAAGTGCACCAGCGGCGCCGTGCCGGCCAGGAGGCTCGTCGGGTGTGCGCGGCCCACGCTGCGCGGGCTGGCACCGACGAGCACGAAGGACACGGCCGTCATGATCAGGGCGGAGAGCAGAAGCGCCAGCCACAACTCCTCGATGGAGGTGGCGAAGACGAGGGTCACGAGCACTGCGGCGGTCGTCTCGGCGATGATGCGCACGAAATTGAGGGCGTTGAGGTGGGCGCCGGTGTCCCGCGCGATCGCCTGGAGGGAGCGCTTGGCGCGCGAGGTGTCGGCCAGGTCGAAGATGTCCGCCCGGGATTGCGCGGTGATGGCGGCGTCCACGGCGGCCATCAGCCCGCCGAACGCCACCAGCAGGATCGCCGCCGTGACAAACCACCCGATCATCATCAACCGCGCGTGCGTTCCTGCAGGGTGAAACCGATCAGGATGTCCCGCTGGATGCCGAACATCTCTTTTTCCTCGGCCGGCTCGGCGTGGTCGAACCCGAGCAGGTGCAGCACGCCGTGGGTCGTCAGCAGGAGCAGTTCCTCGAGGGTGGAGTGCCCGGCGGTCTCCGCCTGGGCCTGGGCCACCTGCGGGCAGAGCACGATGTCGCCGAGTAGTCCGGGCGGCGTCTCGTTGTCCTCCGTGCCCGGGCGCAGCTCGTCCATCGGGAAGCTGAGCACGTCGGTCGGGCCGGGCTCGTCCATCCACTGCACGTGGAGCTGCTCCATGGCGCCCTCGTCCACGAGCACGATCGCGAGCTCGGCATCCGCGTGCACGTGCATCGCGTCGAGCGCGTACGCGGCCAGCCGGAGGATGGCGGCCTCGTCGACTCGGATGTTCGACTCGTTATTGATTTCGATGCTCAACTGGGTCTCCGTTTCGGAAGGCGATCACGCGGGCCGGCGGAGCGCGGGGTGGCACGGGCGGCGAATTCGCGCGCCTGGTCGCTTTCGTAGCGCTGGGCCTGCTTCTGCGCGTCGTATTCGGTGTACGCGTCGACGATGCGTCCCACGAGGGAGTGCCGCACGACATCCGCGCTGGTCAGCTGCACGAAGTGGATGTCGTCGAGATTGTCGAGCACACGGCTGACGAGCTTGAGGCCGCTCGCACCGGCGGGCAGGTCGACCTGGGTCACGTCACCGGTGATGACCATCCGGGAGCCGAAGCCGAGCCGGGTGAGGAACATCTTCATCTGTTCCGGCGTGGTGTTCTGGGCCTCGTCGAGCACGACGAAGGATGAGTTGAGCGTGCGCCCGCGCATGTACGCGAGCGGGGCAACCTCGATCGTGCCGGCCGCGAGGAGCTTGGGGACGAGCTCGGGGTCCATCA
Organism: Cryobacterium psychrotolerans; assembly: GCF_900101115.1. GTDB lineage: Bacteria > Actinomycetota > Actinomycetes > Actinomycetales > Microbacteriaceae > Cryobacterium > Cryobacterium psychrotolerans. The sequence goes on from NZ_FNFU01000019.1 coordinate 26,853, forward strand.
TCTCGAAGAGGGCGTCGTAGAGCGGCCGGAGGTACGGGTCGATCTTCTCGGTGAGGGTGCCCGGCAGGAAGCCCAGGCGTTCACCGGCCTCGACTGCCGGGCGGGTGAGGATGATCCGGTCGACCTCCTTGCGCTGCAGCGCCTGCACGGCCTTGGCCATCGCAAGGTAGGTCTTGCCGGTTCCGGCCGGGCCGATTCCGAAGGTGATGGTGTTCTCGTCGATCGCGTCGACGTAGTGCTTCTGGCCGAGGGTCTTCGGGCGGATGCTCTTGCCCCTGGAGCTGAGGATGGCCTGGCCGAGCAGCTCAGACGGGCTCCGGGTGCTGTCGGCGCCGAGCATCCGCGCCGACGTCGAGATCTCCGCCTCGCCGAGGTCGCGGCCGTCGCGGAGCATCAGCTGCAGTTCCTCGATCAGGCGCCGCACGGCTTCGACCTGTGCGGGGTCCCCGGTCAGGGTGATGTCGTTGCCGCGCACGTGCACAGTGACGTCAGGATACTCGTGTTCAATCGTGTCGAGGAACCGATCCTGCGGCCCGAGGAGCCGCACCATGGCGATCCCGTCGACCTGCATCCGGAGCTCTGCGCGTTCGGCGCCGGCCGACGTCGCGTCAGTGGGAGCCAAGCGACCCCTCCTTCAGCTGTCCGCCCATGATGTGGGCGTGCACGTGGAAAACGGTCTGTCCCGCGGACGGGCCGGTGTTGAAGACGAGGCGGAATTCCCCGCCCGTGCGCTCGTCGGCGACCTGCCGGGCCACATCGACGAGTTCGGCCAGCAGGGCGGGTTCGGCCGCGGCGAGTTCGACCACGTTGCGGTACTGCTGCGTCTTGGTCGTGATGACGACGTGCACGGGCGCCTGCGGGTGGATGTCGTTGAAGGCGATGATGCGGTCGGTCTCGGCCACGATCGTCGCCGGGATTTCACGGGCGACGATGCGGCTGAAGATGGACGGTTCTGCGCCGGAGGAAGACATGTCTCTATCTTAAGCGGCGCTACCAGCGGCCGAGCGTCGCGTTCAGGATGGCCACCGCGGCCGGCCCCGCGGTGGAGGTGCGCAGGATGGTGTCGCCGAGGCGCACCCGCGTCGCGCCGGCCGCTTCGAGGATGGCCAGCTCCGACGGGGCGATTCCGCCCTCCGGCCCGACGACGAGCAGGATGTCGCGGTCGTCGGTCGGCGCGGGCACCTCGGTGAGCCGGGCCGAGGCGGTCGGCTCGAGCAGGAGCATCCGCGCGGAGCCGGCCAGGGCGGCCAGCGCTTTCGTACTCGCCAGGCCCTCGACGCTCGGCAGCCAGGGTCGGATCGACTGCTTGCCGGCCTCGCGCACGATGCTGGCCCAGCGCTCACGGCCCCTGGCGATCTTCGCACCCTCCCACCGGGACACCGATCGCGCCGCCGCCCACGGGATCACACCGTCGATACCCAGCTCGGTGGCGGCCTGGACGGCCAGTTCGTCCCGGTCGCCCTTGGCGAGGGCCTGCACGAGCAGGATCCGGGGCCTGGCCGGCGGCGCCACCGTGTTCGTGTCGACGCGGAGGGACAGCTCGGTCGGCTCCGCCGTGACGACGGTGCCGCCGAGGATGAGCCCGGCGCCGTTGCCGAGGAGCAGCTGCTCGCCCGGCCGGATCCGGCTGACCGTGACGGCGTGCCTGGCTTCGCTGCCGCCCACGCGGACGACCGCGCCCGGGGCGCAGTCCTCTGCCCGGAGCGACTCGTCGAGAAAGAAATGCGCCATCAGGCGGCTTCTAGCCGAGGAACCGATCGCGCAGCTTCGCGAACAGTCCCTGCTGGAAGTGGCTGAGCGAGGGTGCGGGCACCTTGTGCCGGGCCGCGAACGCCTCGATCAGCTCGCGCTCCTTGTGGTCGAGCTTGGTCGGGGTGAGAACCTGCACGCCGATCCGGAGGTCGCCGCGGCCGTTTCCGCGCAGCTTGGTCACGCCGCGGTCCTTGATCGTGAGGATCTCCCCGCTTTGCACGCCGGGCCGCAACTGGACCTCGATGTCGCCGTCGAGCGCGGCGACCGTCGTGGTCGTGCCGAGGATCGCGGTGGTCATCGGGATGTCCAGGGTGCAGAGCAGGTCGTCACCGTCGCGGCTGAAGACGTCGTGGTGGCGCACCTTCATTTCGAGGTAGAGGTCGCCGTTGGGGCCGCCGGCCGGGCCGGCCTCGCCGCTGCCGGGCATCTGCAGGCGCAGGCCGGTGTCGACGCCGGCCGGGATGTCGATGGGGACCTTGCGGCGGGCACGCACGCGCCCCTGGCCCTGGCAGGTGACACACGGGGTGGCGATGATGGTGCCGTAGCCGCGGCAGGAGCCGCAGGGGCTCGACGTCATCACATTGCCGAGCAGGGACCGCACGGCCCGCTGGATGTTGCCGGTTCCGTGGCAGATGTCGCAGGTGACCGGGGCCGTTCCCGGCTGGCAGCAGGTGCCGCTGCAGGTGCCGCAGACCACGGCCGTGTCGACCTCGATGTCGCGGTGCGTGCCGAAGATGACCTCGTCGAGGTCGAGCTCGACCCGGAGCAGCGCGTCCTGGCCGCGTTCGCGGCGCGATCGGGGTCCGCGGCTCCCGCCGCCTCCGCCGCCGAAGAAGGTCTCGAAGATGTCGCCGAAGTTGCCGAATTGGCCGTTGTCGAATCCGCCGCCGCCCTGCCCGCCCCGGTCGTACTGCTGGCGCTGTTTCGCGTCGCTCAGCACGTCATAGGCGTGAGTGACCGACTTGAACCGCTCGGACGCGTCGGCCCCCGGGTTCACGTCGGGGTGCAACTGGCGGGCCAGGCGCCGGTAGGCCTTCTTGATCTCGTCGGTGGTGGCATCGCGGGCGACGCCGAGTACTTCGTAATGGTCAGCCAAAGCTGGCTCTCCTTGAATATCTTGGGGGTGAGGTTCTGGAAATGGTGAGGTTCTGGAAATGGTGAGGATCTGGCCGTGGGTTCGCGGGCGGTGCGGGTTCGGGACCTAGTTCTCGCCGAGGAGGCGGGACAGGTACCGGGCGACGGCTCGGACCGCGGCCATGTTGTTGGAGTAGTCCATGCGGGTCGGGCCGAGCACGCCCAGCCGGGCAAGGTCGCCGCCCGGCGAGGTATAGCCGCTCGTGAGCACGGACGTCTCGCCCAGTCCGAACGGCGCGTTCTCGCGCCCGATGCTCACCGAGACGCCGTGCTGGTCGGTGGCCATTTCGCCGAACAGGCGCAGCAGCACGACCTGTTCCTCGATGGCCTCGAGCACCGGGTAGATGCTGCCAGTGAAGTCATGTTCGGTGCGGACCAGGTTGGCCGCGCCGGCCATCACGAGCTTGTCGTGACGGTTCGCGCCGATCTGGTCGCCCAGGGTGGCGGTGATCGGGCCGACGACATCCTCGAGGTCCCGTGGGACCAGCCCTTCCGGGCCGGACAGCGCCGTTGCCGCCTCGCTCATGCTCAGGCCGGACACGGCGGAGTTGAGCCGGGCGCGCACATCGCCGAGCTGCTGTTCGTCGAGGGCGCGAGGCAGCTCGATCACTCTCTGTTCGACCCGGCCGGAGTCCGTGATGAGCACGGACAGGATGCGGGTGCCGCCCAGGGGAACGAGTTCGATGTGGCGCACCCTGGCGCGGGACAGGGACGGATACTGCACCAGGGCGACCTGGTGGGTGAGCTGGGAGAGCAGCCTGACGCTCCGGGCCAGAACCTCGTCGAGGTCGGCGGACTCGCCCAGGAAGGTCTCGATGGCCCCTCGCGCAGCCGCGGACAGCGGTCGCAGGTCGGCCAGGTGGTCGACGAAGACCCGGTAGCCCTTGTCGGTGGGGATGCGCCCGGACGAGGTGTGCGGGGCGACGATCAGCTCTTCCTCCTCGAGGAGGGCCATGTCGTTGCGGATCGTCGCGGCAGACACACCAAAGGAGTGCCGATCGACGATGGTCTTCGACCCGACAGGTTCCCGTGAAGCGACGTAGTCCTGCACGATGACCCGCAGGACCTCGAGGCTGCGATCAGATACCATGACGGGTCGCTTCCCTCTCCGCTCGTGCTGCCGTGTTCTCGTGGCATGTGGTTGGCGGTGTTGGCACTCGCCCTTCCTGAGTGCCAATCATACCGCGACCCGCACGGGATCACCCATTGCTACAAGCGGATCGGGGGCAGTAGCTTATGCATATCGGCGCGGGAATCCCCGGCAGCCGACGAGCACCATTCGCTGAAAGGCACCCCGATGAGCGATCCGAACGCCCAGATCCCCGACGACCCGTACCGCGGCCAGCGACCGCCCCAGGACCCCTACCGGGCCCCGTACCAGGGCCCCGCCCCGGTTCCGGCCGCCCCGCTCACCGAGGCCGACGACCGGCAGTGGGCCTCCTTCGCCCACCTCGGCGGCATCCTGAGTTTCTTCCCGTCCCTGCTCATCTGGCTGATCTTCAAGGATCGCGGCCGCTTCACGGCGGAGGAAGCCAAGGAAGCCCTCAATTTCCAGATCACCCTCGTCTTCGGCTACGTGGCGATCAACATCATCGCCAGCTTCCTGGCGTCGATCACCTTCGGGATCGGTGGGATCTTCGGGATTTTCTCCGTGGCGCTGTGGGTCGTGAGCCTGATCTTCTCCATCCTTGGCTTCCAGCAGGCCAAGGACGGACACCACTACCGTTACCCGTTCGCGGTTCGCCTGATCAAGTAGCCCGGCCGCTACTCTGGTGTCGGCGTGACCGCACCAGGGGCCGACCAGACCGTGCCGACCAGACCATAAGGAGTCCGAATGTCCTCAGCACCTCCCCCCTCGAACCAGTACCAGGCCCCGACCCCGATGAACCCGGCCGACGAGAAGCTCTGGGCGACGCTGATCCATATCGGCGGAATCCTCTTCGGCCCGCTGCCGGCGCTGATCGGCTACCTCGTGCTGAAGGACCGCGGCCCGTTCATCCGCGCGCACACGGCGACGGCCCTGAACTTCCAGATCACCCTGCTGATCGCCTACATCGTGGGCGGCGTCACCGCGATCCTCCTGATCGGCTTCCTCATCCTCGGCGCGGCGTGGATCCTCGCCATCGTCTTCGGAATCATGGCCGCGATGGCAGCCAACACGGGCCGGTACTACACCTACCCGCTCACAATCAAGTTCGTCAGCTAGGGATCGACTGCCGGCGCGGTCAGTCGGTCAGGCGCCGGACGACCGCGTCCGCCAGCAGCCGGCCCCGGAGGGTCAGTTCGATCGAGCCGCCGATCGCCGCCGCGCCGTCGATCAGCCCGTCGGCGATCAGCCCGGCGACCTCATGGCGTCCCTGCGGCGACAGCGACGCGACCGCAATGCCCTCCCGGATGCGGCTCCGCAGCAGCACCCGCTCAACCTCCCGGGTCGCGTCGTCGAGCGTCTCCCGGCCGGCCGCAGGCGAGAGCCCGGAGAGCACCCGGTCCGCGTAGGCGGCCGGGTGCTTGACGTTCCACCAGCGCACGCCGCCCATGTGGCTGTGTGCGCCGGGACCGACGCCCCACCAGTCCTGGCTGCGCCAGTAGGCGAGATTGTGGCGGGAACGGTGGGCGTCGTCCGTGGCCCAGTTGCTCACCTCGTACCAGGAGTACCCGGCGGCGGCGAGCAGTTCGTCGGCCAGCTCGTAGAAGTCCGCCTGCAGGTCTTCGTCGGGCTGGACGAGTTCCCCGCGCCGGATCTGCCGGGCGAGCTTGGTGCCCTCCTCGACGATCAGCGAGTACGCGCTCAGGTGGTCGGGGGCCTGTGCAATCGCGTGCTCCAGGCTGGCTCGCCAGTCGGCGAGGGTCTCCCCCGGCGTGCCGTAGATGAGGTCGAGGCTGACGTCGAGCCCGGCGTCCCTGGCCCAGCGCACGACGAGCGGCACCCGCTCGGGGTCGTGGGTGCGTTCGAGGGTGGCCAGCACGCGCGGCACGGCCGATTGCATGCCGAACGAAACCCGGGTGAAGCCGGCGCCGGCAAGGTGGGCCAGGTAGGCCTCGTCGACGGAGTCGGGGTTCGCCTCCGTGGTGACCTCGGCGCCCGCGGCGATGCCCCAGACGGACCTCACCGACGCAAGCATCCGGGCCAGGTGCTCGGCCGGCAGCAGCGTCGGGGTGCCGCCGCCGAAGAAGACGGTCGAGGCCTCGCGGGCCGGCAGCCCGGAGTCTGTCAGGATGCGGCCCGCCGCCTCGACCTCGAGGACGGCCTGGCTCGCGTAGTCGCTCTGCTTGACGCCGCGCAGCTCGGTCGCCGTGTACGTGTTGAAGTCGCAGTAGCCGCAGCGCACGCGGCAGAACGGCACGTGCAGGTAGACGCCGAAGTCGCGCTCCGGCGCGCCGACCGCCGCCCCGGCGGGCAGCAGGCCGTCCGCCGGGGCAGGGTCTCCGAGGGGCTGAGGACCGGCCATCGGCGCCTACGCCGCGCCGGCGGGGTGCAGGGCCCGGAGGTAGCTCCGGGTGAACCGCGCCTGCTGCATCCGCAGGATCGGCCAGACCAGGCGGTAGTACCAGGTGCTCGGGCGGGAGAAGGCCCTGACCGTCAGCCAGACGGAGTCGTCCTCGTGCCGGGCGACGACGAAGGATTCCTCGCCGCTTTCCGGGTGGCCCTTCATCGTGCCGTAGGCGAAGCCGACCCGGTCGACCTCGTCGATCACGTAGACCACGCGCACCGGCGCCGTCACGGTGAACGGACCGAAGGGAACCCTGAGCCGGGCCGTCATGCCGTTGATGATGTAGGGCGTGCCGTCGTCCGAGAAGGTCTCTTCGTTGTCCGATCCGTTCTGGTCGGCCGCAGCGGTGCCGTCGGCGTTGAACCGGAGGCCGGAGTACTGCACCCCGGTTCCGCTTTCCAGGTCGGTGACGCTCATGCCGCTGCCGCGCTGCACACCCCAGGTCATCAGCGACCGCGAGGCCAGGCGGAAGCGCTCTTCGCCGCTGCCGAGCCGCACGCTGCGCTCCTGCGGCCGGTGCCCCTGGGGCGGGTAGCGGAGCAGGTCGGGCGCGAGGGTGCCGCCGATGGCCCCGTAGGTGACGGCGGCGTCGGTGAAGGTTTCCCGGCGCATCCGGCTACTTCTTCTCTTTCTTGGGCGGTTCGTCGCCGGAGAGCGCCGCGATGAATGCCTCCTGCGGCACCTCGACCCGGCCGACCATCTTCATGCGCTTCTTGCCCTCTTTCTGCTTCTCGAGGAGCTTGCGCTTGCGGGAGATGTCGCCGCCGTAGCACTTGGCCAGCACGTCCTTGCGGATGGCGCTGATGCTCTCGCGGGCGATGATCCGGGCGCCGATCGCGGCCTGGATCGGCACGTCGAACTGCTGCCGCGGAATGAGCTTCCGCAACCGCCCGGTCATCAGCACGCCGTACTCGTAGGCCTTGTCGCGGTGCACGATCGCGCTGAACGCGTCGACCTGCTCGCCCTGGAGCAGGATGTCCACCTTGACCAGGTCTGCTTCCTGCGAGCCGATCGGCTCGTAGTCGAGCGAGCCGTAGCCGGCCGTGCGGCTCTTGAGGTTGTCGAAGAAGTCGAACACGATCTCGCCGAGGGGCATGGTGTAGCGGATCTCGACCCGGTCCTCGCCGAGGTAGTCCATGCCGAGGAGGGTGCCGCGGCGGCTCTGGCAGAGTTCCATGATCACGCCGACGTAGTCCTTGGGCGCCAGGATGGCCGCCTTGACGACTGGCTCCTCGACCTTCGCGATCTTCCCGTTCGGGAATTCGCTCGGGTTCGTCACCGTGACCGTCTTCTTGTCGTCGGTGGTGACCTCGTAGATCACGCTGGGCGCGGTCGTGATCAGGTCGAGGCCGAACTCCCGGTCGAGGCGTTCGGTGATGATCTCGAGGTGGAGCAGGCCGAGGAAGCCGCAGCGGAAACCGAAGCCGAGGGCCACGGATGTCTCCGGCTCGTAGACGAGGGACGCGTCGGAGAGCTTGAGCTTGTCGAGCGCTTCGCGCAGGGCCGGGTAGTCGCTGCCGTCGATCGGGTACAGCCCGGAGAAGACCATCGGCTTGGGCTCGGTGTAGCCGGGCAGGGCGACCGTCGCCGGCTTCACCGCGGTGGTGACCGTGTCGCCGACCTTGGACTGGCGCACGTCCTTCACGCCCGTGATCAGATAGCCGACCTCTCCGACGCCGAGTCCCTGGCTCTGGGTCGGCTCGGGCGAGCTGACGCCGATCTCGAGGATCTCGTGGGTGGCGCGGGTGGACATCATCTGGATTTTCTCGCGCGGGCCCAGCTTGCCGTCGATCATGCGCACGTAGGTGACCACGCCGCGGTAGCTGTCGTAGACCGAGTCGAAGATCATCGCGCGGGTGGGGGCATCCGGGTTTCCGACCGGGGCCGGGATGAGCCGGGTGGCCCGGTCGAGCAGTTCGCTCACGCCCACGCCGGTCTTGCCGGACACCCGCAGCACGTCGTCGGGGCTGCCGCCGATGAGGCTGGCCAGCTCCTTCGCGTATTTGTCGGGGTCGGCCGCCGGCAGGTCGATCTTGTTCAGCACCGGAATGATGGTGAGGTCGTTCTCGAGGGCGAGGTAGAGGTTCGCGAGGGTCTGCGCCTCGATGCCCTGGGCCGCGTCGACGAGCAGGATCGCGCCCTCGCAGGCGGCGAGGCTGCGGGAGACCTCGTAGGTGAAGTCGACGTGGCCGGGCGTGTCGATCATGTTCAGCGCGTAGGTCTGGCCCTCGAGCTCCCACGGCATCCGCACGGCCTGGCTCTTGATCGTGATGCCGCGCTCGCGCTCGATGTCCATCCGGTCGAGGTACTGCGCCCGCATGGAACGCTCGTCGACGACCCCGGTGATCTGCAGCATCCGGTCGGCCAGGGTCGACTTACCGTGGTCGATGTGGGCAATGATGCAGAAGTTACGGATGAACGCCGGCGGGGTGGCGGACGGTTCAAGCGCCTTGAGAGCTCTGGGTGACATGGTGCCCCAATTCTTTCATGCTCAGCGGCGCCGCAGGTCTACCCGCGCACAGCGAGCCGTTCGCTGCGCTCGACGACACGTCCGGCGCCGTCGGACCAGCGGTAGACCTCGACCCCGGAGATGAGCACGAGTTCGGCGCGGGAGTTGATGTCGAGCGGGTCGCCCGACCAGACCACGACATCCGCGTCGAGGCCCGGCGTGAGCGAACCGACGCGGTCCTGCAGGCGCATCATCGCGGCCGGGTTCACCGTGAGGGCCTCGAGCGCAACCCGCGCCGACAGGCCCTCCTTGACGGCGAACGACGCCTGGTGCACGAGGAAATTGATCGGGACGACGGGGTGGTCGGTGGTGATGGCCACCCGCACCCCGGCCGCGGCAAGCGCGACGAGGTTGCCGATCGCGCGGTCGCGGAGCTCGACCTTGGTGCGGGAGGTGAACAGCGGCCCGAAGATCACCGGGATGTCGCGCTCGGCGAGCACGTCGGCGAGCTTGTGCCCCTCGGTGCCGTGGTTGATCACCAGGCGGTAGCCGAACTCGTCGGCCAGGCGGAGTGCGGTGGCGATGTCGTCGTGGCGGTGCACGTGCTGGTCCCAGGCGAGCTCACCGGAGAGCACCCGGGCCAGGGCCTCCTTGCCGAGGTCACGGGTGAAGGGTTCGTTCTTCTCCGCGGCGGCGTCACGCGCCTCGGCGTAGTTGCGGGCCTCGACGAAGGCCCGGCGGATGATCAGGCTCACGCCCAACCGGGTGCTCGGGGTCTGCTTCTTGTCGCCGTAGACCCGCTTGGGGTTCTCGCCGAGGGCGGACTTGACGCTGACCGACTCGCTGATGACCTGCTCGTCGACGGTGCGGCCGCCCCAGCTCTTGATCGCGACCGTCTGCCCGCCGATCGGGTTGCCGGAGCCCGGCTTCACCACGATCGTCGTGACTCCCCCGGCCAGGGCGTCCCGGAATCCCTCATCGTCGATGTTGATCGCGTCGATGGCACGCACGCCGGCCGTGTTGGGGTCGGTCATCTCGTTGGTGTCGTTGCCGGCCCAGCCGTTGGCCTCCTCGTCGATGCCGACATGGCCGTGCGCCTCGATGAAGCCGGGCAACACCCACTTGCCGGCCGCGTCGATGATGACGGCGCCGCCCGGGATGGACAGGTCGGCGCCGACCGCGGAGATCAGTCCGTCCTCGATCAGCACGGTGCCCCGTTCGATCGGGTCGCCGGCGACCGGGACGACCCGGGCGTTGACGAGGGCGATCACGCGGGCGGAATTCAGCGGTGAAGTCATGACTCGACCCTAGCCACTCCCGACGGTCATCCCTTCGATGGATGCCCGGGAGCATCCGCTCTGGTTAGGCTGGGCGCAATGTCCAGCCCTGCCGCCCCGGGCCCAGTCGCCCCAGGCCCTGTCGCCACCCTGCCGTCCGCCAGCATCGGCGGCGGCCTGCCTTTGTCGGCGCTCACCCCGGTGTTCACCGGGCTGCGAATGGGACTCCACCTGCTGATCGCCGCGCTGACCGCCCTGGTCGTGGTGCGCGCCCTGTTCGGCGCCTGGCCCGACCCAGCTCTGATCGTCGGCCTGGCGGCCGTGTTCCTCGGCAGCTACTTCGGCGGCAGCTACCTCGCCCGCACGCGCCGGGAACGGTGGATCATCCCGGTCTGGCTGGGCCTGCTGCTCGTGGAGTGGCTCGGTCTCACCCTCCTGGCCCAGGACGCCGCGTACATCGTCTTCCCGCTGTTCTTCCTCCAGCTCCACGTGCTCCCCCTCCGCTGGGGCGTGCCGCTCGTCCTGGTCAGCGTGCTGCTGGCGGTGTGGGCGCTCAGCCGCAACCTCGGTTTCAGCGTGGGGGCCGCGCTCGGGCCGCTGGTCGGCGCCGGCGTGGCCGTCGCGATCGGGCTGGGCTACCGGGCTCTGCTGCGCGAGGCCGCCGAACGCCAGGCCCTGATCGGTGAGCTTCGGGGCGCCCAGGCCGACCTCGCCGCGACCGAACGCCAGGCGGGCATCCTGGCCGAGCGCGGACGGCTCGCCCGCGAGATCCACGACACGCTCGCCCAGGGCCTGTCCAGCATCCAGCTGCTGATCCATGCCGCCGAGCGCACGGTGACGGATGCCGCGGCGCTCGAGCACCTGCGCCTCGCCCGGGACACCGCGGCCGCGAATCTGCAGGAGACACGCCGGTTCATCCGCGAGCTCACTCCCCCGGCCCTGGACACCCAGACCCTCCCCGGCGCCCTCGCCCGCCTGGCCGACACCGTGACCCGCGAGGCCGCCGGGAGCAGGGAGGCGACGGCGGTGAGCCTGCACGTCACCGGGGAGCCGGTCGAGCTGCCCATGCGGCTCGAAGCCACCCTGCTGCGGATCGCCCAGGGCTCGCTGGCCAATGTGGTCCAGCACGCGGCGGCGACCCGCGCCGAGGTCACCCTCAGCTACATGAGCGACGAGGTCACGCTCGATGTCGTCGACAACGGGCGGGGCTTCACCGCGACGGAGCCCACGCCCGGGCTCCGCACCGAGTCGTTCGGGCTGGTCGCCATCCGGCAGCGGGTGGAGCAGCTCGGCGGAACGTTCGTGGTGGAGTCGCGCCCGGGGCGCGGGACAGCGGTCGCCGTGACCTTCCCGCTGGGCGAGGGTGCGGCGTGATCCGCCTCCTCCTGGCCGACGACCACCCGGTGGTGCGCGCTGGCCTGCGCGCCCTGTTCTCGGCCGAGGCAGACATGGACGTCGCGGCGGAGGCCGGCAGCGCGGAGGACGCGGTCGCGCTCGCCGCGGCGGGCGGCGTCGACGTGGTGCTGATGGACCTGCAGTTCACCGGAGCGCTGCAGGGAGCGGAGGCGACCCGGGCCGTGCGTTCGCGCCCGGGAGCGCCTCGCGTGCTCGTCCTGACCAACTACGACACGGATGCCGACATCCTGGGCGCAATCGAGGCCGGGGCCAGCGGCTACCTGCTCAAGGACGCCCCGCCGGCCGAGCTCATCGCGGCCGTCCGCGCTGCGGCGGCCGGGGAGAGCGCGCTCGCGCCCGCCGTCGCCTCGCGACTGGACACCCGCGCCCGGGTGCCGGAGACCCGGCTGTCGCTGCGGGAGGCCGAGGTGCTCACGCTCGTCGCGGCCGGGCGATCGAACCGCCAGATCGGCCAGGACCTGTTCCTCAGCGAGGCCACGGTCAAGTCCCACCTCGCGCACATCTTCGCCAAACTCGGGGTCGGCTCGCGCACCTCGGCCGTGGCAGCGGCCCGGGCCGCCGGAACCATCAGGAACAGCTGATGGCCGCCATCCCGATCCTGCTCGTGCACGGCATCCGCACCTCGGCCTCGATGTGGCGGCAGCAGGTGGAGCGGCTCCGAGACGACGGGCACTCCGTGCTCGCGATCGACCTGCCGGGCCACGGCGCGCTGCTCGGCGAGGAGTTCACAGTGGAGGGCGCGCTCCGCGAGATCGATACCGGCGTGACCGCACTCGGCGGCCGGGTGATGCTCGTCGGCCTGTCGCTCGGCGGCTACTACGCGATCGCCTACGCCGGCGCGCACCCCGAGCGGGTGGCCGGGCTCGTGGCGGCCGGCTGCTCCACGGTGCCGGGAGGACCGGGACTGGCGGCATACCGCGGCCTGGCCAGGGGCATCCGCCTGCTGCCCGACCGCGGGCTCTGGCTGCACACGACGATGGTGCGCGCCCTGGTTCCCCGCCAGGGTGCGCACGACGTGCTCGCCGGGGGCGTGGCCCTGGACGTCATGGATGCCGGGCTGCGCGCCACCGGGACTCTCCGGCCGCTGGCGAGCCTGGCCGCCTACCCGGGGCCGGTGTGGTTGGTGAATGGGGCTCTGGACCAGTTCCGCCTGAACGAACGGCGCTTCCTCGCGGCCTGCCGTCGTGGACGCCTCGTGATCGTGCCGGGCGCGACCCACCTGGTGAGCCTCGCGCAACCGCAGCGCTTCACCGCGGTGCTCCGCCGGGTGGCCGCCGAGCTGTCGGCGGGCTTCCCGGCCGAGGAAGCGGGCGGGGAGCCGGGTGGGGAGCCGGGGCCGATTGTCGGGCCGGGCCAATAGCTGGTATCGTTTCCTGTTGGCTTGCGTGTTGGGTCCCACCCCACACGATTTTCGCCGCGAAGCGCCCTCTACCGCTGAGTGGCATGTCCGTAAAAGAATCTAAACGAAAGCGTGCAAACGTGGCAAACATCAAGTCGCAGATCAAGCGCATCCTCACCAACAAGAAGTCCCAGGAGCGCAACAAGGCGGTCAAGAGCGAGTTCAAGACCGCTATCCGCATCGCGCGCGCCGCGATCACCTCCGGTGACAAGGACAAGGCCGTCGCCAGCCTCGCCGTCGCTTCGAAGAAGCTCGACAAGGCCGTCAGCAAGGGCGTCATCCACAGCAACCAGGCCGCGAACAAGAAGTCCGCGCTCGCGAAGTCGGTTTCCGCCCTCAAGTAGTCTCCGACCGGGGCTTCGGCCCTCGGTTCATAAGTCCCCGCCCTCGCCGGCGGGGACTTTTTTTGCGTTCGTCGCCTGGTTGCACGGTTCCGCCTAGTCGAACGGTTCCGCCTAGTCGAACGGTTCCGCCTAGTCGAACGGTTCCGGTCGAGTTGCCCCGGTGCACCGGGCGGTCTCGACCGGAACCGGCGACGTCGGCGAGCAGCGGCCCCGCCGGTCAGTCTTCGCCGCGCCGCGCGATCACGCCGATGAGGCGCTCGAGCGCGAACACGGGGTCGCGACCGCCGCCCTTCACGTTCGCATCCGTCTCGGCGAGCATGGTGATGCAGCGGGCCAGGCCCTCGTCGCTCCAGCCGCGGAGGTCCCGCTGGGCACGCTCCACCTGCCAGGGCGCGAGTCCGAACTGGGAGGCGAGCTGGCCGGAACCGCCCCGGACTCCGAACAGCTTGGCCATCGTGCGGATCTTCATGGCGAAGGCGGCGACGATGGGCACCGGATCTGCCCCGGAGGACAGCGCATGCCGGAGCGTGACCAGCGCCTCCCCGTGGCGCCCGGCGATGGCCGAGTCGGCCACCTTGAACGCGTTGGCCTCGACCCGGCCGCCGTAGTAGCGATCGACGGTGACCTCGGTGACCTCCGCACTCGAATCGGAGATCAGCTGCTGGCAGGCGGCCGACAGCTCGGCGAGGTCATCCGAGAACGCCGAAACGAGGGCGCGCAGGGCGCTGGCGGTCACGCGTTTGCCCGCGGTCTTGAATTCGGCCGAGGCGAAGTCGTGCTTGTCGGTGTCCTTCTTGAGTTCGGCGCAGACGATTTCGATGCCGCCGCCGACGCCGCTGCGGATCGTGTCGAGGAGCTTCTTGCCGCGCACTCCCCCGCCGTGCCGCAGCACCAGGTAGGTGTCTTCGGCCGGGTTCTGCAGGTAGTCGAGGGCCTCGGTGAGGAACGCGTCGGTGCACTTCTCGACGGAGCGCACCCGGATCAGGCGAGGCTCCCCGAACAGCGAGGGGCTGGCCAGGGTCAGAATTTCGCCGGGCGCGTAGCTGTCGGCCTGCACGTCGCTGACCTCGAGCTCGGGGTCCTCGAGCTTCAGGAAGTCCCGGAGCTGCCGGATGGCGCGTTCGGCCAGGAATGATTCGGTGCCGGAGACCAGCAGGACCGGCGCCGGACGCACCTGGTGCCAGGCCAGCTGCGGGATAGCCGCGGTCTTCGGCGTCGACTTCGAGGCCGACTTCTGGGCCGGCTTCAGTGCCCGTGGTGCGGTGGTGCGAGCGGCCACGCGGTTCCCTTCGATTGCTCGTTCCAGCCTAGCCGGGGCCGGTGACGGGCCCGCGCGCCGGCTGTCGCGCGCGCCCGGGCTCCCACTCGCCCGGGGCGGCACCTTCTCGGTCCACACGGTGAGCGCGCCGCCGCGCTGGGCGGCCGGCGCAACCACGAGCATCCCCTGCCGGTCGGTGCGGAAGGCGGTCGTTCCGACTCCGGAGAGCATGTCCAGCAGCGCATCCGTCGGGTGCCCGTAGCCGTTGTCCGCGCCGACCCCGATCAGCCCGACCGTGGCGCGGAGGCGGGCGTACAGCTCCGGGCTCTGGTCGGCCGAACCGTGGTGGGCGACCTTCACGACATCCAGTGCCGCCGGCCTGGACGCGCGCGACATGGCGTCCTGCGCCTCCTCGCCCAGGTCTCCGAGGAACAGCGACCGGATGCCGCGCCCGTCGAAGCCGATCGTCACACTTCCCGGGTTGCCGACCTGCATCACCGGTGAGCCCCTGACCGGCCAGAGGATCTCCCAACGCAGCCCGCCGAGGGCCCCGCTGTCGCCCCGGGCAGACTGCCGCAGCAGCGCGCCGCCCTCGGCGAGCCGGTCGTGCAGGCGCCGGTCCTGGTCGTTCTCGGGGATCCCGACCAGGGCGGTGTCCACCCGGCCGAGCACGGCGTCGATCCCGCCGATGTGGTCCATGTCGTAGTGGGTGAGCACGAGCAGGTCGATCCGGTCGATGCCGAGGGTGCGGAGGCAGGCGGCGAGCGGTTTCGGGTCCGGTCCGACGTCGATGAGCGCGTACCGGTCCCCGTCGCGCACGACCACGGCATCACCCTGGCCGATGTCGCAGGCTGCGATCTGCCAGTCGTCGGGGAAGGCGGCGGCCCGCCCGACCCCGGTGCCGATGAGCGACCCGGAATATGCGCCGAGCGAGGCCAGCAGCAGGGCCAGCGCCGCGGTCCGCCGCCGCGCGCCGCGCGCTCCCGCCTGCCGGAAGACGAGGATCAGGACGAGAAGCGTGACGAGCACGATGCCGGTGAGGCCGACGGCCCCGCCGGGCCACGGCAGCCGGCTTCCCGGCAGGGCTGCCGTAGTTCGAGCAACCGCGGCGATCCACGCCGACGGCAGCCAGGCCGCGCCCAGGAGGGTCCCGGCGAGCCCAGGAGCCCACGGCAGCAGCAGGCAGCCGAGGAGTCCCACGACCGTCGCCAGGGGCGCGGCCGGGGCCGCCAGCAGGTTCGCCGGCACCCCGTAGAGCGGGAGGCTGGGGCTCAGCAGCACGAGTACGGGCTGGCAGGCGAGTTGAGCGGCGAGCGGGATCGAGATGAGGGCGGCGAGGCCGGTGGGCATCCAGCGGGACAGCGCCCGGGTCACGGGACCGGCGAGGACCAGCAGGCCCGCCGTCGCGAGCACCGACAGCGCGAAGCCGTAGTTGCGGGACAGCCACGGGTCGCCGGCCAGCAGCACGATCACGACCAGGGCGAGGGCCGGCATCCCGCCGCCGGGCCTCCCGATGCCGATCGAGAGCAGCACGACGGATGCCATCACCCCGGCCCGGAGCACGCTCGGCTCGGGCGTCACGAGCGTCACAAAACCCACGAGCACCGCCAGGGACAGGGCGATCCGCACGCCTCGGCGCAGGCGGAGAGCCCCGCCGAGCAGCATGATCGACGCGATCACGACCGCGCAGTTCGCCCCGGAGACGGCGGTGAGGTGGTTCAGCGAACTCGTCTTCATCTCGCCGTCCAGCTCGTCGCTCACCGCTGTGGTGTCGCCGATGGCGAGGCCGGGCAGCAGGTCGCCGCCGTCGCCGGGCAGCCGGGAGGCCGCATCGGAGAACCCGTGCCGGAGCTCCCCGGCCCACCCGAGCCACCACGGCGGACCCGTGCCGGCCTCCGGTGGGCCGCGTCCGAAGAAGAGAACCGCCGCGGCATCCCCCGGTTGGGCGACCTGAACCGTGCCGGTCAGCCGCACGGAGGAACCGATCTCCAGCGCGCGCGAAGCGGAAGCAGTGGATTCGGCGAACACCACCACGGGAACGGACACCGGCACGGTCCGGCCGTCCAGCCGCAGCTCGGTGAGGGTGCCGCGGAACCGGACCCGACTGGAGAAGCCGCTGAACCCCTGGAACGATTGCGTCTCGGCGGCCATCGTGCCGATCGTGACGGTGCCGGTGACGATCGCGTGCCGTTCAGCGGCCGACCTCACCTCGCCCGGGAGCCGCGCGGACGCGGTGGCGGCGATGACCGTGGCGACGAGCGCGGCGGCGGCGAAGGTGACGCCGAGCGTACCCCACAGGGCGCGCCAACCCGGGCGGCCCGGGGCTGGCGCCGGGGCTCGCCATCGCCCCCGAAGCTGAGACCCTTTCTGGGACCGCGACCGCCGAGGCCAACGATCGACGAGGCCGATCCCGATGGCCGCCACCGACCCCAGCCAGAGCAGACCAGCCGCCGCAGCCACCTGCCCCGGAGCGGCGCAGAGCACCCCGGCAGTGAGCCAGCAGGCTGCGGCCGGGGCGGCCAGGCGCAGGTCGGCCGTCACGGCGTGACCAGCGCCTTCAGGCCGTCGAAGGTCTTGTCGCCGATTCCGGTCACATTGCGGAGGTCTTCGACGGCGGCGAACGGGCCGTTGGCCTCCCGGTAGTCGATGATGCGCTGGGCCATCAGCGGCCCGATCCGCGGGAGGGTGTCGAGTTCCGAAGCGCTCGCGGAGTTGAGGCTGACCTTCCCGCCGGCGGCGTGGGCCGCGCCGCCGGACCCGCCCGGCGGGGTACCGGGTTGCGTTTCGCCGAGCTTCGGAATGTAGAGCTGCTCCCCGTCGCCCACGAGCCTGGCCAGGTTGACGCCGGCCGGGTCGGCCGTGGCCAGGAGGCCACCGGCGGCCGCGACGACGTCGATCACCCGCGCCCCGTCTCGGACTTCGAAGAGACCGGGCCGCCGAACCGCGCCGAGTACGTGAACGAACAGGATGCCGCCGCTGTCTGCCGAGGGGGACGTGGGAACGCCGGACCCCTCGTTGTCGCCTCCGGACGACCCGGTTCCCGGGCCGCTGCCGACGGGCACGACGACCTGCCCCGGCGGCTGCCCGAACGCGGACACGACGACGGCGGTCACCAGCGCGACAATCAACAGCACAACCGCGGCGCCCACCCCGATGCGGCGGCGCGCGCGTTCCGGGGCACGCGCCGACGGGGCGAGGCGTGCGAGGGCATCACTCGCCTCGTCGGACTCCATGCCGGAAGGCTAGGCCGCGCCCCGGCTCCGCTCCCGCGCCGGCCCCAACCCGTGCGCAATCTCCCCCGCCGCCGCCTGTGGAGGTCTCCTCCCCACCCGCGAAACCGCAGTTGTGCGCGCTAAACGCCCTTCATAAATGGCACAACTGCGGTTTCGCGGGGAGGTCAGGGCTTCGTGACGATGCTGACCAGGCGCGGGGCGCGCACGATCACGTTCACGATCTCGCGGTCGCCCACCGAGCGGATGATGGCGGCCGACTCGCGGGCCAGCTTCTCCAGGTCCGTACTCGTGATCTTCGGCGACACCTCGAGGCGGTCGCGCACCTTGCCGTCGACCTGCACGACGGCGGTGACCGCTTCCGCCACGAGAAGCGTCGGGTCGGCCTTGCGCCACTGGGCCAGGGCGACGCACGGCTCGTAGCCGAGGCGCTCCCACATGTCCTCCGCCGTGTACGGCGAGAACAGGTTCAGCGCCATCGCGGTCGTCTCGGCCGCCTCGCGGACCGCGGCATCCCCGCCCCCGGCGCCCGTGTCGATCACCTTGCGGGTGGCGTTCACGAGCTCCATCAGGCGGGCGACGACGACGTTGAACTTGAACGCCTCGATGAGCGATGGGGCGTCGGCGAGGAACCGGTGAGTCACCCGACGCAGGGCCTGGTCGCCCGTCTTCCACTCGATGCCGGGCGTGCTCGTGACGTCCCTGGCCATGCGCCACGCGCGGGCGAGGAACTTGGCCGAACCAACCGGCGAGACATCCGCCCAGTCGATGTCGTCCTCGGGCGGGCCGGCGAAGGCCATGGTCAGGCGCACGGCGTCGACGCCGTGCCGCTCAACCTCCTCGGTGAAGTAGACGAGGTTGCCCTTGCTCTTGGACATCTTGGCGCCGTCCAGCACGACCATGCCCTGGTTCAGCAGCGACGTGAACGGTTCGGTGAAGGTGACGTGACCCAGGTCGAAGAGCACCTTGGTGATGAAGCGCGCGTACAGCAGGTGCAGGATGGCGTGCTCGACGCCGCCGACGTACTGGTCGACCGGCGCCCACTTCTCGGCTTCCTTCGGGTCGAAGGCCTGGGTGTCGTCGTTGGGGTTCAGGAAGCGCAGGAAGTACCAGGAGCTGTCGACGAAGGTGTCCATCGTGTCCGCGTCGCGGCGGGCGGGAGTGCCGTCGATCGGGTTGGGCACGTTGACCCAGTCCGTCGCCCCGCCGAGCGGCGAGGTGCCCTTGGGCGTGAGGTCCAGGCCCTCGCTGGAGGGCAGGAGGACGGGAAGCTGGTCCTCCGGGACCGGGATCTCGGAGCCGTCCTCGCCATGGATGATCGGGATCGGGGTGCCCCAGTAGCGCTGGCGCGAGATCAGCCAGTCGCGGATGCGATAGTTCTTCGCCGTCCGGCCGGTGCCGTCGCTGGTGAGCTGTTCGATCATCCGCTTGACGGCGTTGTTCTTGCTCAGCCCGTTGAGCGCGCCGGAGTTGATCAGGCGGCCCTCCCCGGTCAGCGCGATGCCCGTGGCCGCCGGGTCCAAAGGCGGGAGTTCCTCGCTGCCGTCGAGCATGGCCTCGGTGATCACCGGGATCGTGCCGGTGACCGGGGCGGTGGTGTCGACGACGACCCGCACGGGCAGGTCGAAGGCGCGGGCGAAGTCCAGGTCGCGCTGGTCGTGGGCGGGGACGGCCATGACCGCGCCGTGCCCGTAGTCCGCGAGCACGTAGTCGGCCGCCCAGATGGGCAGGCGCTCCCCGTTGGCGGGGTTGATCGCGTAGCGTTCGAGGAACACGCCGGTCTTCTCCCGGTCGGTGCTCTGGCGCTCGATCTCGGTGCTGTTCTGCACCCGGGTGAGGTAGCCCTGGAAGGCTTCCTGAACGGCGGGCGAAGCGCCGGCGGCGAGCTCGGCGCCCAGGTCGGAGTCCGGGGCGACGACCATGAAGGTGGCGCCGAACAGGGTGTCGGGGCGGGTCGTGAAGACGCTGATCGGGGTGTCACGGCCCTCGATCACGAAGTCGACGTCGGCGCCGATCGACCGGCCGATCCAGTTGCGCTGCATGGTGATCACCTTGGCCGGCCAGCTGCCTTCGAGCTGGTTGAGGTCGTCGAGCAGCCGGTCGGCGTAGTCGGTGATCTTGAAGTACCACTGGGTGAGCTTCTTCTTCACGACAACGGCGCCGCTGCGCTCGGACGTGCCGTCCGGCAGGACCTGCTCGTTGGCGAGCACGGTCTGGTCCACCGGGTCCCAGTTCACCCAGCTGTCCTTGCGGTAGGCGAGGCCCTTCTTGTAGAGCTGCAGGAACAGCCACTGGTTCCACTTGTAATACTCGGGGTCGCTGGTGTGCAGCTCGCGCTCCCAGTCGAAGGATGCCGCGTAGAGCTTCATGCTCTTCTTCTGCTGGGCGATGTTGTCGTAGGTCCACGCCCGGGGGTCGATGCCGCGCTTGATGGCGGCGTTCTCGGCCGGCAGGCCGAAGGAGTCCCAGCCGATCGGGTGCAGCACGTTGAATCCCTGCTGGCGCCAGTACCGGGCGACGATGTCGCCCAGCGCGTACACCTCGGCGTGGCCCATGTGCAGGTCACCGGAGGGGTAGGGGAACATGTCGAGCACGTACTTGCGCGGGCGGGTGTCGTCGGGGTCGCTCGTGCGGAAGGGCTTCCGTTCCTCCCAGACCGGCTGCCACTTCGCCTGGATGGCCGCGAAGTCATAGAGGTCTTCGTCGGTCTCGCGGCCGCTCTCGGCGCCGGTCGGTGCGGTGTGCTGCTCGTGTGCCACGTGGCTCTCATTCGGTGCGGTGTTGGGGACGTGCGGCTCGCCGGCATCCGCCGACGGCTGGGCCAGGTTCTAGGTTACTCACTCCCGGGGTGGCGGCGTCGCGTGGGTGCGGTGCCGGCGCCGAGGGCGTCGAGCAGGGCAGCGGCCTTGATCCGGGTCTCCTCGATCTCGGAGGCCGGAACGGACAGGGCCGTGATTCCCCCGCCCGTGCCGATGGATGCTCCGTCGCCGTCGAGCACGATGCTGCGGATGACCATGGCCAGGTCCACCGCGCCGTCCAGCCCGACGTAGCCGAACGCGCCGGCATAAATGCCGCGCGGGCCATCCTCGAGGTCGTCGAGGATGGTCATGGCGCTGATTTTCGGGGCGCCGGTCATCGACCCGGCGGGAAAACAGGCGGCGACCGCGTCCACCGAGGACAGGCCGGGGGCGAGCCGGGCCTCAACGGTGCTGACCAGCTGGTGCACGTGCGCGTAGCTCTCCACGGCGAGCAGGCTGGAGACGGTGACCGAACCCAGCTCGGCGATCCGGCCGAGGTCGTTGCGCATGAGGTCGACGATCATCAGGTTTTCGGCGCGCTCCTTCTCGCTCGATTCGAGTCCGGCGCGCAGCTCGTCGTCGAGCGCGGCGGTGCCCCCGCGCGGGCTGGTGCCCTTGATCGGCTTCGTGGTGACCAGGCCGTCGCGGGTGACGGCCAGGAACTGCTCCGGCGAGGCGCTGAGCAGGGCGGTGGCGCCGAAGCGCAGCAGGCCGCCGTGGTGGCTGGGACTCCCGGCGCGCAGGGCGAGGTAGGCCACGACCGGGTCCGGCCGCGCGTCGATCCTGATCTCGTTGGTCAGGCAGAGCTGGTAGGCGTCGCCCTCGCGGATGGACGCCTGGCAGCGGAGGATCAACTCCGCGTAGCGTTCCGCGTCGTGTCGCCAGTGCGCCACCGGCCGCGCGGCATCGACCGGCACCGGCCGAGCGGCATCGGCCGGCACCGGCTCCGGCGACGCACGCAGGGTCGCGCTGACCGCCCGCGCCCAGTCCTCCGCGCTCCCCGTGCCGTCCACCGTGCCCTTCTCGGCGCTCCAGGAGGGCACGTGGATGAGGGCAGTGACCGTGCGGGCCGCGTGGTCGAAGACGAGGGCGCGGTTGACCTCCAGCAGGGCGGCATCCGGGTACCGGGACACGTGCACGGGCGTCCCGACCGTCTGCGCCCCGAGCTCATAGCCGAGCCAGCCGACCCAGCCCAGGCGGAAACCCTGTTCCGTCGTGTCGTCCAGGGCGGCGCGGCGCGCGAGGTCCTCGCGGAGGAACTCGAAGATCGTTTCCGGCGACGTGATCGCCGGCGCCGGCTCCACGGACGGATCCGGGGCGCCCACCACGGTGACAGTGACGGTCCCGTCCGGAACGGAGGCGGTCACGAACCGGGAACCCGGGGCGGCCTCCGCCAGGTAGCTGACGCCGGTCTCGGCGCCCTCGCCGGCGTCCAGCCAGAAGGCGTACGGACTGCTCTCATAGAGGGCGACGAAGGCGCGCGCGGGGTCCCACCATCGGGGCAACACCGCACGCTGGATTGACCCGGTCACGACCCCAGCCTAGGAGACAGCGAGCGACTCGGAGATCTGTCCGGCCCTCCCCTCGTCCGCCGCGCGATCGGGCCTGGCGCAGGGCCCCGGCCTGGTTCCCGATCGCCAACCGGCAGAGAGAGCGGTCGCGCTGCTCGTCGAGATGCTCGCCGACGACCAGGCCCTTGCCCCGGGGCAGGAAGGGGGACCGCCCGAAGGCGACCTCCCCCTGCCACCGCGTCGGACGCTGCACCGGCTTACTTGACTGCCTTGCTGCCCTTGAATTCGAGATCCACGGTTCCGGACCCGTCGCCCTTGGTCGTGCCGTTGACGGCGGAGGTGGTCTCCCCAAACGTCATCATGGTGTGAGCGATAGCGTCGGCCATCTGCTCCAACACGGCCCGGCGTCGAGGCCCGGGAAACCGGCCTGCGGGCGAGAATATCCGTCGAATTCGTGGGAAGTGGCTAGAACAGTTTTGCCTGCTTGAGCCAGGCGGCAGCGATGTCTTCGGCCTTCTTCTGGTCGTTGAAGCTCTGGGCGTTCAGGCTCACCAGGTCCTCGGCGGACAGGGCCGCGCTGACCGTATTGAGAACCTTCTCGGCCTTGTCGGTGACCCTGTCGGAGACCACCGGCACGACGTTGTCGGCGAAGAAGAGCCCGTCCGGGTCGGCCAGGGCAACGAGCTTGTCCGACTTGATGTTCGGGCTGGCCGTGTAGATGTTGGTGATCTGGATGTCACCGTCGACGAGGGCCTTGACGGTGAGCGGGCCTCCGCCATCCTCGATCGGCTTGAAGCCGGCGGTTTCGATGCCGTACTTCTCCTTGAGCGCCGTCGGTCCGTAGGGCCGGGTCTCGAGCTCGGCGTTGCCGCCCACGACGATCGGTTCGGTGACGTTCTTCAGGGATTCGATGTCGGTCAGCTTGTACTTGTCGGCGAACGCCTGGGTGACGGTCCAGGAGTTCTGGTCGGAGGCATCGGCTTTGTCGAGCACGCGGAGACCCTCGGGCAGGGCTTCCTGGAGGGTTGCGTAGGTCTCGTCGCTCGTGCCCCCGGCCGCGTTCTTGTCGAGGGCCTGCAGCAGGCTTCCGGTGTACTCGGGGAACACGTCGATCTTGCCCGCCTCGATGTCGGGAAGGTAGACCTCGCGCTGGCCGATGCGAAAGTCCCGGTCGACGGCGATGTCGTTGGCCTCGAGCGCCTGGGCGTAGATCTCGGCGATGATCTCGTTCGAGTAGTAGTCCTGCGATCCGACAATCAACTTGTCGCCGGACGCCTTATCCGACCCGCTGTCCAGCGGGTCGCCGGACGCACACCCTGCGAGGGCTACGACGGCCCCAACCCAGGCCGCACTGACTAGCGCGAGCCGGCCTCTTTTTACTGTGAACATCTATTTTCTTCCTTTCGCGATGGTGGATTCCATCCCCGGGCGAGGTCTGACTGACCCGGCCCGGACTTCTGTGGGCCGACCCGCGGCAACGCCGCGCGGCAGGATGACTCTGTGGATGACCGAGAAAATACCCTCCAGGACCAGGGCCAGCAGGATCACGAGGATCGAGCCGCCCAGCATCTCGGCGTAGTCGCGGGTCTTCAGTCCGGAGAACAGGAAGCGACCGAGCCCGAAGTCCGCGACGTAGGCGGCCAGGGTGGCCGTGGCGACGACCTGCAGCGTTCCCGAGCGAAGACCGCCGATCAGCAGCGGCAGCCCCAGGGGGATTTCCACCTTGCGCACGATCTGCCACTCGGACATGCCCACCGAGCGCGCGGCGTCGATGGTGGCCCGGTCGATCGCCTCGAATCCGGTATACGCGCCGGCCAGCACCGGCGGAATGGCCAGCACGGTCAGCGCCACATACGGTGCCTCGAGTCCGATACCGACCCACAGCGCCACCAGGGTGAGCAGGCCGAGCGTCGGCAGGGCCCGCAGCCCGCCGGACACCGCCACCGCCAGGCCCCGGCCGCGTCCGGTGTGGCCAATCAGGAAGCCGAGCGGAAGGGCGAGCATCGACGCCATCAGGAGGGTGACGAAGGTGAAGACCAGGTGCTCGAGCAGGCGCGAGGGGATGGAGCCGTCCCCCACGTAGTTGGCCGGGTCGAAGATCCAGTTCAGCGCGTCCAGGAAGAGAGTCATTTGGCCGCCTCTCCGCCGTGAACGGCCGCGCCCAGGGCTTTCGGCCCGGGGGTTAACGGGGCCGACGAGCGCGTCGGACGTGCCGGGCGCGACCACGGCATCAGCAAGCGCCCCAGCGCGACGAGCGCCCCATCGAAGGCCAGGGCGAGCAGGACGGTGCACACGATCCCGGCCACGATCTCGGCTTCGATCCCGCGCTGGAAGCCGTCGGTAAACAGGCTGCCGAGACTCTGCACCCCGATCACCGCGCCGACCGTCGCCAGGCTCACCGTGCTCACGGCCACAACACGGAGGCCCGCGAGGAGCACCGGCCCGGCCAGCGGCAGCTGCACCTGCCAGAACAGGGCCCAGCCGGAGAAGCCCACGGCGGTGGCCGACAGGCGCACATCGGGGTCGACCGAGGCCAGGCCGTCGGCGACCACCCGCACCATCAGGGCGACGCCGTAAATCGTGAGTGCGATGACCAGGTTGAGCGGGTCCCGGCCGCTGGTGCCGACGATCGCCGGCAGAACCACGAACAGCGGCAGCGAGGGGATGGCGTAGAGCAGACCCACCGAGATCAGGATGAAGCCGCGGCCCAGGCGGAATCTGTGCGCCAGCCACCCGATCGGGAGCGCGATCAGGAAGCTCAGGATGATCGGCGGCACGCTGAGCACGAGGTGATCAAGGGTGCGGTCCCAGATGAAGTCGAGGTTCGACCAGATCCAGGTCACCGGGAATCCCCACCCTGCGCCGAAGCACCCGAACCCGGAACCGGGTCGGCCTCGCCGGGACGTGACCCGCCGGTGAGCACCCCGGCCAGCCGACCCTCGCTGTCGACGAGGATGTCGCGGCCGCCTTGGCTCTCCAGGTGCAGGGCGCGCTTGCCCCGATCGGCGCCGACGAAGCTGGCTACGAAGTCGTCGGCCGGGCTCGCCAGGATCTCCGTCGGGGAGCCGACTTGCGCGACCCGCCCGCCCTGGCGCAGGATGACGACCTGGTCGCCGAGCAGGAACGCCTCCTCCACATCGTGGGTGACGAAGACCACGGTCTTGCCGAGCTCTCGCTGCAACCGGATGAGTTCCTGCTGGAGTTCGGCACGCACGATCGGGTCGACGGCACCGAAGGGCTCGTCCATGAGCAGGATGTTGGGGTTCACGGCGAGGCCCCGCGCCACGCCGACGCGCTGCTGCTGCCCGCCGGAAAGCTGGCTCGGGTAGCGGTCCGCCAGGGAACGTTCCAGGCCGACCGTGTCGAGCAGGGCCAGGGCATCCGCTCTCGCCCGCTTCTTCGGCACGCCGCGCAGCAGCGGCACGGTGGCGACGTTGTCGACGACGGTGCGGTGCGGGAGCAGCCCCGAATTCTGCATCACGTAGCCGATGCTGCGGCGCAGCTTGACCGGCTCCAGGCCGGCGATGTCGACCCCGTCGATCTCGATGGCGCCGCCGGTGGGATCGACCATGCGGTTGATCATCCGCAGCAGGGTGGTCTTTCCCGAGCCGGAGGAGCCGACCAGGACGGTGGTCTTGTGGGAGGGCAGCACGAGGCTGAAGTCATCGACGGCCAGGGTGCCGTCGGGGAACTGCTTGCTTACCGAGCGGAACTCGATCATGGACGTGGCTCATTCCTCGCGGGGACCGGGTCAGCGCGCGGCGAACCCAACCACACTGTATTCGTAAGTCGCTCTCAAATCGGATTGGCAGCACAGAAACGGATTCCCGCCGGGCCCGGCGCGCGGGCACGCCTCAGGAGTGGTGGGAGAGGACCGGGGCTTTCGAGCCGACGCTCGGCCCGTAGTAGCCCACGAGGTAGTCGTGCATGATCCGACGGCATTCGGCGATGATCCGCTCGTCGCCCTGCAGGTCGGAGGCGAAGGCGCGCGACAGCAGTGCGTCGGCCATTTCGACGGTCATTTCCAGCCGGAAGTTCAGGTCGGGCCCGGCCGGCAGGCCGAACTCCTCGGCGAGGATGCCCGCGAGGCGGCGGGCGAAGAAGCCCGATTCGACGTCGTCCGAGTCGACCTCCGCCGTGCGCTCCCGGTCGGCGAAGTGCAGGATGCGGAAACCAGCCTCTGACCGGTAGAGCCCTACGAACGCGGTGACGGCGCAATCGACGGCATCCCACCAGGTTTCCGGACGGGTGAGCTTCATCTCCTCGACGAAACGCTGACGGAAACGCAGCACGGCGCGCTCGCGCAGCGCGTGCAGCACGGCAACCCGGTCGGGGTAATAGCGGTACACGGTGCCGATCGAGGCGCCGGCCCGTTCGGCGACCATCGCGGTCGTGATCCGGTCGAAGCCGACCTCGTCGACCACTGCTGCGGCGGCGTCGAGCAGGGCAGACAGTCGGGCTGCACTGCGCTGCTGCATGGGTTCGGTGCGGATCTGCTGGCCCTGGCCGGCTGATCCCTCCCCGATGATGTCATTAAGTGACACGTTTCCTCCTCGACGACTCGTCATATCCTACGGGTTACCGACTGTGGCTTCGTGTTGCGGCGCGCATGACAGACTGGGTAGGTGCCAGAGTCCCCCGAAACGCCGAGCATGACCGCCCCAGCGAGCATCATGCACAGGGCTGCCCGCGCCGAGGACTGGCTGCACGACGTGCGGGAGCGGTACGCGCGCAACCGCGGCTACCGGCCGATCATCATCCCCTATGCCGGCTACGGGACGACCGAGCGGGTGCGCATCCTCTGTCGTGTGCTCCTGGCCAAACCCGTTGATCCCGAGAGCCAGGCGAAGCAACCCCGGCGCCGCACCGACGGACGGGATTCGGGCATCCGCGGCTGGCGCAGCTTCACCAGCGTGCCCGTCAACGACGTGACCGTGACGATCGAGATCGGCGGGGGAACCCACCGGGTGCAGGCCGACCGGGGCGGCGTGGTCGACACCGTCGTCGAGGCCCGGCTCGCGCCGGGCTGGCACGTGGCCCGGTTGCACACGGATGACTCGGCGCCGGTCGAGGCGCCCTTGTTCATCGTCGCACCCGCGGTGCGCCTCGGAATCATCTCCGACGTCGACGACACCGTCATGGTGACGACCCTGCCTCGCCCTCTCCTGGCGGCCTGGAACACGTTCGTGCTCGACGAGCACGCCCGGGTTCCCACGCCGGGCATGGCCGTGTTTCTCGACCGCCTCGTGGCGGCGCACGAGGGCGCCCCGGTCATCTATCTCTCGACCGGGGCCTGGAATGTCGCCCCGACGCTGACCCGCTTCCTCTCGCGGAACATGTATCCGGCGGGTGCGCTCCTGCTCACCGACTGGGGGCCCACGCACGACCGCTGGTTCCGCAGCGGCCGAGACCACAAGCGGGCCAACCTGCGCCGACTGGCCCAGGAGTTCCCCGACATCCGCTGGATCCTGATCGGCGATGACGGCCAGCACGACGAGGCCATCTACAGCGAATTCCAGCGTGACTTCCCGGCGAGCGTCGCCGCGGTCGCGATCCGCCGGCTCTCCCCCAGCGAAGCGGTGCTCGCCGGCGGCCGGTCCAGGGATGCCGCCCAGGCGCGTCCTGGCGCGCCCTGGGTCTACGGGCCGGACGGTTCGAGCCTGGCCGACCAGCTCGCCGAACACGACCTGTTCTAGCAGGCTGGTCTAGCAGGCTGGTCCAGCAGACCGGTCTAGACGCTATGGGGTATTGAGCTGGGGCCTCCCGATCGCATAGACCGTGGGTTGCGGGCCGGGTGTGTCTGGCTCGTAGTGCCACATATGTGAGGGAGGCCCCAGTGGTTATCGAGCGTACGAGTGTTGGATTGGATGTGCACGCGCGGAGCGTGGTCGCGGCCGCGATCGACGAAGTCTCGGGCGAGTTGACGCAGCGTCGTCTGGGCGCGAGCGTCGAGGAGGTCGTGGCGTGGGTGACGGGGTTGCCGGGCCCGGTGGCGGCGACGTATGAAGCCGGCCCGACGGGGTTCGGGCTGGCGCGGGCGTTGCGGGCGGCGGGGGT
>NZ_FNFU01000021.1 GCF_900101115.1 Cryobacterium psychrotolerans
GGCGCCGCTGATCCGCTCGTACACCGAGTTCGCGTCGGCCGCGGAGAGGTACGCGTTCAACCAGGCCATGCCGTCCCGGGCCGGCACGAGCTGCACCTGCCGGTCGGTGATGCACTTCGCGTGCCGGGTGGTGATCGTGTCGGGGTGAGCCTTCTCCCTTGCTCTGCGGGCGGTGCCGTCGAACTTCGCGACGGTGAGTTTCCGGGCATCGGGCAGCAGAGCCGATTCGAACCCGGCCCGGGCGTCTTCGGGCAGGGACCAGACGTGGTCCATGAGTGCTTTCGCGTGCCGGTAGCTGATCTCGCCCTGCTGCAGGGCCGTGCGGGTGGCCGCGAGGTCGTGCACGAGGGACTCGCTCTCGACCAGGAGCCGTTCCGCGCTGCCCTCGGGGACCCGCAGCGCACAGGCCAGCTCGGCCACCAGCGACCGCCGGGCCATCTTCGCCGCGTCCGACCCGAAAGGCCCCGTGCTGAACGGGCCCGTGCCGAACGGACTCGCGGCCGGTTTCGCCGCAGCCTGCGCCTCCCGCTCGCTCTGCACCCGCAGCTGGTCGATCGCGTCGGCCCGCATGGCCGACACGGCCGCGAGCATCCGATCGGTCGCTGCGACGACATCCACCAGCTCGGCCAGCGTCCCGTCGCCGGGCCGGCCGGAGCTGTCCTCGGGCTTGCCGTGCTCGGGCTTTCCGTCCCCGAACGCATTGTCCGGGTAAGTCAGGTACTCAGTGATGAGGTCCATGAGAACAGTCAATACCCGACCACCGACATTCGAAGCGGCCTCGGATTCGTCCCGAGCCTGACGGTTCACTAGCCCTCTCCCAGACTTGCGGTTTACGCTGGCCGTTGTGTCCAGACAACCCCCCGGCGATGACGACCTCGCACGCAACGATGGTCTGCCACGCGATATCGAGATCGGCATCAGCCCGAGGCAGCCGATCCGGCGCTTCCTGCGCCGCTCCCGGGAATGGGTCGAACGCTACCCCCGGCTGCGCTGGGCCTATCGCCTCGGCATCGCGGTGCTCGGCACGCTCATCGTCATTGTCGGCCTGATCCTGGTGCCTCTGCCCGGTCCCGGCTGGCTGATCGTCTTCCTCGGGCTCGCAACGCTCGGCACAGAGTTTCCCGCGGCGGCCCGTTTCGGCGCCTACGTGAGGCGGATCCTCACCAGGCTCTGGCAGCGGTGGCGCGACCGGGGGACGCGAAGCGCGACCCAGACGCGCGGGGAGTGACACCGCGGAATAGTGCGCGGGCGCGCGCGGTTCACCAGATGGATGCATATGCATGCACCGCAACCTCGGAAGGGCGCCTGCCGCATGACACACGAGCTTGAACTGGGTCTGGACACCTTCGGTGACGTCACCTGGGATGCCGACGGACGGCCGCTGCCCCAGTGGCAGGTGCTGCGCAACGTCGTCGCCGAGGCCGTGCTGGCCGACCAGGTCGGACTGGACTTCTTCGGGATCGGGGAGCACCACCGGGAGGACTTCTCCGTCTCGGCCCCGGAGGTCGTGCTCGCCGCGATCGCGGGACAGACCGAACGCATCCGCCTCGGTTCCGCTGTGACCGTGCTCAGCTCCGACGACCCCGTGCGGGTGTTCCAGCGGTTCGCCACCCTCGACGCGGTCTCGAACGGCCGCGCGGAGGTCATCCTCGGGCGGGGGTCGTTCACCGAGTCGTTCCCGCTCTTCGGCTACGAACTCGACCAGTACGAACTGCTGTTCGAGGAAAAGCTCAACCTCTTCACCGAGCTCCTCACCGAGGAACCGGTGACCTGGCAGGGCGAGACCCGGGCCGGTCTCGACCGGCAGCGGGTCTTCCCGCCGACCGAGTCGGGGGCGCTCCGCACCTGGATCGGCGTGGGCGGCAGCCCGCAGTCGGTCATCCGTGCCGCTCACTACGGCCTGCCCCTGATGCTGGCCATCATCGGCGGCGAGCCCCTGTCTTTCGCGCCTCTCGTGGACCTCTACCACCGGGCGCTGGCCAAATTCGACCGAACGACGCTGCCGATCGGCCAGCACTCGCCGGGCTACATCGCCGCGACGGATGCGCAGGCCCGAGACGAGATGTGGCCGCACTTCGCCGCCATGCAGGAGCGCATCGGCCGCGAACGCGGCTGGGGGCCCATGTCCCGCGACCGGTTCGAGCATGACGCCGGCCCCGACGGCGCACTCTTCGTCGGCTCTCCGCAGACCGTCGCCACCAAGATCGCGAAGGTCGCGGAGGGCCTCGGACTGTCCCGGTTCGACCTCAAGTACAGCCTGGGCACCCTGCCGCACGAGAAGCTGATGACCAGCATCGAGCTCTACGGCAGCGAGGTCGCGCCCCTGGTGCGCGCTCGCCTGGCTGCGAACGCGCCGACCCCCGGCGACCCGAGGCGGTAACGTCGTTGGTGAGCCCGCCGGCGCAGCTGGTCTCTCACCCGACCACCCGATCTCCGATCCCTGGAGGAGTCCCTTGGAAACCTGGCCCGGAACCGCCTACCCCCTCGGCGCAACCTACGACGGCAGCGGCACCAACTTCGCGTTGTACAGCGAAGCAGCCGAGCGCGTCGAGTTGTGCCTCTTCGACGACGACGGTGTCGAGACCCGTGTCGAGGTCATCGAGTCAAGTGCGTTCATCTGGCACTGCTACCTGCCGCACACGCAGCCGGGCCAGCGCTACGGCTACCGCGTGCACGGCGAGTACAACCCGGGCGAAGGCAAGCGCTCCAACCCCAACAAGCTCCTGCTCGACCCCTACGCCAAGGCGACCAGCGGCGCGATCGACTGGGATCCCGCGCTCTTCTCCTACAACTTCGGCGACCCGGATTCCCGCAACGACCAGGACTCCGCCCCGCACATGATGATGGGCGTCGTGGTCAACCCCTACTTCGACTGGCAGGGCGAACAGCCCCTGCACACCCCCTACAGCGAGACCCTCATCTACGAGGCCCACGTAAAGGGCCTCACCCAGCTGCAGGATGCCGTGCCGGAGGACCAGCGCGGAACCTACGCCGGCGTCGCGCATCCGTCGGTCATCGACCACCTGCAGAAGCTCGGCGTCACGGCGATCGAGCTGATGCCGGTGCACCAGTTCGTCAACGACGGCACCCTCGTCGAACAGGGCCTGAACAACTACTGGGGCTACAACACGATCGGCTTCCTCTCGCCGCACAACGCCTACTCGGCCAGCGGCGACCGAGGCCAGCAGGTGCAGGAGTTCAAGGGAATGGTGCGTGCGCTGCACGCGGCCGGTATCGAGGTCATCCTCGACGTCGTCTACAACCACACCGCGGAGGGCAACCACCTCGGCCCGACGATCTCGTTCAAGGGCATCGACAACGAGGCGTATTACCGCCTGATGGACGGTGACTTGCGCCACTACATGGACTACACGGGCACCGGCAACACGCTGAACGTGCGGCACCCGCACTCGCTGCAGCTGATGATGGATTCGCTGCGCTACTGGGCGATCGAGATGCACGTCGACGGATTCCGGTTCGACCTGGCCTCCGCCCTGGCCCGGGACCTGTACGACGTCGACAAGCTCTCCACCTTCTTTGAAATGGTGCAGCAGGACCCGATCGTCTCCCAGGTGAAGCTCATCGCGGAGCCGTGGGACGTCGGCCCCGGCGGCTACCAGGTGGGCAACTTCCCGGCCCAGTGGACCGAGTGGAACGGCAAGTACCGCGACACCGTGCGCGACTTCTGGCGCGGCGAGCCGTCGACGCTGGGGGAGTTCGCCTCCCGGATCACCGGATCGGCCGATCTCTACGAGCACTCCGGCCGGCGCCCGGTGGCCTCGATCAACTTCGTCACCGCCCACGACGGGTTCACGATGAACGACCTCGTGTCGTACAACGAGAAGCACAACGACGCCAACGGCGAGAACAACCAGGACGGCGAATCGCACAACCGCTCCTGGAACTCCGGTGTCGAGGGGCCGACGGATGACCCGGAGATCCGCGCCCTGCGCGCCCGCCAGCACCGTAACTTCCTCGCGACGATGCTGCTGTCGCAGGGCGTGCCGATGATCCTGCACGGCGACGAGCTGGGTCGCACCCAGCAGGGCAACAACAACACCTACGCGCAGGACAACGAGCTGAGCTGGATCCACTGGGACGAGGCGGACCAGCCGCTGGTAGAGTTCACCGCGGCCGTGTCGAGGCTGCGGAAGGAGCATCCGACGTTCCGGCGCAGCCGGTTCTTCGACGGCCACCCCGGGAAACGGGTCGACGGAGCCCCACTGGCCGACATCGTCTGGTTGAACAGCGACGGCGCGGAGATGCAGCAGCAGGACTGGGACGAGAACCGTGCCCGCACGGTCGGGATGTTCCTCAATGGCGACGGCATCCGGGAACGCGACGTGCGCGGCGAGCCGGTGATCGACGTGAACTTCCTGCTGCTCTTCAACGCGGATCCGGAAGACGTGCACTTCACCCTGCCCAGCGCGGAGTACGCCAGGGCCTGGGAGATCGTGGTCGACACGGCGGGCGCCGGAGCCGACTCCTTGCCCCGGCCGGCCGGGGAGACCCTGACGCTGCCGTCACGATCGCTGCACGTGCTGCGCGCGTACCAGCCGCCGGAAGTCGCTCCGGACCACTCGGTCGCCGCCTCCCTGGCGGCGCAGTCGGCGTCGCCGTCGCTGCCGTCGTTCAGCGCGGGGGCGGCGTTCACGCCGCCCGGCGAACCGTCGCCAGAGGCGGCCCCGCAGGCCAGGAAACCCGCGTCGGGGAGGCGCAAGGCCGCCACGCCCAGGGAATCGGAGTGAAGGCTCCGGTCACCACCTACCGGCTCCAGGTCACGGCCGGCTTCGACCTCGATGCGGCCACCGGCGTGCTCGACTACCTCGGCGACCTCGGCGCCGACTGGCTCTACCTGTCACCGCTGCTCAAAGCGGAGGACGGCTCCGACCACGGCTACGACGTCGTCGACCACTCCCAGGTCGATCCGGCACGCGGCGGCGCCGCAGCACTCGCCCGGCTCGCCGCGGCCGGGGCGGCGGCCGGGCACGGCATCCTCGTCGACATCGTCCCGAACCACATGGGCGTGCAGACACCCGCGCTGAACGCCTGGTGGTGGGACCTGCTGCAGCACGGCCAGGCCTCGCGCTACGCCGAGGCCTTCGACGTCGACTGGTCCTTCGGGGCCGGCAGGATCCGGCTGCCCGTGCTCGGCGACGACGAGGACGTCAGCCGACTGACGGTCGTCGACGGTGAACTGCGCTACTACGACCACCGGTTCCCGCTGGCTCCCGGCACGGCCGATGACGGGGCGGATGCCCAGGCCGTGCACGCCCGGCAGCACTACGAGCTCGTGGGCTGGCGCCGGGCCGACGCCGAACTCAACTACCGGCGCTTCTTCGGGGTGAACAGCCTCGCCGGCATCCGGGTCGAGGTGCCCTGGGTGTTCGCGGAATCGCACGCGGAGATCATCCGCTGGCTCCGGGAAGGCCTCGTGCACGGCCTCCGGGTCGACCACCCCGACGGCCTCGCCGATCCGGGCGGGTACCTCGACCAGCTCGCCGAAGCCACAGACGGCGCCTACGTGCTGGTCGAGAAGATCCTCGAGGGGCGCGAACAACTTCCGACGAGTTGGCCGACCGCCGGAACCACGGGCTACGACGCCCTCGCCGACTTCGACCGCGTGCTCGTCGACCCGGCCGGCCAGGCACCGCTCGACGCCCTGGAGACACGCCTCCGGCAGCACGCCGGCCGGCCGGAACTGTCCTGGCCGGAGCTGGTCTACCGGCGCAAGCGCGCCATCGCCGACGGGATCCTCCGCTCGGAGGTGCTGCGCCTGGCCCGGCTCCTGCCCGCCGAGGCCGGCACCGACGACGCGATCGCCGAGCTGCTGGCCTGGTTCCCGGTGTACCGGTCGTACCTCCCGGTCGGCGCCGCCGACCTTCGGACGGCCGCCCGGCTCGCGGGCGTTCGCCGTCCCGGGCTGGCCCCGCTGATCGACCGGCTGCTGCCCCTGCTGGCCGACCCGGCGCATCCGGCCGCCGTGCGGTTCCAGCAGACCTCCGGCATGGTGATGGCCAAGGGCGTCGAGGACACCGCGTACTACCGCTACAGCCGCCTGACCTCGCTCAACGAGGTGGGCGCCGACCCGGAGGAGTTCGCCGTCGCCGTGCCCACATTCCACGAGCGCCAGCAGGCGCGGCAGGCGGCATTCCCCACCTCGATGACGACCCTGTCGACCCACGACACGAAACGCGGCGAGGACGTGCGCGCCCGCATTTCCGTGCTCGCCGAGGTCCCCGCCGAGTGGGAAGCGACCCTGGCCGAGCTGCGGGCGGCTGCCCCGCTCGGCGACGCGCCGTTCGAGAACCTGCTCTGGCAGGCGATCGTCGGTTCGTGGCCGGCCTCGAAGGACAGGCTCGCCGCCTACGCGCTCAAGGCGGCCAGGGAGGCCAGGACCTCGACCACCTGGACCGAACCGAACGCCGAATTCGAGGCCGCCATGCAGGCCCTCGTCACCGCCGCCGTCGACGACCCGGCGGTTCGCGGGCTGGTTCAGGAGTTCGTCGACCGCGTGCGACAGGCAGGCTGGAGCAACTCGCTCGCGGCCAAGCTGCTGCAGCTGACCGCGCCGGGCGTTCCCGACGTCTACCAGGGCAGCGAACTGTGGGAGACGTCGCTCGTCGACCCCGACAACCGCCGACCGGTCGACTACGGGCTGCGGCGCGAGCTGCTCGCCCGGATCGACGGCGGCTGGCTGCCGCCGGTCGACGAATCCGGCGCCGCCAAGCTGCTGGTCACGGCACGGGCCCTGCGCCTCCGGCGAGACGAGGCCGAGCGCTTCGTGCGTTACGCCCCCGTCGACGTGCTCGGCGCAGCTGCAGATCACGTGGTCGCGTTCGACCGCGGCGGGGCGATCACCGTGGCGACCCGCCTGCCGATCGGCCTGGCGGCATCCGGCGGCTGGCGCGACACGGCCGTCGTGCTCGCGGGCCGTCGGGTCGTCGACGTGCTCACGGGCGAACGGTTCGACGGCGGGCTGCTGCGCGTCGCCGACCTGCTCGGCCGTTACCCGGTGGCGCTGCTCGTGCCCGCGCCGCACCATGACGAGGGGAATTCCACTCATGATCGCTAAGCCGCAGAACGTGACCTTCGAGGTCTGGGCGCCCGCCGCCACAACCGTCGACCTCGCCTTCCCCCTCCCCATCCCCTTCCCCGACCCCATCCCCGACCCCATCCCCGATTCCCGCGAAACCGCGGTTGTGCGCGCTAAAACGCCCCCAGAACGCGCACAACTGCAGTTTCGCGGGATGGAACGGGGGGAAGGGGGATGGTGGCGAGGGACGGTTGAGGGCGGCGACGGGACAGACGGGACAGACGGGACAGACGGGACAGACGGGACAGACGGGGCGGGCGTCGGGATGGACTACGGGTTCCGGGTGGACGGGGAGGGGCCGTATCCGGACCCGCGTTCCCGACGGCAGCCGCACGGCGTGCATGAGCTGTCCCGCACCTTCGACGCCGGGACCCATTCCTGGCAGGACGCGGCCTGGACCGGCCGCCAACTGGCCGGCAGCACGATCTACGAACTGCACCTCGGCACGTTCACTCCCGAGGGGACGCTGGATGCCGCGGCCGCCCGGCTCGACCACCTGAAGTCGATCGGCGTCGACTTCGTCGAGCTGCTCCCCGTCAACGCCTTCAACGGCACGCACAACTGGGGCTACGACGGTGTGCTCTGGTACGCCGTGCACGAAGGCTACGGCGGGCCCGCGGCCTACCAGCGCTTCGTCGACGCCTGCCACGCCGCCGGCATCGGCGTCATCCAGGACGTCGTCTACAACCACCTCGGGCCGAGCGGCAACTACCTGCCCGTCTTCGGGCCGTATCTCGGCGAGGCCGGCGGCACCACCTGGGGATCGTCGGTCAACCTCGACGGACCCGACTCCGACCCGGTGCGCGCCTACATCATCGAAAATGCACTCATGTGGATGCGCGACTACCACGTCGACGGCCTCCGGCTCGATGCCGTGCACGCCCTCCACGACGAACGCGCGACCCACCTGCTCGAGGAGCTGGCCGCCGAGGTCGCCGCCCTCAGCGCCTCGGCGGGGCGTCCGCTCACCCTGATCGCGGAATCCGACCTCAACGACCCACAGCTGATCACGCCGCGGGAGGCGGGCGGCTACGGCCTCGACGCCCAGTGGAGCGACGATTTCCACCACGCCGTGCACGTCGCGCTCACCGGCGAGACGGTCGGCTACTACGCCGATTTCGAACCGCTCGGGGCCCTGGCGAAGGTACTCACCCGCGGCTTCTTCCACGACGGCACGTACTCCAGCTTCCGCGGCCGCGTGCACGGCCGCCGCATCGACACCGAGCGGATGCCCGCCTGGCGTCTCGTCGTCGGCTCGCAGAACCACGACCAGATCGGCAACCGCGCAACCGGAGACCGGCTGACCGCCCGGCTCGACGCCGGCCAGCTGGCGATCGCCGCGGCGCTGACCCTGCTCGGACCGTTCACCCCGATGCTGTTCATGGGCGAGGAATGGGGGGCCCGGACGCCCTGGCAGTTCTTCACCTCGCACCCCGAACCCGAGCTGGGCGAGGCCACCGCGAAGGGCCGCATCGGTGAGTTCGCCCGGATGGGCTGGGACCCGAACGTCGTGCCCGACCCGCAGGATCCCGCCACCTTCGAACGCTCCAGACTCGACTGGGACGAGCTCGCCGAGCCGGGCCACCAGCGCGTGCTGGCGTTCTACCGGGCCCTCGGTGCGCTTCGGCGCGGGCATCCGGACTTCACCGACCCCAGGTTCGACCGGGTACAGGTACGGTTCGACGAGGCCGAGCACTGGCTGCGCCTCCGCCGCGGCGAGACCGAGGTTCTGATCAACTTCGGCGTGGAACCGCGCGCCGTGCCCTCGGGGGCCGGCGCGGTGCTGTTGTCCTTCGCTGCGTCCGGGGATGCCGTGCGCGGCCGCGAGCCGGGCTCCCTGTTGCTCGCGCCGCACGCCGTCGTCGTGCTCGATGCCGCGCGCTAGCGTAGGACCACCATGGGCATCTTTCTCGCACCGACAACGAGCGCCGCGCTCGTACGCCTCGCCGAACTCGACGGCGACACCGGTTCCGCGCCGCTCGAGCGGCTGCGCGCCATCCGCGCGCTGCTCGTCGCCCTCGACACCGACCCTGCCAGCCTGGCCGGCGTGCGCGCGGCCCGCGAGCAGGGCGCAAGCTGGGAGCAGGTCGCCGATGCCGCCGGGTTGAAGCCCGCCGCCGCCAAGTGGCGCTGGCAGGGCAGCGACGAGGAAATCGCGGCCAGGCAGGATGCCGGACGGAAGCGCGCGGCGCGCCCGAGCAGCGTGCCGACAGACCTCCCCGGGCTCTCCGTCGCCGAGGCGGCGGCGCAACTCGGGATCACCCCGCAGGCGGTGTACCTTCAGGTGAGCCGCGGCAGGCTCGCCAGCCGAACGGTCGAATTACCCGACGGGCGAAGCTATAAACGCGTGTTCCCCGGCGAGCCGCCCCAGGCAACGCCGCACAACCATCAGGACGACGGAGTGAGACATGACTAACCTGCCCCCAGCCACGCCAACCCGAACGCTGCCGATCGCCGAGACCGAAGTGCTGTCGCACGCCGTGGCGGAGGGCCGGCGCTCGGACGACCCGACGGCCACGACCGCGGAGCCCGCGCCGTCCCGTCCCGTCCCCGCCCCTTCTGCCACCGCCCGCCCGGCGGTTCCGCAGCGCACGACGCTCGTCATCCTCGCGGCCATGGGCGCGCTGGCGATCGCGTTCATCGTGCTCATGGTCGTGGGCGTCACGAACGAGTCCATCAACGCGCTGGCCGTGTTCGCCACCCCGATCGCGTCGATGGTCGCCGCGTACTACGGCGTCACACTCAGCATCCAGCAGGTGAAGAACGAACGGGCCGAGAAGGAACGGGCCCTGGAGCGGGCGGATGCCGCCGTCACGGCGAGCCGGGAAACCGAGGTCTGGGCCGCGCAGATGGAGTCCGGTCTCCGCGTCGCAATGGCCAAGCTCAACGCGGCGCGGGTCAACACCGACGAGGTCACGAAGGCCGCCGGCACTCCCGACGACTTCTTCTAGCCGGCCGCCACGGGCGAGCCGACGCGGTTTGACCGCCCGGCCATTCCTGTGACATTCTTTACGGAACGAACGGTCAGTTAGTAATTCGTAGGTCGAAGGTGATGGAGCCATGTCCGAAGCATTCCTCGTCGATGGTGTCCGCACTCCCATCGGCCGATACGGCGGAGCGCTTGCGGGGGTGCGGCCGGACGATCTCGCGGCGCTCGTGCTCGCATCCGTCGTCTCCCGCTCCGGCATCGATCCGGCCCTGATCGACGAGGTCATCCTCGGCGGGGCCAACCAGGCCGGCGAAGACAACCGCAACGTCGCCCGGATGGCGATCCTGCTGGCCGGACTGCCCGACAGCGTGCCCGGCATCACGGTCAACCGGCTCTGCGCCTCGGGCCTGTCCGCGGTGCACATGGCCGCCAACATGATCAAGGCCGGGGAAGCCGACCTGGTGATCGCCGGCGGCGTCGAGTCGATGACGCGCGCGCCCTGGGTGCTGGCCAAGCCGGAGAAGGCCTTCGCCAAGCCCGGCGAGATCGTCGACACCTCGATCGGCTGGCGCTTCACCAATCCGCGCCTCACCGCCAGGGACAAGGCCACCTTCTCCATGTCGGAGACCGCCGAAGAGGTCGCCACCCGCGACGGGATCACACGCGAGGATGCCGACGCCTTCGCCCTGCGCTCCCACCGGCTGGCCGTGGCCGCCCGCACCGAAGGCACCTTCGCGCCGGAAATCGTGGGCGTGCCGACCAAGGCCGGCCTCGTCCTGGACGACGAAGGCCCCCGGCCCGAGACCACCCTGGAGAAGCTGGCCGGGCTCCGCTCGGTCGTGCGCCCCGGCGGCGTCGTCACCGCGGGCAACGCCAGCTCCCTCAATGACGGCGCCTCCGCTATCATCGTCGCCAGCGAGTCGGCCATCGCCCGGCTCGGGCTCACCCCCCGCGCCCGCGTCGTGGGCGGAGCGAGCGCCGGCCTGGCACCGGAGATCATGGGCCTCGGCCCGGTCCCGGCCACCGAGAAGCTGCTCGGCCGCCAGGGGCTGACCATCGGCGACATCGACGCCGTCGAACTCAACGAGGCCTTCGCCACCCAGTCCCTGGCCACGATCCGCCGGCTCGGCCTCGACCCGGAGATCGTCAACCGGCACGGCGGGGCCATCGCGCTCGGGCATCCGCTCGGCTCGTCCGGCAGCCGCATCCTGATCACGCTTCTCGGCCGGATGGAGCGCGAAGGCGCCCGGCGCGGGATCGCCACCATGTGCGTCGGTGTCGGCCAGGGTGCGTCCCTGCTCGTGGAGCTCGTCTAGATGGCCGGGGATGCCGTGCCCGCGGATGCCGTGCCCGCGGATTCCGTGCCCGGGGAGTTCTCCACCCTGCTCGTCGACCGGGGCCCGGACCGGCTGCACGTGCGACTAAATCGCCCGGAGGTCCGCAACGCGATCGACCAGGCCATGATCGACGAGCTGCACCTGGTCTGCGCCGAACTCGAACGCGAGCCGCGCATCCTGATCATCTCCGGCGCGGGCGGAATCTTCGCCTCCGGAGCCGACATCGCCCAGCTCCGCGAACGACGCGCGGCCGACGCGCTGCAGGGCATCAACTCCGGCCTGTTCGGGCGGATCGCCCGCCTACCGATGCCGGTGATCGCGGCCCTCGACGGCTGGGCGCTCGGCGGCGGCGCGGAACTCGCCTACGCCGCAGACTTCCGGATCGCCTCCACCACGGTGCGCCTGGGCAACCCCGAGACCGCACTGGGCATCATCCCCGCCGCCGGGGCGCTCTGGCGCCTCGCGGAGCTCGTCGGGGAGCCCGTCGCTAAGGAGATCATCCTGGCCGGCCGGATCCTGAACGCGGACGAGGCGCTGGCCGTGCACCTCGTCACCGAGGTGCACGAGCCGGGCGCCCTCCTCGCCGCCGCGCACGCCCTCGCGGACCGCATCGCCAAGCAGGACCCCCTCGCCACGCGCATCGCCAAGCAGGTCTTCCACGCCCCGGCCGACGCGCATCCGCAGGCCGACAACGAGGCGCAGGCCGTGCTCTTCGAATCAGAGGCGAAATTCGCCCGCATGACCGCGTTCCTGGAAAGGAAGAAGCGATGACGACAGCCCAGGAGGCCCTCGGCCTGCCGAACACGGCCGGTGTGCCCGATTCTGTCGGCGTGCCGGCGTCTGTCGGCGTGCCCGCGTTGGTCGGAGTGCTTGGCGGCGGCCGGATGGGCGCGGGCATCGCCCACGCCTTCCTGCTCGCCGGGGCGCGGGTGACCGTCGTGGAGCAGGGTGACGACGCGGCCCGGGCCGCCCGCGACCGGGTCATGTCGGCCGTCGACAAGTCGCTCAGCCGCGGCACAGTGTCCGCCACCCGCGCCGACCTCGACAACCGGCTCACCGTTTCCACGGATGCCGCGGCCTTCGCCGGCTCCGGGCTCGTCGTCGAGGCCGTGCCCGAGATCCCCGCGCTCAAGACCCAGGCGCTCCGCACGGTCGAGGCGCACCTGGCCCCCACCGCCTGGCTGGCCTCGAACACCTCGTCGCTCTCCATCACGGAACTCGCCGAAGCCCTCGACCGCCCCGAACGCTTCATCGGACTGCACTTCTTCAACCCAGTGCCGGTGTCGACCCTGATCGAGGTCGTCACGGGGGAGGGCACCAGCCCGGAACTCGCCGACCTCGCCCGCGGCTGGGTGAGCGCCCTCGGCAAGACCCCGATCATGGTGCGCGACGCCCCCGGCTTCGCCAGCTCCCGCCTCGGCGTCGCGATCGCCCTCGAGGCCATCCGCATGGTCGAGGAGGGCGTCGCCAGCCCCGAGGACATCGATGCGGCCATGGTGCTCGGCTACAAGCATCCGGTCGGCCCGCTGAAGACCACCGACATCGTCGGCCTCGACGTGCGGCTCGGCATCGCCGAACACCTGCAAAAGACCCTCGGCGACCGGTTCGCCCCACCACAACTGCTGCGCGACATGGTCGCGCAGGGAAACCTCGGACGCAAGAGCGGCCGCGGCTTCTTCGACTGGAAGGACGCATCATGACACTCCTCGAACCCACCACCGTGGCCCCCAGCACCGTCGTGCCGAGCTATGTGAAGGATGCCTGGTGGTCGCCCGCCGAGGGCGCGAAGACCCAGTCCGTACTCGACGCGAGCACCGGGGCCGAGGTCGCGAAGGTCAGCGCCGACGGGCTCGACCTCGCCGCCGTGGTCGAACACGGCCGCACGGTCGGCCAGGCCTCGCTCGGAAA
This sequence comes from Cryobacterium psychrotolerans, assembly GCF_900101115.1. Taxonomy (GTDB): domain Bacteria; phylum Actinomycetota; class Actinomycetes; order Actinomycetales; family Microbacteriaceae; genus Cryobacterium; species Cryobacterium psychrotolerans. The sequence goes on from NZ_FNFU01000021.1 coordinate 13,271, forward strand.
GCTCACCTTCCACCAGCGCGCCCTGCTGCTCAAGCAGCTCGCGCAGTACCTCGGCGGGGTCAAGGAGGAGCTCTACGAGCTCTCCGCGAGCACCGGCGCGACCAAGCGCGACTCGATGGTCGACATCGACGGCGGCATCGGCGTGCTCTTCACGCTCTCCTCGAAGGGGCGTCGCGAGATGCCCAACAGCCAGGTCTACGTCGACGGCGACGTCGAGGCGCTCTCCCGCGACGGGTCGTTCAGCGGCCAGCACATCTACACCCGCATCCCGGGCGTCGCCTGCCAGATCAACGCGTTCAACTTCCCGGTCTGGGGCATGCTTGAGAAGTTCGCGCCGGCCTTCATCGCCGGCGTGCCCTCGATCGTCAAGCCCGCAACACCCACCGGCTACCTCACCGAGGCGATCGTGCGCCACATGCTCGCCTCCGGCATCCTGCCGGCCGGCTCGCTGCAGTTCGTCTCCGGCAGCGCCCGCGACCTGATCGACCACCTCGACTACCGCGACCTCGTCGGCTTCACCGGTTCGGCCTCCACCGCCCGCGCCCTCAAATCGCACCCGAACATCGTGCACGGCGGAGTGCGGTTCACCAGCGAGACCGACTCCCTCAATGCCGCGATCCTCGGCCCGGATGCCGTCGCCGGCACCCCGGAGTTCGACGCCTATGTCGCATCCGTCGTCACCGAAATGACGTCGAAGGCCGGCCAGAAGTGCACCAGCATCCGCCGCGTCATCGTGCCGGCCGGGATGCGCGACGACATCGTCGCCGCCGTCACCGAGCGCGTCGGCAAGCGGGTCAGCATCGGCGACCCGCGCACCGAGGGCGTCACGATGGGGCCGCTCGCGAGCATGGACCAGCGCGGAGAGGTGCTCTCCAGCGCCGCCCGCCTGGTCGACGGCGGCGGCCGCATCGTGATGGGCTCGCTGGATGCCCCGGACGGCACCGACCCGGCCGGCGCGTTCGTCGGCCCGCTGCTGCTGGCGTTCGACGACGCCGAGAGCGCCGCCGTGCACGAGATCGAGGCCTTCGGCCCGGTCGCCTCGATCATCGAATACGACAACCTCGACCACGCCGTGGCCCTCGCCGCGCTCGGCGGCGGTTCCCTGGTCGCGACGGTAGCGACCCACGACCCGGAGGTCGCCCGGGCCCTCGTGCTCGGCATCGCCGCCCACCACGGCCGCGTGCTCATGCTCGACCGCGACGACGCGCGCAGCAGCACCGGGCACGGCTCGCCCGTCCCGCACCTCGTGCACGGCGGCCCCGGGCGGGCCGGCGGCAGCGAGGAGCTCGGCGGCATCCGCTCGGTGCTGCACCACATGCAGCGCACGGCCATCCAGGGTTCGCCCGACATGCTCACCGCCATCACCGGCGAGTGGCACACCGGAGCCATGGTGCGCACCGGCATCCACCCGTTCCGCAAGTCCCTCGCCGAGCTCCGCGTCGGCGACCAGGTGGCCAGCGGGCTGCGCACGGTGACTCTGGACGACATCACCGCGTTCGCCGAGTCCACCGGCGACAAGTTCTACGCGCACACCGACGAGGAGGCTGCCGCGGCGAACCCGTTCTTCCCCGGGATCGTCGCGCACGGCTACCTGCTGCTGTCCTGGGCGGCCGGGCTGTTCGTGGATGCCGCGCCCGGCCCGGTGCTGGCGAATTCGGGCCTCGAGCGCCTGCGCTTCGTGACCCCCGTGGCCGCCGGCGACAGCATCCGCGTCACCCTCACGGCCAAGCGGATCACGCCGCGCGAGACTGAGGAGTACGGCGAGGTGCGCTGGGACGCCGTGCTGCACAACCAGAACGACGAGGTCGTCGCCACCTACGACGTGCTCACCCTGGTCGCCAAGGTCTAGCTGTACTGGGCGACTTTCAGGTTGAGTTGCGGAAAAAGTACCTTCAATTTGCCAACGAAGGTACCTTCTCCGCAACTCAGCGCGACGGCGAGGCGGGTCCTAGAGGTCGGCGAGCATCGCCACGGGGTTCTCGATGCAGCCTGCGATGTAGGTGAGGAATCCGGCGGCGGTTCCGCCGTCGCAGACCCGGTGGTCGAAGACCATCGACAATTCGACGACGGTGCGCACAGCGAGCTCGTGGTTGACCACCCACGGGCGTTCGATCATCCGCCCGATGCCGAGGATCGCGGCCTCCGGGTGGTTGATGATCGCCGCGGACCCGTCGACGCCGAGGGAGCCGAAGTTGTTCAGGGTAAACGTTCCGCCGGTGAGGGTGCTGGGCGGGAAGGTTCCGTCGGCCGACGCAGCCACGATGCCGGCGATGGCATCGCGCAGCTGCCGCGTGGTCATCGCCTGCGCCCCGTGCACGACCGGCACCATGAGTCCGCGTGACGTCTGCGCGGCGAGCCCGAGGTTGATCGCCGCGTGCTGCAGGATCTCCTGGCTCGCGGTGTCGACAGAGGAGTTCAACAGCGGGTACTTCCGCAGCCCCGCGACCACGAACCGGGCAATCAGCGCGGTCACGCTGAAACGTTCCCCGGTGGCCGCGAGCAGGCGGTCCCTGGCGACGAACAGCTCAGTGGCGTCGACGTCCATCCAGATGGTCGCCTCTGGGATTTCCCGGCGGGACGTGGTCAGGCGCTGCGAGACGACCTTGCGCAGCCCGGTGATCGGGATACGGATGTCTTCGAGCACGGCGGCAGGCAGGGCCGGCGTCGCGACCGGCCGGTCGGCAGATCGCGCCGGGGTTTGGGTGGGCGCTGCGGTGGGCGCTGCGGCCGGTTCGGCGACGGCCTGTTCCGACGCCTGCCGGCCGCGGATGTACGACTCCACATCGCCGCGCAGCACCAGGGACTGAGCGCCGCTCCCGCTCAGCTGGCTCGCGTCGAAGCCGTTCTCCCTGGCCAGCCGACGCACGAGGGGCGAGACCACCGGCGACCGGCGGGCAGGGTCGAGCAGCGCGACGGCCGGGCCCTGAACTGCGGGAGCGGCGGAAGCGGCGGCCGGGGAAGCGGCGGCCGGAGCTGCGGCGGCCTGAGTAGCCGGGGCAGCAGCAGCGGCGGCCGGCGCAGGAGCCTCCGTCGGCGCAGCGGGCCGGCCGAATCGTCCACCGGCAGGCCGGCGAACCCCGCGGGTGCTTTCGCCCGGCCCGTAGCCGACGAGCGGGCGCCCGGTTTCCCCGGCCGGGTCCTCCGGGGCAGCAGCCTTGACGGGCGGAACGGTCGCGGGGGCGGGTGCGACGGCGGCGGAGTCATCCGCCACCGTCAGCAGCACCGAGCCGGCGTGGATGACCTCGCCCACCTCGCCGAAGAGCTTCTCGACGACGCCGCCGAACGGCGACGGCAGCTCGACGATCGACTTGGCCGATTCGACCTCGATGACGGGCTGGTCGATGGCGATCGTGTCGCCCACGGCGACCAGCCAGTTGACGACCTCGGCCTCGGTGAGTCCCTCACCGAGGTCGGGCAGCAGGAAATCGCGTCCCATTATGACCACTCCCAGGTTCCGAGTGCGGCCAGGATACGGTCGGGCGTGGGCAGGAAGTACTCCTCGAGCTTGGGCGACGGGTAGGGGATGTCGAACCCGGTGATGCGCAGGATCGGCGCGGACAGGTAGTAGAAGTTGCGTTCGGTGAGGCGGGCCGCGACCTCGGCGCCGTAACCACCGAACTGGGCGGCCTCGTGGATGACGGCGGCGCGGGAGGTCTTGCGCACGGACGCGCTGACCGTCGCATCGTCGAACGGCGACAGGCTGCGCAGGTCGATGACCTCGATCGAGAGGCCCTCCTCGGTGGCAAGTTCGGCGGTGGCCAGCGCGGTCTTGACGGTCGGACCGTAGGCGATGAGCGTGACGTCGGTGCCCTCCCGCACCACAACGGCGGTGCTCATCGGCGCGGTCCGCACCGGCAGCGCGAGCTCAGCCTTCGACCAGTAGCGGCTCTTGGGCTCCATGAAGATCACCGGATCGTCGCTGGCGATGGCTTCGCGCAGCATCGAGTAGGCGTCGGCCGGGTTCGACGGAGTCACCACGGTGAGGCCCGGCGTGGATGCCCAGTAGGCCTCCGAGGAATCGGAGTGGTGCTCGACGCCGCCGATGTCGCCGGCGTAGGGGATGCGGATGACGATCGGCAGCTGGATCTTGCCGCGGGTGCGGTTGCGCATCTTGGCAACGTGGGAGACGATCTGCTCGAACGCCGGGTAGCTGAAGGCGTCGAACTGCATCTCCACCACCGGGCGCAGGCCGTAGATGGCCATCCCGATCGCGGTCCCGATGATCCCGGACTCGGCCAGCGGGGAGTCGCTGACCCTGGTCTCGCCGAACTCGGCGTAGAGCCCGTCGGTGACCCGGAAGACGCCGCCGAGCGGGCCGACATCTTCACCGAACAGCACGACGGACGAGTCGTCGACCATCGCGTCGCGGATGGCCGCATTCAGTGCCGCGGCCATGGTCATCGGGGCGGCCGGGCGCGTGGCCGGTGCGGTCGTGGAGCTCTCGTGCGTCGTGCTGCTGTGCGAGGTCATGCCGTTTCACCCGTCGTCTTGGCGGCCGCAGCCTCGTGCTCGGCGATTTCGTTCGCCAGGAAGTCCCGCTGCTCGGCGAGGGCCGTGCGGGGGGTGGCATAGACGTGTTCGAACAGCTCGAGCGGGTCGATGACGGCTGTCTTCGTCATGCACTCACGCGTCGCAGCCGCGAGTTCTTCGGCCTCCCGGGTGATACCGGCCCGTTCGCCGTCCGTCAGCACGCCCACGGAGACGAGGTACTTCTCGAGGCGTTCGATCGGATCGCGGCCGCGCCAGACCTCGACATCCGAGGAGTCACGGTACCGAGTCGGGTCATCCGAGTTGGTGTGCGCCTCCATCCGGTAGGTGAGTCCCTCGATCAGAGACGGTCCGCCGCCGTTCCGGGCGGTGTCGACGGCGGCCGAGACGACCGCATACATGGCAGCGACGTCGTTGCCGTCGACGAAGTAGCCGGGCATGCCGTAGCCGATGGCCTTGTCGGCGATCGTGCGGCAGGCCATCTGCTTGTCCAGCGGCACGCTGATCGCGAACTGGTTGTTCTGCACCAGGAACACGACCGGCGCCTGCCAGACGGCCGCGAAGTTGAACGCCTCGTGGGCGTCGCCCTCGCTGGTCGCGCCGTCGCCGAGCAGGGTCAGCGCGACCGTGTGGTCGCCCTTGAGCTTCGACGCGGTGGCCAGGCCGACCGCGTGCAGCGCCTGGGTGGCCAGCGGGGTGGCCTGCGGGGCGATTTTGTGCTGGTAGTAGTCGTAGCCGCTGTGCCACTCGCCGCGGAACGAGGCGAGGATGTCTTCCGGCGGCACCCCGCGGGTCAGCAGGGCGATGCTGTCCCGGTAGGTCGGGAAGAGCCAGTCGTCGGTTCTGAGCGAGGCGACGGCCGCGATCTCGCAGGCCTCCTGTCCGAGCGCGGAGGGGTAGGTCGCGAGGCGTCCCTGCCTTGTCAGGGCCGTCACCTGCACGTCGAAACGACGGGCGACGACCATCCGTCGGTACAGGCCAAGCAGGATGTCGGGCGCCGGCAGGGCGAAGCCGCCGGCCTCGGAAGGATCGACCGCACGGCCGGCGTCATCGATCAATCGGAGGGGTGTGGGTGCCGCCTGCGTTAACACGGGCGCACTCTCGACGTTGAGGCTCATGACGTAATCGTGCGGCATGCGCGCCCCGCTGACCGCATCATCGGGACAGTTGTGAACGATTGGCACGGTGTTGGTCGCGGCCGTGACAAACGGCTGGGATCAACGCGTTTTCAGCGCCAGATGTCCGGCGTCTCGCCGGGCGAGTGGCCCGCGATTTCCTCGAGGATCAGGTGCGAGCGGGTGGAGATCACGCCGGGCATGCTGTGGATGTCCCGCAGGATGGCCTGGCTGAGCTGCTCGTGGTCCGGGGCGCTGACGGTGAGGATGATGTCGATGTCGCCGCTGACCGCCTGGGCCTTCTCGACGAAGGGCAGTTCGGCCAGCTTCGAAGCGATAACGGCCCACGAGACGTCCCCGATCTTCACGACGACGAGGGCGGAGACGTGCAGCCCGAGGGACTTGCGGTCGATCTGCGCCCCGAACCCGGTTATGACGCCCCGACGCACGAGGTTCTGCACGCGCGTGTGCGCCGAAGTGCGCGAGATGTGAACCAGTTCGGCCATGGCACGCATCGAGAGGCGGGCGTCGCGGGCGAGGGCGGCAACGATCTTTCGATCGATGCTGTCGAGCGCGGCGGGCTGGTCGGATGCCGAGTGCTGCATGGTCAAAACCTCAGGATGATCAGGGGTCTTCAGACTATCGCCCGTGGCCGGTGACTTCGTCGGTTTCGGCCGCCAGCGCGGCGACGAGCTCCGCCGCGGGGCCGCCCCGGCGAAGCGGCGCCGCCTGCCCCGCCCACAGCGAGACGAGATCGGTGTTGCCCTGGGCGACGGCGGCCTGCTTGAGGCGCCCGGTGAGCCAGTTCTGGGCCGGGAAGGGCGCCGTCCGGGCGGCAATCGTGAGCTCCCGCAGCATCCGGTTGGGGATGCCGCGGGCGAGGCGGCCGCTGAAGACTCGCGTCAGGGTCGTGTGCGCGGCGTCCTCGTGCCACAGGAGCGCCTTGTGCTCGGTGCTCGCGGTGGACTCGTCGGTGCCGAGGAACGCGGTCCCCAGCTGAGCGGCAGCGGCGCCCAGGGCGAGCGCGGCGGCGATCCCTCGGCCGTCGGCGATGCCCCCGGCGGCAATCACCGGCACGCTCACGGCGTCGACGACCTGGGGAACGAGCGCGAACAGCCCGGTCAGGGAGTCCTCGGCCGGGCGGAGGAACGACACCCGGTGCCCGCCGGCCTCGAATCCGGTCGCCACGATCGCATCCACGCCGGCTCGGTCGAGGGCTACCGCCTCGTCCACCGTCGTGGCCGTGGCGACCGTGCGGATGCCCGCCGCGCGGCACCGCTCGAGCACGCTCGCCGGGGGAACCCCGAAGACGAAACTCGCCACGGCCGGTCGGGCGGCCAGGAGCGCATCGAACTGCTCGTCGAAGCCGGGCAGGAAACGCTCCGGCAGGCTCGGCAGTGCCAGCCCGAGTTCGGCGAAATACGGGGCCAGCGGCTCGAGCCACGAGGCGAACTCGGCCTCGGTGGGTCGCAGGTCGCTGCTTTCCTCGAACTCGAGCCAGAGATTCAGGGCGAAGGGCCGGTCCGTGAGGGTGCGCAGCTGCCCGGCGATGTCCCGGATGCGCTCCGGGTCGCAGCCGTAGAGCCCGACCGAGCCCAGCCCGCCGGCGTTGCTGACGGCCGCGGCGAGCGGCACGGAGGCAAGCCCGCCGAAGGCGCCCTGCACGATCGGAAGGTCGATGCCGAGCAGGTCGGTGACCGGCGTTCTGCGCCAGGGGCGGGGTGTGGCGCTATCCGTCATGCTGTCGAGCCTACGGGGTCGCTACTCCGACGTGCCCGGCTTCACCGACGCGCGCAGGGCGCGCAGGAAGTGCTCCTTGGGCCAGTGCCGCAGCCGGCGGGGGAGTGCCGGGCAGACCACCGCGATGAGGCGCACGGTGCGATCGAACCGGCGCTGCGAGGCGGCCGACCACGGGAGGTTGTAGAGCCGGCGCACCTCCGGGGGCAGGAGCCCGACGGTGAGCAGACGGCCGAGCGGCATCGCCAGGCGCAGCCAGACCGGCCCGGTTCGCGGATGAAGCAGCTGCACGGCCACGGCCCGGGTCGTGGCATCCGTTCTCAGTTCGGTGAGCCGCCGCCGCCAGTAGGCCCGGAAAGCCGCGCGGTCCGGCGGCCACAGGTCCGGCGGCACCTGCAGGGCCGTGCCCAGGCTCGCATACTCCCGGTAGACGGTGTCGGCCACCTCGTCCTCCATCGGGCCGTACACGAGCTCGTGCATGGTCACCGCGGAGTCATACAGGGTCGCGGCGACCCAGAGCTGGAGCTCGGGGGTGAAGGCGCTGTAGGCGGGCGTGCCGTCGGCGCCGTCGCCTCGCACCGGCCCGTGGGCGCGGTTCACCTGGCGGGTGGCCTGCGCGGCCTCCTCCTCCGTGCCGAAGGTGACGGCGTAGACGTAGGTCAGGGTTCCGCGCAGCCGGTCGAGCGGCCTGGCGGCGAAGTCGCTGTGCCCGGCGACGCCGTGCCCGATGGCCGGATCGGCTATCTGCAGCAGGATTGAACGGCCGCCCGCTGCGATCAGCACGGCTTCGCTGCCCATGTCCTGGATCCCCACACGTCACCTCCCGTTCGAACCCCGAGTGTATTGCGGAGCCCGGATCGCGCGCTCAGTTGCGGACAAAGTACCTTCCCCGGCGCCACGAAGGTACTTTTTCCGCAGTTCAACCCGGAGGGAGGTGGGAGGGGAGCCGCGGCGGGGTTAGCCTTGGCTGATGACCGGGGGCAGGCGAGTGCGGGGTGCGACCCGGCGCCTCCGCGCACTGGGAGCGTTCGCCGTCGCCGTGCTGCTGGCCCCCTGGCGCTCGCCGGTTGCACGACCCCTGCCGCTCCGGGCCAGCCGGGCGGTCTCACCGCTCCGCGGAAGACATCCGCTGAACGCGTGGCGGCGTATGCCGACGACCGGCTCGCGTCGATGACCCTGACCGAGAAGGTCGCCAGCCTGCTGATGCTGCACCGACCGGGAACGGATGCCGCGGAGCTGCGTTCCTTCGCCGATTCCCACGGCCTGGGCGGGCTGATCCTGATGGGCGACAACGTTCCGACCAAGACGGCCGACCTGGCCGCGCTGACGGCCGGGGTCAGCTCCGACCCCGGGCTGCCGCTCCTGCTCGGCATCGACCAGGAGGGCGGAACGGTGTCCCGCCTGCCCGGCGATCGGGCATCCGGCGCCGACCTGCTGAAGTCGCTGCCGGCGCGGGCGACGACCGAGGCGTTCACCAGCCGGTCGACCCTGCTCGCCGGCGCCGGGATCAACCTCAATTTCGGCATCGTCGCGGACGTCACCCCCGATCCGCACTCCTTCATCTACGACCGGGTACTCGGAACGGATACCGCGCAGGGAGAACAGCGGGTCGCCGCTGCCGTCTCCGGTGAGCACGGCCGGGTGCTGAGCACGCTCAAGCATTTTCCCGGACATGGCGCCGCCAACGGCGACTCGCACCGGGGCGTCCCCTCCACGGCACTCGGCCGCTCCGACTGGCTGGCCGAGGTAGCGCCGCCGTTCCGCGCCGGGATAGCCGCGGGGGCGGAGGTGGTCATGTTCGGCCACCTGGCGTACACCGCCGTCGACCCCCGCCCGGCCAGCCTGTCTCCCGAGTGGCATGCGATCCTGCGCACCGAGCTGGGGTTCGACGGCGTGGCCATCACCGACGACATGCTCATGCTCCAGCAGAGCGGCCTGCCCCAGTACGCCGACCCGGTCGAGAACGCGATCTCGGCCCTCGCCGCCGGTAACACGATGCTGCTCTATGTGCTGCCCGCCGATCCGGCTGCCGCCGGGGTCGACATCCCGCTGATGATCAAGGGAATCGCTGCGGCCGTCGACTCGGGCAGGATCCCCCTCGCCACGATTGACGACGACGTCCGCAGGCTGCTGGTGCTCCGCCGGACGCTGTCCGGCAGCACCGGGCCGTTCGTTCCGGTCGGCTGAAGATTCTTTTTTCGTTCTCGGAATAACTGGAGAACATATGCGCTTGCATATACCTGAGGGCGCTACCTGTGTCGCCCCACGGACCTGAGGAGCACGCATGAGCGGCATCACGAACATCCCCGGCTACAAGGCCGGCACCTGGACGATCGACCCGACCCACAGCGAGGTCGGCTTCAGCATTCGCCACATCATGATCAGCAAGGTCAAGGGCACCTTCGACAGCTTCGAAGCGACCTTCGTCACCGGCGAGAACCCGCTCGACTCGACCGTTTCGGCCTCGGCCACGGTTGCCTCGATCAACACCAACGAGGCGAACCGCGACGGTCACCTCCGCACCGGCGACTTCTTCGATGCCGAGACCTACCCGACCATCAACTTCGTGTCGACCGGCGTGCGCGAGGAAAAGGGCGACTTCCTCGTCGACGGCGACCTCACCATCAAGGGTGTGACCAAGCCGGTCACGTTCGACTTCGAATTCGGCGGCTTCGCCGTTGACCCCTACGGCAACTACAAGGCCGGCGCTACGGCCAAGGCCCAGGTCGAGCGCGAAGACTTCGGTCTCACCTACAACGCGGCCCTCGAGACCGGCGGCTTCCTGCTCGGCGACAAGGTGACCATCACCCTCGAGCTCCAGGCCGTGCTCAAGCAGGACTAGGTCTTCGACCATCGACGGGGTCTCGCCACACGGCGGGGCCCCGTCGGGCCGTTAACCGAGCTATTCCCCGACGATTTCCTCGCGCACCCGGCGAAGGTCCTCCATCAGGGATCCGATCAGGATCCAGTGCTCCGGGTGCGGGGTGCGGATGATCAGCGGTGCGGTCAGGGCGGCGGGCTCGCCCGGCGACGGCATGCGTTCGCCCGCCGCGGCATCCGCTCCGGGCGCGCGCAGTCGGAGATCGTGCGCGGCCCGGCCGAGTTCCTGGGAGAAGGCCTGCACGGTCGGCTCAAGGTTCAGCGCATCGTCGTAGTGGTCACGGAACGCGCGGGTCATGCCGATGCTGCGGGTGACGAGCGCTTTCAGCCGCTTGTACTCCTCGATGTCGGCGTCCAGCACCCGACGGTGTTTGGCCTGCCGGGGGTTGAAGGCGAGGCTCTCCTCCGCGTCTTTGATCGCGCGTTCCGCCGCCTCCTGCATGGGACGGAGCAGGCGGGCGGTGAGCATCAGCTCCTCGAGCGCGAACGGCCGCTGGGGCGAGCGAAGTGCCGCCGCGAGCCGGTCGAGCGTGTCGGCCACCTCCCCGGCAAGCCGCCGGACGGCCCCGTGCGACGGCCCCAGCAGCACGGGCGGCACGATGAGCACATTGACGATGAGGGCGATGCCGGCGCCGATGACGGTTTCGATGATCCGGTCGAGGGCATACGCGGGGGTGGACGTGCCGATCGAGAGCACGAGCATGGCGCTGATCGGAACCTGGTTGGCCGACCCGGGCGGCAGCTTCAGTGCCCAGGCGAGCAGGATGCAGATGACGATCGTCAGCAGCACGATCCAGCTCGACTGGCCGAACAGCAGGCCGACGCCGTAGGCGATGATCACACCGCCGATGACACCAAGGCTGCGCTCGACCGCCTTGCCGACGGACTGGTTGATGCTCGGCTGCACGACGAGCAGCGCGGCGATGGCGGCGAAGATGGGCAGCTCGCCGGGAAGCAGGAGTTGCGCGATCAGCCAGGCCAGGACGGTCGCCACCGCGGTCTTCACAGCCTGGAGCAGGGGAACCCGGCTGGAGGTTCGCAGGCTCGCCGTTAGTCGCACCTTCCTAGGCTAGTGGCGGCTCAGGCTCCGCCGGCGCGGCGGCCGGCGCGGCGGTGGGCGCGGCGGTGGGGTTGCCGCCCACTGAGAGGCCCAGGAAGTGCGCGTACTGGGCGACGGCCCGCTCGAATTCCCGCGCCTGGCCGGCCGAGAGGGGGTCGAACGGTCTCGGCTCGAGGCTCACGGACCGCGCCGTCTTTGTTTGCCGCCAGGTGCCGATCACCCGCCCGGATGCCAGGATGAGCGGAAGGAACATGCCGTTGCCCCCCGGAACGACTCGGCCGAGGCTGCCGTCGTCGATCGCGAAGCTGCGGTCCTGGTAGCCAATCAGATACTCGTCGAAGGCGGGCAGCGCAAGCAGGGGGCTGCGCTGAGTTGGATGCCCCTTGGCCTCGTCGGCGTCGCCGGTGTCCGCCGCGGCCGCCAGGTAGTAGGTGACGCCGTCGACGACCAGCTCGGCCAGCCGGTCCGCGGCGACCGCGAGTCCCGCCCGAGCGTCGGCGACGGTGAGCTGCGACCACCAGGCGAAGTCCCGGAGCGTCGCCGGCCCGTGCCCGTCGAAATAGCGCAGGACGAATTCCCCGAGGGCCTCGTCCCGGTCGAGTCGCCGGGGGGAGCGCACCCACTCGTCCAGCAGCACCAGCACCTGCTGTCTGCCGCGCTGCGGGCCCCAGCACAGCGTCCCGGTGAGGGCCAGATGCCCGATCAGGTGGTAGCCACGCTGGCCGCTGGTGCCGATCCCGTTTTCTTCGAGGACGGCCAGGAACTCCGCGCGGCTGAGCTCGCGGCCGCCGGACAGCGCATGCACCGCGACGGCCCTGGCCCGTTCGATGACGTCGCGGTCGATGTCGAGCTGGGCGTGCCGCGTGCGGGAACGCGAGACAATCCTCGGGCCCGTGAGCTGCTGCATCCAGCCCAGGTCGACGGCGGGAACGAAGTGAAGCGTGCCTCGCATCGGCCAGGACCGCACGATCCGGCCGGAGTTGATGGCGGCGTCGACGTCGGCGAGCGTCGTGCCGGGCGCACGCACGCCGAGGGCCCACTTGGCGGCGGCGTAGTCCTGGGCCTGGAGGGCGAGCAGGCGGTCCGTGACCTCCGTCACGCCGCGCAGCCGGCCGTCGAAAAGTCCCTGGCGGACGAGCCGAATCCGGATCACGTCCCGGCGTGAGGCCAGCGTCGACATGCTCACAGTATGGCTGGTCAGGTCAGGGATGTCGCGGGGTCCAGGGCGCGGGGGCGAGGGCGCGGGGCTAGGGAACAGGGCTAATCGAAGATGCGCACGAGCCGCCAGCCCAGGTCGCCGTCGCCCGGCTGCACGTCGAACACGTGCGTCTCGCCGTTGTCGGCCGTCGCCTGGAATCGCCAGCCGGCAATGGTCAGCGGCGGATGGCCCACGCCGAAGGTGTGCGGCTCGAAGGGTCGCCACCACTCGCAGGTCCCCACCAGTGCCGTCGGGGTGTCGGTCACCCGGAACCGCCGGGAGCGCCAGACCAGGCGCTCCGGCGTGCCGGCTTCTCCGGTCCAGATCATGACCGGTTCATCCACAGGGGGCATTGTGCACCGCCTCGATTCGTCGTCATTCGAACATACGTTCGATGAATCGACTATAACCCACACCTCACCACCGCGAAAGCGCAGTTGTGCGCGTTATTCGTGCCGAATAACACGCACAACTGCGCTTTCGCGGAGGGGGTGGGTGTGGAAAGGAGGGGGTGGGTGTGAATCGGAGGAGGGGAGTCAGGCGAGGTCGTCGTCGGTGCGGGCGCCGAAGACGATTTCGTCCCAGCTCGGCATCGAGGCTCGGCCGCGCTTGCCCTGGTTGCCGGTTGTGCGAGCCTGCGCCTTGGCGGCCTGGTTCGCCCAGGCGTTCCGCGGCGGCTCTTCGACCGTAGGGGCCTCTTCAAGTTCCGGGAACGACTCCGCGGGGACATCGACGAGGCGCACGCCGGCGCTGGGCGCCAGGCGGCTCGTTCCGGGCGCCTCGGTCTCGAAGACGGCGGCTTCACGCTCGCCTCGGCGGCGACGCAGGGATTCGAGCAGGTCGGCCGTGTCGCCGAGGATCTTGGCGGGCTCGTCGGCACGCTTGATGGCCGCCTTGGAGACGGCATCCGTTGTGCCTGCCGTGCGTGAATAGGGAACGGGGTCGAGGATCGGGGCCGTGTCGTTCAGGATCTCGTCGGCCAGGGATTCCTTGAAGGCAAAGGCGCCGCTGTCGAAACGGGACACGTCGGCGAGGCTCGTTTCGGCGCCGACGGCGCGCAGCCGGGGGATGAGCGCGCCCTTGAGTTCACCCTGCTGGGACAGCGCGATGGCCTCTCCGCCCAACGGGGAGAGCGAGTTCTTCTTCGGTTCGAAGCTCCAGCGGGCGTCGTGGTCGATGTCGCCGGCGGTGAAGGAGAGTTTGACGATCCAGCCGCCGCCCGGCTCTTTCCAGCTGGCCCAGCGTTCGTCGGACGCCCCCAGTGAGGCGAGGCGTTCCCGGATGACGCTGCCGAAGTTCGCATCGTCGTCGAGCGGATCCGGGTCGATAGCCGTGTGCACGGGCACGCTCAGTGCCGACGACACGATGTATTCGCGCTCGGCCACGACCGGGCCCTCGAAACGGCGCACGTAATCCAGGGAGGCCCCCGTCACCGCGGCGACGTCTTCGGCAGACATCCCGGAGCGGATATGGGCCTGGATCTCCCGGGGGGAAAGCTTGGGACCCGACGTCGTTTCGGTCTGGGTTTGGCGAAGCCGGGACTGGAGAACTTCATCGATGGGGATCCTAAAACGATCACCCTCCTCTGACGCTGCGAGCAGCGCGCCGTTCTCGACTCCGATAACCTTCAATTCCTGCATGGCGAAAGCCCTCTCGCGATCACTGGTAGGTCTCAGAGTGCCATGCGATGGCCCCAATTCGAGGGAATACGCCGGGCGTGCCGGAAGTTGATCTCTGTGCCGGCCGAGATGTGAGGCGAACGGTTTGCTATTCGTCTCGGTTTGTTGCAAACTATGGCCGCCGATTCGTTCTCTCGGCGTAACTGAAATGGATGGGCATGGCAACCGATTACGACGCACCGCGGAAGACCGAAGACGACTCTGAGTCGATCGAGGCCCTGAAGGAGCGCGTGCCCGACAAGATGTCCGGAGTCGTTGATGTTGACGACGCGGACAACCCCGGTGGGTTCGACCTTCCGGGCGCCGATCTGTCCGACCTCGACCTCGATGTTGTCGTCCTGCCCCCGCAGGCCGACGAATTCACTTGTGTGGAGTGTTTCCTGGTGAAGCACCGCTCGCAGCTGTCTCACGAGACCAAGCTCGGCCCGGTCTGTAACGAGCACGACGCCTAGAAACGCACTCGGCTGAGCTGTCTACCAGCTCACGAAGCCGACGTACCTGACGCTGGTCGTCGCGATTCATTGATCGCGGCGGCCAGTTTTTTCGGGTGCCGGCTCGAGATCAGCCAGTACGGCGCGGGGTCCGAGACGTCCTCGATCGGCACGCGCACCACCGGGTCGACCCAGCCGCGGATGAGCAACCACGCCCGCATGTCAACCTTCGGTCCGCGCTCCTGCCGCGCATCCTCACCCTCGAATGCGATCGCCTCGCCGAGCACGGCCGTGCTGATCCGTGCCTTGCCGGCCTCCAGCACGCCGCCCCGCACGCGCACGACCGGCGACGCGACGATGAGCAGCACGACACAAGCGGCGTACAGCCCAGCGGCGGTGATGACGCCGACCGGCAGGGAAATGGGTGTGAAGACGAGGATGCTCGCCGGGATCACCAGCGCCGTGGCCAGGAAGAGCCAGGGTGCGGCCCAGAGTTTTTCGCGATATTCAGGCATGGCTCTATTCGACCAGACTTCTGCACTACCCTCGACACGTGACAGAAAGCGTTGAAGTGCTGATAACCGCGTCCGTCCTCCCGAATTACGCGCATCCGGGCGATGCCGGGGCCGATCTGCACTCCTCGGAGGCCGTCGAACTCGCTCCCGGAGCCCGCGCCCTCGTCGGCACCGGGGTGTCCATCGCCCTGCCCGACGGCTTCGCCGCGTTCGTCGTTCCCCGCAGCGGCCTGGCCGCGAAGCACGGCATCACGATCGTGAATTCGCCGGGGACCGTGGATGCCGGCTACCGCGGTGAGATCAAGGTGACGCTGCTCAACACCGACCTGACGGAGCCCTACCGGGTCGCCGTCGGCGATCGCATCGCCCAATTGATCGTCATGCCCGTCGCCCGGGCCAACTTCGTTCCCGTCGAACGGCTGCCCGGCAGCCAGCGCGGAGAAGGAGGGTTCGGCTCGACCGGGCTCACCGCACAGCTCACTGGCGCAGCCAGCAAAGGAGACACCCCGTGACCGATATCGCGAACCAGAACCAATTTCCCGAACCCATGCCCAAGTCCGCTCCGGAGGACCGCGCCACCGAGGGGCCGCTCGACGAGACCGAGGCCAACCAGGTTCGCCCCTACGTCGACCTCGGCGGGGTGAAGGTCCTCCCACGTGAGGGACTCCACCTCCGCCTCGAGATCGAGGAGGGCAGCAAGCGCGTCGTGGCGATCGGCCTCGACTACGCCGGGTCCACCCTCCAGGTGCAGCCGTTCGCGGCGCCGCGCTCCAGCGGGCTGTGGCACGAGATCCGCGACCAGATCGCCGACCAGATCGGCAAGCAGGGCGGAACGACCAGCGAGCGCGAGGGCCCCTTCGGCCCCGAGCTCGTCGCCGAGATCCCCGTGGCCGCCGGCCAGGGACCGGGCGGAACCACTCGCCTGGCCCGCTTCATCGGTGTCGACGGCCCGCGCTGGTTCCTCCGCGGCGTGATCGCCGGTGAAGGCGCCGTCAACTCGGACGCCGCAGCCGCGATCGAAGACCTCTTCCGCAGCATCGTCGTCGTTCGCGGCGACACTCCGATGCCGCCGCGCGACCTCATCCCGCTGCGTATGCCGGCGACGCCGGCCGGCGCCCCAGGCCCGAGCGACGCCTAGGCCGCCAGGGAGAACGCCCGCATGACGGACTCACCCGCCGCACCGGACGCACCGGAAGAGAACGAGAACGGCGCCCGGCCCCGGTCGGGACAACCGAACACGCCGCCGGCCCCGGCGCCCGCCGCCCCCGGCGCTGCCTTCGCCGACGGGATGGCCGCTGCGGCCCGGCGCGCCGGCTTCGCCTCGGCGGCCGAGGGGGAACCGATCAGCGGGCAAACGCTGCTGGCCTCGATGGGCGGCATCCGCGGTCTCGTCGAGGCGGTGCTGCCCGGCCTGGTCTTCCTGGTCATCTACACGCTCACCCGTGACCTGGTCCTGTCGCTGATCGCCCCGGTTGCGGTTGGGCTCGTCTTCGTAGCCTTCCGCCTGGCCGCGAAACAGACCCTCTCCCAGGCGATCGGGGGGCTCGTCGGCATCGGCATCAGCGCCGTGCTCGCCTTGTTCACCGGGAAGGCCGAGGACTTCTACCTTCCCGGATTCTGGACCAACGGCGTCTACGGCTTCGTCCTGCTCGTCTCGGCGCTGATCGGCTGGCCGCTGATCGGTCTCGCCGTCGGCTTCCTGATGGGCGAGGGGATCGCCTGGCGGACCAACCCGTCGAAGCGCCGGGTGCTCACGATCCTCACCCTCTGCTGGGCCGGGCTGTTCGCGGCGCGGCTGATCGTGCAGCTGCCGCTGTACTACTCGGGCAATGTCGAGGCCCTCGGCGCGATGAAGCTTTTGATGGGGCTTCCGCTGTATGCCCCGCTGCTGGTCGTCTCCTGGCTGATGGTGCGCTCGATCTACCCCAAGCAGAGCGAACCGTCCGAGCCGGAATAGGGCGGGAATCCGTTCCCGGCACTGCTAGAGTTATCTCGACGTCAAGATAGTTTGACGCTCAGACTCGGCCGATCAGCGCACGCCCAGCTAGGCTAACCATGCCGGCACCGGGTGTGTTCGGCCACACGGATTGAGGATGGCCGCCGGGTATCCGGGCGGTTTCCCACAAAGGAGAGGACCTCGTGTCTGCGGTTAACAGTTTTGGAGCAAAGGACACCCTGCGCGTTGGCTCGACGGACTATGAAGTCTTTCGACTCGACACCGTCGCAGGCCACGAGAAGTTGCCGTTCAGCCTGAAGGTGCTGCTCGAGAACCTCCTCCGCACCGAGGACGGCGCCAACATCACGGCCGAGCACATCCGTGCCCTCGGCCAGTGGGTTCCTTCCGCGGATCCCGACACGGAGATCCAGTTCACGCCCGCCCGCGTGATCATGCAGGACTTCACCGGCGTGCCCTGCATCGTCGACCTCGCCACCATGCGCGAGGCCGTCGCCGAGCTCGGCGGCGACGCGAACAAGATCAACCCGCTCGCACCGGCGGAGCTCGTCATCGACCACTCCGTCATCGCGGACCTGTTCGGCTCGGAAGACGCCCTCGAGCGCAACGTCGAGATCGAGTACCAGCGCAACGGCGAGCGTTACCAGTTCCTCCGCTGGGGCCAGACCGCGTTCGACGACTTCAAGGTCGTCCCGCCGGGAACCGGGATCGTGCACCAGGTCAACATCGAATACCTGGCCCGCGTCACGATGACCCGCACTGTGCTGGATACCGCGGGCAACAGCGTGCTCCGTGCCTACCCCGACACCTGCGTCGGCACCGACTCGCACACGACCATGGTCAACGGCCTCGGCGTGCTCGGCTGGGGCGTCGGCGGAATTGAGGCCGAGGCGGCCATGCTCGGCCAGCCCGTCTCGATGCTCATCCCCAAGGTCGTCGGGTTCAAGCTCAAGGGCTCCATCCCGGCCGGCGTCACCGCGACGGATGTCGTGCTCACCATCACGCAGATGCTGCGAAAGCACGGCGTGGTCGGCAAGTTCGTCGAGTTCTACGGAGAGGGCGTCGCCCAGGTTCCGCTGGCCAACCGCGCCACCATCGGCAACATGAGCCCCGAGTTCGGCTCGACGGCCGCCATGTTCCCGATCGACGACGTGACCCTCGACTACCTGCGCCTCACCGGCCGCAGCGACGAGCAGGTCGCCCTGGTCGAGGCGTACTCGAAGCTGCAGGGCCTCTGGCACGACCCCGCGCAGGAGCCCGCCTTCAGCGAGTACCTGGAGATCGACCTCGGAACCGTGGTTCCCTCGATCGCCGGACCGAAGCGTCCGCAGGACCGCGTCGAGCTCAGCCGCGCGAAGGAGCAATTCGAGACGGACCTGCAGAGCTACGCGACCCAGGACCTGTCCCGGGTGGATGCCGCCGTCGAGGCGACCTTCCCCGCCTCTGACCCGATCGGCTTCACCGCCGAGGACGAGCAGAGCGCCCACCAGCTCTCGCACCAGCACGTGAGCCACGCTCCCGTGTCGGTGTCCAGCCCCGTCCCGATCACCACCAAGGACGGCGCGAGCTACACCCTCGACCACGGAGCGGTTGCCGTCGCGGCCATCACGTCGTGCACGAACACGTCCAACCCGAGCGTGATGCTCGCCGCGGGCCTGCTCGCCCGCAACGCGGTCAAGAAGGGCCTCACGAGCAAGCCGTGGGTCAAGACCACGCTGGCACCGGGCTCGAAGGTCGTCACCGATTACTACGCGAAGGCCGGCCTCACCGACGACCTGGAGGCCCTCGGCTTCTACACCGTCGGCTACGGCTGCACCGTCTGCATCGGCAACACCGGTCCGCTCATCGACGAGGTGTCGGCCGCGATCAACGAGAACGACCTGGCCGTCACCGCGGTGCTCTCGGGCAACCGCAACTTCGAGGGCCGGATCAGCCCCGACGTGAAGATGAATTACCTCGCCAGCCCGCCGCTGGTCATCGCCTACGCCCTCGCCGGGTCGATGAACTTCGACTTCGAGACGGATGCCCTCGGCAAGGGCACCGACGGCAACGACGTGTTCCTCCGGGACATCTGGCCCGACTCCGCCGAGGTGCAGGCCACGATCGACAGCTCGATCGACACGGCCATGTTCACGAAGGAGTACGGCGAGGTCTTCGAGGGAGACGAGCGCTGGCGCTCACTGCCGACGCCCGACAGCGAGGTCTTCGAGTGGGACCCCGAGTCGACCTACGTGCGGAAGCCCCCGTACTTCGACGGCATGACGCTGGAGACCAGCCCGGTCACCAACATCGTCGGGGCGCGCGTTCTCGCCAAGCTCGGCGACTCCGTCACGACCGACCACATCAGCCCCGCAGGCAACATCAAGGCCGACAGCCCGGCCGGTGCCTACCTGCTGGAGCACGGCGTGGCTCGCGGCGACTTCAACTCCTACGGTTCGCGCCGCGGAAACCACGAGATCATGATTCGCGGAACCTTCGCGAACATCCGTCTCCGTAACCAGCTGCTGGATGGCGTCGAGGGTGGCTACACCCGCGATTTCACCGTGGAGGGTGCTCCGCAGGCGTTCATCTACGACGCGGCCCAGAACTACGAGGCCGCCGGCACCCCGCTCGTCATCTTCGGCGGCAAGGAGTACGGTTCGGGTTCGTCCCGCGACTGGGCGGCCAAGGGCACCAGCCTGCTGGGCGTCAAGGCCGTCATCGTCGAGAGCTTCGAGCGCATCCACCGCTCGAACCTGATCGGGATGGGCGTCGTTCCGCTGCAGTTCCCGGCCGGCCAGAGCTGGGGCTCGCTCGGGCTGGACGGCACCGAGGTCGTCACGATCACGGGCATCGACGAGCTGAACAACGGCAGCACGCCGAAGACGGTCCGCGTCACCGCCGCGCCGAGCGCGAACTCCGCGGCCGGCAAGGAGACCGTGGAGTTCGACGCGGTCGTCCGGATCGACACACCGGGTGAGGCGGACTACTACCGCAACGGCGGCATCCTGCAGTACGTGCTGCGGTCCCTGGTGGCCTAAGGCTCCCAGCTCCTCCCGCCCCTGGCGCGTAGACTCGACCTGTTCGAGTGTGCGCGCCAGCGGCATTTTCGGGCGCGAGTGCGGCAACGCGAAAGGTGGTATCGATGTCCCTTCTGGAGACGATCACGGGTCCTCGCGACCTCGACGCCCTCTCGAAGGAGCAGCTGGTCCAGCTCGCGGCCGAGGTCCGCGCGTTCCTGGTCAGTGAGATCTCGAAGACCGGCGGGCACCTCGGCCCCAACCTCGGCGTCGTCGAACTGACCATCGCGATCCACCGGGTCTTCGAGTCGCCGCGGGACTCGATCGTGTTCGACACCGGGCACCAGTCATACGTGCACAAGCTGCTCACCGGTCGGCAGGACTTCAGCAGGCTGCGCCAGCTCGGCGGACTCGCCGGCTACCCGCAGCGCTCCGAATCCGTGCACGACATCGTCGAGAGCTCGCACGCCTCCAGTTCGCTCTCCTGGGCGGACGGCATCTCCCGCGCCTTCGAAATGACCGGTCAGGACGACCGCCACGTCGTCGCCGTCGTCGGCGACGGCGCGCTCACGGGCGGCATGACCTGGGAAGCGCTCAACAACATCAGCGACGACAACACCCGGCGGCTGATCATCGTCGTCAACGACAACGGCCGCTCCTACGCGCCGACCATCGGCGGGATGGCGCGGTTCCTCAACACCGTGCGCACCCGCCGCAGCTACCGCAGCCTCTACCTGACCAGCCAGCGGGCCTTCGACCGGCTCGGCGCGCCCGGGCGGGCGCTCTACCGCGGCATGCGCGGCGGACTGCACGGCTTCCTCAGCCGGTTCTCGAACAACGAGGCGCTGTACTCGAACCTCGACATCAAGTACATCGGGCCGGTCGACGGCCACGACATGGACGCCATGCTCGAGGCGCTCCGCCAGGCCAGGGGCTACGGCGCCCCGGTCATCGTGCACGCCATCACCCAGAAGGGCAAGGGCTACGACCCGGCCATGCAGGATGCCGCCGACCAGTTCCACGCGGTCGGCCAGATCGACCCGGAGACGGGGGAGTCGACCGAATCGGCCGGCGCTCCATCGTGGACCTCGGTCTTCGCCGACGAGCTCGTGACCCTCGCCAGCGCGAACGAGCGCCTTGTCGGGATCACCGCCGCAATGCTGCGGCCGACCGGCCTGCACAAGATGGCCGAGCGGTTCCCCGGCCGCGTGCACGACGTGGGCATCGCGGAGCAGCACGCCGTGGCATCCGCCGCCGGCCTTGCCTTCGGCGGCCTCCACCCCGTGGTCGCGCTGTACGCGACCTTCATCAACCGCGCCTTCGACCAGGTGCTGATGGATGTCGCCCTGCACAAGGCCGGCGTCACCTTCGTACTCGACCGGGCCGGTGTGACCGGGCCGGACGGACCGAGCCACCACGGCATGTGGGACCTCGCGATCCTGCAGGCCGTGCCGGGAATCCGCCTGGCCGCGCCCCGGGACTCGACCCGGCTGCGCGAGGAGCTCGGGGAGGCCGTGGCCGTCGATGACGGGCCCACCGTTCTGCGCTTCCCCAAGGGCAGCGTCGGCGTCGAGTTCGAGGCGGTCGAGCGGCTGGAGGACGGGGTGGACGTGCTGCACGCCGGTTCCCAGAAGGACGTGCTGATCGTGACCGTCGGCCCGATGGCCGGCATGGGGCTCGAGGTGGCCGAGCGGCTCGCCGCCCAGGGCATCGGTGCCACCGTCGTGGACCCGCGCTGGGTCGTTCCGGTGCCGAAGAGCATCATCCGCCTCGCCGCCGAGCACCGGATCGTGGTCAGCATCGAAGACGGCATCCGGGTCGGCGGCATCGGCACCCGCATCCGCCAGGACCTGCGCGAGGCCGGTGTCGACACCGCGGTCACCGAGCTGGGCCTGCCCGACGAATTCCTCGACCACGGCTCACGCGCCGAGATCCTCGAACGCGTCGGCCTGACCCCGCAGCACATCGCGCGCGACGTCGTTGCGATGGTGCTCGGCAGCAAGATCCCGCACGCCCGCCCGCTGCCCGAGGGCCACACGCCCACCGGCTCGATCCCCGTCACCCGCCCCCGCCGCGACTAACCGACCCCGCGAAGGGCCTGTTACGCGAAACTGCAGTTGTGCGCGTTATGAGGCAAGTTTAGCGCGCACAACTGCAGTTTCGCGGGGATTAGACGACGGGGGAGGGAGCAGCGACGCCCACGCCGCGGATCGGCGGGGTGTGGAAGGCGGCGCCGAAGGTGCGCTCGCTCGCGCCGACCCGGTCGAGGTAGGGCGTGACCCCGCCCATCTGTGAGGGCCAGTTCGCGCCGAGGATCATGCACAGGTCGATGTCTTCGGCCGCGTGCACGACGTCGTCGTCCAGCATCCGCTTGATCTCGTCCGCGAGGCCGTCCTCGACCCGCTGCTGGATCTCCTCCGCCGTCATCGGCGATGTGCCGCCCGCGACGATCTTGACGGCGCCCTTGTCGAAGCCCTTGATCTTGCCCTTGGCGTCGCGGTCGAGGACCTTGCCGTACTCGGCGAGCGTGTGCAGGTTCGCGCTTTCGAAGAACCGCTCCGGGAACGCCGCATGGTGGGTGTCGAGCACGTGCGCCCCGACCTTCAGCCCGACCAGCTCGAGCAGCTGGAACGGGGTCATCGGGAGGCCGAACGGCGCCAGGGCGCCGTCGACGACCTCGAATGAAGTGCCCGTGTCGACCGCGTGCATGGCCTCGCCGAGCAGCTTCGCCAGCAGCCGGTTGACCACGAAGCCGGGGGTGTCCCTTGTGATCACGGCGTTCTTCCGCAGTTTGCCCGCGACGACCATGGCCGTCGAGAGCGTGGCGTCGTTGGTCACCGGCGTCTTCACGACCTCGATCAGGGGCATGATCGCGACCGGGTTGAAGAAGTGGAAACCGACGAGCCGTTCCGGGTGGGCGAGCTTTGCGCCGATCTTCTCCACCGACAGGGAAGAGGTGTTGGTGGCCAGGATCGCCTCGGGGGAGATGTGCTTCTCGATCTCGGCGAAGACGTCCTGCTTGACGCCGAGTTCCTCGAAGACGGCCTCGATGACCCAGTCGGCGTCGGCGAAGTCGGCCTTGTCCGTGGTGCCGGTGACGAGCGCGCGGAGGCGGTTGGCCTCATCCGCGCTGATGCGCTTCTTGGCCAGGAGGGTCGCGATCTCACCATGGATGTATTCGACGCCCTTGTCGACGCGGGCCTGGTCGAGGTCGGTGATGACCACGGGTACGCGCAGGCGACGCACGAACAGCAGGGCGAACTGGCTGGCCATCAGGCCGGCGCCGATGACACCCACTTTGGTGATCGGCCGGGCGAGCGCCTTGTCGGGCGCTCCGGCCGGCCGCTTGGCCCGCTTCTGCACGAGGTTGAACGCGTAGATGCTGGCCTGCAGCTGGTCGCTGGCGATGAGCTCGGCGAGGGCGTCGTCTTCGCGCTCGAAACCCTCGGCCTTCGTGCCGCTCTTCGCCGCCTTGAGCAGGTCGAGGGCGGCGTAGGGAGCGAGCGCGACGGTGCCGATGCTGGACTCGAGCGACTTGCGGGCGATGCCGATGGCGACGTCCCATTTCACCAGGCGCTCGATCTTGCTCGGCCGGTTCGGCCGCTCCACCTTCGTGCTGCCGGCGATGACGCCGTCGGCCCAGGCGATCGAGTTCTCCAGGAACGAGACCGAATCGAACATCACGTCGGCGATGCCGAGCGCGAGCGCGTCGGCGCCCTTGAGCGTGCGGTATTTGAGCGGATTCTCGATGATCACCTTGAGCGCGTTCTCGATGCCGATCAGGTTCGGCAGCAGGTACGACCCGCCCCAGCCGGGGATGAGCCCGAGGGAGACCTCCGGCAGGGCGATCGCCGGCACGGATGCGTCGACGGTGCGGTAATCGGCGTTGAGGGCAATCTCCAGTCCGCCGCCGAGGGCGAGGCCGTTGATGAAGACGAACGAGGGCACGCCCAGGTCGGCCTCCTTGCCGAAGGCGTAGTGGCCGAGCTGCGCGAGCAGCTTGCCGGCCTCCTGCGACGGGATCTCGCCGACCTTGCTGAGGTCGGCGCCGGCGGCCAGGATGAACGGCTTGCCGGTGATCGCGACGCCATGGATCTCGCCCCGGCCGGCGCGGGCGCGCAGCTCGTCCAGCGTCGCCGCGAACTCGAGCAGGGTGGCGGCGCCGATCGTGTTCGGACGGGTGTGGTCACGGCCGTTGTCCAGCGTGACGAGGGCGAGCGTGCGATTGCCGGAGAGGGGAATGTCGCGAACGAAACTGTGCGTGACCACCTCGTCTTCGGAGAGGGCAAGCAGCGGGGTGAAGTCGATTGCGGAGTAGTCGGTCATCGCTTTTTTGCCTTCCGGTTGAAGTGCGGGTTCTCCCAAATGATGGTGCCGCCCATGCCCAGGCCGATGCACATGGCGGTCAGGCCGTAGCGCACCTCGGGGTGGGCTTCGAACTGGTGCGCGAGCTGGTTCATCAGGCGAACGCCCGACGAGGCGAGCGGATGCCCGATGGCGATCGCGCCCCCGTACTCGTTGACCCGGGGATCGTCGTCGTCGATGCCGAAGTGGTCGAGGAACGAGATGACCTGCACGGCGAATGCCTCGTTCAGCTCGAAGAGTCCGATGTCGGTGATCGCGAGGCCCGCCTTGCGCAGCGCCTTCTCGGTCGAGGGCACCGGGCCGAGGCCCATCACCTCGGGCTCGACGCCCGCGAACGCGAAGCTGACCATCTTCATTTTGACGGTGAGGCCAAGTTCCTTGGCGGCGTGCCCGCTGGCGAGCAGGCTGACGGCCGCGCCGTCATTGAGCCCGGAGGCGTTTCCGGCGGTGATGCGGCCGTGCGGGCGGAACGGCGTCCGGAGGGCGGCGAGGCCCTCCATCGTCGTCTCCGGCCGGGGCGCCTCGTCCTGCGTGGCCAGGCCCCAGCCGGCCTCGCTGCGGGTGGCGACGGGGATCAGGTCGGGCTGGATCTTGCCGGCGGCATACGCGGCGGCCACCTTCTGCTGGCTGCGCAGCGCGAAACGGTCCGAGCGCTCCTTCGTGTACGAGGGGAACCGGTCGTGGATGCGTTCGGCCGTCGCGCCCATGACGAGTGCGTCCTCGCTCACCAGCCGCTCGGACAGGAACCGCGGGTTCGGGTCGGCGTTGGCGCCCATCGGGTGTCGTCCCATGTGCTCCACGCCGCCGGCGATGGCGAGGTCGTAGGCCCCGTAGCCGATCGCCGAGCCCATCGTGGTCACGGCGGTCATCGCCCCGGCGCACATCCGGTCGATGGCGAATCCGGGGACGGATTTGGGCAGCCCGGCCAGGAGCGCCGCGGTGCGCCCGAGGGTGAGGCCCTGGTCGCCCGTCTGCGTCGTGGCGGCGATGGCGACATCGTCGATCCGCTCGCCGGGAACGGAGGGATTCCGCTCCAGCAGGCCGATCATGGCCTTCACCACCAGGTCATCGGCTCGGGTGTTCCAGTACATGCCCTTTTCGCCGGCGCGTCCGAACGGGGTACGAACCCCGTCCACAAAGACGACTTCTGCTCTCTCGGCCACAATGCCTCCATCAATCAGCTCAGGTCTGATTCGATCCTATGGGGGCGCCAATTTGCCGACGGAATCCTTTGACTCTTCCTACGAGTCCGACTCCGAAGGCAGGCAGATGCTTTGGTGGACCTCGACAAAGGCATCGGCAATCAGTTGTGCGGTTGCGGCAACCTGCCACGCCCGCGCACCGAGGTCCGCGAGGGCGGATCCGATCGAATCCGCGCTCACCGACTCGGGCGGCGACCAGGCGACCCGGCGCAGGAAATCGGGGGTAAGCAGGTTTTCCAATGGGATGGCCAGCTCGTCCGACACGCTCGCCAGGGCGGCGCGCGCCGCCTTGAAGCGCACGTCGGCCTCCGGATTGCGCTCGGCCCAGGCCCGGGGCGGCGGCAGCGTATCGCTGCTCGCCTTGAGCGCCGGCAGGTCGGGGCTGGACATACCGGCCTGGATGGCGGCCCACCAGCGGTCAAGTTCGCTGCGGCTGGCTCGGCCGCTGAATTCGCGCAAATCGGCCAGGGCCTGCCGGCTCTCGGGCATCACCCTGGCCGCGGCGACCAGGGACGCGTCGGGCACCAGCCGGCCGGGGGAGACGTCCAGGTGCTGGGCCAGGGCATCCCGGGCGATCCAGAGCTCGCGGGCGACCGCCAGGTTCCGCTGGCCGCGGATGGAATGCACCCCGGACAGTCGGCGCCACGGGTCCACCCGGGGGGCCTTCGTCTCTCGCGCGAGCACGGCGGCGAACTCCTCGGCCGCAATCTGGGTCTTCTCGGACTCGACCAGCATCTCGACCATCCGGTCGCGCAGGTCAGGCAGCAGTTCGACGTCGAGCGCCGCATAGACGAGCCAGGCCTCGGGGAGCGGCCGGGTCGACCAGTTGGCCGCCGAGTGCTCCTTGGCGAGGTGGATTCCGAGCAGCTCTTCGACCACCGTGCCGAGGCCGACGCGCGGGAGGCCCAGGAGCCGGGCGGCCAGCTCCGTGTCGAACATGTTGACCGGGTCCAGGCCCACCTCGCGGAGGCACGCGAGGTCCTGGCTGGCGGCGTGCAGGATCCACTCAGCGTCCCGCAGCGACTCGTTGAGTTCACTGAAGTCACCGATGGCGGGCGGGTCGAACAGGAACGTGCCGGCATCACGCCGGTAGATCTGGATCAGGTAGGCGCGCTGGGAGTAGGTGAAACCGGATGCGCGTTCTGCGTCGATACCGATCGGCCCGGTGCCACCGGCCAGGGTCTCTATCGCTTCGAAGTAAGCGTCTCGCGTCTCGACGACACCGTGCTCAGCCACGTTTGGCTCGGCGCGCGGACAACGTGCTGACTCCTTCGCCGCCGGCAGGGGGAAGGCCGGCGAGCATGCAGAGAAGCTCACCCCAGCCTTCGACGTGGGCGGTGAGATTTTGGTCCAGGGGGGTCCACGAGGCTCTGAGCTCGATCTGGGCGCCGTCGCCCTGGCTGGCGAGTTCGCCGAAGCCGGAGGAGATGATCTTCGTGGCGGTGCCGGATGCCGCGGTGTACTGCGCCCCGTGGGAGTCGAGTGCGTCAACGAGCCAGGCCCAGGCGACCTCAGCCAGGAAGGGATCGAGCCCGATGTCGGTCTCCAGCGGAGCCTGTGCGAAACAGACGACGCGGAAGCGTCCGCCCCAGGCATCGGGCTCTTCGGGGTCGTAGAGCAGGATGAACCGGCCGGTGCCGAGGTCGGAGTCGCTGCCGTGTCGGACGGGGCGCACATCGGCGGCCAGAGCCACGGCGTGCGGAGCGAGGCTGCCCGGCGCGGGGATTTCGGTGACGATGAGTTCCGGCCGTCGGTGAGCGCGCCGAATCGCGTCGAGCGCTGCGGCAAATTCCGGCGGAAGCGTTTGCCTGTCCTCTGATTCGGGCACGTTTGCAGACTAGAGTTTTTTTCGGGCGCTGTCTGCGAGGCACGCCGACCGGTTCGGAGGTGTACGTGACCAGCACAAGCTCACGAGAACGCGGGCCGGGCACGGCCCTGCTCGTCACCGCCGCCGCCGTGGTCGGGACGGCCGCCCTGCTGGCCGCTACCGTCAGTGTGCTGTCGGCCGTGATGGCCCGCCGCATCGTCACTCCGCCGACCAAACGTGAGCAGGACACTCGCATCCATGCCGTCGATCTCGCCGCCGGCACGATCACCCTGCAGACCACCCCGGATACCGTGTTGCCGGGCGAGTACAGTCTCTGGTTCACGGACGAAACCGGGCACGCCCGGCTGGGTGAGATCATCCGCAGCGACGCCGCGGGCGTCACCCGGCGGCTGACCGCCGTCGACTTCGGGGACCTGGCGAGTGCGCGGCTCGGCCGCCTGGCCGGTTACCACTACCTCGGCCCGGCAGAACTCGGCTTCCCCTTCGAGGACGTCGTCATTCAAACCGGGCTCGGCGACGCGCCGGCCTGGCTTATCCCCGCGGCGGAGCCGGACGGCCGGTGGGCGATCCAGGTGCACGGCCGCGGGGTGCAGCGCCCGGAGACCCTGCGCGCCGTTCCGGCCTTCCGGGAGGCCGGGTATACCTCGCTGCTCGTGTCGTACCGCAACGACCGGGAGGCGCCGGCCAGCCTGGACGGCCGCTACGGGCTGGGCGACACCGAATGGCTGGACGTGGAGGAGGCCATCGGGTTCGCCCGGAGCCATGGCGCGACCAGCGTCGTGCTGATGGGCTGGTCGATGGGCGGCGCCATCGCCCTGCACGCGGCGAGCCGCACCGAGCACAAGGACATCCTGGCCGGGATCGTGCTCGATTCGCCCGTCGTCGATTGGGCCGATGTCGTGAGCTTCCACGGTGAGGCGCTCGGGTTCCCCTCGCCGATCATGGCCGGGGCGATGAGGGTGATGGGGCAACGCTGGGGCGGCCTGCTGACCGGTCAGGCGACGCCGATCGACTTCCGGCGGCTGGATGTCGTGGCCAGGGCCGACGACCTGTCCCTGCCGATCCTGCTCATGCACAGCGACGACGACGGCTACGTGCCGTCGACCGGCTCCCGGGCGCTGGCCCTGCGCCGGCCCGATCTCGTGACCTTCGTGCCGTTCACCATCGCCCGGCACACCAAGCTGTGCAACTACGACCCGGTGGGCTGGAACCGGGCGATCACGCGCTGGCTGGACGCGCTCGTTCCCAGCGGGCATACGTCGCCCCCGCATCATCCACCAGCAGCTGGCGAAGACCGAACCGAGTAGACCCGGCTGCGGGGGAGTCGAGCAGCGGGGAGTCGAGTGGCGGGGAGTCGAGTAGCGGCCGGCCGCCGAGCGTCACCTGCGGGCTCGTCGACAGGCAGAACTCGTCGACGAGGTCCGCCGCGAAGAGCTGCCCGGCCAGCACCGGGCCGCCCTCGCAGACGATGCGGTCAAGGCCCCGGTCGGCCAGGGCGCGAACGATCGCCGCCACCGTGATGTCCCCGCCCTCGTCGTCGAGGGGCACGATCGTGGCGCGGGCGGTCCCCACGCTCGCCCGGGCACGGTCGAGGTTGCTTCGGGCGCACAAGATGAGCACCGGATGCCCCGCGGCATCCGCCGGCCTGGCGTGGAGTCGGTGCCCGCTGAGGTCGCCGCTGGAGGTGACGACGGCCAGGGCCGCCTTCGCGGGCACGACGTAGCCTTCGGCGCGCACGCTGCCCGCCCCGACGAGCACAACATCGGACAGTTCCCGGATGACGCCGAGGATGCGCCGATCGAGCCGGCTGGTCAGCGTGTTGGAGGTGCCGTCGTCGCCGGTGGCGCTGCCGTTGAGGCTGGCGATCATGTTGACGCGGAGGAACGGACCGTCGCCGCGGCGGTAGTGGGCCAGGAGCCAGTCGCGGCCGGCCGCATCCATCCCGTCGAGCGTCGGCGTGGGGGCACCCGGCTCGGTCGGGAAGATGCGGGTGAGGTTCACGCAGCCGCCAGTGCCCGCAGCTGGCGCTTCGTGCGGGCGAGCATGGCCGTCATCCCGCGCATCCGCAGGGGGGAGACGGCTCGGGTGATCCCGAGGGAGCTCGGGTAGTCGTCGGGCACGGCCAGCGCCTGCTCGACGGTGAGCCCCTCGACGCCCTGGGCGATGATCGACACGAAACCGCGGGTCGTCGGGGATTCGCGCGGCGCGGTGGCGTGCAGGTGTACCGCACCGGCCTCATCCACCTCGACGAAGATGTACACCGGCGACTGGCACTCGACCACCCGTTCGAGCAGGTCCGGGTGGTCCTCGAAGCGCGCGGGCAGCGCCGGCAGCTCGTTGGCGAACTCGAGCAGGAGCAGCAATCGGTCCTTCTCTTCGAGTTCGAGGAACTCGTTCCTGATCTCGGCCAGCTGCTCCGGCAGTTCCACGGATGTCATCGGCGGGGCTTCGGCGCGTCGCCCGGCTCGGTGCCCAGCACGATCGGAACCCGGATGGCGTTGCCCCACTCGGTCCAGGAGCCGTCGTAGTTGCGCACCCCCTGGAAGCCGAGCAAGTGGGTGAGGACGAACCAGGTGTGGCTGGACCGCTCGCCGATGCGGCAGTAGGCGATGACGTTGTCGCCCTCGGCAAGGCCGGCCTCGCCGCGGTAGATGGCATCCAGTTCCTCGCGGGTGCGGAAGGTGGCGTCGTCGGCGGCGGCGCGGGCCCACGGCACAGAGACGGCGGAAGGGATGTGCCCGCCGCGGAGCGCGCCCTCCTCCGGGTACGCGGGCATGTGGGTGCGTTCGCCGGTGTACTCCTCCGGGGAGCGCACGTCGATCAACGGGTTTCCGAAGTGAGCGAGCACGTCGTCCCTGAACGCCCGGATCGGGGCGTCTTCGCGCGGGACGACCGGGTAGTCCGCCGTGCTCGTCAGCACGGTCTTGTCGGTGGTCATGTCGCGGTCCTCGGCGACCCACTTGTCCCGACCGCCGTCCAGCAGGCGCACGTCCTCGTGGCCGAAGAGGGTGAACACCCACAGGGCGTAGGCCGCCCACCAGTTGTTCTTGTCGCCGTAGATGACGACGGTGGAGTCGCGGGAGATGCCCTTGGAGCTCATCATGGCCGCGAACTCGCGGCTGCCGATGAAGTCGCGTTCCACCGGGTCGTTGAGGTCGGTGTGCCAGTCGATCTTGACCGAGCCGGGGATGTGGCCGACTTCGTAGAGCAGCACGTCTTCATCGGATTCGACGACGACGAGACCGGGGGTGCCCAGGTGCTCCTGCAGCCAGTTGGCGGAGACGAGGCGCTCCGGGTGCGCGTACGCGGTGAACTTCGGGGACGGATCGAGTTCAACGGACATGGGGGACCTCCGGGAGGGCGACTGACGCGGCGCGAGATATGGATTGAGTGCGGATTAGGCTTGTCACCTGCCCACACGTTAAATCTACGCGGTGTGGGCGCCGGCCGCACCGCGGTCATCCCTACATACAGAAACGGGTGTTCCCCCATGGCCCCAGAGGCCCACCGCCAGGCCCTCCGGCTCGTCGACCGCTCCCCGAGCATCACCGGTGCCGAAATCGTCGCCGAGCTGGTTCCCCCGCCGCAGTTCGAACACGCCTCGTTCGAGTCCTACCGGCCGGACCTGAACTTCCCGTCACAGCTGGAGGCGGTCGAACGGCTCAACTCGTTCGCCGCGGCCTGGCGGTCCCAGCGGCCCAGCGGATTCTTCTCCCGCACCCGGAAGCCGAAGGATGACCTGCCGGGGATCTACCTGGACGGCGGCTTCGGGGTCGGCAAGACCCACCTGCTCGCCGCGCTCTGGCACACGGCGCCCGGGCCGAAGTACTTCGGCACGTTCATCGAGTACACCGCCCTCGTCGGGGCGCTCGGCTACGCCAACACGGTCAAGCAGCTGCGGGGCGCGAAACTGATCTGCATCGACGAGTTCGAACTCGACGACCCGGGCGACACGATGGTGATGACCCGGCTGCTCGGTGAGCTCGTGGCCTCCGGCACCCGGGTGGCGGCCACCTCCAACACACCACCGAACTCCCTGGGCGAGGGCAGATTCGCCGCGGTGGACTTCCTCCGCGAAATTCAGGCGATGTCCGCCAACTTCGAGACGGTCAGGATCGACGGTCTCGACTACCGCCGCCGCGACGCCGCCGGCAACGCCGTGGCGGTTCCGGACGAGTCGCTCCGCCACATGGTCGGAACGCTGCTGGGGCGCGGGTCGCGGGTGGCCGAGGACGGCTTCGGCGCGCTGATCCGGCACCTCGGCACGGTGCATCCGTCGAAGTACATAAAAATGATCAGCGCGATCGACGTCATCGCCCTGACCGACGTGTTCCTGCTGACCGACCAGACGGATGCCCTGCGCCTGGTGGCCTTCATCGACCGCGTCTACGACGCCGAGATTCCGATCATCGCCAGCGGCCTGCCGCTCGGCGAGGTCTTCGATGCCGAGATGATGGCCGGCGGATATCGGAAGAAGTACCTGCGCGCCCAATCGCGCATGGTGGCGCTGACGACGGGGGAACTTCCCCCGCACGCCGAATGATCCGGCGAAACACGCTATTTACCCACGGGCCTCGCGTGTAACCGGCACGAAACATTGCGGTAGGCCCGGCGAAATCTCCGCGCCGCAGAATGATGCCGTACCCGAGACCTGACCGTCGACTACCTGCGTTCATTTTTGGACCTCGCGGTACACCCTGCAAACATTCGAGAGGTGTGAGGACAATCTATGGACACGGGAAGCATTGCATGGGGGATCACAGCAACCGCGCTGGTGCTGTTCATGACTCCGGGAGTCGCGTTCTTCTACGGCGGACTGGTGAAGGCGAAAAGCGTCGTCAGCATGATGATGATGAGCTTCGGGGCACTGGGGCTGATCAGCGTCCTGTGGATCCTCTACGGCTTCAACATGAGCGCCGTCGACAGCCCGCTGCAGTTCGCGGGTAACCCCTTCTCGGACTTCGGCCTGTCAGCGCTGGCATCCGGGGAGACCGGCAACACCGACCTCCTCGGCGCGACCTACGGCGCGACCTTCGCCATCATCACCGTCGCCCTGATCTCCGGGGCCGTCGCCGACCGGGCCAAGTTCGGCTCCTGGATGATCTTCGCCGGGATCTGGGCCACACTGGTCTACTTCCCCGTCGCGGCGTGGGTCTGGGGCGGCGGCTGGATCATGAGCCTCGGTGAAACCCTCGGCCTCCCGGGCGTCATCGACTACGCCGGCGGTACCGCGGTGCACATCAACGCCGGCGCGGCGGCCCTCGCCCTCGCCCTGGTCCTCGGCAAGCGCGTCGGCTTCCAGAAGGGCATCACCAAGCCGCACAATGTTCCGCTCGTGCTGATCGGCGCGGCCGTGCTGTGGTTCGGCTGGTTCGGCTTCAACGCCGGCGCGGAATGGCTGAACGGCCTCGAGAACGTCGGCATCATCGTCATCAACACCTTCGGTGCGACGGCGGCCGCGATCCTCGGCTGGATGATCGTCGAGAAGTTCAAGGACGGCAAGGCCACCTCGGTCGGAGCCGCCTCCGGAGCCGTTGCCGGCCTGGTCGCGATCACCCCGGCCTGCGCGAACCTGGAGCCCGGCTGGGCGCTCCTGCTCGGTGCCGTTGCCGGTGCCGTGTGTGCCCTGGCGATCGAACTGAAGTTCAAGCTCGGCTTCGACGACTCTCTCGACGTGGTCGGCATCCACCTCGTCGGCGGCGTGATCGGCACCCTGTACCTGGGCCTCTTCGCCACCGACACCGGCCTCTTCACGGGCGGCGACTTCGGCCAGCTGGTCGTGCAGGCGATCGCCGCGTTCTCGGTGCTCGTGTACTCGTTCATCGTGGCCTACCTCCTCGGCCGGGCGATCGAGAAGACCATCGGCTTCCGGATCAAGAGCGAAGACGAACTCGCCGGAATCGACACCATCGTGCACGGCGAGGAGGGCTACGCCCTCGACCGGGTCTAGGAAATTCCCGCGCGGCCGGTAGCCGCGCGCACCACGCCAGGGGCGGTGGGGCGGTTCGATACCAGCAGATCGAACCGGCTCGCCGCCCTGTCGCGTGAGCGGGGCCGCATTAATAGCCGTCCCCGTGGCAGATTTCTACCCCCTGCCGCCTCGAATCAATCTCGGCCACACTGTTGGAACTGGTGGTGGACCCGAACACCGCGAGAATCCCCGTCAAGGATCCGGATTAGTCCGGTCCCTTGACGGGATCTTTGCGTTTACGGGGCGTTTCCGCCGAGAGTCGCCATTTCTACCCAGGGTCGCCGTTGCAACGGCGATTGTCGGCAGGAACGGCGACTCTCGCTGCGTGCGGGGGTGCGCGAGTGGCGCCGTGCCTGCGCCTGTCTTCCACAGGTCGGGCGGGCCGGAAGTTATGCACAAGGGCCGGTCAGGGTTGGTTTCGGGCCGGAGGAATGTCGGTGGTTCGCCGTACCGTTGGCGTATGGAAACCATCACAGGACCACCCGGTCGGGCACTCCCGGCCGGCCCTAACCCGGGCGTTGACCCGGGTGTCGCCCCCGACCAGGGTCAGCCGCTGACAGCGGCCGCGGTCCACCTGGAGGAACTCGGCGCGCTCATCGATGCGGTCACCGCCATCGACCGGGCGATGGCGGTGCAGGCCGCGGCCCGGGTGGTCGCGATAGACGCGGCCCGGGTCTGCAGCGAGCGGGAGCTCGACGGCAGTGCGTTCAGTCCGGCGTTGACCCGCCGGTCCCTGGTGGCCGAGCTGGCCTGCGCGCTGCGGATCCCGGAGTCGACGGCCTCGGGCCTGCTGGAGAGCAGCCGGGCCCTGGTCCACGACCT